>NZ_JAFVIM010000014.1:0-171526 GCF_017582745.1 Massilia oculi
TCGGCTTGCTTGAGGATGGCGATGATCTGGCTGTCGGTAAAACGGGACGTCTTCATGTAGAGCTTTCTGTTCTTAAGTAGAAAATTCTACTTCTAAACGCGCTCTTTCTGTGGGGGGATTACCCAGAGAGACGCGCTTGGTGCAGCCGGCGCGGAGTGCATTTACGAGGAGAAAGCGAGTGGGAAGTCGGCAGACCATCCAGAGCTCGAACTGAATCGCCACGAGTTTCCTAGACACTCGCGACCCGCTTGAAATACTGCTTTTCATTCCAACCACAACACTCACCCGCTATCATCATTTGCTATCAAGAAGGTATGGGCGTAAGTCACATGGGCTAATCCACGGCTTCCGGTCTATGCAGGACCGCCGAAGACTGCTGGTGGTGCTGACCCCAGATGGTCATCAGTTTTTCCAGCGCCTCACTGAACACCACTGAACTCTACTTATTGACTACCAGAAGTAGACAGTACCGACTGAGCCGCCTAAACTGTTGCGATTACCACATGGAAATCATCGTTCAAGGGCTGCCAATGGAAGACACCGGTTTTACCCAAAAACTTGAGATCAAATTCGAGAACCGTAAGCCTGTCCTCGTCGAAGATCTCAGCAATGCCCTGCTCTCCGTTAGCGACCAATACGCTAGGTTCGTAGAAACGACGACCACAGAGCGATACGTCACGACCAGTGAACTCTTCGTGAAGGATGTCCGCAGCGGCTCTATGGTCTTCGATATTGTAGGTGTCGCGATGCCCATAATCCCGCTGCTGTGGGAAGGGGGTTCTCTGAGTGAGTGGGTCGGAGTCGCAAAGGGGACAATGGACTGGTTGCTAGCGAAAAAATCTACACCCCCGGTCGAGACAACCAAGCCTGACCTACAAAACTGGATGGCGATTATGCAACCAGTTGCGAAAGACCACGGTGCCCAACTCATATTCTCCGCTTCGGGAAATGCCACAGTCACAAACAACCTGATCATTACCTCTGCTGAAGCAGGTACTGCCCAGAAGACTCTTCAGCGGCTGTTGGCAGAGGCTGATACCCCGGCAAACCATGTGCATCGGCGCAAGGTAATGATTTGGTACCAAACCAGGTTCGATAGCACAGACACGGGGGACAAGGTCATCATTGAAGACATCTCCACCAAGCCTACTAAAGTCATCTTTGAAAATCAGGCTGTCAAAGCGGCGATGTTGCGCGGTGACCCACGCTTCATCAAGCCGTGGAATGAACTGGCGTACATTGTCGACGTTAGGGTCCAAACAGTGCGAGGAGTGCCCAAGCTCTATGAAGTGGTCGACTACCACGACGAGCACACGTTCGATCCGAATGACTAGAATTGCGGACGAAAAAAAGCCCCGAAGACGGGGCCATTTTGCTTCACCCCAAGGGTGTGGTTCCTGGGTGTGGTTCGAATCAGTTTAGAATCACTTAACTACTTGATTTTAGACGATTTTATATCCTTGGCGGAGAGAGGGGGATTCGAACCCCCGATAGGCTATGAACCTATACACGCTTTCCAGGCGTGCGACTTAAACCACTCATCCATCTCTCCTGATGGGTCGACGTGGGAACCCCACGAAGCCGCCTATTATAGCAAGTATTCCCAGCAGTACAAGGCCGACAACGCTGGCGGGCGCGCAAGCTGCTGCCGGACGGTGCCGAGCAAGTAGGATGATCTGGCCCAGTGGACCAGATCAGGAGCCATCCATCCTGGGCCTCCCGGCCAACAGCACAAAAAAATGCCCGCCCCTCTCCCGAGTAGGCGGGCAAGCCTTGCGTCAGCCTTGTGAGCCGCCGCAGGCAGGTTGCTCAGTGATTGTAGCTCAAGCCGATTCCTTCAACTGCTCCAGAATGGCCGGATTCTCGAGCGTCGACACGTCTTGCGTGATGTTCTCGCCCTTGGCCAGCACGCGCAGCAGGCGGCGCATGATCTTGCCGGAGCGGGTCTTCGGCAGGTTGTCGCCGAAGCGGATTTCTTTCGGCTTGGCGATCGGACCGATCTCCTTGCCCACCCAGGCGCGCAGCTCGTTGGCCAGTTTTTTCGCTTCCTCGCCGGTCGGACGCGCCTGCTTGAGCACGACGAAGGCGCAGATCGACTCGCCCGTGGTCTCGTCCGGCTTGCCCACCACCGCCGCCTCGGCCACGATCGGATTGGCCACCAGCGCCGATTCGATCTCCATCGTGCCCATGCGGTGGCCCGACACGTTCAGCACGTCGTCGATGCGGCCGGTAATGGTGAAGTTGGCCGTGTCCTTGTTGCGGATCGCGCCGTCGCCAGCCAGGTAGTATTTGCCGCCCAGTTCTTCTGGGAAGTAGCTGGTGCGGAAGCGGTCCGGGTTGTTCCAGATCGTGCGGATCATCGACGGCCATGGGCGCTTGACGACCAGGATACCGCCCTGCCCGTTCGGCACGTCGGCGCCGGCCTCGTCCACGATCGCGGCCATGATGCCCGGCAGCGGCAAGGTGCACGAACCCGGCACCATCGGCGTCGCGCCCGGCAGCGGGGTGATCATGTGGCCGCCGGTCTCGGTCTGCCAGAAGGTGTCGACGATCGGGCAGCGCTCCTGGCCGACATTGCGGTAGTACCACATCCAGGCTTCCGGATTGATCGGCTCGCCGACCGAGCCGAGCAGGCGCAGGCTCGACAGGTCGAAGTTCTTCGGATGCACCTTCTCGTCCAGGTCCGAGGCCTTGATCAGCGAGCGGATCGCGGTCGGCGCCGTGTAGAAGATGCTGACCTTGTGCTTCTCGACGGTCTGCCAGAAGCGGCCGGCGTTCGGGAAGGTCGGCACGCCTTCGAACACGACTTGCGTGCCGCCGACGGCCAGCGGGCCGTAGGCGATATAGGTGTGGCCGGTGATCCAGCCGATGTCGGCCGTGCACCAGTAGACGTCTTCGGGCTTGATGTCGAAAGTCCACTTCATCGTCAGCGCGGCCCACAGCAGGTAGCCGCCGGTCGAGTGCTGCACGCCTTTCGGGGTGCCGGTCGAGCCGGACGTATAGAGGATGAACAGCGGATGTTCCGCATCGACCCACTCAGGCGCGCACTCGGCCGACTGGTCCTGCACCAGCTCGTGCAGCCAGATGTCGCGGCCTTCCTTGAAATTGATGTTGCCGCCGGTGCGCTTGTAGACGATGACGTCCTTGACGGTGTCGCAGCCGCCCAGGCCCAGTGCCTCGTCGACGATGGCCTTGAGCGGCAGCGCCTTGCCGCCGCGCTGCTGTTCGTCGGCCGTGATGACGGCCACCGCGCCGGCGTCGATGATGCGCTCCTGGAGCGACTTGGCGGAGAAGCCGCCGAACACCACCGAGTGGGTGGCGCCGATGCGGGCGCAGGCCTGCATCGCGGTCACGCCTTCGATCGACATCGACATGTAGATGACGACCCGGTCGCCCTTCTTGATGCCGCGCGACTTGAGCGCGTTAGCGAATTTGCACACGCGTTCGTGCAGCTCGCGGTAGGTGACTTTGGTTACCGCACCGTCGTCCGCCTCGAAGATGATGGCGGTCTTGTCGGCGTTGCCGTTTTCAAGGTTGCGGTCGAGGCAGTTGTACGAGGCGTTCAACTGGCCGTCCGCGAACCATTTATAGAACGGCGCATTCGATTCGTCGAGGGTCGAGGTGAACGGTTTGTGCCAGTCGAGGTTCTCGCGCGCCAGGCGGGCCCAGAAGCCCTCGTAGTCGCTGGCTGCTTCGGCGCAGAGTTTTTCGTAGGCGGCCATGCCATTGATGGCGGCCTTGTCGGCAAACGCCTGAGGCGGCTGGAACACGCGGTGCTCCTGCAGGCCCTGGGTTTGCTCTTGGGTGGTCTCGTTCTCGGCCATACTAGTCTCCATATTAATGTAGTAGGTTATGCCAGATACCATAGGGGGGCTCGCTTACTGAGCCCTTACAATGGAAACCCCTCCGTTGGGTCGGTATTGACTGCCGCCCACTCTTGTTCGCCCTTATTCTAACGCCAGCCGTTGTAAAGCGTGCAAGCCCCGGCGCGCGCCCCACCTCATCGACAGGCTCCGGTGTAAAATGCTGAGCTGAATTTTTTTCGCATTCCCCTGGAGTTTCATCCCGATGTCCGCCCTCGAACCAAGCAAGCAAGTCCGCAAGCTGTCCCCGCTGAACAACCTGATCTTCGCCAGCCGCTGGCTGCAGCTGCCGCTCTACCTCGGCCTGATCCTGGCGCAGTGCGTCTATGTATTCCACTTCTGGGTCGAACTGGTCGACCTGATCGGCGCCGCCATGGGCAACGTCGATTCGCTGAACCACATCATCGACGCCGTCGGCCTGTCGGGCAGCCGTCCGACCCGCCTGACCGAAACCGTCATCATGCTGGTCGTGCTCGGCCTGATCGACGTGGTCATGATTTCGAACCTGTTGATCATGGTGATCGTCGGCGGCTACGAGACCTTCGTCTCGCGCATGCACCTGCAAGACCACCCGGACCAGCCGGAATGGCTGTCGCACGTGAACGCCTCGGTGCTCAAGACCAAGCTGGCGATGGCGATCATCGGCATCTCGTCGATCCACCTGCTCAAGACCTTCATCAACGCCGCCAACTACACCGAGCAGACGCTGATGTGGCAGACCCTGATCCACATCGCCTTCCTGTTCTCGGCGCTGGCGATCTCGTGGACCGACCGCATCACCACCATGACGCATCACGAGAAGCACTGAAGCACCAGCAGTAACACACAACGATAACGATACTCCGACACTCCATCACGAGAGATTTCCCACCATGGCAACCGTCATTACCCAGGAAGACCTGATCGAATCCGTCGCGGCCGCGCTGCAGTACATCAGCTACTACCATCCGGCCGACTATATCCAGCACCTGGCACGCGCCTACGAGACCGAGCAAAGCCCGGCCGCGAAGGACGCGATCGCCCAGATCCTGACCAATTCGCGCATGTGCGCCGAAGGCAAGCGTCCGATCTGCCAGGACACCGGCATCGTCAACGTGTTCCTGAAGGTGGGCATGGGCGTGCGCTTCGAAAGCTTCACCGGCTCGGTGACCGACGCCGTCAACGAAGGCGTGCGCCGCGCGTACAACTTCGCCGACAACAAGCTGCGCGCCTCGATCGTGGCCGACCCTCACTTCGAGCGCAAGAACACCAGGGACAACACCCCGGCCGTGGTCCATATGGAACTGGTCGAAGGCGATACCGTGGACGTCAAGCTGGCGGCCAAGGGCGGCGGCTCCGAGAACAAGACCAAGTTCGTCATGCTCAACCCGTCCGACTCGCTGGTCGACTGGGTGCTCAAGACCGTGCCGCTGATGGGCGCCGGCTGGTGCCCGCCGGGCATGCTCGGCATCGGCATCGGCGGCACCGCCGAGAAGGCGATGCTGATGGCGAAAGAGTCGCTGATGGAAGACATCGACATGTACGAGCTGCGCCAGCGCGGCCCGAACAACAAGCTCGAAGAGCTGCGCATCGAGTTGTGCGACAAGATCAACGCGCTGGGCATCGGCGCCCAGGGCCTTGGCGGCCTGACCACCGTGCTGGACGTGAAGATCAATATGTACCCGACCCACGCGGCCTCGAAGCCGGTGGCGATGATCCCGAACTGCGCCGCCACCCGCCACGCCCACTTCGTGCTGGACGGCTCGGGCCCGGCCTATATCGAACCGCCGGCGCTGTCGACCTGGCCTGACGTGAACTGGACGCCGGACACCGAGAAATCGAAGCGCGTCGACCTCAATACCCTGACCAAGGAAGAAGTCGCATCGTGGAAGCCGGGCCAGACCCTGCTCCTGAACGGCAAGATGCTGACCGGCCGCGACGCCGCGCACAAGCGCATCCAGGACATGCTGGCCAAGGGCGAGTCGCTGCCGGTGGACTTCACCAACCGCGTGATCTACTACGTCGGCCCGGTCGATCCGGTTGGCGACGAAGTGGTCGGCCCGGCCGGTCCGACGACCGCCACCCGCATGGACAAGTTCACCGACATGATGCTGGAGAAGACCGGCCTGATCTCGATGATCGGCAAGGCCGAGCGCGGCCCGGCAGCGATCGAATCGATCCAGAAGCACAAGTCGGCCTACCTGATGGCGGTCGGCGGCTCGGCCTACCTGGTCTCGAAGGCGATCAAGTCGGCCAAGGTGGTCGGCTTCGAGGACCTGGGCATGGAAGCGATCTACGAGTTCGACGTGACCGACATGCCGGTCACCGTCGCCGTCGATTCGACCGGCACCTCGGTCCACAACACCGGCCCGAAAGAATGGTCGGCCAAGATCGAATCGCTGAAAGGCGTGCCGGTCACCGTCGCCTGATTTCACGCTCATCATGACCTCCCCCGACGCTCCGGTTGGCATCTTCGACTCGGGCGTCGGCGGCCTGTCGGTACTGCGCCACATCCAGGCGCAGCTGCCGCACGAACACCTGCTCTACCTGGCCGACACCGGCTTCGCGCCCTACGGCGACAAACCCGAACACATCGTCGTCGAACGCGTGCTGGCGATCGGCGATTTTCTATTGGCGCAAGGCGCGAAAGCCCTCGTCGTCGCCTGCAACACGGCCACCGTGGCCGCCGTGCGCGAGCTGCGCGAACGTCACCCAGGCATGCCCATCGTCGGCGTCGAACCGGGCCTGAAGCCCGCGGCCAGCCTCACCCGCAGCGGCAAGGTGGGCGTGCTGGCCACCGAACGCACGCTGCGCGGCGCCAAGTTCCTGCAGCTGCGCGACCAGATCCACCTCGATTCGGGCGCCGAGTTCCTGTTGCAGCCCTGCGTCGGCCTGGCCGACCAGATCGAGTTCGGCGAACTCGATTCCGCCGCCACCAGCGCGATGCTGGAACGCTTTATCATGCCGCTGCTCACCCAGGGCGCGGACACCCTGGTGCTGGGCTGCACCCACTATCCGCTGGTGCGCGCCTCGATCGAGCGGCTGCTGAAGGATGCCGGCCGGCCGGACGTGGCCCTGGTCGATACCGGCGACGCGGTGGCGCGCCAACTCGCACGGCTGCTGGCCGGCGCCGGCCTGCTGCGCGCGCAGGGGAACCTCCCCGCCAGCCTGACCGGCTACACCAGCGCCAGCGCGACCGCCCTGACCGCGGCGTTTCGCAGCCTGCTGGGCATCGATCCGCCGGTCCACGAGGTGGCGCTGCCCCTGCCAATGGGCTGGCCGCAGGCCCCGGCATCCTGAGTGCACATTTAAATTTGCCAGTTCGGGATGAAGCCCTTATAATCTCGTTCTGTCTCGGCAATGCAGAGATAGAAAAGAAAGTCAGTGGTGGCTGTAGCTCAGTTGGTAGAGTCCAGGATTGTGATTCCTGTTGTCGTGGGTTCGAGTCCCATCAGCCACCCCACCGAATTCATGAAAAAGGTCACCTGCTCCGGCACGTGGCCTTTTTTGTTTTCCGAAGGACCCGCATGCACATCACCGGACAAACCCTCTCCCGCGCGGACGTCGAAGCGGCATTACCCCACGCCCCACTCGTCTTCCAGGATTGCGACCTCGACGGCGCCGACCTGTCGCGCCTCGACCTGCGCAACTGCACCTTTACCAGCTGCAGCATCGCCGAGACCTCGTTCTACGCCGCCAAGCTGGGCCAGACCACCTGGCAACGCTGCCGCGGCCGGCAAGCCGATTTCGAAGCGGCCGACCTGACCGACGCCCGCTTCCAGAGCTGCGACCTGAACAACAGCAGCTGGCGCCGCGCCCACCTGGCTTCGCTCACCGTCAAGGGCTGCAAGCTGACCGGCGCCAGCTTCGAGGAAGCGGCCCACCTCGGCCTGTCCTTCGAGGATTGCCTGCTGGTCGGCGCCGACCTGCGTCGCATGTCCTTCCGCAAGGCCAAGCTCATCCAGCTGGACTTCGGCGACGCCGACCTGGCCGCCTGCGATTTTCGCGATGCCGTGTTCGAAGGCGGCAGCCTGCGCGGCGCCAACCTCAAACAGGCGCGCTTCGACAACGCCGACTTGCGCGAAGCCGACCTGGGCGGCATCTCGCTGGCGGACATCAAGCTGTTCCAGGGCGCCTGGATCACGCCGCGCCAGGCCGCGGAACTGGTCAGCGAACTCGGCCTGCGCGTGGCTTGAGCCAGCTTTACATTTGGCGTCAATACCAGGACACAGATGTAAAAAGCGCCAACTTAACGACTGGATAACGCCTGATGTGCGACAATTGGTGAGTTTTCCAAAAAGAAATTTTTTCGCCGTTTTCGATGCCAACCGCCGGCATCGCTCAACGGTGGCTCACCGATTTATGCCAGATAAGAGTACCGCCCCCGAGATCTCCCGCCTGACCGCCGAAAAACGTCCCGCAGTGCGCAATGCCGTGCTGTTCGTGGCCGCCCTGTGCCTGTTGTTGCTGACCATACAAATCTCTGACGGCTGGCGCGCGCGCAAGGAGCGTCTGGCGGAGGTGGCCGTCGCCACCACGAATATGTCGCATGCGCTGGCGGCCCAGGCCGAGAGCGCGGTGCGAGTGGTGGACACGGTGCTGGCCGGCGTGGTCGAGCGGGTCGAGACCGATGGCATGAAGGGCGCGGGGCGCCCTCGCCTGCAGTTGCATCTCAAGAATATGGCGACCGAGGTCGACGAGCTGCACGGCCTGTTCGTGTTCGGCCCCGATGGCCACTGGCTGATGACCTCGCAGGACCGCCTTCCGTTGTACACGGTCGACGACCGCGAGTACTTCCAGTACCACGTCAGGAATCCAGACCGCTTCGTCCACATCGGCAAGCCGGTACGAAGCCGCTCCAACGGCGAGTGGGTGCTGCCTGTCTCGCGCCGCCTCAATAATCCGGACGGCACCTTCGGCGGCGTCGCACTCGGTACGATCCGCATCGACTATTTCTCGACCCTGTACAAAACCTTCGACGTGGGCAGCAATGGTGTGATCATGCTGACCCTGGACGACGGCACCCTGATCTACCGCCTGCCGCACAACGAGAAGCTGATCGGAACCGACATCAGCAACGGTCCGGTCCATCAGATGTACCGCAGCCTGGGACCGGCCGGCACCGCCATGCTGCGCTCGAAGATCGACGGCATCGAAAGGCTGTACAGCTACCGTCATCTGGAAACCTATCCGCTGATCGTCGCCACCGCGCAGAGCAAGCACGAGATCCTGGAAAAATGGCTGAAGTCGATGCTCGGCCAGGCCCTGATCACCCTGGTCGCCATCGCACTGCTGCTGTATTTCGGCCGGCGCCTGGTGCGCCAGATCGTGATCCGCGACCACCTCGAGCATGAGCTGGTACAGGCGCGCGAACTGCTGCAGGAACATAACCGCGCGCTGACGGTCCTGGCCGACCACGACGGCCTGACCGGCATCGCCAACCGGCGCCGCTTCGAGGAAGCCCTGGACATGGAGTTCGCGCGCGCAAGCAGAAGCGGCGCGCCACTGTCGCTGCTGATGTTCGACGTCGATTTCTTCAAGCGCTACAACGACACCTATGGCCACGTGGCCGGCGACGCCTGCCTGCGCCGGGTGGCGCAAGCCCTGAAGGACAACCTGGTGCGGCCGGCCGACCTGGCCGCGCGCTATGGCGGGGAAGAATTCGTGGCCCTGCTGCCGGATACCGACCCGGCCGGCGCCAGGATGGTGGCCGAACGCATCCGCCAGACGGTGATGGCGCTCGGGATCCCGCATGCCGGCAACGGCGCCGGCATCGTGACGATCAGCGCCGGCGTGTACACCAGCAATGCCGCTGCGGCGCCGGACAGCGCCACCGCGCTGGTGGAACGGGCCGACGCCCTGCTCTATCAAGCCAAGCAGTCGGGCCGCAACCAGGTGTGCGGCGGCGATCTCGCCGCACCCTGAGCCGGTGGCCCGCCACGATCAATGGCGGTAAGGGTTGTTCGGGCGAGCATCGTGGCGGTTGGGGACGCCGTCGCGATCACGGTCACGGTAGGCCGCTACCTGGCGCGACTGGTGCCAGCCACCGCGGTCGAGATGCCAGCCATTGCGATCCTGGCGCCATTGCGCGCGCTGGTAGGCATAGCCTGGACGCACTTTCTCCCAATGGCCGGCGACCCAGTTGTGGCGACGGCCGTTCCAGTCCCAGTAACCCGACACCCATTCATAACCGCGGCGGGCGGCCGGCACGGCTTCGCGGCGGGGCGCCGGCGGCGCCTTCTTGATGACGATCACTTCGGCACGCGGATGAGCGGCCTGGGCCTGCACGGGGGCGAATGCTGCACTGCCGATCAGGATGGCGGCGGCGGTGGCGAGAATGGTTTTCATGGTGCTCTCCGTTTCGGTTTGTGTGAGACCACTATAGCCAGACGGAGGGCCAAAAAGATTAATTGAAGGAAGTCTTTACAGCCGATACATGCCGCTACAAACTTGTAACAGCGAATGGAAAACTACGGAGGGGATGGAAAAGCAGGTGCTGCAAAAACACAGCCGGCTATGGAAGCCGGCTGTGTAAAGGGGAAGGTATTAGTCGAGCTTGAAGGCGTAGTCGACCTTGGTCCAGGTCTGGGCCGGTGCGCCGTCCTTGGTGCCCGGCTTGAACTTGCACGAGGTCAGGCCCTTGACCAGTGCGCGGTCCAGGTTCTTGAAGCCGCTCGACTTGTCGATCTTCGATTCCGCCACGGTGCCGTCCGCATTGACCAGGAACGATGCCGAGGTCGTGCCCTGCTCTTCGTTCATCAGCGACGACTTCGGATATTCGATGGTGCACTTCTTTGGATCGAACGACGCCGGGGTTTCGGCGGCGAAGCTGGCGCTGGCGGCAGCGGTGAGGGTCAGTGCAACGAACAGCTTGGCGGACAGGTTTTTCATGATTTCCCCAAATAAGGTTTTTAAGAGTTAAATGTCGTGATGCTTCGCTAGCGCGCCGCCCTACTGGCCGGCGCAGGTTTGCTTGGTAATGAATGCTTAGAATTCTTCCCACTCGTCGTTGCCGACGGTGGCAGCTGCCTTTTTCGGCTTCGGCGCGACTTCCGCCTCTTCCGTATTCACCGCGGCGCTGGCGGCGGCCGGCTTTTTCGGCGCCGGCGGTACTGGACGCTTCGCTGCCGGACGGACCACCACCGCGGTGGTGGTCGCGACTGGCGCCTGCGCCTCGAATTGGAACTGCTCACCCTCTTCCAGCTTGAAGATGCTGACCACGCGGGCCAGTTCGCCTGCCTGGTCCTGCAGGCTCTGGGCGGCCGCTGCGGCTTCTTCCACCAGCGCGGCGTTTTGCTGGGTCATGCCATCCATCTCGATGATCGAGGTGTTGACCTGGGCGATGCCGGCGCTCTGTTCGGCGCTGGCGTTGGCGATCTCGCTCATGATGTCGGTCACGCGCTTGACGCTGGTAACCACTTCATCCATCGTCACGCCGGCCTGGCCGACCAGTTTGCTGCCGCGCTCGACCTTCGACACCGAATCGTCGATCAGGGTCTTGATCTCTTTTGCCGCCGCAGCCGAACGCTGGGCCAGGTTACGCACTTCGGAAGCCACGACCGCGAAGCCACGGCCCTGTTCGCCGGCACGGGCCGCTTCGACCGCGGCGTTCAGCGCCAGGATGTTGGTCTGGAAGGCGATGCCGTCGATCACGCCGATGATGTCGGCGATCTTGTTGGCGGAGCCGTTGATCTCACCCATGGTGCCCACCACTTGCGACACCACGTCGCCGCCCTTGCGGGCCACATCCGACGCCGCTGCCGCCAGCGCATTCGCTTCACGGGCATTGTCGGCGTTCTGCTTGACGGTCGAGGTCAGTTGTTCCATCGCCGATGCGGTCTTTTCCAGCGAGCTGGCCTGCAGTTCGGTACGCGAGGACAGGTCGATATTGCCGGCGGCGATTTCACGCGAGGCGGTGCCGATGGTTTCGGTGCCGCGGCGCACCTGGGACACGATGTCCACCAGGCTGTTACGCATTTCCTTCATTTCGACCAGCAGGCTGCCGCGGTCCGATTCCTTGGTGTCGATGGCGATCGACAGGTCGCCGTGGGCGATGCTGCCGGCGATCTTTGCGGTGTAGCCAGGCTCGCCGCCGAGCTGCTTGAGCAGGCTGCGGGTGATCACGACGGCAGCCGCCACGCCCAGCACCACGGCCAGGGCCAGCAGGACCAGCATGAAGTTACGGGCATTGTCGAACGCCGCTTCGGCATCGGCCTTGGTCTGGGCGTTCTGTTTTTCTTCCTGGGCGGCCAGCGCGTTCAGGGCGTCGGTCCACTTGCGCTGCACCGGGCGCACTTCGCGCACCATGACGCGGGTGGCGTCCATGGCGTTGGCGGCCAGATAGAGTTCGGTAGCGCGGGCGATCGCCGGCATGGCGGCGGCTTCGTGTTCCTTGATCTGGCCCAGCAGCGCCTTTTCCTGGTCGTTGCCGTTCGACGCGAACAGCGCGGTCAGCTTGCGCTGGGTTTCGTTGTACTGGGCGGTCTGTTCCTTGAACTTGGCGATCTCCGGCTCCATGTCGGCAGGGTCGGCCATCAGGGTCAGGACGCGCAGCGACTGCAGGCGATCGTTGACGTTGTTGCGCATCTCGATCACGAGGCCGGTCGACACATTGCTCACGCTGACCACGTGGTCAAGGCGATCCTGGATCTGCGCCATGCGCAGGATACCCACTACAGCAACCGCTACCAGCAGCACCAGGATCAGTGCGAAACCGAGGGCCAGACGGGTACCGACCTTCATGTTGTTCAAATTCATTCGTGTTTTCCCTGTAACTTATTGATCGAAACTCGCTCGGAGAGACAAGCGCTGTGCGACGCGCGTCTGAAATCAGTGTTTCTGTACGATTTCAGGTGTTTCCGACAGGATAAATCAAGATTTCATGTCGCTAGTCAGAAAATCTCTTGCTCGACCGAATTGTTTCGGCACAACAACAGGATTGATACAGTGCAACATTGGAACAGGTCTGCATTATGGAACGACTATTTCCACACAGCAAGCAATTTTGAAACTTGTATGGTTGTTTCGACAATCAAATGTATCGATTTGTCGACAAGAAATAAAAAAAGGCGTGCCTCAGCACGCCTTTTTGTTACTTTTGGATAGATTGTTTCAAGCCGCAGCGGGCATCCTCGCGGCGGCCTCGAGCAGCAGGCGCGGATCGCCCAGCGCCAGCTTCTTCGAATCGGACAAGGTCTGGCGGAACGAACGAGCGCCCGGCAAGCCCTGCATCAGGCCCAGCATGTGGCGCGTGATGCTGTTGAGCTTCAGGCCCAGCGGGCCGTACAGGCGCAGCTGCTCCTCGATATACGGGATCATCGCTTCCAGCACCTCGACCCGCGAGCGCGGCCGGCCAGCCTCGTCGCCATAGAAGCGGCGGTCCCAGTCGGCCATGGTCCAGGGATTGTGATAGGCCTCGCGGCCCAGCATCACGCCGTCGACATGTTCCAGGTGCAGCGCGATCTCGTCGTCGCTCTTGATGCCGCCGTTGATCAGGATCTCAAGGTCAGGGAATTCGCGTTTCAACTGGTAGGCCACAGCATAGCGCAGCGGCGGGATCTCGCGGTTTTCCTTCGGCGACAGCCCTTTCAGGACAGCATTGCGGGCATGCACGATGAAGGTCTTGCAGCCGGCGTCGGCGATGGTGCCGACGAAATCGCGCACGAAGCCGTATTCCTCGTTGTAATCGATGCCGATGCGGTGTTTTACCGTCACGTCGATCGAGACCGCGTCGCGCATCGCCTTCACGCAATCGGCCACCAGTTGTGGTTCGTTCATCAGGCAGGCGCCGAACGCGCCCTTCTGCACCCGCTCGGATGGGCAGCCGCAGTTGAGGTTGATTTCGTCATAGCCCCATTGTTCGCCGAGCTTCGCGCTTTTCGCGAGGTCGGCCGGATCGCTGCCGCCCAGCTGCAGGGCGACCGGGTGCTCGACGTCGTCGTAGCGCAGGTGGCGCTCGACGTCGCCGTAGACCAGCGCGCCGGTGGTGACCATCTCGGTGTACAGCCAGGTATGGCGGGTGATCTGGCGGTGGAAGACGCGGCAGTGGCGGTCGGTCCAGTCCATCATGGGCGCGACCGAGAGGCGGCGCGATGGCAGTACAGGGGCGGCGGCGCCCGGAATGGTCGAGGTGAGGCTCATGCTGGAGGGTCTGGTCGCCACCAACCGGGGCGACGGATACTGTCGGGAACCAGTAATGATAAGCGAAACCGGCCCGCGCCGCATTCTGTACATTTGGACGCGGCTCTGTCCGGATGCAGGAACGGCCCACATGGCTCATCAAAAAAACCCATGCCCAGCCATACGAAGATTCGATTTCACTACCCGCCCCGCATGCCTCACCATGCCTGACTCGACATAACACCGCCGCCCCGGGGCATGCCCCCCGGCATCTTCACTCACACCTGACATGAAAAACATCCTGATCGCCTGCCTCCTCGCAGGCCTGGGCCTGGCCAGCGCCAGCGCCGCCGAACCATCCCGGCAAGAACAGCAGCTCGCCAAGCAGGCCCTCCCCGGCGCGCGCATGATCCCGATCCACACGCCCAAAGGCGATTTCAAGGTCTGGACCCGCCGCATGGGCGACAACCCGACCGTCAAGGTGCTGCTGCTCCACGGCGGTCCCGGGTCCACGCACGAATACTTCGAGACCTTCGACAACTACTTCCCTGGCGCGTCGATCGAGTACTACTACTACGACCAACTGGGGTCATGGTTCAGCGACCAGCCCGACGACCCGTCGCTGTACACCGTCGAGCGCTTTACCGACGAAGTGGAGCAGGTGCGCAAGGCGCTCGGCCTGGACAAGGACAATTTCTACCTGCTGGGGCATTCCTGGGGCGGCATCCTGGCCATCGAATATGCCCTAGCCCACCCGGGCAAGCTGAAAGGCCTGGTGATCTCGAACATGATGGCCAGCGCGCCGGCCTACAACGCCTACGCGCAAAACGTGCTCGCGCCGCAGATCGATCCGGCCGTGCTGGCCGAGGTGCGCAAGCTCGAGGCCGAGGGCAAGACCGACGACCCGCGCTACATGGAACTCCTGATCCCGCATTTCTACGAACGCCACATCCTGCGCAGGCCGCTGGTGGAGTTGCCCGAACCGGTGCTGCGCAGCTTCGGGCATTTGAACCAGAAAATCTACAAGCCGATGCAGGGGCCGAGCGAGCTGGGCGTCTCGGGGCTGCTCGCGAACTGGGACCGCTTCGACGACCTCGAACGGATCGACGTGCCCACGCTGGTAATCGGCGCGCGCTACGACACCATGGACCCGGCCCATATGAAAAAGATGGCGCAACGCCTGCCGCAGGGACAATTCCTGTACTGCGAGAACGGCAGCCACTCGACCATGTATGACGACGCCGGCTGCTACTTCGATGGCCTGCTCAAGTTCCTGCGCGCCGCGCCCGCACGCACGGCGGTCAAGCCGCGCTCCCTGCGCTCCTACTGAAGACTGCAGCGCGCGGGCGCACATAAAAAGAACGGCGGCATTGCTGGAGCAAGCCGCCGTTCTTTTATTACCTACCGCCGCATCAACGGTTGCGGCTCACCCGCCACACGGTATTGGCCAGGTCGTCCGCCACGATCAGGGCTCCCTTCGGATCGACGGTCACGCCCACCGGCCGACCGCGCGTCTTGCCTTCCTCCGTACGGAAGCCAGTGACGAAATCGATCGGCTCGCCAGCCGGACGTCCATTCGCGAACGGCACGAAGATCACCTTGTAGCCCACCGGCGGATTGCGGTTCCAGCTGCCGTGCTCGCCGATGAAGGCGCCGTTGGCGAATTGTTCTCCCATCACCGGCGACGAGAAATGCAGGCCGAGCGCGGCGACGTGCGACCCGAGGCTGTAGTCCGGCTTGATGGTGGCCTTGACCTTTTCCGGGTCACTCGGCTTGACGCGCGGGTCGGCGTTCGGGCCCCAGTAAGCGTACGGCCAGCCATAGAAGCCGCCTTCGCGCACCGAGGTCAGGTAATCCGGCACCAGGTCCGGTCCCAGCTCGTCGCGCTCGTTGACCACCGACCACAGTTGACCGGTTTCCGGGTTGATGGCCAGCGCCGTCGGATTGCGCAGGCCCGTCGCATACGGTTTATAGGTGCCGGCCGTGGCGTCGATCTGCCACACCATCGCGCGGTCGACCTCGGCTTCCATGCCGCGCTCGGTGATATTGCTGTTCGAGCCAATGCCGACGTATAGATAACGCCCGTCTGGGCTGACGGTCATCGCCTTCGTCCAGTGGTGATTGATCTCGGAAGGCAGCTTGGTGATCGTGGTCGGCGCGCCGGCCGCCTTGGTCTGGCCCTCCTGGTAATCGAAGCTCACCAGCTCGTCCTGGTTGGCGACGTAGATCTTGTTGTTGGCAAACGCCAGGCCGTAAGGCGCGTTCAGGTCCGCCGCGAACACTGTCTTGAGCTCGTACTGGCCATCGCCGTCGGCATCGCGCAGCAGGGTCAGGCGGTTGCCGCTCTTGACTTGGGTATTGCCCTTGGCCTTGATGTAGCCGGCGATCACGTCTTTCGGTTTGAGCTTGGCCGCATTGCCGCCGCGGCCTTCGGCCACCAGGATGTCGCCGTTCGGCAAGACCAGCGTCTGGCGCGGGATTTGCAGATCGGTCGCGATGGCCGTGACGCTGAAGCCTTCCGGCACGGTCGGCTTCTGGTCGCCCCATGGCGACGGCTCGGCGATCTTCATGCTCGGCAGGATGCCGCGTTGTGGATCAGGCAGCTGCGGATCGGCGCCGCGCGACAGCGTCTTGGCGCCCTCGCCTTCGGTGCATGCAGCCAGGAGCAGGCTCACGCCCAGCACGACCAGTGTGTTCGATCGCTTCATGGCGCACCTCCCACGCGTGGATTGAGGCCGACCCAGGCCGCCAGGCAGGCCAGGATGAAGACGATGACGGACATGACCAGCCCGGCCGGCATGACGGCCCAGGCATCCTTGGCGTGCTGGAAGGCATTGAACAGCCCCAGCGCCCAGGTGGCCAGGAGCAGCAGGAAATAGGTCAGCACATGGCCCTTCTTGATAGGCGCCCGGATCAGGTTGACCAGCGCAAACACCAGGGCCAGCCCGCTGAACAGCTCGGCGCCGGCGATCAGCCAGGAGGCAAAATTGCTCCACTGGATCTGGTAGGTGTTGTAGTAGGCGAGATCGCTCAGCAATGCGCCCAGGAAAAGCGAGACGCTGCCCGCAAGCAGGATGGTGTGAAGCGTACCCGGCGCGCTGCGGTATGCCGGGTTCGCTGTAACGACAGTCGACATCGGATTGTCCTTGATAGTGATTGGTGTTATCCAAATAATATCGAGTAGACCGATGTGCTGGCGCATGGTTGAGCCAGTATTTACCTTTGGCGACCTGCACGCCACCTGTCAAATGCGGTACTTGGCCTTGATCATCTCGGACGCACGCTCCCCGATCACGACGCACGGCGCCATCGTGTTGCCGGTGGTAATGCGCGGCATGATCGACGCGTCGGCGATGCGCAGGTTCTGCACGCCATACACTTCCAGCTTGCTATTTACTACCGACATCTCGTCGCGGCCCATCTTGGCGGTGCACGACTGGTGCCAGTAGGTGACGGCGCCGTTGCGCAGGAAGCGTTCCAGTTCGTCGTCGCCCAGGGTGCCCGGCATGGATTCGCGCTTGACGATGCGCTTGAATGCGGAGGCGTTGCCCAGCTCGCGGCACATGCGCACGCTGGCCTTGGCCGCTTCCAGGTCGTCCGGGTCCGACAAGGTGTTGGCGCGGATGATCATCGCATCGTTGACGTTGGGGCCGGACAGCAGCAGCTGGCCGCGGCTCTTCGGGTGGGCCAGGCCTGCGAACATCGTCCAGCCGTGCTCCGGCACGCCGCGCGCGGCGTTCTCCGCGCTCGGCACCGGGAATTCGACCTGGCAGTGCAGCATGTCCGGCGCGTCCAGCGAACGATCGCTCTTCCAGTACAGCGTCGCTTCCGAACCGCCGTTGCCGACTTCCTGCGGCTCGCTGTATTCCCAGATGCAGCCGAAGGACACGTGGTCCTGGTGGTTCTGGCCGACGCCCGGCAGGTGCTGGCGCACCGGGATGCCGTGGCGCGCCAGTTCGCTCGCGGGACCGAGGCCCGACTGCATCAGCACCTTGGGCGTGTTGACGGCGCCCAGCGACAACACCACCTCGCGCTCGGCGCGGAACTGGCGCGGCTGGCCATCCAGGACGACGTCGACGCCGACCACCCTGTCGCCGTCGAACAGCAGCTTGGCCACCTGCGCATTGGTGAGCACCGTCAGGTTGGGCTGGGCCATGCGCGGATAGATGTAGGAGCGGAACACCGACTGCCGCTTGCCGTCGCGGACGATCAGGTCGTTGATCGCGGCGCCGCCGTCGCCCTCCATCATCGCGCCGTTCGGGCTGTCGAAAGTCGGCACGCCGATCGCACGGGCGGCTTCCAGCATCAGGGTCGCGGTCGGCTTCGGATCGCGCGCTGGCCCGACATGCATCGGACCGCCCTGCCCGCGGCGGCTCGGGTCCGCCGCGCCGTGCCAGTTCTCGATGCGACGATAGATTGCCAGCACCGATTCGTAGTTCCACGCATCGTCTCCCGCTTCGGCGGCAAAGTAGTTCCAGTCGGCGCGGTGGCCGCGCGCCCACACCATCACGTTGATGCTGGAGCCGCCGCCCAGGACCTTGCCCATGTTCATGGGGATAGCGCGACCGTTCAGGTACGGGTTCGGTTCGGCCATGAAGGCCCAGTCGCGCTCCGTGCCCAGGTTCAGCGGCCATTGGGCCGGCTCGATGACGCTGGCTACTTCGTCGCTGCCGCCCGCTTCGAGCAGCAGCACTTTGACATCCAGATTCTCGGCCAGCCGCGCCGCCACCACCGAGCCTGCGGAGCCGGCGCCGCACACGATGAAGTCGTAAGTCGTCCTCAATTCCTCGCGCTGCGCGAGCTGGTTGCGCTGGACCGCTTCGGCGAATGCGCTTTCGTTGGTAGTCGTATTGTTCATGATGGGATTCACTTTTCTGAGATGGCGCCCTGGCCCGGATCGGCGTTCACGGCGCGGTGGGTTGGCACCGTTCACATCCGATGCATCTTTCCGATTATATCGATTCTGACGATTCTATCGATTCAAAGTTGTGATGGCTGGCCATCGATTTTCCTGATGGCCGGCAGTGCGCCAGATGATTCAGAAGTCGCGCTGCTGCGACTCGTCGAGCGGCAGCATGTAGGTCCTTGGCCCCATCCTGGTGCCGTAGCCAGGATGGAGATAGGGTGTTTCGGCGGAGCCGACCGCATCGCTGGAAGGCGCACGGCAAACGTCGCCTGCTCCATTACTCGACGGGATCTGGCATACGCTGCCACGGCCGCCAGCCACGTTCGCACCGGCCGGGGCTTGCGCAAGATCGGGCTTGATGCTGGCCGAGGCCTGCTTGCGCCGCTCTTCGGCCCGCAGCGCCGCATGCATGCTGGCACTCTCGTTCTTGGCGACGATGTCGGCGCGGTCGTCCTCCGGCGATGGGGAGACTTCATGCGGATCGATCGGAAACATCGGGGCCGCCGCGATACGGGGAGCTGCGGACGACAGGGCGATGGCGACGATCATCGAGGCGAACAGGGTCGCGTGGCTGCTTGGTTTCATCATGGTTCAGGTTTCCTTTTGTAGTAGCCTCCGGCGTCGGTGCCGGCGGTCCCACGAATTACGCGCATCGACTGCGATCGGACGCAGCCCGCATCCGACAAGCCCACTCAAGGCGTAGGTAAGATTGAAATGCCACCAGAGAGAACGCAGCGAGGAGAGAGGCTGGACATGAGAACACGCATATCGTTAAGGACTATCGGCGCCGCACTGGCCATCGCCGGAATCTCGCTCCCCGTGATGCTCCCGGCGGCGCACGGCGCACCGCCCACGGCCGTGCTGGCGAGCCGGATCGCGACGCCGGGCCCTGACATCCTCGGCCACTTCGAGGCCGCGGGCATGCGTTCGGTCCGTCCCTACGTGCTGACGCCGGCCGAGCTGGCGCAGGTGGAAGCAGCGCTGGCCAGGCTGCCGGCGCTCCACTGGCGCGTGCTGCAAACCAATCTGCGCCACCTGGGCTTCGTCGAGGGCGTGCCCGGACAGGGCACGGCGCTGACCTCGAAGGTCGGCGACACCATGCAGTTCGATATCACCG
The DNA here is from genome assembly GCF_017582745.1 of Massilia oculi. Lineage (GTDB taxonomy): Bacteria > Pseudomonadota > Gammaproteobacteria > Burkholderiales > Burkholderiaceae_D > Telluria > Telluria oculi_A. The sequence continues at coordinate 19,985 of NZ_JAFVIM010000014.1, forward strand.
TGCGCGCCAGCGCGCTGCGCGAGCCGCTGGCCGAATTCCTCACCACCAAGGAGCGCCGCCTGTTCGAGGCCGATGGCTCGGGCCAGTCGGTGAGCTTCGAGGCGGACGGCGCCGACGCCCTCACCTATCTGCTGCTGCACGAGGCGACCCACATCCTCGACATGTCGCGCCAGCTCACGGACCGGCCGGGCAATGCATTCGGCAGCGGCATCTGGCAAGCTTCAGAGAATGGTGGCGTCACGCTGGCGCCGCACCTGGCCGCGTCGCCCGTCGCCGCATCCAGGTTCCGCGGCGCCGGCCTGATCCCGGCCGGCCGCGCACGCACCACCTACGATGCGCTTGCCAATTCACCCTTCGTCAGCCTCTACGCCACCGCCGCGCCGGCGGAAGACCTGGCCGAGCTGACGGCCTGGCACGTAGTCTCCCACCACTATGGCCACAAGATCCGGCTCATCGTGCGCGATGCCGGCGGCGCGGTGCTCGCGCACTACGAACCGATGCAATTCCCGGGTGTGAGGGCGCGCCTGCCGCTGCTCGACAAGCTGCTGGACGACGCCAGGCCGGACGCCTCCTGATGGCGACCCCACCGGCCGCGTCGTTCGAATCGGTGCGTGTGCCACGCGCCGTCCCCGCATCCGATATAGTTACGGCGATGAATACACCAAGCTCCAGTCCGATCCTGACGACGCCGCAGGCGGCCAAGATCCTCGGCGTCTCGTCGCGCACCGCGCAGCTCTGGATCGAGAGCGGCGTGATTCCCTCCTGGAAGACGCCCGGGGGGCACCGCCGCATGTTCGAGTCCGACGTGCTGGCGGCGCTGGCGGCCAACGACGAGGCGCGCCCCGGCAGCCGCCGGGTGCTGGTGCTCGCCCCCGCCTGCGACCATGCCGGCTGGGAGCGCGCCCTGGCGGCGCTGGACGTGGCCGAAGTCACCTGCACCGACAATCCGGTCGCCGCCGCCGTGGCGCTGGGGGCGAGCGTGCCCGACGTGTTCGCGGTCCAGGTGGACCAGCCTACGGACCTGGCCCCCGAGTTCCTGTCCACGCTGCACGCGCTGCCGGCGCTGAACCGGCTGCAGATCGTGATCGCCACCCGCCTGTCGGCCGGCACCGTCGCCTCCATCGTCGGCCCGGCGCTGCCCTACAAGCACCTGCTGCTCGACGGCGCGCCCGGGCAGCTCACGCGCGAACTGGTGCGCCACACGGCCATGGCGCCGCTGGCGCTGCGGCCCTTGCCGCCGGCCCTGCTGGACGCCCCGTTCCCGGTCGGCGCCGACGAAGGCCGGCGGCTGCTGGCGGTCCACCGCGCCGCCATCCTCGACAGCGCGCCGGAAGCGGCGCTGGACAATATCGCGCAGATCGCCGCCCTGAGCCTGGCCGCGCCGGTGGCCCTGATCACGGTGCTCAGCGAAGACCGCCAATGGTTCAAGGCCAGGGTCGGCCTGGACCTGCCCGAGACGCCGCGCAGCTGGGCGTTCTGCAACTACACGCTGATGGGCGCCGGCGTCTGTGAGTTGTCCAACCTCGACCGCGACCCGCGCTTCGCCGACAACCCGGCAGTCGCCGGCGCCCCGCATTTTCGCTATTACGCCGGCGCGCCGATCGTCGACGAGCAGGGTTTCGCGCTCGGCTCCCTGTGCGTGATCGATACCCGGGCGCGCACGCTCGATCCGGTCCAGGCCCAGATCCTGACCCGGCTGGCAGAACAGGCGTCGGCCGAGATCGCGCGGCGTGGGCGCGGACAAAAACGCTGACATCCTGCATCCAGAAGCGCCTGGCGCGCGTAAGTCGGCACAGGATCCCACTACCCGACCCACGCCCATGCACTCATTTCACCCATTCCGCGGCCCGTCGCGCAGGCCGCGGTGGGACCTCGCCCTGCTCGTGTGCGCGCTGGCGCAGCTGTCTCCCGCCGCGCCGGCCCTGGCCCAGAACGCCCTCGTCTCGCATGCCGAACAGCCGCCGCGCCTGATCCGCAAGACCACCGTCTACCAGGCGCCGGCCGGCGTGCGCCTGCAGGCCGGCGACATCGTCGAATCGAACGCCGGAACGGTCCAGATCGAATGGTCCAATGGCGCCCGCCTCGCGCTCGGCCCGGCCAGCAGCGTGCTCGTGAGCGACGCCGGCGCGGCGCCCGCGGCCAGCCTGCTGCGCGGATGGGGCAAGTTCGCCACCGGCGTCCCGACAGGCGGGCGCCTGGCGCTCGATGCCGGCCTGCTCTCGCTGCCGGCCGCCGGCGCCAGCGGCATCCTGCGCCTGGCGCCCGAGGGGGCGGAGTTGTTCGTCGAGAGCGGTACCGTCACCGTCACCGATAATGGCCCGGGCAGTCCAGCCAACTCGCGCGCCGTCGCGGTCGGCCGCGAACAGTATGCGGCGCGGCCGACGACCCGTCCGCTCGCGGTCGCCCCGCGCGCGCCGCGCCTGTTCGTGCAGCAGCTGCCGCGCGCCTTCCTCGATCCCCTGATCGGGGTCGCGGCGCGCACGCGCGCGGCCGAACCGCGGCCGCAGCGCGAAATCTCCGCCTTTGACGTCGCCGCCTGGCGCGACGCCGGCCCGGCATTGCGCCGCCGCCTGGCCGCGCAGTTCGCGGTGCGCCTCGAGGACGCCGTGTTCCGCAACGAGGTCGAGGACCTGCTCGCCGACCAGCCGGAGTGGCGCGACGCGCTGCGCCGCCAGCGCGCCGTCAAGACCCGCGCCAACACCCCGCTCAACCACCTGTTCTGACCATGAAGATCCGTTCGCTCGCCGCCAAGTTCAACCTGGTCTTCCTGGCCGTGTCCGTATTCGGCTTCTGCGCCGCCGGCATCATCACCAATGCGATGCTGACCGAGAATGCCCGCGAAGAGACCCTGCAGCATGCGCGCCTGCTGATGCAGGCCTCGGACGCGGCCGGCAAGTACACCAGCGCCCACGTCACGCCGCTGCTGGAAAACCGCCTCAAGTTCGAGTTCCTGCCCGAGGCGGTGCCGACCTTCGCCGCCATCGAGCACCTGAACCAGCTGCTCAAGGCCTATCCCGACTACAGCTACAAGCAGGCCACGCTCAACCCGACCAATCCGCGCAACCGCGCCGACGAATTCGAAAAGCCGCTGGTCGAGCGCCTGCGCGCCGAGCCGCAGACCGCCGAACTGGTGGGCCAGCACGTCGCCTCCGCCGGGCCGGCGCTGTATGTCGCGCGGCCGATCCGCATCCGCGACGCGGCCTGCCTGGCCTGCCATGGCAAGCCCGAGGATGCGCCGTCCACCATGCGCGACATCTACGGCAGCGAGCGCGGCTTTGGCTGGAAGCTGGGCGAGACCGTCGGCGCCCATGTGGTGTCGGTGCCCATGGAGGTGCCGCTGGCGCGCGCGCGCGCGCTGCTGCAGACCTATATGCTGTCGCTGCTCGGGGTCTTCGGCTTCCTGTTCGTCGCGCTCAACGCGATGGTGCACCTGTTCGTCACGCGCCGTATCGGCCAGCTGTCGCGCGTCGCCGACGACGTCAGCCTCGGGCGTGCCGACGCCGCCGTCATCGACACCCGGGGCGGCGACGAGCTGGCCGGCCTGGCGCGCTCCTTCGACCGCATGCGCACCAGCTTGAACAGCGCGATGAAAATGCTCGATGAGTGAAGTCGATGAGCTGCCGCGCCAGATCGGCAAGTACCGCCTCGACGCCATCCTCGGCCGGGGTGCGATGGGTGTGGTCTACCGCGCCTTCGATCCGCTGATCGAGCGCACGCTCGCGCTCAAGACCGTCCAGCACCGCGTGGGCGATCCGGAGCAGGCCCAGGAGCTGCTGCGGCGCTTTCGCACCGAGGCCCAGGCCGCAGGCCGGCTGATGCATCCGAACATCGTGGCGGTGCACGAATACGGCGAGGAGAGCGACCTGGCCTGGATCGCGATGGAATTCGTGGACGGGCGCCCGCTGTCCGAACTGAGCGGACAGCAAGCCTGCGCCCTGCCCCAGGCGCTGGCCTGGATGCGCGACCTGCTGGCGGCGCTCGCCTATTCGCATGCCCACGGCGTGGTCCATCGCGACATCAAGCCCGCCAACCTGCTGGTCACGCGCGACGGCCGCATCAAGGTCGGCGACTTCGGCATCGCCCGCATCGAGTCGTCCACGCTGACCCAGACCGGCGCCATGCTCGGCACGCCCAGCTATATGTCGCCCGAACAGTTCCGCGGCGAAGCCATCGACAGCCGCAGCGACCTGTTCTCGGCCGGCGTGGTGCTATACCAGCTGCTGACCGGCCAGCGTCCGTTTTCCGGCACCACCGCGGCCGTGATGCAGCAAGTGCTGACCCATAGCCCGGCGCCGCCTTCGCGCCTCAATCCGCTGCTGCCGGCCGCGCTCGACGCGGTGGTCATGCGCGCGCTGGCCAAGACGCCCGAGGCGCGCTTCGCCGATGCCGTCGCCTTCCTGCAGGCGCTGGAAGCGGCTGCCGCCGTGGCCGGCGCGGATGCCGACGCCACCGTGCTGCTGTCCGCGCCCCCGGCACTGCCGGCGAGCGCCGCCGAGCCGTCGCGGCATGGCCTGACGGCCGACCTCACGGCCTGGAAGCTGGCCGTGCTGCCGCAACTGGAAGCCTTGTTGACGGCGCAGATCGGTCCCGTCGCGCGGCTCCTGCTGCGCCGGATCGCGGCCGACGCGCCGGATTTCGCCACCCTGGGCGTGCGGCTGCTGGAGCAGATCCCCTCGCCCACCGCGCGCGCCGATTTCGCCACCAGCCTGGCGGCGCTCGGGCAAGCGCCGGAAGCGGGCGCTGCGGCGCCGCCGCCCCTGGACCCCGCCTTCGGCGCCGCGCTCGCGCGCCTGCTGGCGGTGGAGATCGGACCGATCGCCGCCATCGTCGTCAAGCGCGCGCTGTCCCGGGCTGCCAATCGCACGGCCCTGGTCGACCTGGTAGCGGGGCAGATCGAGGAGCCCGCCGCGCGCGTGCGTTTCCTCGATGCGGCGCGCGCTCTGGCCGACGCGCCCTGAGTCAGTCGCACGCCGGTGCGAGCATTGCGCCCAGGGCCGACGCATCGGGCAAGGCATGTTGCAACATCAGGAGCGGCTCCACGCCAGGTTCGCCCTCGGTCCAGAACACGGCCCGGCACGCACGGGCTTCGGGAAACGCCGATTTCGCGCCGGGCGTCTGGCGCGGCGGCTCGCCCAGGCGCACCAGGGCGGGTTCGAGTTCCTCCAGCGCCAGGTCGCCCCACATCGCGCACACGGCCAGGTCGGCCAGCCGGTCGAACCAGTCCATGCCAGTCGTCGCCAGGTCGAGCAGGCAGGACGCCACGTGGTCGTGCGGCGCCGCCAGGGTCAACGGAAAATGGCGCCCGACCCGGTCAAGGCTCGGCACCAGCACGCCGGCCATGGCGGCTTGCCCGCACACCCCAGGGGCCAGCACGAAGCGCCACAGCGGCGCGTGCAGGTAGCGCCCGGGCCAGGCCGCGCCATGTCGCGCGCGGCCCGCGTGCATTCCCTGCTGCAGCCAGGTATCCCAGGCCGCGACGAAGTCCGGCGGCAGGCGGCGCTTTACGAAGTCGCCATGGCTGGCCAGCTTGCCGAACAGGCCCGGCGCGGCCGCGCCATTGCTCACAGCGAGGATGGGCAGGCGAAGCCCGTGACGTCGCGCCGGAATGGATTGATCACGCTGCCGGCGGTCAGCTCGTAGACGATCTTGCGGCCGTCCAGGCTCAGGCCGAGGCGATAGCGCTCGACCTGCAGCGGTTCGAGCACGCCGCGGTCGACGGCGCGCAGCCAGGCCCAGGGACCGTCGCTGCGCAATTCGGAGGACAAGCCCGGCGCCGACAGCCGCACCTGGCCATTGCCTTTGCCGCTGGGCAGCAGCAAGGGCGCCGCCTGGCCCGTCCCGGCGGTCACTTCCTGGCCGTCGATCTCGAGCGTCGCCCGCGCCAGGCCGGCGTCGACCGCGAGCGGGCGCAGCGAGAAGCGCAAGGTGGGCTGGCGCGCGCCGCCGGCAAAGAACATGTCGCGCAGGCGTCCCCCGCGCTGGAAGGCGTCGAGCGTGGACTGCGATGCGCCGGCCAGCGCACTTCCCGCCCGCCAGCGCCAGCGCGCCCCGCTCATGTCGACGAAGGCGGCCAGATGGCGCGTGAAGTAGTCATCCATCATGCCGCCGGGGGCGAAGAACTTGCCGAAATCGTCGGCGGTGGCGTCCCGCGCGCTGGCCCGGTCGAGCGGATAGCGCCCAGCGATGGCGTCGCGGCAGAACTGCGCCGGTCCGGCATTCCACAACGCGTTCAGGCGCGCGCGCTCGCCGCCCTGGGCCAGGCCGGCGCCGGCGTCGTGGATGCCCTTGAACATGGCCGGCAGCGGCGCCGACTGCCCTTCCCCGGCGCGCTTGAGGCGCACCAGGGCGTCCTGCGCCGGCGCCGGCGCGCCGCTGCGGCGCGCGCCCTCGGCGGCATCGAAGTAGAGCGCGGCGTCCCTGATCAGGGCCAGCATCTGCTCGAGCTGGGTCGGCGCCGGGCCCTTGACGAGCCGGTGCAGCGCCGCGAAGTGGCTGTCGACCGGGTGCTGTTGCGGCGACTGCGGCGGTGACTGCAGCGCCGGCTGGGCGCCGAACACCGCCTCCAGCTGGCGCCGCGCCCGGCCGAACCTGTCCTGCGCCAGCTTGCCGACGCCGGGCGGCAAGCCATCGGCCTTGACCGCGGCCAGCGCGGTCTCGCGCGCGGCGCCGGTCAGCAGCGCGCGCAAGGCCGAGTCGGCGCCACCCAAGGCATTGCTGACCCGCGCCGCGTCGTCGAGACTGGCCAGCGGCGCCAGCCGCAGGTCGCCCAGGAAAGCATCCCAGGCGCGAATGTAGTCGGCGAAGTACAGCTGCAGCACCGCCTCGCGCGCCGCCGCCACGCCCTCCGGGCCGTCATTGGCTTCGCGCCGCGCCAGCACCCAGTCGTCGCGCGCGATGTCGGCCACCGCCAGCCAGCTCAGTTGGGCGAAGCGGCGGTAGCCGGCCACGCTGTACAAGCCGCTCACGCCCCTTCCCAGCGGCTCGCCGCTGGCGCGCGCCAGCACGCCAGATGCGTCGCGCCCGAGCGCGCGGCTGACGCTGAACTCGGGCAGCGCCTCCTGCGCCACCTGGCGCTTCGCCACGCCATAGATGCGTTCGGACAGCGACATGCCGGCCAGCGCCTGGCGCGCCTGCGCCACCAGCGCCGCGTCCAGCTGCACCGGCTCGGGAGCGTCGCCCTGCTCCAGCAGCGCCCCCAGGTGCGCCGCCAGCTGCGCGCGCTCCGTCGCACCGGCCCCGGCCAGGCCGCGCTCCCACTCGGATTCGACCCAGGCCTGGACCGCGGCGGGGTCGAAGTGCTGGCGCTGGCCCAGCATCAGGTAGACCCGCAGGGTGTCGTACAGCAGGTCCTGGCCGGCGGCGTCGCCCCGGCGCAGCACGTTTTCCATGCGCGCCACGATGCGCGTCTCGAGGGTAGCGCGCAGCAGGCGCCGATAGGCGGCCTGCGCGCCGTCACCCAGCTTTTCGCCCTGGTACAGCCCCATGCGTTCGAGCAGCGCCACGTCGCGCTCGCGCTCGGCATACCCGGCGGGCAGCGCACGCGCCGCGTCCAGCAGCGGCAGCACGCCCAGCTCGTCGCCGTCGAGCGGCGCGACCGCGGCCTGGCGCGCCAGCGCGGCGACCGCCGCATCCGATTCCTCGACCAGGCGCGCGTTGCGCACGTAGCTGATGCTCAGGGCCGCGGCCAGGATCAGCGCCAGCGCCGCGCCGCCGGCCAGGACACCCCATTGCAGCAGGCGGCGCCGGCGCTCGGCGCGCGGGTTGAGGCCGGCCAGCCCCGCCTCGCGGAAGATCACGTCGCGCATCAGGCGCGTCAGGAAGTAGCTGCGCCCGCTCTCCGGCCTGGGCGGCAGCGCGCGGTCGCGCAGGCCGAACGACGCCGCCAGCGACGACATCACCCGGTCGATCGGGGTTCCTTCCTGCGTGCCGCTGGTGAAGTAGACGCCGCGCAGCAGCGCCGGCTGCTCGAAGCGGTTGGCCGAGAACACCGCCTGCAGGAAGTTGGCCAGCGCTTCTTCCAGCGCCGCGAACTGGCGCGGGAAGCCATGGATCAGGGCGCGCCGTCCCAGGTCGCGTTCCTGCTGCATGCGTTCCAGCATGCGCAGCTGCAGCTGGGTTTCCAGCGCCCGGAATTCTTCAGGGAAGGCCGCCAGGGCCCGGGCCGGCGCGCCGCTGTCGGCCAGCGAAAACGTCATGCCCCAGACCTGGGCCCGCTCCTCGCGCCCGAGCGGCTCGAAGAATTCGGTGAAGCCGGCCAGCAGGTCGCTCTTGGTCACGATGACGTACACCGGGAAGGCCAGCCCCAGGCGTTCCTGCAGTTCCTGGATGCGGGCGCGCACCGCGCGCGCCTGGGCTTCGCGCGCGGCGCGCGGCTGCAGCAGCAGGTCGGCCACGCTGACGGTCACGATGACGCCGTTGATCGGCCGCCGCGGACGGTACTTGCGCAGCAGGCCCAAAAAGCCGCTCCAGGCCGCGCGGTCGACCTCGAGCTGGCTGTCCTGGGTCGTGTAGCGTCCGGCGGTATCGAGCAGCACCGCCTCGTCGGTGAACCACCAGTCGCAGTGGCGCGTGCCGCCGATGCCGCCGATGGCGTCCGGGCCGAGGGTCTCGGCCAGCGGGAACTCCAGTCCGGAGCGGGTCAGCGCCGTGGTCTTGCCGCTGCCCGGCGCACCGACGAACACATACCAGGGCAGCTCGTACAGGTAGCGGCCGCGCATGCGCCAGCCAGGGTTCGCGGTACGCAGCACGGCCAGCGCGGCGCGCATGCGCTGGCCGAGCGCGGCCACGTCGGCCGCCGCCGGATCGGACTCGCTAACGGACGACGCTGCCGGCGCCGGGGGTGCGATGCCGTCCATCAGGGCGCGGTGACGGCGCCGCGCCAGCCACAGGCGTGCGGCGAACCAGGCCGCGGCCAGCATCGTCAAGAGCGCGATCAGCATCCAGCGCAGGTTGGAGCCGGCGTCAAACAGCGGCGCCCAGAACCAGATCAGGATGGCCAGCAGGGCCAGTGCAATCGAGGTGGGTATCCACGGCTTGCGCAGCCAGTGGGGGATGAAACGGTTCATGGATCTCTCAATTCAAGCCGGCCGGCTGGCGCGGTGAGGTGGATGCCGTCGGCGCCATCACGACGATGTCGACGCGGCGGTTGCGCGCGCGGTTGGCGGGGCCGTCGTTGGGCGCCACCGGTTCGGTGTCGGCGCGGCCTTCGCTGCTGAAGCGTTCCGCTCTCCCGGCGCGCGCCGCCAGCAAGGCCGCGACCGTGCGCGCACGCGCCTTCGACAAGTCGAAGTTGGACGGCAGCCGCGCCGACAGCGAGGGCCGGGTGTCGTCGGTATGGCCGATCACCACCACCCTGCCCGGCTGGGTGCGCAACACGTCGCCAATGCGCTCCAGCACCGGCAGCAGGCGCTTCGATACTTCATCGCTGCCGGAGGCGAAACCGCCGTCGCCGCGCAGGGTCAGCACGGCGCGCTCGGCATTGCCGCTCACCGCTACCAGCCCGGCGTCGATCTCTAGCGCCAGCGCGGTCGCCAGCGGCGTCGGTCCAGCCGCCGGCACGGGCGCGGCCACCACGCGCGCGGGCGGCGCCGCGCGCAGCGCCGCCATCCGGGCGTAGACCGGATCGGAAGCGCGGTTGAGCAGCGCGCCATAGGTGAGCTGGAGCAGCAGAAGGACCACGCCGGCGCACACCGCCATCACCCACGGCGGCCAGATCAGCATGCGCGGCTGCGCCCGTTCGTGTCCGCGCCAGTGCGGCGACAGGTCGTGCTCGCGCTGGCCGCGCTGCTGCCCGATCAGCGCCAGCAGGCGCTCGCGCAGCAGGGCAAGCTGCTCGTGGCCGCGCTCCAGCACCCGATAGCGCCCCTCCAGGCCCAGCGCCAGGCACAGGTACATCAGTTCCAGCACGTCCAGGTGGCGCCGCGGATCGGCGCTCAGGCGCTGCAGGACCAGGAAGAATTTCTCGCCTCCCCAGGCCTCGTTGTGGAACTCCACCAGCAGGCTGCGCCGGCCCCACACCCCGCCGCCCCAGGGCGTGCTCGAGATGGTCTCGTCGACCAGGGTGCACAGCGCATAGCGCGCGGCGGCGATGGTCTCGGCATCGATGCGGGCGTCGCGGGCATCGCTTTCGAAACGGCGCACGGCATCGGTCAACTGAGCGCGAAGCGATGCCAGGTCGGGCGCGGTGGCGAGCGTGCGCAGCGGCACCACGAGTTCCAGCAGCGCGGCAGCGGCGCGCGCCACTGGGTTCAGGCCGACGCCGGACGGCGCCGGTGGAAGCGGCCGGCTTGCCGGCGCGACGGGCGCGGAGGTGACAGTGGAAGCCGGTGCGGGTACGGCCGCCGGCTGCGGCGGCCGCCGGCCCGGCCGCGGGACCAGCAGGGTGCGGTCCGGGTCCTGCCCGGCGTCGTGGGATTCGTGTGGATTCATGTCAGGAAGCCTGATTGCGGATCGCCCAGAACTGCATCTGCAATCCCGGGAAGCTGCCTGCAATATGCATGGCAAAGCCGGCGGAATTGGACAACTGCTGCCAGTAGTCGCTGCCGCGGTCGAGTTCGAAATAGGTGTAACCGGCCAGATAGGGCAGCTGGCGCGGCGCCACCGGCAGCGGGCGCAGCGCGATGCCGGGCAGCTGCAGGTTGACCAGGTCGCGGATCGTCTCCACCGAGCCGATCTTGACCTGCGGCGGGAAGCTGCCCCGCACCGCCTCCGGCGCCAGCTGCGCCTGCACCGCGAGGACAAACGTGGCCGCGTGCAGCAGCGCGCGGTCGGGCAGCACCGCCACTCGGATGCCGAACTGGCGCTCTTCGAGCGGGATCGGCACCGCATGCGGATCCATCACCGCCGACAGCGAGCGGCGCAGGTCGAGCATCAAAGGCGCGAAGCTGGCGTCGAGCGCATCGTGGCGGTAGACCGGATACGGGCTTGGGCGCTTGTCGGCGCGGGTGAAGGTGGCCAGCTCGCCGGCCAGGCGCACCAGCTCGCGATACAGCGCTTCCGGATGCAGGCCGCTCATGCCGGCCAGGTGGGCCACCAGCGGCTGGCTCCGGTTGAGCAGCTGCAGCAGCAGGAAGTCGGCGATATCGGCGGCGCCGGCGCCGGCCGGCTGGGCCAGGCGCGCGGCCAGGGCCTCGCCGCGCTGGTGCAGCAGGCCGAGGAGCTCGTCGAGGAAGCCTTTCAAGGGCGGCGTCGCGCGCACGTCGAGCGCCGGCGGACAATAGGCCGGATCGAGCACGACCCGGTTGTCGGCGCGCCTTTCAATGACGCGCGCTACGCCCAGCGTGACCCAGGCGTCGGCCACCTCGCTCGCCAGCGCAAGCCGCAGGCGCAGCTTGCCGACCGTCACATGGGCGCTGCTGTCGAGTCCATTGCTGTCCCAGACTTCGACTTCGGCGCTGCGATGGCGGGCGAAGTTATCGAGCCCGTGGTCGTCGTCGACCTCGGGCACGCCGTGGCGCCGCACGGGCAGCGCCAGCACGATCGTGACGTCGCGCGCGTCGGGCGGGATGTCGATCGGCAGCGGCAATTCGTCGTCGCCCGGCGCGCCGACCGGGGTGCCGTCGGGCAGCACGCCGCTGAAGGCCACCAGGGCCAGCTTGCCCAGCGCCAGCGCCTGCTCGTCGATCTCGAGCCGCGACACGCCCCAGGCATAGGGCCGCAGCGCGCCGACCCGCGCCTCGAGCTGGGTCGCCAGGTAACGGTCATGCTGCTGGAGATGCTGGGGCTGCAGCAGCATCCCCTCGGACCACACTACTTTGCTTTGCCACGCCATGGGTTTCTCAGGAATCAGGATTTGGTGACGGTTGCCCGGCGCGCAGTCGTTCGACCTGCTGCGCATAGGCGCTCGAGAATTTTTCGCCGAACAGGCGCTGCAAGTCTTCGTCGGCGTCGCGCGCCAGCTCGCCGTACAGTTCGACCAGGCGGTCCCACATGCGCGCCTTGCGACCGGCCGGCAGCAGGCGGTCGAAGCGTCCCGGCTCGCTCAGGCGCTGCTCTATGCGCGCCGGGTCGAAGCGCTGCACCACGGCGCCGAGCGCCGCGCGCATGCCGGCGATCACGGCCAGTTCATGCGCCTTGAGGTCGTCGAAGGCGCCCTGCACAGCCGCCTGCGGCGCCAGGTAGCCGGGCATCCCGGCGCCCAGCATCTGACCCAGTGCGCTGCCGGCATCGGGAAAGAATTTCAATGGGTTGTTGGCGCGCGGGGCGATCATCGTCATGTCGATATGGCTCTCGCGCTTGGTCAGCGCACGCGCCACCAGCACGTCCATCGTGCCGGCGGCGAGGCCGCGCAGCAGTTCGCCGGCCAGCCGCGCCAGGTCTTCGGGCGCATGGCTGGTGCGCAGCTGCGGCAAGCCCAGGCCGTCGAGCAGCGCTTGCAGAACGGCGCTCTCGGCGGCCGGCGCCGGTGCGCGCGTCTCGGGCGGCGCGGGTGCCGGCGCAGGCGGCGCCGGTGGCGGCGGCGCTGGCGGCGCGGCCGGCCGCAGATCCGCCAAAGGATCGTAATCGTCCGGAATTGCGTGGACCACCGGCGGCGGCGCGAACGCATGCAGCTCGGGCGATACATGATCGTGCTGGGCGGCGGGAGTGAAGGACTGCGCGGGCAGGCCCAGGCCGAGCGGATCGTCGCCGGCCGTCGCGGCGGCGCCGTCCAGGATCCGCGCGCCGGCCAGGGCATCGGGCCCCTTGTCGATCTCCATCCGCGCAGGCCAGAGCGGCGCCGGTGCGGGCGCCATCATGGTGGCCTCGTCCACAACCGGCTGCGCGACCGGGGCCGAAGCGGGCCGCTCAAGAACCGCCCGCAGCACGTAGTCACCGATCACGATCCGGTCGCCATCGTCCAGCGCGGCCTCGGCGCCGGCGCCAAGCGGACGGTCGTTGACGATGCTGGGATTGCTGCCGGCGTCGGTCAGGACATAGCGGCCGTCGCGCAGGGTCACGCTGGCATGGCTGCGCGACACATACTTGTCCGGGTCGTCCAGCACCAGCCGGTTTCCCGCCGCCCGTCCCAGCATGCCGCCCTGGGCGTCGAACGCGGCCTCGAGCGGCTCGAGCGGCGGCTGGCCGCGATAACTCTGCACGCGCAATATGAGTGTCATGTGGTTTCCTCAGTTCTTTCCATCGTCGGCTTCGCGCGGCGCCGTCGGCGGCGCGCCCGGCGGCACGGTGGCGGCCAGCACTGCCGCGTTCACCGCGGTCGACGCGGACGGCATCGGCAGCGGCATCGTCGAGCCGACGATCACCGCCGGGCCGATGCTCAGGAACGCGGCGCCGGCCTTGAGCGTGATGTTGGCGCCGGCCTCGATCACGACGTTCATGCCGGCCTTGACGTGCACGGTCTGGCCGGCATGAAGCGCCGACTTCAGTCCGCCCTTCACCACCATGTCCAGGGCCGCCTCCTGCGCCACCGAGCCGCCGGCCTCCTCGCGGCGGTCGCCGCCGATCTTCAGGTGGCGGTCGCCCGCGACCTGTTCGAAACTGTCCTTGCCCACCTTGAGGTGGTGCTCGCCGCCGATCCAGGCCAGGGCGTCGCGGCGCACGCGCTGCTCGAGGTCGCGCTCGGCGTGCAGGTAGAACTGCTCGGCGCCCTTCTTGTCCTCGAAGCGCAGCTCGTTGTGGCCGCCGCCCCCGGGCGATGCATTGCTCCTGATGGTCGAGCGGGTCGCCTGCGCCGGCAGCGGATACGGCGGCATATTGTCGGCGTTGTAGACGCTGCCGGTGACCAGCGGCCGGTCCGGATCGCCCTCGAGGAAGCTGACGACGACTTCCTGGCCGATGCGCGGCACGAACATGGCGCCCCAGCGCTTGCCGGCCCAGCCCTGGGCCACGCGCACCCAGCACGAGCTGGTCTCGTCATCGCGCCCGAGCCGGTCCCAGTGGAACTGCACCTTGATGCGGCCGTACTTGTCGGTCCAGGTCTCCTCGCCGGCCTTGCCGACCACGATCGCCGTCTGCGGCCCCTGCACCACCGGCCTCGGCGTGACGGGGCGGGGACGAAAATCCTGCTGCGCCGGCATCGCCTCGAAGCGGCATTCCAGCACCGGTTCCGGCTCGGCCCCGCGCACCGGCTCGTACGTGTCGGACGCCAGGACATACTCCGCCGCGCACAGCAGGAAACGGGCGTTCTGGTCGGCGCGCGGGTGTTCGCCGAGCGTGAACAGGGCGCCCGGATACAGCCCACGCGCGCGGGTCGCGCCCTGGACCCGCTGGTGACCGGCATGGCGCGCCTCGATGCGGCGCCGGGCGTAGCCCTCGCCGGCGGCGCGGCTGGTGTAGTTGCCGGGGTAGTCGAACAGCTCGTGCCGTGACTGGCCGTGGCGCCGCGCCACGGCCGACTTGACCAGCAGGCTGGCCGCGGGCTGCTCGAAGTCGAAATCCTGCAGCGCCTGGGCGCCCGGCTCGACCTGGGCGCCGACGCTCCACTCGTGCACCACCTCGCTGTCGCGGATGGCGCGCTCCTCGGTCGGGACGTAGCGCAGCGTGGCATAGCCCGGCGCCGCCGCGTGGGCGGCGAAGGAGTCGGCCAGCACCATCACGTGGCGCCCCGCCTCGCTCCGGAAGAAGTAATAGATGCCTTCTCGCTCGAGCAGGCGGCTGACGAAATCGAAGTCGCTCTCGCGGTACTGCACGCAATAAGGATAAGGGGCGTAGCCGCCACCCAGGTTCGCCGTATCGAAGTCGGCGATGGCGTACTTGGCGAATACCGCCTTGACGATGTCGACGACATTCTGTTCCTGGAACACGCGGCAATCCGACGCCAGCGTGAGGAACCACAGCCAGGGCCGCACGGTGACGCGGTAGGTGGCGTAGCGTCCGCGGCGCGCGCTGACGACGAAGCGCGTGATGAAACCGTGGAAATGGCGCTCGCCGCCGCGCGGCAGGTCGACCGTGACCGCGATCGGCGTGGCCAGCAGCTCGTCGGCCTTCAGGTCGGCGCGCTCGCTGTAGAGCTCGAGCTCGTACTCGCTCGGCGCCGACAGCGCCTCGCTGCCGCGCATGCGGCGCAACAGCAGCACGTCGGCGCCGAGCGTGCAGGCGACCGAGATCTCGCGGTTGGTCTGGATGGTGGACATGACGGCTTTCCTGGTTTGCTGACGCGACGGCGGGTGGACCGCAAGGACTTACGCGCGGCCACGCGGTTTGGACGCGACTGGTTGGTAAGAGCGGCAAGGGAAGACGCGACGCCGGCGGGCGTCGCGTAACGCGGAATTTTTTTCAGAAAACCTAGCGAGCCTATTCCATATACCGCACGCGGATTTCATCGCCCATCTTTGCCGACTGAGTGGGACCGCAGAGAGATCGCCACTCCTTCATTAGCTTGTGATAATCGCCCTCCGCTCCCTCACCGGGCTTGTAGGACTTTACTTCGCCGGTCAGCAATCTTTCCACAGACCGCGATATCGCTTCAAACCGCGCTGCCTCCGCGCAACTTACAACAAGGAACGACAATGCCATCTTTTGATTTTGAGTCAAGACGATGTTACTGCCGTATGGTGCAGCTATTTCGCTCAATTTTGACAAATTCATCATTACATTTGTCACCTCGAAATTATGTGGACTTACCTTAATGTTTTCTGAGATAGTCCCAAGATCTTTATGCATCCCTCCAATGGAAAATTTTGAAACAATCGTTCCTTTCGGCTCGTGACCTCGCAAATATATCCATTGATTTGACAGGTCTTTTATTGCAATGATATACAGGGATTTTCTCTCCATTAGCGCATGCACTATAGCGTCATCAGGCAGACATATATCGAGCTGCAATACTCCGATGCGGGGACTTTCAATCCCGGAACCGACATTCAATTCCTCTCGCAGCTTTCGAATTGATTTTTTGTATTCCCTGCCGTACAAATTAATAACAACTGTTCTCATGATATTTCTCTTTCAGGTCGTAACCATAGGCAAATTCATCATCTATTACTACAACCCTAGCCAGGGTCGCCGCCCGGTGCTCTATTAGGCGTCGTGGAATTTCGCCGGTAATTGCAGGCAGCAGCGTATTGGTCAAGATGGCACGATCATCCTGCCGCCGCTTTCCAGCTCGGTGCAAGGGCTGCCGATCAGGTCGGCCACGGCATCGTTGTAGCTGAACGGCGCCTTGTGCGCGCGCGGATGCGACAGCGATTCGACCGCCTCGGCCTGCAGGCGCGGCATCCTGCATACCCTGGCGCCGATCGGAGCCTGTGCGTTGCCGGCAATGCGCCGATAGGGGCGGCCATCTCCGGATGGGCATCGTCTTCATCGAACCACGCCTCCATCTGTTTCGAGACCAGATATCCAGCCCGCATTCCCTGCTTGTCGAGCGCGCCGGCAAGGCCGCCCCGGCACATGGTGACCCGCCTGTCCTCGCCCCTGAATTCAAGGTTCGTATTCGGCATCATCGTCCTCCATCTCCATGACTGTTGACGTTCCGGCCTCAGCCATAACGCGCTCCGGGACGCAGTTGCTGGACGTCCCTGATGTGAAACTTGCCGTCGTGCTCTTCGACGTACTGCGTCCAGAATGTCCACGCGCCCCCCTGACGCCAGCCGATGACGGTGGCACGGGCGCGAGATCCCCGCCACTTTCGCCTGGCCTCGTAGGCCTCCTTTGGCAGCACGCCATGCTCGCTGCCCGGATAGTCGATTGCTGCCTGGTGGATTGCGTCTCGCGCCATCAAGGTGCGGTCGTCGTGCAGGTAGCGCAGGTTGTAGTGGCTGAAATAGGCGCCGCCGTTCGGCTGCGGCGCGCATACCACGGTGCAGCCGGTCAGTTCCGGGGTCAGCATGATGTCCGCGCCCCATCCCACCAGGGCGCAGCGCACGGCCGCGCGGGGCGCGTTGCCGCTCCACACGGCGTCGAACGTACCGAGCAGCTCGGCCCCGTAGGGATAGTTGCCATTGGTGGCGATGCGTATCTGGAACTCGCCGGCATCGGTCTTGTCCAGGTCCATGCCGAACAACACCCGGCGCCGGCGCGCGTGCGACGCCCCTATCCGCAACAGGACGAACTTGTGGGTGCCGCCCGCGCCTTCGGGATAGACGCCGCAATATCGCACATGGTTGCTGCGCATGAAACGGGGCGGGTTACGCAAAAATCGCCGTATGTCGTCCATAGCTGTTCTCGTTCTTGCGTGCGGGCCACCACGGCTGGCACGGCATGGAGACTTACGCCGGACGAGGCGATCCGGACGCACTTCAAGCCTTGTGTCGTCATCCAGGCCAGGGACTCAGCAAGACTCATCGACGCCGGCCCCGCAGGCCGTATCGGCGCTATCCGCGGTATCGGCGCCATCGAAGTCGTACACGAATTCGCCCTCGTCCACCGACACCCACACGCGGCTGGCGGGCCGCGCCGCCAGCATGCGCCGCAGGAATTCGCCGCTGACGGCCGGCAGCAGCGTATTGGTCAGGATGGCATCGATCATCCTGCCGCCGCTTTCCAGCTCGGTGCAACGGCTGCCGATCAGGTCGACCACGGCATCGCTGAAGCTGAACGGCACCTTGTGCTGGTCCCATACCCGCCGCGCGATCCGGTCCAGCTGCAGGCGGATGATCGCGCCCAGCATCGCGTCGCTCAGCGGGTAATACGGCACCGTGACCAGGCGCCCCAGCAGCGCCGGCGGAAACACCTCCATCAGCGGCGCGCGCAGCGCCGCCGCGATCGTGTCCGCCGCCGGCAGGTCGTCGCGGTCGCGGCACATGCGGCTGATCAGCTCGGTGCCGACGTTGGTGGTGAGCAGGATCAGGGTATTGCAGAAGTCGATCACGCGCCCCTCGCCGTCTTCCATCCAGCCCTTGTCGAACACCTGGAAGAACAGCTCGTGCACGTCCGGATGGGCCTTCTCGACCTCGTCCAGCAGCACCACGCTGTAGGGCCGGCGCCGCACCGCCTCGGTCAGCACCCCGCCCTCGCCATAGCCGACGTAGCCGGGCGGCGCGCCCTTGAGCGCCGACACCGTATGCGCCTCCTGGTACTCGCTCATATTGATCGTGATGAGATTCTGCTCGCCGCCATACAGCGTCTCGGCCAGCGCCAGCGCGGTCTCGGTCTTGCCGACGCCCGAGGTCCCGGCCAGCAGGAACACGCCGACCGGCTTGCCCGGATTGTCCAGGCCCGCCCACGAGGTCTGGACCCGGCGCGCGATCATGTCCAGCGCGTGGCGCTGGCCGATGATGCGGCGGCCGAGCGCGTCGGCCAGCGCCAGCACGCCCTCGACCTCGTTCTTCATCATGCGGCCCACCGGGATCCCGGTCCAGTCCTGGACCACCGCCGCCACCGCCTGGCCGTCGACTGCCGGCAGCAGCAGCGGCGTCTCGCCCTGGCAGGCGGCCAGCTCGTCCTGCAGCGCGCGCAAGGCGTCGAGGCGCCGCGCACGCAAGTCGCCGGCGTCGGCAGCCGCTTCCTGGCCCGGCTCGATCCCGCCGCGCAGTTGCGCGCGCAGTTCCAGCATGCGCCCGACCAGCTCCTTCTCGGCCTCCCAGCGCAGCGCCAGCGCCCGTTCGCGCGCCTGCTGCCGCCCCAGCTCGCGCGTGGCCTGTTCTTCCCGCTCTTCGGCGTCGATGCCGATCGCATGTTCGCGTTCGATGATCTCGAGCTCCGTTTCAAGGGCCGCGATGCGGCGCCGGCAATCGTCGACCTCGGCCGGCACCGCGTGCAGGCTGATCGCCACCCGCGCGCAGGCCGTATCGAGCACGCTGACCGCCTTGTCCGGCAGCTGGCGCGCCGGGATGTAGCGGTGCGACAGGCGCACCGCCGCCGCCAGCGCCTCGTCCAGGATCTGCACGCCGTGGTAGCGTTCCAGGCTGGCGACGATCCCACGCATCATCAGGAGCGCGCGCGCTTCGTCGGGCTGGCCCACCTCGACCGCCTGGAAACGCCGGCCGAGGGCCGGATCCTTCTCGATATGGCGCTTGTACTCGGCGAACGTGGTCGCCCCGACCGTGCGCAAGGCGCCGCGCGCCAGCGCCGGCTTGAGCAGGTTGGCGGCGTCGCCGGTGCCGGCCGCGCCGCCGGCGCCGACCAGGGTATGGGTCTCGTCGATGAACAGGATCACCGGCTGGGCGCTGGCCTGCACCTCGTCGATCACTGCGCGCAGGCGCTGCTCGAACTCGCCCTTCATGCTGGCGCCGGCCTGCAGGAGGCCCAGGTCGAGCGCCAGCAGGCGCACCTGGGCCAGCGCCGGCGGCACGTCGCCGCGCGCGATGCGCTGGGCCAGGCCCTCGACCACGGCGGTCTTGCCGACGCCGGCCTCGCCGACCAGGATCGGATTGTTCTGGCGGCGCCGCATCAGGATGTCGACCACCTGACGGATCTCGACGTCGCGCCCCACCACCGGATCCAGCCCGCCGGCGCGGGCCTGGGCGGTCAGGTCGGTGGCGAAGCGGGCCAGGGCCTCGCCCTTGCCCGCTGCGGATGGCGCCAGCGCCGCGGCGTCGGCGCCCGGCTCGCCGCCACCGCCGGCATCCGCGTCCACCTCCGGCGAATCCTCGAGCAGCAGGGAGAAATGCTCGAGCAGGTCGTCGACCCGGATCTTGCCGAACTGCGCCGACAGGCCCAGCAGCGCATTGCGCAGGCCTGCCGTCTTGAGCAGGCCCACCAGCAGGTGGCCCGATCGCACGCGGACCTGGCCGAACATCAGCGTCGCATAGACCCAGGCCCGCTCGACGCTTTCCTCCAGCTGATGCGACAGGTCGGTGATCGACGCGGCGCCGCGCGGCAGGCGGTCGAGCGCCGCGGTCAGGTCGCGCGCCAGCACGGTCGGGTCGACCTCGTAGGCGCGCAGGATGCGCTGCAGGTCCGAATCCGGCGCCAGCAGCAGCTGGTGCAGCCAGTGCGCCAGCTCGACGTAGGGGTTGCCGCGCAGCTTGCACAGCACGGTGCCGCTGTCGACGGCGTGGTAGCACAGGGCGTTCAGTTTCCCGAACAGGGCGGTGCGGCTGATGTCAGCCATGGGAATCTCCTTTGGTGGAAGGCCGGCCAGGCGCCAGCCGCAGCTGGCGGTCGTCGCAACGCGGTGCGCGCGAACTGACCCAGGTGGTCCAGCCGAGTCGTGAATCGGCGCCCAGGCGCAGCCCGGGCAGCGTGTCTTTGGTGACGATGAGGTTGAGCTCCCAGTCCAGCGCCGGGCCGGCGTACAGGCGCACCCAGTCGGCCAGGCGGCGCATGCCCGGGGTGCCGGGCAGCAGCGCCCGCGCCCGTTCGATGCCGAGCGGGCCGACCAGCAGCCGGAAGCGGTGCTGCGCGCTCCAGACCCGCTTGCCCAGCACCGTGCCCATGCCGAGCCGCTCGGCAGCTGGACCGCCGCGCAGGCGCGCCAGGTCGCCCGCCGGCAGGCGCATCCAGCTGCCGGCGAACTGCTCCACCTCGACCGGTGCGCCGAGGTAGTCGCCCAGGATGGCGGCCAGTCCGGCGGCGCTGCGCTGGTGCGGCCCGAGCCGGCCTGCATAGTGCAGCTTGGCCAGGTCGGGCACCGCGTCGCGCCCGCGCAGCGAAGGCATGCCGAGGCCGACCAGGGCCGCCACGTAGCCGGCGAAGGGATCGGCGCCCGGACGGTCGAAGCCGAGCGCCGGCTGGGCGCTGGACCAGGCGCGGTACAGCAAGGCGATCATGCGGTGCTGCAGCAGGTCGAGGAAGCGCGCCGGCGTCGGATCGTCATGGTGGCGCTGGCGCTCGCGCACGTACTCGGTCAGGTGCACCGGCATCGGCCCGTTGGCGCCCAGCAAACCGAAGAAATTCACCAGCAGGCGCGGCGCGGCGCCATCCTCTGCGTCCCCGGGCCCCGCACGCTCGAGCGCGGCCAGCATGTGCGGTTCGAAGGCCAGCGACGGCTGCTGGCCGAAGCGCAGCGCTTCTTCCTGCGGCCGTCGGGCCTGGCCGATGCGGGGCAGTCCGGGCCAGGCGCATTCGGCCAGACGCAGCGCGGCGTAGAAGTCGAACGAGCCCGGCGCCTCCTCCAGGCTGCCCAGCAGCGCTACAGGGTCGCGCATCGTCCCACGCGCGCCGGCCAGGCCATCACCAGGCCCCTGCCTTCTGTCAGGACCTGGGTCTCGGTGAAGCTGTTCAGGCTCACGTACTTGGCAAGGAACTGTTCCAGCACCATGCCCAGCACGAAGACGCCGCTGCCGGCGAAGGCCGCGTCGTCGAAGCCGAGCCGCACCTGCAGGCCGCGGCCGAAGCTGGCCGGGCCGGGCAGCGGCAGGCGGCGCACGACCGCCTCGGCCCGCACCGAGCGCAGGCCGTCGATCTGGCGCTGCGCCGCCAGGTCGACGCGCGCGCAGTACAGGCGCAGCAGCTCGCGCAGCGCGGCGGCGCCCTCGTCGCCGGGCCCGTCCAGCAGCGACAGGTAATTCAGCGACAGGTGGCTGACCAGGCGCCAGCCGGTCTCGCCCTGGGCATGCGACGGCGCCGGCAAGCTTGGTCCGGCCACGCAGCGCACCGCGCGCACCGGCGCGCCAGCGCCGAGCGTGAAATCGGTCTTGCCGGCGCCCAGCGCCATGCCCAGCACCAGGTCGCGATTGGTGCACAGCGTGTCGACCCCGAGCTGGCGCAGCCCGCCGTCCCAGGGCGCGGCCGCGGCGTCGACCAGCGTCAGGAACAGTTCGCTGCCGACGTAGCCGGAACGGGCGCCGTCGCGCCGCTGGCGCTCGGACAGCAGGCGCGCGTCGCGCCGCAACTGATAATAGGCCGGCGCCGCCGGCGCGCCCGTCCCCAGGTCGTTGGCGCGGTAGAAGGGAGCGAAGCTGCGCACCGCGTCGGCGCCGCTGCCATAGCCCTCGACGCCCCGCACCTCGAATATCTCGAAGTCCAGCGGCCGGGTACGGTCCGGCACGATATGGTGCTCGGCCTGGCGCTCGGACAGGTGGATACGATCGGCGCGCTTGGGGAACAGGTTGATCGCGGGCGTGCAGTACAGGCCGAAGCTGGCGGCATCGACCGCGTTTTCCAGCGCCGGCTCGAAGCGCGAGAACAGGACCACGACCTCGACCTCGCTCCCGGCGCAGCGCCGCAGGGCCGGACCCAGGCCGCCCAGCTCGACGAACATGAAGCGCTGCGGCAGCGCGAAGTATTCGCGCAGCAGGCGGTAGCCCTCGAACGAGCGCGGTCCGTTCGGAAGCAGGGCCTCGTGTTCGGCGCTGCCCAGCGCGCGCAGGGCGGCGGCCGGCAGGAAGCTGTGCGCCTGCTGCTGGCCGGCGCCGGCCGGGCGCACCAGGATGCCGGCCGCGCGCGCCAGCAGCTCCTCGAGCAGGCGCGCCGGCAGGCCTTCGCCGCCGCGCAGGAACAGCGGCAGCGCATCGAGCGCCAGTTCGGCGAACGACAGCCCGGCGCCGCAGCGCAGGCGCAGGCGCAGCGCCGCCTTCACCGGACCCAGGCGCGCGAGGTCGATGCCGTCGAATTGCGGGCCGCAGGCCGTGTAGCGGGCCTGCGCCAGCTCCACCGGCCACAGTGTTACCTCGTGGGCGGTGCGGAACTCGCAGGCGGTCTGGTCGCCCTTGCCCAGCATGCCGTGCAGCGCGCTGCCGCGCGCCACCGTGTAGCCCTGGGCCAGGCTGCCCTCGTCCATGTCGGGCTGCAGCTGCACCACCGCCATCGCCGGCGTCGGCGCCAGGTATTGCGGATAGACCAGCTCCAGCAGGTGGTTGGTAAACCGGGGAAACTCGGCGTCGACCTTGAGCTGGACCCGCGCCGCCAGGAAGGCGACGCCTTCGAGCAGGCGCTCGACGTAGGGGTCGGCGCAGGACTCGGTTTCCAGTCCCAGGCGGCCGGCGATCTTGGGATAGTCGCGCGCGAATTCGCCGCCCAGCTCGCGCAGGTGGCGCAGCTCGGCTTCGTAGCGGCGCAGCAGCTCCGGATTCATCGGGGCGCCTCGGCATCCATGTCGAACAGGCGCACCGCGCCGATCTCGAGATCGAGTTCGGTCCTGACGTACAGCCGTTCCGGCAGCGGGTGGCCCCACAGCTCGCCGTGGATCTCGAAGGCCAGGTGGTTTGGCCCGGACAGCGCCGGCGCGGATGCGGCCGGCGCCACCTGCAGGCTGTCGCGCAGGATGCGCGGCTCGAAATCCCAGATCGCCTGGCGGATGGCGCGCGCCACCGCGCCGCGGTCCAGGCCGGATGCGGTCTTGCCGGCCAGGTCGGGCAGGCCGAAGTTCAGCACCGAGCGCGCCGCCAGCGGGACGCCCTCGAACGGCGCCAGGGCCGCCAGGCCGGTGGTATTGAGCAGCCAGCCCAGGTCGCGCAAGACCGCCCTGCGCAGGCCGCGCAACGACAGCAGGCGACCCTCGCGCGACTCGTGCGTCGCACCGCGCTCGTCGTCGCTCAGTCGGTCCAGCAGCGCCGGCTGCAGGCGGTCGCGGCTCAGCAGCTCGGCCATGCCCTGCTCCGCCGTGCGCGCCGGACCGCCCCGGTTTTAGTACGTGGCATTTTTTTCCAGGTCCCACTTCTTCGGCGTGCCGGTGATGACCTTGTCGCCGGTGAACGAGTCGTACTGGTAGCTGATCCTGGTGAAGTTGATCGAGAACGTCTCGCTCGGGCGCTCGCCGCCGCTGTTGACCGAGTACGAGCTGATGATCGCTTCTTCCAGATCCATCTTCAGGAACACCTGCTCCTTCTTGTCGGCGCCGCCGGTCTGGATGAAGTGGATTTCGGCCTTGCCCAGGCTCATGCCGCACACGGCCTGCATGAACAGGTCGGCCGAGGCGATGTCGGTCGCCTTGCTCAGCGAGATCTCCGAAAACGAGGGGTTGCTGGTGTCGCGGTCGGCGCCGCCGCCGCTGCTCGATATGGCGCGGCCGACGCCCAGCTGTATCGAATCGATGGTGATCCAGCCGTCGTGCCCGGATACGGTGGAGGTGCCCTTGATGGTCTTGGCAAATTTCAGAAGAATCATGGTGTGCTTTCAGTGGTTTGACGATGAACGGGGCCGCCTACTTTTTCGCGGAAGGCAGTTTCGACACCAGGCGCAGCGAGACGGTCAGCCCCTCGAGCTGGTAGTGCGGGCGCAGGAAGAACTTGGCGCCGTAGTAGCCGGGGTTGCCCTCGACTTCCTCGACGACGACCTCGGCGCCGGCCAGCGGCTTCCTGGCCTTGTCGGCCTCGGTCGCGGTGGCCGGGTTGTGCTCGACGTAGCGGCCGATCCAGTTGTTGAGCCAGATCTCCATGTCGGTGCGCTCCTTGAACGAGCCGATCTTGTCGCGCACGATGCACTTGAGGTAGTGGGCGAAGCGGCAGGTCGCGAACAGGTAAGGCAGGCGCGCGCCGAGGTTGGCGTTGGCGGTGGCGTCCGGATCGTCGTACTCGGCCGGCTTGTGCAGCGACTGCGCGCCGATGAAGGCGGCGATGTCGCTGTTTTTCTTGTGCACCAGCGGCATGAAACCGTTCTTGGCCAGTTCGGCCTCGCGCCGGTCGCTGATCGCGATCTCGGTCGGGCAGGTCATGTCGACGCCGCCGTCGTCGGTCGGGAAGGTATACACGGGCAGGCCTTCGACCACGCCGCCCGATTCGATGCCGCGGATCTGCGAGCACCATCCATAGCGCTTGAACGAGCGGTTGATATTGACCGCCATTGCATAGGCCGCATTGGCCCAGGTGAAGTCGAGGGCTCCGGGCCTGCCGGTCGTCTCCTCGAAATCGAATTCCTCGACCGGGTTGGTGCCGGCGCCATACGGCGCGCGCGCCAGGAAGCGCGGCATGGCCAGCCCGACGTAGCGCGCATCCTCCGATTCGCGGAACGAGCGCCAGGCGGCGTGTTCCGGCGTCTGGAACAGCTTGGTCAGGTCGCGCGGGTTGGCCAGTTCCTGCCAGGAATCCATCAGCATCACGCTGGGATCGGCGGCGCTGATCAGCGGCGCGTGGGCGGCGGCGGCCACCTGCGCCATCTGCGCCAGCAGCTCGACATCGGGACCGCTGTTGTTGAAGTAGTAGTCGGCCACGAAGGCGCCATACGGCTCGCCGCCGAACTGGCCGTACTCCTCTTCGTACAGCTTTTTGAAGATCGGACTCTGGTCCCAGGCCACGCCCTTGAACTTGCGCAGCGTCTTGTGCAGCTCATTCTTCGAGATGTTCATGACGCGGATCTTGAGCGATTCGTCGGTCTCGGTATTGCTGACCAGGTAGTGCAGGCCGCGCCAGGCGCTTTCCACCGCCTGGAACTGCTTGTCGTGCAGGATGTGGTTGATCTGCTCGGTCAGCTTGCGGTCGATCGCGGCGATCAGGCCCTCGATCGTGGCCAGCACGTCGCCGCCGACCAGCGAAGCCTCCTGCAAGGCCTGCTGGGCCAGGGTGCGCACGGCGTTTTCGACCGCGTCGCGCGCCTTGTCGGTGCGCGGCTTGAATTCCTGCTGCAGCAGGGCCGCGAAATCGCTCGCCGCCAGCGTGCCCTCGAGGGCGGGTGCATTCAGTTCCTGGGTTGCCGTTGACATTGCTTATCCTTGCTGCGGTTGATCGGCGCCGGGCGCCTGTGCCTCGGGGTCGGCTGGCTTCGGCTCGGCCGCCAGCGATGCCATCAGGGCTGGGTTGCCCATCAGCTTCGCCATCAATTCTTCGGCGCCGGTCTTGCCGTCCATATAGGTCAGCAAGTTGGAGAGCTGGCTGCGCGCCTCGAGCAGCGTTCGCAGCGAGTCGACCTTGCTCGCGATCGCGCCGGGCGTGAAGTCGTCCAGGCTCTCGAAGGTCAGCTCGATCGCCATATTGCCTTCGCCGGTGAGCGTGTTGGGCACCGTCGCCACCACGCGCGGCTTCATCGATTTCAGCCGCTCGTCGAAGTTGTCGACGTCGATCTCGAGGAATTTGCGCTCGGCCACCGGCGCCAGCGGCTCGGCCGGCGTTCCTGACAGGTCCGAGAACACGCCCATGACGAACGGCAGCTGCACCGTCTTCTCGGCGCCGTAGGCCTCTACGTCATAATCGATCTGCACGCGCGGCGCGCGGTTGCGCCCGATGAACTTCTGACTGCTTTCTTTAGCCACGATAAGACTCCATTCAAGTGAGGGGCGTGCCCTTCGCGGGACATGCCCCGGCGGCGCGTCTGCGCCTGGGTGATCGGTCAGCCGCTCCTGGCGCAAGCGGCCCCGCTGTTTCATGAATCGCTCCGGATGCCGCTGATCTGCGCCAGCTGGTTCAAGCCATCGGGAGC
This sequence comes from Massilia oculi, assembly GCF_017582745.1. Lineage (GTDB taxonomy): Bacteria > Pseudomonadota > Gammaproteobacteria > Burkholderiales > Burkholderiaceae_D > Telluria > Telluria oculi_A. Next base: position 46,094 of record NZ_JAFVIM010000014.1, read on the forward strand.
AAGCTCCTCCATCAATTCGGTGAAATTCATCTCGACCAACCCCCTGGCCCGCTGCAGCAGCAGCGGCACGGGGCTGGACGGTTCCGCGCGCGCATACCAGGCGCATATGCGCTCCAGCAGCCGCACCACGTCGGCGCGGCCCGTGATGTCCCCATCGGCACGCACGGCGGCCGGCACGGCGACATGCGCGGCATCCTGAGGCGCGGCTTGCGGCGGCATCGCCGCCGATGCGGCCAGGTGCGGACGCACCTGGCTCGCCGCGCGCTGCAATAGCCCGGCTAGCGGCGTGAGATCGATGCCCATGCCGGCGCCCAGGCGCCGTGCCAGCGTCGCCTCGATCTCCGCCACGCTGGCGCCTGCCGCATCCAGGGCGGCGCAGGTGGCGGCGAGGTCGTCCTGCGGCGCCGCCGCGAACGCGGCCAGGATCGTTGCCGGGGCCACCACGGCCGTGTCGCCGGCTTCGCCCTGTTCGCCGGCCTCGATCTCGCGCAGGCCGAATGCGCCGATGGCGCGCACCTCGACCAGCGGCATGTCGCGCAGCTGGCGCAGCAAGCCGCCCGCCTCCACCAACGCCGCCAATGTGTTCAGGCGAAAGGTCGGATCGTTGTCGTCGTCGGCGTCGAGCTGCGGATGCAGCTGCTCCCATTGCGTGGACAGCAGCGCCGCCAGCAGCGACAGTCCCGCGGCGAGTCCTGGCGCGCCTTCCTGCCCGAGCAGCGCGCGCGTCAGGCCGACGGCCACGCGCAGGTCGCGCGTACGCCCCATCAACTCGAGCGCCAGCGCGCGCACCGTTTTCCAGTCCGGGCCCGTGGCCGGCGTGATCGTGCTGCCGTACTGGACTTCGGGCTTGCCGTTCAGCGCCGCTTCGAACGCCAGGAATTGCGGGTCGTATTCCAGGTTCTCGCCGCACGGCAGCAGCTCGTCGAGTGGCGCGGCAAGGTCCGAGAGAAAGGTCGATTGCAGGTCGTTCATGGCGCTTCCATTGATTGGAGCGAGGCGGGTGCTGTCATCACGCTCCCGCGCTCGTCGTTCAGGAAGACTTACGCAGGGCCGGATCGACTGGACGCGTGCGCCGCGATATTTTTTGCTTCGTCGCGCGCGCCGGTCGCCTCGAAGCGCGCCAGCAGTACCGTGACGTTGTCGCGGCTGGCGTGGCGCCGGCTCAAGTCGAGCAGGCCGGCGCAGGCCGCGCCCGGATCGTCTTCGCGACGCAGCAGCGCCGCGATCTCTGCATGCGGCACCCAGCCATGCAGGCCATCGCTGCACAGCAGCAGCAGGTCGCCGGCGCGCACCTCGTGGTAATCGAAGTCGGGCGCGACGACGGGCGCCGGCCCGATGGCCTGCAGCAGCAGGTTACGTGGCGGCAGCTCGCCGGGCGCGCCCGATTCCAGCGCCAGCTGGTAGGCGGTCTGGTCGCGCGTCAGCTGGACCAGCGCGCCATCCCGATAGCGGTACAAGCGGCTGTCGCCGACGTGGAACGAGAGCACGGCGCCCAGCGCCGGCAGGAACTGCAGGCCGGTCAGGGTGCTGCCCATGCCGTCGCCGTCGGCATGGCCGCGCGCGCGGTTTTCTTCGTACAGCAGCGCATTGGCGCGATCGACCGCGCGCCGCAGGCGCACGGTGCCGTTCCAGCGCAGGTCGAGGTCGGTGGCGTCGGGGTCGCCCTCCTCTCCCATCTTCTGCAACCGCGCGTGGCCGTCGGCAAGGCTGGCGGCCAGCGCCGCCAGCGCGCCGCTGCTGGCGACCTCGCCCGACATGTGGCCGCCCATGCCGTCGGCCACGGCGACCAGGCCGAGGGCATCGTCGACCACGAAGCGGTCTTCGTTACGCGTGCGCACCTCGCCGGCCTCGCTCATGCCGCAGGCCTGCATCGCCAGCCGCGCGTTCACCAGAACCTGACGCATGGGCCGCTCAGGACATAGGGGCCGGTGGGCTGCGGCGCCGCAGGGTCTTCCTCGAAGCTCAGCGCCAGCCGGGATATGCCGGCAAACACCTCCTCGGCCGGCGCGCCGAGCGGAATCGGCGCGTTCGCTCCGACGACGACGTTCGTGATCGGCACCGGCGCGCCATGCGCGGGCAGCGCCCACAGGCGCGCCACCCGCCCCGTAGGGATCGCGAGCGGCGCCAGCAGCCTGATGGTCATCGTCTCGCCGTGCCGGTGCGAGCCCACGGTCAGCCGGCTCTTGCCGCCCTCGTCCTGCAGGATGCCGACATAGCTGGCGGGCAGCGCCGCCGACATATGGTGCATGCCGAACAGGTGCGCGTTGTGCGAGACGAAGGCGGTGGCCACCGCCGCGCCGAGGGCGAAGCCGACCACCGGCCTGAACCACTTGCGCAGCCGGTCCAGGATCTGCGGCGCCGGCTGCGCATCGCCTTCGCGCTGGATGCGCCCCGAGATCCGCGTCCACAGCGCCGGCGGCGGCGCCACCGCGGGGATGCTGCCGTACAGCGGCGCCAGGCGGTTGTTCCAGTCGGCCACCGCGCGCTGGACCGCGATCGACTGGGCCTGCAGGCGTGTGAAACGGCGCCGTGCGCCCGCGCCCATCGTCCCCAGCACATAGGCGCCGGCCAGCCTGTCCAGCAATTCGGGCCGTTCGTAGTTCACGACGCCCTCCCGGTCTCGGGCTGCTGGTGCGCTTCGATGCATTTCCTGAGCCGCTCGAGGCCGCGCCGCACCCAGGCCTTGGCCGTCCCCAGCGGCACCCGCAGGTGCTCGGCCAGTTCGGAATGCGACAGGCCGTCGTAGAAGGCGAGCGCCAGCGACTGGCGCTGCGGCGCGTCCAGCTGCGCCACGCAGCGCTTCAGGACCATCGCCTCGGTGGCGGCGCTGAACAGCTCGTGCGGGTCGGCGTGCTCGGCGATCGCGTCCACCTGCCCTTCCGCGCCCGCATCGACAGCATCGATGGACTGCGCGGTGCTCTCCGTCTCGCGCTTGAACTTGCGCAGGTGGTCGAGCGCCTTGTTGCGCACCACGCTGATCAGCCAGGTCATCGGAGCCGACAGCGTGGCCGCATAGGTTCCCGCCTGCTGCCAGACGTTGATATAGGCTTCCTGAAGGATGTCCTCGGCGGTGGACGCGGTGCGCAGGTAGCGCAGCGCGACACCGTACAGGTGGGCGCTGGTCAGGTCGTAGAGTTCCTTGAATGCCTGCTGGTCGCGCAGCGCGACGCGTGCGAGCAAGTTGACCAGGCGCTGGTTTTCCGGTGTGTGGTTGAGCATGTGCGTGCTTGGATAAAGGATCGGTTGGCGATTGCGTCTAGCTACGCCGGAATCGCGCACCTGGATGCATGTTTCGTCATGCATCCCCTCCCTCGTACGAAGAGCAATTTGTATTGACAATCCGTAACGACACTTGTGCTTTTATTAGGTTATCCCTATCGAATAACTAAACACGATAGCTTGGCATAAGGAGATACGATTGGCGGTGACTTTTGGTTTCCTGCACGATCCTGTCCATGAACCTGACACACGATCGACACAGTCACCTGGCGGGCCTGATCACCGCCGCGGCAACCGGGGACCACACGGCATTCCGGGAATTGCACGCCCTGACCCACGACTACCTGTATCACACGGCCCTGCGCCTGCTGCGGCTGCCAAGCCTGGCGGAAGACGTGCTGCAGGATGCCTACCTCAGCATCTGGCTGCATGCGAAATCCTTCCGTCCCGGCCAGGCCAGCCCGATGACCTGGCTGATCGCCATCGTCAGGAACCGCGCCTTCAGCATCCTGCGCAGTAACCGCAACGGCATCGCCTCGCTGATGTCGGAAGAAGACCCGGCGCTGCTGGCCGAAGTGGAGCAAAGGGATGGCCTCGACCTCGACCCTGGCGCCCAGGTCTTCGACGCGGTGGCGCGCATGCGCCTGGAACAGGCGATGGCGCGGCTGGAACCGGCCCAGCGCCAGAGCATCGCGCTGGCCTTTGGGCAGGAATTGACGCATGCCGAGATCGCGCGCCATCTCGGGGTGCCGCTGGGTACGGCGAAAAGCTGGTTGCGGCGCGGCCTGGAACGGCTGCGCGTCTGCCTGGAGGAACCGGGGGACGTCCAGCCGATCATGGTGTCGGAGACGCGCCGGCGCGCGATGGTCGATCTGCGTACGGAAAAGCGCCGGCGTGGCGTCAAGGCGCCGCCGGTCAAGGAGCGGCTTGGCGCGAAGGTCAGGCGCCCCGCTGGTCCCACACTCGCGGGCTGCCTTCCATGACTTCCTGCATCTGGGTGCGGAGCCACAGCAATCCCGGATCGCCGTCGCTGCTCGGATGCCACGCCATGCACAGCGTATAGGTCAGGAAGGGAAACGCCAGGTCGACCACATCGACGGAGGAGTCGTTATAGGGCGCGATGAAGGCCGGCACGGTGCACACCAGGTCACTCTGGCCGACGATCGCTGCGACCGCGCTGAAGTCGCGCACCGCCATCATCGTGTGGCGCGAATGGCCCAACCGGTACAGCTGTTCGTCCATGAATCCGTGCAGGTTGCTGTCGCGCGCCACGTTCACGTGATCCAGCTTGCAGTATTCGCCCAGGGGCACCGGGACATTTCCGCGCGGATGTCCCTTGCGCTGCACCATCACGTAGGGCGTCGTCATCAACTCGCGGCTCAGGAGGCCCGACGGTAGCAGGCAGGCCGTGCTGAAGCACAGGTCCACGTCGCCTTTTTCGAGCTTGCTCGCCAGGTCGCTCTCGTCCGGCGCAGCCAGGGTCAGGCGCAGGTTCTTGTTGCCGACCGCCTGCATGCGCTGCGCCAGGCCCGGCAGGATCACGGCGGCGCCCGTGTTGTTGGCGACGATATTGAAGGTGCGCGCCGCGCTCCCGGGATCGAAGTCGTCGGTGTCGAAGCGCACCGCCGCATTCAGTCCAGCCAGCGCGGGCTGCAGCCGGCGGTGCAGCTTGAGCGCGAACGGCGACGGCGCCAGGCCGCGCCCGCTCTCGGCCGGCACCAGCAGCGGATCGTTGAACAGCTGGCGCAGGCGCGACAGCTGCGCCGACAGCGCCGGCTGACTCACGTGCAGGCGCGCCGCGGCGCGCGTGACGTTGCACTCCTCGAGCAACACGTTCAACGATAGGAGCAATGGCAGGTCGGCGCCGCGCAAGGACGGCGCGACGCGCGAAAGGAATAGTGGCTTGTTCATGGCGTTGATCTTTCAGGAAGTCCGCAGGAGGCCCTCGCGCCTCCTGCAAACGTTTTCATTAGTATGACGTCATACGGTGGGTATGGTGCCGCCGTCGATGACGAACTCGGCGCCGTGGACCGAGGCCGCCAGCGGCGACAACAAGAAGGCGACCAGTTCGGCGACTTCCTCGGGTTTGCCGGGGCGTCCGATCGGGATGCCGCCGAGCGACGCCATCACCCGTTCGCGGGCGGCCTCGATGCCGCCGCCGCCGTGCTCCGCCAGGCGCTCGAGGAACGCATGGGCGGCGGTGGTTTCGATGAAGCCGGGGGCGACAGCGTTGACGCGGATGCCGCGCGGCCCGAATTCATTGGCCAGCGACTTGCTGTAGCTGGCCAGGGCGGCCTTCGCCGCGGCGTAGGCGACGGTCGATTCGTACAGGGGCAGGCGGCGCTGGATCGAGGTGATGTGCACGATGGCGCCGGCGCCCCGCTCCACCATCGCCGGCAGGAAGGCGCGGTCGACCCGCACCGCGCTCATCAGGTTGAGCTGGAGCGCCTCGTCCCACATGGCATCGGTCAGGGCCAGCGCGCCCCCGCCCGGCGCCGACGATCCGCCGACGTTATTGACCAACAGGTCGAGGTGGCCGAACTCGCCCTGGACGGTGTCCATCAGGCGGCGCACGCCGTCGACGCTGACCAGGTCGGCCTCCACGTAGCGCACCGATGCCACCGGATCTTCCGGCTGCTTGCGCGCCGGGGCGATCACGGTCGCGCCGCGCGCGGCCAGCGCGCGCACGATGGCCGCGCCCATGCCCTTGGTGCCGCCGGTGACCAGCGCCCGCTTGCCTTCGAAAGCGTAGTTGTTCATGGCGTTGCTCATGGCTTGACCTCCAGCGAAGCGATGCTGTTGGACTGCAGTGCGAAGTGGAAGGCGAGCGTGATCGGGCTTCCGGGAAAGTTGCCGCTCACTTCGGCGCGCAGGGCATAGCCATCGTCCTGGCCGTCGATGCGGTCGAGACCGAGGGGGACCATGGTGGCGCCGTACTTGCGCGCGGTGTCCCCGGCCCAGGCGGCGATGTCCGCGCGGCCGCGATGCAGGTGGCCCTCGTCGTGCACGGTAGCGTCGGGCAGGAAGGCGGCGGCCACGCGCGGGGCATCCTGCGCGTTGCTGGCCTCGACATACGTCGAAATGGCGGTAGGCAGATTGATCATTCTGGGTTCTCCTTGAAAGTAGGTACTTCCAGTGTAGAGTCCACCACTATGGTGAAAAAGATCCAAAAAAGATATGCTCAATAAACCTAAAGTTCGTAATCAATTGTCCAAATACTCCCGTGAGTTCTCTTGAACTGATCCGTCTCTTTCTCGCCGTCGCCGAGCACCGCAGCTTCACGCTGGCCGCCAGGCGCCTCAACGTCAGCCCCACGGCGGTCAGCAAGGGCGTGCGCGCGCTGGAAGCCAGGCACGGGGTACCGCTATTTACCCGCACCACCCGCAGCGTGTCCCTCACCGACGCCGGCGCCAGCCTGCTCGCCGTCCTGAAACCGGCGGTGAGCCAGATCGAGGACGCCTTCTCGGAACTGGAACAATTCCAGCGCCGCCCCGCCGGCCGCATCCGCATGACCGCCCCGCGCGCCCTCGGACGCCTGGTGGCGGGGGTGCTGGTGCCGCGCATGCGCGCGAGCCACCCCGACATCAGCTTCGACCTGTCGCTCGACGACGGCCTGGTCGACCTGGTGGCCGCCGGCTTCGACGCCGGCATCCGCCTCGGCCAGGCGATCGCCCAGGACATGGTCGCCATCCGCCTCAGCCGCCCCTTGTCCTGGTCGATCGTCGCCTCGCCCGCCTACTTCGAGCGGCATGGCATGCCCTCTCACCCGCGCGAACTGCTGCAGCACCGCACCATCCGCTACCGTTTCACGACCTCCGGCGTCCTGCCGCCGTGGAACTTCCGTGACCACGAAGGTGACGCCGACTACCAGCTCGATCTCGATGCCGCGCTGTGCGCCAACGACACCGGCATGATCGCCGAGCTGGCGCGCAAGGGGCTGGGCATCGCCCGCCTGCCGGACATCGAGATCGCCGAGGACCTGCGCCATGGCCGCCTGGTGCGGGTGCTCGCTCCCTACGTGCCGGCCACGTCCGGCCTCTACCTTTACTTCCCGATGCGCAGCCAGCACCAGTCCAAGATGCGGGCCCTGGTCGACGAGGCGTCGCGGCTGGCCGGCGAAGGCCTGCTCGACGTCTCGTTCGGCTAGCGGCCTGTCCTCCTCAGTTGGCGCCGGTGGCCGCGACCGCGTCCAGGATCACCTTGGCGACGTCGGCCGGACGCGATTGCTGCGGCACGTGGCTGGCAGGCAGGTCGGTGACCTTGGCGCCGATCTTCTTCGCCATCGCGCGCTGCAGGCCGGGATCGATCATGCGGTCGCGGGCGCTGACGATGAACCACGACGGCTTGCCGTTCCAGGCGGCGTTCGTCACCTTGTCGCTGAAGGCCTTGGCCTGGATCGGGCCCTGGGTCGCGGTCATCACGGCGGCTTGGGCGGCCGGCACGTCCTGGGCGAAGTCTTCACGCATCGCGGCTTCGGGCAGGCTCAGGAAACCTTCCTTATCAGCAACGAAACGCTTGCTGCCGGGGGCGGCCGGATAACCCTCGCCGGTTTCGGCGGTGGACTTGCCGGCCTCCGGCGCGAACGCCGCCACGTACACCAGGCTGCCCACCTTGTCGTGCTGGCCGGCCTCGGTGATCACGGTGCCGCCCCAGGAGTGGCCGACCAGCACCACCTTGCCCGGCTGGGTCTCGATCGCGCGCTTGGCGGCGGCGACGTCGTCGGCCAGCGAGGTCAGCGGGTTCTGGACCGCGGTAACCTTCACGCCCTTGGCCTGCAGCAACGGAATGACCTTGGCCCAGTCCGAGCCGTCGGCGAAGGCGCCGTGCACGATCACGACGGAGGGTTTGGCGCTCGCCTTGACGTCGGCGGCGTGGACGTTGGCGCCGATGGTGGCGAGGGCGGCGGCGATGGCCAGGGTGCGCAGGTGGCGTTTGACGGTCATGATGTTCTCCTAAAGGTGTTGTTGGGTAAGTGAAGCCAGTGTAGGGAAAGACACATCGTCACGGTATCGGTCGATCGACCGAGGCGACCGATGTTTCAGAAGGCCATCCTGCACCGCCCACTGCGCGTCCACTTCCGATATACGTCACCACCGCCGAACTGGATGCACCAACACACACCTTTTTTTGCTCAGTCGAACACCGGCGTCTCCACGCCCAGCAATTTGTGGATCTTTGGTGACGTCGTCGTATACAACATATGCACCTTCTTGTCGGGGAAGACATAGGCCGCAGCGCCGAAGGCCGCCAGCGCCGCCTCGTGAAAGCCCGACAGGATCAGCTTTTTCTTGCCGTGATAGGTATTGATGTCGCCGACGGCGAAGATGCCCGCCTCGCTGGTCTCGAAGGTCGCGGTATCGCGCACCCGCAACTGGCGCATCTCCATGTCCAGCCCCCAGTCGACGATCGGTCCCAACATCGGCAGCAGGCCGAAGAACGCCATCAGGACGTCGACCGGCACGCGCCTGGTCACACCGTCGGCGCCCGCCACCTTCACTTCGGACAGCCGGCCGCCCTGCACGTCGAAACCCGTGACCTGCCCCGCGATGAACTGCATCGCCTGCGCATCGCACAGCGCCTTCATCTTCGCGATCGAGGCCGGGGCGGCGCGAAAGCTCTCGGTGCGGTGCACCAGCACCACCGATTCCGCCTTGCCCACGAACTCCAGCGCCCAGTCCAGCGCCGAATCCCCGCCGCCGCAGATCACCAGCTGCCGGCCATGGAAGCGCTCCGGGTGCTTGACCCGGTAGAACAGCTGGCTGCCCTCGAAGCGGTCGATGCCGGCCACCTTCAGCTTGCGCGGCTGGAAGGCGCCGACGCCGGCCGCGATGATGACCGTCTTCGCGATGAAGCGCGTGCCGAGCGAGGTCTCGAGGTCGAAGCGGCGGTCGGCGCGCCGTTGCACGGTCGTCACTTCCTGGCCCAGGTGGAAAACCGGTTCAAACGGCGCGATCTGCCGCATCAGATTGTCGGTCAGTTCGCGCCCGGTGAGCACGGGCGCGGCCGGGATGTCGTAGATCGGCTTGTCCGGATACAACTCCATGCACTGCCCGCCCACGGCGCCGAGCGAATCGATCACGTGGGCCCGGATGTCGAGCAGGCCCAGTTCGAAGACCTGGAACAGGCCGACCGGGCCGGCGCCGACGATGACGGCGTCGGCTTCGATGGCGCCATGGTCGGCCTGGAATGCGGGCCGGGCGAGGCGCGGGGTGTCGTAGGGTGTATTCATGTGCGGTGTCCTTGAGGGAGAGAGCCGGCGAGCGGCGACAGGACATTTATAATTCCTCAAGCTCACTTGAGGTCAAGTGAGCGCCTGGGCAAAACCGACGTGGCGAGCGGCTTCGGGCGCTCTGATTTACCACAATATAATTTTGCCAACGGGAAATATTTTGCTCTGGAGGTATATGGCGGCGAGCATCCAGACGTTACAATCAACGGGTGGCTACCCATGATTTCCCTATGACAGAACAGCAGGCCCCGCCCTCTTCCGGCGCATCCGGAAACGCGGAAGGACCGCTGCCGGGCGCCGGCCAGGCGGTCCTGGCGCGTCCTGTTGTGGCAATCATGCAACCCTACTTCCTGCCCTATATCGGTTACTTCCAGCTGATCGCCGCCGCCGATCAATTCGTCGTCTACGACAATATCAAGTACACCAAGAAGGGCTGGATCAATCGCAACCGCATGCTGAGCAATGGCACAGACGTCATGTTTTCGTTGCCACTGAAAAATGCCTCCGATCACCTCGACGTGGTCGCGCGCGAGCTGGCCCCCGGTCCCCATCGCTGGCTGGCCCAGCTCAAGGGCGCCTACCGGAATGCGCCGCAGTATGCCGAGACCATGCCGCTGCTGGAGGCGATCGCCGCCTGTCCCGAGACGAACCTGTTCCGCTTCCTGCACCACGCCCTGCTGCAATGCTGCGCCCACCTGGCGATCGACACCCCGGTCCGCGTCTCGTCCGGGGTGGCCATCGACCACGGCCTGGCGGCCCAGGACAAGGTGCTGGCGCTGTGCCAGGCACTGGGCGCGCGCAGCTACCTCAATCCGATCGGCGGCACCGAACTGTATGCGCACGCGGCGTTTGCCGCGCGCGGCATCGACCTGCACTTCCTGCGCGCGCGGCCGCTGGCCTACCCGCAATCCGGCGCGCCCTTCATCCCCTGGCTGTCGATCGTGGACGTCCTGATGTTCAACCCGCTTGAAACGGTGCGCGCCTGGGTGCGCGGCCACTATGAACTGCTCTGATATGTTCACCTGGAAGAAACTGGGGAAGGTCTTCACCCCGCAGGAAGTGCCCGGCCGTGACTGGCTGCGCGAGTTCGCCCAGGCCCCGGCGACCCTGGTGTTCGACGACTACGTGCGGGTGTACTTCTCGTGCCGCCCCGGTCCGGACGCCAACGGCCAGTACGTCAGTTATTCGGCCTGGGTCGATCTCGACCGGCGCGACCTCACCCGCGTGCTGCGCGTGGCCGAGCAGCCGATCCTGCCGCTCGGCGGCCTCGGTGAATTCGACGAGTTCGGCACCTATCCGGTGTCGGTGGTGCGCGACGGCGACCTGGTGCGCGCCTACTACGCCGGCTGGACCCGCTGCGAATCCGTTCCCTTCAACGTCGCCATCGGCATGGCCACCAGCAGCGACGGCGGCGCCACCTTCAGCAAGGCCGGCCGCGGTCCGGTGCTGTCCTATACCCGGCATGAACCCTTCGTGCTGAGCGGCCCCAAGATCCGCCGCTTCGACGACGGCTGGCAGCTGTTCTACATCGCCGGACGCAAATGGAAGCTGGTCGACGGCCGCGCCGAACCGGTCTACAAGATCCGCATGGCCACGTCCAGCGACGGCCTGCACTGGCTGCCCGCCAACCGCGACCTGATCGAGAGCCGGGTCGAGCCGGACGAAGCCCAGGCCAGCCCGGACGTGATCCACGCGAACGGCAAATACCATATGTTCTTCTGCTACCGTTACAGTAGCAATTACCGGGGCAAGGAATTCGGCTACCGCATCGGCTATGCATCCAGCACCGACCTGCTGCACTGGACGCGCGACGACGACAAGGCCGGCCTGGATGTTTCGGACAACGGCTGGGACGACGAAATGGTCAGCTATCCGCACGTGTTCGAGCTCGATGGCCGCACCTATATGGCCTACCTCGGCAACGGCGTCGGCCGCTACGGCTTCGGCCTGGCCGTGCTCGACGGCGAACTGGAGTGATGCGATGAAGTGGCGCAAAATCGGCAAGATCTTTGACCCCTCGCAGCATGCGCTGCCGAACGGCTGCGAGCTGTTCGCCCAGTCGCCGCAGGCGCTGGTGTGCGACGACCACGTGCGCATCTATTTCTCGACCCGCGCGCGCGACGCCAGCGGCAAGTTCCTGAGCCATGTCGCGTATGTCGACATGGACCGCAGTCTCGGGCGCATCCTGCGCGTGGCCGACCATACGGTGTTGCCCTTGGGCGAACTGGGCGCCTTCGACGAACACGGCATTTTCCCCATCAACCCGGTCCGCCATGGCTACCGGGTGCTTGCCTACACCACCGGCTGGAACCGCCGCGTGTCGGTCTCGGTCGACACCGCGATCGGCCTGGCCGTCAGCACCGATGGCGGACGCACCTTCGTCCGCGACGGCGTCGGACCGGTGCTGGCCCAGTCGCTGCACGAGCCCTGCCTGGTGGGCGACGGCTTCGTGCAAGTGATCGAAGGCGTGTTCCACATGTGGTACATCTTCGGCACCGGCTGGAAGCGTTATGCTCCCGACGCCGCGCCCGACCGCACCTACAAGATCGGCCACGCGACCTCGGGCGACGGCGTGCACTGGATCAAGGAAGAGGCACGCCAGATCGTGGCCGACCGCCTGGGTCCGGACGAAAGCCAGGCCCTGCCCACGGTGACCGAGATCGACGGCCGCCATCACATGTTCTTCTGCTACCGGCAATCGTCCGATTTCCGCACCAATGCCGGTCGCGGCTACCGCATCGGCCATGCCTGGAGCGACGACCTGCAGAACTGGACCCGCGACGACGACCAGATCCCGCTCGCCATCGAGCCCGGCGCCTGGGACGGCGACATGCAGTGCTACCCGCATGTGTTCAAGGTCGACGACCGGATCTGCCTGCTCTACAACGGCAACGAGTTCGGACGCCATGGCTTCGGCCTGGCGCTGCTGGAACGATGAGCGCCAGCGCCGAACAGGTCGCGCTCCTGCTGCGCGCGTGCGACGCCGGCTTCGTGCCGCCGCTGTCGGCGCGCGTGGACATCGACGCCTACGCCGCCAAGCTGGCCGCCCAGGCGGCCCTGGTCGAGGCCTGGGACGGCGACGCCCTGGCCGGACTGGTCGCGATCTATTGCAATAACCACGACACCGGCATCGCCTATGTCTCCAACGTCAGCGTCGCCCCCGGCCACACGCGACGCGGCATCGCCGGCCGCCTGCTGGGCGAGGCGCTGGCGCGCGCCCGGGCGGCCGGCATGCGCGGCGCGGCCCTGGCCGTCCACGACGCCAACGCCGCTGCGCTGGCGCTGTACCGCAAGCATGGCTTCATGCCGGCCGGCGCATCCGGCCCTGACCTGCGCATGGAACTGGCATTCACTTCGGAGCATCCACAATGAACGACTCCCGCGACTACAACGCCGAGGCCAGGGACGCCCTCGGCCACCGCTACGCCTACGGCTTCGACTTCGACGTCATGCACCCCTATTTCATCCGCAGCTTCGCGCCGTTCTTCCGGCCCGGCAGCCTGCTGGAGCTGGGCTGCTTCCAGGGCGCGCTGACGCGCCGCCTGCTCGAGCACTTCGACGACGTCACCTGCGTCGAGGCCTCGAGCGAGGCGCTGGGCGAAGCGCGCGCCGTGGTCGGCGAACGCGCCGAGCTGGTGCACGCCCGGTTCGAGGACGTGACGCTGCCGCGCCGCTACGACAATATCGTCCTGACCCATGTGCTGGAACACCTGGACGATCCGGTCGGCCTGCTGCGCCGGATCAACGACGAGTGGCTGGCGCCGGGCGGCCGCCTGTTCCTGGTGTGCCCCAACGCCAATGCGCCGTCGCGCCAGATCGCGGTCAAGATGGGCCTGATCACCCATAACGCCGCCGTCACGCCGGCCGAGGCCGAACACGGCCACCGCATCACCTACAGCCTCGACACGCTCGAGCGCGACGCCGTCGCAGGCGGCCTGGCGGTGCGCCACCGCTCCGGCATCTTCTTCAAGGCCCTGGCCAACTTCCAGTGGGACCGCCTGCTGCAGACCGACATCATCTCGCCGGCCTACCTGGACGGCTGCTACGCCCTCGGCCAGCAATACCCGGACCTGTGCTCCAGCATCTTCCTGCTGTGCGAAGCCGGCTCCACACGACTGACTGCATTTCCTCCATCCAGAACTGCGTACCCATGAATCAATCCGACTCCCCCGTAGCTGTCAAGGAAATCGAACAACGACGACGCGCTGTGCGCGCCAATCCGCGCAACGCGCAAGCCCATGCCATGCTTGGCATGGCACTGCAAAAACACGGCCACTTTCGTGAAGCAGTGAAAAGTCAGCGCCGTGCGCTCGAACTCGACTCCAGGCTGGTCGCCCTGCACGGCATCATGGCAGCGGCGCTGTACGAGATCGGCGAGTATCGAGCCGCGGCCGATCACTACAGCCAAGCGCTGAAAAATGAGCCGCACAAAGCGGACCTGCAACGCGGTCTGAGCGAAGCGCTGCGCATGTCGGGCGAATCGCGTGCCGCACTCGACGCCGCCAGGCAGGCCGCCGCATTGAATCCGGGAAATACCGATATTCTTATTGCCTTAAGCCAGGCTCAACTGGAGCAACGCGATTTCGAAGGCGCTATTGACTCCCTTCGTCAGGTCATCGAACTGGCCCCCGAGTATGCGGCGGCCTGGAGCGACATCGGCCGCGCTGAACATAAGTTGCAGCGCTACGACGATGCTATGCGCAGCTTTACGCGCGCCCTCAGCCTGGATCCGGACAATGCAAGAACGTTCAACTATCGCGGCATTTGCGAGCGCGACATGGGCCAACGCGCCGCTGCCGAAGCGAGTTTTCGCAGGGCGGCGGAACTCGAGCCGGAATCCGCCAAACACTGGCGCGAACTTGGTATCATCATGCAATTGGAGGAGCGGGGGGAAGAGGCGCTGGAGATCCTCCACCATAGTCAGAAGCTTGATCCGAACGACATTTCGACGCTACGGGCTCTGGCCTACAATCATTTCGAAACCGGCCACTGGGACAAGGCGCTCGACGTAACACGTCATGCGATGGCGTGTAATCCTGCGCCCGACCTCCACAGTTCACTACTGTTCATGCTCAGCCATACGACACTAGACCCTGAGGAACTCAAGCGCGAGCATTTCAATTATGCGACGCGCTGGGAAGCACCGCTTCGTTCGGCCTGCGCACCTCACCGGAACGACCGCGATCCGCAGCGCAAAATTCGGGTCGGCTTCGTCTCTGCAGACTTACGAAACCACGCGGTGGCCCGTTTCATTGAGCCGATTTTCGGCATGCTGTGCCAAAGCGATCAACTGGAGTTCTTCGTCTACTTCAATCACGTTCAAGAAGACGAAATGACCCAGCGCCTGCGTTCGTACATGCCGAACTGGCGCAATATCGCGGCACTCTCGGATAGCCAGGCTGAAAGCATGATCCGCGCCGATGCGATCGACATCCTGATCGACCTGTCCGGCCATTCCGGAAGTAACCGCCTGCCGCTGTTCGCCCGGAAGCCGGCGCCCATCCAGGCAAGCTGGATCGGTTACGCCGGCACCACCGGATTACAGGCGATGGACTACTACATCAGCGACCAGTTTCACCTGCCTGAAGGACGCTACGATGACCAGTTCACTGAAAAGATTGTGCGCCTGCCTCTGAGCGCGCCATTCCTGCCACCACCGGTTGCACCGGACGTCAACTTGCTTCCGGCATTAACCAACAGTTACATCACCTTCGGCAGTTTCCACCGTTCAAGCAAGATCAGCCGTGCAACCATTGCCCTTTGGGGCAAACTGCTGCGCAGTGTACCCACATCCAGGCTCCTGCTCGGCGGCCAGCGCTCCGGCACTGACCAGAATTTGCTGGCTTGGCTGGACGAAGAGGGTATCGACCGCGACCGTATCATGATCCGCCAGCGTGCTCCAGTCCAGGAGTACATGGCACAGCACCGCGAGGTCGATGTCTGCCTCAGTCCTTTCCCCTACTCGGGATCGACGACCATCTGCTACGCTTTGTGGATGGGAGTACCTACGCTGGTGACGATCGGACCGACCAACCCCAGCCACTCCGCAGTCTGCTATCTTGCTCACCTTGGCTTGAGCTCATTCCTGGCCGATGACGATGCCAGTTTTGTCGCATTGGGCAGTTTCCTGGCACAGAACCCAGATGCGCTGGCCGCACTGCGCAGCACGATGCGGGAGCGCTTCAACAATTCAGTGGTTGGCTATCCCGGCGTCACCGCAGTCAGCCTGGAATATGCGTTTCGCCAGATGTGGCGGCACTGGTGTGCGGGCGATCCTGCTGCCCCCCTACGGGTGCGCCTCTCCGACCTAGCTGGAGGCGCCGAGGAAAGCACATGAAAACTATCCGCACCGACGCCGACCTTGCGATCAACGGAGCCGCGCCGGCATTCGAAGCCCCCCTGCACGTCGGACGTCCGAACATTGGCGACAGGCAGGCCTTCCTGGCGTATGTGGACCAGATCTTCGAGCGCCGCTGGCTCAGCAACGACGGCCCGCTGGTCCAGGAGTTCGAGGCGCGTGTCGCGGCCCACCTGGGGGTGCGCCACTGCGTTGCCATGTGCAATGGCACCATCGCGCTCGAGATCGCCATCCGCGCCACCGGCATGGAGGGCGAAGTCATCGTTCCCTCGTATACCTTCGTCGCCACCGCCCATGCGTTGCAGTGGCAGGGCATCACGCCGGTGTTCGCCGACATCGATCCGCGGACCCATACGCTCGACCCGGACGCGGTGCGACGCATGATCACGCCGCGCACGACCGGCATCATCGGCGTGCACCTGTGGGGCCGCGCGGCGCCGGTTGACGCGCTGCAGGCGCTCGCCGACGAGCACGGTCTGAAACTGGTCTACGACTCGGCCCACGCGTTCTCGTGCAGCCATGGCGGCCGCATGATCGGCCACTTCGGTAACTGCGAGGTTCTCAGCTTCCACGCCACCAAGTTCTGCAACAGCTTCGAAGGCGGCGCGGTGGTCACCAACGACGACGCGCTGGCCGACCGCATTCGCCTGATGCGCAACTTCGGCTTCTCTGGCCTGGACCAGGTCAGCCACCCGGGCACTAACGGCAAGATGATCGAGATCGCCGCCGCCATGGGCCTGGTCAATCTGGATGCGATGGACCGCGTGATCGGCGCCAACCGCACCAATTACGAAGCCTACCGAGCGGCACTGGCAGGCATCCCCGGCATCAGCCTTGTCGAGTACGATCAGGCCGAGCGCAACAATTACCAGTATGTGATCGCCGAAGTCGGCGCCGGCTGCCCGGCATCGCGCGATGCCATCGTCAATGCCCTGCGCGCCGAGCGGATCATGGCTCGCCGCTACTTCTGGCCCGGCTGCCACAGGATGGAGCCGTATCGCTCGCTATTCCCCCATGCCGGCCTGATGCTGCCACACACCGAGCGGGTCGCCGCTAGCGTCATCGTGCTTCCGACCGGCGAAACTATGGATGCGCGGCGCATTGCGACCGTAGCCGAGGTGATCCGGGTCGTGACCGGCGCCGCCAATGGTCCCCCAACATACGAGCCAAGCTCTTGATTTCCAGAAAAGGTTTTGGGGCGCTGCGGCGTCTCTTGTCATGGGTCCGGACAAACAGGGATAAACAAATTGAAAAAATTTCCGTGCGGCACTTAATGCCGGCGCAGCGGTGGTCGCCTTGTACTGATGAGATCGAGTAAAACGCTCGATTGACCAAGTCACCCACACCAGGAGTTTTAAAAAATGCTGAGCCTGCATACCAACGTCGCCGCCCTGTCGGCACAGAATTCGATCTCGAAAACCCAAAGCAACCTGTCGACCTCGCAAACCCGCCTGTCGACCGGCTATAGAATCAACTCGGCAATGGATGACGCTGCCGGCCTGCAGATCGCCTCGCGCCTGAAAGCACAGACGTCGGGCATGACCGTTGCAATGCGTAACACCGCGAACTCGACCTCGATGCTGCAGACTGCCGAAGGCGCGCTGGACGAAGTGTCGAACATGCTGATCCGCATGAAAGACCTGGCAACCCAGGCCGCCGATGCCTCGTCGACCGCCAATGACAAAACCGCAATGCAGTCGGAATATGACGCATTGGGCAAAGAATTGGGCAACGTCCTGAAGAACACCACCTTCGGCGGCACCAAGCTGCTGGTCGGCGGTACCGTGGCTGCTGCCATGACCTTCCAGATCGGCGCTTCGTCGAGCGAAACCATGTCAATCAACCTGAGCGCAGATGTCGCCAGCGTCGTTACTGATGTGACCGCAGCAACCTCCAACTATGCTGGTGCCGCAACCGGCACCGAGCTGACCGGTGCAGCCAACACCGCTATCGGCAATCTGGAAACCGCACTGGCATCGGTCAACAAGGTCCGTTCGGGCCTGGGCGCTGCCGCCAACCGTCTGGAACACGTGTACAACAACCTGGCCAACATCAGCACCAACACCAAGGCTGCAACCGGCCAGATCATGGACGTCGACTTCGCCAGCGAAAGCGCGAACATGACCTCCAACCAGATGCTGCTGCAAGCCTCGACCGCCATGTTGAAGCAGGCAAACAGCCAGTCGTCGATGGTCATGTCGCTGCTGCAATAATTCTGGCCACGCCCGGACCTCACTCCGGGTAAGCTTCGAAAGGCCAGCCTCGCGGTTGGCCTTTTTTCATTCCTGATCGGGATCCCTGATGGCCAGCATTTCCTTTCCCCCCCTCCCGCCGGCGCCGGCGACGCCGCTGCAGGTCGGCGTCGTAGCCGCCGCCGCGCCGGCCGCGCTGCTGGCCAACAGCGGCAATGCGCCGGCGCTGCCGTTCTCCACGCCGCTGGCGGCCACTACCGGCGCCCCGCCCCAGGCCGCAGCGGACGGCGCCGCCGAAGGCGCGGCCATGCGTCCCGACCAGGTGCTGATGGCGCGCCATCTGGCCTATCCGCAACAGGACGCGTTAAGCCTCGCGCGCGCCTGGCGCACCCAGGTGCGCAACCACGGCAGCCAGCTCACCAGCCGCGCGCTGGCGGCCAGCGCCGGCCAGCTGTCGCCGGCCCAGCTGATGGCGGCCCAGCAGGGCCAGGTGGCGCGCCAGCCCGAACTGCTCGCACACCAGGATGCCTGGCGCTTCACCGTGCACGCCGGCGGCACTGCTGCCCAGCATCTGGAAGTCATGGCCGAGGAAGCCGACAAGCCGCCCGGCCGCCGGCGCCGCCCGCGCGCGGCGCTGCGCCTCGAACTGCAGCTGGCCGACGGCTCGGTGGTGGTGATCCAGGTCGAGCCACTTCCGCAAGGGGTGTCGATCGAGATCTGCGCGCCTGACGCGCGCGCGCTGACGCGCCTGCGCTGGCTGCAGCCGGAACTCGAAACGGTACTGGACAAGGCCGGGGTGAAGGTACTGCGCTGGCAATACCGCGACCGCCTGCCGGCCGGGGCCAGCCACGCCATGATCGCCAACGCCGAAGCGGCGGCGCAGGCGCTCACGCCGGCGGTGTTCAGGACGGTGGCCGAACTGGCGCTGCTGCTGCCGGCGCAATCGGCGCCGGAGCCGCGCGAAAGTTAACCCACGGTTCCGACGATCGACACATCACGGTTCTCTGGAATCTCGTTATACGACAGCACGTGCAGGCCCGGCGCGAACAGGCGCGCATAGCGCGCCAGCAGCGGGCGCACCTGCGGCAGCACCAGCAAGAGCGGCGGCGTGTGCTGCTGCTTCATCTGCTCGCGCGCCACCGGCATATTGATCTGCAGTTGAGACAGCAGTTGCGGATCGATCGGGTAATTATCCAGCACGACCTTGCCGCCGCCGGCCTGGCGCGCCTGGTTCAAGGAACCGAGCAGCATGTTCTCCAGTTCGGCCGACAGGTTAAACGCCGGCATGTCCTTCTTCTTGCCGAACAGGCTGGAGACGATCTGGCGCCGCAGCGCGCAGCGCACCTCGGCCGCCAGCAGGATCGGATCCTTGGTCGTCTCCGAGCTGTCGAGCAAGGTGGTGGCGATCACCACGATGTCCTTCAGCGACACGCCCTCGGCCAGCAGCACGCGGAACACGCGCAGCAGCTGCGTATGGGTCAGCGCCTTGTCCAGCGCCGCCGCCAGCTTGGGCGACAGTGCCGTCAGGCGTTCCAGGATCGCCGGCACGTCCTCGTGGCGGAACAGCTCGTGCAGGTATTCGCGCACCACCTTCGAGACGTGGGTCGCGATCGCGCTCGGCACCTCGACCACCTGATAGCCCAGGCCCAGCGCGTGCGCCTTCTGATCCGGCTCGATCCAGGTGATCGCCATGCCGTAGGCCGGCTCGATGCCGGGCACGCCATCGAGCTCGCCGTACACGTTCGGCGACGGGATCGCCAGCAGGTGGTCGGGCATCACCTCGGCCTCGGCCACTACCGTGCCGGACAGGCTGATCGCATACTGGGTGGGGCGCAGCGCCAGGTCGTCGCGCACCGCGATCGCCGGCAGCAGCATGCCCATCTGTTCCGACAGGCTCTGGCGCACGCCCTTGACGCGCTTGTTGAGCGGCTCGCCCTGGGCGCGGTCCAGCATGCCGACCAGCTTGTAGCCCACCGCCACCGTCACCGGCTGCACCACCGGCAAGGCCTGCCAGTCGAGGTCGGCCACGCGCTCTTCGCGCAGCGCGGCCTCGATCTTGGCCACCCCGGCGTTGTCGGGCGCCAGCACCCGCTGGCCGACCTTCCAGCCGGCGAAGGCCAGCACCGCCGCCGCCAGCGCGAAGAACAGCCACGGCATGCCGGGCACCACCGCCATCAGCAGCATCACGCCGGCCGCCGAATACAGCACGCCCGGCTGGGCCAGCACCTGATGGCCGACCTGCTGTTCGAGGTCGCCCGATTCGCCGATGCGGGTGACCAGGATCGCGGCCGCGGCCGACAGCATCAGCGCCGGGATCTGGGCCACCAGGCCGTCACCGATGGTCAAGAGCGCGTACACGCGGAAGGCGTCGCCCAGGGCCAGGTCGTACATCAAGGCGCCGATCGCGACGCCGCCCACCAGGTTGATGATCAGGATCAGGATCGAGGCGATCGCATCGCCGCGCACGAATTTCGAGGCGCCGTCCATCGCACCGTAGAAGTCGGCTTCGGCGGCGACGTCCTTGCGCCGCGTGGTGGCCTGCTCCTGGTTGATCAGGCCGGCGTTCAGGTCGGCGTCGATCGCCATCTGCTTGCCCGGCAGCGCATCGAGCGTGAAGCGCGCCGAGACTTCCGAGATCCGCTCCGCGCCCTTGGTCACGACGATGAAGTTGACGATCATCAGGATGATGAAGATCACCAGGCCGACCACGAAGTTGCCGCCGATGACGACGTTGCCGAAGGCTTCGATCACCTGGCCGGCGGCATGCGTGCCTTCGTGGCCATGCAGCAGCACCACGCGGGTGGAAGCGACGTTCAGCGCCAGGCGCATCAGGGTCGCGCCCAGGATCACGGTCGGGAACACCGAGAAGTCGAGCGGCCGCTTGGCCGTCACCGCGACCAGGATCACGATCAGCGACAGCACGATGTTGAAGGTGAACAGCACGTCCAGCAGCACTGGCGGCAGCGGCAGCATGATCATGCCCAGCAGCGCGATCAGGAACACCGGGGCCGCGAACTTGTGCCGTCGCAGCTCGCCGACGAAGGCGTTGATGGTATTCGTAAAGTTCATGCTCTTGCCTCGCTCAGGTGAGGTGGAACGTCCACCTCGTTGGGGAACCGCGGGGGCGCCTGGCGCCGGCCCGTACGGAACGCATTCAGTTGCAGGACGTAGTTCAGCACCTGCGACACCGCCTGGTACAGCTGTGCCGGGATCTGCTGCTGGACCTGGCTGGTGTTGTAGATGGCGCGCGCCAGCGGCGGCAGGGTGAGGGTCTCGACGTTGTTCTCGCGCGCCACCTGGCGGATGTAGAGCGCCATCTCGTCGACGCCCTTGGCCACCACGAACGGCGCCTCGGCGCGCGCGGTATCGTACTTCAGCGCCACCGCATAGTGTTCGGGGTTGACGATCACCACGTCGGCGGTCGGCACCGTGCTGCGCACGCTGCGCCGCGCCAGCTGCTGCTGCAGCTGGCGGATGCGCTGCTTGACCTCGGGCCGGCCCTCGTTGCTCTTGTGTTCATCCTTGATGTCCTGCTTGCTCATGCGCTGGTTGCGCATGAACAGGTAGTGCTGCACCGGCACGTCGATCACCGCGAACACCACGAACACCGCCACCAGCGCCATCAGGGCGTCGAAGGCCAGGCCGGCGCCGGTCGTCACGGCGTCGGCCAGCGGCATGCGCTGCAACTCGACGTAGGCCTTCATGCTGGCGCGCGAGACCATCCACAGCACCACGCCCAGCATCACGGCCTTGGCGAACGAAGTCAGGAAGCCGACCCAGTGCTTCTGGGTGAACAGGTTGCCCAGGTTGGTGATGGGGCTGAAGCGGCTGAACTTCGGCTGCAGGTTCTTGCCGCTGGCGATGAAGCCGCCCGGCACCGCGCCGGCGACGACGATCGCGAACGGCACCGCCAGCAGCGGCAATACCATCTGCGCCAGCAGCACCACGGCGGCGCCGAACACGGTCGACAGGGCGTTCTCCATGGCGCCCTCGGCGCCCAGCGGCGCGAACACCAGCCGGAACAGGTGGCGCATATCTTCCAGGTAGGTCGGCGCCATCAGCGAAAACAGCTTGAGGCTGATCAGGATGCCGACCGCGGTCGCCAGGTCGCGCGAACGCACCACCTGCCCTTCCTGGCGCGCCTTCTTGAGCTTCTGGGCTGAGGGCTTTTCGGTCTTGTCGCCGCTGCTGTTATCCGCCACGGGCCATCCTCATCTGCTCGTTGATCATCTCGAGCACCTGGTTGGTCATCGCGACGTAGTGCTCGGGGATGAAGCGCACCAGCTGCACCAGCATCAGCAGGCCAAAAATGGTCACCAGCGCAAAGCCCAGCGAGAACAGGTTCAGGCTGGGCGCGACCCGGTTCAGGAAACCGAAGCCCATCTGCACCACGATGGTGGAAAACACGATCGGCAGCGCCAGCAGCATCGCGGCGGCGAACACCCAGCTGACATTGAACGCCACCGCCTCGAGCAGCATCGGCTGGAAGCCCGAGCCGACCGGCCAGGCGTGGAAGCTCTGGCCCAGCACCGCCACCAGCACCAGGTGGCCGTCGATGGCGAAGAACACCAGCATCGCCACCAGCGACATCAGGCCCGAGATCACGTCCGAAACCTGGCCGTTGATCGGATCGTTCATCTGGGCCATCGAAAAGCCGATCTGGCTCGAGGCCAGGAAGCCGAGCATGGTCACCGCCGCCATCGCGAACTGGAGGGCCAGGCCCAGCACGCCGCCGATCACGGCCTGCTCGAACATCGCGACCACGCCGGCCAGCGAAAACGGGTCTAGCATGGCGCCGCCCGCGCGGCTGGTCAGGGGCAGCATCAGGAACGACAGCACCAGCGCCAGCAGCGCGCGCACCGGCATCGGGATCGCGCCGTCGCCCATCACCGGGGCGGTGACCATCATCGCCATGATGCGGCAGAACGGCCACCACAGGGCGCCGATCAGCGGCAGGAGGAAGCCGAACAGCTCGATGCCCATTCAACCCACCAGGGTCGCGGCGCGCTGGAACACCGACACGCAGTAATCCATCAGCTTGGAGGTCATCCAGTGGCCGGCCAGGATCACCGCCAGCAAGGTCACCAGGAGGCGCGGCAGGAAGCTCAGGGTCTGCTCGTTGATCTGGGTCGCGGCCTGGAACAGCGCCACCACCAGGCCCATGATCAGGCCCGGGATGACCAGCACCATCACCAGCAGCATCACGATCTGCAGTGCCTCGACCACCAGGTCGACGGCGATATCGGGACTCATGTCTCGTTTCTCCCGGATGCGCTAATAGCCGTGGATGCTGCCGACCAGGGTGCTGACGGTGAGCGTCCAGCCGTCGACCAGTACGAACAGCAGCAGCTTGAACGGCAGCGAGATCACCAGCGGCGACAGCATCATCATGCCCATCGCCATCAGCACCGAGGCCACCACCAGGTCGATGATCAGGAACGGGATGAACAGCATGGCCCCGATCTGGAACGCGGTCTTCAGCTCGGACAGCACGAAGGCCGCCAGCTTGACCGGGAAGCTGTGCGCCTGCGGCTGGGCGTGCAGCGGCTCGCCCGCCAGGCGCGCGACCTGTGCCAGCGAAGCCTTGCTGGTCTGGGCCAGCATGAAGCGCGAGATCGGCCCCTCGGCGATGCGCAGCGCCTGCTCGAGGCCGATACGGTCCTGGTCGTAGGGAAGGAAGGCTTCTTTCCAGACCTGCTCGCCGACCGGACGCATCACCAGGATGGTCAGGATCAGGGCGATGCCGGTGATGATCCGGGTCGGCAGGCCCTGCTGCAGGCCGAGGGCCTGGCGCAGCAGCGACAGCACGATGACGAAGCGGGTGAAGCAGGTCATCATCATGATCATCACGGGCAGCAGCCCGAGCAGGGTCATGATGACCAGGATCTGCGACTTGACGGTCATGCCGGAGCTGGTGGCGTCTGCACCGGGGATCACCCCGGCCAGCAGGTCCTGGTTCTGGGCCAGCGCCGGCACCGACAGCAGCAGGCCGCCCAACAGCAGCGCAGCCGTGGCCGCGCCGCGGGTGCTGCGCGTCATGGCGCGAGCATGTCCAGGTTCAGGCCGTCCAGGTCGATCACCTTCAGGCCGTACTGCTCGCCCGCGACCACCACCTCGGCGCGCCCGATCGGGGTGCCGTTGACCTTGATCACCAGCGGCTCGCCGGCCAGCGAATCGAGCGGCAGCACCGACGACGGCTGGATCTCCATCAGTTCCTGAAGCGAGACCCGGGCCGACCCGACCTCGAGGGTCAGGGTCACCGGGATGCGCCGCATCATCTGCGGCAGCTGGCGTGCGCCAGTGCGGCCGGCCGTGGAGGTCGCCTGCTCGGCGGCGTCCAGATCGTCGATGATCACGTCGCCAGCCAGTTGCTCGTTGAGGTTCATGTCCATTATTCGGCGTCTTCAAATGAGGTTAAACACAGCTTGCCCTTGTGCTCGGCCACCGCGGCCGTGAACAGGCGGGAATCGTCGAGCAGCACGTCGGCGCGGCCGACCGAGACCGGGATCACGTCGCCGACCTTCAGGCCAAACAGCGTGGCCAGGGTCACTTCCTTGCTCACCAGGCGGCCTTCCAGCTTCACCTGCAGGTGCGTGGCCAGCGGCTCGCGCGCCATGCGCACGGTCCCGCGCATGCCATTGCGCTCGGCCATCAGGCCCTGCAGGACGTGGGCCATCAGGCCGTGGTCGGGGCTGATCCACAACTGTCCTTCCGGCGCCGCCAGGCTGGGGTCGTCGGTATCGCGCCGTCCATACTGGGCGCGCAGCACGGCGCGGATCACCCAGCCGGCCTTGCCGGGGGCGCCCGCCGGCACGATCGAGGCCCCGGCCTTCGCCTGCTGTGGCGCGGCCGCTACAGCAGCACCGGCCGCCAGCAGTCCTTCGGCCACCTTCTGGTCCAGCAGCGCCGCCACTTGCTGGGCCAGGGTCGCGCCCAGCCGCTCCTCGGTCGCGGTCACGCGCTCGAGGCCTGGGTCACGCTGCGGCGCAGCGTTCGGGCCCTGGGTGCGGCGCGCATAGCGGCCCTCGAGCAGGCCCAGCAACAGACCGCGCTCGAACGCGACCGCGGCCAGGCCGTAAGGACCGTTCACGCCCAGCCAGCGCAGGCTGCGGTCGTCGGGAGCGCGCTCGAATGCGAGGCTCTCGAGGCGGAACGCGCCCCAGTAGCGGCGGCCTCCGGGCGAGGCCATCGCCGCTCCCAGCGCCTCGGCCAGGCGCGCCGCGAAGGACGGCAGCAGGTGTACCGGACGTCCCAGCAGGCAGGGGTCGAGCACCTGGAAATCGCGCGCACGATCTGGTTGATTAATCGACATGTTTGTTGACTGAAAATTACGTTTCGATGACAGCTTTTCATTCCCCACGGCAACAATTATACAGGGAACTTACCCGCTGAGACTTTGACATTCTTCTTTGATTTCCAACTTGCCGTACGGTAATATCGTGCTGTCGCACCGCAACAACTGACCCGCCTCCCTCTGGGGACAACGGCAAAAACAGTAGCTTGACGGAAGTCAGACGGCAAAAACAAACGTTCGTTCGTTGATCGGCTTTCAAGGTTTTCTTACTAAGAGCCGTTGTAAAAAGACGAAAAACGGTAACTTTTTGTCGCTCTCAAACAACAACGTTTTAAATGGGAACCACGATGGCAACTGAACTTGCCGGCCTGATCCGGGCCGACCTGGCGCAACTGACCAACGACGCGAACCGCCTGGCGATCGCTCCCGCCGCCAATTCGTTCGCAGAACTGGGCGCCCATGGGGCCCAGGCCGACGCAGGTTTCTCGTTCACCCAGGTCATGAAGCAGGCCCTGGACAACGTCAACGCCCAGGACCAGGCCGCCGGCGCCCGCGTGGCCGCGGTCGAATCCGGCAAAAGCGACGACCTGGTCGGCGCCATGCTGGCGAGCCAGCAGGCCAGCCTGTCGTTCTCGATGCTGATGCAGGTTCGCAACAAGGTCATGACGGCGGTCGACGAACTGATCAAGCTCCCGGTCTGAACCATTCGAAAAGCGACATCCCGTGATCTCCTCCCTCAAGTCCGCCGTCGGCGGCAAGCTGGCCCTGCCCTCGCTGCCACCGGCGCTACGCAACAACCTGCCGCTGATGCTCGGCCTGGCCGTGGCGCTCACCGCCGCCATCATGATGTACCTGTGGCAGGACCAGTCCAGCTACAAGCCGGTGTTCGGCGCGCGCGAAAAAGTCGTCGCCGCCGACATGATGACGGTGCTCGAAGCCGAGCAGATTCCCTATCGCGTCCACCCCGACAGCGGCCAGGTGATGGTGCCGGCGTCCGCGCTGGGCAAGGTGCGCATGCTGCTGGCCGCCAAGGGTGTGACCGCCCAGCTGCCGGCCGGCCTGGAACTGATGGACCGCTCCGACCCGCTGGGCGTGTCGCAATTCGTGCAGGACGTGCGCTTCCGGCGCGGCCTGGAAGGCGAGCTGGCGCAAAGCATCCTGACCATGGACGCCATCGCTTCGGCGCGGGTTCACCTGGCCATCGCCAAGACCAGCTCCTTCGTCACCGCCAATACCGACGGCAACTCGGCCTCGGTGATGGTCACCGTCAAGCCGGGCCGCGCGCTGTCGAACGAACAGGTGGCCGCCGTCGTCAACCTGGTCTCGGGCAGCGTGGCCGGCCTCAAGCCGCAGCGCGTGTCGCTGGTGGACCAGGCCGGCAACCTGCTGTCGGCGCGGGTCGACCTGGCCGACGGCTTCGAAGGCGCGACCCAGGGCGACGCCGCCTCCAAGCGCTATACCGACGAGGTGCGCGCCAACGTCAACGACCTGCTGGCGCCGATCCTCGGCGTCGACAACTACAAGCTGAGCGTCACCGCCGCGGTCGACAACGACCGCATCGAGGAAACCCAGGAAAAATACGGCGAAGCGCCGAAGGTCACCAGCGAAGCGATGCGCGAAGAGATGGAGAAGAACCGCATGGCGCTGGGCGTGCCGGGCACGCTGTCGAACCGTCCTCCGGTGCCGGCCACCCCGGATGCCGAAGGCGACGCGCCGCAAGAGAACAACGACGACGGCAGCGCCCGCAAGAACGCCACCACCCGCCAGTATGCCTATGACCGCGCGATCACCCAGATCAAGCGCGAGCGCGGCCGCCTGAAGAAGCTGTCGGTGGCGGTGGTGCTGAACAATGCCAGCGCCGCCAACGGCCAGGCCTGGACCCCGGCCGAGCTGGCCAATATCGAGAAAATCCTGGCCGGCGGCCTGGGCATCGACGCCGCGCGCGGCGACGTGCTGGCCGTGTCGAGCCTGAAATTCCCGGCCGCGCCGGTGGCCCAGGAATGGTGGCAGGAACGCGACAACGTGGTCGACATGACCACCTACGCCCTGTGGGCGCTGGGCGCCCTGCTGGCCTACTTCCTGCTGGCCCGCCCGCTGCTGCGCGCCGTCACCACCCGCCTGGCGCCGCAACAGCCGCCGCTCGTGCCGGCCGCTCCGGCCCTGCCGGGCAGCGGCGCCGCGGCTGCCGCCGACGCCGCAGACGCGACCCCGGCCGGCGTGGCAGCCCTCGGCGCGCCGGACGGCGCGGCCACCGCCGCCCGCCCCGGCGCCGTGGTGCCGCTGCTGGAAAACTACGACCTGCCGCCGAGCGGTTCGGCGGTCGACGTGATGGTCGATCATTTGAAAGTCCTGGCCGGCAAGGAGCCCGAGCGCGTTGCCGAAGTCGTCAAACAATGGGTACAGAAAAAACATGGCCGACCAGAATAATTTCGAGGACGACGACGGCGTCGCCCTGACCTCGGTCGAACAGGCCGCGATCGTGCTGCTGTCGATCGGCGAGGAGCAGGCGGCCGCCGTGCTGCGCTGCCTCGAGCGCGACGAATTGATGGAGCTGACCCAGGTGATGTCGCGCATGAGCGGCATCAAGGTCGACGCCGTCAAATCGGCGCTCCAGTCCTTCTTCGACGACTACCGCCAGCAAAGCGGCCTGCACGGCGCCTCGCGCAGCTACCTCAAGCGCTCGCTCGACCTGGCGCTGGGCAGCGACATCGCCAACAGCGTGCTCAACACGATCTATGGCGACGCGATCCGCCCGATGATGGCGCGCCTGCAGTATGCCTCGCCGCGCTGGCTGGCCGAATTCGTCTCGAGCGAGCACGTGCAGATGCAGGCCGTGTTCCTGGCCTTCCTGCCGCCGGCGCTGGCGTCTCAAATTTTGGAGGCGCTGCCGCTGGAGGGTCGAGAGTTAGTATTGCTGAACATGGCGCGCCTGGACGAGATCGACCGCGACGTGCTGCACGAACTCGAAGAACTGGTCAACCGCTGCCTGGCCGCGCTCGACACGCAGAGCGCCAGCGTCGAGGGCGTGCGCCAGGTCGCCGACATCCTCAACCGCCTGCAGGACAACCGCGCCGGCATGGTCGAGCTGCTGCGCGCCCACGATCCCGAGGTGGTGACGCAGATCGAGATGTCGATGTACGACTTCTTCATCCTGTCGCGCCAGACCGAACAGGTCATCACCCGCCTGCTCGACGACGTGCCGCTGGAACAGTGGGCGATCGCGCTCAAGGGCGCCGAAGCGCCGCTGCGCGACGCCATCCTGGCCGCCATGCCGCGCCGCCAGGCCCAGAGCTTCGAAGACCTGATGCGCCGTTCGGGCCCGGTCCCGATGTCGCGCATCGAACAGACCCGCCGCGAGATCATGGCCACCGTCAAGGAACTGGCCGACGCCGGCGAAATCGACATCCAGCTGTTTGCCGAGGCGACCGCCGAATGAAGCCGTTCAGGTCCTTTCACTTCCCGCCGCTGCACCAGGTCAGCAAGGCGCGTCCGGCCGGTTCGGACGGCGTCGGCTCGACCGAGGAATGGCAGAGCGCGCTGGCCGACGGCTACCGCCAGGGACAGCGCGAAGGCTATGAGGCCGGCCTCGACCAGGGCCGCGCCGAAGGCTACCCGCGCGGCGAGGCCGAGGGCCGCGAGCGCGGAATGGAAGAAGGCCGCGCCAGCGCGCTGGCCCGTTTCGACGAGCTGGCGCGCCCGGTCGACGCCATCCTGGAAAGCCTGGGACAGCTGAAGGCCGACCTGCGCGCGGCCCAGCGCAACGAGGTGGTCGAACTGGTCGGCAAGATCGCGCGCCAGGTGATCCGCGCCGAGCTGGCGCTGCAGCCAGTCCAGCTGCTGGCCCTGGTCGAAGAAGCGCTGGCGGTGATGCCGCCGTCGCGCGACGACGTCGAAGTGTTCATGAATCCCGAAGAACTGCGCCGGGTGCAGGAACTCGATCCCAAGCGCGCCCGCGCCTGGACCCTGCTGCCCGACCCTGCCCTGGAGCCGGGCGAATGCCGCGTGCGCTCCGGCGACAATGAAGTCGACGCCGGCTGCCAGGGCCGCCTGAAGGCGGTGATGGAGCAGGTCCACGACCAGCTCATGACGGAAGAGCCGACGCCATGATGGCCCTGGCCGATTCCTTGCGCGCGGTCGACATCGGCGCAGTGCCGGTGGCGACGCCGACCGGGCGCCTGGTCGGCGCCCAGGGGCTGCTGCTGGAATCTGTCGGCTGCCGCCTGCACACGGGCCAGCGCTGCCGCATCGAGAAAGTCGACGGCGAGTGGCTCGACGCGCAAGTGGTGGGCTTTCGCGAAAAAGTGTCCTACCTCATGCCGTTCAAGAAGGCGACCGGCCTGGCCACCGGCGCGCGCGTGCTGCCCACGCCGGACAAGAGCGACCTGATGATCGGGCCTTCGTGGCTGGGCCGCATGGTCAACGGCCTGGGCGAGCCGATCGACGGCCTGGGCCGCCTCGGCGGCGACCAGCCATTGTCGACCACCCCGCCGCGCGTCAATCCCCTGCGCAAGGCGCCGGTCGAGGAACCGCTCGACGTCGGCGTGCGCGCCATCAACGCCATGCTCACCATCGGCAAGGGCCAGCGCGTCGGCCTGATGGCCGGTTCCGGGGTCGGCAAGTCGGTGCTGCTGGGCCTGATCACGCGCCAGACCGTGGCCGACGTGATCGTGGTCGGCCTGATCGGCGAACGTAACCGCGAAGTGCGCGAATTCGTCGAGCGCTCGCTCGGCCCCGACGGCCTGAAACGCGCCGTGCTGGTGGTGGCGCCGGCCGACGAAAGCCCCCTGATGCGGGTGATGGCGACCGAGATGTGCCATTCGATCGCGGCCCATTTCCGCGACCGCGGCCAGAACGTGCTGCTGCTGTGCGATTCGCTGACCCGCTACGCGATGGCGCTGCGCGAAGTGGCGCTGTCGCTGGGCGAGCCGCCGGCCACGCGCGGCTATCCGCCGTCGGTGTTCTCGAACATGCCGCAGCTGGTCGAATCGGCCGGGAATGGAGAACAGGCGCGAGGCAGCATGAGCGCCATCTATACGGTGCTGGCCGAGGGCGACGACCAGCAGGACCCGGTGGTCGACTCGGCGCGCGCGATCCTCGACGGCCACATCGTGCTCACGCGCGAGCTGGCCGAGCGCGGCCACTATCCGGCGATCGACGTCGCCCAGTCGATCTCGCGCTGCATGGCGCAGGTGGTGCCGCAGGAACACGCGCTGGCCGCGCGCAAGCTGAAGGCCGCGATGGCGCGCCATGCGCGCGTGCGCGACCTGATCCCGCTCGGCGCCTATGTGCCGGGCGCCGATCCCGAAACCGACCGCGCGGTGCAGCTACAGCCGCAGATCGAAGCCTTCCTGTGCCAGGGCACCCGCGAGGAAGCCCCGATGGATGGCTGTGTCGATGCCCTGAAAGCGATGACGGAATGAAGCGAGAACACACGATCCGCAGCATCGGCACCCTGGTGCAACTGCGTTCGACCCAGGTCGACCGCCTGCAGGCCGACCTGGCCAGCCAGGAAGCGACCCGGCTGCGCTACCAGAACAACCTGGAGCGGCTTACCGCGCTGGCCGAAGGCAGCGGCGCCTCCGGCAATGCGCGCGGCGCCAGCGGCGCCGCACCGCTGCTGTCGCCGGCGCTGGCCCTGAACTGCGGCGCCTACAAGCAGGACGTGCTGGCACTGGCCGACAGCCACCGCACCGACCTGTCGCTGCACGAAGCGAATATGGCGGTGGCCCAGGGCCGCCTGAAGGATGCCTGGGTGCGGCGCGAGCTGCTGGGCAAGGTGCTGGTGCGCGAGCAGGATGCGCATGCGGCGGACAAGGAACGCGCCACCAGAAAGCGCGAGGACGATATCGCCACCCAAGCATGGATGGCCGGAAAAACGGGCGGCCAGGCCGCGGCATGAACGAATATATAGCGCATACACAGGAGTAATCCATGGCAACCGCAATCACGGCACCAACCTTCGATCCAGTCCCGACCGCCAACGACCTGGCGGACAAGTATATCGCATCGCGCCAGCAGATCCTGAACACCCAGACCAAGGCCGCTGCCGCCACCGAGAAGGGCTTGACCGAGCTGAACTCGGCGCTGTCCGCGTTCCAGGCCAGCCTGGCCGCGCTCACCGGCCTGAACAAGACGATGTATTCGCAGTCGGCCGTCTTCAGCGACACCACGCTCGGCAGCGCCACCGCGACCAGCACCGCGGCCGGCGGCACCTATGCCTTCTTCGTCAAGCAGCTGGCGGTCGCCAGCCAGGTGTCGTACACCGGCCTGACCGACAACGCCGGCGTGGGCGGCAAGCTGACCGTCAACATGGGCGGTTCGACCGCCTTCGAGGTCAATATGGCGGCCGCCGACGCCGACGGTAACGGCACCCTGAGCACGCGCGAGCTGGCCGCCGCGATCAATGCCGCCTCCGGCAATGACGGCAAGATCACCGCCTCGGTCATCAACACCGGCGGCACCGCCGAGCTGGTGCTGACCTCGAAGGAGACCGGCGCCAATACCGCGATCACGCTCGACACCAGCCTGGTGACCGGCGGCTCGAGCCTGGCCGCCGCCAACGCCGATCCGGCGCGGCGCCGCGTGCTGGCCCTGGCCCAGGATGCCGAGATCCGCGTCGGCTCCGAGAACGGCACCGCGATCGTCCAGGCCAGCAATACCTTCACCGCCATCGACGGCGTCAAGATGACCTTCACCAAGGTCCAGGCCAGCGGCGACAACCCGTTCACGCTGACCGTGGGCCAGGACGACAAGGCCACGACCGCCAATGTGCAGGCCTTCGTCGACGCCTTCAACAAGCTCAGGACGGTGCTCAGCGGACTGACCAAGCCCGGCGATACGGCCAACGGCGTGGCCGGCGGCGCCTTCTCCCACGACGGCGGCGTGCGCGCGCTGAACGACCGTCTGACCGCCCTGCTGCGTCCGGGCACCGGTGAGTCGCTGGCCACCTACGGCATCATCGCCACCCGCAGCGGTACGCTGGAACTGGACGAGGACCGCCTGCTGGCCCAACTGGCGCGCAACCCCCAGGGCCTGGACGCAGTCATGGGTACGACGGCAGCGGCGTCCCCGAGCGGCATCGCGGGCGGCCTCGACCAGTACCTGAAAACCTGGAGCAACAGCGTCGACGGCCAGATCAAGCAGCGGCGCGAACAGACAAGCACGCTGCAGACCCGACTGGCCGACCGCCAGGCCAAGCTCGATGAGCAGCACAAGGCCGCCTACGACCGCTATCTGCAGCAATACACGCAGTTGCAGACCATGCAGGCGCAGATGAACCACAACGTCAGCCTGTTCGACGCCCTGTTCGGCAACGACAAAGATTAAGAAAGCCCCATCATCATGTCCTATCAGGAAGCCTACGGCAGCTACCACGCCGTCAACCTGGACGCGCAGACCTCGCGCGCCTCGCCGGTCGAGCTGGTGCTGCTGCTCACCGACGGCCTGCTCGACGAGCTGGCGCGCGCGCGCGCCCACATCGTCGCGCGCCGCTACGAAGCCAAGGGCAAGAGCATCGACAAGTGCGTCGAGATCATCAACGGCCTGTCGAGCTCGCTCGACTTCGAGAGCGGCGGCGAGACCGTCGCCAACCTGGCGAACATCTACGAGTTCTGCGCCATCCGCCTGCACGGAGCCAGCATCAAGCTCGACCCGGTGATGATCGACGAAGTGGTGCAGATCCTGACCACCATCCGCCAGGGCTGGAAAGGCGTGCAGGAACGCAATGGATAGGACGCCTACCATCGAGCGCCTGGCCGCGCGCCTGCGCGACGCCAGCGCGCGCGCCGACTGGGACCTGCTCGAGCTCGCCGTGCGCGAGCTCGGCCCCCAGCTTGAGGTGCTGGCCGCGCGCGGCGGCTGGAGCGCGCGCGAACGCGCGGCCCTGGCCGGCCTGCGCGCCGCCCACGATGGGGCAGCCCAGGCGAGCGCCGAGGCCGCCGCCGTCCTGCAGGAACTGATGGACGATTTGCACGACAACCAGGAAGGCCGCATGGCCTATGCCCTCGCGGGCGAACTCGAACCGGGCAGCATCACACAATGAATTTCTCCATGAATAGCGCGATGAATGCCATGAATGCCGCCGGCAATACCGCCGCCAGGGCCACCGTCAACGGCGCCCCGCTCGATGCGGCCCCGGCGCCCGTGGACACGGCAACGGCGGTGCCGGGGGCGGCCCTGCCGCAGCCGGCCGCCCAGGCGCTGCCGTTCCAGCACTGGATCGCGGTCGACGGCGCCCTGCCGGCGCTGGACGCGACCGCGCCAGGCGACGCCGCCGCGGCAGATGCCACGCCCGACGACAGCGCGTCCGAGCAGGCCGACGACGTCCTCGTCGCGGAGCAGGCCGTGGCGATCGACGCCGCGCTGGCCGCGATGACGCCGCAAGTCGCGCCGGCCGCGCTGCCGGCCATGATGATGGCGATGCCGGGCGCCAAGCCGGCCGCCAACGACGGCGCCGCAACGGTCACGGCGGGCCCCGCTGCGGCCGTGGCCGCCGTCACCGACGCGCTCGCAGCGTCCGAGGCCCAGCCTGCGCTCGCGACCCGCGCCGCGCTGGAAGCCCCGGTCGTGCCGCTGGCGGCGACCACGCCGGCCGCGCCACGCACCGACGCCGCCGCCCAGGCCTTGCCGGCGGCACCGGCAGCGGCCCCGACCGCATCGAACGCGCCGGCCGCCGCGCTGGCCGCCGACACAGCGCGCGACGGCGCCGACAGCACCCCGACCACCGCCGCCGCCGGCGTGACCGCCCCGAGCCAGCCGGCCACCGCGCGCGGCGCCGGCAGCGTGGTCCTGGCCGGTCCGCCGACCGCCTGGCGCCAGACCCTGCAGGAAGCGCTGGGCGAGCGCCTCCAGGTCCAGCTCGGCCGCGGCGCCGAACAAGCGACGATCCGCCTCGAGCCGCCGATGCTGGGCCGGATCGACATCTCGGTGCGCCACAGCGGCGGCAACCTCGAGGTGCACATCGCCGCCACCAATACCGAAGTGCTGCGCCAGCTGAACACCGTCAGCGACAACCTGCGGAGCGACCTGGCCGGACGCCAGTACAGCAACGTCTCGGTCAATGTGAGCGAGACCCCGCGCGCCCAGGCCACCGCCCAGGCCGGCAACCAGCCGTCCGGCCAGCCGGGCGCCGACGCCCAGGGCCGCGGCCGCCAGGAAGAGCAGCAACAGCGCCAGCGCACGCCCGGCCTGGCCCTGAACGATGCCGGCGACGCCGGTTCCCTGTTTTCGATGAATGACCGCGACTAGACCATGAAAGCAAAACTGATCATCGCATTCGCCGGCGTCGCAGTAGCGGCGGCAGCCGCCGCCGGCGGCGCCATGTGGTACATGAATCCGGCCCCCGCCGCCGGCGCCGTCGCCGCCAAGCCGGCCCCGGAGAAAAAGCTGACCAAGTACGTCACCCTGGACAAGGTGATCGTCATGCTGCGCCGCGCGCCGAACGAGCAGGCCGCGCACTACCTGTCGGTCGACCTGGTGCTGGCCACCACCCCGGCCGAGGAAAAGGAAACCAAGGAGCAGCTGCCGCTGCTGCGCAGCATCGCCGTGTCGGCGCTGTCGGCGCGCACCCTGGCCGAAGCCTCGAGCATGTCGGTCGACCAGTACGCGTCCGAGCTGAACAAGGTATTCAACGCCAACTATGAAAAGGAAAACCACGTGAAGCCGTTTTCCGAAGTCATGGTCGGCAAGCTGATCATCGAGTGACGCGTCCCCTGGTGACCAAGTGGCCTATATGAGCGACTACCTCGACGTTGCCGCCGCCGCCGACTACGGCGATGCGGCGACCAGCGCCGGCATGAGCGCGCAGGAGGAAGGGCGCCACCTGCTGGCCTACGCGCCGCTGGTCAAGCGCATCGCGCGCCAGCTCGGCAGCCAGGTCTCGGGGGCGCTCGGGCGCGAGGACATGGAACAGATCGGCCTGATGGGCCTGCTCGAAGCGCTGCGCCGCTACGGCCAGCCCGATACCGGCTTCTCGAGCTATGCGGCGCTGCGCGTGCGCGGCGCCATCCTCGACGAGCTGCGGCGCCAGGACTGGCGTCCGCGCGCGGTGCGCCAGGAAAGCCATCGCCAGCGCGATGCCCTGCGCGCGCTGACCCGCAGCCTGGGGCGCGAGCCGAACGAGAAGGAAGCGGCCGGAGCCCTGGGCCTGTCCGCGGAAGAGTATCAACAGTATCTGCTCGACGACAGCGCCGAGGAAATGCTGAGCTTCGATGAAGTATTGCAGGAAGCGGTCGCCGAAGCCCATCACACTCCCGGCCCGGAAGAACAGTTCATGGTGCGGCGCAGCCTGGAACAGGTGCTGACCACCCTCAACGAAAAGGAGCAGCGCGTGATCCAGATGATCTACGAGTTCGAACTGAGCTACAAGGAAATCGCCGCCGTGCTCGACCTGTCCGATGCCCGCGTCTGCCAGCTCAACAAGAGTGCGCTGGCCAAGATGAAGGCCGCGCTCCAGCGCGACTGAACCGAACAACAGAAAACGCCAGAAAGGCTTACGTCATGCAGCAACTACTCGGTATCGCCATCGTGCTCGGCGCCGTCTTCGGCGGTTTCACGATCATGGGAGGCACCTTCTCCGCGATCTTCCATCCGGTCGAGATCCTGATCATCGGCGGCGCCGCCTTCGGCGCCCTGGTGCTGGGCAACCCCAGGCACGTGCTGTCCGAGATGGGCCACCAGCTCAAGAAGGTCGCGGCGCGCAAGAAGCACGACTCCGAATTCCAGCGCCAGCTGCTGCTCCTGATGTACGAACTGCTGCAGACCGCCGCCGGCGGCCTGAAGGCCCTGGACGCCCACGTCGAGGCGCCCGCCGAAAGCCCGCTGTTCCAGCGCTATCCGCTGATCCTGGAAGAGCCGAAGCTGCTGGCCTTCATCGTCGACAATTTCCGCCTGATGGCCATGGGCAAGATCAACGCCCACGAGCTGGAAGGCGTGCTGGAGCAGGAACTGGAAGCGATCCACGAAGAGCTGACCCAGCCCTCCAAATCGCTGCAAAAAATCGCCGAGGCGATGCCGGGCTTCGGCATCCTGGCCGCGGTGCTGGGCATCGTGATGGCCATGTTCTCGGTCTCGGGCGGCGCCGATTCGGGCGAGATCGCCGAGAAGGTCGGCGCGGCCATGGTCGGCACCTTCATCGGCATCTTCTTCTGCTACGGCGTGCTCGAGCCGCTGGCCAACCTGATGAAGCAGACCGTCAATTCGGACGCCTCGACCATGGAGACCGTGAAGGTGGTGCTGTGCACCCACGTCGCCGGCAAGCCGGCCCTGCTGGCGATCGACGCCGGCCGGCGCCTGATCCAGCTGAACACCAAGCCCAGCTTCGCCCAGCTCGAACAGTGGATCAACGCCATGGGCGGCGAAGACGAATCGCAGAACAAGCGGCGCCGCGGCAGCGACCGCATGACGGGGTAACACGTGTCGAAACCGAACGACAAGCACGAATCGACCATCGTCAAGCGCGGCGGCGGCAAGCACCAGCATGACGAGCACGGCGGGGCCTGGAAAGTCGCGTTCGCCGACTTCTGCCTGGCCCTGATGGCGCTGTTCCTGGTGCTGTGGCTGATCGCCGCGCGCGAGCAGCAGAACCTGAAGGCGATCGTGCGCGACGCAACCGACTCCGGCATGCTCGAGGGCCAGGGCCAGAAGCCGGCCATCGCCACCGAGCCGAGCGGCAGCCTGATCGAGCGCTTCGAAGTCCCGCGCACCGGCAATGCCGGCACCAGCAACCCGGGCAGCCCGAGCGCCCCGCGCACCGCCTACGAGACCCCGGCCGACCTGGCCGCCCTGTCGAAGGCCCTGACCGAGCTGTCGGAGAGCGCCGGCCTGGCCTCGAACCTCTCCACCGTGGTCACGCCCTACGGCCTGCGCGTGATGCTGCACGACACCGACAAGCAGGGCATGTTCATGCGCGGCAGCGCGCTGCCCACCGGCCGCTTTGCGCGCCTGCTGCAGAAGATGGGGCCGCTGTTCGCCCAGATGCGCAACCAGATGCTGATCATCGGCCATACCGATTCGAGCCGCTACGCCGGCTCCGACAAGGGCGGCTATTCGAACTGGGCGCTGTCGACCGACCGCGCGCTGGCCGCGCGCGCCCAGCTGCTCACCGGCGGCATGCAGAGCACTACCGTGCTGCAGGTGGTCGGCATGGCCGACCGCGGCCCGCTGCACCCGGAAGCCCCGCTCGACGGCATGAACCGCCGCATCGAACTCCTGATCCTGACCAGCGCCCAGTCGCGCGCGGTGGCGAACATGTTCGGCGCACCCGGCAGCCACGGCACGGCGCTGGGCAGCGGCGCCTCGGTCACCATGCCGGGCGCCGCGGACCTGGAACAACTGCGCGGCCAACTGCCGACTTCGCCATGACGATCCAACCGAAATCCCGAGGTAACCGCATGAAAATCACCGGCTCGTCCGTATCCACCGTCACCATCGGCGCCCAGACCGTCTCGGTGCCGGTGCAGGCCGAGGCGCCGGCCGCGCCGGCCGCCGCCCTGCAATCCGAAGTGCTGAAGCCGGCCGCCGAAGCGATGCGCGCGATGCCCGATTTCGACGCCGCCCGCGTGGCCGAGCTGCGCGATGCGCTGGCGCGCGGCGAGCTGCCCTTCGATCCGGGCCGCCTGGCCGGCCTGATCCAGAAATTCCACGGAGGGCGCTGAGCATGGCCACCCTCACCCGCCAGCAGGCCAACACGCTGCTGCTCGAAGACGTCCGGAAGGACCTGGCCGAAGCGGCCACCATCCACACGCTGCTGGAACAGCAGTTCGAGGCCGCCGTGCGCCACCGCAGCGCCGAGCTGACCGCGCTGGCCGAGCGCCTGGCGCCGCTGCTCGAGGCGATGGAAGCGCGCCGCCAGCAGCGCGTGCAGCTGGTGCGCGCCCTGCTCGGCCCGGACGCCTCGATGGCGCAGTACGGCGCCAGCCTGGCCGCCGGCGCCCGTGCGACCTTCGACGCCGCCTGGGCGGAGCTGGAAACCATCGTGGTCGCCTGCAAGGAAGCGACCACGCGCAACGGCCGCCTGCTGGCCGAGCAGTATTCCGTGATGCAGCGCGTGCTGCACGGCGAGGACGAGATCTATGCGCCACGCTGATATGTCGATCGCGTCGACGGCGCCGACCGCGGCCACCAGCGCTACCCGTCCCACCGCAGGTCTCGGCGGCGGCGGCGACGCCAGCTTCGGCCGGCTGTTCAGCGAGCTGCAGGGCGAAGTGACCGCCTACATCCAGCATGGCGATGCCGGCGCCGACAGTGGCGCGGCCAGCAGCCTCTCCGCGGAAGGCGCCCTGCTGCGCCTGCGCGCCAGCGGCCTGATCATGGGTGAAGAAGACCGGGTGGACGCGGCCACGGCCAGCGGCGGCGCGGCCGCCAGCACGCCCGAGCAGCAGGCTTTCCTGGACAGCATCGCGCCATGGGCGCGCCAGGCCGCCGAGCGCCTGGGCGTGGCGCCGGAACTGGTGCAGGCCCACGCCGCGCTGGAATCGGGCTGGGGTCAGCGCCCGCTGCGCACCGCCGACGGCGCCAGCAGCCACAACCTGTTCGGGATCAAGGCCGGCGCCGGCTGGAATGGCGCAACCGGCGACTCGAGCACCACGGAATATGTAAACGGCGCCGCGCTCAAGACGCGCGAACGCTTCCGCGCCTATCCGGACGCGGCCAGCGCCTTCCAGGACTACACCCGGGTATTGATGGACAACCCGCGCTACCGCGGCGCCCTGAATACCGGCAGCGATGCCCAGGCCTTCGCCCAGGGCCTGGCACGCGGCGGTTATGCGACCGACCCCGGCTACGCCGCCAAGCTGGCCCGCATCGCGGGCGGCCTGCAGGGATCGAAGGAGTGAAGTCTTATTCGCCCAGCGGCATGTCGATCGGCTGCACGGCGCCGGCGCCCAGCACCCGCATGCGCACCACCTGGCCGCTGGCGCTGTTCTTGACCCGCACCACGGCGCCGCGCGCGCCGGCATCGAGCGCCTCGCCCGCCATGCTGACCTCGATGCCGTCCTGGCGCGCCGTCATGACCACCGTCTCGCCGCGTTTCACCACGATCGGCGCCACCAGCTGGCTGGCGCGCAGGACCTCGCCCGCGCGCAGGCTGCGCCGGCTGGACTGGCCGACGGCTTCGTCGAGCATGCCGATCGGATCGCGCACCTGGGTAATGTCGCGCCGCTCGAGCGTGACGTCCGCCTCGCTCAGCTCGCGGTTGGCCGCCACCGGCGCCGCCGTCACCGCCACCAGCGCCGAGATGCGGGCCCGCACCACGAAGTCGTGGCGCCAGCCATTGCCGTCGGGGCAACGCGCCACGAAGCGCATGCGCGCCGGCTGGCGCGTGTCGATCGCTTCGACCGTGACCGGCCCCTTGCAGGCCGGCGGCGGACGGCTGCTCGACACCGTCAGGTCGAACTGGGGATCGCCCAGCCCGATGGCGTCGGCGCCCTTCTCGAGCTGTTCGCGCGCCGCTTGTTCTATCTCTACGGAAAGAGTTTGTGCCGCCTCTGCTGTGGTGCACAACAGACAGGTTACAATACTAAGAGTTGCCTTACGGAAAGCAATCATTGGAAAATACGGGTCAGGCGGAAAGGCCCATTCTAACCAAACTCACAGCAGTCCACTGGAGAATCGCCATGTCGATTAATTTCAAGGAAGCTCTCGGCGTCAGCGCCGATGCGCTCCAGTTGCGCGCCGAACGCACCCGCGTGCTGGCAGCGAACATCGCCAACGAGAGCACGCCTGGCTATACGGCACGCGACCTCGATTTCGCCGCCGTGATGCAGGCCCGGATGGATGCCGACGACGGCGCGCCGACGCTGTCGGAAGATGGCCCCTTGTTCCGCGTCCCCTACCATCCGAGCGCCGACGGCAATACCGTCGAGATCGGCATCGAGCAGGCCGCCTTTTCGCAGAACGCCTCCGATTTCCAGACCAGCCTGACCTTCATCAATATGAAGCTGCGCGGCCTCAACAAAGCCATCACCGGCCAATAAGGAGCGCTGAATGAGTTTCAAAGACATTTCCCTGATCGCCGGCTCGGCCATGGCGGCCCAGACCGTGCGCCTGAACACGATCGCCAGTAACCTGGCCAACGCCAATGCCGCGGCCACCACCGAAGCCGAGGCCTACCGCGCGCGCAAGCCGGTGTTCGCCGCCATGCTCGACGGCGAAGGCGTGGCCAAGGTCAAGGTGCTGGACGTGGTGCAGTCGAGCGAGCCGCTGCGCCGCATGCACGAGCCGGACAATCCGCTGGCCGACGCCGACGGCATGGTGTACTACGCCAACGTCAATGAAGTGGCCGAGATGGCCGACATGATGGCCGCCTCGCGTGCCTTCGAAACGAATGTCGAGGTCATGGGCCGCATCAAGTCGATGCAGCAGTCCCTGATCCGGATGGGAGAAAGCTGATCATGGTTACCACCACCAATAATTTCGGTTTCAGCAGCAATTACAGCAACACCAGCAACAGCCCGGCCGGCGTGCCGATGAGCGAGAACAAGGACATGTTCACCAAGCTGCTGGTGGCGCAGATCCGCAACCAGGATCCGCTGGCACCGTCCGATCCGGCCACCTTCGTCAACCAGCTATCGCAGCTGTCGCAGACCGAGGCGCTGGAAAACATGACCCAGACCACCGCCGCCAGCGCCGCCATGCTGCAGAGCCTGCAAGTGCTGGCGATGGGTGGCCAGGTCGGCAGCCAGGTCTCGGTCGAGACCTCGCGCGTCGAGCTGGGCGACGGTTCGATCACCGGCAGCGTGCGCCTGGAAGGCGCCAGCACCCTCACCCATGTGATCCTGACCGACGTGGCCGGCAAGCAGACCAGGATCGAACTGCCGCCGCACGGCATCGGCGGCCAGGAATTCACGATCGACCCGGCCAAGCTTGGCCTGCCGGCCGGCAAGTACAGCATCGCCGCCGAATCGTCGGACGGCACCAAGCCGGCGATCGAGATCAACGGCCGCCTGAACAGCGTGCGCCTCGATTCGACCGGCGGCATCCTGATGCAGGTGGCCGGCGTCGGCGAAGTCGAGCCGGGCTGGATCACGGGTTTCAATGGCAAAAACACTTCCGCCGACCTGGCGTTCACCAACTAAAGGATTCCCCATGAGCTTCAATATCGCCCTGTCGGGCATCCAGGCCATCAACGAGCAGCTGAACACCCTGTCGAACAATATCGCCAACGCCGGCACCTATGGCTTCAAGAGCAGCCGCGCCAACTTCGCGTCGGTGTATGCGGGCGACATGGCCAACGGCGTGCAAGTCGGTTCGCTGACCCAGAACATCGGCCAGAACGGCAGCCTGCAGACCACCGGCCGCGGCCTCGACGCCGCCATCCTCGGCCGCGGCTTCTTCACCAGCCGCGACGCCCAGGGCGTGGTCTCGTATTCGCGGGTCGGCATCTTCAACACCAATGCCGACGGCTACCTGGTCGATGCGACCGGCAAGCGCGTGCAGGGCTATGGCCCGACCGTGAATGGCGTGCTGGGCACCATGGGCGACATCGAGATCCCGACCGGCCAGATCCCGGCCGTGGCCTCCACCCGCGTGGCCTACACCGGCAATATGTCGGACGACTGGCAGACGCCGGCCGCGGCCTTCAATATGAACGACCAGAACACCTACAATATGGTCAAGCAGTCGGTGGTCTACGATTCGCTCGGCAACCAGCACACCGTGTCGCAGTACTTCGTCAAGACCAATCCGACGACCGTCAGCGTGTACTACAGTGTCGACGGTGGCGCAACGGGCGCCGCGCATCCGCTGGTGTTCGGCACCAATGGCCAGATCACTACCGGCGTCACCAGCCCTGTCATCACCGTTCCGGCGGCAGGTGCGGCCCCGCTGACCATCAATATCGACTACACCAGCACCACCAAGTTCGCCGGCGAGGCGACCACCACCACCAACCGTCCGAACGGCTACGCCTCCGGCACCTTCGTCGGC
The DNA here is from genome assembly GCF_017582745.1 of Massilia oculi. Classification (GTDB taxonomy): domain Bacteria; phylum Pseudomonadota; class Gammaproteobacteria; order Burkholderiales; family Burkholderiaceae_D; genus Telluria; species Telluria oculi_A. The sequence goes on from NZ_JAFVIM010000014.1 coordinate 88,309, forward strand.
GTGGAACTGGCCGAAGACGGCTCGATCGTCGCCAAGTACAGCAACGAACAGCAACAGGTCGTCGGCACCGTGGCGATCGCCACCTTCCCGGACGAAGGCAGCCTGGTCCCGACCAGCGACACCACCTGGGTCGCCAACGCCAACTCGGGCGCGCCGCTGTACACCACTCCTGGCGTCGGCCTGGGCGGCAAGCTGTCCAAGGGTTCGCTGGAAGGCTCGAACGTGGACATCACCTCGGAACTGGTCGGCCTGATGACCTCGCAGCGCAACTACCAGGCCAATTCGAAGGTGATCACCGCCGAGAACCAGATGATGCAGTCGCTGATGCAGGCGCTGTAAGCGGTTAAAGCATGGACAAGTTCATCTTCACCGCCGTCAGCGGCGCCGAACGCACCCTGCGCGCGCAGCAGGTGCGCGCCAACAACCTGGCCAACGCCGACACCCCAGGCTTCCGCGCCAATATCGAGCTGGCCTCGGTGCAGGCGCTGGGCGGCTACGGCTACGACGACGTGCACCTGTCGCGCAACCAGGCCGACGCGGTCTCAAGCCGCAACGGCGCGGTGCGCGATACCGGCCGTTCGCTCGACGTCGCCGTCAACGGCAATGGCTACCTGGCGGTGGAGTTCGGCGAAGCCGAGGCCTACACCCGCGCCGGCGCGATCGACATCGACGCCAACGGCGCGCTGTCGGTCAATGGCCGCCCGCTGCTGGGCGAAGGCGGCGCCATCGTGCTGCCGCCGCACACCGCGGTCGACATCGCCAATGACGGCACCATCTCGGTGATGCCGGAAGGCGGCACCGTGACCCAGATCATCGACCGCCTGCGCCTGGTGAGCGCCGACGGCGCCGAGCTGACCAAGAACGAAGCCGGCCTGATCGTGACGCGCGACGGCCAGCAGCTGGCGGCCGACCCGAACGTCACCGTGCGCGGCCGCGCCCTCGAGGGCAGCAATGTCTCGGCGGTGGAAGAAATGGTTGCCGTGATGAGCCTGAACCGCAGCTTCGAGCTGCAGATGAAGATGTTCAAGGCCAGCGACAGCATGAACGAGTCGGGCAACCGGCTCCTCGGTGCGTAAGCATCGGCACACTCAATAGGGAGCAAGCATGAATCCAGCAATGTGGATCAGCAAGACCGGCGTGCAGGCACAGGATGCCAAGCTGCAGGCCATCGCCAACAACCTGGCCAACGTCAACACCGTCGGCTTCAAGCGCGACCGCGTCGTGTTCGAAGACCTGTTCTACCAGGTCGACGCCCAGCCGGGCGCCCAGAACGCCGACAACACCGTCAATGGCGGCGTCCAGCTCGGCAACGGCGTGCGCGTGGTCGGCACCCAGAAGGCCTTCACCAACGGCAGCCTGCAGACCACCAGCCAGCCGCTCGACGTCGCCATCTCGGGCGCCGGCTTCCTGCAGGTGCTGCGTCCAAGCGGCGAACCGGCCTATACCCGCGCCGGCCAGCTGAAGGTCGACCCGAACGGCACGCTGACCAATGCCCAGGGCCTGGCCATCGTGCCGCAGATCACGATTCCGCAGAATGCCAGCGGCGTCACCATCGGCGAGAACGGCGTGGTCTCGGTGACCTTCCCGAACCAGCCTGCGCCGCAGGAAATCGGCCAGATCAACCTGACCGCCTTCATCAACCCGACGGGCCTGCTGGCCCTGGGCGACAACCTGTTCCAGGAAACCGCCGCCAGCGGCGCGCCGAACGAAGGCCGTCCGGGCGACGCCGCCTTCGGCACCCTGAAGCAGGGCGCACTGGAAGGCTCGAACGTGCAGGTGGTCGAAGAGATGGTCGACATGATCGCCGCCCAGCGCACCTACGAGATGAACACCAAGGTGCTGTCGGCGGCCGACAATATGCTGCAATACCTGTCGCAGGCGGCGCGCTGATGAAGACCCTGGCCGCCCTGCTTGGCATCGTCCTCCTGGCCGGCTGCGCCACGCCGGCGCAGGTCGCCATGCGCGACGACGATGACGACCACATGCCGCTGCAGCGCATGGCGCGCGGCGGCGTCTCGGGCGGCGTATTCACCGCCGACACCGTCTCGCTGACCTCGGACAGCCGCGCCTACCGCGTGGGCGACGCCGTCACCGTGATCCTGCAAGAGACGACCCAGGCCAGCAAGCGCGCCGGCACCAGCATCTCGAAGGGCTCGTCGGTCGGCATTTCCCCGCTCGCCGCGCTGGGCAAGGTCTACGACAAGGTGGCGGTCGACATCACGGCCGACCGCGACTTCCAGGGCGACGCCACGAGCACCCAGCAGAATGCACTGTCCGGTTCGCTGACCGTGATCGTGCAGGAAGTGCTGCCCAACGGCCTCTTGCGCGTGGCCGGCGAAAAGAACCTGATGCTGAACCAGGGCGAGGAATTCGTGCGCCTGAAGGGCTTCGTGCGCGCGGCCGACGTCGACGCCGACAACCGCGTGTCCTCGCTGCGCGTGGCCAATGCCCGCATCGCCTACTCGGCGCGCGGCGCGCTGGCCGACGCCAACCAGCCTGGCTGGCTGACGCGCTTCTTCAACAGCCCATTGATGCCGTTCTGAGGATTCCATCATGAACCTGCGCCGGATTGCGCCAATCTTCTTCGCCGCCCTGCTGGTCGGCGCCGCCCTGCCCGCCACGGCGGCGCAGGCCTTGCGCAACCTGGTCAGCGTCGAAGGCGTGCGCGAAAACCCGCTGGTCGGCTACGGCCTGGTGGTGGGCCTGAACGGCTCGGGCGACTCGACCCAGGTGAAGTTCGCCAGCCAGTCGGTCATCAATATGCTCAAGCAGTTCGGCGTGCGCCTGCCGGAAGGCGAGGATGCCAAGAACAAGAACGTGGCCGCCGTCATGGTCTCGGCCACCTTCCCGCCCGGCTACCGCCGCGGCCAGAGCATCGACGTCACCGTCTCCTCGCTGGGCGACGCCAAGAGCCTGCGCGGCGGCACCCTGCTGCTCACGCAGCTGCGCGCGGCCGACAACGAGATCTACGCCCTTGCCCAGGGCAATGTGGTGGTCGGCGGCCTGAGCGCCACCGGCCGCAGCGGCTCCTCGGTCACCGTCAACACCCCGACCGCCGGCCGGGTGCCGAACGGCGCCATGATCGAGCGCGAGATCGCGACCGATTTCGCGACCCGCCCGCAAGTGCTGCTGCGCCTGCGCCAGCCGCACTTCGAGACCGCCACCAACGTGGTCAACGCGATCAACAAGCGCTACGGACCGATCGCCACCACCCTCGACGGCACCAGCGTCGAAGTCATCGCCCCCGAGAACCCGACCGAGCGCGTGGCCTTCGTGGCCAGCCTGAACGCCATCGGCGTGGAAGCCGGCATCGAGGTGCCGAAGGTCGTGTTCAACTCGCGCACCGGCACCGTCGTCATCGCCGACGGCCTGCGCGTGAAGGCGGCCGCCGTGACCCACGGCTCGCTCAAGGTGATCATCTCGGAAAGCTCGCGCGTCAGCCAGCCGGGCCCGTTCGCGCGCGGCCAGACCGCGGTGACGCCGGAATCGAAGCTGTCGGTCGACCAGGGTTCGGGCCAGATGTTCCGCTGGCCGCCGGGCGCGCGCCTGCAGACCATCATCGACACCGTGAACAGCCTGGGCGCCTCGCCCGACGACATCATGGCGATCCTGCAGGCCCTCGACCAGGCCGGCGCGATCGAAGGCGAACTGGTGGTGATCTGATGCGCATCGACGACCTGCGCAACGACGCGCTCAAGACCGCAACCGAAGCGCCGGTCGCTCCCGCCGCAGGCCAGCCGGAGCCAGACCCGGCCTACGTGGCGAAAGCCACCCAGGCCGCAGTCGAGTTCGAACGCTTCTTCATCAGCCACATGCTGCGCACGATGCGCGCCTCGACCCGCGAAATGGCGAGCGAGGACAGCGTGTTCAACAACCGCGTCAACCAGGACATGCAGGACATGGCCGACGACCTGGTCGCCGGGAACATGGCCGGCCAGCGCGCCTTCGGCATCGCCGACGCCATCCTGCGCCAGCTGGTACCGGGCGCCGGTACCGGCAAGCGCTAGCGATACCGCAAACGGATCGGATCCCGGGTGCGATCCGATTTATACAAAAAACTTAATAGACAGCAATAATCGGTCGCCTTTACAGGTTAACCTGTCTCGAGGACGAATTCGCACCATGACGATCATCAATAATGCCCTCTCGGGCGCCCTCGCCGCCCAGATCGCCCTGTCGGCCAGCAGCCACAACATCGCCAACCTGCAGACCAAGGGCTATACCCGCCAGTCGGCGCTCTTGATGGCGGTCGGTCCGGATGCCAGCGGCCGCTCGGCCGGCAACGGCGTGCAGGTGACCTCGCTGCTGCGCTTCTCGGACAACTACAAGACCCAGGCGATGTGGCGCGCCAATTCCGACCAGGGCGTGTACTCGCAGTCGCAGCACTACCTGACCCAGTTGGAGAGCGTGATGGGCGACGCCTCGGCCAGCCTGTCGGCCGGCATCGACGATTTCTTCAAGGCGATCAACGCGGTGGCGGGCGATCCGGGTTCGACCCCGCTGCGCCAGCAGGTGCTGACCGCGGCCGGCCTGATGGCCGAGCGCTTCAACGGCCTGAACAATGTCTTCAACACCCAGCTGACCTCGGTGCGCCAGCAGCGCAGCGCCCTGGTCGATGCGGCCAACGTCGACATCGCCACCATCGCCCGCCTGAACCAGCAGATCATCGAGACCCAGGCCGGCGGCGTGTCGGCCTCGAGCCTGATCGACGCCCGCGACCAGGCCATCGACGACCTGTCGTCCAAGATGGCGCTGGAAGTGTCGGACAATGGCGACGGCAGCCGCGACGTCTCGCTCAAGAGCGGCCAGGCGCTGGTGATCGGCAGCATGCACGGCACCCTCAAGGCGGCCGCGACCGCCGATTCGCCGCAGGCATTCTCGATCACCTTCGCCAACTCGACCTTCACGCTCGACGCCAGCAAGATGGGCGGCCAGCTCGGCGGGCTGACCCAGTTCGAGATCAATACCCTGCTGCCGCTGCAGGAGGATGTCGACGCCCTGGCGCAAGAAATCGTTACCCGCGTCAACGACCAGCTGCGAGCAGGCTTCAATGCGCCGGGTGCGTTGCCGAACGGCGTTCCGCTATTTGTCTATACCCCAGGCAATGGTTCGAACATGATCAAGACGGTTGCCGGCTTCAAGGCCGAAGACCTGGCGTTCTCGAGCGATGGCACGCCGGGCGATACCGGCAATCTGCAAAAGCTGGCCGCGCTCAAGTCCGCGTCGATCGACCTGCCCAATATCGGCAGCGTACTGCTGAGCGATGCCGACACCCAGATGCTGGGCAAGCTGGCCGTGGACAGCAAGATCAACAAGGCCGCCCTGAAGACCGCCGAGACCGTGCGCGTCCAGTCGATCAACGACTGGCAGTCGACCAGCGGCGTCAACGAAGACGAAGAAGCGGTCAAGCTGGTGGAATTCCAGCGCATGTACCAGGCCAATATGCAGGTGATCACGATCGCCAATTCGCTGTTCGACGCCACCCTGGCCATGATGCAGTAAGGAGAACATGATGCGTATCGCCACCGCCCAGTACCAATCGACGATGAACCAGTCGCTCCAGAACAACCAGGACCGGCTCAGCTACATCATGCGCCAGCTGGATACCCAGAAGCGCATCCTGCTGCCCTCGGACGACCCGGTCGACAGCGTGCGCCTGTCGCGCCTGGCGCGCGAGGAATCCGCGGTCAACCAGTACCGCAGCAATATCGCCTCGCTCCAGCTGCGCCTGACCAAGTCGGAAGGCTACCTGAGCAATATGGTCAACGAGATGATCCCGGGCCGCGACCAGCTGGTCTGGGCCCTGGACGGCGCCAATACCCCGGACGACCTGAAAGCCATGATCGCGCCGCTGCAATCGCTGCGCGACAGCCTGTTCCATACCGGGAACACGATCGACGAGGAAGGCAACTACCTGTTCTCCGGCACGCTGACCAAGACCGCGCCGCTGGTCTACGACGAGACTGCGGACCCTGGCGAGCGCTACAGCTTCGCGGGCAATACCAATACGCAGAACGTCGTGGTCGGCAATGGCCTGACCCAGCCTGCCAACGAGAACCTCAAGGAGCTGGAGAAACTGCTGAACCAGATCGACGCCACCATCGACGTGATGTCGCAGCCGGGCGCCACGCCCAACGATCCGGCCATACGCGCCGTGCTGACGGCCAACCTGGACGGTTTCGACACCGCGCAAGCGCTGATCTCGAGCAAGATTGCCGACCTGGGCGGACGCCAGAACATCATCAAGACCCTGGACGACAACCACACCAACATCAGCCTGTCGAACAAGATCGCGATCACCGACATCGGCGCGCTCGACGTCGGCATCGCCGCCACTGAGCTCAACGGTTATTCGGCTGCCCTGCAGGCGACCTACAAGGCCTACGCCAAGATCGGCAACCTGTCGCTGTTCAATGCGATCTGACGGCCATGGAAGCACTCTCCAGACCAGCCGCCGCCGGCCCGACCGCTTCCAGCGCCACCGCTAACAGCGCCGTCGTCAGCGGCAACACCGGCGCCCAGAGCACCTCGGCCACCGGGAGGGCCCACGCCGTGCCACCGCTCGACGCCGACAGCCGCGCCATTACCCGCACTCCACCGACCTCGAGCCCGCTGCGGCGCGGCGTCGGCATGAACCTGAACCTGCAGAGCGAGGTCGCGCGCGCCCAGCAGGCGCTCGATTACCTGGCCCGCATGGCCAGCCAGCTCGAGGCGCTCAAGGCCGACCTGAGCACGCGGCTGTCGAGCCGCGGCGCGGCGGCCTCGCGCGATCTCGAAGCGCGGGTGCGCCAGCTCACGGCGGCGCTCGAGAATCGCCGCCAGCAGGCCGGCGATGGCCTCGACGCCGCGCTCGACTTCGACGCCGTGGCCGGCGCCCAGCAGCGTTTCCGCATCCAGGGCCTGGACATTGCCACGCTGCGCAGCGGCGGCACGCAAACCATGGGCTTCTCGGTCGGCAGCGCCGGCGGCCCGCAGCTGGCGGCCACGATCGAGCCGGGCATGACGCCCCAGGAAATCGCCCAGCGCCTCGACCGCACCCTGGCTCCGGTCAAGGTGCGCGCCGGGCTGGACCAGGAAGGCGAGCTGGTGTTCACCACGCGCGAATCGACCTTCACCGGCATCAAGGACGCGATCGCGGTGACCGGTCGCGGCCGGGTCGACACGATGCCGCTGCCGGCCGCCCTCGATCCGAAGAACTGGGAGCTGGGCAACCCCGACGCCCTGCGCCAGAGCCTGCGCGAAGTGGTGCAGGCGCTGGCCCGGGTGCGCCGCTCCCAGGATGCGGCCTCGGTGGCGCTCAGCACCGCCATGGCGCGCAACGCCCAGCCCGCGATCCCGAGCGCCGAACTGGCCATGATCGCCCAGGACTTCACCGCCACCGCCGCCAGCCACGACTACGATTCGCTGCTGGCCATCACCTCGGCCCTGGTCGGCGTCAGCCGCGAACGGGTGACCGCCCTCCTCGGCCTGCGCTGAGACGGCCCCGGTGGCCGGGACGTTGACCGTTCCGGCCACCGATACAATCGATGACTGTTCACGATCGCATTTTCATGCGATAAAGCAAGGGTAGCAACCTTCGGTTGCACGACATTCCCGACCAGGATTATCGAGCCATGCTGACAACTTCCACCACGGGACTCGCGTCCCAGCCCGCCGCCCGGCAATACGGCGACATCCGCACCAACCTGACGCAGTCGCTGCTGGCCCAGAACCCCGGGCTGAAAGTCCTCGACGCCCAGGTCAAGCGCGACGATGCGCGCCTGTCGTCCATCGGCAAGATGGCGCTGGCGCTGGACGCCTTCCGCTCGGTCGCGGCCGGCCTCACCGGCGGCAAGCTCGACATGCTCGCGAACGCCAGCGGCAGCGCCCTGTCGGCCAAGCTGAGCGCCGCTTCCGCCACGCCCGGCAAGTATGCGGTCGACGTCCAGCAACTGGCCCAGGGCCAGAAACTGCAAACGAAGGCGGTGGCCGACAAGGATGCGGCGCTGGGCAGTGGCGGCGCCAGCACGATCACGGTCGAAACCGGATCCGGCGCCAATGCCAAAAAGACCACGGTGCGCATCGATCCGGGCGACACCAGCCTCGAAGGCATCGCCAAGGCCATGCGCGAGGCCGGCCTGGATGCCGAGGTCGCCAAGGATGGCAAGGGCTACTCGCTGAGCCTGACCGGCGAGACGGGCGCCGCCAACGGCATGCGCATCAGCGTCGCCGGCGACCCGGTACTGGGAGGGCTGCTCGCCTACCAGCCGGGCAAGGAAGGCGGCATGCAGCAGGTGGCCGAGGCCAAGGATGCGCGCGTGGTGGTCGACGGCAAGACCGTCACCTCCGCCACCAACTCGGTCACCGAGGCCATCCCCGGCCTCAACCTGACCCTCGAGGAGACCGGCAAGAGCGAGGTCGAGGTGCGCAGCGATCCCGCCGCGATCGCCGGCAACGTCAAGGATTTCGTCAAGGCCTTCAATGACCTGAACACCCAGCTGGGCAAGCTGGAAACGGGCGACGACCGCTCCGACACCACCTTGCTGCGCATGAAGGCCCAGATCGGCAACATCGTCAACAGCAGCAGCCTGCGCGACCTGGCCGGTTTCGGCATCACGCAAAAGGATGGCGCGCTGGTGCTGGACGAGGACAAGCTCAAGGCGGCCATCGCCGCCGATCCGGCGCGCGCCAACAAGGTGTTCAGCGACAAGGGCGGCCTGGCCGATCGGCTGGTCGGCCAGGTCGACAAGCAGATCGGCGTCAGCGGCAGCCTGGGCGTCGAGGCAGCCAGCGTGATGCGCGAGCGCGACCGCCTGCTCGACCAGCGCGACAAGGTGATCGACACCGTGACCCGCCAGGCCACGCTGATGGCCCAGCAATACCAGCTGGCCGGCAGCGGCAACGGGCTGTTGTTCGGTGGGGGCGCGGGGCGGCCGATGTCGCTGTTCGATTACATGGCGTAAGGCGCCGACAGGCAGGGAAACAGACGAAAAAAATCCCGCTGCATGCAGCGGGATTTTTTTTCGCCCCAGGACGGCGCACGCCGTCCCGAGCCATCACATTGCTTACGCGCCTTCGCGGCTGGCCTTCTTGCGCTCGTGCTCTTTCAGGAAGCGCTTGCGCAGGCGGATCGATTTCGGGGTGATCTCGACCAGTTCGTCGTCCTCGATGAACTCGACGGCGTATTCCAGCGACATCTGGATCGGCGGCACCAGGCGCACCGCTTCGTCGGTGCCCGACGAACGCACGTTGGTCAGCTGCTTGCCCTTGATCGGGTTGACGACCAGGTCGTTGTCGCGCGAGTGGATGCCGATGATCATGCCTTCGTACACCGGGGTGTTGTGCTCGACGAACATGCGGCCGCGATCCTGCAGTTTCCAGATCGCGTAGGCGACGGCGGCGCCATCGTCCTGCGAGATCAGCACGCCGTTGCGACGGCCAGCCAGGTCGCCCTTGCTGTTGTCGACCGCTGCGTACTCGTGGAACACGTGGCTCATCAGGCCGGTGCCGCGGGTCAGGGTCATGAACTCGCCCTGGAAGCCGATCAGGCCACGCGCCGGGATCAGGTATTCCAGACGCACGCGACCTTTACCGTCGGATTCCATGTTCTGCAGGTCGCCACGGCGGCGGCCCAGTTCTTCCATCACGCCGCCCTGGTTGGCTTCCTCGACGTCGACGGTCAGGTTCTCGTATGGCTCCTGGCGCACGCCATCGACCATCTTGTAAACAACACGTGGACGCGACACCGCCAGCTCGAAGCCTTCGCGACGCATGTTTTCCAGCAGGATCGTCAGGTGCAGCTCGCCGCGGCCCGACACTTCGAAGGTGGTGTCGTCGTCGGTCGGCGCCACGCGCAGCGCCACGTTGGCCTTCAGTTCGCGCTCGAGACGCTCGCGCAGCTGGCGGCTGGTGACGAACTTGCCTTCGCGGCCGGCCAGCGGCGAGTTGTTGACCATGAAGTTCATGGTCAGGGTCGGCTCGTCGACGGTCAGCATCGGCAGCGCTTCCGGGGTGTCCACCGCGCACACGGTCGAACCGATGCCGATTTCCTCGATGCCGTTGATCAGGCAGATGTCGCCGGCGACGGCTTCGTCGACCAGCACGCGCTCCAGACCCTTGAAGTTCAGCACCTGGTTGATGCGGCCCTTGATCGGGGTCGAGTCAGGACCGTTCAGCACGATCACGTCCTGGCCGGTCTTGACGCGGCCACGGTTGACGCGGCCGATGCCGATCTTGCCGACGTAGGACGAGTAGTCCAGCGAGGTGATCTGCATCTGCAGCGGGCCGTCCGGGTTGTCGTCACGCACCGGCACGTATTTCAGGATGGCGTCGAACAGCGGCTTCATGTCGCCGCCGCGCACGCTTTCGTCCATGCCGGCGTAGCCGTTCAGGCCCGAAGCGTAGACGATCGGGAAGTCCAGCTGCTCGTCGGTCGCGCCCAGCTTGTCGAACAGTTCGAAGGTCTGGTTGATGGCCCAGTCGGCGCGCGCGCCCGGACGGTCGATCTTGTTGACGACGACGATCGGTTTCAAGCCGAGTGCCAGCGCCTTGCGGGTCACGAAGCGGGTCTGTGGCATCGGGCCTTCCTGCGCATCGACCAGCAGCAGCACCGAGTCGACCATCGACAGCACGCGTTCCACTTCGCCGCCGAAGTCGGCGTGGCCCGGGGTATCGACGATGTTGATGTGCGTGCCTTCGTATTCGACGGCGCAGTTCTTCGACAGAATGGTAATGCCGCGCTCTTTCTCGAGATCATTCGAGTCCATGACGCGGGTGTCCACGGCCTGGTTTTCACGGAAGGTGCCGGACTGGCGCAGCAGCTGGTCGACGAGCGTGGTCTTGCCGTGGTCAACGTGGGCAATGATTGCGATATTACGAATCGCGCGTTTGGTGTTTGACATGATTTTTGAGAAGTAGCGTGGTGTACGAAGATGTACTGGAACTGCAAGTCCGATACTGCTGATTTCGGAAACCGACTAGTATAGCATGGGAAGCGGCCCAGTCTGAATTTCGCCGCCGAAAGGCACGATTTTTCAACTGGACTTCAACAGCTTGTCACGGCCGGAGCTTAACCCCCGTCCGTGACAGCCGCGTGACATGCGCGCCAGAAACGGATCAGGCGGCCGGCGCGGTCGAGATCAGGCGCTCCGGCGCCAGGATGGCGTACTCGCCCAGCTGGCCGGTGCCGAGCAGGCGGCCGTCGTGGTAGATGCGCACCCTGCCCTGCTGTTCCGGCACGGCGACGTCTTCCTTGCCGAGCGCCAGGCGTTGGCCTTGCAGGAAACGTCTGGCCAGTTCGGCGTTCAGTTCGATCGACGGGAAGGTCGACAGCAAGGCATCGACCGGCCGCAGCAGCGAGCGCGGATCCGGGTGCGCCAGCAGCTCGTCCAGCGTGATCATGCCCGTGACGTCGAGCGCACCGACCTCGATCCGGCGCAGCGCGTTCAGGTGCGCGCCGCAGCCGAGCGCGGCGCCGATGTCCTCGCCCAGCACGCGCACATAGGTGCCCTTGCTGCAGGTGACGCGGATCTTCAGGAATGGCGCCTGGTAATCGATCATCGACAGCGCGTGAATGGTCACCGGCCGCGCCTCGCGCTCGAGCGTGATGCCCTCGCGCGCATATTCATACAGGGCCTTGCCGTCGCGCTTGAGCGCAGAGTACATCGGCGGCACCTGCTGGATCGGACCGCGGAAACGCGCCAGCGCCGCCTCGATCTGCTCCACGGTGACGTCGACCGGCAGGGTCTCGATGGCCTCGCCCTCGGTGTCGCCCGTATTCGTCATGATGCCCAGGTGGACCGTGGCCTCATAGGTCTTGTCGGCCTCGAGCAGGTCTTGCGAGAACTTGGTCGCTTCGCCGAAGCACAGCGGCAGCAAGCCGGTGGCGAACGGGTCGAGCGTGCCGGTGTGGCCGGCCTTCTTCGCGTTCAGGACGCGCTTGGCCTTGATGAGGGCGTCGTTCGACGACAGGCCGACCGGCTTGTCGAGCAGCAGCACGCCGTCGACCAGGTCACGCGGCTTTCGTGCGGGACGTCCGTTCACTCTTTCTCCGCCGGGTCGGCTGCTTCCGGCGATTCGGGATCGTCCTTGGCGCGCGTCGCATTGGCCTGGTCGATCAGGGCCGACATCTGCATGCCGCGCACGGTCGAGGTGTCGTGCACGAAGTGCAGCGACGGCAGCGTATGGATGTGCAGGCGCTTGCCCAGCATATTGCGCAGGTAGCCGGAGGCCTTCGTCAGGCCCTCCAGCGTCTGGCGCACTTCTTCCGCGCTGTCCTTGAGCAGGGTGAAATAGATCTTGGCGTGGGCATAGTCAGGGGTCAGCTGGACTTCGCTGATGGTGACCATGCCGACACGCGGGTCCTTCAGTTCGAAGGCGATGAGTTCCGACAAGTCCTTCTGGATCTGGTCGGCCACGCGCAGGCCGCGCTGTGGGATGCTTTTACTGTGTTTGGCCATAATGTCTTGCTTGTTCTTTAGCTTCTATTCCGTACTCAGGTCGGGGGCCTGACGGAAAAAAGGCCAGGCCCCCGCGGCATTGCCGCGAAGCGTCCTGGCCCCCATGGTACGCCAACGGCGTGGCTTACAGCGTACGCGCCACTTCGGTGACTTCGAACACCTCCAGGACGTCGCCGACCTGGATTTCGTTGTTGCCCTTCAGCGACAGACCGCACTCGAGGCCGGCGCGCACTTCTTTCGCATCGTCCTTGAAGCGTTTCAGCGAATCGATCTCGCCGGTCCAGATCACGATGTTGTTGCGCAGCAGGCGGACCGAGGAGGTACGCTTGACCACGCCATCGGTGACCAGGCAGCCCGCGATCGCGCCGACCTTCGACACCAGGATGACCTGGCGAATCTCGACCTGGCCGGTGACGGTCTCGCGCTTCTCCGGCGCCAGCATGCCCGACAGTGCGGTCTTGATCTCGTCGATCGCATCGTAAATGATGCTGTAGTAACGGATGTCGACGCCGTTCGCCTCGGCCAGCTTGCGCGCCTGGGCGTCCGCACGGGCGTTGAAGCCGATGATGACTGCCTTCGATGCGGTCGCCAGGTTGACGTCCGACTCGGTGATGCCGCCGACCGCCGCATGGACGACCTGCACGCGCACTTCCGAGGTCGACAGCTTCTGCAGCGAGCCGACCAGCGCTTCCTGCGAACCCTGCACGTCGGTCTTGACGATCAGCGGCAGGTTCTTCACCTCGCCCTCGGCCATCTGCTCGAACATGTTTTCCAGCTTCGCGGCTTGCTGCTTGGCCAGCTTCACGTCACGGAACTTGCCTTGACGGAACAGGGCGATTTCACGCGCCTTGCGCTCGTCGGCCATGACCATCACTTCTTCACCGGCGCTCGGCACTTCGGTCAGGCCCTGGATCTCGACCGGAATCGACGGACCGGCCGAGGCGATCGATTTGCCGTTCTCGTCCAGCATCGCCCTGACTCGACCAAATGAGGAACCCGCCAGCACGACGTCGCCGCGCTTCAGGGTGCCCGACTGCACCAGGATCGTCGCGACCGGGCCGCGGCCCTTGTCCAGACGGGCTTCGACCACCAGGCCACGGGCCAGCGATTCGGTCGGCGCCTTCAGTTCCAGCACTTCGGCCTGCAGCAGCACGTTCTCGAGCAGGTCGTCGATGCCGGTGCCGACTTTCGCCGACACTGGCACGAATGGCGACTCGCCACCGTATTCTTCAGGCACCACGCCTTCGGCGACCAGTTCCTGGGTCACGCGATCCGGGTTGGCGCCCTGCTTGTCGATCTTGTTGATCGCGACGACCAGCGGCACGCCGGCGGCTTTCGCGTGAGCGATCGCCTCTTTCGTCTGCGGCATCACGCCGTCGTCGGCCGCCACCACCAGGATGACGATGTCGGTCGCTTTCGCGCCGCGGGCACGCATCGCGGTGAACGCCTCGTGGCCCGGGGTATCCAGGAAGGTGATCATGCCGCGCGGGGTATCCACGTGGTAAGCACCGATGTGCTGGGTAATGCCGCCGGCTTCGCCCGACGCCACCTTGGCGCGGCGGATGTAGTCCAGCAGCGAGGTCTTGCCGTGGTCGACGTGGCCCATGACGGTCACGACCGGCGCACGCGGCACCGATTCGAACTCGGTGTGCTCGCCCTGGTCGGCCAGGATCGCTTCCGGGTCGTCCTCGGCGGCGGCGAAGGCCTTGTGGCCCATCTCTTCCACCAGGATCATCGCGGTCTCTTGATCCAGCACCTGATTGATGGTGCACATCTGGCCCAGCTTCATCAGCTGCTTGATGACCTCGGATGCCTTGACCGACATCTTGTGCGCCAGTTCCGCAACCGTGATGGTCTCCGGGACGTGCACGTCCTTCACGATCGCCTCGGTAGGCGCCTGGAAGTTCGATTCACGATCGTCGCCATGACCGCGACGGCCGCCACGGCCACCGCTGCGCCAGCCGTCACGGCCGCCGCCTGCAGGTGCGCCACGGGTCTTGAGACCCTGGCCGCCACGCTTCTTGGCGTCGTCCGACCAGGTCGACGACACATTGGCCGACTTGATCGACTTCTTGTCGCCCGGCTTCTTGGCGTCGTCCTTCTTGACTTCGCCCGGCTTCTTGTCCGCAGGCTTGTGCAGCGTACCGGCGGCAGCGGCCGGCGCCGCTGGCTTCGGCGCCGGTTCCGGCGCCTTGATCACGCGGCGTGGCTGGCTCATCATGAGCTTGATCTGCGCCACTTCGTCGGCCACGGCCTTGCGTGCACGCTCGGTGGCGGCAGCGCGTTCGGCGGCTTCCTTGGCGGCGGCCTCCTTGGCGGCCTTGGCGTCGTCGGCGGCCTTCTTGGCGGCCTCGTCGGCGCCAGCAGCGGCATCCTTGCCGGCAGCGGCAGCTTCCTTGGCGGCAGCGGCGGCGGCGGCCTTCTCGGCGGCGTCGCGCTTGGCCTGTTCCTCGGCTTCGCGCTTGGCCTGCTCTTCAGCCGCCTTGGCTTGAGCCTTTTCTTCGGCTTCCAGCTTGGCCAGGCGTTCCTGCTTCTCGCGCAGATCGGCCTCTTGGCGGGCGATCAGCTCGGCCTGGCGGCGCGATTCTTCCTCGCGGCGCGCCTGTTCGGCGGCGTCGATCACCGGCTCCTCTGGCGCCTTGGTCGTGACCAGGTCGTCGCGCTGCACGAAGGTGCGCTTCTTGCGGACTTCGACCTGGATGGTGCGCGATTTGCCCGACGAATCAGCTTGCTTGATTTCGCTGGTTTCCTTGCGCGTCACCGTGATCTTCTTCTTCTCGCCGGTATCGGCGGCGCCGTGGGTACGGCGCAGATGGTTCAGCAGCTTGTCCTTATCATCTTTCGACAAGGGATCTGACGTCGAGCTTTTCTCGACGCCGGCCGAACGCAGCTGGGTCAGCAGCAGGTCTGCAGGCATCTTCAGCTCGGTGGCAAATTGGGCTACGTTGTTACTCGCCATTCAGTCCTCTTTTCTACGTGTCGCGACAGATGATAAAGAAATGCTCAAGCCTTGGCCGTTTCAGCCAGGCTCCAGGCTTTCGCCTGCAGTGCTTTCGCCCGGTCGTCGTACTTGCTATCGACCAGTTTCATCTCGTCGTCGGTCACATCATTAAATTCACTCTTGATCAGGTCGCGGGCGCGGTCCGACGACAACGCCAGGATGGCGCCGAATTCGTCATAGGCCAGTGCCGCGAATGCTTCGACCGTCTTGATGCCAGCCAGGCCAAGCTTGCCGGCAACGGTACGGTCCATGCCTTCCAGATTGACCAGAGCTTCTTCCATGCCTTCGAGACCTTCCTCGGAAGCGATCGCCTCGGTCACCAGCGCGTCACGGGCGCGGGTGCGCAGTTCGTTGACGGTGTCTTCGTCGAACGATTCAATTTCCAGCATCTCGGAAATTGGCACGTATGCGATTTCTTCCAGGCTCGAGAAGCCTTCTTCAACCAGGATATCGGCCACTTCCTGGTCGACGTCCAGTTTTTCCATGAACAGCGCGCGGATCGCGGCCGTTTCTTGCGCCACCTTGTTCGCCGATTCTTCGGCGGTCATGATGTTGATCTTCCAGCCGGTCAGCTCGGACGCCAGGCGCACGTTCTGGCCCGAACGGCCGATCGCGATGGCCAGGTTTTCCTCGTCCACGACCACGTCCATCGCGTGCTTTTCTTCGTCAACCATGATCGACGAAACGTTCGCAGGAGCCAGGGCGCCGATCACGAACTGGGCCGGATCGTCCGACCACAGCACGATGTCCACGCGCTCGCCGCCCAGCTCGCCGGTCACGGCCTGCACGCGCGAACCGCGCATGCCGACGCAGGTGCCGATCGGGTCGATGCGCTTGTCGGCCGTGAACACGGCGATCTTGGCGCGCACGCCGGCGTCACGGGCCGCCGATTTGATCTGCAGCAGACCTTGTTCGATCTCTGGCACTTCGAGTTCGAACAGCTTCATGATGAACTCTGGCGCAGTGCGCGACAGGATCACCTGCGGGCCGCGCATATTGCGGTCCACGCGCAGGATGAAAGCGCGCACGCGGTCGCCGATGCGCAGGTTTTCTTTCGGGATCATCTGGTCGCGCGGCAGGCGCGCCTCGATCTTGCCCGACTCGACGATCGCATCGCCGCGCTCCATGCGCTTGATGGTGCCGGTCACCAGCGAATCGCCGCGCTCCAAAAAGTCTTGCAGGATCTGCTCGCGCTCGGCATCGCGCACGCGCTGCAGCACGACCTGCTTGGTGTCCTGGGCAAAACGACGGCCGAACTCGACCGACTCGATCGGCTCTTCGATGTACTCGTCGACTTCGATGTCAGGGATTTGCTCCTTGGCTTCGAAGTGCAGGATTTCCTGGTCAGGCAGCTGCAGGCCCGCTTCATCCGGCACCACGTGCCAGCGGCGGAAAGTCTCGAATTCGCCGGTGTCGCGATCGATCGACACGCGAATGTCGACTTCGCCTTCATAGCGCTTCTTCGTGGCCTGTGCCAGCGCGAACTCGAGCGCACCGAAAACGACTTCCTTGTCGACGTTCTTTTCGCGCGCAAGCGCATCCACCAGCAATAAAATTTCGCGACTCATGCTTTGCGACTCCTAAAATCCACCTGTGGCACCAAACGTGCCTTGTCCAATTCGGCCAGCGTAAATTCCATCAACGCCGGGCCATCTTTACTGTCAAATTCCAAACCGACCTTGTCGTTCTCGACGCCGCGCAGGATACCGGTATAGGTTTTCCGGTTCGCGCTGCCCGGCACCGCGACGCGCAGCTTGACCGTGCACTCATGGCCGGCGAAGCGCGCAAAATCGGCGAGGGTCCGTACCGGGCGGTCGAGGCCCGGCGACGAAATTTCCAATCGTTCGTAATCGACGTTTTCCACGGTCAGCACGTGCGACAGCTGGTGGCTCACCTTGGCGCAATCCTCGACCGTGATCGGGCCCTTTTCGTCCGCGTCGGCAGCCGGGAAATCGATGTATACACGCAGGATCCCGCGCTCGCCTCGCTCCACATCGACGAGGTCATAGCCGAGTCCACTGACTGTCGTGGCGATTAAGTCAAACTGCTGCACGGCACTTCTCCAGGGCTTTAAAACGATTTACCAAAAAAAAAATGGGCATCTGCCCATCTTTTTGTACTTACAACCCAACCAGATGAAAGCACTTGCACCAGTTCACGCGCATCACGACTCGCGGATACAACGTTCGGGAAGGACTTCGATTAGGCTGCAAATTATACTGCTTTTCCGACTCGCTCGCAATCGCCATACCACAAATGAGATTTTAAACAACAGTTGGCAGGTTGCCATGGGCTGCGAAACATTTTACGCCGTTCTTCGGGAGCGCGTCCGACCTGCGCACTTGCACAGGCCGGTCATGCATGGTGCTCAGCCGCGACGACCGCGGCGCGGCAGGCCGTGCTCCGAGCCGCGCGGGCCCTGGCCGCCGCGACGGCCGCCGCCGGTGCCGGCGAAGCCGAAGGTGGTCTGCAGCGGGTCCGGCTGGCGCGGACGACCGCTGCCGCCACCGCCACCGCCCTTGCCGCCAAAGGCGTTGGCGCCGCGGCCCTTGCCGCCGCCCTGGCCACCCTGGCCGCCGAAACCGCCCTGGCGGCCGCCGGCTGGCTTGCCTGCAGGCACTGGACCGTTCAGGATGCCCTGGCCGCGCGCCGCGCCGACGCGCGCCACCGGCGGACCGAAGGGATCGACGTTGCGGTTGGCGTCGGCACGGTCGATGCGGTTGCCATCGCTGCGGTCGACGCCGCGATTGCCGTCACCCCGGCCACCCTTGGCCTTGGCGCCGCCCTTGACCTGCTTGTCGGCGGCGCCGCCCTTCTTCTCGACGCCGAAGGCCGTCATCAGGGCGCGCACGTCGTTTTCTTCCAGCTCTTCCCAGCGACCGCGCTTGAGGCCGGTCGGCAGGGTCATGGCGCCGTAGCGGGTACGGATCAGGCGCGAGACGGTCAGGCCGACCGCCTCGAACATGCGGCGCACCTCGCGGTTGCGGCCCTCGCCGATCACCACGCGATACCAGCGGTTGATGCCTTCGCCGCCGCCGTTCTGGATCTTCGAGAACGCGGCCTTGCCGTCGTCCAGCTCCACGCCGGACAGCAGCTTCTGGCGCATGCCTTCTTCGAGCTCGCCCAGGGTGCGCACCGCGTACTCGCGGTCGATATTGTAGCGCGGGTGCATCAGCCGGTTGGCCAAGTCGCCCGAGGTCGTAAACAGCAGCAGGCCTTCGGTATTGAAGTCGAGGCGGCCGACGGCCAGCCACTTGCCTGCCTTCATCGTCGGCAGGCGGTCGAACACCGATGGACGGCCTTCCGGATCGTCATGGCTGACGATCTCGCCGGCCGGCTTGTGGTAGACCAGCACGCGCGGCGGCTTGCTGCTCACGCGGCGCTGGATCAGCTTGCCATTAATGCGGACCGCGTCGGTCGGCAGGATGCGCTGGCCGATATGGGCCGGCTCGCCATTGACCGAGACGCGGCCGGCGACGATCAGCTCTTCCATGTCGCGGCGCGAACCCAGGCCGGCCTCGGCCAGCACCTTGTGCAGCTTCGGCGCATCGTCGTCGGCGGTCAGGTCGCGGCGCACCGGTTTCGCCTGGGCGTTGCCGCGCGCGCCGTCGTTGGCGTCGAAGTCGCTCGACGTCACGAAGGAAAACACATTGTCGGCTTCGTTGCCCGGCTGCTGCTTGCCGCCCCTGCCCTGCGGCTGTTGCTTGCCGCCGCGGCCGATCTGCTTGGCCGGACGTCCACCTTCGGTCGGGCGAGCGCTTTGCTGGCCCGGACGGCCGCCTTGCTGGCCGCGCTTGCCCTGCTTGTGCTGGCCGCGGCCGCGCGCATCTTGTTTACCTTCCTGCCCGTCTTCCGGCGCGGGCTGAGCGCCAGCCTCGGGCGCCGGAGCGGCTTGCTCGGCGACAGCCGGCGCGGCGGCCTGCTGCAGCGCTTCGCGCTCGGCGCGCTTTTCGCGCATCTGGCGCGGGCCGCGCGGCTTGCGCGCTTCCTGGGCCGGAGCGGCTTCGACCGCGGCCGGCGCTTCGGCTGCCGCGGCTGCGACCGACTCTTCTTTCGCGGCCTTGGTGGCGCGCGGCTTGCGGGCCTTCGGCGCAGGCGCGTCAAGGGCTGGCGCAGGCGCGGCCGGCTCGGCGCTCACCGGCTCGGCGGCGACGGCCGCCTTGCGGGTGCGCTTCGGCTTGGCCGGCGCGTCGGCCACGACGGCCTCGACCGGCGCGGTGTCGGCAACGGCAGCCGCCTTGCGCGTACGCTTCGGCTTGGCTGCTGCTGGCTCGCCTGCGTCCACAGGCTTGGTCTCGTTTTGTTCAGTTGGGTTCATCGTTCGTGTCTTTATTGTGCTGACCCGCCTCGGCAATCCCGTCATCAAGCGTGTCGCGGATCGGAACTTCAACGGGTGAAGTAGCTAAATCTGGTTCATCGGCAGATGCGGAAGCATCCACCTTGTCAAAATTGTCATTCAATGCCGCCTCGAGGGCTTCCAGGCTGCGGCTGTCGGGGCCTTCGGCCAGCGGCTGCAACGGCGGCAGCTGGGACAGCGCCGCCAGGCCCAGGTCGTCCAGGAACTGGCGCGTGGTGCCCAGCAGCGCCGGCCGCCCCACCACTTCGCGGTGCCCGACGACGTCGATCCAGCCGCGGTCTTCCAGCATCTTGATGGTCTGCGAATTGACCGCGACGCCACGGATCTCTTCGATGTCGCCGCGCGTGACCGGCTGGCGGTAGGCAATGATCGCCAGCGTTTCCAGCGTCGCTCGCGAGTACTTGGGCGGCTTTTCGGGCGACAGGCGGTCGAGGTAGGGCTTCATCTCGGGACGGCTCTGGAACCGCCAGCCCGACGCCAGGCTGACGATCTCGATGCCGCGCCCATCCCAATCCTGGCGCAGTTCTTCCAGCAAGATCTTGATCGTATCGGCGCCGACGCCGGCGCCAACCTGCCGTCCTTGCGCGTCGACCTCGGCGAAGAGTTTCTTCATGCCGTGGATCGACATCGGCTCGCGGGCGCATAGCAAGGCGGTTTCGAGGACTCTCTTGGCCTCGTCAGTATTCATATCGCGATGTCGTCAATCAAACAATTCGGCCAATCGGGGTCGGGACAGCATCGATGCGACTGGCGCGCATGCCCGCGTGCCATGCGCCGGGCCTGCCTGCGCTCTGCTGCCTGAAACCGGAATCCGTGGGCCCGGCGCGCTGAGTGCCGGAGCTATTACATGGCGGGCAAGGAACCCGCCAGGGGCAACCCGCCTGCGCGACGGGCCGCTAGTTGATCTTCATTGCGAAACGTGGAACTCGGCGGAACTCTATCTCTTAGGCACGCCCGCGATCGGGGCGCCGCCGGGGAGCGACTTGTTTGGCAAGAGAGTGCGGCACGCGAGCGGACGACGTCGTTTCTTCCAACTGGCGGCCATTGTAACCGATAAAACCCCGCAGCGGACAAGGGGGCGGCGCTGCGATGCGCGCCTATTTGCGTCAGTCGGACAGTTTTTCCGACAAAATCGCCGATACGCCAAGGAATGCGGGGTACTCGGCGGTGATCACATAGGTCGGCACGTCGGCCAGGTAGCCGGCGAAACGCCCCTTCTGTTCGAAGCGGCGGCGGAACGAGGAACGGTCGAAGCGCTCGCCGAGGCGCGGCACGATGCCGCCGCCGATGTACACGCCGCCCTGGGCGCCCAGGGTGACGGCCAGGTTGCCGGCCACGGTGCCGAGCATGCCGCAGAAGGCTTCCAGGACGTCGTCGCACAGCGCGCATTCGCCGGCGAGCGCGCGGCGCGAGATCTCGGCGGCGCCGAGGCGCTCGCCGGGGCGGCCGGCGCGGTCGGCCAGCGCGCGGTAGATGAGCTCGACGCCGGCGCCGGACAGGAAGCGCTCGAACGAGACGTGTTCGAATTCGCGCCAGGCATATTGCAGGATCGCGATTTCCTGCTCGTTCACGGGAGCGAAGCTGACGTGGCCGCCTTCGCTGCGCAGCGCGGTCCAGCTGTCGCCGCACGGCACCAGGCCGGAGACGCCGAGGCCGGTGCCGGCGCCCAGCAGGCCCAGCGCCGCATCCGGCTGCGGCGCGCCACCGCCCACCTGGCGTTTTTGCTCGCCCAGGTGCGGCAGCGAACGCGCCAATGCCGAGAAATCATTGACCACCAGCAGGATCTCGAAACCGCATTCTTGCCGCAAGGCTTCAGTGGAGAATTCCCAGTGATGATTGGTCATGCGCACATAGTCGCCGTTCACCGGGTTGGCGATGGCGATCGCGGCATGGCGGATCGGCGCCGCGCAGAAAGCCTTGACCGCCGCGCTGCCCAGGTAGGCGCGCATGGCCTCGCCCAGGGTGGCATGGTCGGCGCAAGGCAGCACCGCGACCGCCTCGAGCCGGCCCGGCCCCAGCTCCAGCACGAAGCGGCAGTTGGTGCCGCCGATGTCGGCGAGCAGGCGGGCGCCGCCGCGGTGGAAGTGGTCGGTGGACGGGCTGAGCGGGGAGGCAGTCATGGTGGTACGCGTAGAAGAGACGCCCAAGCTTACTAAATTCTTTGCCCTGACGACAAGTGTTTTCTGTAGTTTAGGTACATACCCCACAACAAAACGGATGCGGACACCCGACCACCGACCCATGCGGGCGTAGTAGAACTACTTTTTAACAAGACGGAGTGAGTCGGGCCGCCTGCCGGCCGGCATGCCGCTCAGCAGGTCGCCGGATCGAGCTCGGGATCGTTGCCGCGCTGGGCGTTCCAGGCGTCGAGCCCGCCCTTGAGCGGCCGGGCGCGGTGGAAACCGTTGGCCATGAACTGGCGCGCCACTTCGGCGGCGGTGACGTCGTCCGGACAGCTGCAATAGACGACGATGTGGCGGTCGCGGTCGAGCGAGGCCATCAGGTGTTCGGGCTGGCAAGCCTTGAAGATCACGGCGCCCGGGATCGCCGCTTCCATCTGTTGCGCGCTCAGGCTGCGCGCATCGATGATCACCGGATCATGGCCGGCGTCGATCAGGGCCAGCACCTCGTCGATGTCGATGCGCTCGATCGCGCTGCGCGAGCGGTGGCGGCGGCGCTCGGCATACTTGAAGGCGATGAACAGGGCCAGCAGGCCGGCCACGATGGTCAGCGCCGTGCTGCCCATGGTCGAGAGCGTATCGAGCACGCCGTCGACGCTGTTGTGGAACCAGACGCCGAGCAGGATGCCGGTGCCGCTCCAGAGCGCCGCGCCGCTCACCGCATACAGCAGGAACAGGCGCGGGTTGACGCCCATCGCGCCCGACAGCGGCGCCGCGATGGTGTTGAAGCCGGGGATGAACTTGGACACCAGCAGCGACTTGACGCCGAACTTGCTGAAGCGGTCTTCGGTCTGGTTGACGCAGGAATCGGGGGACAGCGAAATCTTGCACAGCAGCCGCAGGATGCGCTTGCCGTAGAAGCGGCCGGCGCGGAACCAGAAGGCGTCGCAGATCAGGCAGGCCAGGATGGCCGCCATCCATACCAGTTGCCAGCTCACGTCGGCGGTGACCGAGAGCGCGCCGGCCACGATCAGGACCGGGTAGGCGGGTATGGGCAGACCGAACTGTTCGACGAGGACGATGCCGAACACGATCAGCACGCCATAGACTTGGAGGAGTTCGGCTAGCTGGGGCATTTTTGTATATTAGCGCAATTGTGTGGTCGGCACAGGAACACCCCCTATTCCTTTTGGCGTAAGCGCAACGCCAGGGGCGGATGAGCGGTTTTTACAAGACGCCACGTGGAATCGCCGCCAGCAGCGAGCGCGTATACGGATGCTGCGGATCGCGATACAACGCGTCGGAATCCGCCATCTCGACCACGCTGCCGTGGTGCATCACCATCACCTGGTCCGAGATGTACTTGACCACCGACAGGTCGTGCGAGATGAAGATATAGCTCATGCCATATTCATCCTGCAGGTCTTGCAACAGGTTCAGCACCTGGGCCTGCACCGAGACGTCGAGCGCCGACACCGATTCGTCGCACACCAGGATCTCGGGCCGCATGGTCAGGCAGCGCGCGATCGCGATGCGCTGGCGCTGGCCGCCCGAGAACTCGTGCGGATAGCGGCCATAGGCGGCGTCCGGCAGGCCCACCCGCCCCAGCAGCTGGCGCGCCAGCGCCGCGCGCTCCATCTCATTGGCGCCGATGCCATGGATGCGCATCGGTTCCAGCAAGATCTGGCCCACCGTAAAACGCGGATTGAGCGAGGCATAGGGATTCTGGAAGATGATCTGGATCCGGCGTTTATAGGCCTGGTATTCGCGGTCGGACATGGCCAGCAGGTCGCGCCCCTCGAACAGCGCCGAGCCACCGCTCGCGCGGTGCAGGCGCAGCAGGGTCAGGCCCACCGTGGTCTTGCCCGACCCCGACTCGCCCACCACGCCCAGGGTCTTGCCGCGGCCCAGGGTGAAGGAGACGTCCTTGACCGCCTTGAATTCGCGCTTGCCGAACAGGCCGTCGCGCAGCCAGAAGCTCTTGGCCAGGTTATTCACCACCAGCACCGGCTCGTCGTCCGGCGTCGTGCCGCGCACGCGCTGCACCGGTGCCCCGTCGGGCTCGATGCGACCGCTCAGCACATCGTCGATCACCGGCAGGCGCAGCGGCCTTACGTCGAGCGACGGCCGGCAATGCAGCAAGGCCTTCGTATACGCGTCGGCCGGCGCCCCGAACACCTGGCTGGCCGCGCCCTCCTCGCGCACCTCGCCGTGGCGCATCACGATCACGCGGTCGGCGATCTCGCCCACCAGGCCCAGGTCGTGGGTAATGAACAGCACCGCCATGCGGCGCTCGCGCTGCAGGCGCGCGATCAGGTCCATGATCTGCTTCTGGATCGTCACGTCCAGCGCCGTGGTCGGCTCGTCGGCGATCAGGAGGCGCGGCTCGCAGGCGATCGCCATCGCGATCATCACCCGCTGCTGCTGGCCGCCCGACATCTGGCTCGGGTAGGCGTCGATCTTGCGCTCGGGTTCGGGAATGCCGACTTCGTGCAGCAATTCCAGGGTGCGCGCGCGCGCCGCACGCTTCGTCATGCCCATGTGCAGGCGCAGGACTTCGCCGATCTGGAAACCGACCGTGAACACCGGGTTGAGCGAGGACATCGGCTCCTGGAAGATCATCGCGATGTCCTTGCCGCACAGCGCGCGCCGTTCGCG
This sequence comes from Massilia oculi, assembly GCF_017582745.1. Lineage (GTDB taxonomy): Bacteria > Pseudomonadota > Gammaproteobacteria > Burkholderiales > Burkholderiaceae_D > Telluria > Telluria oculi_A. The sequence goes on from NZ_JAFVIM010000014.1 coordinate 112,882, forward strand.
CAAGGGCAGGCCGAGCAGTTCGCGGCCGGCGAAGCGGATGCTGGAACCAGGATCGACGATGGTGGTCTGCGCCGGCAGCAGGCCCATCACGGCCATCGAGCTGACCGACTTGCCGCTGCCGGACTCGCCCACCAGCGCCACCGTGCCCGTCGCCGGCACGTCGAACGAGATGCCCCTCAAAGCCTCGAAGGTGTTGTGCTTGTCGGTGCGAAAGGCAATGCGCAGGTCACGCACTTGCAGCAACGGTTCCTGGGTCATAGTGAGGGTCATTTAATCTTGGGGTCCAGCGCGTCGCGCAGCGCATCGGCGAACAACGAGAAGCTCGTCACCAGCAGCGCCATCGCGCCGGCGGCGGCCGCCAGCTGCCACCATTTGCCGAGGATCAGTTCGTTTTGTGCCTCGTTGAGCATGCTGCCCCAGGAAACGGTGCCGACCGGCACGCCAAAGCCCAGGAACGACAGGATCACCTCGGCCTTGATGAAACCCACCACCAGGATCGACATCTGCACCAGCGCCACGTGCGAGACATTGGGCAGGATGTGGCCGAACATGCGCTGCCAACCGGAAGCGCCGATGGCATCCGCCGCCATCACGTATTCGCGCGCGCCGTGCTTGATGTATTCGGCGCGCATCAGGCGATAGGGCCCGGTCCAGCCGGTCAGGCCGAGGATCAGCACGATGGTGGCGACGCCTTTTTGCTGGAGCACGGCGGCCACGGTCAGGATCATGAGGATCGAAGGGATCGCCGTGAAGATGCTGTAGAACCAGTTGAACAGGTCGTCGACCCAGCCGCCATAGAAGCCCGAGACGGCGCCGAACAGGGTGCCCAGCGTCACCGCCAGCAGGGCCGCCACCAGGCCCACCACGATCGAGGTCTCGCCGCCCTTGATGGTTTTCTTGACGATGTCATGGCCCCATTTGTCGGCGCCGAACGGCAAGGTGGTGCGCTTTTCCACCGGCGGATGGGTCTGCGCCACCTGCGCCTCGAGCTCGGCCAGATCAAGCGCCAGCGGATCGAAGGCGTTCGGCGGCGTGGCGCGCGGCAACTGGGCTTGTGCCAGCGCGCGCGCCGTGGCGTCGGCGCCGACGAAGGTGGGCGGCGCATAATTGACCGCCACCTCTTCTTCCCAATCACTGGCCACCAGACCCATGCTGGAAGCCAGCACCAGCAGCAGGAAAGCGGCGACGACGGCCAGCGCCGCCATCCCGACGCGGTCGGCGCAGAGGCGCCGCCAGGCGAGCGCCCACAATCCGGGCGAACGCGCTTGCATGGTCATGTGCATGGTCGTCATGGTCATTTGAGCTGCACGCGGGGATCGACCGCCTGGTACAGCAGGTCGGCCAGCAGGTTGAACACCATGGTCGCGGCGGCCACGTAGACCGTGATCGCCTTGATCACCGGGAAGTCGCTGCGTTCGACGGCCAGGATCACTTCGCGGCCGATGCCGGGAATGCCGAAGAAACGTTCGAGCAGGAAGGCGCCGATCAGCAGCGCCGGCAGGTTGGCCATCACGTGGGTGATGATCGGGATGGCGGCATTGCGCAGCACGTGGACCCAGACGATACGCCCCTCCGGCAAACCCTTGGCGCGCGCGGTGCGCACATAGTCCTGCCCTGCCTCGTCGAGCACGAAGCTGCGGTACAGGCGCAGGGTCGGCGCGATCGAGACCGCCAGGCCGATGACGATCGGCAGCAGCGCATAGCGCAGCAGGTTCTCGCCCAGGCTATTGCCCCAGCCCTGGACCGGAAACAGCCCCAGCTGGTAGGCGAAGACGTACTGGAACACGATGATATAGACCAGGATCGAGATCGACATCCCGACCGTGCAGGCGACCATCACGGCGCGGTCGGTCAGCGAGCCGCGCACGAAGGCGATCGCCAGCGCCAGCGCGATGCCGAACACGGTTTCCAGCACGGTGAGCGGAATCAGGACCGTGAGCGACGGCCCCAGGCGGCTGGCGATGATGTGGGACACCGGCTCGCCCGTGCTCCAGGCATTGCCGAAGTCGAAGGTCAGGATCTGCTTGACGAAGATCCACAGCTGCACGGTATAGGGCTGGTCGGTGCCGAGCTGGCGCCGGATGTTCTCGATCGCTCCCGCGTCGGCCATCTTGCCCGCCAGGAGGTAGGCGGGATCCCCGCCGACCCAGTTGAACAGGAAAAACACCAGCAGCACGACGCCGGCCATCGTCGGCAGCATCTGCCAAAGGCGTCGCAAGACATAAGCGAACATCGCACTCCCGAATTTGCGGATTGGGCGAACGGGCCGCCCCCAAGGTTTGCCACCATGCCAAATCCAAGGTGACTAAACCGACACGATAGCGCATATCCGTACGCACCAACAGACGCGCAATCTTATGCCTCGATAGTCACAGGTTATTACCACGTAATGACATGATTATCATGGATATGTATAAAAAGCTTGCGCACGCGCTGAAATATGCATATCGGATTTTAAGCAATTTCATGCCTTGAAAATATAGTTTGATCGAATCAAATTTCATATCAAACTTTATTTTCCGCATGATATTCCACGTTTCGAGTTTTGTGACTTTTGCGTGACTAGCATCAATAATTCAAATTGTAAAGACAAGTTATCAAGTAGTTGTATTTTGCATCAGTATGTACCTTCAGGATTGACACTGTCTTATGGTCAATGTTTTTATTGCCAAGTAGTAAAAAAATGCTGCGTCAAAAGATCGTGGCGATTCACTTGACTTTACTGGCCGGCGCAACCCGCCGCCAGGTCTTACGGGGAAGACTGACTATGATGGTTGAAACTGTGTTATCTCGATCGGTGCGCCTGATCTGCGCCGGCGGCCTGGCCGTCGCCTGCACGACGGCGTACGCCCAGGAAGCGGCGCCTGGCGCCGAATCGCTCCAACGTGTGGAAGTGACCGGCTCGCGCATCGCGACCGCCAACCTGGAAAGCGTCAGCCCGGTGACCGTGGTCAACGCCAAGGACATCAAGTTGGAAGGTGTCCGTTCGGTCGAGAACCTGCTGAACAACCTGCCACAGGTGTTCGCCGACCAGGGTGGTTCGGTCTCGAACGGCTCGTCCGGCACCGCAACCGTCAACCTGCGCAACTTCGGCGCCGACCGCACCCTGGTGCTGGTCAACGGCCGTCGCCTGCCAGCCGGCAGCCCGCGCAATACCGCGGCCGACCTGAACCAGATCCCGGTGGGCCTGATCAAGCGCGTCGAAGTGCTGACCGGCGGCGCCGGCGCCATCTACGGCTCGGACGCCGTGGCCGGCGTGGTCAACTTCATCATGGACGACCGCTTCCAGGGCGTCCAGATCGACGCCAACTACCAGTTCTACAACCACGACCAGAACGGCGGTCCGGTGGCAGAAGCCGCCCAGCGCCGCAATTTCCCGCTGCCGGGCGACAAGGGCGCCGACGGCAAGGTCAAGGACATCAGCCTGACCATGGGCGGCAACTTCGCCGACGGCAAGGGCAATGCGGTCGTCTTCTTCGGCTACAAGAAGGAAGACGCGCTGCTGCAATCCGAGCGTGACTTCACCTCCTGCGCGCTGAACGGCTCCACCGTTGGCAACACCTTCAACTGCGGCGGTTCGGGCACCAGCTTCCCTGGCCAGTTCATCACCGCCACCGGCCTGAAAACCGTGGCCGACGCCGCCGGCAACGTGCGTAACTACGTGGCCGCCCAGGACGCCTACAACTTCGGCCCGCTGAACTACTTCCGCCGTCCGTCGGAACGCTATACCTTCAGCTCGTTCACCCACTACGACATCAACGACAAGGCCCGCCTGTACGCCGAGGCCAGCTTCCACGACGACAGCACCGTGGCCCAGATCGCGCCATCCGGCCTGTTCGGCCTGGACGCTTCCGGCGCCAACGCGATCCGTTGGGAAAACCCGCTGCTGTCCGACGCCTGGCGCAGCGCGCTGGGCATGACTGGCCCCGGCGACACCGCCGACGTCGTCATCCTGCGCCGTAACGTCGAAGGCGGCGGCCGCCGCGACGACCTGCGCCACACCTCCTACCGCGGCGTGGTCGGCGTCAAGGGCGACATCGGCAACTGGCAGTACGACGCCTTCGCCCAGGTCGGCAAGGTGCTGTACTCGGAAACCTATTTCAACGACTTCTCGGTCTCGCGCAGCGCACGCGCACTGAACGTGGTCCCGGGCGCCAACGGCCAGCCGGTCTGCGCCAGCACGCTCAACGGCGTCGACCCGAACTGCGTCCCGTACAATATCTGGAGCCTGGGCGGCGTGACCCCGGAAGCGCTGACCTATCTGCAGACCCCTGGCTTCCAGAAGGGCCATACCTCGCAGACCGTGCAGGGCATCAACCTGTCGTCGGACCTGGGCGAATACGGCATCAAGCTGCCGACCAGCAGCGAAGGCGTGGGCGTGGCATTCGGCTGGGAACACCGCACCGAAAAACTCGAACTGAACTCGGACGTGGCGTTCGAATCCGGCGACCTGGCCGGCCAGGGCGGCCCGACCAAGAACGTGAGCGGCCAGTTCAGCGTGCGCGACTACTTCGCCGAAACCCGCATCCCGATCCTGCAGAACGTGCCGTTCGCCGACCAGCTGACCCTGACCGGCAGCTATCGCAAATCGGATTATTCGACCGGCCAGGACACCAACTCCTACGGTGTGGGTCTCGAGTGGGCACCGGTGAAAGAAGCCAAGTTCCGCTTCAGCTACCAGCGCGCCGCGCGCGCCGCCAACGTGGTCGAGCTGTACACCCCTGCCGGCCTGGCACTGTTCGGCATGGGCTCCGACCCATGCGCCGGCGCCGATCCGTCCGCGACCCTGGAACAGTGCGCACGCACCGGCGTGACTGCTGCCCAGTACGGCAACATCCTGAACTCGCCGGCCCAGCAGTACAACCAGATCATCGGCGGCAACACCAACCTGGAACCGGAAGAATCGGATTCGTACACCCTGGGCCTGGTGCTGACCCCGACCCGCAACACCTCGCTGACCATCGATGCCTTCGACATGAAGGTCAAGGGCGTGATCGGCGGCCTGCCGGCCACGACCACCCTGACCCAGTGCCTGGAGACCGGCGATCCGCAGTTCTGCGGCCTGATCACGCGTGACCGCCTGGGCAGCCTGTGGACCCTGGAATCGTCGAACATCGTCGCCACCAACCAGAACCTCGGTAGCCGTTCGACCAAGGGCATCGACCTGGGCGCCAACTGGAGCACCAAGATCGGCGCATGGGGCAACCTGAACCTGTCGCTGATGGGCACCTACCTGAAGGAATTCAAGCAGGAAGACTTCCCTGGTTCGGGCGAGTACGACTGCGCCGGCCTGCACGGTTCCACCTGCGGCACCCCGCTGCCGAAATGGCGTCACAAGGCGCGCGCGGTGTGGGGCACCCCATGGCGCGGCGTTGAGCTGGGCGCGACCTGGCGCTACGTGCGCGGCGTCGACCTCGACTACACCAGCGCCAACCCGCTGCTGGCAGGCGAATTCGAAGCAGGCGACGCACGTATGGGCGCACGCAGCTACCTGGACCTGACCGCCGCTTGGCAGATCAGCCCGGTCTTCGCACTGCGCGCAGGCATGAACAACGCACTGGACAAGGATCCGCCAGTGTCGGGCGTGCTGGCCGAAGTGTACGGCAACGGCAACACCTACCCGCAGGTGTACGACGCGATGGGCCGTCACGTGTTCCTGAACCTGACCGCCAAGTTCTAATCCTCACGGGCTAGAAACAGGAAGGGCGCACCGCGGTGCGCCCTTCTTCATTTTCACGGCGCTGCTTCGAGCGCCGCTTGCCGTCTTACTCCTGGCGCAGCCGGCGCTGGCGCACCGCCGCCGCCAGTCCTTCCAGCACCTGCAGGCTGGTATCCCAGTCGATGCAGCCGTCGGTCACCGACTGGCCATAGGTCAGTTCCTTGCCCGGCACCAGGTCTTGCCGTCCGGCCACCAGGTGCGATTCGATCATCACGCCGACGATGCGGTCGTCGCCGCCCGCGATCTGGGCCGCGATGTCGGCGCACACCGGCACCTGGTTCTCGGGCTTCTTCGAACTGTTCGCATGCGAGGCGTCGATCATCAGGCGGCTGGCCAGGCCGAGCGCGGCGATCTGGCGGCAGGCTTCCTCGACGCTGGCGGCATCGTAGTTCGGCGTCTTGCCGCCGCGCAGGATGATGTGGCAATCCTCGTTGCCCGAGGTCGACACGATGGCCGAGTGGCCGCCCTTGGTCACCGACAGGAAGTGGTGCGGCTGCGATGCGGCCTTGATCGCCTCGGTCGCGATCTTGATATTGCCGTCGGTGCCGTTCTTGAACCCGACAGGGCACGACAGGCCGGAGGCCAGCTCGCGGTGCACCTGCGACTCGGTGGTGCGGGCGCCGATCGCGCCCCAGCTGACCAGGTCGGCGATGTATTGCGGGCTGATCACGTCGAGGAATTCGGTGCCGGCCGGCAGGCCCATCTCGTTGATGTCGCGCAGCAGCTCGCGCGCCATGCGCAGGCCGTCGTTGATGCGGAAGCTGTTGTCCATGTACGGATCGTTGATCAGGCCCTTCCAGCCGACCGTGGTGCGCGGCTTCTCGAAATAGACCCGCATCACGATCTCGAGTTCGCCGGCGAAGCGCTGGCGTTCCTTGACCAGCCTGCGCGCGTACTCGAGCGCGGCCTTCGGATCGTGGATCGAGCATGGTCCGATCACCACCATCAGGCGGTCGTCCTGGCCGTGCAGGATGCGGTGCAGGTCGACGCGCGCGCCACTTGCGGTCTGCTCGGCCTGCGGGGTCACCGGGAACTCGCGGATCAGGTGCGAGGGCGGCGTCAGTTCCTTCATTTCACGGATGCGTAAATCGTCGGTGCGGGGCATGCTGGGACTCCCTTTCGTGCTGTTCTGTGCTGGTCTTGTTCAGGACTGGAAATAAAAAAACCGCCATCGCTGGCGGTTTGTCTGGATGCTGCCGGGACTGTTACTGCGCGTACCCGCCGCTACTCCACCGCCAGGGGCTGGAATGGCTAAAGTAAAAAAAGCGGGTAAAGAAAGCGTGGCGCATGGTGTCGTCCGGGTTTGGTCGAATTGACTATAACAACAAGGCATGAACGTTGGCAAGCCTTTTGTCGCAGGTTCCACGCTTGTACAGACAACAATCGGTTGCAGCAATCTGACATCTCTACTTGCGCATGACCGCCACCTTATGCGCATCTTGCGCTACCTCATTCCCGACGCGGCTACCGATGCAACAGTCGATTCAAGCCCGGCTGCCGCTCGTGTTGATTGTAGACACAAATAGGTACTAAGAGGTGCCAAAGAAATTGATCTGCACTAAGGATCGAGCCCTTCACCCGCGCGGCATCCGAATCTTCCCATCCACTGGAGTGTCGGACCATGACTGAAACCCTGCTTTCCCGTTCCGTGCGCCGCCTGTTCGCGGGGGGCGGCGCCGCCGGCCTGGCGCTCGCCGGCCCCGTGCTGCTGGCCCTTCCCCACCCTGCCGCCGCCCAAGAAGCCGCTCCCGTGGCCCGGGTCGAGATCACCGGCTCGAACATCCGCCGCGCCCAGGCCGAGACCGCGTCGAGCGTGCTCACCGTCAACCGCAACGACATCGAGCGCTCGGGCAAGACCACGGTGGCCGAGCTGCTGCAGACCCTCGCGGTCGACAACCAGGGCTCGGTGCCGATGAGCTTCGGCAATGGCTTCGCGGCCGGCGCCTCGGGCATCTCGCTGCGCGGCCTGGGTACCGCCTCGACCCTGGTGCTGCTCAACGGCCGCCGCATGGCGCCCTACGGGCTGGCCGACGACGGCCAGAAGGTGTTCGCCGACCTCAACGTGATCCCGTCCGACGCCGTCGAGCGCATCGAGATCCTCAAGGACGGCGCCTCGGCCATCTACGGCTCGGACGCGATCGCCGGCGTGGTCAACATCATCCTGCGCCGCAACTTCCAGGGCACCAGCGCACGCGCGCTGTACGGCAGCGGCGAAGCCGGCGACGGCCAGCAGCACAACCTGGCCCTGGCCTGGGGCTTCGGCAACCTCGAGACCGACCGCTATAACGTACTGTTCAACGTCGAGTACAAGCACACGCAACAGATCTGGAACCGCGACCGCGGCAACCGCGACTACATCGGCAAGCTCGACCTGCGGCCCTATGGCTATTCGGCCCAGGAAGGCTTCGGCGGCACCGGCGCCATCACCGGCAACAACCAGTCGGGCAACGCCATCAACGGCAATGTGCGCAATCCCGACACGCTGGAGTACTACAACCGCGGCAACCTGGCCGGCCCCGGCTTCACGCGCACCTTCCCGGGCGCCGCCTGCAGCAATTTCACCAACCACCCGCAGGGCGATCCGGGCGGCGGTTGCCTGGTCGATTCGGGCTTCCTGTACAACCAGATCCAGCCCGACAGCGAAAACCTGTCGCTGTACACCCGCGGCACGCTCAAGCTGCAGGGCGATACCGAGGCCTATGCCGAACTCAATCTGTACAACAGCCTGACCCAGACCAGCAGCACGCCGAACCCGATCGCGGCCAGCGTCGGCTATCCTGGCGGCCCGGTCAGCAACGCCGGCGTGCAGCTCGGCGCCGAGCACCCCGACAACCCGTACTTCGGCCGCGCGGCGCGGCTGCGCTACCTGCCGTTCGACGTCGGCCCGCGCCAATCCGACATCTCTTCGAACTTCATCCGCGCGCTGTTCGGCGCGCGCGGCACCAGCGGCGCATGGGACTGGGATACCTCGCTGCTGTATTCGACCAGCAGGGTCGACAACGACCGGCGCGGCTACCTGCAGCGCGACGCAACGTTCGCCCTGCTCGACCCGTCGGCCGCGAACGTGGCGGCGGCCCAGGCCAATCCCGGCTACCGCGCCCTGCCGGCGGGGACCTATTGGCGCATCGCCGAAAGCGCGGGCCTGAATTCGCCGGCCGTGTACGCCGCCCTGTCGCCGACCATCTCGAACGACGCCAAGACCGAGATCGCCCAGGTCGACTTCAAGGCCACGCGCGAGATCGGCAAGCTGGCCGGCGGCGCGGTGGGCGTGGCCCTGGGCGCCGAGTTCCGCCACGAATCGGCGCGGCTGGATCCGACCGCCGGTACCGAGCGCGGCAATATCATCGGCCTGGGCTATTCGGCCTACGACGGCCAGCGCAACGTCACCGGGCTCTATGGCGAGGTGCTGGCCCCCGTATGGACCGGCGTCGAACTCACCGGCGCCATGCGCTACGACCACTTCACCGACGTGGGCGACGCCTGGACCCCGAAGGTCGGCGTCAAGTGGAACCCGCTACGCGAGCTGGCGCTGCGCGCCACCTGGGCCAAGGGCTTCCGCGCGCCGAGTCCGGCCGAGAACGGCGTCGGCGGCCTGGCGGCCTTCGCCAACGCCACCGATCCGGTCCGCTGCGCGCTGGGCGTGCAGACCGCCTGCAGCCCGGCGTCGGTGTCGGTCATCACCTCGCCCAACCAGGACCTGAGCCCGGAACGCTCGAAGAGCTGGAATATCGGCGCGATCTGGGATCCGCTGCCGCGCACCAGCTTCTCGCTCGACTTCTGGAACATCAAGCGCAAGAACGAGATCAACCAGCAGCAGATCGACGCCGCGATCGCCGCCGGCGACGTGGCGCGCGATCCGAGCACGGCGGTGCCGACGATCCCGGGCGACCCGGGCGCGATCACGGCGGTGCTGGCGGAATACGTGAACTCGGCCGAGACCGAGGTGCGCGGCATCGACCTCGACGCGCGCCAGGGCTTCGGGCTGCCGAACAACTGGGGCACCCTGACCTTCGACGTCAAGTACACCTTCCTCGACAAATGGGAGCGCACCGAACAGGACGGCACCACGCGCGACTATGCCGGCACCCACGGCAACTGCGACGTCAGCAACTGCATGGGCACGCCGGACCACAAGGCCAACCTGCGCGCGACCTGGGAGCGCGCCAACTGGCGCCTGTCGGCCAACGTCAACTATCGGGGCAAGATCGACAACACCTTCTTCAAGGACGACCCGGAAGGCTGCGCCAGCCAGTTCGCCAACGGCGACGATGCGCCGAGCGATTGCGAACTGGCCTCGTTCACCACGGTCGACCTGGTGTTCCGCTGGAAGCCGCAACCGCGCTGGGAAGTGTACGGCTCGATCCAGAACGTGTTCGACAAGCAGGCGCCGCTCGATCCGCTGACCTATGGCGCGGTGTCGTACAACCCGCTCGACTACTACGGCGCGATCGGCCGCTTCTTCACGCTGGGGGCGAGATACGCGTTCTGAAATGATTACGGTTGAACGCGAAGAGTTGCTCGCACCAAGGGCACGAACAACTCTTCCCGTCAGCGGACGTCGATCAACCGCCGAAGTGATAATTCAGCTCGACCCACCCGGTCCGCCCCGCCGGGCTGTAGCTGCCCACCGCATAATTGGGCCAGCCGCCGGTCGTGTCGTGCTTGATGCGATCGAACACATTGTTGACGATGGCCGACAGGGTCAGGCGGTCGTTCACGCGATACACGACGCTCGCATTGACCAGGGTGGTCGGCGTCAGGTAGTCGGTCTGGGCCGAGTTCGGGATCTTGCCGTAGCGGGTCGCGAACACGGTCGACGACCAGGCACCGCCGTTCCAGTTCAGGCTGGCCGCCAGCTTGTCCGGCCAATCCGAACTGGTGAGCGAATTGAGTTCGTCGCGCACCGTGTCGCCGGCAAACTGTTTCGAGCGGCGGGTCAGGGTTTTCGAGTAATTGCCGCGCAAGGTGAACGTGCCCCAGGCCGCGGTGCGCAGCGCATAGCGGGCGCTGACGTCGATGCCGCTGCTCGATTCCTGCGCCGCATTGATCGGGTTGACGCGGATCTCGCGGATCTCGCCTGGACGCACCGGCGAATCGGCCGCGTAGCGCGTGATGCGCGAGATCGTGTCCACGCACAGCGAAGAACCGATGTCCAGCGAGCCCAGGCGGCAGGCCGCTTCGTCGCGCAGCAGCTGGTCGGCCGACAGATTGGTCACCAGGTCGTCGATCTTGATGTCCCAATAGTCGATCGAGGCATCGAAGTTCGTGCTCGGCGACCAGACGATGCCGGCGCCATACGATTTGCCCTGCTCCGGCTTGAGGTCGGCGCTGCCGTACTGCACGTAGTCGGCGCCCGGCGAGTAGCTGGCAAATTCGCAGCTCGCCAGCGGCTGGCCGGTCACGCCGCAGCGGTAGTGGTCGGTGGTCGACGAGTAATAGCCGGTGCCGCGCGCCTTGTAGATGTAATTCATGTCCGGCGCGCGGAAGCTGGTGGCGTAGTTGGCGCGCACCAGCAATTCGCGCGTCGGCCGCAGTTCCAGGCCACCGGCATAGGTGAACTTGCCGCTGTCGCGCTCGGCGAATTCATAACGGTCGTAACGGCCGGCCAGGGTCGCGGTGAGGATTTTGTGCAAGGGGATGCTGGCCTCGGTGCCGAGCGCATAGCGGTTGCGGGTGCCGGCCGTGACGGCGGTGTTCGGCGCCAGGTTGAAGTAGCCCGCGTTGATGCGCTCGTCGGGCGCATTGGTAAAGCCCTGGCGGCCGGCCTCGGCCACCACCGCCAGTTGCAGCGGACCGGCCGGCAGCTGCAGCACTTCCCCATTGGCGCTGGCCGATACCGTATGGGTCCAGGATTCGTCGTCGCTTTCGGCATAGCCGGTGATGGTCCCGAATTCGTCCGGGTTCACGCGGGTCGCCAGCCGCGCCGGGTCCGGCGCATAGATGGCGACGCCGCTCGCGTCCGTTCCCAATCGCGGCCCCAGGAAGAAGCTGTCGATGTTCGACAGTGCGCGCGGGGTCTTGCCCTTGCTCTCATACCAGGACGCGCTGTAGCCGGCTTCCCACTTCCAGCTGGTCCCGGGCACGATGCCGCGCGCGCCGAGCGAAGCGGCAACGGCGCCGTCTTCCCAGAAGCGGTTGTAGCGCGACAGGCCGCCCATCTCTTCCGGCGACATATAACGGGTCCAGGCTTCGTAATGGCCCGTGTTCCGGTTCAGGAAGTAGCCGTTGTTCAGCGAATTCGAGGTCCACGATGGGCCGCGCGTATTGTTGACGGTGTCGTTGCGGCCTAGCAGGATGTCGGCGAACAGCGTCGTGTTTTCGTCGAGATCATAGGTGGCGCTGCCGAACGCATTCTTGCTCTGGTTCCGGGTCTGCACCGACCAGTAGGTCGGGCTGACCTTGTTGCTGGCGCAGTAGTTGCCGGTGCGCGAAGCGTAGTTGACGACGCTGCCGCCGAACAGGTCGCCCAGTTGCCCGCAGGTCGCGCCCGGATCGATGTAGCGGCCCACGGTGGCGTCGCGGCGCGACAGCATATTGGTGGGCGTGCCCGAGCGCTCGGCCATGAAGTCGCGCTGGTAGGCGCCGATCGGATTGCGTTCCGAGAACTCGAGTGCGAACACGGTGCTCAGGCGGTCGAACTGCTTGCCGCCAGTGAACTGCACGCGCCGCTCGGCGCCGCCGCCGCGGCTGGTGCCGCCCAGCTTGACGTTGACGTCGAAGCCTTCTGCCTTCTTCTTGAGGATGATGTTCACCACGCCGGCGATCGCGTCCGAGCCATAGATGGCCGAGGCGCCGCCGGACAGGATCTCGATGCGTTCGACGATGGACGAGGGAATATTGGCCAGGTTGGTGAAGTTGACCGTGCCCTCGTAGGCGATCGGGAAATCGGCCAGGCGCCTGCCGTTGAGCAGGACCAGCGTGTGGTTCGGCCCCAGGCCGCGCAGGCTGATGGTGTTGGCCGACGGCGTGAAGGTGTTGCCGAAGTCGGCGCCCTGCACGAAGCCGCTGTTCTGCACCTGGTTGTTCAGGGCGTCGAACACGTTCTTGTAACCCTGGCGCGTGATCTCGTCGCCGGTGATGACGGTGACCGCCGATGGACCGTCCAGCTGCGCGCGGGCGATGCGCGAGCCGGTGACGAGGACCGACGCGGGCGCGGCGTTGGTGGTGGCAGCGGCGGCCGGCGCATCGGCGGAGGTCGACGTCTGGGCGTGGGCCAGCAGTGGCGCGCCAATGGCGGCGGCGAGGAGGTAAGTGTGTTTCATGATTGGCTTGTTCTTATTGGGAAACGAACTCTAACAAGCCGACAAGTCAGAACAAACGAATTATTCTGAGCAACATTATAAGAATAATGTTTGGCACTGGCCGCGCCAATAAAAACGCCCGGCGCAAGGCCGGGCGTTTTTATCGAAGAAAGGAAAAACGGATCAGGCCGTACCGCCCACCGTCACCCCATCGATGCGCAGGGTCGGCTGGCCGACGCCCACCGGCACGCTCTGGCCTTCCTTGCCGCACACGCCGACGCCCGAATCCAGGCGCATGTCGTTGCCGATCATCGAGATGCGGTTCATCACGTCCGGGCCGTTGCCGATCAGGGTCGCGCCCTTCACCGGATAGGTGATCTTGCCGTCCTCGATCATATAGGCCTCGCTGGCCGAGAACACGAACTTGCCGTTGGTGATGTCGACCTGGCCGCCGCCGAAGTTCACCGCGTACAGGCCGTTCTTGACCGAAGCCAGGATTTCTTGCGGGTCCTTGTCGCCAGCGCGCATATAGGTATTGGTCATGCGCGGCATCGGCAGGTGGGCGAACGATTCGCGGCGCGCATTGCCGGTGACCGGCATCTTCATCAGGCGCGCATTCATCGTGTCCTGGATATAGCCCTTCAGGATGCCGTCCTCGATCAAGGTGGTGCACTGGGTCGGGTTGCCTTCGTCGTCGATGTTCAGCGAACCGCGGCGGTCCTGCAGGGTGCCGTCGTCGACCACGGTCACGCCCTTGGCCGCCACGCGCTGGCCGATCATGCCGGCATACGAGGACGAGCCCTTGCGGTTGAAGTCGCCCTCCAGGCCGTGGCCGACCGCCTCGTGCAGGAGCACGCCGGGCCAGCCCGGTCCCAGCACGATGGTCATCGGACCGGCCGGGGCCGGACGCGCCTCCAGGTTGACGCAGGCCGACTTGACCGCCTCGCTGGCGTAGCGGTCGAGCACCTCGTCGCTGAAATAGCCATAGTCGAAACGGCCGCCACCGCCCGACGAGCCGACTTCGCGCCGGCCGTTCTGCTCGGCGATCACGGTCACCGACACGCGCACCAGCGGACGGATGTCGGCCGCCAGCACGCCGTCGCTGCGCACCACCAGCACCACGTCGTATTCGCCGGCCAGGCCCGCCATCACCTGCACCACGCGCGGATCCTTGGCGCGCGCCATCTTTTCCACGCGCTCGAGCAGTTTCACCTTGGCGGTCGCGTCGAGCGAAGCCAGCGGATCGTTGGGCAGGTACAGCGAACGGCCGCCGGTCGGCAGCGCGCTGCCGGCCACCTTGATGCGGCCGGCGCCGGCGCGCGCGATGGTGCGCGTGGCGGTGGCGGCGTCCAGCAAGGCGCGCTCGGAAATCTCGTCGGAATACGAAAACGCCGTCTTGTCGCCAGAGATGGCGCGCACGCCGACGCCCTGGTCGATCGAGAAGCTGCCGGTCTTGACGATGCCTTCTTCCAGGCTCCAGCCTTCGCTCTTGGTGAACTGGAAGTACAGGTCGGCGTAGTCGACCTTGTGCGTGAACATCGTCCCCAGCGCGCGCAGCAGCTTGCCCTCGTCGAGGCCGAATGGCGTCAACAGCACGTCGCGGGCGACGGCGATGGAGGAAAGGTTCGGTTCGAATGGAGTCATGTTGGCGTTCGGTTTTTTCTGGGATAGATCATTGTGCCATATCCAGTGTTTTCACACTGGACGCATGCTGGATGCGTCCATGCAATCCCTTACATCTTGCGGTGGCGCAATGCCGGCAAGCTCTCGCGCACCCCGGCCAGGTAGCCCGGATCGAGTTCACCGCTAATCACGCCTTCGCCTTCCGGCAGCACCGCCTTGACCTCGCCCCAGGGATCGACCAGCATGCTGTGCCCATAGGTGCGACGGCCGTTGACGTGCAGGCCGCCCTGGGCCGCGGCCAGCACATAGCACTGGTTCTCGATCGCGCGGGCGCGCAGCAGCACTTCCCAGTGCGCGCGGCCGGTGGTGTGGGTGAAGGCGGCCGGCACGATGACCAGGGCGCATTCGCCCATCGCGCGGTACAACTCGGGGAACCGCAGGTCGTAGCACACCGACAGGCCGACCCGGCCGAACGGCGCGTCGAACACGCCCACCGTCTCGCCCGGCACGATGGTGCGCGCCTCGTCATACGACTCGGTCCCCTTGTTGAAGCCGAACAGGTGGATCTTGTCGTAGCGGCTCATCGACCGGCCCTGCGGGTCATAGACCAGGGTGGTGTTGAGCACCTTGCCGGCTTCTGGCGAGACCATCGGCAGGGTGCCGCCGACCAGCCAGATCCCGTGTTCGCGCGCCAGCTGCGCCATGCAATCCTGGATCGGACCGCTGCCCCGCTGCTCCGCGTGCGCGACCTTGTCGGCATCAACCATCCCCATGATTGGCCAGTATTCCGGCAAGGCCACCAGGGTGGCGCCCCGGCCGGCGGCGTCGGCCACCAGGCGGCGCACGGTGGCCAGGTTTTCGCCGACCTCGGGGGTGGATACCATCTGGATCGCGGCTACGGTCGTCATATCACTCCTTCTTGGCTGGTGGGACGGCGGCCGCCGCCGCCGGATTGTCGATTTTCGTGATGACCGGCGCCTTCCACGGCCCCGTCACCTGCATCTCATACGTCAGCGCCTTCATCACCGGCGCGCGCAGGAACAGCTGGGCCAGATAGCCCCCCAGGCCGATCACCGGGTTGACCGCCAGGCCATACACCAGCGGCCCGGTGCCCAGGTTGAATTCAGGGATCACCACCACGCGCAGGTTCGTCGATTCGTTGGCGATGTCGGCGCTGCCGTTCATCAGGACGGTGGCCGCCACCCCATGCATTCTAAGGTTGTCGGTGCGCACCACCCCGCGCTGGATCATGGCATTGGCGCTGATGCCGTCGAACGCCAGGCCTTCCGAGAACACGTCGTGGAAATCGAGCTTGAGCAGGCGCGGCAGCGCTTGCAGGCTGAGCACGCCCAGCAGCTTGGCGGCGCCCGGATCCTGCTTGAGGAACTGGCCCGATTCCACGTTCATCTCGATCTGGCCCGACAGGCTCGGGATGTCCATCGCATACGGCAGGCCGGCCCAGGAGATGTCGCCGGTCAGGGTGCCGTTGCCGCGCCCGATCGTGCCGGGAAAGCCCAGGCGGTCGAGCAGCTTGCCGGCGTCGTCCAGGTGGAGCGCGAAATTCAGGCTGGTATTGCTCTTGCCATCCTTGGTCAGCCAGCGTCCGTTCGCTTTCAATTGGCCATCCGGGTTGGCGAGCAGGACGCGGTCGATGCGCCACTCGCGGCCCGCCAGCGCGCGCACATTGCTGGCGCGCAGTTCCAGCCGGCCGAGGCGCTTGTCGAACAGTTCGAACTGGTCGGCCACGATGTCGAGCGAGGGGATGGTGGCGCTGGCGCCCCGGTTCGACTCCAGCAAGTCCTTGACCTCGGCCTCGGCCGATTCGGGAATCGTGAGCGAGGCCAGGCGCGCCGTTACCTTGCCCAGGCCGCTTCGCGTCTCGGTCCAGGTGAGGTAGCCGCTGGCCTGGCGCGAATGCAGGTTCGCCTGCCAGGTGTCGCGCGTGTGGGTGGCGCCGACCACCACGTCGGCCACGCGCCGCTCGCCGATGGTCAGTTCGCTGATGCGTCCGGCCAGCACGGTCGGCAGGATGTACTGGGTGAAGTCGGCGCCGCCGCCGGCAGCCGTCGCCGGTCCGGCCATCGCGCCCGGCGCCGGCAAGGCGGCGCCGGCATCCGCATCCGCCTCGGCGCCGGCGATGGCGCGTCCGGCCGCCAGCCAGTGGTCGATATTCAAGGCCTTCGAATCGACGTGGACCATCATGCCTTCGTCCGGCAGCGGCGCCGGCACGTTGACGCCGATGCCGCCCTGGGTCACCCGCCACGGGCCCTTGCCCTGCTTCTCGCGCAGGTAGCGCGCCGCCAGGTTCGGGCCGACGCCGACGCGGATCTCGTCGCGCCCCAGGCCGGCCATGGTCGGCGCGCCTTCGAGCACGAAGCTGAGCGGCAGGCTGGCGTCCGCCGCCTTGTTCAACGGGTGCGGCAATTCGACGCCCAGGCCCGACAGGCTGGAGTCGATGGCGATCGTGCGCCGGCCTTCGCGCACCACGATCGTGCCGGTGTAATGGGTGCTGCCCGACAGGCGCTCGGCCAGGCGTCCCAGCGCCGGCGCCGGCGCCGTGCGGCGCATGCCCTCGGCCGACAGCACGCCGTCGAGCAGCACCCGGGTGCTGCCGTCGCGCTGGGTGCCCCCGGCCACCGAGACCGGCTCGCCCAGGAAGTTCGCGCGGATCGCCTCCAGGCCGAAGCCGTGGTCGTGGAAATCGATCCGGCCCTGGGCGCTTTGCAAGGTCGGCAGTTCGGGGAACAGGCTGACGTCGTTGTTCTGCAATTGCAGGCTGCCCTGCACCTTGGTGTCATGCATGTGCGACAGCGGCATTCGCAGCTTGAGGCCCAGTCTGGCATTGCCGCTGCCGCGCGTGTCCTCGGTGAAGTGGCCGATCCAGTCCAGCACCGGCGTCACCGACACATAGCGCAGGAATTCCTGCAGCGGCCCGGCGCCCTGGCCGTCGATCTCGAGCATCATGTTCTCGTGGGCGCCGAGGTCGGGGATCACCGCCTTGACGTTCGACAGCGCCACGCCCAGGGTACGCAGGGTCTTGCCGTGGATTTCCATGCGCGCCCGGTCGAATGCGATGCTGCCGTCGATCGCCTCGGCCAGCGGCCACAGCGGCGTGCCGTCCGGATGGCGGTGGCCGGGGGCGTATTCGAGGCGCGCCCCTTCCAGCCGGCCGCTCACATTGAATTCGCCGCGCGCGCGCTCGGCGGCGTTGGCGGCCTTGAACGGGAAGTGCGCCAGGTCGCCGCGCAGGCGCAGGCTGGCGTCACGCAGGCGCCCGCCCTGCAGGGCGCCGACCAGCCAGTCGTGCAGGCTGTGCGGGGTGGCCAGCGGCAGGTAGCGTCCGATCTGGTCGATCGCGAAGCCGTCCAGGCTGCCGCTGAAGTCGGCGGTTCCAGGACCGTGGCCGGGCTCGAGCGGCAGCACGTGGCGCCCCGAGATCTCGCCGCTGAACCCGCCCTGGCGGAACGTCAGGTCGTCGACCTCGACTTGCAACTGTTTGCCTGGATCGAGCTTCCAGCCGGCCTTCAGCGCCAGCCGGTCGAACGGCATGCGCGGCTCGGCGAACCAGGCCGGCATGAACAGCGCCAGTCCCTGCGAGTCAAGCGCCACGCTGCCGCCACGCTCGTTCGCATCGATGTGGCCGCTCAGGTGCTCGAAGCCGGGCGTGGCGGGCCGCGCCGGCAGCGCCGGGACGCCGCCCTGGGCGTTTCTCGCCGGGCGCGCGGCGACCGCATTCAGGGCCAGGTCTGCCACGTCGCCGCGGATGCGCCAGCCGCTCACGTTCGGGTAGCGTCCATCCCATTCGGCGCTGACGTCCTGCAGCATGCCGCGCGGCGCATAGTCGGCCAGCAGCTGGCGCTGCACCGGCGTGACCGGCAGGTACTGGGCCAGCGCCGCCAGCGCGCCGATGTCGAGCCCGCGCGCGCGCAGGGCGCCGCGTTCGGGCTGGCCGTTCTTCGCGGGACGCCAGGTTTCTTCGAGCGTGGCCGGCGGCAGCGCGCGGCCGCCCTCCACCACCACGGCAAAATTGTCGAGGCGGATCGTGTGGCCGTGGGCGCCGAAGGTCGGCTTGCCGTCGGCCCCGTCCGGCAGCAATTCCTCGCGCGCCGACAGGCGGCCGCTGACGCGCGCCAGCTGCAGCGGCGCGATGTCCTTGCCGAGCCGCGCATTGACCCCGGCCAGGGCCAGGTCGGCGGTGAAGCCGGCCAGGCGCGCCTGGTCGAAGCCGAGCCAGGCGCGCAGCGAACCGCGACCGCGCTCGAGCTGGATCGGATAATCGACGAAGCGCCTCCAGGCGCCGAGGTCGACGTCGCGCAGGTCGGCGTACAGCTCGCCCTTCCAGCGCAGCACGTCCGACGGCCGTTCGCCGAAGCGGTGGCGGAACTGGGCGCGCACGTCGATCGGGCTGCCCAGCGCGCGCGGCGGCGTGGCCTGCAGCGCGAAGTGGTGGGTGCCCCAGCGATTGAGCAAGGCCAGGGTCACGCCTTCCAGCGCCAGCGGCGGCGTGCCGCGCAATTCATCGGTCCAGTCGACCCGGCCGTCGCGGATCAAGATCTCGCGCTGGCGCAACAGCCAGTCGGCGCCGCCGCCGCCGGCCTTGTTGGGGTCGAGCCGGATGCCGGCGACTTCGATCACGCCATCCAGGCCGCGCCGCACCGCCAGCTGCGGTCCCTTGATCTCGAGCGAGGCGAAGCGCGGCTCGAAGGCGGCCACGCTCCACCAGCCCAGGGTCGCATCGACCTGCGGCAGCGCCAGCACCTGGCGCCCGTCGCGGTCGTGCAGGCGCACCTCGGCCAGCGAAAGCGCCGGCCGCAAGCCGTGCCAGGAAGCGGCCAGGCGCGCGATCGTGACCCGGCTGCCGAGGGCATTGCCGGCCATGCGCTCGATGTCGCTCTTGTACAGGTCGATGTTCGGGAGAATGGCGTAGCGCAGCACCAGGAACAGCACGGCGAGCGCGAAATACACCAGCAGCACGAGCTTGATGGTAAAGCCGAGCACGTGGTGCGACGCCAGGTTGGCCATGCGGTAGGCCGAACGCAGCCGCCGCCAGCGCACGGCGAGCGGCGATGCCGCAGTGGGCGCCTGCGGATCCGGGTTGTGCATCAAAGTGCTAATAACAAAGGCTCGCCGTAAAGTTAACTCTTGAATAAAACAGGTCGCTTGCAACAGTTGCGGCGTCTACCTTACCATCGGTGCTGACCCAGGCAGCGTATTGTGTCCGATGAGCGGGCCATTCTACCGCATCGCACATGAGCCGGACCTTAAAAACGCCCCCCTGCCGGGCGACACCGACCCGCGGCATTTACCAGGATTGACGATGACCCCAGCTTCCCCCGCCTGCGCTTCCCGCTTCGTCCAGCGTTGGCTCGACGCCGCTCCCGAGCGTGCCGCCCAATTGGCCGAACTGTCATCATTATCGCTGGGCGGCGCCGATTTCCGCGCGCTATTGGAGCGCGAGCTGGGCAATGGGCTGCCGCTGGAACGGGCCATGCGCCGCGTGCGCAACCTGCTGGTCTCCACCATCGTGGCGCGCGACCTGGGCGCTCAAGCCGACCTCGACGAGGTGGTCACGGCCATGACGGCCTTCGCCGACTTCGCGATCCAGACCCATGTCGCCGCCCTCACCGACGAGCTGGTGGCCAGCCACGGCATGCCGATGGGCGAGGAATCCGGCCGCCCCCAGCACCTGATGGTGCTGGCCATGGGCAAGCAGGGCGGCGGCGAACTGAATGTCTCGTCGGACATCGACCTGATCTTCGTCTATCCGGAAGAAGGCGAGACCGCGGCCGGCCCCGGCCAGCGGCAGTTGTCGAACCACGAGTTCTTCGTGCGCCTCGGGCGGCGCCTGAACGCGGCCCT
Source organism: Massilia oculi (assembly GCF_017582745.1). GTDB lineage: Bacteria > Pseudomonadota > Gammaproteobacteria > Burkholderiales > Burkholderiaceae_D > Telluria > Telluria oculi_A. Next base: position 133,324 of record NZ_JAFVIM010000014.1, read on the forward strand.
GTCCGAGGTGATCGAGGACGGCTTCACGTTCCGGGTCGACATGGCGCTGCGTCCCAACGGCAAATCCGGCCCGCTGGCGGCCAGCCTGGGCATGGTCGAGGAATACCTGATCGTCCAGGGCCGCGAATGGGAGCGCTATGCCTGGGTCAAGGCGCGCGCCGTCACCGGCGATCCCGAGGACATCGCGGCGCTCGACGCCATCGTACGGCCCTTCGTGTTCCGGCGCTACCTCGACTTCGGCGTGATCGACGCGATCCGCAATATGCACGCCCAGATCCGCGCCGAGGTCAAGCGCCAGGAGCGCCTGCATCCCGAACGCAGCCACAACGTCAAGCTGGGGCGCGGCGGCATCCGCGAGATCGAGTTCCTGGCCCAGGTGTTCCAGCTGATCCGCGGCGGACGCGATCCGGCCTTGCGCGAACGCTCCACCCGCAAGACCCTGCTGCTGCTGGCCGAGCGCGAGCTGCTGCCGCAAGAGACGGCCCGGCGCCTGCTGCAGGCCTATGTGTTCCTGCGCAATCTCGAGCACCGGGTGCAATACCTGGAAGACGCCCAGACCCACACCCTGCCGGCCAACCCGGACGACCGGCTGGCGGTGGCGCGCATGATGGGTTTTGAAGACGAAGCCACCCTGCTGGACCGGCTCGACGCGCAGCGCAGCTATGTGGCCCAGCAGTTCGACGCCATCTTCGCCGACAAGGAAAAATCCGACGACAAGCCGGACTCCCCGGCCCTGGCCGACGAGCTGGACAATGTGGATGCGCTCGCGGCCCGCCTGGCCGCGCTCGGCTTCGACGACGCGCGCACCGCCGGCAGCCGGCTGGCCGCCACCCTGCAGGGTCCGCGCTTGTCGAGCATGCCCGACGCCAGCCGGGAGCGGTTGCTGGCGCTGGTGGACGCCGCCCTGCCGCTGGTGACTACCGTGGTGGCCGAGGCCGGGATCGGCAGCCACGCCGCCACCCTGGGCCGCCTGCTCGACCTGTTCGAGGCGATCGCGCGCCGCTCGGCCTACCTGTCGCTGCTGACCGAATACCCGCACACGCTCGAGCGCGTGATCCGGATGATCAATGCCAGCGGCTGGGCCGCTACCTTCCTCACCCAGCACCCGATCCTGCTCGACGAACTGCTGGACGACCGCAATGCCGGCGCCGGCGACCTCGGGCAGCTGGCCGCGCTGCTCGACGAACATTTGCTTGAAGCGGCCGGCGACACCGAGCGCCAGCTCGACATCCTGCGCGAAGCCCACCATGCGCAGCTGTTCCGCCTGCTCGCCCTGGACCTGGCCGGCGAGCTGTCGGTCGAACGCCTGGCCGACCACCTGTCGGCGCTGGCCGATATGATCGTCGGCGCCGTGGTCAGGCATGCCTGGCGCACGGTCAATGGCCGCCACCGCGAGGAACCGGCCTTCGCCGTCATCGCCTACGGCAAGCTGGGCGGCAAGGAGCTGGGCTATGTGTCGGATCTCGACGTGATCTTCCTGTACGACGACGAGGATCAGGACGCCCCGCCCATGTATGCGCGCCTGGCCCAGCGCTTCATCACCTGGATGACGGCCCATACCGCGGCCGGCATCCTGTTCGACGTCGACATCGCCCTGCGTCCGGACGGCGCCAGCGGCATGCTGGTCTCGTCGGTGGCCGCCTTCGAGCGCTACCAGAACGATTCCGCCTGGCTGTGGGAACACCAGGCATTGACGCGCGCCCGCTTCTGCGCGGGCGACGCCGCCATCGGCGCGCGCTTCGAGGCGATCCGCGAGCGGGTGCTGCGCAAGGACCGCAGCGACCAGGAAGCCCGGCTCCGGGAAGAAGTGGTGAACATGCGCCAGCGCATGCGCGACGCCAACGTCAACCGCAGCGAGCTGTTCGACCTCAAGCACGACGCGGGCGGCATGATCGACATCGAGTTCATCGTGCAATACCTGGTGCTGCGCCACGCCGCGCGCTACCCGCAGCTGACGGCGAACGCCGGCAATATCGCCCTGCTGCGCGTCTGCGGCGAGCTGGGCCTGATCGACGCCGGCCTGGCGGCCGAGGTCGCCGACGCCTACCGCGCCATGCGCAAGCTCCAGCACAGCGTGCGGCTGCAGGGCCAGGACAAGACCAGGGTCGAGCCCAGCCTGGTCGGCCACCATCCGGACAGCGTGCAGCGTCTGTGGCATGCCTGTTTCGGCGCCTGAATTACTGCATTTCCTTCCTCTCCCTCCCCTCGATTCTTAGGCGCACCACCCCAGTGCGCCTACCCGTCGCGCGCACCAGAATTACTCATCCATACACCTTTTATGCACTACCGATAAGCGATTGAATTTCCTGACTTTTAGGTCATTTAATTTCTTTTTGATAACTGTTGTTTTTGCCACAAAAACGGACCTCCGACGCGTTGACACTGATCAATACGGAATGGTTTTATACAGATGTGTATGCACTACGGAACAGCCCGTTACCCACGGGCGTCCGCATGCGCACGGGTTGCACCTATTAATCATAAAGGTCGTTCCGCCCCTGGCGGGACGCAGGATGGAGAGCACATGCAACAACGTACCAAGATCGCATTAGCCGTCGCGCTGGCAATGCCGGCCATGACCGCCATCGCGCAGGAAGCACTGCAGCGCGTCGAAGTGACCGGTTCCCGTATTCGCCAGGTGGACCTGGAAACGGCGCAGCCGATCCAGGTGATGAACCAGGAACAGATCCAGAAGAGCGGCCTCGTCACCGTCGGCGACATCATCAACAACCTGTCGTCGGCCGGCACCCCGGCATTCAGCAAGGGCACTGCACTGGGCGCAGGCCGCGAACAGGGCGGCCAGTTCCTCGACATGCGCAACCTCGGCGCGCAGCGCCTGTTGGTGCTGGTGAACGGCAAGCGCTGGACCCAGACGGTCAACGGCTATACCGACATGTCGACCGTGCCGTCGGCGCTGATCGAGCGCGTCGAGATCCTGAAGGATGGCGCCTCGTCGATCTATGGTTCGGATGCGATCTCGGGCGTGGTCAACATCATCCTGAAGACCTCGATGCAGGGCGGCCAGGCCAGCGTCTACCATGGCCAGAACGAAAAGAACGACGGCAAGACCAAGGATTACTCGATCGCCTATGGCGCCGGCGACGACAAGGCATCGCTGCTGTTCGGCGTCACCCACAGCGAGCAGGAAGCCGTCTGGGCCAAGACCCGCGAAGTGACCGCCTACGGCAATGGCCCTGCAAACAGGAACGCGGGCCTCGGCACCGGTCCCTGGGGCCGTATCCGCCAGGTCAGCGCCACCGGCGCCGCCACCGGCTTCGACCGCGTGCTGAATCACACCAGCGGCAACCTGGGCGACGGCGTCGGCACCGATTCGCGCGACCCGAACAACTACCACACCTATGCTGGCAGCCCGGACGACCTGTTCAACTCGACCAGCCAGATGCACTTCCAGACGCCGACCAAGCTGACCTCGATCTTCACCAAGGGTGAAATCGCGCTGCCATGGGATATGCGCCTGAAAAGCACTGCAATGTATGCCGAGCGCAAGTCGTCGCGCCAGGTCGCCGGCTACCCGCTGAGCTCGACCTCCCAGGCGAAATACCCGGTCTACATCGACAAGGACAGCTACTACAACCCCTACGGCAACCAGGTGGCCGGCGCCGGCAATGGCCAGGACCTGTTCTTCTTCCGCCGCACCACCGACGTGCCGCGCGTGACGGACAACGGCAACCGCACCCTGCACATCGACGCTTACCTCGAAGGCGAATTCGAGGCGCGTGGCCTGCCATGGAACTGGAGCGTGGGCTACAACCACAGCAACGTCAACGGCAACGTCCGTGGCTATGGCGACCTGAACCTGATCAACCTGAAACGCGCCCTGGGGCCGTCGTTCATGAACTCCTCGGGCCAGGTCCAGTGCGGCACCCCGAGTGCGCCGATCGGCCTCGCCGAGTGCACCCCGTTCAACATCCTTGGCGGCCCGACCGCCTCGACGCCGGAAGCGCTGGCCTACGTGATGTCGACCGCCCAGGCGACCTACAGCTCGGTCGTCAACAGCGCCACCGCCGACATTTCGGGTGAGCTGTTCACCCTGCCGGCCGGCGCGGTCGGCGTGGCCGGCGGCCTCGAGCACCGCGAAGTGCGCGGCACCGATGTGCCGGGCCAGTTCGAGCAGTCGGGTTATTCGTCGAGCCTGGCCGGTAACGCGACCTACGGTCGCTACACCGTGCGCGAAGCCTACCTGGAAGCGAACATTCCCCTGCTCAAGGGCGTGACCGCGGCCGAGCTGCTGAGCGTCAACGTGGCAACCCGCTACTCGGACTACTCCAACTTCGGTTCGACCACCAACAGCAAGGCCAGCGTGATGTGGAAACCGGTGCGTGACGTGCTGGTCCGCGGCACCTATGCCGAAGGCTTCCGCGCGCCAACCCTGGGCGACACCTTCGGCGGCGGCTCGCAGACCTTCTCGAACTACCTGGACGCCTGCGACAGCCTGTACGGTGAAGCGGCGCGCAACCCGGCCGTCATGCAGCGCTGCCTGGCCGCCGGCGTGCCGGTCGGCTTCCGCCAGAAGAACCAGGTCGGCGGCAACGTCGAGTCGAGCGGCGGCCAGACCCCGGTCCCGTTCACCACCGGCGCCGGCAATGCCTTCCTGACCCCGGAAACCGCCAAGACCCGCACCCTGGGCCTGGTCATCAGCCCGGCGTCGGTGCCTGGCTTCTCGGCATCGATCGACTGGTTCAACATCCAGATCGACAACCTGATCACCGGCGTGTCGGCCACCGATACGGTCGAGGAGTGCTACGTCAAGAACGTGGCCAACTTCTGCTCGCTGATCAAGCGTGACGCCACCGGCCAGATCGTCGACCTGCAGATCGGCAACACCAACCGCGGCAAGGTCGAGACCGAAGGCGTCGACGTGGCGATCAACTACCGCCTGCCGCGCACCCAGTGGGGCCAGTTCGCGCTGCGCACCGAGACCACCTACACCGACTCGTACAAGGACCAGACCGAGGCCGGAGGAGAGTGGACCGAGTACGCCGGCGAGTACGATATCTTCCGCCTGAAGTCGAACATCGCGCTGGACTGGAGCCTGGGCAACTGGAGCGCCACCTTCACGACCCGCTTCTACAGCAGCCAGAAGACCCGTTGCTTCAACACGTCCGTCAATTGCTCGGATCCGACCGTCCCTACCTCGTGGGGCACGGGCTACGACCGCCTGAAAGAGATGTGGTATAGCGACCTGTCGGTGGGCTACGCCCTGCCGTGGAATGCGAAGATCCTGCTGGGTGCGAACAATGTGTTCGACAAGAAGCCGGTCGTCAACTATAGCGCCATGGCCAACTTCGGCGGCAACTCGTCGTCGTCGGCGGTGAGCCCGGACCTGCCGATCGACCGCTTCATCTACTTCCGCTACAACCAAGCCTTCTAAGCAATTTAATTGCTCGAAAAACCCGTCCGGCGCAAGCCGGGCGGGTTTTTTTTCGTGTTTCCAAATTTAGATCAATTATTGACTTGGCAGTCAATTACTTGTCAAATCCATAATCTATAAATACACATTTCTGCAACACATTCGTTATGCAGACGTTTTAGCGTTGACAGTCATGCACTGCGAGTGTTTTTATTGCTGCCTTGAAAAGTCAATTGACCAATCCGTTGGCGATTTTCAGCGAGTCGCTTCGCGACATTTTTCGGTGGCAGTGCCCTTCCCCGTGGTGCCGCCGCGTTTTCACCCCTAGGAGTTTTGCAACATGATGGAAACACTCTTGTCCCGCTCGGTGCGTGCGATCTGCCTCGGCGGCATGACCCTCGGCATGACCGCAGCGATCGCACAGGAAGCTTCGGCACCCCTGCAACGCGTTGAAGTGACCGGTTCGCGTATCCGCCAAGTCGATCTGGAAACCGCACAGCCGATCCAGATCATGAACGCGGAACAGATCGCGAAATCCGGTCTGGTCACCGTGGGCGACGTCCTGAACAACCTGTCGTCGGCTGGTGCTCCTGACTTCAGCCGTTCGGGCTCGCTGACCTCGAACACCGAAGCTGGCGGCCAGTACGTCAGCCTGCGCAACCTGGGCGCGAACCGCCTGCTGGTCCTGGTGGACGGCAAGCGCTGGACCCAGACCGTTGCCGGCTACACCGACCTGTCGACCATCCCGTCGGCCATGATCGAGCGCATGGAAATCCTGAAGGATGGCGCTTCGTCGATCTACGGCTCGGACGCGATCGCAGGCGTGATCAACATCATCCTGAAGAAAAACATGCAGGGCGGCCAGCTGTCCCTGTACACCGGCCAGAACGAAAAGAACGACGGCAAGAACAAGGACTTCTCGCTGACCTACGGCGCAGGCGACGACAAGGCATCGCTGATGTTCGGCCTGTCGCACACCGAGCAAGGCGTCGTGTGGCCTGGCACCCGTGCACAGACCTCGACCTCCTATGGTCCTGCGCACCCATATGACGGCTTCGGCGCCGGCCCATGGGGTCGCATCACCCCGGTCAACCCGGCCAATGGCGGCTCGCTGACCAGCGCCGCAGCTGGCGGCTTCAACAAGTACCTGAACCACACCGGCGACTGGACCGGCAACGGCGTCGGCGCCAACTCGCGCGACCCGAACAACTACCACGCCTACACCGGCCTGAACGAGGACAAGTACAACTCGAGCCAGGACATGCACCTGCTGTCGCCGAGCAAGCTCGATACGCTGTTCGTCAAGGGCGAAGTCGCCCTGCCGAAGGACATGCGCCTGAAGACCACCGCGATGTATTCGCAGCGTGAAGCGCTGCGCCAGATCGCCGGCTACCCGCTGCAGTCGACCTCGCAGGCCAACTACCCGGTCTACATCGACAAGGATAGCTACTACAATCCGTACGGCAATCAAGTCGCCGGCGCCGGCCTGGGCCAGGACCTGTTCTTCCAGCGCCGCACCATCGAACTGCCGCGCCTGACCGAGAACGAAAACCGCACCCTGCACATCGACGCCACCCTCGAAGGTGAATTCACGGTCAAGGATCTGGCGTGGAACTGGAGCGTCGGCTACAACCACAACAAGGTGTCGGGCACCGCGGCCGACAGCGGCAACATCAACCTGCTGAACCTGAAGCAGGCCCTGGGCCCGTCGTTCATGAACGCCTCCGGCGTCGTGCAGTGCGGCACCCCGGACAATCCGATCGCCCTCGGCTCGTGCACCCCATGGGACATCCTGGGTGGCCCATCCGCGTCGACCCCGGAAGCGCTGGCTTACGTCAACTCGACCGGCACCAAGACCTACGGTTCGACCATCAACAGCGCTACCGCCGACCTGGCCGGCGAACTGTTCCAGCTGCCAGCCGGCGCCGTCGGCCTGGCAGTCGGCCTGGAGCACCGCGAAGTCAAGGGTTCGGACGTTCCTGACCAGTTCTCGCAGTCGGGCTATTCGACCAACCTGTCGGGCCAGCCGACCTACGGCCGCTACACCGTGCGCGAAGCGTACGCCGAGCTGAACGTGCCTGTGCTGAAGAACCAGCCGTTCGCAGAACTGCTGAGCTTCAACGTGGCGACCCGTCACTCGGACTACAGCAACTTCGGCGTGACAAACAACAGCAAGTTCAGCTTCATGTACAAGCCAGTCAAGGACGTGCTGGTCCGCGGTACCTGGGCTGAAGGCTTCCGCGCTCCGACCCTGGACGACATCTCGGGCGGCGGTTCGCAGTCGTTCGATACCTTCCTGGATCCATGCGACACCCGCTTCGGCGAAGCAGCGCGCAATCCTGCTGTCCAGGCACGTTGCGTCGCCGCTGGCACCAGCCCGACCTACCGTCAGCTGATGCAGGCAGGCACCCCGATCACGAGCTCGGGCGGCACCCAGTCGCTGGTGGCGTTCAACTCGGGCGCGGGCAACGAATTCCTGCAGCCTGAAACCGCAACCACCAAGACCGTCGGCTTCGTCTACAGCCCATCGTTCGTGCCTGGCCTGAGCGTCGGCCTGGACTGGTACAACATCTCGATCGAAAACCGCATCACCGCCATCGGCGCCGACTACGTCGCCGAAGAATGCTACATCCGTGGCAATGCAAATTACTGCGGCGTGATCGGTCGTGACGCAGTGACCGGCCAGATCAACCGTCTGTCGCGCGGCAACGCCAACCTGGGCGAAATGGAAACCGAAGGCCTGGACCTGGCGATCTCGTACCGCCTGCCACGCACCGCCTACGGCCAGTTCGGCTTCCGTAACGAAACCTCGTACGTCGACAAGTTCCGCACCCGCGACGGCGCTGGCAGCGAGTGGAACAACTACGCCGGTCTGTACTTCTACAACCGCGTGAAGTCGAACACCTCGATCGACTGGTCGTTGGGCAACTGGAGCGCCACCTGGGGCTTCCGTTACTACAGCCCGGTCAAGGACAGCTGCTGGGACGTGGACGAAGGCATCGAGTGCAACATGCCTGAATACAAGAGCTACTCCTATGGCACCGGCGCTAACAAGCTGGGCTCGGTCACCATCCATGACCTGAGCGTCGGCTACAAGACCTCGTGGGACGGCCGCTTCCTGGTCGGCGTGAACAACGTCTTCGACAAGAAGCCTCGCGTCGTGTACGAATCGGCGGCTGACGCATCGAAAGTCGATGCCGACCTGTCGCTGGACCGCTTCTTCTACGTCCGCTACACCCAGAACTTCTAATGGAACGGGGTCGCAAGACCCCCTCCTCGGAAGCTGACCGAATGCCCGTCCGGCCTTGCCGGCCGGGCATTTTTTGTTGGGCGCCCCACCCTGGCGCCGGCAACGCGGTATCATGGCGGTTTGCCCGCGCCACGCGTCCCCCGAATCCCCACTGTATGACCATCAAACTCAAGAACGATAAAGACATCGCCAAGATGCGCGTCGCCGGCGGCCTCGCCGCCGAAGTGCTGGAAATGATCAAGGAATACGTCGTGCCCGGCGTCTCCACCGAAGAACTCGACCGCCGCTGCCACGACTACATTCGAAAGGTGCAGAAGGCCACGCCGGCCAACGTCGGCTACCACGGCTTCCCCAAGACCCTGTGCACCTCGATCAACGGCGTGGTCTGCCACGGCATCCCGAGCGAGAAGGACGTCCTGAAGGATGGCGACATCGTGAACATCGACGTCACCGTGATCAAGGATGGCTGGCACGGCGACACCAGCCGCATGTACTTCGCCGGCACGCCCAGTCCTGAAGCGAAGAAGCTGGTCGACACGACGTACGAGGCGATGATGGCCGGGATCCGCGCCGTGCGTCCGGGCGCGCGCCTGGGCGACGTCGGCCACGCGATCCAGAAGCTGGCCGAAGGCGCCGGCTACTCGGTGGTGCGCGACTACTGCGGCCACGGCATCGGCCGCGTCTACCACGAAGAGCCGCAGGTGCTGCATTACGGCCGCCCGAACACCGGCCTGCTGCTGAAGGAAGGCATGACCTTCACGGTCGAGCCGATGATCAATATTGGAGAAGAGGACGTGATCCAGCTCGACGACGGCTGGACCGTGATGACGCGCGACGGTTCGCTGTCGGCCCAGTGGGAACACATGATCGTGGTAACGAAGAACGGCTTCGAGATCCTGACGCCGTGGCCGGACGCCTGAGGCGATCCGTATGAGTGAAAAAGCCGGATTCCTTGCGGAACCCGGCTTTTTTTGTCCTGCCCGCGGCGTACCGTGGGCAGGAGTCGTGGCAACTTAGAACTTGTAGTTGCCGGTGACGTACAGCTGGCGGCCGAGCGGATCGGCGTAGCGCGGGTCGAAGCCGACCTGGTGGCCCGACGAGGCGCGCAGCGACAGAGGCGGCTTGCGGTCGAAGATGTTCTTCATGCCGGCGCGCAGCGTGAAGGCATCGGTGAACGCATAGCGGCCTTGCCAGTCGAAGGTGGTGAACGACGGCACCTCGAGGCGGAAGCCGGTCACGTTGACGCCGGTGTCCAGGTTACGCACGGTCGCCGCCGCGTCGGTGTAGCCGTTGCGGTAGTTGACGATCAGCGAGTTCGACAGCTTGCCGGTGTCGAGGGTGGTCGACAGGCGGACGATGTGGCGGAACGTCACGGCATTGTTGGTGCCGAAGTAGTTCAGGCTGTTGGTCCAGTCGTTGGCGGTGCCGGCGCGGGTGTAGTCCGACTTCAGCATGTAGGTGCCGTTCAGGGTCGCCGTCAGGTTGCCGAAGCCGAAGCGGTGGCGGCCGGTCAGGTCCCAGTCGATGCCGCGGTTGTGGGTCTGGCCGATGTTCACCGACGAGCGCAGGAAGGCCCAGTAGGTGTTGCCGGTTGCCGGTTCGGTGTAGGTGCTGAACAACTGGCGGAACTGGTCCGGGTTAGCCCAGGCCTGCTGCTCGCTGACCGCACTCACCGCATCCTTGATCTTCACGTCCCACAGGTCCAGGCCTGCCGAGAAGCGCGACGACGGCTCGAAACGCATGCCGACGGTGAACTGCTTCGAGGTTTCCGGACGCATGTTCTCGTTACCCGTCGACAGCACGTTGTACTGGGTGGTGCCTGGGCGGCACAGGGTCGGATCCTGGATCGGGCAGCCCCACGACGACGCGGTGAAGCCGGCATTGACCAGCGGCTGGGCGATGTCCAGCATGTCTGGCGCCTTGAAGCCGGTGCCGTATGAGCCGCGGAACAGCAGCTGCTGCGAAGGCTGCCAGCGCGCCGAGACCTTGTAGGTGCTCTTCGAGTGGTCGCTGCCGACCTTGCGGCCGCGCACGGCGTCGTCGATCTCCGAGATGGTGTCGTAGCGCAGCGCGGCCGTCACTTCGATCTCCTTGGTGATCGGCGCCAGCACTTCGGCGAAGGCGCCGGCGTTGTCGCGGGTCAGGTCGTAGCGCGCTGGGGCGTTGAAGTTGTAGATCACGCCATTGACCGCATCGGCCGACGGATCCTGCTGGTAGTGGTACTCGCGGTAGTCGGCGCCGATTGCGAGCTGGGCCATGCCGCCGCCCAGGGCGAACAGCTCGTGCGAACCGCGCACGTCGGCCGCCTTCAGGGTGGTCGACGCTTCGCGGATCGAACCGTGGAAGATCGAATTCTTGATCAGTTGCTGGGTTGCTTCGCTCTGCTGGCCGATCGGGGCGAACGGATTGAAGGCGTTAGTGGCCAGCATCGAACGGAACTCGGCGTTCTTCATGTAGCCACCGACATAGCGCTCGTCGATCGAGTTTTCCGACCAGGTCAGCGCGCCGCTGACGGTCCAGCCGGCGATCTCGCCGTCCAGGCCTGCCACTGCGTGCTTCGACTCGGTGATGGTCTGGCTGTCGCGGGTGCCCCAGTCATAGGCGCGGTAGTTGCCCGAGACGGTGTTGACGCGGCCGAGCTGCTCGGCGGTCAGGTAAGGCGCGACGTACTGGTTGAACTGCGCCGAACCGTTGGCGATCGAGAATGGCGCGGTGTTCGGTGCGATACGCGCGGTCAGGTCGAAGCGCGAGTAAGCGATGTCGGTAAACGCTTCCCAGTTGTCGCCGAGCTTCTTGGTGCCCTTGACGAAGAAACTGTCGCGCTTGTTTTCCGGGACCATCTCGACGGTCTGGATGTAGTCGAAAGTGCAGTTGCGCGCGGTGGTGCCGTTGTTGTTGATGCTGACCACGTTCAGGTCCGGGCAACCGCCGTTGGCCAGCAGGTAAGGCGAGAAGCCCACCGATGGCAGCGCCGGCACGCCGGCCGGGTTGCGGAACGCGACGGTGACGTTGGCCGGCGCCGAGGCGGTGCTGGTGTTGTCGTAGACGTAGTTGGTGCCGTTGCGCGAGAAGGTGCGGAAGGCGGTGCTCGCGAAGTCGCGCTTGGTCGACAGGATCTGGTCCTGCTCGTCGCGGCGGTAGCTGACCAGCACGTTCCAGCCGTCGCTGTCCAGGTCGCCGAAGCCGTAGGTGGCCGCGACGTAGCGCGAACCGCCATCCTTGCCGGCGGTCGGCTGGCTGTAGTTGGCTTCGATGTCGCCGCCCTGCTGGTTCTTCTTCAGGACGAAGTTGATGACGCCGGCGATGGCGTCCGAGCCGTACAGCGCCGATGCGCCGTCGGTCAGGATCTCGACGCGCTCGACAGCGCTCATCGGGATGGCCTGCAGGTTGACGGTGCTGCCCGAACCTTGCGGCGCCAGGCGGCGGCCGTTCAGCAGCACCAGGGTGTAGGATTCGCCGATGTCGTGGATCGATGCCGAGACGCGGCCGCCCGAGTTGGTACCGGCGGCGATGGCGCCGATGGTGAAGCCCTGCATCGCTGGCAGGGTCTGGATCAGTTCGGCGACGCTGGTAGCGCCGGTCTTGGCGATCGCTTCCTGGCTCAGGGTCTGGATCGGCAGTGCGCCTTCGACGTTGATCCGCTTGATCGCGGAACCGGTCACTTCGACGCGCTGGATCGGCGCGTCCTGGGCAACTGCTTGGGTAACTGTGAGGCCGGCTACGAGGCCGAAGGCGAGCCGCACTGCGCGGGCACCCATCTTTTCTTTCAACATCATTGGCATCTTTCTACTATTTACGGTGATAAGACGCGCTCGCAACACCCAGGATGTGTCTCCCCTGCCCGGCGCCACGACGCGTCTTGATTATGCAAGTGAGCTAAGTTTATGTAACGCAATTTAATCCAAATGTAACTTTGTATTGCTCTGCCATTGGAGGGATTTTTGTATTTACTTCGCGCAATTTGTCGACAACCTCGGACAATCTGGCGGTAAAACGAATAGATGCGGTGCAGCATTTTATTTGCGATACATATGTGATTCACGAAACATTTTGTTGTGGAATCGCAACCAAAATAATGTTTGTTCGGCAGAAGCGCATCCGCATTGCATGAAAGGCCACTACCTCCTGCGCAAAAAAAACCGGCATCAGCCGGCTTGTCGATGGATTTTCACGTAATACCGACGTAAAAAAGCCCTGGAGGCCAGTACGGCGTCCAGGGCTCGGAGGACGAACGGATTACTTGGCGTTCATCAATGCGACAGTGGTGTCGAGCATGCGGTTCGAGAAGCCCCACTCGTTGTCGTACCACGAGGTCACTTTCACCAGGCGGCCCGAGACCTTGGTGAGCGTGGCGTCGAAGTTCGACGATGCCGGGTTGTGGTTGAAGTCGACCGAGACCAGCGGATCGGTGTTGTAGGTCAGGATGTCCTTCAGCGGGCCTTCGGCGGCGGCCTTCTTCATGATCTCGTTGATCTCTTCGACCGTGGTGTCGCGCTTGGCGATGAACGACAGGTCGACGATCGACACGTTGATGGTCGGCACGCGAATCGCGAAGCCGTCCAGCTTGCCGTTCAGTTCCGGCAGCACCAGGCCGACCGCGGCGGCGGCGCCGGTCTTGGTCGGGATCATCGACTGGGTGGCCGAACGGGCGCGGCGCAGGTCTTCGTGCATCACATCGGTCAGCACCTGGTCGTTGGTGTAGGCGTGCACGGTGGTCATCAGGCCGGTTTCCAGGCCGATGGCGTCATGCAGCGGCTTGACCAGCGGGGCCAGGCAGTTGGTGGTGCACGAGGCGTTCGAAATCACGGTGTCGGTCGACTTCAGCACGTCCTGGTTCACGCCGAACACGACGGTCGCGTCGACGTCCTTGCCGCCCGGGGCCGAGATGATCACCTTCTTGGCGCCGCCCTTCAGGTGGGCCGAGGCCTTCTCTTTGGTGGTGAAGAAGCCGGTGCACTCGAGAACGACGTCCACGCCCAGCTCGCCCCATGGGATTTCGGCTGGATTGCGCTGCGCGAACACGCGGATCTTGTCGCCGTTGACGATCATACTGTCGCCTTCGACCGTGACGGTGCCCGGGAACTTGCCGTGGGCGGTGTCGTAGCGGGTCAGGTGGGCGTTCGATTCGGCGTTGCCGAGGTCGTTGATCGCCACGATCTGGATGTCTTGTTTCTTGCCGCCTTCATAGAAGGCGCGCAGGACGTTGCGGCCGATGCGGCCATAACCATTGATTGCAACTTTGATCGTCATGCTGTGCTCCTGATTAGAAAAAAACTTTTTTCGTAACGAACATAGTAAAACGGGCCGCCCGCCCGGACGGCCCGCATGCAGCAAAACCTTATGCTGCGATAACTTCTTTCGCTTTCGCGACCACGTTCTCGACGGTGAAGCCGAAGTGCTTGAACAGCACCGGCGCCGGCGCCGATTCGCCGAAGGTGTCGATGCCGACCACCGCGCCTTCCAGGCCCACGTACTTGTACCAGAAGGCGGTCACGCCGGCTTCGATGGCCACGCGCGGCACGCCCTTCGTCAGCACGCTTGCCTTGTAGGCGGCGTCCTGGCGGTCGAACACGTCGGTCGACGGCATCGAGACCACGCGTGCGGCGATGCCCTCTGCCGCCAGCGCGTCGAACGCTTTCACTGCCAGTTCGACTTCGGAACCGGTGGCGATGAGAATGACCTTGGCGTCGGCGCTGTCGCGCAGCACGTAACCGCCCTTGGCGATGTCGCTCACTTGCGCCGCTTCGCGTGCCATGAACGGCAGGTTCTGGCGCGAGAAGATCAGGGTCGATGGGCCATCCTTGCGCTGCACCGCCGCACCCCATGCCACCGCCGACTCGACGGTGTCGCATGGACGCCAGTTGTCCAGCCCCGGGATCAGGCGCAGCGACGAGACGTGCTCGATCGACTGGTGGGTCGGGCCGTCTTCGCCCAGGCCGATCGAATCGTGGGTGAACACCGAGATCGAACGCACCTTCATCAGGGAAGCCATGCGCAGGGCATTGCGGCTGTAGTCCGAGAAGGTGAGGAAGGTCGCGCCGAACGGGATGAAGCCGCCGTGCAGGGCCACGCCGTTCTGGATCGCCGACATGCCGAATTCGCGCACGCCGTAGTTGATGTGGTTGCCGGCGATGCCCGAGCGCACAGGCACCGATTCCTTCCAGTTGGTCAGGTTCGAGCCGGTCAGGTCGGCCGAGCCGCCCAGGAATTCAGGCAGGGTCGGGGCCAGGGCCTGGATCGCGTTCTGCGAGGCCTTGCGGGTGGCGATGGTCTCGGCCTTGTCCACGCAGGCGGCGATCGCCGCGTCCAGGGTCTTGCCGAAATCGGCCGGCAGGTCGCCCTTCATGCGGCGCTCGAATTCGGCGGCCAGCTCCGGGTAGGCGCCGCGGTAGGCCGCGAACAGCGTATTCCATTCAGCCTCAAGCTGCGCGCCGCGCTCTTTCGCGTCCCAGGCTTCGTACAGCTCGGCCGGGATGTCGAACGGGACCGGATCCCAGATCAGGTGCTTGCGCACGGCCGCGATCTCGGCGTCGCCCAGCGGCGCGCCGTGGACCTTGTCGCCGCCTTCCAGGTTCGGGGCGCCCTTGCCGATGATGGTCTTGCAGCAGATCAGGGTCGGACGATCCGATTGCTTGGCCTTCTCGATGGCCGCATCGATGTCGGCGACGCTGTGGCCGTCGACCTTCGGGATCACGTTCCAGCCATAGGCTTCGAAGCGCTTCTGGGTATCGTCGGTGAACCAGCCTTCCACACGGCCGTCGATCGAGATGCCGTTGTCGTCGTACAGCCAGATCAGCTTGTTCAGGCGCAGGGTGCCGGCCAGCGACGCCACTTCGTGCGAGATGCCTTCCATCAGGCAGCCGTCGCCCAGGAAGGCGTAGGTGTAGTGATCCACCACGTCGTAGCCTGGACGGTTGAATTCGTTACCCAGCAGCCATTCGGCCAGCGCCATGCCGACCGAGTTGGCGATGCCCTGGCCCAGCGGACCGGTGGTGGTCTCCACGCCCGGGGTGATGCCGACTTCCGGGTGGCCCGGGGTCTTCGAGTGCATCTGGCGGAAGTCGCGCAGGTCGTCCATCGTCAGGTCGTAGCCGGCCAGGTGCAGCAGCGCATAGTGCAGCATCGAGCCGTGGCCGTTCGAGAGCAGGAAGCGGTCGCGGTTCGACCAGCCCGGATTGGCCGGATTGTGGCGGTAGTGCTTGTCCCACAGTGCGACGGCAATCTCGGCCATGCCCATCGGCATGCCCGGGTGGCCCGAGTTGGCTTTCTGGACGGCGTCCATCGCCAGCGCGCGGATCGCGTTGGCCATCAGGGTGGTGGTTTGCGTAGATTTCATGGAGATCGTGGATCAGGGATTGGAAAGCGATGGCCCGCGAGGCCGTAGCCCGTTATTCTACCAGACCGGGGTGCTGCCGATTTAAAATGCAGGTTTATTCCTTTAACGCAAGAGCGCGCTGCGCCCCCACCGAATGCCCCGTTTTTACTGCCCCCAGCCGCTCGCCGCCGGCCTCACCATCGACCTGCCGGAAGCCGTCGCCCACCACCTGCACGTGGTGCGCCTGCAGCCGGGCGCGGCGCTCACCCTGTTCAACGGAGAAGGAGGACAGTACCGCGCCACCCTGCTGGAAACCGGCAAGCGCCGCGCGACCGCGACGGTCGACGCCTTCGAGGAGATCGAGGCCGAACCGCCCTACCCCGTCACCCTGGCCCAGGGCCTGCCGGAAGGCTCGAAGATGGACTGGATCGTGGAAAAGGCGGTCGAGCTGGGCGTGGCGGCGATCCAGCCGCTGGCGGCCCAGCGCAGCGTGGTGCGCCTGTCGGGCGAGCGGGCCGAGAAACGTCAAGCCCATTGGCAGGGGGTGATCGTGGCCGCCTCCGAACAGTGCGGCCGCAACCGGCTGGCGCGGCTGCATCCGCTGCTCGACGTGCAGCCGTGGCTGGCGGCGCCGGCCGAGGGGGTGCGCATCCTGCTCAGCCCGCGCGCAACGCAGTCGCTGGCCGGCTGGGCGCGCGACCATGCTCCGCAGCCGGTGACCTTCCTGATCGGCCCCGAAGGCGGCCTCACGCCGCAGGAAGAAACCGCGGCCGTCGCCGCCGGCGCCCTGTCCCTGTCGATGGGACCGCGCGTGCTGCGCACCGAGACCGCCGGGCTGGCCGCGCTGGCGGTGCTGGCCGGGGCCTGGGGCGGCATGTAACGATTCGCACTATATAGAAGAGGAAAAGCCCGCCGGCATCCCTGCCGGCGGGCTTTTTACTGGACATCAAGCAGGCTTAGAACGTGTAGTTCGCGCCCAGGGTGAAGAAGCGGCCCACCGCGCCAGGCTGGTGCAGCGAGGCGTTGTACGAGGTCTGGTTGCCCGCGTTGCCGTAGGTGGCGACGTCATACGGGGCTTCCTTGTCGAACAGGTTCAGGATCGCGCCACGGATGGTCAGGTTCTCGGTGACCTTGTACGCCACGTTCAGGTTGGTCGTGGTGAACGACGACACGTCGCAGTACCATGCCGGCTGGACCAGGCCCTGGAAGTAAGGACGGCCGCCGACGTTAGTGCCGGTCGAGGCGCAATCGGTCTCGCCCAGGGCCGGATCGAAGGTCGAGAAGCCGCTCGTGTAGTTCACGGTGGCGGTCACGTCCAGCGGGCCGCGGGCATAGCCGAGGGTGAACTGGGCGCGGTCTTTCGGGTTGCCGGTGGCGCCGCCGACCGACGATGGACCTTGGGTGCCGGCCAGCTGGTAACGCTCGCCTGCCACTTCGGTCTCGTAGCCGAAGGTATGGGCCGCGCTGAGGTTGGCCGTGATGGTGCCCATGTCGCCCAGGCGCCAGCGATAGCGCACGTCGGCTTCGATGCCGTGGGTCTCGGTGCTGCCGGCATTGATGTACGGCGACAGGCCGTACAGGATCGGACCGGCGGCAGGCATGCCCGGCACCGTGTTGGTGCCGACGCCGGTCGCGATGTCGATCGTCGCCGCTGGACCGCGCACCCAGGTCGGGGTGAAGCTCGGATCGTTGCCGGCCTGGGTCACGATCAGGTTCTTGATCTGGATCTTGTAGTAATCCAGGGTCATGTTCAGGCCGCGCATCGGCTCGAGGATGACGCCGAAGGTGTACGACTTCGATTTCTCGGGCTGCAGGTCAGGATTGGTGGTCTGGACGTATGGCGGGCTGAACGAGCAGGCGGACGGCACGTTGCCGGCCGTGGTCTGGCTGCCGTTGGCGCACAGGATCGGATCGCTGATCGCGTTGAAGGTGAAGAAGGAACCTGCATTGCCGACCTCGGCCGGAGCCGGCGCGCGGAAGCCGCGTGCGAAGGTGCCACGCAGGCCGATCTGCTGGCTCGGCGTCCACTTGAAATTGGCTGACGGCGTGAACGAGCGGCCGTAGGTGTCGTAGTGGTCATAACGGCCGGCCAGGCCGACTTCGACGTTCTTGATCGGGGTCGCCTGCAACTCGGCGAAGGCGGCCTTGTTGGTCTCTTCGCCGATGGTGAAGGCCGAGGTGTTGGCGACCGCGCCGTTGGCCGTCAGGCTCGACGGTGGCGCATCCTGCTCGCGCTTGTGCCAGTGCAGGCCGGCCGCGAAATTGAGCGGACCGGCGCCAAAGCTCGACAGCAGCTCGCGCGAACCGATCAGGTCGGCGTAATTCAGGGTCGACTCGATCTTGTTGCTGAAGCGCGGCGATACCTGGCTCATGACGGCCGGCGAGTTATTGCCCAGCACATTGAAGGTGCCGTTACGCAGTGCGGCGTAGAGCGCGTTGCGGTTGACGTAGCCGCTATAGTCGAGGTCGTTCTTGACCTTGGTGGCGCCGATCGAGGCGGTCACGTCCCAGCCATAGGCGCTGCCGATCAGGTCGGCGGAGAAGCGGGTGGCGGTCGATTCGTTCTTGGTGGTCAGGGCGGCGCCGACATCCGGGATGTAGCCGTACAGTCGGGCATTCTGGCCGAACGGATTGGTGACGTTGGCGCCGACCTGGGCGCCCGGCGCGAAGGTCGTGTCCGGCACAGCGCCGACGCGCGGGGTCAGTACGCCGTTGACCAGTGTGGTGGTACCGTTGAACGCGGTCGGATTGAAGGCCAGCGGCGACGTGCCTGCGCCGTTGCGGTTGTTGGTGCTTTCGCGGCGGAACAACGAGCCTTTGAACTGCACTTCCCAGTCTTCGCTCAGTTTCTTGGTCATGCCGACCAGGACGTTGACGTTCTCGGTTGGCGGCTGGATGAACGATTCGGTGTCGCGCACCGCGCAACCACCGGCGCGATACTTGGTGAAGTTACAGTTTGGATCCAGGAACAGATAGTTGGCCGGGTTGTTGACGTTGGTGACGCCGGCCGGGTTGTTCGGATTGGACGGGTTATACAGGAAGGGGCTGCTCGACGCGGTCAGGAAGTTGTTGATATTGGTCGGCACGCCCAGGGTCAGGTCGTTGCCGCCGCGCGCGCGCCAGTCACGGTTGGCGTAGCCGAACTGCTCGCGGTCGGCGACATAGATCGGGTCCTGCTTGCGGTATTCGGCGGTGATGAAAGCGTTGTAGCCGTCGGCGCCGAGGTCGCCGATGCCAGTGCTGATCGAGGCGCGCTTCGTCTTGCCGCCGCCGTGCTGGGTGTCGCCCACTTCGGCCGACAGGCGGGTGCCGTTCAGGTTCTTCTTGAGCTTGATATTGATCACGCCCGCGATCGCGTCGGAACCGTACAGCGAGGAAGCGCCGCTTTTCAGGACCTCGATGCTCTCGATGGCATCGAACGGAATCGCCGACACGTCGACGAAGGAGCGCTGGGCGTCGTCCGACAGCGGATACGGGGCCATGCGGTGGCCGTCGATCAGCACCAGGGTGGCGCCGACGGTCAGGCCGCGCAGCGAGATGCCCGATGCGCCGTTGGCGAAGGCGCCGGCGAAGCCGGTGCCCAGGGTGCCGGCACCGTTGGCCGCCAGGTCGGTCAGCAGTTCGGCGACCGAGGTCTTGCCGCTCTTCTGGATGTCGGCCGCGGTCAGCACCTGGATCGGGGTCGGTGTTTCGGTATTGGTGCGGCTGATCAGCGAACCGGTCACGACGACGCGCTGCGGCGCTGCAGCGGCGGCTTGGTCCTGGGCCAGTGCCGGTGCGGCGCCAGCCAGGGCGCCGCTGGCGATCACGCAGGCGATAGCGCACGGCATCGACTTCAATTTCAACATTGTGTTTCTCCTTGCTGTTCTTTTGGATAGTTTTATGCAAGCGCAGCGTCTTGGACCGTGCGCAAAATGCCACCCTAAAACAAATTCGCCCACATCCAGACGCTTTTTCAAAGCGTTCCATATGCAGATATGTCGTAGGGAAGTCACTCTCAATAGGCGCCGATCATCAATCGGACGACTTATGATTCATTCCATAAAACCATATCGAAACAAAAATCGTCAACAAGCAAAAGAGATGTGCAGATTGTTAAAAAGTGGAAAACGATGGACCGGCACATTACGCCAGTCGCGGCTTCCCGGCGGCCCGCCAAGTGGCGCCACCCCAAGTATTATCGGACGAACGCATCCAAAACACCGCTAAGTCATTGTATTTACGAAAGTTTCATTAAATTATGGATGAGTTGAATCGACATGCATATCCATTTATTTCCGCAAACTGGCTATGTACGCCGTATGCATGGCTGCCAGATGTATAAAAAATGTAGCTGACTCATGGGATAGTTGCGTAAAAGAGACGACAAGAATGGATGATTTAATCAATTTCGACAAAATATAAAACATTTGAAGAAAAGTAGTTTCCTTTTTAAAAATAAAAATGCCCTGGCAATGCCAGGGCGGATCAGAGAACACCGGGAACGCCGACGTTTCTTCGATCGTCGATCAGAACTTGTGATCGTAGGACACCGAAATCCGCGCATAGCGCGGCGGGGTCAAGGACAGCGGGGTTTCGTACAGGCTCGACACCGCGTCACCACTGTTATAGGCTTCGGTCACGTTCTGCACGGCCTGCTCATTGGTCACGTTGAACACGTCGAGACGAAGCTGCAAGCCCTTGAGCATGGCCGGACGGTAGGCCAGGTTCAGATCAAGCCGCTTGTCCCACGGCAGGTTGCCGACGGTCCCGCGCTGCACGATGAAATTTTGTGGGACTTCGGCGCCACCGCACCAGAAGCTCTGGTTCTCGTAGTTCGGCGAATCGCCCGGGTTGGCCGAAGTGCCGATGCAGCTGCGCGGGCGGCCGGCGGCCAGCAGCACGTTGCCGCCGACCGAGATTTCCGGCGTGACTTCATAGAAGCCGAAGGCCTTGATCTGGTGCTTGCGGTCATTCGGCAGCAGGCCGTAGGCGCCTTCCATCAGCTCAGGATAATCCCAGGTCGAGGTCACGGCGACGTCGGCCTGGCCGTTATCGGAACGCACCTGGCCTTCGGTATTGCCCTTGTTGCGCGACCAGGTGTAGTTCACCTTGCCATAGAAGCCGTTGCGGTAAGGGTGTTCCAGGAACAGGTCGACCGCGGCGTAGGTGCGCTTCGGCTTGGCGAAGCCCTGATCGGCGGCGGTGAGCGAGACCTTGGTCAGGTTCGCCGGATCGCCCGAGAAGTCGACCATGAAGGTATTGTTGCGGCCCGGGTTGAAGGTCTGGCAGGTATTGCCCCAGTACGGATTGGTGATCTCGATGCCATTGGCTTCGGCGTAGCGTTCGAACGGACGCACGTCGCAGAAATCGTCGATCGTCTCTTTCAATTCGCGGTAAGTGGCCTTGGCGCCGAAGGTCAGGCGTGGCGTGATGGCGCGCTCGAGCCCGATGGTGACCTCGTCCTGGTAGGCCGGCTTCATGTCGAGCGCCGCGAGGGTTGCCACCACCTTGTCCTGGCCGAACTCGTTATTGCCCGACAGCGGTTCGGTCAGCTGCACCAGCCCGGTCGGGGCGCCGTTGGCGTCGACGCCGGTATAGGTGTAGTACTGGTTGGTGAAGGTCGAACGGCCGGCGCCGCGCACCGAGATGTGGGTCGGGATCGGCACCGAGTAGCGCCCCAGGGTGGCGAACAGCTTGGTCGTGCCGTCGCCTTTCACGTCCCAGGCCGCCGCCAGGCGCGGCTGGATCTGGTTGTCCATGTCGAGGAAGGTCACCTTCGTGTCGTTCTGGTTCTTGAACGACTCGCTGCGCACGCCGATGGTCAGCAGCAGGTTCTTGGTGGCTTGCCAGCGGTCTTCGACATAGAAGGCGCTCTGTTCGGCGTACGAGTCGGTGACCGTCGAGAACAGGCGCTTGGACACGTAGTAACCCTGGGTGCCCAGGCCGCCGCCACTGGCGGGCGCCGGCACCGTGCCGCCGGCCACGCCGATCGGCCGGTTCGGATTGGCCGTGCGGAAGTAGGCCCAGGTGCCGCCGCCTGCCTTGAATACGCCGGCATTGAGCGATTCGACGTCGGTGCGGTCGTAGCCCGCGCGCAGGTTGTGGTCGCCAAGGCGGTACTCGAGGTCCAGGCGACCCGACTCGACCTTGTCCTTCGCATCCGGCGCCAGGATGTTGCCCGTGATCGCCTGCGGGTTGGCGTGGTTAAGCCTGGCGCGCGGTTTTCCGGCGACGAGGTGGTCGAGAAGATGTTGGGCTGGTAGTTGCTGAAGGCATTGTCGTGCTTCAGCTCGCTACGGCCGTAGAGCGCGGTCAGGGTCAGGTCGTCGGTCAGGTTGCCGATATAGCGCAGCATGGCGGAGCGGCCACCGTTGTCGTCCACGTTGCGGCGGGTGGCGGTCGAGGTGACCACGCCGTTGCGGGTGCGGGTGGCGTAGTCGAAGCCACTGTCCTTGAAGGTGCGCTTCGGGAGGTCGCCCAGGGCCGTCAGTTCGAAGCGGTGATTGTCGGTGATGTTCCAGTCGACCTTGCCCATGTAGCGGCCGAGTTCGCGCTCATCGTCGCGCCAGCCGTTCTGGGCGTTCGAGGTGCCGGTGCGGAAGCCCTCGACGTAGCCGCGATCGTTCTCGATCATCTCGCCGGCCAGGTAGACGAACAGCTTGTCCTTGACGATCGGGCCGCCGACGTAGGCGCCATAGGTCTTCTGCTCGCGCGTGTTCTCGCGCTGGGCGCGGCGCAGGGTGCCGTCGGTGAGCGGGTTGTAGCCGGTGTTGGCGTAATAGATGTCGTTCTCGCTGGCGCGCCAGCTCTTCGGCTCGAACGTCACCTGGGCGCCCGCCTCCCAGGTATTGGTGCCGCTCTTGGTGATCACGTTGACCACGCCGCCGATCGAGCGGCCGAACTCGGCGCCGAAGCCGCCGACCAGCACCTGCGCCTCGGCGATCGCGCCGAACGGCAGCTGGGATGCGCCCAGGCCGGTCAGTGGATTGGTGACCGGGAAACCGTTGATGTAGTAGGAGTTCTCGGACGCCGCGCCGCCGCCGAACGAGGCGCCGCCGGCGAAGCGCGAGTCCACGCGGGTGGTGTTCGGCGCCAGCTGGATGATGCCCTGGATGTCGCGCGTCACCGGCAGCGCGGCCAGTTGACGGGCGTTGAAGGTGGCGCCGGACGAGGTCGAGGTGACGTCGATGTTGCGGCGCTGGCCGGTCACTTCGACCGTCTGCACGCCCGCCTCGGCAAAGACCGCCTCGGCGTTCTGGCCGATGCTGGTTTCGACCCTGGTGGTGGCCACCACGCTATCGCCGCGGTACTGGGTCACCGTATAGGAGCCGGTGGGCAGCGCGGTGGCCTGGAAGCGGCCTTGCGCATCGGGCGTCACGGTACGGCGCAGGCCGGTGGCCGGGTTTTCCAGCACGACGCGCACGTCGGCGCCCGGGGCGACGGCGCCGTACACCACCGACGTGGCGTTCGACTGCGCCAGGGCCGGCGCCATCGTGCCGATGGCCAGCACGGCGCCGCCGAATGCCAGCGTCAGGGCGTGGACTAGAACGGTTTTCTTGAGCATGTGTGATTTCCTGTCTTATGTCGGCCACTCCCACGGAACGGCCGCGGATGGTTGTATGTGAATCACGATCCAGGCAGCGTTGGCTGCTTTTCCTCTCTTGGGCCCACTGACGAAATATTCATTTAACTGATAATTAGACTAAAAGGCACTTTTCGGATAGAACCATGGGGAAACTTCTTGTGTCAATGACACAGTTCCCTTCGGTATGCATACAAACAACACTGTTTATGAGAAATCACAACGGATTACGCCAACCGAATAAAAATCGCCAAAAACGGGCACCGATGCACAGAATTGGCCATCTTTTGCACCAAATTGCCCATCAAACGAAATCTTCTTTCGCCGTTCACAGAACGGCTATGTACGCAGTACATATGGACCGAAATCGAGGAATTTTCCGTACGACCTTTGGATGGATGTCATATAGAGACAATTTTGTGAATTTTTAGTTACCAAGAAATAAGGGAGGATATTCGATCTATTGATAGTGCATTGCGAAGAACGGGCGACTCGCCCATCAGTACCGGATTTCAGTACCGCTGACCATCGAATTTGCAAGCACAGAAGCGCAGTTCGTTGATCCAGCACAAATCGATGTGAAAAAGCAAAAAAAAGGCCGCTCCGAAGAGCGGCCTTCTGGCTGGCGACGGCCTCGCGACCGCCACTCAAGATCAGAACTTACGATCGTACATCAGCGAGAAGCGTGCATAACGCGGCGAGGTCAGCGACAGCGGGGTCTGGTACAGGCCGCTGACGTTGGCGCCGTTGTTGTAGGCCTCGGTCACGTTGCGCACGACCTGGCTGTTGAACACGTTGAACACGTCGACGCGGAACTGCAGGCCCTTGACGAAGTTCGGCTTGTAGGCCACGTTCAGGTCGTAGCGGTGTTCCCACGGCAGGTTGCCCACCGTGCCGCGCGGGGTCAGCACGTTCTGCGAGCGGGTCAGGCCGCCGCAGTAGAAGGTCTGGTTCGCATAGTTCGGCGAGTCGCCCGGATTGGCGGCGCTGCCGATGCAGCTGCGTGGACGGCCCGATGCGATCAGCACGTTGGCGCCGACCACGACTTCCGGCGTGACTTCATAGAAGCCGAATGCCTTCAGCTGGTGCTTGCGGTGGTTCGGCAGGTAGCCGTAGGCGCCTTCCATCAGCTCCGGATAGTCCCACGACGAGGTGACGGCGACGTCGGCCTGGCCGTTATCCGAACGCACCTGGCCTTCGGTATTGCCCTTGTTGCTCGACCAGGTATAGCTGGCCTTGGCGTACCAGCCATTGCGGAACGGATGCTCCAGGAAGGTCTCGATCGACTTGTAGGTACGCTTCGGCTTGTCGAAGCCTTGGTCGGCCGCGGTCAGGTTCACTGGCGTCAGGCGCGACAAGTCGCCCGAGAAGTCGACCAGGAACTCGTTGTCCTCACCCGGGTTGAAGGTCTGGCAGGTGTTGCCCCACAGCGGGTTGGTGATTTCGATGCCGTTGGCTTCGGCGAAGCGCTCGAACGGACGCACGTCGCAGAAGTCGTCGATGGTCGAGCGCATCTTGCGGTAGATCGCCTTGGCGCCGAAGTTCAGCGATGGCGAGAAGGCCTTTTCGAAGCCGAAGGTCAGCTCGTCCTGGTATTGCGGATCCATATCGCGCGCCGCCAGGGTCTCGACAACCTTGTCCTGGCCATATTCGTTGTTGTTCGACAGCGGTTCGCTCAGCTGCACCAGGCCGGTCGGCGCGCCGTTGGCGTCGGTGCCGGTATAGGTGTAGTACTGGGCGGTATAGGTGGAACGGCCGGCGCCGCGCACCGAGATATGGGTCGGGATCGGGACCGAGTAGCGGCCCAGGGTGCCGTATACCTTCAGGCTGGCGTCGCCGTTGACGTCCCACACCGCAGCCAGGCGCGGCTGGATCTGGTTCTTCATCTCCAGGAAGGTGGTCTTGGTGTCGTTCTGGTTCTTGAACGACTCGTTACGCACGCCCAGGGTCAGCAGCAGGTTCGGGGTCGCCTGGAAGCGGTCCTCGAGGTACCAGGCGCTCTGTTCGCCAAACGAGTTGGTGACGGTCGAGAACAGGTTGCGGGTTACGTAATAGCCCTGGCTGCCCAGCGGGCTGCCGGTGCTGGCCGGCGACGGGATCATCACGCCGCTCGGCCCCTCGATCTGCGCGTTCGGGTTGCTGGCGCGGAAGTAATCCCAGCGGCCGCCGCCGGCGATGAATTCGCCCGCCGCGACCGACTCGACCTTGGTCTGGTCGAAGCCGCCGCGCAGGGTGTGGCGGCCCAGGCGCCATTCGACGTCGAAGCGGCCCGAGTCGACGATGTCTTCCGAGCCCGGGGCCAGGATGTTGCCGCTGATGTTTTGCGGGTTGTTGTAGCTGAGGCCAGGCGCGCGGGCGTCGACCGTCGACGAGATCTGGAACAGGTCCGGGTTGTAGCCGGTGAAGTAGTTTTCGTGCGTCGACTTGGAGCGGCCGTACAGCGCGGTGACGGTCAGGTCGTCGGTCAGGTTGCCGACGTAGCGCAGGGTGTTGAGCTTGGCGCCGTTGTTGTCGACGTTGACCAGGCGCTGGGTCGAGCTGACGGCGCCGGTGCGGGTGCGGGTGGCGTAGTCGAAGCCGCTGTCCGCCCTGGTCACTTCGGGCGTATCGCCCATCGTGGTGAATTCGATGCGGTGGTTGTCGGTGATGTTCCAGTCGAGCTTGGCCATATAGCGCTCGACCTTGGTGTCGCGGTCGCGCCAGCCGACGGCGCCGTTGTTGGTGGCGACGCGGAAGCCGTTGACCAGGCCCTCTTCGGTATCGTGCTTTTCGGCCGCGGCGAAGAAGAACAGTTTGTCCTTGATGATCGGGCCGCCGACGTAGGCGCCGTACACCTTGCGGTCGACGGTGTTCTCGGCGCGCGCCAGGCGCAGCGTGCCGTCGGTGGCGGCATTGTTCGGGGTGCCGGTGCGGCCATAGTAGATGTCGTACGGGGTCGCGCGCAGCGACTTCGGCTCCCAGGTCACCAGGCCGCCCGCTTCCCAGGTATTGGTGCCGCTCTTGGTGACGATGTTGACCACGCCGCCGATCGAACGGCCGAACTCGGCGCCGAAGCCGCCGGTCAGCACTTGCGCCTCGGCGATCGCGCCGAACGGCAGCTGGGCCGCGCCCAGGCCGGTCAGCGGATTGGTGACGGGGAAGCCGTTGATGTAGTACGAGTTCTCGGAGGCCGCGCCGCCGCCGAACGAGGCGCCGCCGGCGAAGCGGGTGTCGGCCGTGGTGGTGTTCGGGGCCAGCTGGATGATCGATTCGACGTTGCGGCCGATCGGCAGCGAGGCGAGTTCGCGTGCGTTGAAGGTGGCGCTGCTGCCGGCGCTGCTGGTGTCGATGGTGGCGCGGCGGCCGGTCACCTGCACGACGGCGCCGCCGCCGGCGGCCGGGGCGCCGGCGAAGATCGCCTCGCCGTTGCGGCCGATGCCGGTTTCGACTTCGACCGTCGCCACGCTGGCGCCGTCGCGCAGCTGCGTCACGCGGTACACGCCGCTCGGCAGCGAGCTGGCCACGAAGCGGCCCTGCGCGTCCGGGGTCAGGGTACGGCGGATGCCGATGTCCGGGTTCTCGATCAGGATCTGGACATTGCTGCCAGGGGCGACGGTACCGAACACGCTACCGGAAGCATTCGACTGCGCCATTGCCGGCGACATCACGGCCAGGCCCAGCGCGGCGCCGCCGAAGGCGATGCTCAGTGCGTGGACCAATACGGTTTTTTTCAACATGCGATTTCCTGTCCTCTTGTCGGCCGCTCTCATGAAGTGGCCGGTTCTGGTTTTTAGTTGTGGGCACAAGTCACTCTTACATGACTTTTTCTCTCCCCGCGACAACTGACGGCATATTCATTTAACTGATGACGCCGTTTCGTTGTCTGGATTCATCAGAACATGGGCCAAGTTCTTGTGTCAATGTAACACTTTGATCGTATGCATATAAACAACACTCTCCCATGAGCCAGAACCGTAGACAAATAAAATTCACCCAATTTGGTGCGGCGCTGCACAATTTTGGCCTTCTCATGCACCAGACATGAGGTCGCGCGCAATTTTCTGTCAAAAATCATGTTTTGTCAGACAAGTGTCGTATTTACAGGATGATTGCCTGCTTTTTATGCAAATAACATTTGGTCAAGTGTCACATTTACCTAATTTCGCTTGTATAAAAACCATCGTTTAGAGCATAAGGATATTTGTTCTACTAATAAAGCACAGCCAAGAAAACCCATACTTATACAAAAATCCAACCGACAGTCTTGGCGAATCTATGGGTGACGGTCAGTACGCAACCCGTCCGGCCGGCGCCAGGCGCTTTCCGCACACGGCCCCGATGACGCCAAGTAAAATAGCGCCTTGTCCGCTTCCTTTTTGTTGCCTCACCAGCAACCACCCTCCATGCTGCGTATTAACGAACTCAAACTCCCCCTGAACCACCCTGAAACCGCCCTGCGCGAGGCCATCCTGGCCCGCCTCGGCGTACCTGGCGCCGACCTGGTCGACTTCACCGTCTACAAGCGCAGCTACGACGCGCGCAAGAAGGCCGCCATCGTGCTGATCTATTCGATCGATGCCGAGGTGCGCAACGAGGCGGCGGTGCTGGCGCGCCTCAAGAGCGACCAGCACGTGATGCCCTCGCCCGACGTCGACTACAAGTTCGTGCAGGTGGGCAAACCGGCCCCTGGCACCCCGCGTCCGGTCGTGGTCGGCACCGGCCCCTGCGGCCTGTTCGTGGCGCTGGTCCTGGCGCAAATGGGCCTGAATCCGATCATCCTCGAGCGCGGCAAGATCGTGCGCGAGCGCACCGTCGACACCTTCGGTTTCTGGCGCAAGCGCAAGCTCAATACCGAGTCGAACGTGCAGTTCGGCGAAGGCGGCGCCGGCACCTTCTCGGACGGCAAGCTGTACAGCCAGATCAAGGACAGCAACCACCACGGCCGCAAGGTGCTGACCGAGTTCGTGCGCTTCGGCGCACCCGAAGAGATCATGTACGTCAGCAAGCCGCACATCGGCACCTTCCGCCTGGTCAAGATGGTCGAGCAGATGCGGGCCGAGATCATCCGGCTCGGCGGCGAGATCCGTTTCGAGACCCGCGTCGACGACGTGCTGATCGAGGAGACCGGCGGCGTGCGCCAGGTGGTCGGCGTGCGCCTCGCCAGCGGCGAAGAGATCGCGACCCGCCACCTGACGATGGCGATCGGCCACAGCGCGCGTGACACCTTCCAGATGCTGTACGACCGCGGCGTGTACATCGAAGCCAAGCCGTTCTCGATCGGCTTCCGGGTCGAGCACCCGCAGTCGCTGATCGACGTCTGCCGCTTCGGCCCGAACGCCGGCAACAAGCTGCTCGGCGCCGCCGACTACAAGATCGTGCACCACGCATCCAATGGGCGCTCGGTCTACAGCTTCTGCATGTGCCCGGGCGGCACCGTGGTCGCCGCATCGAGCGAGGAAGGCCGCGTCGTCACCAACGGCATGAGCCAGTATTCGCGCGCCGAGCGCAACGCCAACAGCGCGATCGTGGTCGGCATCACGCCCGACGACTATCCCGGCCACCCGCTGGCCGGGATCGACTTCCAGCGCGAGCTCGAATCGCGCGCCTTCGTGCTGGGCGGCGGCACCTATGACGCGCCGGGACAGCTGATGGGCGACTTCGTCAAAGGCAGGCCCTCGACCGAGTTCGGCGCCGTGATTCCCTCGTTCCGCCCGGCCGTGCACCTGACCGACCTGGCGACCTCGCTGCCGGACTATGCGATTGTGGCGCTGCGCGAAGCCTTCGTCGCCTTCGACAAGCAGATCAAGGGCTACTACAAGGAAGACGCGGTGCTCACCGGCGTCGAGACCCGCACCTCGTCGCCGATCCGCATCAGGCGCAACAACGACGACCTGCAAAGCCTGAACACGCGCGGCCTGTTCCCGGCCGGCGAAGGCGCCGGCTACGCCGGCGGCATCATGTCGGCGGCGGTGGACGGCATCCGAGTGGCCGAGGCAGTGGCCCGAGCGATGGCAGCCAAGTGAATGACCAGGTGAACGCACGCGCCGCCACTGGCGCCCAGGGCGTGGCCGCGCCCGCGCTGGCCATCCTGGGTTCGCTGGTGTCGGTCAATGCCGGCGCCGCCTGGGCCAAGGGCCTGTTTCCGGCGGTCGGCAGCGCCGGCGTGGTGGCGCTGCGGGTCGGCTTGTCGGCCCTGATCCTGCTCGCCATCGTGCGGCCATGGCGCTTTCCGCTGCGCCGCGCCGACCTGCCCAATCTCGTCATCTACGGCGTGATGCTGGGGGCGATGAACCTGTTCATCTACCGCTCGTTCGAACGCATTCCGCTCGGGATCGCGGTCGCGATCGAAGTCACCGGGCCGCTGGCGGTGGTGATCCTGTCCTCGCGCCATGCGCGCGACTTCCTGTGGGTGATCCTCGCCGGCGCGGGCTTGTGGCTGCTGCTGCCCGTGCGTGACAGCGTGGCGGCGCTGGACCCGGCCGGCGTCGCCTATGCGCTGGCGGCGGCGTTCTGCTGGGGGATGTATATCGTGTTCGGCAAGCGGGTGTCGACGCTGGACGGCGGCCAGGCCGTGTCCTGGGGGCTGCTGGCGGCCTGCGTGTTCGTGGTGCCGTTCGGCGTGAGCCACGCCGGCGGTGACCTGCTGGCGCCCGCGGTGCTGGGCGGCGGCCTGGCGGTGGCGCTGCTGTCGTCGGCCCTGCCCTATACGCTCGAGATGAAGGCGCTCAAGCGCCTGCCGCAGCGCGTGTTCGGGATCCTGGTCAGCGCCGGCCCCGCGGTGGCGGCGCTGGCGGGTTTTCTCCTATTGGGCGAACGGCTCACGACGCTGCAATGGCTGGCGATCGCGCTGGTGACGCTGGCTTGCGCCGGCGCGGCGGCGACCGCCGACCGGCGCTGATCACAGCCAGCCGGCCTTCTTGAATCGCCGGTACAGGTAAGCGCACACCCCCACCATGGTCAACAGCGCCAGCGGATAACCCCACTTCCACTTCAGCTCCGGCATGAACTCGAAGTTCATGCCCCACACCCCGGCGAAGGCCGTGAACACGGCGAAGATCGCGGCGTACGAGGCCAGCTTCTTGCTCACTTCGTTCTCCTCGATCGCCACCATCGACAGCGTCACCTGGATCGCGGTGTTGATGGTGTCGCGCACCGCGTCCAGGCGGCCGGCGATGCGGTACAGGTGGTCGTGCACGTCGCGGAAGTAATCCTGGGTCTCGACCACCACGCCCGGCACCCGGCCGCCGTACAGGCGGCCGACGGCGTCCATCAGCGGCACCACGGCGTGGCGCAGGGTCTGCGCCTTGCGCTTGAGTTCATACAGGCGCTCGACGTTGGCGCGCTGCTTGCCCTGCATGCCGAAGATGTGGTCCTCGATCGATTCGAGCTCGGATTCGAGCATGTCGACCACCGGGAAGTAGCGGTCCACCACGGCGTCGACCAGCGCATACAGCACGAAGCCGGCGCCCTTCCTGAGTTGATGCGGCTCGCGCTCGGCGCGCGCGCGCACGCCCAGGAAACCCTGGTTGGCGTCGCGCCGCACCGACAGCACGTAGTTCTCGCCGGCGAACACGGCCAGCTGGCCGACGTTCAGTTCGTCCCCGGCCAGCTCCACGATCTGGACCACGACGAACAGCGAGTCGCCGTACTCCTCGAGCTTGGGCCGCTGGTGGCCGCGCAGCGCGTCTTCCACCGCCAGTTCGTGCAGGCCGAATTCTTCCTGCATCACGGAGATGTCGGCGGGGGCCGGGTCGCGCAGGGCGACCCAGACGAAGGTGTCATCCTGTTTCAGGTATTCGCTGATATCCTCGACCGGGATATCGCACAGTTTCTTGCCTTCCTGGTAGGCGACGCAGTTGATCAGCATGGGGTGAAAAGGTAGAGCGGGCGATGCAGGAGCTTACACCACCCGCCGCACTTTTCACCATCAGACTTTATTGCGACGCTACTCCTCGCGCGCGCCGTCGATCCCCAGTTCCACGATCTTGCGCGTGATGGTGTTGCGCCCGATCCCTAGCCGCATCGCCGCGTCGTTCTTGCGTCCGTGCGTATGCTTGAGGGCTGTCCTGATCAGCGCCGATTCGAACTGGCGGCCCAGGATGTCCATCACGTCCATCTGCCCCGCGCTGAGCATCCCGGCGGCCTGCAGTTCGAGCAGGTCGATCCAGCCGTCGGGCGAAGCCGGAGCCTGCGCCGCGACCTGCATCACATAGCCGCCCGCGCCGATGCCGCCCAGCCCCGATCCGCCTGCGCCCGCCCCCACCACGCCATCGGCCAGCGGCACCGGATTGGCCTGTGCGCCGGCCTGGCCCTGGGTCAGGTCGCGCGGCAGGTCCTTGATCTCGACCGTCTGGCCGGGCGCCATCACGGTGATCCAGTTGCACAGGTTTTCCAGCTGGCGCACATTGCCCGGCAACTCGAGGCCGGACAGGAAACGCATCGCCTGCTCGCTCATGCGCTTTGGTTCGACGCCCAATTGGTGTGCGCTCTGCACCAGGAAGTGGCGCGTGAGGATCGGGATGTCGTCGCTGCGCTCGCGCAAGGACGGCAGGCGCAGGCGGATCACGTTCAGGCGGTGGTACAAGTCTTCGCGGAACAGCCCGTCGCGCACGCGCTGCTCGAGGTTCTGGTGGGTGGCGGCGATCACGCGCACATTGGCCTTCACCGGCTGGTGGCCGCCGACGCGGTAGAAGTGGCCGTCGGACAGCACGCGCAAAAGGCGCGTCTGCAGGTCAAATGGCATGTCCCCGATCTCGTCGAGGAACAAGGTGCCGTCCTCGGCCTGCTCGAAGCGGCCGCGCCGCATGGCCTGGGCGCCGGTGAAGGCGCCGCGCTCGTGGCCGAACAGTTCCGATTCCAGCAAGTCCTTCGGGATCGCGGCGGTGTTCAGGGCGATGAAGGGCTGGGCCGCGCGCGGGCTGTGCTTGTGCAGCGCGCGCGCCACGAGCTCCTTGCCGGTGCCCGATTCGCCCGTGATCAACACGGTCACGTTCGATTGCGACAGGCGGCCGATGGCGCGGAACACCTCCTGCATCGCCGGCGCATGGCCCAGGATCTCGGGCGTCTCGGCCGGCAGCGCCTCGACGCTGGCTTCGCGCAGGCTCTCCTCGAGGGCGCGCCGGATCAGCGCCACCGCCTTGTCGATGTCGAACGGCTTGGCCAGGTAGTCGAAGGCGCCGCCCTGGAACGAGGACACCGCCGAATCGAGGTCCGAGAAGGCGGTGATGATGATGACCGGCAGGCCGGGATGGCGGGCCTTGACGGCCTGCAGCAGGTCGATGCCGGACTCGCCCGGCATGCGGATGTCTGATACCAGCACCTGCGGGGTGTCGGTTTCAAAGGCGGTGAGGGCCTCGCGCGCGTTGGCGAAGCTGCGGGTCTCCAGGCTTTCGCGCGCCAGGGCTTTTTCGAGCACCCAGCGTATCGATGCGTCGTCGTCGACAATCCAGATTGGTTTCATGTATTCGTGCTTCCCGCAACATGGATTCAATAAAGGACTGGTCGGCGCCCTGCTCGCCCGCGCTTATGGCAGGGGCAGCAGGATACGGAAATCCGTCAGTCCAGGCCGGCTTTCGCACTCGATCACCCCCAGGT
The DNA here is from genome assembly GCF_017582745.1 of Massilia oculi. GTDB lineage: Bacteria > Pseudomonadota > Gammaproteobacteria > Burkholderiales > Burkholderiaceae_D > Telluria > Telluria oculi_A. Next base: position 166,397 of record NZ_JAFVIM010000014.1, read on the forward strand.
GCTGCTGCACGAAGGTTTGCGCCAGCGTCAGCCCGAGGCCGCTCCCGCCGTCGCGCCCGGATACGAGCGGATAGAAAATGCGGTCGCGGATATCGGGCGCGATGCCCGGTCCATTGTCGATGATATGCAAGTCTAATGCCAGCCCGTAACGGACCTTGGCCAGGGTGACCTGGCGCGCCACGCGGGTGCGCAAAACAATCTCGGCATCGCCCTGGGCCATGCGGCCGGACAGGGCCTGGGCGGCGTTGTGGGCGATGTTCAGCACCACCTGGATCAGCTGCTCGAAATCGCCGCGAAATTCCGGAATCGAGGCGTCGTAGTCGCGCTTGATCGTCAAGCCTTGGGGGAATTCGGCCAGGATCAGGCTGCGCACCCGCTCGCACACTTCGTGGATATTGACGTCTCCCACGATGTGGGGCTTGCGGTGCGGCGCCAGCAGGCGGTCGACCAGGGTCTGCAGGCGGTCGGCCTCCTTGATGATCACCTGCGTGTATTCCTGCAGCTCGAGCAGGTGGTGCGGCGGCAGCTCGAGTTCCAGCAACTGGGCCGCGCCGCGGATGCCGCCCAGCGGGTTCTTGATCTCGTGCGCCAGGTTGCGGATGAGTTCCTTGTTGGCCTGGCTCTGGTCGAGGATGCGCTCCTCGCGGTCGAGCTTCAATTGCTGCACGTTCTCGCGCAGCTCGATCAGCAGGGTGCCGTCGCCCAGCGCGCTGACGATGCTGTTCACGTGCAGCGGCTCGCGGTTGTTGCGCTGCAGGGTCAGGTCCTGGCGCAGGTCGGCGTACTGGTGGGCCAGCGCCTGGCCGATCAGGGCGGCCAGCTCGGCGCCGTTCTGGAACAGCTCGGGCAGGCGATGCCGCTGCAGCGACTTGAGCGACAGCTCCATCAGGTTCTCGGCGGCCGCGTTCGCATACAACACTTCGCCGTCGGCGCCGGTCAGCAGCACGGCCGAGGCCAGCAGGTCGAGGCCGGCGTAGCGCGCCGGATCGCCGGCGTCGAAGGCGGGAGTGTCGTTCATGGGTGGCAGGGTCATCTGATATTGCCGATCTCGCGCCGCAGCGCCTCGATATTGCGTTCGGTACGGCTGATCTCGTCGCGCATCGAGGCCACCCGCTCCTGGTACTTGGCGTAATTACGCTCATTGCCCTGGCGCTCGGGCTCGCCGTTATTGAATTCCTTCTTGAGGTCGGCCAGCTTGCGCTCCTCGATGCGCAATTCGTCGCCCAGGATCTCGCGCCGCTCGTCGTCGCGCGCGCGCTGCACCACATTGTCCACGCGCGGGAAGCTGGACGGGGTGCTGGCGGCGGCCGGGGCCGGCGCGCTTGCCGCACCCGATCCGCCGGACGAACGCGGGGCCGGGATCGGCGCCGACGCAGCCGGCGGCGAACTGTAGCCGGTGTCGATCAGCTGGCACTTGCCGACCTTGGTGTCGGTGTACAGCGGGCGGCCGTTGGCGTCCGTACAGCGGTAGATCTGGGCCTGGGCCGAGGCGCACAACAGCAGGGCGAATATGGCCACGGCGCCGTGAAAAACGATGTTTGTCATTCCTATCACTCGGTAGCTGGCATCGGCGAAAAGATGCATTGTAGTCGCGCCCGACTATACCCGAAGCAACAAAAAACGCGGGGAAAGCCATGGCTTTCCCCGCGTTTCATGGCATCGCCGTCAATGCTGGCGATGCGCAGGCACAACAACTTGCCAGACGATTACGACGAATAGTACATGTCGAATTCGGCCGGGTGCGGGGTCATGCGCAGGCGCTGCACTTCGTTCATCTTCAGCTCGATGTAGGCATCGATCATGCTGTCGCTGAACACGCCGCCGCGGGTCAGGAACTCGCGGTCCTTGTCCAGGGCTTCCAGCGCTTCTTCGAGCGAGGCGCACACGGTCGGGATCAGCTTGTCTTCTTCCGGCGGCAGGTGGTACAGGTCCTTGGTCGCGGCTTCGCCCGGGTGGATCTTGTTCTGGATGCCGTCCAGGCCGGCCATCAGCAGCGCGGCGAAGCACAGGTAGACGTTGGCCAGCGGATCCGGGAAGCGGGTCTCGATGCGGCGGCCTTTCGGGTTCGCCACGTGCGGGATGCGGATCGAGGCCGAACGGTTGCGGGCCGAATAGGCCAGCTTGACCGGGGCTTCGTAGCCAGGCACCAGGCGCTTGTACGAGTTGGTGCCCGGGTTGGTGATCGCGTTCAGCGCGCGTGCGTGCTTGATGATGCCGCCGATGTAGAACAGCGCGGTTTCCGACAGGCCGGCATAGCCGTCGCCTGCGAACAGGTTCTTGCCGTCTTTCCAGATCGACTGGTGCACGTGCATGCCCGAGCCGTTGTCGCCGTTGATCGGCTTCGGCATGAAGGTCGCGGTCTTGCCGTAGCTGTGGGCCACGTTCCAGATGACGTATTTCAGGTTCTGGGTCCAGTCGGCGCGCTCGACCAGGGTCGAGAACTTGGTGCCCAGCTCATTCTGGCCGGCGCCGGCCACTTCGTGGTGGTGCACTTCGACCGGGATGCCCATCGATTCGAGGATCAGCGACATTTCCGAGCGCATGTCCTGGAACGAATCGACCGGTGGGACCGGGAAGTAGCCGCCCTTGACGGTCGGACGGTGGCCGCTGTTGCCGCCTTCAAATTCCTTGTCGGTCGACCACGAGGCTTCTTCCGAGTCGATCTTGACGAAGCAGCCCGACATGTCGATCTTCCAGCGGACCGAGTCGAAGATGAAGAATTCCGGCTCAGGACCGAAATAGGCGGTGTCGCCGATGCCCGACGATTTCAGGTAGGCTTCGGCGCGCTTGGCGATCGAGCGCGGGTCGCGGTCGTAGCCCTTGCCGTCCGACGGTTCGATGACGTCGCACTGCATGAACAGCGTGGTCTCTTCCATGAACGGGTCGAGGTTGGCGGTGTTCGGATCCGGCAGCAGGAGCATGTCCGAGGCTTCGATACCTTTCCAGCCGGCGATCGACGAACCGTCGAAGGCGTGGCCGGATTCGAATTTGTCCAGGTCGAAGTGCGACACCGGGACCGTGACGTGCTGTTCCTTGCCGCGGGTATCGGCGAAGCGTAAATCAACGAATTTGACTTCGTTGTCCTTGACCAGTTGCATTACATCTGCGGCGGACTTTGCCATTCGGAATCTCCTAATTGAAAAAAGGAAGTCGGGTCATGAGAACCGACAACTTGCATCATGTTGAAGCACGAAGCATGCCAACTTGGTGAAATGCCACGTGCCAACTTATTTGCATGAGGGCATGCACAAATCGTTCTTGGGGGACGGGCCAGTTTACCCATAAAATCGCGTCGATCGACAGTCTTGTCGAAAGATTGTCAGCGCAGCTCGAATGCACCAATCGAGTGCAATTGCGTCACGATGCACCATTCCAGAGCAGGATACACTGATCCACGGTGGTGCAGCATGAGCGAATGCCCAAAAACGGAACGAAGATCATGACGACAGAAAATATTCTCGAGGCAGCGCGCCAGCGCGGCGCAGGTCAGCCCTATGCCGGTGCGGTGACGCCGCAAGAGGCGTTCGAGCTGCTCAAGAGCAGCCCGAAGGTCAAGCTGGTGGACGTGCGCACCAATGCCGAACGCGACTGGGTGGGCCGGGTCGCCATCCCCGACGCCCAGCATGCGGCGGTGCAATGGGCCACCTATCCGGGCGGCGTGCCGAACCCGGACTTCGGCGCCCAGCTCGAAAAAGTCGCAAGCCCGGATGAAACCCTGCTGTTCCTGTGCCGCTCGGGCGTGCGCTCGCGCCACAGCGCCCGCGTGGCGACCGAACTCGGTTATGCGAATTCCTTCGACATCCTCGAGGGCTTCGAGGGTGACAAGGATGGCGAAGGCCATCGCAAGACGGTCGGCGGCTGGTGCAAGGCGGGGTTGCCGTGGGTGGGTGCATGAGCGCGCAGGTGGAAGAAGGGGTAAGCAACCCCATAGAACGCCTGGTGACGGCGCGCGAACTGGCCGACCAGGGGCAATACGACGCCGCGCTGCAAGAGCTGACCTGGTTCCACGAGCATGCGCTGGAAGAGGATCCGTCGCTGGCCGGTGTACGCCGTTCGTATGCGCTCGCCGACTGGGCCCTGCTGGCCGAGGCCCATCCACCGGCCGACGCGGCGCTCGAGGCGGTGCGCGAACGCAGTACCGCCCTGCTGCTGGCCGGCCAGGGCAACCGCGACCACCTGCTCGACGTGGTCTCGATCGACCATGCGCGCGACCAGCCGGCGCGCACGCGTGACCTGTTCCTGCAATTGGAAAAGGTAGCGCCGGCGCTGGCCGCCTCCTGCATCCGGGTCGTGCTGCCGCAGGTGATCGCCGCCGGCGACGCCGAACTGGCCGAACGCCTGATGCCGAACCCGGAAGAAAACATCCGCCAGCATGCCGACTACCTGATGGACGCCTTCCGCGAGCGCCGCAAGCGTTTCACCGCTGCGCCCAGCATTCCGGCCGAGATCCACAACTATGTGCAGGACGTGAACGCCATCCTGGACGTGCTGGCGGCGCGCGGCCGGCACGCCGACGTTCACCGCCTGCGCCAGCTCGCGGCCGACGCGATTCCCGCCACCACCCTGCGCCGCGAGGTGCGCGCCGCGCTCGTTCCCGGCGCGCCGGCGTGGTACGAGCGCGGCATCCCGCGCCGTCGCAACGGGTAGCGTCGACCCGGCGGCCCCTGAACACAAAACCGGGGTCAGGTCTGACATTCGGACACGTTCTCAGCCTTAAAGCAGATCATTACAGCTTGGAAGGCTCGAGACAATCACGCTTTGGTTAAGGACTGCAGAGCCCGTGCCCGATTGGCAGACCCGATTGTCTGTCCGATTGTCAGACCTGACCCCGAAGTTCAAACGCGCCGACGTTCACCGCCTGCGCCAGCTCGCGGCCGACGCGATTCCCGCCACCACCCTGCGCCGCGAGGTGCGCGCCGCGCTCGTTCCCGGCGCGCCGGCGTGGTACGAGCGCGGCATCCCGCGTCGTCGAAACGCGTAGGGTCGGCCCGGCGGCCCCGTAAAACCGGGGTCAGGTTGAGATGATCCGGGTTTCATGGACTTCCGAATAGGGGACAATATGCCCCGGGAGGATTTACATGACAAACAAGAAGTTGCCATCGAAGCGGGAGATCGTTCCCGCTTCATCCG
>NZ_JAFVIM010000015.1:0-151461 GCF_017582745.1 Massilia oculi
AATGCCGCGTTGTAGTCTTTCCAGTTGGTCGTTCGGTACTTCAGCTTTACGGGAGCAATCATGCCGTCAGTTTACCCGTGCTGCGCCTCGGCCGCTGATGGGCCGATTTGTGCAACAAAGCCCATCCGAGCGATCGTGAGTCCATGTCACATCATTCACCCTTCAGCACATTCCCGTTTAATTGTCTTTACCCGGTCGTGCTGAAGTGTCGCGAATACCCAACTACCAATCAATATAGTTCAATTTATTGACATTAATGTAGCCACTAAGCGATTTCTTTAGAGCATTATTACGACGGTCGACGGGGAAAACACCGTTCGTTGATTCCTGTCCGATCTGAAAATCGGCACCGAATCCATGGCTTCTTAATAAGCCTGCTTCAAAATGTGTGTGGGTCTGACTCTTTAGGTAGAGAGAGGAAATGTATGGCAGATAACTTTTTAGGTGAAATCCGTATGTTCGCGGGAGCTTACGCGCCGCAAGGATGGGAGCTGTGCAATGGCCAAATTCTCCCAATTAGCGGTAATGAAGGTCTATATTCGCTGATCGGCACAACCTATGGCGGCGACGGCAGAACGACGTTCGCGCTGCCCGACTTGCGCGGCCGGGTACCTGTCCACAAAGGCGCCATGCAGGACGGCACGAATTTTGTGATTGGCCAGTCTGCTGGCACCGAAACAGTCACACTGATGACGAGCCAGATGCCGCTGCACACTCACACGGTCAATGCGCAGTCAACGGCGGGCAACTCGACGGCCCCTAAGAATCTGGTCTGGGCCGGTACTGAAGTGACGGCCTACTCGGATACGCAGAACAAGACGCTGAAAGCGATGAACGCACAAGCCATCGGCATCGCCGGCGGCAGTCAACCGCACGAGAACATGATGCCGTTCATCACGGTAAGTTTCATCATCGCGATGAACGGCGAATATCCATCTTCCCAGTGAGCGGCCACCAGAGGAGAATCTTCCATGTCCGAACCCTTTGTAGCAGAGATCAGAATCTTCCCATTTGGCAAAATTCCTAAGGGCTATTTGCCCTGCGAGGGCCAAATCCTGCCGATCATGCAATATCAAGCATTGGCGTCCTTGATTGGAACGATCTATGGCGGCGATGGCAAAACTACCTTCATGCTGCCCGACTTGCGTGGGCGCGTGCCGATGTGCATTGGACCAAACCACCGATTGGGCGTGGCTGGCGGTGCGACCACGGTCACCCTGAATTCTACGCAAATACCGGTGCACACGCACGTTCCGTGCGCCTCGTCGGCGACGCCGCCTACCGAGACCTCCCCCGCGAATGAGACCTGGGCAGGCTTCGAAGACGCATACGGATCGACACCTGATTCGCAGATGAACCCACAGGCGCTTTCCGCTGCCGGCGCCATGAATCGCCCCGGTTTTCGTGGAGGCCGGTTGGTGTGAGTCAGGCCGGGATAGCCTGACTGCTCAATTGCGCGTAATAGTTTGCCTCAGCTTCGGCTGGAGGTATATAGCCGAGCGGTTCCAGCAAGCGGTGGTGGTTAAACCAGGACACCCATTCCAAGGTCGCCAGTTCGACGGCTTCGCGTGTTTTCCAAGGGGCGCGGCGATGGATCAGTTCAGCCTTGTACAGCCCGTTGATGGTCTCGGCCAGGGCATTATCATAGCTGTCGCCCTTACTGCCCACAGACGGCTCTACGCCGGCCTCTGCCAGACGCTCGCTGTACCTGATGCTGACGTATTGCGAGCCCCTGTCCGAATGGTGGATCAGCTCGTCGCTGCGCTCGGGCTGACGGTCGTACAGCGCCTGTTCCAAGGCATCGAGCACGAAGTCTGTGCGCATCGAGCTGCTCACGCGCCAGCCCACGATGCGGCGGGCGAAGACGTCGATCACGAAGGCAACGTAGACGAAGCCCTGCCATGTGGAGACGTACGTGAAATCGCTCACCCACAGCTGATTGGGCCGCTGGGCCTTGAATTGACGGTTGACCCGGTCGAGCGGACACGGCGCCTTCACGTCAGCAACAGTGGTGCGCGCGACCTTGCCACGCATGACGCCACGCAGGCCAGCGCGCCGCATAAGTCGCTCCACGGTGCAGCGTGCAACGTCAGTACCCTCACGGCGCAACTGCCGCCACACCTTGTCGGCGCCATAGACCTGCAAGTTCGCCTGCCAGACACGCTCGATCTCGACGCTGAGTACCTCATCGCGCTGCACCCTCGCGCACTGCAACGTCGGGTTGCGCGTGCGTGCCGCGTGACGCCAGTAGCCCGACGGCGCGATCTGCATGACGCGGCAGATCGGCTCGACGCCGTAGTCATGGCGATGCTCATCGATGAACGCTCTTACGACTTGAAGCGGCGGTCGAGCTCCGCCTGAGCGAAAAAAGCACTCGCAAGACGCAGAATCTCGTTGGCCTTGCGCAGCTCGCGATTTTCCCGTTCCAGCGCCTTCATGCGTTCCTGCTCGGCGGTCGTTACGCCCGGACGCTGGCCCGTATCGGCTTCTTGCTGGCGCACCCAGCGGCGCAGCGTTTCAGGCGTGCAGCCGATCTTGGCTGCAATGGATGTGATGGCCGCCCACTGCGACGGATACTCGCTGCCGGCTTCGCTAACCATGCGCACGGCGCGCTCGATGACTTCGGGGGAATACTTCGGTTGCTTCTTCATGGGCTCCATTCTCTCAAACATTGGAGCCTCTACAAAACCCGGGGCGATTCACCAGCCAGGCGCACAGCAATATGCAGCCGTATTTGACCCTCAGCCTGTGCATTGCTACCACCGGCATTTACCCGCCACGACCATAAGGAAGGCCCCATGGATCCATACATCGGAGAAATACGTATCTTTTGTGGGCAGTTCCCACCTGCTGACTGGGCGGATTGCAATGGTCAATTATTGCCGATCACTCAGGCTCAGGGACTGTTCGCGGTCATCGGTTACACCTACGGTGGCGTAGTGAATCAAACCTTCGCATTGCCCAATCTGAATGACCGCGTGCCGGTGCACCAGGGCACAGGCACGGGACTGACGCAGCGCACGGTGGCTCAAACGGGCGGCGCCGCCACTGTGACGCTGACCACGAACCAGATGCCAGCCCACACTCACCAGGTAAATGCGCTGGATGACTATGGCGACCTGACGTCTCCCACGAAAGCGGTATGGGCAAAGCCACCTAAGAATGGCCGTACGAAAAAGGATACGCCGGCTTACGGGCCAACGCCCAACACCGATATGAGCGCGCTGGCGCTCGGGACGTTTGGCACCAGCCCCACCTTGCCACACGATAATATGCAGCCTTATCTGCCGCTACGCTTCATTATTGCGCTCCAAGGCATATTTCCGCCGAAACCATAATCGGTGATCTGACCAGGTTCGGGCGACAGGATTGCTGCCCGAACCTCACACCCCATCCATCCCGGTCCTCGCCATGAACACGCCCATGTCTTTCCCCCAAATCCCATCCGCGCCGGCTTCCCTGCCAACGCTCCCCGCCGCTCAAGCGATCGTATTCGTCGAAGCGGACGTTCCCGACTACCACGCTTTGCTGGCCGAACTCCCGCCAGGTACCGAAGTCCACGTGCTCGACGCCGGAGTGGATGGCTTGGCCCGGATGGCGCACATCCTGGAAGGACGCGGAGGCATTGATGCGCTGCACCTCATTTCACACGGCCGGGAGGGGGCGGTGTCCCTGGGATCGCTATCGCTGACAAGCGAAAACCTCCCATCCCATGCCGACGACCTTGCGACGATCAGCGCCGCGCTCAACCCGGGCGCGGATATCTTGCTGTACGGTTGCAACGTGGGGGCGGGCACGAACGGCGCCATGTTCATCGAAGCACTGGCAACGGTCACCGGCGCCGATGTGGCAGCCTCGACCAATACGACCGGGTCCGCCAGGCTGGGAGGCGACTGGAGTCTGGAACGGCATTCGGGAGCGATTGAGGCGGCGCCGCTGATTACCGAAGCGCGTGCAGCTGAATATGACGCCCTGCTTGCAGCGCCCACCGACGGTTCTAAGACATTCATCGATTACGACAAGGCCACTGGCCTCTTTGCAGGTGGTTTTTTTAAGGTGATGGGAACCGATGGAACCGGTAAGAACTTTCTTCTCGAAGGTGACGAATACGGCCTCTTTTTCAACAACCCCTCCTACAGTGTCGCTGGTGCCCCCTTCACTTCGTCGATTGAGATATCCGTAGCCGGTAGCGGTAGCTTTAGGTTGACAGGAATTTCGGCTGGTGACGTCGAAGGAGTTCCCAACAGGGACCACGAGTTTACAAACATCCGCGTGGAAGGCTACTCGAACGACAAGCTCGAATTCAGTGCACCTGACGGAGGATTCAACAGTCCTGGACTTGACCTGGAATACGATTTTGCCTTGGGAGCCAACACCAGCAAGCTGATCGACAAATTTATCATCTACTTCACCGGCGACGCGAACGACTGGCCAAGCTATTTTAACCTCGCAAGCTTCACCATTAATGGAGCGTCGACTTCGCCCGTCCCTGCTGAGCCGACCAACACTGCCCCGACCATCGATGGCGCCCTCGCCAACCAACCGGTGGACGACACCGATACCATCACGCCGTTCGGAAGCATCGTCGTCACCGATCCGGATGCGGGCGCCTCGGTCAGCGCCACGATTACCCTCGATTCGGCGGCCAAGGGATCGTTCACGGCCGCATCCCTGACGGCATCCGGCTTCTCGATGATCAACGGCGGCCTGAGCTATACCCATGCGGGCGGGTCGCCCGCCGCCATCCAGGCAGCCATTCGGGCCCTGGTCTTCCAGCCCGCCGAAAACCGGGGGGCGCCGGGATCGACCGAAACGACGACCTTCACGATCAGCATCAGCGATGGCATCGAGACCACGGCGACCACCAACAGCACCACGACCGTCATCTCGACCTCGATCAACGACAGTCCGATCTTCGTCGGCACGAACTCGCCCCTGAACGCCACCCAGAATGGGCTCGCGATCGACATCAAGAGCGTGCTGCACGCCAGCGACGTCGATCCTGGGCAGACGCTCACCTGGAGCCAGTCCGACGCTCCCGACCACGGCACCCTGTCATTCAACTCCGCCACGCACAGTAGTGGTGGCGGCAACATCACGCCGGGCGGAACGATCACCTATACACCAGATCCCGGTTTCACCGGCACCGATACCTTTACCGTGCGGGTCGGCGACGGCATCAACACCGTTGACCGCACCATCACCGTCAACGTCGCGCCGTCCAAGCCGGGCGCACCCGACCTCTCCAACAGCCCCATCGTCGACACCGGCGTCTCGCAAAACGACAACATCACCAACGCCGGCACGCTGAGCTTCAGCGGCACCAGCGCCGCCGGCGACAGCAGCAGCACGGTGCGGGTGTTCGTTGACAAGAACGCCAACGGTGTCTATGACGCGGGTGACATAAGCAGCACGGCAACGGTCAACAACGGCGCCTGGACCGTCAGCGGCATCGACGTCTCGGGCATCGAGGGCGGTTTCAACGTCTACTCCCAGGTCACGTCGAGCACGGGCAATCTGACCAGCGTACGCAGCGACGCGCTTGCGGTCACGATCGACCGCACCGCGCCCACGCTGGCGATCACCAGCAACCGCTCCACGCTCAAGGCAGGTGAGACGGCCACCATCACCTTCACCTTCAGCGAAGACCCCGGCTCGACCTTCAACTGGAACGGTAGCGCCGGCAGCGTCACGGTCGAAGGCGGCACGCTCAGCGCACTCTCCGGCACCGGCGCGACCCGCACCGCCACCTTCACGCCGACCCTTAACACGAACAACGGCACGGCCAGCATCACCGTGGCCGCCGGCTCCTATACCGACCTGGCCGGCAACAACGGTGGGGCCGGCAACACCCCGTCGCTCACCTTCGACACCCTGGCCCCAAGCGTCACCTCGATCACCCGCGTCAGCGCCGAGACGAGCAATGCCGCCAGCGTCCAGTACACGGTCACTTTCGACAGCAGCGTCAGCGGCGTCGACCTCGCCGATTTCCAGGTGACCGGCACCAACGGCGCGACCGGCACGGTCGCCGGCGTCATCGGCAGCGGCACCACCTATACGGTCACCGTCAACAACATCAGCGGCGACGGCTCGCTGCGCCTGGACCTCAAGAGCACCGGGACCAACATCGTCGACGGCGCCGGCAACGCGGCGCCTGGCTACACCGCCGGTGAAACCTACGACATCGACCGCGTCGCGCCCACCGTCACCTCGGTCGGCGCACCGATGGCAGGCACCTACCGCACCGGCCAGCCGCTCGAATTCACCGTCAACTTCGATGAAGCGGTCACTGTCGACAGTACCAACGGCACGCCCTCGATCGCCCTCACGCTCGACACCGGCGGCACGGTGCAGGCCACGTACAAGAGCGGCTCGGGCACGAACGCCCTGGTCTTCAGCTATACCGTGGTGGCCGGCAACGCCGACGCCAACGGCGTGACGCTGGCGGGCAGCATCGCGCTGAACAACGGCGCCATCCGTGACCTCGCCGGCAACAATATCGTCCTCACGCTCAACAACCGCGCCTCCACCAGCGACGTACTGGTCGATGCGCTGGCGGCCGGCGTCGTCTCCATCGAGCGCGTCGGCGACGAATACACGAATGCGACCACGGTCCAGTTCACCGTCACCTTCTCGGACGACGTCACCGGCGTCGACAGCGGCGACTTCACCCTGGCCGCGAACGGCGCGAGCGGCACGATTGGCGGCATCGACGGCGATGGCGACACCTACGTCATTACCGTCATCAACGTGAGCGGCGACGGCACGCTGCGGCTCGACCTCAAATCCAGCGGCACCGGCATCGAAGACAGCCACGGCCAGGCCATCCTCGGCGGCTACACCAACGGCGAGGTCTACCACTTCGACCGCACGCCGCCGACCCTGACGACCGACATCACGATCAGCCGCACCGCGTTCAACGTCGGCGCCCAGGCCACGGTGACCTTCACCTTCAGCGAGGCCGTGAAAGGCTTGACCGAAAGCGATGTGACCGTTCCCAACGGGACGCTGACGAACCTGTCTTCGGTCGACGGCATCACCTGGACCGCGACGCTGACTCCGGACGACGACGCCGTTGACGCCACCAATGTCCTGACGCTGGACATGGCGGGCCTCACCGACCTGACCGGCAATGCTGGCGTCGGCACCCGGCAGAGCGCCAACTACGAGGTCGACACCGTGCGCCCGCACCTGGTCGGGGGCATCTCGATTTCGGACGACGTGCTCAGGATCGGCGACAGCGCCACCGTGACCTTCGTGTTCAACGAAGCCGTCACCGGTTTCGACCTGGACAATCTGCAGGCGGACAACGGCACCCTGTCCAACCTCACGACCAGCGACAACATCACCTGGACCGCCACGCTGACCCCTGCCGCCAACACCACCGCGGCGGGCAATGCGATCACCCTGAACTACACGGGCATCACCGACGCAGCCGGCAACGGCGGCGGCACGCCGGTCGACAGCGCCAGCTACGTGGTCGACACCGTACGTCCGGCGCTGGCCCTGCCGATCGGGTTCTCCGATGCCAACCTGACCAGCGGCGAGACCGCCACCGTCACCTTCACCTTCACCGAGAAGGTCACCGGCTTTACCATCGCCAGCGTCACCGTCCCCAACGGCACGCTGAGCGACCTCGAAAGCGAGGACGGCATCACCTGGACCGCTACCCTGACGCCCGATACCGGCGTGGTCGACACCAGCAACTACCTGACCGTGGACTTCAGCACCATCGCCGACGTGGCCGGCAACCCCGGCGTCGGCACCGTGCCGAGCGGCAACTACACGATCGACACCACGGCGCCGGCGCTGGCCAAGCCGATCGAGATCTCCGACACCGCGCTCAAGATCGGCGACGAGGCCACCGTCACGTTCACGTTCAACGGCCCGGTCGTCGACTTCACCGAAGCCGACGTCAACGTCCCCAACGGCAAACTGACGCAACTCGGAAGCGCGGACGGCGGCACCACCTGGACCGCGATCCTGACCCCGAATTCCGATGCCAGCGACGCCAGTAATGTGCTCACGCTGAACTACACCGGGATCCGCAACGAGTCCGGCAATGCCGGCGTCGGCAGCGCCGAAAGCCCCAACTATGCGGTCGATACGGTGCGCCCGACCGTGGTGGCGGACATCGAGATCTCCGATACCGTCCTCGCGGCTGGCGAGACGGCCACCGTCACCTTCACCTTCAACGAGGCGGTGACCGGCTTCAGCGAAGCCGACGTCACGGTGCCCAACGGGACGCTGTCGAGCCTGGAATCGCTCGACGGCGGCATCACCTGGACCGCGACCCTGACCCCGGCCAGCCGCACCGTCGACGCCACCAATGTGCTCACCCTCGACTACACCTGCATCAGAGACCTGGCGGGCAACGCCGGCGCCGGCAGCGTCCACAGCGGCAACTACGCGGTCGACACCACGGCGCCGGCGCTGGCCGAGCCGATCGACATCGACGACACCGCACTCAGGATCGGAGAAACCGCCACCGTCACCTTCGTCTTCGACCAGTCGGTGACGGGCTTCACCGCCGCCAATGTGACCGTGCCGAACGGGACGCTGTCGGCGCCGACCTCGGACGACGGCATCACCTGGATCGCGACCCTGACCCCGAACCCGGGCGCCACCGCGGCCAGCAACGTGCTGACCCTGAACTATGCCGGCATCGTCAACGGCGCCGGCAACGCCAACAGCGGCATCGTGACCAGCGGTAACTACGCGGTCGACACGCGCGCGCCGACGGCGACCGTCACGTTGAGCGACGTCGACCTGCGCGTGGGCGAAACGGCGCTGTTGACCATCTCGTTCAACGAGATCGTCAACGGCTTCGACAAGTCCGCGGTCACCGCGCCAAACGGCACCCTGGGCGAGTTCACCACCCTCGATGGCGGCATGACCTGGAGCGCGACCTTCACGCCGACCGCCAACACGAATGCGGCGTCCAACATGATCTCGGTCAGCCTGGCCGGCGTGAGCGACCTGGCCGGCAATCCGGGCGCGGGCAGCGCCTCGTCCCCGAACTACGCGGTGCAGACCACTGTGCCGGTCACCCCACCGGTCACGCCGCCGACCAATCCGCCCGCCCCGGGCACGATCGACGGCGTGCCTCTCGTGCGTGAAACGCTGCCGGTCGATCCGGCCACCGGCCTGGCCGGCACGGTGATCTCGGTGCCGATCATCACCCCGTCGCGCCCCGACGATCCGAGCACCCCGAACGGCAACCTGGCCGACATCCCGCTGGGCCTTGGTTCAGGCAATGGACCGCGCACCGAATTGCTGGTCAGCCTGCCGGTCGGCACCGGCATGCGGGCCGAAGGTCCGTCGACCCTGCTCACCAACCAGCAAGCCCTGCTCGACCTGATCCGCCGCATCGAGAACCAGACCGAAAACGGCTCCAGCGCCCAGCTCGGCATGACCGGCAACGGCACCGGCTTCCTCGGCAGCCTGGCCCCGAGCACGCTCCTGCAGAGCCAGACGCTGGTGCTGACCTCGGCGCCCGGCCTGAGCGCTCCGCAGACCATCCTGATCAACGGCAGCTCGACCACCCCGGTGGGCGGCGGCCAGAACGCCACCGCGATCGGCCTGGTCATCGACACCACCGCTCTGCCGGCCGGCAGCACGCTGCAACTGAATAACGTCGATTTCGCCGCCATCGTCGGCGCCGCCACCGTGCGCGGCGGCGAGGGCCGCAACTTCGTCACCGGCGACGACTCCAGCCAGAACATCTTCCTGGGCGCCGACGACGACGTACTCATGGGCGGCGGCGGCAACGACATCATCGGCAGCGCCGGCGGCGACGACCTGCTCGATGGCGGTTCCGGCGACGACATCCTCGTCGGCGGCATCGGCAACGACCGCCTCATCGGCGGCACCGGCAACAATGTGCTGCAGAGTGGGCGCAGCACCCAGGGCGCGTGGGAGTTCTACCTCGCCGCCGACGGCACCCTGATGGCGCGCCACGAGACCGCGCTGTTCGAACCTGGCCAGCATGAACGCCTGGCCTTCGACGAACTGAACGCATCGGCGCGCGAACTCGCCTTCCTCGGCGCCGACAAGCCGATGCTGTCCTCGCTGTCGCTGCTGTACCACGCCGCCTTCGGACGCGCGCCGGACCTGGGCGGCCTGGCCTGGTGGGCGCTGGGCGGCGCCACCCTCGAGACCGCCGCCACGCAGTTCCTGGCCTCGGCGGAATGGCAAGCCGCGGGCGGCGCGGCGCTGTCCGACACCGCCTTCATCGAAGCCGTGTACGACAACGCCTTCGGGCGCGCACCCGACAACGCCGGCCTGGATTACTGGATCGCGCGGATGACCGGCAGCGCGGATGCGCCAGCCATGAGCCGCGCCGAGGTGCTGCTGGAGATCGCGCGCAGCGCCGAGCACCAGACCGCCTGGAATACGGCCGACGGCTACCTGATCGGCGAAGCAGACTTGAACCTCGAAACCGACTGGATCGTGGACGACGGCATCGATACCGCGGTCTACGCCGGCAAAACCGACGACTACAAGTTCATCGTCGATGGCGACGGCCGTCTGAAGGTCGAGCACAAGGCCAGCGGCGATCTCGACCAACTGGTCGGCATCGACCTGGGCGAATTCAGCGACGGCACGCTGGACCTCGGCTTCCTGCAGGGCGATGTGGCGACGGTCAAGCAACTGGGCCTGCTGTACCAGACGGTGCTGGGACGCGCCGGCGACCTCGGCGGCTTCCAGTGGTGGATCGAGCGCGACGTCGACGGCGCCCGCCTGGTGCAGGACTTCATCGCGACCGCCGAGTTCAGGGCGCGCTACGACGGCACCAGCGACGCCGCCTTCGTCCAGGCGCTGTACGACAACTCGGGCCTGGACGCCGGCGCGGTTGGCGGCAAGGCAAGCTGGGAGAGCTATCTGGCGAACCACACCCGGGCCGAGCTGATCGCCAACTGGGTGACCCAGGACGGCGTGGTCGACGCCCAGTTCACGGGTGCCGGCCTGTGGGTGGTCTGAGAACGGGGTTGACGCTGGACGACGACGGGGCCGCGCTCGAAGCGCTGCGCGGGCGCTGCGCCGGCATGCGTGGCCCGGCCAGCGGCCCGGACTGGCAGCGCCAGGTCAGGGCCCTGTACCGGCGCGGCATCTCGATCGAGACCGCGCTGCAATTCCTGTATCGTGAACGCCCGAACCGGCAGGTGTTCGAAGCCTGGCTGGTGGAAACCGGCCGGCCGCTGCCTGCCGTCCCGGAACCGGCGGCTGGCGTCGAGGATGGCGCACTGTCGGCGGCCCAGCGGGAGTTCTGGGACCGCCATGGCTACCTCGTGCTGCCGGGCGTCGTCCCGCGCGCGCAGTGCGAGGCGGCGTGCCAGGCGATCTGGGACTTCCTCGGCGCCAGCGCCGGCGATCCCGGCTCCTGGTATCGCGAGCATCCCGGCAAGCGCGGCATGATGCTCGACTTCTACGACCATCCGGCGCTGGCGGCCAACCGCGCCGCGCCGCTGGTGCGCCGCGTCTGCGAACAGCTGTATGGCAGCACGGCGATCTATCCCTCCATCGACAAGGTCAGCTTCAATCCGCCCGAGGACGGCAGCGCGCGCTTCCAGGGCAGCCCCCTGCACTGGGATGCGAGCCTGAGCCTGCCGATGCCGTTCCGGCTGCAAGGTTTGCTCTACCTCGGCGATTGCGGCCCGCTCGACGGCGCCTTCCACTGCGTCCCCGGCTTTCACCGGCGCCTGCCGGACTGGCTGGCCGGAGTGCCGGACGGCGTCCATCCGCGCGACTGGGCGCTGCGCGACCTGGAGCCGGCGCCGGTGCCGGGCCAGGCCGGCGACTTCATCCTGTGGCACCAGGCCCTGCCCCATTGCGCCACGCCCAACCGCGGAGCGTTGCCGCGCATGGTGCAATACCTGACCTATCTGCCCGACACCATCGAACATCAATCGGAATGGATCTGACCTTGAACGACGACAGCGCGGCCGCGACGGCCGGCGACCTGGCGCGGCTGCGCGAACTCGCCCGCGCCATCCTGGCCGCGTTCCCCGACCTGCACCAGGCCATCCTGCCGATCCAGGAGCTGCGCCTGCTGGCCGAGCGCCTGTCGGCGATGGACATGTCGGTGCAACTCAATATTGGCGACGGCCAGAGCTGGCTGCCTTCCGGACTGGCGGTATCCCCGGTCAACGCAGCCCTGTGCGCGAACGAGTTCCTGCGCGGCGCCGCTTTCATCCAGGGTGCGGCTCGGGCCATCGAGCAGGCCGCAAAGCGTTGCGAAGAGCGTCCGGTGCGGGTGCTGTACGCCGGCTGCGGACCGTACGCCTTTCTGTTGCTGCCGTTGTTGGCGCTGTGGCCGGCGGAGCGCGCGCAGTTCACCATGGTCGACGTCCACGCCGATGCGCTCGACCCGGCACGCAGGCTGGTGACGGCGCTCGGGCTGGATGCGGGCGTTACGGCCTGGACCCAGGCCGACGCCGCGACGCTGCGGCTCGACCCGGCCACCCTGCCGGACGTGATCGTCAGCGAGACCATGAGCGCGGCCTTGAAACGCGAGCCGCAGGTGGCGATCACCCGCAACCTGCTCGGCCAGGCGCCGGACGCGCTGATGGTGCCGGCCTCGGTACGGATCGATTGCGTGCTCAGCGAACGTGCGGACGAGACCTCACCGTGGCGCGACACCACCCGCCTGGGGCAGGTGTTCGCGCTGGACGCGGCGGCGGTCGCGCGCTGGGATGCCGCGCCGGACGGCGTGCTGCCGGCGGCCACGGTCACCCTGCCGGCCGACGTCGCGCCGCATGCCACGCTGCGCCTGCTGACCGACATCACGACGTACGACGGCGTCGAACTGACCCAGGGCGACTGCAGCCTGAACACGCCGCGCTACCTGCCGGGCAAGCCCTTGTTCGCCGCCGGCCAGGCGGTGCGCTTCCATTACCGCCTGGGCGCCGACCCGGACCTCGACTACACCGTGCTCCCGGCCTAAACGCGCCAGCGCAGTTCCAGGCTCATCTCGTCTTCGCCGTCCGCAGCGAATCCCAGCGCCGCATACAGGCGGCGGGCAGCCGGGTTATCCTTGCGCACCGACAGCGCGACGGCGCGCCCTTCGCCCGCTGCCTGCGCCTGCAGGCGGCGCAAGGCCTCCCCCGCCACGCCCTGGCCGCGAGCCTCCGGCAGCACTGCGATGTCGACCACCCGCACGGCGCCGTCGACGACGGCCGTCACCAGCCGTCCCACCGCCGTGCCGTCCAGCTCCAGCACCTGGTATTGCGCGTCCGGATAGTCGTTGCGGTAGCCGGCCACCTGCATCCGCTGCTGCATGGCGATCAGTCCGTCGAGCATGGCTGGATCGAGCGGCAGCGCCAGCAGGTCGTCGCGGGTGCTTCGGTACAGGGCGGCGAAGAAGGCCTCGTCGGCGGGGCCGGCGGGGCGAAGTAGGAGCTTGGTCAGGGACATGGCGGCATTGGACGATCGTTGAACATATCGCCAGAGTATATGTGGCGCCTACGCTTCGCCGCAATACCGGCCTTCCGGCAAGCGCACCAGCGCCACGAGCCCGCCTTGCGGATGGTTCGACAACTCGAGCCGCCCGCCATGGGCCTCGACGATGCCGCGCGCGATGCCCAGTCCCAGTCCCATGCCACCGTCATTGCTGTCGCGCCCATGGGCCAGCCGCACATAGGGATCGAACAGGCTGGCCAGCGCGTCCTCCGGCACCCCGGGGCCGTGGTCGCGCACCTCGACCACGACGCTGCCCGCTTCCTCGCGCACCGCGATCTCGGCGCGGGCGCCATAGTACAACGCATTGTCGAGCAGGTTGCCCAATGCCCGCTTGAGCGCCAGCGGCTTGCCGCGCACGCTGACACCGGACGGCTGGTAGCTTACCTCGTGGCCGGCCAGGCGCGCGCTTTTCACCAATCGCCCCAGCAGCGCGTCGAGGCGGATGTCGGCCGGATTCTCGTGGATGTCGCTGTCCTTCACGCACTGCAGCGCGCCCTTGACCATCATGTCCAGTTCGTCCAGGTCTTCCTCGAAATCGTTGCGCAAGGCGTCGTCCTCGAGCAGTTCGGCGCGCAGCTTCAGGCGCGTGATCGGGGTGCGCAGGTCGTGCGAGATCGAGATGAACAGGCGCTCGCGATCCTCGATGTAGCGGGCGATGCGCTCGCGCATGGCGCCGAAGGCGCGCGCCGTGTTGACGAACTCGCGGCTGCCGGTCTCGGGCAAGGGCGGACTGGCGTCGTCGTGGCCCTGGCCCACGGCGGCCGCGGCATCGGACAGCGCCGCCAGTGGCCGCGTGATCGAGCGCACCACCAGCAGGCAAAGCAGCAGCACCACGGCCAGCGACAGCGCCTGCGGCATCAACCGGTCCCAGCTGAACGGATCGCTGCCGCTCAGGAAGTAAGGATTGGGCATCAGCGCCGCCATGTACAGCCAGTTGCCCGGTTCGATCTCGGTCTGGATCACCAGGATCGGCGCGGGATCGGGCTGCAGCAGCAGCACGTGCTGGACCCAGGCGTTGGGCAGGTCTTCCAGGCGCACGTCGTGCTCGGCCACCACCAGCCGGTCGGGCCAGGCGAAGGCGAGCCGGAAGCCCGGCGAATTCGGCAGGTCGGATTTCAGCGTGGCGGCAACCACGTCGAGCGCCTTGTCGGCCAGCGGATGCGGCGCGATCCGCTCGACCGGCACGTAGGCGTGATTCAGGTTGACGAAGAAGCGCGTGCCTCCCATCTCGCGCAGCTGCTGGATGATCAGCGCGCGATAGGCCGGCGGCAGGCTGCGAAAGAAGCGGATCGCGCCCGCCGCGCTGTGCGCGACGTATCTGGCGGCCGACTGCGTCTCGACCTGCGACTTGTAGCGCAGCTGGCTGGCCCAGATCGCGCTGGCCGCGATCTGCGTGACGAGCAGGCCCGCCGCCATCACCAGCATCAGGCGTCCCAGCAGCGAGGCTGGCACCAAGCGCCGCAGGCGCCGTTGCAGCGCGTCAGACACTGGACACGCTGACGTCGGCCGAGAACACGTAGCCGGCGCCGCGCACCGTCTTGATCAGCGCCGGCTGCTTGCCGTCGTCGTTCAGCCGCAGCCGCAGGCGGCTGACCTGGACGTCGAGCGAACGGTCGGTCGGCCCGACGTCGCGCCCGCGCGTCTCTTCGCACAGCAGGCCGCGGTCGAGGACGATGCCGGGGTGCTCGACGAAATACTTCAGCAGCTGGAAATCGAGACCGGTCAGCGCCACCTGGGCGCCGTCGGGATCGAGCACCTTGCGCTCCGTGAGGTCGAGCGTGAAGCCCACGAAGCGGTAGTAGCGCGCGGCCGGCGCTTCCACCGCCGAACGGCGCAGGATCGCCTTGATGCGGGCCAGCAGCTCGCGCGGGCTGTAGGGCTTGGCGATGTAGTCGTCGGCGCCCAGTTCCAGGCCGACGATGCGGTCGGTCTCGTCCGAGCTGGCGGTGAGCATGATGATCGGCACGTTGGAGCGCTGGCGCACCTGGCGGCACAGCATGAAGCCGTCGGTGTCGGGCAGCATCACGTCCAGGATCACCAGGCACAGGCCGTCGCCCTGGGCCTGCAGCGCGGCCAGGAAGCTCTCGCCGTCGTGCGACAGGATCACTTCGTACTGGTTCTTTTCCAGATAGGTCTTGAGCAGTTCCCGGGTCTTCTGGTCATCGTCCACGATCAGTATCTTGCGCACCTGCCACTCCAAGAGGTTTGAGATTGAATAGCCGGAACAGCGCGCCGAGGCGGCGCTGGGCCTGGGACGGCGGCACCCGGTCGTCCAGGAAGAAGCGGTGCACCTCGGCGATGATGGCGTCGCGGCTCGCTTCGTCCAGGGCCATGCGGTGCACCAGGCTGGGCGCCTGCACCGCGGCGCCGCGCGCGAACACGGTCCACGACTGCCGCGCGCAGCTGTCCATGGCTGCGGGGTCGGCATCGCGCCGCACCGGCACCCCGCCCTTGATCCCATTGAAGCCGGCTTGCACGCTTGGGGTCACCATCAGCCGCGCCATCTTTTCCTGGGCTGCCATCTGGCGATAGTCACCCGCGAACATGGCCAGCGTGTCGACGCTGTACAGGTGGTAGCCCGCCGTGTCCGGCGCCGCGGCGCAGCCGAAATCGCGGTCCGGCAGCGCCTTGAACTCCGCCAGTTCGGCCTTGGCCCAGTCGCCCATGATCATCATGCCGGCCTGGCCGCGCGCGAAGCGGCGCACCACCTCGGGCCAGGGACGCTCGTCGATCTCGCCCTGCAGCCAGCCCTTGATAGTGCGCAGGCGCAGCAAGGCCTCGTGGGTGCGGCGGTCAGCCGCGGCGGCCGGGCTACGCTGCACGAACAGTTCGCGGTAGAAGGCCGGCCCGCTCTCGGCCAGCACCAGGTTCTCGAACAGGGCCGCAACCTGCCAGGCCTCGCTGCTCTGGGCCAGCGGCGCCACGCCGGCCGCGCGCAGGTGCCGCGCCACGTCCTCGAACTGGCGCCAGGTGACGGGCGGCGTCAGTCCGAGACGGGCGAACAGCGGGCGATTGTAGTACAGCGTATTGACGCGATGGATGCCGAGCGGCGCGGCCACCACGTGGCGGCGGTGGACGACGAGCTGCTGGATGGTCGGGAACAGGAAGCCGGCCCAATCGCCAGAATCGGCGACCTTGTCGAGTTCGAGCAACAGGCCCAGGTCGGCCCATTCGGCGATCGACGGGCCAATCAACTGGGTCACTTCGGGGGCGTCGCCGGCCAGCACCCTGCCCTTGAGGACCTTGCCGGCGCCAAGGCCGGCGCCGCCGGGGATGGCGGCGTCCTGCCAGGCGATGCCCTCGTCGGCGAGCCGGGTCGCCAGCATGTCGGCGGCCTTGCGCTCGCTGGTCGAAGTCCACCAGTGCAGCACTTGCAGGCCAGGGCCAGGGCCAGGGGTGGCGACAGAAGGCGCGGCAGCGCAGGTGCAAGCCAGGGCCAACGCCCATCTCATGACACCAGGCCAGGCCACTTTCTTCATCGACGCCATCACCCACGATCCCGCTGAAAGCACCGATTATAACAAGGCCCTTAGCGCCGTTCGATAGTGGCGACGTGGCCCATCCTGCCATTGCGATCGAAGGCGGCGGCGCGGATCGTGCCTCGCGCGGCGATCGGGCCGTTCACCACCGGACTGCTCGCATTGGGCATGCTGCCGTCGACCGTATAGCGCAGGACCATCCCGGGCAGGACGTGGTTCACCTTCACCTGCCCGCCCTCCTCGATCATCCCCGGCGGCGCGCTGCGGTAGGCCACCTTCGAGCCGTCCAGGTCGAGGCGCGGCAGCACGCGCTGGCCGAGAGCGTTGACGAAGCCGGTCCAGGCGGCGCGGTGCAGCACTTGCGCTTTCGCCGGATCGTTCTCGCGGGCCCAGGCCGGATCAGCCGCCCAGCCCCGCTCGGCCACCGCCACCAGGCGCGGCATGACCAGGTAGTCGATGCGGCTTGGCTCGAGCACGGTCTCGACGAACAGATTGGCCTGCAGGCCGCGCACACGCCGCTTGCCGTAGTCGGTCAGGCGGTCCTTGCCGATGCGCGCGCTTTCTGGCGCGTTCTTGTTGATGTCGAGCGGGATGAAGTCGTGGACGGTGTCCAGTTCCACGTAGGCGCCCCAGTTCACGCCATGTTCGTCCGGATTGGCGTTGTGGGCCATGTCCATATACATGCGCGTCACCGGCGTCAGCACGATGTCGTAGCCGGCATTGGCCAGGCGGTAGGCCAGGTCTTCGTTGCCCGTGGTGTTGTTCCACACATAGGCCGAGAAGCCGCGTTCCGGGAAGCGCGGATTGGGGATCAGCTTGGGACGGCCATCGAGCATCGTCTGGCGCGCGGCCAGCTCTTCCCAGCCCGACATGAAGACGCCATGTTTGCGCAGGATGCCATCGACGCGGTCATAAAAATAGTCCCACAGGTCGACCACGGTTTCCAGATTGTGCTTCTTCATCATGGCGGCGCTGACGGGCGATTTTTCCCATGCGCCGTGGGCCAATTCGTCGCCGCCCATGTGGATGGTCGACAGCGGCACGCCGGCCTCGCGGTGCAGCTTGACCACCTCGGCCACAACGTGTTCGATGAAGGTGTAGCTCGACTCATGGCCCGGATTGATCACGTTGTCGCCGAACAGCTGCGGCGAGTTGTACACCGAGCGGTCTTCGAGGTCATTGAGCAGGTACTTCGCGTAGTCCGGATCGCCGGCCGCCTTCAGGCGGTGATAGCGCGATTCCATCGCCTGCACGGCGGCGCGCGCGTGGCCCGGCATTTCGATCTCGGGGATCACCTCGATGTGACGCGCCTGTGCATAGCGCAGGATTTCCTTGTAGTCGTCGCGGGTGAAATAGCCACTGCCGCTGGCGTTTTTCGGGTCGGGTCCGGAACCGTATGCCGGCTGCAGGCGCACGCCGGGCTTGGCGGCATGGCCGCGCACGGCGCCGATGTCGGTCAGCTCGGGCAGGCCGGCGATCTCAAGGCGCCAGCCTTCGTCGTCGGTCAGGTGGAAGTGGAATTTGTTCAGCTTGAAGCGCGCCATCAGGTCGAGCCACTTGAACACCGTTTCCTTGCCATGAAAGTTGCGCGATACGTCCAGCATGAAGCCGCGGTAGCCGAAGCGCGGAGCGTCGACGATGGTCAGTTCGGGCAGCTCCGGCGACCTGATTCCCGGCAGCGGCATCAGGTCGCGCAGCGACTGCAGGCCGTGGGCCACGCCGGCCGCGCTGTTGCCGACGATGGCGATGCCGCCATTGGCCGCGATCGTCAGGCGGTAGGCTTCGGGCGAACTCTGGCCGGGCACGCTGCCGACGGAGAGACGCAGCACAGGACCGCCGCTGGCCGGCAGGTCGGCCGGGAACAAGGAACGCGCCAGCGCAGCCTCGTTGGCCAGGTTCGATGACGCCTCCACCCTCGGCTTGCCCTTGAGCGCCAGCGTCCCCTTCCCGGCATCCAGCTGCAATGGCGTCGGCAGTACCTTCGGCACGGCGGACGCGGGTAGCAGCGCGGCGCGCGCGTTACGCTCATAGGTATCTTGCGGAGTGACCAGCGAGTGCGGGCTGTCCTTGACGCCGGCCTGCGGCGGCTGGGCCAGCGGCACGACGCTGTAGGCGAGCGCGACGCCGCTATCCGGCGCGGCGTCGTACACCAGGTAGGGGCCTGACGGCGCCTTCGACGATGTGTAGACCGAATCCGAGTGCTGGTAATCGAAGGCGATGGTCTGGCCCGGCGCCAGCCCTTTGAAACCGGGGCCAGGATACAGGCGGAACAGGCCGCCGGCGATCTGCTCGAGCAGGAGGCCGCTCGACTGCACGCCCTTGGGCATGCGGTCGATCGCATTGAAGTACAGCGACCAGCCTTGCGCCGGCAAGGCCTGGGTGTCGCGGTTGGTCAGCGTGAAGCGCGCCGGCGATGTCCCCTTTGGCAGCTGCGCGCCCGCCACGGGCCGCTGCAGCTCCCATTGCAGGTGCAGCTTCGCGCCGTTCGCCACGGCGCCGGCGGATGTCGCCGGGTTCTGCGCTTCTTGCGCCGTCGCCGGCAGCGCGAAGGCCATCATGGCCGCCATCAGGGTCGACGCCACGGCGCCGCCAACAATCTTTTTCTTACCCAAGAGTGTCTCCTTATTGCGCAGATGCGCGCTCGTCCATATCACTTTTGCCCTGGTCGGCCTTGCTCGACCCTGTTCTGCAGCCTCACGGCGCCATCACTCGGCGCCAGACTGCCATTCAACACCTGCGAAGTCACGGCCCACAGTTCGGCTTCCATGCTCGGCTGGCCGCGATTGAGCACCTGGGCGTTGACCCGGATCGTCGACGCGCAGCGCTTGCGCCATTCGGCCATCTGCTTGGCCACTGGGTCGCGCACCGCGATCAGATGGTGCGACAGGGTGAAGAAGCCGGTCAGCCGGTTGGTGTACAGGTCGGCGAATTCCTGCGACCCCACCCAGGCCATGAATTTGTAGGCGTCTTCCTTGTTCTTTGAATTACGGTTCACGCCCAGCCCCAGGTCCATATGGTCCGAGATGTGGCAGGCATGGCCCTCCCTGGGCAGCGGCGGCGGGAACACGCCCAGCGCCAGGCCCGGTGTGCGGCTGAAGTGCGCGATGTCCCACGAACCGGCCGGATAAATCGCCGCGCCGCCGGACGCGAACCGGGCCTGGCTGGCCGCATAGTTCTGTTTTGCCGCACCCGCCGGCAGGTAACGGCCCAGGCGCGCAGTGAAATCGAGGGCATCGACGAAGGGCTGGTCGGTGAGCTTCGCGCGCCCCCCGATCAGGGCCTTGCGCCCCTCCTCGCCGCGCCAGAAATTCGGGCCGATATTCGTGTAGACGATCTGGCTCGATTCCCACTGTTCGGCC
Source organism: Massilia oculi (assembly GCF_017582745.1). Classification (GTDB taxonomy): domain Bacteria; phylum Pseudomonadota; class Gammaproteobacteria; order Burkholderiales; family Burkholderiaceae_D; genus Telluria; species Telluria oculi_A. Next base: position 20,300 of record NZ_JAFVIM010000015.1, read on the forward strand.
GTACCCAGCGCCAGCGGCGTCACCCCCGCCTTTTTCAGGACATCGAGTACGCGGAAGAAATCGTCCACGGTGCGCGGCGGCTGCAGGTCGTGGCGCCGGAAGATGTCCTTGTTGTAGAAGAAGCCGTGGATGACGGAGGCCACCGGCATGCAGAAGGTGTCCTTGCCGTCGTCGGTCTGCCAGGCCACCAGGCTCGATTGGTCGAAATTCTGCAGGCCCGGCTTGCCGTCCAGGCGCTCGAGGTGGCCGCCCTGGTACAGGGCCAGCGACACGTCGAACGGCCGGCATGCGATCAGGTCGCCAGCCGTGCCACTGGCCAGGCGCCTGCCCAGCGCGGCGTCGTAGCCGGTCGGCGCGGTCGGGGCGAACTTCACCGTGACATCGGGATGGTGGCGCGCGAAGGCCGGCAGCAAGACGTTTTCCCACAAGGCCTTGTCGTCCACGCGCCAGCTCTCGATCACGAGGGTGCCGGCAGTGGCCGGCAATGCAGCCGCCGCCAGCAGCGCGCCGAGCATGCCTTTCAGGATCCCCCTCACCCGTGTTGTCCTGCCGCACCGCGCTTGGCCTTGGGCGCCGCGAACAGCCGCTCGATCTCTTCCAGCGACTTGCCGCGGGTTTCGGGCAGGAAGAAGGTGGCGGTAATGAAGTAGATGGCGGTGCAGGCGCCCCAGAACAGGAACATCATGTGGTAGCCGAAGTGGCCGACGATCGGCAGGAAGGCGCCGGCGATCAGCGTGCCCGTGCCCTGGTTGATCAGCAACGCCACGCCCATGCCCACCGATCGTATCCGGGTCGGCATCAATTCGGACAGGGCCAGCCACACGCACACGCCAGGGCCGATCGAGAACGAGGCGATGAAGAAGGCGATGAACAGGGCCGCCAGCTGGCCGCTACGCTCGTCCGGCGTGGGGCCCACGGTGGGGCGCACGATCTCGAGCGGTACGCCGGAAGGCAGCCCCTTCGGCGGCTGCACCGACACCCGCTGGGCCATGTACACGCGACGCGCGGCGTCGAGCGTGGCGCGCGCCTCGGCCGGCAGGCCCGCGATCATCTGCTGGGCAGCGTCCAGGCCCGCCGGGTCGCCGCGGCCGCTCCATGCGGCGCGGGCGCGGTCGAGCAAGGTGCGCTGGGCTGGCGGCAAGGTCGCCGCCAGCGCCGCCTCGCGCGCCAGCACGGCCTGGGCTTCGGCGGTCGGCGTGTACGCTTCAGCCACCTGCTGCGCATCCCCGTACTGGTACAGGATCGTCAGTTGTGCCGGACCATCGGCATTGCCCAGCTTCGCATCGACCAGGTTGAGGTCGAGCGCATTATTACGTACCAGCGCCGCCACCTCAGCGTGCACGTTTACCCGCTCCGACTCGAAGCGGTGGAACAGCAGCGCAAGCAGGCACAAGGACACCATGATGCCCGCGGTGCCGATCTTGAGCAAAAAGACGCGCCCCTTGCGCTCGACCAGCACGATGGCGCCGACCGTCATCACCATGTTCAGGATCTTGATCGCCGTGCCGTGGCTGGCGGCGCTTACCGGATCGAGGCCGGCGTGCTGCAGGATGGTCGACATGAACTGCAGCAGCGAATTGATGCCGGTCGCCTGGTTGCAACCGAGGATCACGCAGGCCAGCACGAACGGCAGCACATAGCGCCGCTCGGTCAGCATCTCGGTCAGGGCGGCGCCGCGCGACAGCTTCGGACGCGCGCGCTCCTCGGCGAGCGAGGCCTGGATCTCGTCGACTTCCGCCGCGCAGGCGCTGGCCGGACGCAGGCGCCCCAGCACGGTGCTCGCCTGTTCGGTGCGTCCCTTGCGCATCAGCCAGCGCGGCGACTCGGACACGAACAGGCAGCCGAGCAGGAACAGCGCGCCCGGATAGACGACCGCCATGAACATGCTGCGCCAGGCATGGTCGGCTGCCGCGGTCGCGGCAATGGCGTCGCTGCCGGCGGCCTGGATCGCCAGTTCGGCATTGCCCAGGTAGTGGTTGCCGATGAAGGCGGCCAGCACGATGCCGGCCGTGAGGGCAAACTGGAACAAGGCGAGTCCGCGGCCGCGCCGGTCGGCCGGCAGGCATTCGGCCAGGTATAGCGGCACCACGACCGCGATCACGCCGCCGGACAGGCCCTGCAGCAGGCGCCCCAGCAGCAGCGGCACGAAGGATTGCGACAGGTAGATCACGGTGACGCTGCCGACGAACAGCAACGCGCTCACCACCAGCATGGGTTTGCGGCCGAGCCAGTCGGCCAGCATGCCGGCCACCACCGAGCCGAGGATCGAGCCGGCCATCACGGCCGCCACCACCAGCGACAGCTGGCCCTCGGTCAGGCTGGTGGCCCGGTGCAGATAGGGCAAGGCGGGGTCGATGATGCCGATGTCGACGCCGTACAGCAGCCCGCCAAGGCCGCAGATCGCCGTCAGGAAGAACAGGTGCATGCGTTGCTTGTTTTCGTTGGCCATTCCTTGCCTTTGCCTTGATCGATGCTTCGTGTTTCAGGACCGCAGCCGCGCGGTCTCCGGCGCGCGGCTGCGTCCTACCGTCTACTACCAGAGATTACCAGCTCGTGCCGACCCGCAGTCCAAACATGCGCGGATCGTTGTAGGACGCGAGCAGGAAGCGCTCGTCCGGGCCGCCGATGCCGGCCCAGGTCTTGGCTCGCTTGTCGAAGGCGTTACGCACGTACAGCTCCGCATACCATGGGTAGCGGTCGCCGTCCGGTCCGTTCAGGCGCAGCGAGCCGTCCACCTGGGCATAGGCGCCCTGCACGCTCGACAGGTGGGCTTCGTCCAGGTTGCGCAGGTTGAAGAACATCTTGTCCTGCCAGCGCGCCTGGACCCACGGCGTCAGCATCCAGCCATTACTGAAGTGGAAGTCCTGCGAGAAGCTCAGGTTCATCGTGCGTGGTGGCGAGTACGGCAGGCGGTTGCCGACGACGTTGTAGGGACGCAGCTGCGACAACGAGGTGTCGGGGCCCGAGTAGTAATCCGGGCACGGCGTGACGCCTTGGGCCAGGCGCGATCCGCAACCCAGGTCGTCGCTGAAGGTATGGTAGTCGGCGACCTTGGCGGAAAGGAGCGAGGCCGAATAGGTGAGCCGCGCGTCACGCCATGGACGGTACTGGCCTTCGAGTTCGAGCCCCTTGATGTTGGCGCGGCCGATATTGCGGGTCGACCACCAGCTGATCACCGCATTGCAGCCCGGCTCGTCCGCGGCGCAAGGACGCTTGTTCTGACCGACCGTGTGCTGGCCCGTCATCTGCATGTCCTTGTAGCGGCTGTAGAACAGGGTGGCCGACAGGGTCAGGCGGTCGTCCAGCATCTTGCCCTTGTAGCCGAATTCCAGGTTGGTGACGGTCTCGGGGCTGTACGGCAGGAAGGAATACTGCGGGCCGCTCGGGCCGGTGGCGCAGTCATACGGCACGCCATTCGGGTCCAGCATGTTGCCGCACAGGTTGAAACGGTCATTGAAGCCGCCAGCCTTGTAGCCGGTCGACAGCGAGGTGTAGAACATATTGCGCGCATCGACCTGCCAGGTCAGGCCCAGCCGGCCGGTGGTCTTGCGCCAGGCGTCCTTGTGGTTGCTGATCGAGGCTGCGGCCGGGAAGGCGCCGCTGCCGTAATAGGCGCCCATGCCCGGCAACAGCATGCTCGAATCGATGCCCTGCCAGCCCGGCGTGCCCGGGGCGCCCGGCGTGTACAGACCATTGAAGTAGTCCGTGCCATAGGCTTCCCAGAACTGGCCGTTGGCGTCCTCGCGCTCGTCGCGGCTGGTGCGCACGCCGGCGGTGAAGGTCCATTTGGGGATGAATTCCCAGTCGGCCTGGGCGAAGACGGCTTTCGATTCCGAGATGCGGTGCGGCTGGTGGTAGAAGTTTGCGGTCGGATAGCCATTGGGGCCGCTGCCGCGGAAGTCCTGGCCGTAATCGAGGGTGTTCTTTTCCTTCATGTAGAACAGGCCGGCCACGTAGCGCAGCTTGCCGAAGTTCTGGCGCATCTGCAGCTCGTGCACATCGGACGCGAATTTCGAGTTCAGCGTGTACGTACCGTTGTCATACACCGGCCAGCGGTCGCCGATGCTGGTGGCGGTGGCGTCCACGTCGGCCTCGATCGGATGGTAGCCGCCGTCGCTGTCCTGCTGCTGGAAGCGGCGCTGGATCGCATGTGCATAGCTGTACTCCACGTCCGTTTGCGCATTGACGCTCCACACCAGGTTCGAGCGCGCGGTGCGGATCGACATGTCGGTGATGCCCGGGATGTTGATCGCCACGCTGTACTTGCCACCAGTGCAGGCATACGGCGTGCCGGCCGCCTGGTCGCAATCCTTCATGGCGATGTCGCCGGCATCGTTGTTCTGGTAATTCTCGAACGCCAGCAGCCATTGCAGGTTGTTTGTCACCTTCCACAGGCCCGAGATGCGCGCCGCCCACTGGTCGCGGTTGGTGTAATAGTCGCTTTTGCCGACGTCGCGGTTCAGGCGCTGGTCGGTGTCGGGAATACCCTCGGCGTAGAAGCCTTTCGAGGGCATGTTGACGTCGTAGTCGTCGCGCCGCTGGTCGATCCAGCCGTCGCGCTTGACGCCGCTGGCGGTCAGGCGCAGCGCGAAGCGGTCGTTGACCGGCAGGTTCTGGACCACCGAAAGCTGGCGCTGGTTGTAGTTGCCGACGTCCAGCATCAGATTGCCTTCGCTGCTGCCAATGACTGGCTTGTTCGGGATGATGTTGATGCTGCCGCCCGTGGAATTGCGGCCGAACAGCGTGCCCTGCGGGCCGCGCAGCACTTCCAGGCGATCGAGGTCGAACAGCAGGGCCAGCGCGCCTTGCGGCCGCGGCGAATAGATGCCGGCGATGTGCAGGCCGACGGCCGGGTTGCCGATCTCGGTGAAGTCCGAATTGGATACGCCGCGAATCGCGATCTGCACGCCCGAGCTGCCGTCGACCGCGCCGCCCAGCTGCAGGTTCGGGATGTCACCGGTCAGCGCCTTGATGTTGACCACACCCTTGCGGGTCAGCTCTTCCTGGGTCACGGCGGACACTGCGACCGGGGTCTTCAGCAGAGAAGTGCTGTAGCGGGTGGCGGTGACCATCACTTCCTGGATGGTGTCCGGGGCTGGCGGCGCTTCCGCCACCGCCTCCTGTGCCGAAACGGAAGTGGAAGCGGATCCCGCCACCAGCGCCAGGGCGCCTGCGACGGCCGAACTGATCAAGGTCTTCCTGCGGTTCGATTCAAGCATGCTCTTTTCCTTTTGATAGCGTGACGGTGATGCCGTCATCTCGATTGATCCCACCTGCCTGCGCGCTGCTGTCGTTTCCACTTTCTTCGTTGCATGTTTTGACAGTAGCACCGTTACCAGGGCGGGCCAAACGAGGCCACCGGACGCGCCGGAATACTCATAAGCATTTGATTTATATATGTTTTCACCTCAAGCGACGTCGCGGCGCTTACACTTCTTTACGTTGAGCCGGATTTTTCGCGGGGAAATCCCTGGCGCAAGGGATTTCAGGCGAGACAAGTATTCAAATCCTTACAATTCATTACAGAGCGCTGTGCCGCATTTGCAACAAGTGGCTCAGAGCTTGACGTAGATGCCGCGCCTGTCCATCACCCAGGCCCCGACCCAGCAGGCCAGCATGTACCCCAGCGCGAACAGGAAGGACGCCAGGACAGGCTCGGTCCAGGGCAGGATCGCCTCCTGGTACAGCCACTGGTATAGCGACATGCCGCCCACCCGCAGGCGCACCAGCGCCACCACACCCAGCGTCGACAGCATGTAGATGAACAGCGTGTTCTTGCCGAAGACGTCGAAGAAGTACGTCCCGGTGCGCAGCCCTCGCATGTCGATCGCCCACACCAGTGCGGCCAGCAGCGCCATGTTCCAGCCGATGCTGACGACGACGTAGGAGCTGGTCCACAGCTTCTTGTTGATCGGGAGGATGGCGTCCCAACTGTGCGCCAACAGGATGCAGGCGGCGCCCGCCGCGAGCAGGAGCGCGACCGTCCGCAGGCTGCGACCCCTGGCCTCGATCCAGGCCACGGCGAGGTAACCGCCCAGGACGTTGACGACGGCCGGCAAGGTGCTCAGGATGCCTTCCGGGTCGAAGGGAATGCCGTCGCCCGTGTACATGTGCGAGGGGCCCATCACGGCCAGGTCGAGCGTGCGCACGGCATTGCCGTCCAGGCTGTAGTCGCCGAACTGCCACAGCACCCACCAGTAGCCGAGCAGCAGGACCGCGCCGGCCGCCAGCGCGCCGCGCACGCCGCCGTAGCGCACGACCAGGGTCGCGACCAGGTAGCACAGGCCGATGCGCTGCAGGACGCCCATGATGCGTACCTCGTCGAAGGGGATGAAGGCGCCGTCGGGCGTGAAGAACGGGAACCAGTACAGCAGGAAGCCGCACAGGAAGATCAGGGCCCCGCGTTTGAACACCGTTCGCAGGAAGCGCGCATCGTCCATCGCCGCCAGCTTCTTCATGCTCAGGCACAGCGCGCAGCCCACCACGAACAGGAAGGAAGGGAATACGAGGTCGGTCAGCGTGTAGCCGTGCCACGACGCGTGCACCAGCGGCGCATACTGCGCGCCCCAGCTGCCGGGCGTGTTCACGACGATCATCAGGGCCAGGGTCAGGCCGCGCAGCACGTCGATTGAAAGATTGCGGGAAGAGCTAGAAGGTGGCATCTCGGGTTTCCGTGTGACGTAACGGCTCTGACCGTAACACGCGGAAACACCGAGCGGCAATGGCTTGCGCCGAGCGGCCCTGGATTTCGCAAGCCATTGATTTAAAAGGAATCGCGAACAAGGATAAGGCAGCGGGGCTTACACTTCTTTACACAGGACTGCGCTCGGTGCCCTCTTCTTCGCGCTCGCCGAAATCGGCCAGCAAACCATCGCGCAGCGCGACGAATTCGGCGTCACGGCGCTGACGCGGATGCGCGAGCGGCACGTCCTGGATGCGGCGCCCCCGGCCCGGCCGCGCCTCGAGCACCACGACGCGGTCGGCGAGATACACCGCCTCTTCGATATCGTGGGTCACCATCAGCATCGTGATGCCCTCTTCCTGCCACAGGCGGCGCAGCTCCTTCTGCATGTGCAGGCGCGTCAGGGCGTCGAGCGCGCCGAGGGGTTCGTCGAGCAGCAGTACGTCGGGCCGCCCCACCAGGGCGCGGGCGATCGCGGCGCGCTGCGACATGCCGCCCGAGAGCTGGTGCGGATAGGCGCCGGCAAAGCCGTCCAGGCCGACCCGCGCGATCTCGGCCGCCACCCGGCTGCGACGCTCGGCGGCGGGAACGTCGGTGTTGGTGAAGGCCATCGCCACGTTCTGCTCCACCGTCAGCCACGGGAACAGGCGGTGATCCTGGAAGATCAGCCCCCGTTCCAGCGTCGGCCCCTCGATCGGCGCATCGTCGTGCAGCAGCGCGCCCTCGTAGTCTGGATCGAGCCCGGCCAACAGGTGCAGCAGCGTCGACTTGCCGCAGCCGGAACCGCCGACGATGGCGACGAATTCGCCCGGTTCGACCGTCAGCGAGATATCGTCCAGCACCAGCAGCGATTCGCCCTTCAAGGGGAACGATTTGCTGACGTGGTCGATGCGCAGGCCGGCGCCGCGCCGCGGCCCTTGCGCCGGCGGACGGTGGGTAGCAAGCGAGGTGGCAAGCGTCATGGTCTTTCTCCTTGTCTCAATTGATAGAACAGCCAGGCCGCGAGCCATGGCAGGGTCCACAGCAGGAACACATTGCGCAGGCCGACCAGGTCACCCAGGTGGCCGGCAGCCAGCGCGCCAATCGTGCCGGCGGCCATGCCGAACAAGGTCAGGTGGGCCGACACCCGCGCCTTGTCGACCGGCGCGTGCGCGATGCGGCTGGTATTGACCAGGGCGTTCACGCCCAGCCCGAGTCCGAGCAGGACCGATGCAATCAGGTAGCTCGGCGTGGTCGGATGCAATCCGAGCAGCAGCAAGGCCGCCATGATGACCAGGTGCGCGGCGCCATAGATGCGGTCGCGGTGGGGACTGCCCAGCACCACGTTGCCCAGGCCGAGCAGCACCGCGACGAAGCTGATGCCCTGCACCGCCATCAGCCACACCGCATGGTCTTGCGGCCAGTGCAGCACCTGGATCGCAAGCAGGATCGAGAACACACCCACGCTGGAAGCGGTAAAGCTGGCCAGCACCTCGAACAGATAGGTGGTGCGCACGACCGGCAGACGCAGCAGCTCGCGCCAGCCCGATGCATCCACTCCCTTGCCCTGGGCGCGATGGCCGGTATGGTCCGGCAGCACCTGCCAGCCGAGCAGCGCCAGGATGGCGAACATCGCCGCCGACACATGGAAGCCGCCCGTCAGCCCCAGGTGGGCGATGACGTAATTACCCGTGAGCGGCCCGGCGAACTGGATGCCGAGCATGAGGGTCCCCTTGTACCAGCCGGCCTTGCCCTGTCCCAGTTCCGGCAGGCGCACCAGGAACACGGTGCTCATCGCGACGATGCGCAGCGCGATGCAGAGGCCAACCAGGAACATCAGCACGGCCACCCACTGCCAGCCGGGCAGCCAGGGCAGGATGCAGAACAGGCCGGACAAGGTCAGGCTGATGCCGGCGTACAGGAATTTCGGATTGCCGCGCGCGAGGATGCGCCCGGCCGGCAAGGTGCCGATCGCCATGGCGGCCGTCTCGGCGCTGCTGATCAGGGCCAGCTGGAAGTTGGTGACGCCCAGGTGCAGGCCGAACATCGTGGACAGCACCTTGTTCATCCCGATCGTCATCCCGGACAGCATGGTCAGGCCGATGAAGCCGACCAGGAAGCGCCGCAGCTCCTGCGGCGCGAACAGCGGCGCGCTGGCCGGCCCCACGCCGCTCATCAGGCGGACCTTCCGCGCACCAGCAAGCGCGCCGCTCGCGTAAACAGCAGGTTCAGCACCAGCGCCAGCAGAGAGATCACCAGCACCGACAGCAGCACCACGTCCATGCGGCCGTTTTGCTCGCTGGTGAGCAGCAGCGCGCCGATGCCCGGCGCCGCGGCGAACAGCAGCTCGCCGCCCAGGCAGGCCAGCCAGGCGAATACCTGGGCGTGGGTCACCCCGGTGATGATGGCCGGCAGCGCGGCCGGCAGCAGCACGCGCCGAAAGGTCTGGGCGCGGGTGAGCGTCAGGATGGCGCCGACCTCGCGGTAGCGCACGTCCACCTGGCGCATGCCCTCGAAGGTATTGAGCACCGTCGGGTAGAAGGCCGCGATCCCGATGATCAAGAGCTTGGCGAATTCGCCGCTGCCGGCCCACAGGGCGATCAGCGGCACGAGGCCCAGCAGCGGCACCTGGCGGATGGTGTGGTACAGCGGCCCGACCAGGCGCTCGGCGACGCGCGACTGCGCCATCAGGGTGCCGGTCGCGATGCCGAGCAGCGCACCGCACACCAGCCCCGTCAAGGCGCGCTCCAGGCTGGCCGCCACATGCAGCGCCAGCGTGCCGTCGGCCAGCAGCTCCTGCAATCCAGTCCACAGCTGTTCGAGCGGCACGAACACATAGGCGGCGCTGGCGCCGCGGCCGGACGCCCACTGCCAGGCCAGCAGCAGGACTGCCGGCAGCACGAGGGGCCGCAGCGCGGCGCCGGCGGTTTGCCATATCGGTTTCATCGTCACATTCCCTTCAACGGCGCTGCCAGCGCATCAGCCAAGCCTCGAGCAGGCGGAAGCCCCGGTCCAGCACCAGGCCGACCAGGCCGGTCAGCACGACGCCGACCATCACCACGTCGAGCCGGAACATCTGGCGCGCCATCTCCATCATCTGCCCCAGGCCATTCTCGGCCGCCAGCAGCTCGGCGCCGACCAGCACCATCCACGAGCGGCCGAGCGCGATCCGCACCCCGGTCAGGGTGGCCGGCACGATGGCCGGCAGCACCACCCGGCGGATCACCTGCAGCCGCGAAAAGCGCAGCATCGCCGCGACCTCGAGGTAGCGCACCGGCAGGCTCTTGACGGCGTCGTGCACCGCCAGCGCCACGATGAAGAAGCTGGCCTTGGCCACGATGACGACCTTGAAGGTCTCGCCAATGCCGAACACCAGGATGAACAGCGGGATCAGGGCCACCGACGGAATCTGGCGCAGCACCTGGAAGGTTGGCGCCGTGTACGCATCCAGCCACCGCGACAGGCCGACGGCCAGGCCGAAGGCGATGCCCAGCACGCTGCCGAAGCCGAAGCCCGACAGCAGCCGGGAGAGGCTGATCCAGACGTGTTCTCCCAGTTCTCCACTCTCGGCCAGCTCCCAGCCGCTCACCAGTACCTGCCAGGGAGGGACGAGAATCTGCTCCGGCGCCAGCGCAAGTTCGGTGGCCGCCACCCACAGGGCCAGCGCCAGCAACGGGGAGGTCCAGGCCGACCAGCGCCAGTCCAGCCAGCGTTCGACCAGGGAGCGCGCGGGGCGTGGCCGCGCGGCCAGCGCAGGCCTCGGAGATTCCGGTCTCCCGGGCTGCACCACCTTGCGCGCATGCTCGGCCAGTCCCAGGCCGCGCGCGCCGGCCGACAGCACGCCCGGATTCATCGGCTCGCCCACAGGTTTTGCAGCTTGAGATCAGCCAGCGCCTGCTCGACGAACTGCGGCGCATACAGGTTGCTGGTGTCCAGCGGCTGCCCGATCAGGCGCGCCTGCTGGGCATAGGCGGCGCCGGCGGCGTAGTGCGCGCGCAGTTCGGGCGTGAACAGCGGCGCCCAGCGCGTGTTCCAGTCCGTGTTGTCGCCCTCCCACTCGCGTTCGACCAGGCTGCGCGCGTGGCCGGCCGCGACCTCGTGGCGGATGTAGTTCTCGCGGCCGTCCGGGCCGATCACGCTTTGGTGCGCCTTGACGTAGGCGGTGGCCACCAGCTGCGCCAGCCGCGGATGCTTCTGCAGGAAGGCGCTGTCACCCCACAGCTCGGCGCGCATCTTCCAGTCCTGGGGCGCCTGCTTGCTCGACCAGATGATCTTGCCGACCTTCTTATCCTCCAGCAGGAAGGCGTCGCTCAGGGTGAAGAAGGCGTCGGCGCTGCCGCTCGCCACCGCCGAGGCGCCGGCCTGCGGATTCAGGTTCAGGATGCGCACGTCCTTCTGCGTCATGCCGTTGGCGGCCAGCAGGCGCGAGAACGGGAATTCCCAAGGCCGCCCGCGGTGCAGCGCAATCTTCTTGCCCTTCAAATCCTTGATCGAGCGCGCGTTGGAGTCGGCCGGCACCACCAGATAGGTGTTGTTCATGCTGCCGCCCGGGACCACCAGCTGGGTGCGCAGGCCCGAGGCGTTGGCGATGATCGACGGCAGGTCGCCATACTGGGCGAAGTCGATCGACTTGTTGGCGAAGGCTTCGTTGACCTGCACCGCCACGGAATTGGTGGTGACCGGCACCCACTGCAGCTTGACCCCGAGCTTGCCCAGTTCGGCCGCCAGCCAGCCCTGCTCCTGTACCAGCGCCGAGGAGCCGGCAAACAGGGTCTTGCCCGATGTCCCGGTGCGCGAGACGGCGGCGATCCGCACCGCGGGCGGCAAGGGTTCGGCGGCGCGGGCGCCGTTGGCGGACAACAGCACCGGCATCAGCGCGGCCGACAGTCCGACCAGGCGGCGCCGCTGCGAGAATGGTGGAACAGGCATGGTCGGCTCCTTACAGGTCGGTCGCGGGCAGCAGCGACAGCGAACGCGCCTGGTCGATCAGCTTGCTCATCTTCCACTGCTGCAGCAGGACGCCGGGGCCGAAATCGCGCGAGCCGCCCACCGCCTCGGCCGCGATCTGGATCTTGGCCCCTTCTTCCAGCAGCAGGATGAACTCTGCCGTCTTGAGCAAGCCCCCCTTACCCCATACGGTGGAGCCGCCATTGGCTTCCAGGATCGCGGTCGCATACGGGTTCTTCGCGATTTCATCGAGGATGAAGTCGACCTCTGGCTGGCGGCGGTCGATGTAGATCGGGATCTCGCGGATCAGCTGGAAGCGCTGCACCGGCACGTAACGGATCGGCAGCGTGCGGTGGGTCTGGGCCCAGGCGCCGAGCGCCGGCGAATGCACGTGCGAGATGGTGGTCACGTCGGGGTGGGTATTGAACAGCTTCAGGTAGCGCCCCGCCCCGCCGCCGCCCTTGTTGTCGCCGGCGTGGACCGTGCCATCCAGCCCGGCGACGGTGGCCACCAGCGGCTCGCCCTTGCGGAACGGGCCCGGGTCGTTGACGATGACCACCAGGTCTTCGCCCGGCACCCGTTCGACGAAGCCGACGGTGCCGAAGGCCGTCAGGCTGCCGGTCTCGCGCAGGGCGGAAAACGCCCGCTGGGCGTCCTTGCGGGTTTGTTCGACGAAGGCCAGGACCTTCTCGCTCAGGCGGCTGGTGGTGTCGGGTTTGACTGCTTCGAGGATGTCGCTCATGGTTGTTCTCCGGTGTCTGGTGGTTCGATAGTCAAAGGTTTGCAAGACGTGTGCCAGCTCCTGGGAGCGGCAACTGTTGGCTGCGCAGCAGCGGCGGCCTGCCGCACTGCTGCTGCGCCAACAAGGGTGTGCTGATCAGAAGTGGTAGGTGTACGATCCGCCAACCCGCCGGCCCGGCGCCCAGTACACGACATCGCCGTTGGTGGTGCCCGGCACGAACGCTGTCAGCGAGTGGTTTTTATAGACCTTGTCGGTGATGTTGTCGGCATAGACGCGGAACTCGTGCTGGCCGCCCGGCGCGGTATAGATGGCGCGGGCATTGGTCAGCGTGTAGCCGCTCTGGTTCAGCAGGTAGCGAGAGTCGAGCTGTGGATCGACGAAGTAGAACTGCTTGCCGGTGTAGTGGCTGTCGACGCCGAACACGATCCGCCCGCCATTGGCCAGCGGGACCTTGTAGTCTGCCGCCAGCAGCGCCGTCACGTGCGGCGAGCGCACGAACTCGTTGCCATTGCGGCTGCCGCCGCCGTTCTGGATCTCGAAGCGGTCGAACTGGGTGCGCAGCAGGCCGACGCTGGCCTGCAGGTGCAGCGCTTCGGTAGGTCGCGCCTCAAGCTCGAACTCGGCGCCATACACGTGGGCGCGGTCGACGTTCTGCAGGTAGTTCACGGTCTGGGTCGGGTCGCCGTTGTAGATGCCGGTGATGTTGACCTGGACCTTTTGATAATCGTAGTAGAACAGGTTGACGTTCAGGTTCAGGCGCCGGCCCAGCCATTCGGATTTCAAGCCGACCTCGTACGAATCGAGTTCTTCCGGCTCCACCGTGTTCAGCGCGCGCACGTCGGCGGCGCTGGTGTTGTAGCCGCCCGACTTGATGCCGTGCGCGTACTTGAAATAGACGCGCTTGTTCTCGTCGATCTTGTACTGCGGCGTGAAGTCGTAGGTCCAGGCGCGCCAGGTGGTCGACGGGTTCGACGTGAAGTTATTGCGGGCCACCGCCGGCGCCCCGAAATTGCCGCCGACGAGGGTGTTCCACCAGTTGTCAGCGCTGCCGAAGTTGATCGTGTTCGACGCCGCCTGGATGCGGCGCAGGTCGAGGTCCTTGGTTTCGGTGGTCCAGCGCAGGCCGATGGTGGCCAGCAGGCGCTCGGTGAAGTCGACGGTGGCGCTGCCGAAGGCGGCGAAGCTGCGCGTCTTGTGCTCGTAGACGGTGTTGTTGAAGCCCACCGGCTGGGTGCTTGGCAGGAATGCTCCGGCAATCGGTTCCGGCAGGCGCGCCACCGAGGAATCCGAATCGATCGTCTCCCTGAAATAATGCAGGCCACCGACCCAGTTGATGCGGTCGCCCTTGGGCGAGGCCAGGCGCAGCTCTTGCGAGAACTGGCGACTGCGCGCCTCGGTGCGGCCGCGGCTGATCTCGAGCGGCGAGTTGTCCGAATCGGTCAGGCTGTCCGATTCGAAGTCTTCATACCCCGTGATCGAGGTCAGCGCGTAGTCGCCGAACGCATGTTCGAGCGTCAGGTTGGCGCCCTTCTGCTCGATGTTCTGGATCGACGGCGCATTGCTGCTGACGTCCTCCGGGTCGCGCGACGGGACGTAGCCGTTGCGGTACACGCCGTTGGCCGCGTAGCTGGCCACCGTGGTGGTCGCGCCGTCGACCTGGTAGTCGCGGTAATGCAGTGACAGGTTGGCGGTGAAGTCGCGGTTGATCTTTGCGCGCAGCTGGGCGCGCAGGGCGTTGTCCTTCAGCTCTCCGTCCTTCGTGCCCTTGAACACGTTGTTGAAGTTGCCCTCGTGCTGCTCCTCCGAATGGAAGGAAATGCGGCCGGTGAGCACGTCGTCCTTGATGCTGCCGCCGATCGCGCCCTGCAGCAGCACCGTATCATGGCTGCTGTAGTCGGCCTTGAAGTAGCCGTCGGTCTGGGCGCTCGGCTTGCGCGACACCACGTTGATGGCGCCGCCCGTGGTGTTCTTGCCCCACAAGCTGCCTTGCGGACCGCGCAGCACTTCCACGCGTTCGAGGTCGAACAGCGGGAAGCCGGTCGCGCTCGAATTGCTGATATAGACGTCGTCGCGGTAGAAACCGACCGGGTTCGGGAAGTCGATCTGCTGCTGGCCGGCGCCGACGCCGCGGATCCACCAGCGCGGACGGCTGTGCTGCTGGGTGCCGGCCGAGGCGTTCGGCACATAGTTCAGGATCTCGCTGGCCGAGCGGCCGACGCCTTCGGACAGCAGTTCGTTTCCGCCCAATACCGTGATCGCGCTGGGCACGTCCTGGGCGCGGCCCTCGCGTTTCTGCGCTGTCACGGTCACGGTCTGCAGGGTCACTGGCGCCAGCGCGGGCTCAGGAGCTGCCTCCACTGGCGCTTCGACAGCGTCTTCCAGCGCGGCGTGCGCCATGCCGGCGAAGGCGCAGCCGCCGAGCGTCACGGCGAAGGCGGCGCGCATGGCGCGTACCAGCAGGGTTGGATTCAGATTGGTGGTGTGCCCCGGGGCGGCAGGAGAGATCGAACTGCGCATATGCATCCTTTATTAGAAAAAGTCGTTGGACGCTGTTCTATTCGCAAGCACCGTGCCCGCTGAAAATCGCCGGTACGCGGCATTTTTATGTTGATTAGCTAGCAGTTCGCGCGCGAGTGTTGGGATTGGTGCAGTGCAGCGCGAAGCGGTGCCGCGCAAGGAGCAAAAAAAGGCCGGGTCGCCCCGGCCTTCTTGCCTGTCATATGAACGGGTTCTATCCGACCGCGCGCAGCAGTTGCTGGCCGGCGCGCCCGCGCACCAGCGGCAACACTTCCTCACCCACCCTGTAGGCTTCTTCCAGATGCGGCGTGCTGGCCAGGATGAAGGCGTCGGCGCCCAGTTGCACCAGGTCGTCCAGCCGCTGCGCCACCTGCTCGTAGCTGCCGACGATGCCCTGGGTCTGGCCGCCGCGCAGCAGGTTGAAGCCCGACCAGATATTCGGCTCGACGATCAAGTCCTTGTAGCTGTTGACCGTGGTCGGCCGGTTGCCGCGCTGCCGCGCCGCGCCCACCGAGTCGCTGCCATCCACGCCGAGGAAGGCATCGAGTGTGGCCTTGTCGGTATTGGCGAACCCTTTCGCCACCTCGGCCCAGGCTTCTTCTTCGGTGGCGCGCGCCACGATGTCGACCCGCACCGCGCACTTGATCTTGCGTCCCAGCTTGTCGGTCTTTTCCTTGACCTTGGCGAATTTCTCGCGCAGTTGATCGAAGGGTTCGAGCCAGGTCAGGTAGTAGTCGGCATGCTTCGAGGCCGAGGCCAGCGCCGCATCGGACGAGCCGGAGAAGTAAATCTCGGGGAAGTCCTGGCTGGACAGCGGATGCGCCAGGCCCGCATCCTCGACCTGGTAGAACTTGCCCTGGTAAGAGAAGGAGCCGCCGCGCCAGACACCGCGCACGATGTCGAGGAATTCGGTCGTGCGGGTGTAGCGGTCGTCGTGGCCGGCCGAATCGCCCCACCACAGCTGCGCCGGTCCGCCGCCGCCGGTGATCACGTTGTACAGCGCCCGCCCTCCGGTGGCGCGTTGCAGGCTGGCGGTCATGCGCGCCGCCACCACCGGGTTCAGGAAGCCCGGCTGGAACGGGATCATGAACCGGAAGGTCGACGTCTCGCGCGCCAGCAGGCTCGAGATCACCCACGGCTCGTCGGTCATCGGAAAGGACGGGATGAGGCCGCCCTGGAAGCCGGAGATCTCGGCCGCATGGGCGATCTCGGCGATGTAGTCGATGTAGCTGAAACCGCCGCTGCCGCCGCCGACGCTGGGATTGCGCAGGTAGTCGTTGCCGGGGAACCAGTCACCGCGGTGCGGCGCGCGGCTGCGGTGCGAGCTCGGTTCGCCGTGGGTTGGGATACGCCAGAAGATATCGATGGTCATGATGGATGTCCTTGAATGCGGTAGGTGTCAGGCGGCCTGGCGCTTCGCGCCCTGGTTGGTGCCCAGGCGGGCGCGCAGGCGCGGCAGCACGTGCTCGCCGAAACGCCATGCTTCTTCGAGATGCGGCGTGGCGCCCAGCACGAAGCTGGTGACGCCGGCCTCGGCATACTCGGCCAGGCGCTGCTCGACTTCGGCGTAGCTGCCGACCAGGGTGCGGCGCTCGAATTCGGCACGCTCATCTCCGCTCTGCGCCAGGTAGAGCGCGGCCTCGCGCTCCGCTTCCGCGGCGTCTTCGCGCGCCAGCACGTCGATGCGCAGTCCGATCGCGAGCGGCCGGTCCTTGGCCAGTTCACGCAGGCGCGCGACGTGCCCACGCAGCTCCCCGACCGGGGCAGCTTCGAATACGTGGACGTCGGCCTGGCGCGCCGACAGCGCGAGCGCCTCTTCCGATGTGCCTTCCAGGTACACCGGCGGCAAGGGGTTCCCGCCCAGAGGACCACGGAAGCCCCCGCCCTGCACCTCGAAGAAACGCCCCTTGAAGTCGTAGGGGGCGCTCGTCTGCACGCCACGCGCGACGGTCACGAATTCATCGATCCGCGCAAGCACATCCTGCTGCGGCACATTGTCGGCATGGCGCCGCCGCGTCGCCTCGTCGGCGCCACCGACGATCTGCCAGCCGAAGCGGCCATCCGTCGCGCGCTGGAAGCTGACCGCGTTCTTGGCGGCGTAGACTGCCGAACCCCAGCCCGCATCGAAGCCGGCGATCAGCCGCAGGTGCCGGGTGCCACGCGCCAGGTAGCCGGCCACGATCCATGACTCGTCGCCGTCCAGGTCATGCGGGACCAGAACGCCGTCGAAGCCGGTGATGTCGGCGGCGCGCGCGACCTGGTGCAGGTAGTCGAAGTAATTGAAGCGGTCGCCGCGCGGATCGCTCACGCCTTCCGTGAAGGGAATGTGGCCCGACGCGGAGCGCTCTCCGCGGCGGCTGCGCTGCCCCTGCGAGTAGCGGCCGTCGCCGCTGGTGGGCAGTTGCCAGATGAATTCGGTGGTCATAAGAGATCCTCGTGAAGTGGTAAGCTCCAGTCGAGCAGGATGCATGCCATGCGGCCGACGGCCAGGCTGCTGCGCACGCAGCACCTGGCGCGCACGCACTGGCCACAAAACGACAGCATGCTGCATCCCGCGCAGCGGCAAGCGCGAGACGCGGCTGGAGCGCTTCTTGCGTGCGAGTGACGTTCCCTTCACCCAACCCGGAAGTAACGACCTTGTCCTCACCACTGAACGACGCTGCCCTCGACCAGCTGTTTCGCAGCGCCCGCACCTACAGCCGCTTCCTGCCGCGCGCGGTCGAGCGCGAAACCATCGCGGCACTGTACGACCTGCTGAAATGGGGCCCGACCGCCTTCAACGCCCAACCGGCGCGCTACGTCATCCTGCAGTCGCCGCAGGCGAAGGAGCGCCTGGCTCCAGCACTGTCATCGGGCAACCGCGACAAGACCCTGGCGGCGCCGGCGGTCGTGATCGTGGCCCAGGACCTGCGCTTTCACGAGCACTTGCCCGAGCAATTCCCCGTCTACGACGCCAAGGCGCTGTTCGACGCCAACCCGGCGCTACTCGAATCGACGGCGCAGCGCAATGCCGCGCTGCAGGGCGCCTACCTGATCCTTGCCGCGCGGGCCCTGGGCCTGGACACCGGTCCGATGTCGGGATTCGACGCGGATGCCGTCAATCGCGAGTTCTTCGCGGACGGACGCCATCGCGCCAACTTCCTCGTCAACCTCGGCTACGGCGACCCGGAATCGCTGCGTCCGCGCGGCCCGCGCCTGGACTTCGCGCAGGCCGTCACGGTACTCTAAGAGCGCTCTAGGCCGCCCGCAGGCGGCGCGCCAGCGCCGCGCCGAACGGCCGCGCATCGATCCAGCCGCGCACGTCGACCGCAGCCGGCAGGAATTCCCAGCGCAGCAGAAAGTCGGCGAAGTCCTCCAGGCCGGCGATGTTCGCTTCCGACAGCGAAGTATCCAGCCGCTGGTGCGCATCCTGCCCATAGGCCGCCGTCACCCAGTACTCGCTGGTATTCGATTCGCGCGCCAGGAAGCGGCGCGTATCGCCCGGGTTGGCGCGCGCCCACTCCTGGGCGCGCAGCACCTGGTCGACGATGTCCACCGCCACGTCGAAATGCTGCTCGACCAGGTGGCTGTCGACCGTCAGCGCACGCGGCGTGCCGTTGTTCGAGCGCACCAGCGGCTCCGGATGCACGCCGGTATCGATCACCGTGTGCAGGCCGAACAGCTGCGCCAGCTGGGCCGCGATGGCGCCCTTCAGGAAGATCGCATCGACCTCGCCACGCAGCAGGCCCACCAGCTCGGCCGCCTGGCCGCCACTACGGCGCTGGCCACCGAAGACATTGGTGCCGGCCACCCGCTCGGCCGGCGCCTCGCTCTGGCCCTGTTCGATCACGAAGTCGACCAGCTCCACGTCGCTGACCTCGAGCCCATCCAGGCGCAAGGCGTTTTCCAGCCCGCGGATCGCTTGCGCGCGGGCGAAGTCGATCTGGGCGTTGATCCACTTGGGCAGGCCGAAGCGTCGGCCTTTGAGGTCGCGCGGGGTGCGGATGCCGCTGGTCGGCAAGGTCAGGATGCGCTGGGTCTCGTCGGCCCAGGACAGGCCGATCAGCCGCGTCGCGCTGCCCGCGGCGCGCGCCCACAGCGCCGGAATATTACCGCCGTGGCGCACGGAGTTCTGCAGGGTATGGTCGAAATGCGACTCGCGCACGGCGCGCTGGTCCGACTCGCGCAGCGACTTGACCGCGGTGCCGCGGGCGGCCAGCGTTTCTTCGAGCCAGCCCTGCTGCACCGCGATGCCGAGTGCGGTCGGCACCGGGCAGCGGGTGTACCACAGGGTGTCGAGCTGGTTCAGGCTATTTGCTTGGGTACTCATCTTCTCTCCTCGATGATGGAATGGGACGACGTCGGCTTCTACTGCGCAAGACACGTGCCACCTTCTTTCACCGCTTGACGACTGCCGATCGAGCAACCGGTGCTGCCGCAACATCAGCGCTGCGCCGAAAACAGCAATCCGGCGCGGCCTGGCTCCGGCACGCTTCCTGCATTCCAGACCTGCACCGGGCCGTCTGGCCTGCCCACCGAAGGAGCTGACGCGCATGAGCATTGATACGATCTGGTTTACCCGATGTCCCGTCCCCACCGCCACCGGCCTGGCCTACAAGCTGGGATGGCTGGACGAGGAATTCGCCGCCGACGGTATCGCCATCAAGACCTTGCAGGAGACCGGCGGCGAGCTGGCGCGCCACCACTACGACCACGGCTTGAGCACGCTGATCCGCGAAGGCGGCAACCTGCTGGCCCTGCCGGCGCGCGCGCAAGGCGCCGACACCCGCCTGGTCGGCCTGACCTGGATCGACGAATGGCAAACCATCCTGGTGCGGCCCGGCTCCGGCATCCGCAGCCCGCGCGACCTGAAAGGCAAGCGCCTGGCGCTGCCGGTGTTTCGCCGCGACGATCTCGCATGGAACCGGCGCGGACGGAGCATTGCGCGCGGCATGAGCCTGGCGGGCTACCATGGGGCACTGGCCAGCGTCGGCCTGGGGCTGGCCGACGTTATCCTGGAAGAAGTGGGCAGCCCCGAGGCGACGCCGCCGGGCGCCGCCCCCGGCGCCAGCCTGTGGCAAGGCATCGCGGCCCTGGTGCGCGGCGACGTCGATGCGGTCTACGTCAAAGGCGCGGCGGCGGTGGAGGCGGCGCGCGCGGCCGGCGTCGAAGTCGGCATCGATCTCGACGCCCTGCCCCAGCGCCGCCACCGCGTCAACAACGGCACGCCACGGCCGATCACCGTGCACCGCGAATTCCTGGAGCGCCATTTCGACCTGCTGACCCGCTTCCTGGCGCAGACGCTGCGCGCCGCCGACTGGGCGGCCCAGCACCGGGACGATGTGCTGGCGATCCTGCAGCTCGAGACCCAGGCCAGCGGCGACGCCGTGGCCGCCGCCTACCGCGACGGCTTCCATACCGCCCTGGCGCCCGACCTGGCCGAAGAACGCCTGGCTCTGTTCGAACAGCAGAAGAACTTCCAGCTGGTCCACGGCTTCCTCGACCGCGACGTCGACGTGCGCGCCTGGGCCGACGCCCGGCCGCTGGCGGCGGCGCGCGCGCTGCTGGACAGCCGGGAGCAGTTGGCGGCTTGAGAAAGCCCGGCCGGCGTCAGGCCAGGACGCCGGCCTTCTTCAGATAGGTACGCAGCACGTTGCGGCTGATGTTCAGGTAGCGCGCCGTGCGCAGCTGGTTGCGGTCGCTGCTCTCCCAGGCAGCCACCACCAGCTGCAGTTGCAGGGCCTCGAAGGTGATCTGCTCGCCCGAGTCGAGCAGCGCCTGCCAGGCGGCCTGGAAGCGCTCGGATTCGCAGGCGACGGCGGTAGGTGGCTCGGGTTCTGGCGTTGGAGCAGATACAGGCGCGGGCGGCGCGAAGTACACCGGTGGAGCCGGCGCACTCACAGGCGCCTGCATCAACGGCGACAGGCTCAGGTCGGCAGGAGTAACCCGCCCATTGCGGCACACCAGCAGCGCGCGGTGCACCACGTTTTCCAGTTCGCGGATATTGCCGGGCCACGGATACTGGCGCAGGGCCAGTTCGGCGTCTGGCGACAGGCTCACCTCGCCCAGGTGCAGGCGCTCGGCATAGACCTGGACGAAGTGGCGCGTGAGCGGCATCACGTCGCCGGGCCGTTCGCGCAGCGGCAGCAGCGGCAGCGCGATCACCTGCAGGCGGTAATACAGGTCTTCGCGAAAGCGCCCAGCGCGCACGGCCTCGGCCAAGTCGACGTTGGTGGCGGCGATCAGGCGCACGTCGATCGGCACCGTCTGGCGTGAACCGAGGCGCACCACTTCGCGCTCCTGCAGCACGCGCAGCAGCTTGACCTGCATCGGCAGCGGCAGGTCGCCGATCTCGTCGAGGAACAGCGTGCCGCCGTTGGCGGTCTCGAACCAGCCGGCCTTGCCCTGCGCGGCGCCGGTGTAGGCCCCCTTTTCGTAGCCGAACAATTCGCTCTCGATCAGGGTCTCGGAAAACGCGCCGCAGTTGATTGCCACGAATTTGCCGCCGCTGCGGCGGCTCAGCGCGTGCACGTGGCGCGCGATCAGCTCCTTGCCGGTGCCGGTTTCGCCGGTGACGAGGATGGTGGCCTCGCTGGGCGCCACGCGCTCGATCATCTCTTGCAGCGCGCGCGAGCGCGGGTCGGCGAACACGAAGGCGGTGGCCCGCACCAGCAGGCTGGTCTTGGGCGCGTCGGTGAACGCCACCAGCGGCTCGGCGTCCGGGCCGCCGCGCGCGAGCTGGGCGTTGCGCGCGAATTCGGGTGGTACGTAGGGGGCGGTCAGGTTCATGTCCCGACTATAGTCGTGCGCGGCCGCGCTGCGAACGAATTGTCCGACGCAAGCTTATCCGGATTACGCATATCCACGCCCGACGCATTCGAAACTGCGCCGAAACTGCGCGCCAGCCAGCAAAAGCTGCGCAAAAAGCAGCAATCGGCACTCAATTTGCGCTGGCCCGGCGCTTGCTCTGACTGTGGATACGACAACCTGGATACAACACATGACATCACCATTGCACTCCCCGATCCAGCTCTGGTACAGCCACCGGGGCGGCGCCACCGCCACCGGCCTGGCTGTCGGCAAGGGCTGGCTGCACGCCGAATTCGACGGCGGCGCCACCTCGCTGCGCTCGCTGGAAGACGCGGCCAGCCGCGACATCCGCCTGTCCTATTACCATCATGGCCAGACCGGCCTGTTCCGAGAAGGCGGCAATGTGCCGGCGCTGTGGGCCCGCTCCGAGGGCCAGGGCGCGGTGGTGATCGGCATCACCTGGGTCGACGAATACCAGGGCATCCTGGTACAGGAGGGCAGCGGCATCCAGACCCTGGCCGACCTGAAAACGAAGCGTCTCGGACTGCCGCTGCGCCGGCGCGCCCTGATCGACATCCACCGCGCGAGCGCCCAACGGGGCTTCGCCACCGCATTGAGCGCTGCCGGACTCGATCCGCGCCGCGCACGCTGGACGCATATCGAGTCGCCCGATTTCGAGTTCCCGCAACGCGATCCGGGCCGCGACATCGAACTCGATGCGCTGAAGTCGGGCTATGTGGATGCGGTATTCCTGCGCGGCGCCCAGGGCCATGCCGCGGCCCGCGACCCGTCCTTGCGCGTGGTCGCCGACCTGAACCGGCTGGAAGACCCGCTGCAGCGGGTCAATAACGGCACGCCGCGGCCGATCACGGTCGACCGCGATTTTTTGGCGCGCCATCCCGGCATCGTGCGCCGCTACCTGGGCGTGCTGCTACGCGCGGGCGCCTGGGCGCGCGAGCATCCGGATGAAGTGGCCCGGCTGGCGGCCCTCGAGAACCCGGGCTACACCGCGCTCGACGTCACCGGCGCGCTCGGCCCCGCCCTGCACCGCAGCCTGACGCCGGCCCTCGATCCGATCCGGCTGGCGGGACTGGCCTCGCAGAAGGAATTCCTGCTCGACTGGGGGTATATACGGCGCGATTTCAATATCGATGACTGGATCGATCCGGCGCCATTGTCGGAAGCGAAGCTGTTCGCCGGGCAAGCGGCACCGGCTACGGCAATCCACTCCCCCATCAAGGCCTCGGCCTACGTCCACTAAAAAAAAACGGCGCCGCCGGCCCCCGTCAATGTGACGGGTACCGACGGCGCCGCCGTCACCTACGGATCAGTGCTTGGTATCGCCCTTGTCCGCCGTATGCAACTCGTGCTCCTTGACCAGCTTGCGCACCTTGGCGACTTCGGCCGCGCCGACCGGCGAAGCCTG
Organism: Massilia oculi; assembly: GCF_017582745.1. Classification (GTDB taxonomy): domain Bacteria; phylum Pseudomonadota; class Gammaproteobacteria; order Burkholderiales; family Burkholderiaceae_D; genus Telluria; species Telluria oculi_A. The sequence goes on from NZ_JAFVIM010000015.1 coordinate 43,382, forward strand.
GTTGCCCCAGCTGTTACGGACAAAAGTCACCAGCTGCGCGGTCTCTTCGTCCGACAACCGCCATGCGAAGCCCGGCATGCCCAGGTCAGACGGCGCCGTGTGGGTCGACGGCAGGCGGGCGCCGGCCAGGATCACGCGGATCAGCGAGGTGGCGTCTTCCTGCAGCACGGTCGGGTTGCCCGGCAGCGCAGGGAACACGTCGCCGGCCGCCTTGCCGTCCACGCGGTGGCAGGCCGCGCAGTTGTCCAGGTAGAGCTGGACGCCGCGTTCGCTGTCGTTGCCCTGCATGATCTTCTGCACGGTGGCGTCGCTGGCGGCGAAGGAGGCCTTCTTGTTGCCGCTCTCCGGCAGGCTCTTGATGTAGAGCGCCATCGCCATCAGGTCATCGTCGGTCATGTTCTGGGTGCTGTGCTTGACGACGTCCTGCATCGGCTCGCCCAGCACGCCCGAGTGCTTGTTACGGGCGGTCTTGAGCGTGTCGACGATGTCCTGCGCAGTCCAGTTACCCATGCCGTCGACTTTGTCGCCGCGCAGGTTGACCGCCAGCCAGCCATCGATCAGCGGGCCGCCGGCCAGGTATTCCGGACCGGATTCGTCCAGCGCCAGCTCGTTGAGCGTCGCCGCACGCGGAGTGTGGCAGCTGCCGCAGTGGCCCAGGCTCTGCACCAGGTAGGCGCCGCGGGCGATCTTCTGGTCCGAATACTTCGTCAGGTCCATCGGGCCCTGCACCGGCACGAAGGTCTTGCGCCAGATGCCCAGCGGCCAGCGGGTCGACAGCGGCCAGCTGATCTCGTTGTCGCGGTTGGCCTGCTTGACCGGCTCGACGCCGTGCATGAAGTAGGCGTACAGCGCACGCATGTCGTCGTCGCTCATGCGGGCATACGACGGGAACGGCATCGCCGGGTACAGGGTGCCGCCGCTCGGCACGATGCCGTGGCGGACCGCGCGATCGAAATCGTCCAGCGAGTAGTTGCCGATGCCGGTTTCCTTGTCCGGCGTGACGTTGGTCGCGTACATATTACCGATCGGCGACTGGATCACGCGGCCGCCGGCGAACTCCTTGCCGCCCGGCGCCGTGTGGCAGGCGATACAGTCGGAGGCGGTGGCGACATAGCGGCCCTTCTCGATCAGGCCTGCATCCGGCTTGACGCCGGGCGCCAGGTTCGCCAGCTGCGGACCCGGTTCGATCTTGCGGGTCTCGGTCGGCGCCACGGCATAGCCGTAGGCGCCGGCAAAGACCACCGCGCCGGCGATGGCGAGACCGAGGACGATTTTCTTGACAGGTTTTTGTTTGGTCATGTGTTCGTCCTCTTATGCCTGCACCAGCGGGCCCGGGTTCTTGATGTACTGCTCCCGGATCGCTTTCGCGCACCAGTAAGCCAGCGCGCCCACCATGCCGGTAGGGTTGTAGCCGTTGTTCTGCGGGAAGGCGTTGGCGCCGGGCGCGAACACGTTCGGCACGTCCCACGACTGCAGGTACTTGTTCAGCGCAGAGGTCTTGGGGTTGTCGCCCATGATGGCGCCGCCGACCGTGTGGGTACTCTGGTACTGGTTGATGTTGTAGTGCGTGCCCGGCTTCTTGGCATCGCCCTTGGTCGCCAGCGGGTTCAGGACCTTGCACATCTCCTGCGCCTTGTCGACCAGGTAGGCCGACACCGCGATCTCGTTGTCGTGCCAGTCGAAGGTCATGCGCAAGAGCGGACGGCCGAAGGCATCCTTGTAGTTCGGATCGAGGTCGAGGTAGGCGTCGTCGTACGCCATGCAGGAGCCCTGCACTTCGTAGTAGAACGAGTGACGCATCGCGTCCTTGGCGCCCTTCTTCCAGTCGCTGCCCCAGTTCGGCACGCCCGGCGCGGTCGCGATGCCGCGCACCGGACCGCCGCCCGGCTGGCGCGCCCAGATGACGCCGCCGCCGACGAAGCCCGACTTGGTCGGATCGTTGCGGTTGCCGTTCAGGTCGTCGAAGGTCGTGCCGCCGCCGCCGATGCCCATGAACTGGTTGGCGTGCACGTTCTTGTCGAAGAACAGCGAGACGCGGTTCAGGTTCTGGTACGAGTAGTTCTTGCCGACGGTGCCGGTCTTGGTGACCGGGTCGTAGGCCGGGCCGATCTTCGAGATCAGCATCAGGTGCACGTTATACAGCGAGAACGCGCCCAGGATGACGATGTCCGCCGGCTGTTCGCATTCCTGGCCGCCGGCGTCGAGGTAGTTCACGCCGGTGGCCATCTTGCCGTCCGCCGTCAGGTTCACCTTCAGCACCTGGGCGAGCGTGCGCATCTCGAAATTCTTGCGGCCGCGCAGCACCGGGAAGATGTTGATGTTCGGGCTGGCCTTCGAGTAGTTCAGGCAGCCATAGTCCGAGCAGAAGCCGCAGAAGTTACATGGGCCCATCTGGCAGCCGTACGGATTGACGTAGCTGGCCGAGGTGTTCGAGGCCGGGATCGGGAACGGGTGGTAACCCATTTCGCGCGCCGCCTTGTAGAACATCTCGCCGCCCAGGTAGTCCGGATTCGGTCCCAGCGGGTATTCGCGCGAACGCGAGCCTTCGAACGGGTTGCCGCCTTCGACGACCTTGCCGTTCAACACGCCAGCCTTGCCCGAGGTGCCGCACACGTATTCGAAGTGCGAGAAATGCGGTTCCAGCTCTTCATAGGTGACCGGGAAGTCCTGGATCGACATACCTTCCGGCATGATCTTCTTGCCGTAGCGCTGCTCCATCGTGCTGCGCAGGTTGAAGTCCTCCGGCAGCGCGCGGAAGTGCACGCCCGACCAGTGCGAACCCGCGCCGCCCACGCCGGTGCCCGGCTTGAACGAACCCATGCGGCGCTTCGGCACCGCCACGGTGTTCAGGTTGTGGCGGATGGTCACGGTCTCTTGCGCCAGCGACTGCAGGTATTTGCGGTGCACCGAGCCTTCGAGTTCGTCGATCACGCGCGGATACGCGAAGTCGGTCTGCGTGTCGCGATCAGGGCCGCGTTCCAGGATGACCACGTTCAGGCCTGCGTCCGTCAATTCCTTGGCCATGATGGCGCCGACCCAGCCGGCGCCGACGATGACGACGTCTTTTTTCTCTTTTACGATTGCCATATTCTCTTATCCCCTCCGTCCTGCCAGGTCCACCGGTCCCAGCGGATACGGTTTGTCGCGAATCTTCACCCACTCCAGGTAGTCGCCCCGCATGCCGGGGTAACCGATCATCTTCCAGGCGCCCATGTCCTTGTTGCCGCCGTGGCTAGGATCGGAGAAGTAGCCGGCGCGGGTCTCGGCCAGGAAGTCGGCGAAGAAGGTCTTCGACGAAATATCGGCGAGCTTGATCTTGCCGCCTTCGAGGTCCTTGAGGACCGCTTCCTGCATGCGCACGTCGAGGTCGGCGAACGCCTTGCCCGAATAGGTCTTGGCGCAATGCGCATCGACGTTGGCGATGCCGACGCGGATGATGTCCTTCAGCGCCAGCTTGCCCTGGTAGCCGAACTCGGCGGTCGCTTCCAGGAACGGGCCCTGCATGTACCAGATGCTGCCGGACGCGTACGGCGACTGCATGTGGCGATCGATGAACTCGGGCACGCCGAGCTCGACGGCGCCTGGGCCGTGTTCGTCATGCGGAATCAGGCGATCGACCGCGGCGATCACGAATTTCCATTCCTTCGCGTTGAAGAACTTGGGCGTGTAGGGATTCGGCTTGCCTTCCGCAGGCGCGGTGGCGGTGGCATTGGCGTTGGGCAGACCCTGGTGGATGGCTGCCGCCGCGCCCGCGCCCATGGGCACGAACACCAGGCTCTTGATGAGGCGCCGCCGCGATGGGGATTGCTGATCGTCGGACATGAAGTCTCTCTCTCAATGTGAAGAATGTATTTTGTATGCAAAATGCAAGATACATAGTACCAATAACCAAGGGGGTATGCCAATCCCCAATACCCGAGATAGGTAATTTCTATAGAGAAATTTTTCAGACATCCGACGTTCCCGGCGGCGCCATCGGTCCGCCAAGCCACTCACGGCAACTATCACGGAGATACCAAGAGTCACAACACAGGCAGCTGCGCCAGCTGCTAGAATTGTCCTTTCGAACTTTCAGAACCTTTAGAATCTTCTGATTTGCGAGACGGGCGCGGCGGGATACCTTGATTTGACTGGGTCGCTCGCATCGGCCCCATGTTTATAGTCGCTGGGAAATGCGGACCCACCCTTCGCTTGAATGGCAGAAAAATGCGATAGCGTGTCGGAGCCCCGACGTGGCGGGCGCGCGCCACGAGCGACGCCTTTGACACTTGGTCAAATCGAATGGCGGCAGATGCCAGGCCTCGTTGCGCACCCAGCTTTGTTGCAGAAATGAAACATGCAGCAGCACCCGCCTATGCATGACAGATCATTATTTTCGAGAAGTTAAGGCTGCTTTCAGCTATGCAAATACGGCCGAATGATAAAATTCCTCCAAAACTATGGAAGTGGAGACACTGATGCAAGACTCGAAAGGTGATCCAGCTTCGGATCGCGGCGTAGCAGCGCCCGCTCTCCCGAAGCTGGCCCGGCAGCACCTGCACGACACGGTGGTTTCCCACCTGCGCCGGATGATCGTCGAGTCTGTGTTCCCTCCCGGAATGAAACTCAACGAGCGCGAACTGTGCGAAACCATGGGCATTTCGCGCACGCCCTTGCGCGAAGCGTTGAAAGCGCTGGCCGCCGAGGGCCTGATAGAGATTTCGCCGAATCGCGGCGCGTCGGTCTACAAGATGTCGCAGCAAGAAGTCTGGGAGACCTTCGAATTCGTCAGCGGCCTCGAAGCCCTCGCGGGCGAACATGCCTGCGAACGGATCACGCCCGAGGAAGTCGCCGAGATCCGGGCGCTGCACGATGCGATGCTGACCTGCCGCGAACAGGGCGACCTGCCCGGCTACTACAGCCGCAACCAGGCGATCCACAACAAGATCTCCGAAGCCGCGCGTAACTCGGTCCTCCACCACACTTACCTGAACATGAACCGGCGGCTGCAGTCCTTGCGGCTCAAGTCCAATATCGTCCCCGAAAAATGGGACCAGGCCATCGAAGAACACCGCCAGATGATGGAGGCGCTCGAGGCCCGCGACGGCAAGCGCCTGGCGGCGATCCTCTCGCTGCACTTGCTGGACAAGCGTAATTCGGTGATGGAGATGGTGGCCGACGCCGCGCCACCACGCAAGGTGTCCTGACCCGCCCTGCGTTACGACCGGCGGCGGACCGCAGCAGGCCGCCGCCGTGTAAGCAATTCCCCCGCGCGACGCAATCCGTCGCATCCACATGGACACTATGGGCTTTCCCAGCACAGGAACCCGCCATGTCCCGCCAGATCCTCAAGGATGCGCGCCACCGCATCATCGGCTACATCGACACCGCTCCCGACGGCCGCCAGACCGGCCGCGACGAACGCCTGCGCATCGTCGCCCATTACGATCCACGCTCGAACATTACCAGGGACGAACGGCTGCGCAACGTGGGCTACGGCAACCTCATCGCCTCGCTCATCGGCCGCGGCTGAACCACCTCGAGGACTGTCCAAAAAGAACTGGAACATGCTACAGTTTAGTTTCAATTTGGAAATTCCAGTATCGCTCCGCGCCCTCTTCCCGACCAAGCCCGCTGGCCTCCGGCCGCCATCCTTTTCATGCTCACCATTTTTTCCGCCTTCGACGAACGCGCCCGTCCCAAGGGTTCGCGCGACCCACTGGGCGCCGAGGCCACCTGGAGCCATATGGGCCGCAAGCTCGTCGGCAACCTGACGACCGTGACCAGCAGCCTCGACAACTTCATCGTCGCCCTGCTGTGCTGCGAGTTCGCCAACCTCCCGGCCAGGGAGGCCGACGTGCAGGAGCGCTATCTGCGCTGCGAGCAGATGGGCGCCTACCTGCGGCTGGCCCAGCGCGAGGTCAACAACGGCCTGCTGGGCGTGAGCCGAGCACGCAGCAACTTCGCGACCGGGAGCGTCCGCCTCGGCAAGGGTGAAGACGCCCAGTTGCTGGCCGACCAGGCCGGCTACGGCCTGTGGGGCCTGTACTCGACGGCGCTTGAAAGCGTCGGCCTGATCGAGGGTCACCGGCGCCGGCCGACGGTCGCCGGCAAGGCCCTGCTGGGCCGGATCGTCGCCAGCTTCGGCGACGACCACTGGAACACGCTGGCCTTGCTGGCCTCGCGCGAGCAGGTCGGCAAGGCGGAGATCGTACGGCTGGCGCCGGCCTTCGACGCCATGCTGCGCGACCCGGCGCTGCGCGCGGCCGCGGTCGAGGCCCTGCTGGCGCGGCAAAAGGATTGCGTGCTCCAGGGCGAGCTGTATGCGCTGGCCACCGCCTACCTGGACGCCAACGGCGAGGACAGCCTGGACCTGTTCCGCGCCTGGCTGCTCGGGGAGAGCGACGCCAGTCCGCAGATGCTTGCGGTCATGACCCAGATCCATGAGCTCGATCCCGTACTGAGGCGCGCCGACCAGGCCATGAGCTGGCTGCAATCGCACGCCGACACCCCGTTGCAGAAGCTGGCCGGCGAGCTGGCCCCTGCCCTGGTCGGCATCGCGCCAGGCGACAGTTGGCGCCAGCTGCCCGAGCTCCCGCACCGCGACTTTCTTGCGGACTTCCATGACGCCTGCGTCGCCGGCCGCCCCAAGGACGTGATCCACGCGGTCCTGGCCCAGAACAAGCGGGTCATGGCCCTGCGCGGCGGTGCGGCCTGGGTCGAGATCGACACCGGCCAGCGGCTCGTGGTCCGCGTGCGCAGCGACAGCCCGCGGGGACTGCAAGCATTCGCTGTCGGCGACGGCGGCTGGCATCACAGCTACTTCCTCGCCTCCTTCCTCACCATCGCCAGCCAGGGCCGCCAATGAGGCACATGACCATCAGCGAAGGCTTCCAGGCGGCGATCAAGGGCCGTCCGGTGACGCGCGCCTTCTTTTCCACGTACTGCCTGGAACCGGATTTCTTCGAGCTGGAAGTGCTGCCGCTGCTGCTGGACAGTCCGGGACTGTCGAGCGCCGAGCCGCTGCGCTACCAGCAGCTGCAGGCGCTGATGGGCGCCAGCGGCGGACGCTTCGGGGTCGCCTACGACGCGCCGGTGTTCACGCCGACCCAGGCCGCGCGCCTGGAAGTCGACTACCTGCCGCTGCAGGTCGACGGCGCCTGCCACCATGCCAAGCTGGCCCTGATCGAAGTCGACGACGGCGGACGGCCCGCGCTGGTCGTCTGCGCGGGGTCCTTCAACCTGTCCAAGGCCGGCTGGTGGGAGAACATCGAGGTGGGGCACTGGGTCGAACTGAACGCCGACGCCGCTCCCTCCAACATCCTCGGCCCCCTGCGCGCGGCCGTCGACTGGTACCTGGCGCAGGGCGCCCTGCCGGTGCTGGAAGCCTTGCGCGCGCTGCTCGCGCAATGGTCGCCCTCCGCGCCGCATCCGGGCTGCAGCCTGTATTTCTCGCTGCCGCATGCCGGCGCCTTCCCCGACTTCCTGGCGCCGGTGGCGCACGGCGCGCTGGAAATCGTCAGTCCCTATTTCGCCCAGGACCACGACAACGCACGCATCCTCGCCTTCCTGCAGCGCTTCGCGCGCGGCGTGACGCTGCTGCTGCCGCGCGACGTCAACCTGGTGGCGACGGTCACCGAAGACTTTTACAGCGCAATGCAACGTCACCTGCGCTGGTGCGACTGGCATCCCGCGGTCCGCAAGGCGTTCAAGCTGCCGGACGCCGCCAGCCCCGAGGAACGCGGCTATCGCAAGCTGCATGCCAAGATCTATGGCGGCAACGACTGGCTGTTCGTCGGTTCCGTCAATTTCAGCCACCAGGCGATGTTCGCCAACGTCGAAGCGGGCTTCCTGCTCACCGGCCTCGATCGCAGCGCCCTGTTGGGCAAGGAAGCCGGCGCGCAAGGCTATGCCGAATCGATGGCGCTCGAAGCACCGACGCCGCAAGAGGGTGAGCTGCGCTTCCCGCCCGTATTCCTGGCCTACGACTGGCTCGCGGGACGACTGGAAGCGCGCTGCCCACGCAGCGGCGTCCTGTTCCTGCACCGCCGCGAGGGTGGCGAGCCCTTGCAGGTGGTGCTGCACGGCGAGACCGCCTGGCTCGACTCCCCCTTTTTGCGCGAGCAGCTGCGCCACACCTCGCTGGTGCGCGCGCACTGGCAGGCAGAGGGCAAGTCCAGCGCGGAGCGCGACCTCATGGTCACCCAGCGCCACGTGTACTGCCGCCCCAGCATCCTGCCGCCCCTGAGCCTGCAGGAAGTGCTGCGCATCCTGCAAGAGATGCACCCGGCCAGCCGCGCCGCCGCCTACGCCGGCCTGATGGCCCGGCTGCAGCGCCGCATCGGCTCCCTGGACGACAGCCTCGAGTTCCTGCCGTCGCTGCCCGATGCGGCCGTGGAAGACAGCTTCTTCGCCGAGTTCTCGCAGGTGAACGGGGCCTTCTGGCGCCTGGGGCGGCGCCTGGCGACGCATCCGCGCGAGCTGGCCTATTACCTCGACGGCGACCAGCCCGACTCGTTGCGCGGCATCCTGCGCGCGCTGGACGAGCCGGCGCCGGATGCCGCGTCCAACCCGGTGGTGCGCTACCTGACCCTGCTCGGCATGGACGAGCTGCTCGCCCTCCACGCGCGCGGCGACGGCGCGCTGGCCGCATCGGTGCGCGAGCGCATCCGGGCCGAGGAAGACGGACCGGCCTTCGCCGCGATCGAAGACCGGGAAAAATTCCTGGGCTGGATCAAGCGCATGTTCATCCTTCCCGTACCGGCCAGCCAGGAGCCCCATGCAGACCATTGACCTGTCGATTGCCCGGCAGCTGATCGACTTCGGCGGCAGCGCCGACGTCTCCAAGGACCTGGCCTGCCAGCAGCTGAAGGGCGCGGTCGCCCTGCACAATATGCTGGCGCACCATGGCGTGGCCTACCTGGCCGACGAAGTCGGGATGGGCAAGACCTATATCGGGCTGGGCGTGGTGGCCATGATGCGCCGCTTCAAGCCCGACCTGCGCGTGCTCTACCTGCTGCCCAAGAATAATGTGCGCGACAAATGGCACAAGGACTACCACAGCTTCATCAAGACCAATTACCACCACCGCGACGGCATCGTGAAGGGCTTCGGCCAGGCGCCCGCCGCGCCCTACCGCAACTGCGAATCGCTGGCCGACCTGTTCCAGGCGGTGGCGACCGACAGCGCGCGCGACTACTTCATCTGCACCACGGCCTTCAGCCTGGCGCTCAGCAACAGCATCGATCAGTTGGGCGCGGCGCTCGACGTGTTCGCGCACAGGCTGCCCCAGCACGGCGCGCAGGTGGAGGTCATGCGCGCCGAGTTGGCCCGCTTGCCCGACACACCGGCCGCGATCCGCGATTTCAAGCGCCGGCTCAAGGAGCAATGGGCGCTGGCCCTGCACCGCATGCTGCCGCGTTTCAACCTGGTGCTGGTCGACGAAGCGCACAACTACCGCCATGGCGTGGAAAGCTCGGACCGCAACCAGCTGCTGTCGATGATCCTGGAAGACAAGCTGGACCGCCTGTTGCTGCTGTCGGCCACGCCGTTCGAACGCGAGGTAGGCGAGCTGCAGCGCCAGATGGCGCTGTTCGGCAAGCGGCCCGATCTCGCGCTGCCTGCACGGCCCCAGTGGCATGACGTCCACCGGGTGCTGGCCCCGTTCACCGTTCGGCGCCTGAATTCGCTCACCCTCGGCGGCAAGCGGCACACCCGCAACCTGTACCGCGTCGAGCACCGCAGCGGCGAACGGGCCGAGGTCAGGCTCGGGATCGAGCAGCAGCTGTTCTCCGCCGTGCTGCAGAAGAAGGTCGGCCAGGTCGTCAACGATGGCCACCACGGCAAGTTCGAGCTGGGGATGCTGGCCTCGTTCGAGAGCTACCGGCCCAACGCGTACCACGAGCGCGACCGGTTCGATGGCGACGACGACGACGCCGGCAGCGAACGCGATGCGGCCGACCGCGGCATCGTCGACTTCATGGTGACCGATTTCTGCAAGACCTTCGAGCGCTTCCCGCCCCATCCCAAGATGGACGAGGTGGCGCGCCAGGCGCACCAGGCCTCGGTCGAACGCAACAAGAAATCGCTGCTGTTCGTGCGCCGCGTGGCCAGCGTCGGCGAGCTGAAGGCCAAGCTGGAAGAGTCATACAACGCCTGGCTGGCGCGCTACCTGGCGCCGGACGCCGCGGTCCACGCCTGGCTGGCGCGCTACAACGAAGAAGCCAAGCTGCGCGACCGCCACCGGCTGGACGACGGCCAGGAGCACGGCGACCCGAACACCTTCTTTTCCTGGTTCTACCGTGGCGACGTCCCGGGCATGAACCTGAGCCCAACCCCGCCCAACCTGCGCCACACCCTGCTGGTGGGCGCCATGTTCGAGATCGACTGGTCCACCCTGCCCGGCATGCCGGCGCCACGCAGTCTCGACTGGCGCCGCCTGGACACGGTGCTGGCCCTGCCGGCCAGTCCCGAGCCGCGCCAGCTCGCCGCACGCGCCCAGCACGCCTACCTGTCCTGCGTGGCCGCCGGCGGCGATCCGGCCCAGCAACGGGTCGCGCGGCGCGTGCTCGGCGTCGTCTTCGGGCACGCCACTACCCAGGCAGCGGCCGGTCCGGTCGACCATGCGGACGAGCTGGGCCGGCGCGGCATCTGGACGACGCTGCGCTCCCAGGCCGCGCTGGCGAGTCTGGCGCCGGCCTGGGACGGCGCCGCCTTCGCGGCCATCGCAGCCGAGGGCGAGGCAGCCGGGGAGGCGGCCACGCGCCTGGTGCGCCGCCATCTGGTGCACGCCAGCCTGTTCGCGGCGCTGTGCCGCCTGGACCATCCTTTCATCGACCTGTATGCGCTGCGCGCGCGTCGCGACGGCGCCAGGGACATGACGGCCGACGAGCAGATGACGGCCGCCTTCTGCGCGCTGCTGGCGCGCCAGGCGACGCAGCCCGGCTTCAGCTCGTTCACGGTGCTGCGCGACCTGACCGCCCAGCTCGACCTGATCCTCAAGCAGAACTTCGAAGAGATCGACGACAAGCAGCCGGGCGAGCTGCCGACCTATATCGCCAAGCAGCTGCACCCGCTGGCGCCGGTGGCCGGCGCGACCGGCGCCAACGCCGCCAGCCGCTCGGCGATCGCCCGCAAGTTCCGCATGCCGGGCTACCCGCGCATGCTGGTCTCGACCGACGTGTTCCAGGAAGGCGAAGACCTGCACACTTTCTGCGACAACGTGATCCACTACGGCATCTCGGCCAGCCCGATCGCGCTGGAACAGAAGGTCGGCCGGGTCGACCGCATCGGCTCCCTGGCGCATCGCGCGATGCAGGCGGCCGGCGACGGCTATCGCGAGCACTTCATCCAGGTCAGCTTCCCCCACATCCGCCAGAGCCTCGAATTCCTGCAGGTGCGCGCGGCCGCCCACAACCTGAACGGGTTCCACCAGTCGCTGCAGCGGGTCGAGGGTAGCCAGGCCGCGGGCGACTCCAGCATCGACCTGGCGCAAGGCCTGCTGGACACCGACGGCATCCCGCCGGCCATCGCCACCGCGCTCGAGAGTCCATTCACCATCCCGCCCGCCTTGCTCGCCGGCGCGGCGCGACCGGACCTGGAGGCCGGACTGCAGCTGCTCGACGCGCGCCGCTGCCATTGCCGCAAGCTGGTCGGCGCCAGGCTGGGCAGGCACGCCGGCATGCACCTGGCGCCGATCGAAACGGCGGGAGAAATCCGGTGGGAGCTGGACGGCGGCTCCACGGTCGTGCTGCGCGGCGCCCAGGACAATGGCCAACTGATTCTTGGCGCCAGCCGTGCGGCGCGGTTGACGGTCGATGGCGGATCGCTCGCGCCGGCGCAGTTGCTGGATCGCCTGCGCACGCTGCAGGCCGATCCGGCGCTGCGCCTGCAGTCCGTGGACACGAGCAAGGGCGAGCTGCTCGCCAACGCCGAGATCTATGCCGGCGGCGCCGGCATCCTCGGCGAATGCGAGGTCGATGACCTCCTTGCGCGCCTGGCGGGCCCCGGCAAACCGGCCGGCACGACCGACCCGGGGGCGCGTAGCCGGGTGCAGGCACTCCTGGCCGGCCTGTGCGGCCGCCATGGCGTCTACGAGGTCATCCATGGCGAAGGCGACGCGCTCGACTACGCCTTTCCCTTCGAAGAAGGCCGGCAACGCATATTCTGGGAGCTGCACGGCGGCTACGTGCTCGTGCAAGCCCAGGTATTGGCGCCGCGGCAGGTCCTGGCGCTGGCCCACCACCCCGCGCACCTGCTGGACCATACCGTGGGACGCAACCGCCGCTTCGACGTGGTCGATTTCCACATCGACGCCGATGCCGGCCTGTCGGTGCGGGCCCTGCATCCGCTGGGCCACCTGAACCACGAAGAACTCGATTTCATCTGCCACCAGGTGGCCGCCAACGCGCGGCGCCTGCGCCAGGTGCTGGCCAATCCCGGCGCCGCCGCTCCATCCACACAGGAAGAATAATGTCGCACACCCCCTGGTACCTCCCCCTCGAAAGCTGCCGCACGCTGGACCAGATCGGCGCGCTCTGGCACGACCTGCTCGAGGCGGACCGGTCCGGCCCCACCTGGCCCGAGCCGCGCTACGCCGACGCCATGCTGCAGTTCGCCGGCATGAGCAGCCTGCCGCCACGACTCAAGCTGGGCGCCCTGCTCGCCTGGGGCTCGGCCTTCGACGTCGACCTGCGGCTGGCGCTCGGCGCGCTGATCGAGGCGGTCCTCGAGGCAGACCAGCCCTGGCCCGATGCGGTTGCCGCCTCGGTGTCCGACAACGGCGCGGCCCTGCTGCTGGAAACGGCCGATCCCTGGCTCGGCGCCTTCATTGCAGGGCGCATGGCCGGGCTGCGTGAAACCTTCGTCCACGATGGCGTGCGTCCCGACGCCTGGCAAGCCGCATTCTGGCAGCGCTTTCTCGAGATGGCCTGCCGCCACGGCGACGTCGAGGCGGTGCGGCGCGCCCTTGAACAGGGCGCCGATCCGCTGGCCGATGGCGGCGCTTCCATCGCCTCGGCAGCGGCTGCCAACGTCGACGCGGTGCTGGCCTGCCTGCTCGAACACGCCGGCGACGCACGGCAGCCGGTGCTGGAGATCGCCTTCCCCGCCGCGGCTGTGGCGAACGGCACGGCCACCCTGGCCTTCCTGCTGGCGCAAGGGGTGGACATGGCCGACACGGGCAGCGCTGCGCTGGCCGCGGCGGCGCGCCATCTCGCCATCGAGGCCTTCGAATGGCTGCTGGAACACGGCGCCGACGCCCGCGACAAGACCGTCCTGGCGGCGGCCGCGGCGACGCTGGACGAGACGATGGTCGAGCTGGCGCTGGCCGCGAGTGCGGGCGTGGACGGCAGCGCGCTGCCCGCATTCCTCGCGGCCCTCGACAGCTCGCCCTGGGAGCTGTATTCGGTGGAGACCGAATTCTTCGACTGGCGGGTGGATGTCCTCGCGCTGCTGCTGCGCCATGGCGTGCGGCCAGACGCCGGCGAACTGGCCGCCGCGCTGCACGGCGACGAGCGCCGCCGCGAGGTGATGCAGGCGCTGCTGGAACGCGACGACGCCGGGGAACCCGGCCTGTCCCTGCCGGAATAGGCCTTTACATCGCGCTTACATCCGGAACCGCAGGCTCAGGCCATAGGTCGTCGGGTTGTAGCGCACGTCGCGCGGCATGTATTCGCCCAGCGAGCTCTCGAACTTGGCCTTTGTCAGGTTGATCGCGTCGAACTGCAGCGAGACCTTGTCGTTGATCTCGTAGCCGATGCTCAGGTCGACGAAGGTCGCCGCCTTGACCACGCGGTCCTGGTTGAACGGCGCTTCGGCGATCTGCTCGACGTAGTCGCCGCGGCGGGTCGCTGCCAGGCGGCCGGTGATGCCGTTGCCCTCGTACAGGAGCGCGAAGTTGTAGCTCTTCTTGGCCACGCCGGTCAGCGGCGTGGTGGTGTAGGTATCGCTGTCGAAGGCGGTGCGGCTCTGGTTCTCGCCGTCGATCCAGGTGTAGTTGGCCTGGGCGCCGAAGTTGGCCCATGGGCCGGGCAGGAAGTCGAAGAACTTCTGGACCCCGAACTCGGCCCCGCGCAGCCGGCCCTTGCCCGAGTTCTGAGGACGCGTCACGCGATAGACCTGGCCGTCGATGACTTCGTCGCGGGTGAAGCTCTGCTCGTAGCCGTCGATGTCGCGGTGGAACAGCGCGACCTGGGCGAAGCCGTTCTTCTGGAAGTAGTATTCGAGCGTGGCGTCGATATTGGTCGAGCGGGTCGGCTCCAGGTAGGGGTTGCCGGCGCTGCCGCTGCCCGGCACGTTGACGGTCGACGGCACCAGGGTCAGGGCCGGATTGAGCGTGCCGAAGTTCGGCCGGGTGATGGTCTTGCCGACCGAGAAGTGCGACTGCAGGTCTTCGGTCCAGCCGACCACCGCCGACGCGCTCGGCAGGTAATTGGTTTCGTAGGTCGACAGGTCGACGTTCGACACCTCGTCGCCGATCCGGGTCATGCCGCTCAGCTCACGATTGAGGCGCACCACGCGCCCGCCGATCTCGCCCTTGACGTCGATGCCGCCCGGGTTGGCGGCCCAGCGCGCGGCCAGGTACAGGGTGGCATTGCGCTCGCGCTGGTCGAACATGCGGCCCGGGTCGTCCGGCACGCGGCCGCTGGCCGCGCCGTACAGGTTGCGCACGGCGTCGGCATTGTCGATCAGGTAGTCGGATGACGGGCCGTACCAGGCGCCGCCCAGGCGGTCGAGGCCCGGCACCAGCGCCTGGAACGACGGGCCGAGGGCGCCAAGGGCGTTCGGGCGCTCGCCCGAGAAATCGGCGTGGCCTTCGGCGCCGTGGTAGCTGGCCTTGCGCGCGGACAGGCGCAGGCCGCCCGTCAGGGCCGTGAAGAAGCCGTCGCCGCCCAGGCGATAGGTGGCGTCGGTGCGCCATTGCAGCTGGCTGCCGGCCTGCTCGTTCCAGTTCTGCACCAGGCCGCGCAGCACGAAGTTGCGCGGGTCCTGCAGCGCATTGGCGCCGCTGCCCGGCAGCGTGACCGCATTGAAGCCGCCGTGGCCGTCGGCGCCGTAGGAATACACGCTGGCGCTCGCGCCCGGCACCTGCTGGTCGACGATCACCGTGTCGTTGACGAATTTGGAGCGGGTATAGCCGAACTGCGAATCGACGCTGAGCGGGCCATCGTTGTACTTCAGGCCGAGGTTCAGGTAGTGGGTGGTGGTGCGCTCGTTCTGGCCCCAGGTGCTGGTGGCCGAATACGGATCCCAGTCGTAGGCATTGCCGAACTGTGACGCCGGCGCGCTGGCGGCAAGGATCGGGCAGATCGCGCCCTGCGGCGTCGCGCAGGCACTGCCTTGCGGCGCCAGCACCACGTCGGTCAGGCGCGGCGCCCAGGTGGTGTTGCTCATCACGTAGTTGACGCCGGTGCGGCCCTGGTAGCCCATGCCCAGGTACTGGGCGCTGGCCGTCAGGCGCGGATTGACCTTCCATTGGAAGGCGCCGTGCACGCTCTGGCGCTCGCGCTGGCCGGCGTTATAGATGCCGCCGATGTTCGGCAGCTGGCCCAGCACGTCGCCCGGCGCGGCCGGAGAATACGGGCCGACGTTGCCGAGGCGGGTCGCGCTGCCGTCCGGGCTCACCGAGAACACATTGTCGGGACGGTCGACGTATTGCACCGGGAAGGCCCAGTTGTCGCGGTTGACGGCGACGTCGAACAGCGCGCCCATCTCGCCGAAGTCGGTGTTCCAGCGGTTGCTGACCAGGAAGCCGCCGCCCGGGCTGTGCTTGTCCGAGGTGTTGCCGCTGCCGCTGGTCTGGTTCACGCGGTCCTCGACGTAGCCGGTGGCGGTGAAGCCCTTGTTGTCGAACGGCGCGCGCAGGCGGATGTTGACGGCGCCCGCGATGCCGCCCTCGAACTGGTTGGCAGTGGCCGATTTATAGACTTCCATGCCGGCGATCGACTGGACCGGCAAGTCCTGGTAGGACAGGCGGCGGCCGGCGGCGGTGAAGATCTCGTTGCCGTCGAGCGTGGTGGCGACGTCCGGCAGGCCGCGGATGATCACGGTGCTGGTTTCGCCGCGGTCGCGCCCCACCTGCACGCCGGCCACGCGCTGCAGCGCATCGCCCGCCTGGCGGTCGGGGAATTTGCCGATGTCGTCGGCATTGATGGCGTCCACCACCTGCGGGGCGTCGCGCTTGATGTCTTCGGCCGAGCGCAGGCTCTGGCGCAGGCCGGTGACCTGGATCACGGCGGCGGCCGGCACGGCCTGGGCCGGCGGCGCAGGTGGCGCGGCTGGAGCGGCGGGGGTGGCAGGGGCGGCTGGAGAGGATTCGGTGGCCGGTGCGGCCTGTTCGGTGGCGACTGCGGCGGCCTCGGTCTCGGCGGCGGTTTGCGCCAGGGCTGGCGCGCCATAGGCCGACATCAGCATGATGGCGGCGCAGATCGGCTTGACTTTCAATCGGGTCATTCACTCTCCAATTCTGTGATTCGGGCTTGCGTGCACGTGCCCCGGACATGCCGGGTCGCGCCCTCTGATACCAGGCTTAACGCTCTGCCATGTCATTCCGTTGACATAAATACACAAAATATTTCACACATCTTTCTACAGGCGACTCCGGATGAGCGTACATACGCAAAAAAAGCCCGCCGAAGCGGGCTTGTTGATGCCAGATGTCGAATCCGATGTTTCTTGACGTTTACTGGCCGGTGCGGACGACTCAGTGGTCCCAGAACACCGGCGCCCAGCGGAAAGTATCGCCGTCACGCGCCACCCGGCCTACCGACGGGAACGGCAGGTGAGTCGCCACCAGCAGGCCGCCGTTGTCCGCCAGTTCGCCGAACAGCGCGATGCGCACACGGGTCGACTCCTCGGGATCGTGTTCGAAGCCGTTGTGCCAGTCGGGATGGTCGAAGCCGACCGGGAACATGGCGTCGCCGGCGAAGGTCAGGCGCTCGCCATTGGAGTCGATATCGACCACGCAGTGGCCAGGCGTATGGCCGCCGGTGCGGCGCGCGACCACGCCCGGGGCCACCTCGTGCCGCTCCTCGAACACGTGGAGACGGTCGCGGTACTGCTCCATGAACTGGCGCGCGGTCGAGCGCAGCACGTCCGGCACCGGCGCCGGCATGTCGGTCTGGCTGAAGTCGGGCGTGTCCCAGAACGCCACCTCGGAGGCCGCCACGTGGATGCGCAGGTTCGGGTTCAGGCGTTCCTTGAGGCCGTCGACCAGCAGGCCGCCGATATGGTCCATGTGCATATGGGTGATCACTACGTCGGTGACGGAGGACAGGTCGATGCCGGCGGCTTCCAGGCGATGGGGGGTCTGGCCGGCGCGCGGGAAGCCGGGGAATTGCGAGCCCAGGCCGGTGTCGACCAGGATCACCTGCTCGCCGCTCTTGGCCACCAGCACGTTGAGCGGCCAGTCGAAGGCGTCCGGCGGCAGGAACATATGGTCCAGCCATACGGCCAGGGCGGCCGGGTCGGCGTTGGTGGCCATGGTCGCGGTGGGCAGCGGCAGCACGCCGTCGCTGACCACCAGCACGTCGATCCCGCCGACGCGCAGGGCGTAGCGC
Organism: Massilia oculi; assembly: GCF_017582745.1. Taxonomy (GTDB): domain Bacteria; phylum Pseudomonadota; class Gammaproteobacteria; order Burkholderiales; family Burkholderiaceae_D; genus Telluria; species Telluria oculi_A. Next base: position 60,919 of record NZ_JAFVIM010000015.1, read on the forward strand.
GACGGGACCAGTTCCTCGGGCTTGTTCGTATTGTCTCGGGCATTCATATTGACATCTCCTTGGTTGGCGGCCCTCCCATGCGGGCCTGGCCAGTCGGACGACCGGCAGCGAGATGTCATCGTATGCAGCGTGGGCGCCGGCCGATAGGCCTGCCGCTGTGCTCACGGTGTTGACTGAAACGCACCAAAACGACATGCTCGCCGATGCGCCGGTGTTGGCAGCGCGCGCGGCGCCATGTATGCTGCCGGGCATGCCATTCCGGCAACCACTACCAAAGAAAGAAGCCCATGAAACACTTGCTGTCCTCCTGCGTCCTCGGCCTGGGCCTGACCCTGGCGCTGGCCGGCTGCGACCGCGCCCCGGCGCCGCAGTCGGCCGCGTCCGCGGTCGCCTTCCAGAAGATCGATACCATCCCCGGCACCGGCAAGGAAGCCGTGGCCGGCGCCACTGCCGTCGTCAACTACACAGGCTGGCTGTACGAGCCGGGCAAGGAAACGCTGCGTGGAACGCAGTTCGACTCCTCGGCCGGCCGCGCGCCGTTCAGCTTCCAGCTGGGCGCAGGCCAGGTCATCCGCGGCTGGGACGAAGGCGTGCAAGGCATGAAGGTCGGCGGCAAGCGCACCCTGATCCTGCCGCCCGAGATGGGCTATGGCGCCGGCGGCGCCGGTCCGATTCCGCCGAATGCGAGCCTGATCTTCGACGTCGAACTGCTCGACGTACGCTGAATCGCGTCTGGCGCTCAGGCGGCCATCACCGGCGCGCCGTAGTCGAGCGGCAGCAGCAGGTCGGGATAGCGCGTGCGCAGCGCGTCGATCGCGCTGAGCGTTCCCGACAGGTGCCTGCGCACCATCTGCTGCGCCGCCACCGCGTCACCGCGCGCGATGGCCCCGGCGATCGCGCCGTGTTCGTCCAGGATCGACTGCGCCTTGCCGTTGAGCGGCAGGTGCAGGCGGCGCAGGCGGTCCAGGTTGCCGCTGCGGCTGCGCATCATCGACCACAGGTCCGGCACCGCCGCGGCGTGGTACAGGCAGCGGTGGAACTCCATGTCGACCTGGGTGAACGTGCCCAGGTCGCCCGACTCCAGGCTGGCGCGCTGGCGCTCGACCAGCGCGGTCAAGTTGCGCGCCAGGACCGGATCGGCATCCTGGGCCAGCACCTGCACCATCTCCAGCTCCACCGACAGGCGCAAGAAGTGCGCCTGCCTGGCCTGGGCCAGGTCGATGCGGCGCACCCGGGTCTGGTGCTGCGGGTAGATGTCGACCAGGTGCTCTTCTTCCAGGCGCAGCAGCGCCTCGCGCACCGGACTGGCCGACAGCTTGTAGAAGTCGCACAACTGGGGCCGCGCCAGCACCGTGCCCGGCTTGATGGCCAGGCTGACGATCAGTTCGCGCAGGTGCTCGAACACCTGGATGGTCGCGTTGCGCGAGCGGTCGAGGTGGAAGTTGTCGGCGGCGAAGTTCATGGTTCTGTCTCTCGTGGCTTGCGGGGCGAAAACGGCGCTGGTATTTCAATGTTCCAGCGCCTGCCATTGTTCCCCATCGGCGCCCCGCTGTCCGCCGCGCGCGCGAATCAATCACGATCATGATCGATCCGCGACGGTCGTCACCCGCGGCGCATCACCGTACCAGGCAAGGCCGTTTGTGGTCGAACTTCCACCCCGGCACCAGGAACTGCATCGCCGCCGCATCGTCGCGCGCGCCCAGGCCCATATTGCGGTAAGCCTGGTGCGCCGCCTCGAGGGCATCGGGATCGAGCTCGATGCCCAGGCCGGGACGCGAAGGCACCCGTACCTGGCCATCCGCGATGCGCAGCGGTTCCTTCGTCAGGGCCTGGCCGTCCTGCCAGATCCAGTGGGTGTCGATCGCCGTCACCCGGCCTGGCGCCGCCGCGCCCACATGGGTGAACATCGCCAGCGAGATGTCGAAGTGGGTGTTCGAATGCGAGCCCCAGGTCAGGCCGAACATCTCGCACAGCTGCGCCACCCGCACCGAGCCCTGCATGGTCCAGAAATGCGGATCGGCGAGCGGGATGTCGACCGACTGCAACTGCAGCGAGTGGGCCAGCTGGCGCCAGTCGGTGGCGACCATGTTCGTGGCGGTCGGCAATCCCGTGGCGCGCCGGAATTCGGCCATCACTTCGCGCCCCGAATAGCCGTTCTCGGCGCCGCACGGATCTTCGGCATAGGCCAGCACGGCGTGCTTGTCGCGGCACAGGCGCACCGCTTCATCGAGCGACCAGGCGCCATTCGGGTCGAGCGTGATGCGCGCCGCCGGGAAGCGTTCCTTGAGCGCCACCGCCGCCTCCATCTCGGCGGCGCCATCGAGCACCCCACCCTTGAGCTTGAAGTCTCGGAAGCCGTAGCGCGCCTGCGCCGCCTCGGCCAGGCGCACCACGCCCTCGGCATCCATCGCCTCTTCGTTGCGCAGGCGCAGCCAGGTGTCATCGGCGTCGGGCTCGGCGCGGTAGTCGAGCGTGGTGCGGCCACGGTCGCCGATATAGAACAGATAGCCGAGCATCGGCACCGCGTCGCGCTGCCTGCCCTCCCCCAGGAGGTTCGCGACCGGCACGCCCATGAATTGCCCCAGCAGGTCGAGCAGGCACGATTCGACGGCGGTCACGGCGTGAATGGTGGTGCGCAGGTCGAAGGTCTGCAGGCCGCGCCCGCCGGCATCGCGGCCGGCGAAGGCGCCGCGCATGGCGTTCAGCACCGCCTGGTAGTCGCCCAGCGGCCGGCCGACCACCAGCGCACGCGCCTCCTCGAGCGTGCGGCGGATCGCTTCGCCGCCCGGCACTTCGCCCAGGCCGGTGTTGCCGGCGCTGTCGGTCAGGATCACGACGTTGCGGGTGAACCAGGGCCCGTGGGCCCCGCTCAGGTTCATGAGCATGCTGTCGCGGCCGGCGACGGGAACGACGCGCATCGCGGTGACGACCGGCGCGCAGCCAGCGTGCAAGGGCACGGATGGTGAAGGATGAGTCATCGTGTGGGCGCTCATTTGCTGCGGTAATAGTCGGACAGGACGTCGAATGCCTGCTTTCGCACGCCCGTCTCGGACAGGATGCCCTTGCGGTTCCAGCCGTTCTGGAACACCGGGTGCTCGCGGCGCGGCGAGCGGAAGTCCTTCAGGATCCAGGGAGACAGGCCCCGCAGCGTCGGGATGCCCTCGGCCATGGCCAGCGTCTTGCGGTAGTACTGGGCCTGGTATTCCTCGGTGAACTTCTTGAGACCCTGGCCGCGGTGGCCGGCCAGCGCATCGGCGCCGAACTCGGACAGGATCAACGGACGCTCGCCCGGCACGTTCCAGCGCAGCTTCGCGATGCCGTCCAGCGTGTCGGGACCGTACCAGCCGGCATACACGTTCACCGCCAGCACGTCGAGCTTGTCGATCAGCGGATCCTGGATCTCCAGCACGTCGCCCTTGCGCTCGACCAGCAGCGCGGCGCTCACCAGCCGGGTCGGATCGAGCGCGCGCACATTGTCCGCCATGGTGCCATGGAAGCGCGTGCGCGATGGCGAGACCGGCGTCTCGTTACCGACGCTCCACAGGATCACCGAGGCCCGGTTGCGGTCGCGATAGATGGTTTCGGCCTGCATCACGAGCGCCTTGCGCAGCACGGCCGGGTTGTCCCAGTCGACGGTCCAGTAGACCGGGATCTCGCTCCACACCAGCAAGCCCATTTCGTCGGCCAGGCGCACCGTGGTCTCGGAATGCGGATAGTGCGACAGGCGCACGTAGTTGCCGTTCAGGCCGTGCTTGATCTCGTGCAGCAGCGCGCGCGACGCCTGCTCGGTCATATTGCGCGCCGGGTTCGGGCCGAACTCTTCCTCGTGCAGCGAAATGCCGCGCAAGAACAGCGGCTTGCCATTCAGGAGGATCTGGTTGCCCTTGACGGCGATGGTGCGGAAACCCATGCGGTCACGTACCTGGTCTCCGCCGGCAGAAAAGCGCACGTCGTACAGGGTCGGCTTCTCGGGCGTCCAGCGCTCCAGGCCCTTCGGCGCCGGCAGGTCGAGCAGCGCGCGGCCGTTGGCGTCGGTGGTGGCGCGCGCCGTGCCGAGCGCGCCGATCGCCACCTTCACCGCCTGGTTCGCGGCCTGCGGCCCCTGCAGCTGCACTTCGCCGGCGATGCGGCCGTCCGGCCGCAGGGTCAGCGTCGCGTCGTCGATGAAGGTCGCAGGCGTGGTGACCAGGCTGACCTTGCGGGTGATGCCGCCATACAGGTCCCAGTCGGTGATCGTGGTGGGGATCGACTGGGCGTCGTGGCTCGAATCGACCCCGACCACCAGCCGGTTCTCACCCGCACGCAAGGCTTCGGTCACCTCCAGCACGAAGGGCGTGAAGCCGCCCTCGTGGCGCCCCACTTCCTTGCCGTTGAGGTAGACGTAGGCACGGTAGTTGACCGCCTCGAAGCGCAGGAAAGAGCGCTTGCCGGCGTCGAGCCGCGCGTCGAACTTGCGCTGGAACCAGATCAGGCCATCGTAGTAGCGCAGCTCGGCCGCCGCCGCATTCCAGGCGCCGGGCACGTTGATGAGCGGGCCGCGGTCCATGTCGAACTCGTAGAAGTCGACGCCGCCCTTGGCTTCGACGGCGGCGACGTCGACGTCGCGCGAGCGCTGCATGCGCGACTTGGCCACCCAACCGTTGATGTCGGTCAGGCCGGTGCGGTACAGGTCTTTCGAATAGGTCCACTGGCCGGACAGGTCCTGGCTGTCGCGGTGCAGCGCGCCGGTGAGCAGGAAGGCGGGGCGCAGACTATCTGCCAGCGCCGGCTGGCAGGCCAGCGCGCCAACAAGAATCCAGAATGCCGTGATGAGTTTTTTCATGTGTTTGGATCTCAGAAGTCGTATTTCATGCGCACGCCGAAGTAGCGGTCCGAGTTGCGCGGCAGGGTCTGGGTCAACACGTGCACATTGCCGAACACATTGTAGTTATCGCCGACGAAGCTGGCATAGCTCTTGTCGAACAGGTTGTTGACGTAGAAGGTCAGCTTCACGTTCTGCGACGGATTGAAGAAGGCGATGCTGCCGTTGACGGTGCCGTAGCCCTTCTGGTCGGCCAGCGGATTGGCGGCCAGGTCGTAGTTGACGCTCGACTGGTACTGCCCGTTGATGTTGGCGATCCCGCTGTAGCCGCTCTCCCCGATCGGGAAGTTATAGGTCGCGCCCAGATTGAGCTTGGTGCGCGGCGCGTTCGACAGGCGCTTGCCGGACAGGTCCTGCAGCGGCACGCCGTCGATCAGGACGCAGCCCTCGGCCACGGTCTGGCCCGGATAGCAGTTCGTGTTCGGGAACTTCTTGATCGTCGCGTCGACCCAGGCCACCGAGGCCTCGAGCAGCAGCGTGTTGACCGGCTTGGCCTGCACTTCCAGCTCCAGGCCGCGGGTACGCAGTTCGCCGACGTTGGTGACGACGTTCTCGTAGGCCTGGGTGAGCGGATCGAGGCGGCGCGACTGGGCCTGGAAGTCCTCGTAGTCGGTGTGGAACACGGTAGCATTGAGCTGGAGGCGGTTGCGGAAGAAGCGGCTCTTCATGCCCAGCTCCCACGAATCGGAGGTCTCGGGCGCCACCGGCAGGCGCACGCGCGCCTCGTTGAAGCCGGTCGAGACGTCGTAGCCGGCGCCCTTGTAGCCGGTGGCGAAGGAACCGTAGACCATCACGTCCTTGGCCAGGTCATGCTGCATGGCGATCTTGCCAGTGGTGGCGTCGTCGCGGCTGCGGCCGTCGAAGACGGCCGGCACCGCTGGCAGGCGATTGGCGAAGTCGACCTCGATCGTCTCGCGGTTGAAGCGCACGCCGGTGCTGACGCGCGTCGCGGGCGTGATCCGGTATTCGGCCTGGGCGAAGGCGGCGGCGGTCTGGTTGCCGGAGCGCGCCTCCCAGTTGGCCAGATTCGAGAACGGGCCGCGCACATAGGTGCGCTCGGTGCGCGAATCGGCGTAGTACAGGCCGCCGAGGTACGTGAGACGGCCGTCGCCGTTCGACGACAGGCGCAGCTCCTGGGTCGACATGCGCGAGCGGTATGGGCCGCCGGCGGTCACGCCGCCGTGGAAGCGGCCGTTCGACTGCGGCCCGAGCTGGTCGAGGTTGGTGCCGTCGAAGTCGGCCAGGAAGTCGAACTGCCAGTCCTGCCAGGTGGTGACCGAGGTGACCGTGTGATTGTCCAGCTTCCAGTTCAGGGTGCCGGCGATGCTGCGCGACTCGTGTTCGGCAAAGCCCGGATCGTCCATGCGCACGTCGCGGTTGTCCGGACCTGGCGTCACGCCGACCAGGGCCGGCCCGATCGGCGCCACGCCGCGCAGGCTGGCGCCCGGCGGCACCGACAGGAAGGTGGTGACCGGGCCTTCGATACGGCGCTTGTTGTAGTCGGCGATCAGGCGGCCGTCGAGGCTCGTGGTGGGCTTGAAATCGAGGCGCAGGCGCGCGCCCTTGCTGCGTTCGCCGTTCAGCTTGGCGCCCGACTCGAGGTTGGTGACGTCGCCCTCGCGGTTGCCGGTATAGGCGTTCAGGCGATAACCCAGCTTGTCGCTGATCGGGCCCGAGATGCCGGTTTCCAGGCGCTTCTCGCCGTCGCTGGTCAGGGTGACCTGGGCATGGCCTTCCTGCTCCTCGCTCGACTCCTTGGTGACGATGTTGATGACGCCGGCCGACGAGTTCTTGCCGAACAGCGTGCCCTGCGGGCCGCGCAGCACCTCGACGCGCGCGATGTCGCTCAGGTTCGAAAACGCCTGCAATTGCTGGATCACGGGCACGTCGTCGATGATCACCGAGACGGCCGATTCGATGCCGATGCTGAAGGCAAAGGTGCCGATGCCGCGCAGCGCGATATTGTTGTTGTTCGGGTTCTCGTTGATGGTCAGGGCCGGCGCCACGCGGGTCAGGTCCGAGAAACCGACGATCTGCTGGTTCTCGATCGCGCGCTCGTCCACGGTGCTGACCGCGACCGGCACGTCCTGCATCGCCTGCGGGCGCTTCTGCGCGGTCACCGTCACCACTTGCAGGCCTTCCGACGATTGCGTGCTGGCCTCCTGGGCCTGGGCGGTCATGGCGCCGGCAGCCAGGAGGGCCACGGCGTGGGCGATGGCGGTGAGGGCCGAGCAGCGGCGCGAGGATGGAAAACTCATTGTGTCTCCTGATAATAATTATGAAATACGTTCTGCAAGCGACGTGATCGACTAGTATTTCAGCGCCCACGCGGCGGTCCACCTCCGCCGCGCTGCCTGGTACTAGCCGGCTGCGGCGGTTCACGCCTGGCGCACCAGGCATGGGAAATCTCAAAAGGGCTGACTCGCGCGGGGGCGAGCCAGCGAAGAGACAGCAGTGGACCCGGTTGCCTCAGAGCATCCAATCGTCCGACTGCGGTGATATATTAGGATTCCAACCCACCATGCACAACCGCCTGGCGGGTTTAGTCATCAAGTTGAGCGAAGCGCTCGTTTAGGCCGCGTTTCGATCACGCGCTTGATCGAATCCGCCCCTGCCGGAAGTCGCGCAGGATCTCGCGCGCGGCATTGTGCCCCGGCGCGCCGGTCACGCCGCCACCGGGATGGGCGCCCGCGCCGCAGGTGTAAAGGCCCGCCACCGGGCCGCGGTAGTCGGCATGGCCCAGCATCGGGCGCGCCGAGAACAGCTGGTCGAGTCCCAGCGCGCCGTGGAAGATGTCGCCGCCGACCAGGCCGAACGTGCGCTCCAGGTCGAGTGGGCTCATGATCTGGCGGCCCAGCACCGCACGCCTGAAGTTCGGCGCATGGCGGTCGACGGTGTCGATCATGAGGTCGGCCACCTGCTCGCGGTGCTCGTCCCAGCTCGCGCCATCGGGGAGTGTCGGCGCCACGTGCTGGCAGAACAGGCTGGCCACATGCTGCCCCGCCGGGGCCAGGGTCGGGTCGAGCGTCGACGGGATCAGGAGTTCGACGATCGGCGCTCGCGACCAGCCCGACGCGCGCGCGTCGTGGTAGGCGCGCTCCATGTAAGGCAGGCTGGGTGCGATGATGATGCCGCTGCCATGGTGGTCGGCTATTCGCCGACCCGGCAGGCAGCTGAAGTCCGGCAGTTCGGACAGTGCGACGTTCATGCGGAAGGTGCCGGATCCGCAGCGCCAGGCCGTCATGCGGCGCAGGAAGTCTGCCGGCAGCGCGCCGGGGTCGACCAGCCGGGTGTACAGCAGGCGCGGATTGAGGTTCGATACGACGGCGCGCGCATCGCGCCGTTCGCCGTCGCCGGTGACGACGCCGGTGGCGCGGCCCTTGTGCAGCACCACTTCGGCTACCGCGCACCCGGTGCGGATTTCGACGCCCAGGGACTGCACCGCCTTCGCCATCGCCTGGGTGATGGCGCCCATGCCGCCGATCGCGTGGCCCCAGGCGCCTTTCCTGCCATTGACCTCGCCGAACACGTGGTGCAGCAGCACGTAGGCCGATCCGGGCGTATACGGGCTGGCGTAGTTGCCCACCACGCTGTCGAAACCATAGGCGGCCTTGATCGGATCGCTCTCGAACCAGCCGTCCAGATAGTCGCCCGCCGATTTGGTGAACAGGTCCAGCAGCTCGCGCTGGCTGGCCAGCGACAGCTTGCGCACGCGGTTGCCGAGGCGGCCGGCCTTGAGCAGCTCGGGCAGCGCGGCCAGCCAGCCGCCCTCGATGCGGTTCGGCGGCGTCTGCAGCACTAGCTCGCGCAGCAGGTCGGCCGCATCGTCCAGCTGCCGGTGGTAGTCGTCCAGGCGCGCGGCGTCGCGCGGCGAGAACTTCGCCACTTCAAGAGCGGTCTGCCCGGCGCCGACCTTCAGGTAGCGGCCATCTTCGAGCGGGAGGAAGTTCGAGAGCGGGCGCTCGACGATGCGCAAGCCATGCCGGGCCAGCGCCATGTCGTGGATCACCTTGGGATTGAGCAGCGAGACAGTATAGGCGGCCACCGAGTTGCGAAAGCCCGGATGGAATTCCTCGGTGACCGCGGCGCCGCCGACGACGTCGCGCCGCTCGAGCAGCGTCACCTTCAGGCCGGCGCGGGCCAGGTACCAGGCGCAGACCAGGCCGTTATGGCCAGCGCCGATAATGATTGCGTCGCGCATCTGGCGCCTCCCCGGAGCGTGCAAGCGAACACGGCGATTCTACCGAGGGAATGGGCCGGTGGCAAAAAAAAGCCCCTGCGGACAGGGGCTGGATCATGCTTGCCTTACTTCGCTGCCGCCTTGGCGCGCGCCGCGTGCAGCTTGCGGTAGCTGTCGATCAAGCGGTGGTGGCGATCGAGCCCTTCGAGCTGCATGCTGGTCGGCGTCAGGCCGTAGAAGCGCACGCTGCCGTCGACCGAGCCCAGCACCGCGTCCATCCGCGCGTCGCCGAACATGCGGCGGAAGTTGACGACGTAGTCGTCCAGCGCCATCTCGTCGTCCAGCACCACCTCGAGCACCACGTTCAGGGCCTGGTAGAACAGGCCGCGCTCGACGGTATTGTCGTTGTACTGCAGGAAGGCGCCCACCAGTTCGTGCGCATCCTCGAAGCGCTTCAGCGCGAGGTTGATCAGGAGGCGCAGCTCGAGCACCGTCAGCTGGCCCCAGTCGGTGTTCTCGTCGAACTCGATGCCGATCAGGCTGGCGATGTCGGAATACTCGTCCAGCTCATTGTTTTCCAGGCGCTCCAGCAGCGCGTCCAGGCTGTCGTCGTCCAGGCGGTGCAGGTTGAGGATGTCGGAACGGAACAGCAGCGATTTATTCGTGTTATCCCAGATCAGGTCTTCGACCGGATACACCTCGGAATAGTCGGGCACCAGGATGCGGCAGGCCACCGCGCCCAGCTGGTCGTACACGGCGGTGTAGACTTCCTTGCCCATCTCTTCGAGGATGGCGAGCAGGGTCGCGGCTTCCTCGGCATTGGCATTGGCGCCCTGCGCGGTGAAGTTCCACTCGACGAAATCGTAGTCCGACTTGGCGCTGAAGAAGCGCCACGAGACGACGCCGCTCGAATCGATGAAGTGCTCGACGAAGTTATACGGCTCGGTCACCGCTTCGCTGGCGAAGGTCGGCCGCGGCAGGTCGTTCAGGCCTTCGAAGCTGCGGCCCTGCAGCAGTTCGGTCAGGCTGCGCTCCAGCGCCACCTCGAAATTCGGGTGGGCGCCAAAGGAGGCGAACACACCGCCGGTGCGCGGGTTCATCAGGGTCACGCACATCACCGGATATTGGCCGCCCAGCGAGGCGTCCTTGACCAGCACCGGGAAGCCCTGCTCTTCTAGGCCCTTGATGCCGGCCACGATGCCCGGGTATTTCGCCAGCACGTCTTGCGGCACGTCGGGCAAAGCCATCTCGCCTTCCAGGATCTCGCGCTTGACGGCGCGCTCGAAGATCTCGGACAGGCACTGCACCTGCGCTTCGGCCAGCGTGTTACCGGCGCTCATGCCATTGCTGGCATACAGGTTTTCGACCAGGTTGGACGGGAAGTACACGACCTCGCCGTCCGAATGGCGCACGAAAGGCAGCGATACGATGCCGCGTTCCACATTGCCCGAATTGGTGTCGATCAGGTGCGAGCCGCGCAGCTCGCCATCGGGATCGTAGAACGACAGGCTGTATTCGTCGAGGATGCCGTCCGGCAGCGCATCGTCGGGGCCAGGCTTGAACCAGCGTTCGTTCGGATAATGCACGAAGTCGGCGTTTGCGATGTCCTCGCCCCAGAACACGCCGGCATAGAAGTGATTGTTGTTCAGGCGTTCGATGTATTCGCCCAGGGCCGATGCCAAGGCGCTTTCCTTGGTCGCGCCCTTGCCGTTGGTGAAGCACATCGGCGAATGCGCATCGCGGATATGCAGCGACCAGACATTGGGGACGATATTGCGCCACGACGCGATCTCGATCTTGATGCCCCAGCTGGCCAGCATGCCCGACATATTGGCGATGGTCTGTTCCAGCGGCAGGTCCTTGCCCGGGATGTACGTGCGCGATTCCGCGTCGGGCTGCAGGGTCAGAAGGGCCTGGGCGTCGGCGTCCAGGTTGGCCATTTCCTCGATCACGAATTCGGGGCCGGCCTGCACGACCTTCTTCACCGTGCAGCGCTCGATCGAGCGCAGGATGCCCTGGCGATCCTTGTCGGAAATGTCGGCCGGCAGCTCGACCTGGATCTTGAAGATCTGCTGGTAGCGGTTTTCCGGGTCGACGATATTGTTTTGCGACAGGCGGATATTCTCGGTCGGGATATTCCGGGTATTGCAGTACAACTTCACGAAATATGCCGCGCACAGGGCGGACGAGGCCAGGAAGTAATCGAACGGACCTGGCGCCGAGCCGTCGCCCTTATAGCGGATGGGCTGGTCGGCGATGACGGTGAAATCGTCGAACTTGGCTTCCAGGCGAAGCTTGTCGAGGAAGTTGACTTTAATTTCCATGGAAAAATCCAGATACGGTGGGTATAAATACAAAGCCCTGTCGGGACAGGGCTCATGGGGTCACTGTACAGTACGGAATTTCTGTGGAGAGTCGCGCTTCGCTCGATCCGCTACTGCCAAGAAAGCGCGCATATTTTAACACGCAGGTGCGCCATCGCCGCCCGGCCAGATGGTTCATTGCCGTGCTTGCTCAGCCGTCGCTGGGTTACCATAAGGATAATAATAACGAAGGGACACCATGCACACGACACGGAGACGCATCTTGAAACAAGTCGGGGCCGCCATGCTGGCCGCATCCACATCGGGAGCCGCGCTTGCAGCCACGCCGGCATCGGCAGAGGGCTGGCCACCGGCGCCCGCCACGATCCCGCTCTGGCCGGAAGGCGTGCCCGGCGCCCGCGCCGGACTGGAACCGGAACGCTACGTCGACGGCAGGGTCAGCCGGGTTTCCGAGCCTACGCTCACCGTCTACCCGCCCGCGGTCGACCGCGCCAACGGCAGCGCCGTCGTCATCTGTCCCGGCGGCGGCTACGAGCGCCTGGCCATCGAGCGCGAAGGCGAACAATATGCGCGCTGGCTGTCGAGCCTGGGCGTGACCGCCTTCGTGCTCAAGTACCGCATGCGCGAATTCGGCCATCCGGCGCCGCTGCAGGACGTGCTGCGCGCGGTGCGCCTGGTGCGCTCGCAGGCAGCCCAGTACAAGGTAAGCCCGGAGCGCATCGGCGTGATGGGCAGTTCGGCCGGCGGCCACCTCGCCGCCAGCGCCGGCACCCTGTTCGACCATCCGCTGGGACGCACCGGCGCCCAGCTCGACGCCGTCAGCGCGCGGCCCGACTTCCTGGTGCTGATGTACCCGGTGATCGCGCTCGACGGACCGGCGGCCCACATGGGGTCGCGCAATGCCCTGCTCGGCACGTCGCCCAGCGCGGCGGACGTGGAGCTGATGTCGGTGGCGCGCCAGGTTACGGCGCGTACGCCGCCGACCCTGCTGATCCATACCCAGGCCGACGCCGCGGTGCCGGTCGAGAACAGCATCCTGTTCTACCAGGCGCTCACGCGCGCCAAGGTGCCGGCAGAGATGTATCTGTTCGAGCATGGCGAGCATGGCATGGGCATGCGGCCCAATCTGGGAACGGCATCGGCCTGGCCGCGGCGCGCCGAGGAATGGTTGCAGTCGCGTGGGCTGCTGGACCGGGCGAAATAGCACGACGTGGCGTACGGGGCGCCAAACGTGGGAATTCGCGAGTTTTCGCCATTCTGGCGTCAAGTAGAATGATTCGCGAGCATAACTAGGAGCGCACATGGCAACGCTGATTCCTTCGATCGGCGCTTGCGCCTCGCGAATGACGCCCGGGGAACGGCGCCTGGCGACCCGTCTCGAAGACAAGCTGGAAGACGATTACCTGTGCTGGTATGACGTCTCGATCGGCGACCGCACCCAGCACCCGGACTTCGTCGTTTTCCATCCGAACCGGGGCCTGCTGGTCCTCGAGGTCAAGGACTGGCGTCCCGACACGATCCGCAGCATCGACAAGCAGACGGTGGCGATCGTCGCCGGCGACGGCGTCAAGCACGTGCAGAATCCACTGGAGCAGGCACGCCAGTACATGTACGCCGTCGTCAACAAGCTCGAACGCGACCCGCAACTGGTGTGGCCGAGCGGCTCGCTGAAAGGCAAGCCGTCATTCCCTTACGGCCATGGCGTGGTACTGACCAACATCACCCGCAAGCAGTTCGACAAGGCCGAGCTGGATGGTGTCCTTCCCTCGCACCTCGTCATCTGCCAGGACGAGATGACCGAATCCGTGGACGCGGAAGGTTTCCAGCAGCGGCTGTGGCAAATGTTCCCGATCAAATTCACGAGGAAGCTGACGTTGCCGCAGATCGACCGCATCCGCTGGCACATCTTCCCCGAGGTGCGCATCCCGCCCCAGCCGGACGCATTCGACGAACCGGGGCAACTGACGGTCGAACTGCCGGACGTCATGCGCGTGATGGACCTGCAGCAGGAGCAGCTGGCGCGCAGCCTGGGCGAAGGGCACCGCGTCATCCACGGCGTCGCCGGCTCCGGCAAGACGCTGATCCTGGGTTACCGGGCCGAACACCTGGCCAAATCCTCCACGCGACCGATCCTGGTGCTGTGCTACAACAAGACGCTGGCGACCAAGCTGGCCAGCGTGATGGCAACAAAAGGCTTGCAGGACAAGGTCCACGTGGCCACCTTCCATGCCTGGTGCGTGCGCCAGCTCGACGCCTATCACGCGGGCAAGCCGGGCAACGACGGCGATGCCAATGCCTTTTTCGAAGCCTGCGTGGAACGCGTGATCCGCTCGGTCGACCAGAAACTGATCCCGTCGGCGCAGTACGACGCCGTGCTGGTCGACGAAGGACACGACTTCAAACCGGAATGGTTCAAGCTCGTGGTCCAGATGGTCCATCCGGACTCGAACTCGCTGCTCGTGCTGTACGACGATGCCCAGTCGATCTACGGCGACCGCAAGAAACCCCGGTTTTCGTTCTCCAGCGTCGGCATCCAGGCGCAAGGCCGCACCACCATCCTGAAGCTGAACTACCGCAATACGGCCGAGATTCTTGCGGTGGCGCGCGCCTTCGCCGACAACCTGCTGGCGCCAAGCGATGCCGAGGAGGACCAGGCGCCGACCGTGCTGCCGATGAGCGCCGGGCGCCGCGGCCCGAAGCCCTTGCTCGTCACCTTGCCGACGCTGAAGCACGAAGCCGCGTTCCTGGCCGACCGCCTGGCCGAAGCCAATCGCCTGGGAACGCCATGGAACGACATGGCGGTGGTCTACCGCCGCTACGGCATCGGCAAGCTGCTCGTCGACGCCCTGGCGCACAAGGGCATCCCCTTCCAGTGGCAGCAGGATCGCAAGGGATCGTTCGCCCCCGAGCACGATAGCGTGAAACTGATCACCATGCACAGCAGCAAGGGGCTGGAATTCCCGCTCGTCTGCATCCCCGGCATCGGCGCGCCGGCCAGGGACGGCGAGGACGACCGCGACGAAGCGCGGCTGCTGTACGTGGCGATGACCCGCGCCACGCAGGAACTGGTCATGACGCATAGCGACACCTCCCTGCTGTCGGAAAAAATGTCGGGTGCGATGGGTGTGTTGCGCTCGCTCTGAGCTTCGTTGAGCCGTGCAGCTCCCGCGGTTGCATTGCTCGTATGCGCGGTGCTAATATAGGAACCGATCGGTTCACATATTGACCAGCACCCCAGGAATATCGATGACAAACCACAGCGGTCTCGGTCGCCCCCGAGAATTCGAACTGGACGTCGCCGCGCGCGACGCGATGAACGTATTCTGGGACCGGGGCTACGAAGGCGCTTCCCTGCCGGACCTGATCGAAGGCACGGGCCTGTCGCGCGGCAGCCTGTACAAGGCATTCGGCGACAAGAAGGGCTTGCTGCTGGCCGCGCTCGACCTGTACATGGACAAGGGACTGCAAGCGACCGCCGAGCTGCTGTCCAGGCCGGGCTCCGCCAGGGAAGCAATCCGTGCTTCCCTGATGCGCCTTGCCGCCCTCTCCTCCGGCGATGCGGGGCGGCGCGGATGCCTGATCGTGGCGATGGCCACCGAAGTCGGGACGCACGACCCGGACATTGCCGAGCGCACCGGACGCATGTTCCGCCGCCTGCAGCAGCTGTATGCGGAGGCGATCGCGCGCGGCCAGGCCGGCGGCGAGATTGCGCGACGCGATCCGCAGGTGCTGGCCCACTTTCTTGTCTGCCAGATCCAGGGCATGCGCGTGCTGGGTAAAACCGGAATTGGCGAGGCGGAGATGACCGCGCTCGTCGAAACCGCCATGCGTATTCTCGACTAAATTTTTTGCCGACTTTGGAACCGATTGGTTCCGTAAAGGGAATTCGATGACTCAACCACTTTCACCCGAACCGCGCCGCTGGGCGATCTTCGCCATCCTGCTGGTCGGTTGCTTCCTGCCGCCGCTGGACTTCTTCATCGTCAACGTGGCGCTGCCGTCGATCCAGTCCGAACTGGGCGCATCGGCGTCGGCCGAGCAGCTCGTCATATCATCCTATGCCGCGCTGTATGCGGTCACCCTGATCAGCGGCGGACGCCTCGGCGACCTGTTCGGCCGTGGCCGCATATTTCTCCTCGGGCTGGCCGGCTTCGCGGCCGCATCGCTGCTATGCGGCCTGGCCTGGTCGCCGGCGGCGCTGATCGCCGGCCGCGCCTTGCAAGGGGTGACGGCCGCCATCATGGCGCCGCAGGCGCTTGCGTCGGTCCATGCGATCTTCCCGGAAGCCGAGAAACCGCGTGCCCTCGGCCTGTACGGCGCCGTGTTCGGCCTGGCCTCCGTCATCGGACAGGCGCTGGGCGGCATCCTGATTTCACTGGACCTGCTCGGGATGGGCTGGCGCATGATCTTCCTCGTCAACCTGCCGGTGGCGCTCCTGGTCCTGGCATTCGGCCTGCCCTTGCTGAAGGAAGCGCGGGCGCCGCGCGCGAGCAGGCTGGATCCGGGCGGTACGGTGCTGTCCGTGCTCGCACTGGGCGCCCTGATCGTGCCGCTGATCGAAGGCCGGGAAGCTGGCTGGCCCTGGTGGTCCTGGCTGGCTTTGTGCACTGCGCCCTTGCTGGCATGGTGCTTCTGGCGCTATGAAAGCGGCCTTGTCCGCGCAGGCGGTGCGCCCCTGGTCGATCCCTCTGCCCTGAGCGCACCGGGCATGCGACGAGCGCTGGCGATCGCATTGCTGTTCTATACACTGGCCGCCTTTTTCCTGCTGTTCTCGATCTATCTGCAGAACGCGTTGCACGTGAGCGCCCTGGACGCAGGCCTGGTCTTCCTGCCGTTCGGCGTCGGCTACCTGCTCGGGCCCCTGGCGACGCCGCTCGGCAGGCGCATCGTCGGCGACTGGGTCAATCCGATCGGCATGGCATTGCTGACAGCGGGTTTCCTCGGCCTGGGCGCACTGGTAGCAGCGACGCCGGTGGGTGTCGCCCCGGCGGGGACAACGCTGGCCATCCTGCTCTTCGTCATCGGTTGCGGCCAGGGGCTGGCGCTGCCGTCGCTGATGCGGATGATCGCGGGCCGCGTGGCGCCCGCACATGCCGGGATGATCGCCGGCGTCGCAAGTTCGACCCTGCAAGTCGGCACCGCGCTCAGCGTGGCGCTGATCGGCGGCATCTTCTACACCGTCCGCGGCGTGCACGACGACCCGGCGGCGATCACGGACGCCTTCACCGTCGCGATCCCGTGCATCGCCTTCTGCCTCGGCCTTGGCGCGGTGCTGGGTGCGACGCTGGCCAGACGGGCGGGCGTCGTCCCGGTCGTGACAGGCCGGACCAGCGGCGTATAAGGCAGCCGACATCCACGTCTTTTCTCAACGGCGCCCTCCATGGCGCCATTTCAGGAGCTTCAGCAAATGAACATCGATTCCCAGGTGGTGGTCTACGTCTCTTACCAGGGTACTCCAAGCACCCGCTTCGATCGTGATTACTACGTGACGCACCACCTGCCGTTATGCATGGAGGCCTGGAACAAATATGGCCTGCAGCGTGTATCGGCCTACTTTCCCGAATTGCTGCAGGAGCAGGCAGGCACCATCGCCATTTGTGAATGCGTATTCCGGGACGAAGCGGCCATGGACGCATCCTTTTCGTCGCCGGAACTGCCAGACGTGATGGCCGATCTGCCGTTCTTCACGGATGTTCTCCCCGTCCGTCTGCGTGGGGTCGCCTTGTAGGCCCGCAAGCATGGAGCGGAGCGTCTGCCAGGCGCTCCTTTCCTGTCAGCCTTGTTTGAGTATTGATATCTTTTTCGTAGTCGTTAGCGTTGGCCAATTTGGTTACCTTGGTTCCTTATGTTGGTTAGTTACGTTTTATGGTATGGTGACGCTACATCCACCCAACACGTCTCGCCATGCACACCGCCACTTCATGGGACGCCGACCCGGTCAGATCATTCAAGGCATTCATATCCACCACGGCATTCGCCGAAACCGGCCGGCGCCAGCGCGCCGACGGCACGTTGCGGGTGCTGTCCGCCGAGTCGGCAAAGATCTACCTGTTCATGTTCAACAACCTGGCGAGCTGGCTGCAGGAACAGGGACTCACCTTTTCCAGGGTATCGAAGGCCGACCTGCTGCGCTTCATCGGCCGCACGGTCAAGGGCAAGCGCGTCCTGAACAGCAAGATAGCCTACCGCTACCTGCGCCTGCTCGAGCGCTGCTACGAGCATCTCGGGGTCGTGCCCAATCCGGCGCAAGAGGCGATCCTCGGCATCGACCGCGCCCACATCGCGAAGGACGACGCCGGGCGCACCCTGTCGGAAGACCAGCTGCAGCGCTTCTTCGCCGCGCTGCCGGCCGAGGCGCCACGCAAACGCCGCAGCACCCCGTTCGATGGCTGGAAGCGCCGCCGTGACCGGGCCATGCAGGTGGTCATCGCACTGGCGGGGCTGAAGGTATCGGAAGCGGTAGGCCTCTTGACCACGGAAGTCGGCCGCCAGGCGTCGATCGACGGCGCGATCGTGCTGACGATCACGCCGGAAGAAAAGCTCGACACCAGCCATGAACACGAGGTCGCCCTCCCCCGCGAAGGCGCCGACGAGCTGCGTGCCTGGCTGGAGGAGCGCGAAGCGATGGCGATCCCGGGCGGGTTCGTGTTCCCGGCCAACCTCACCGGCGCCAGGATGACCAGGAAAACCGTCTACATGCAGATGCGCGCCACGTTCGAGCGGGCCGGCATGGACCTGTCGCGCTCCGGCGGACGCACCTTGCGCAATACCTTCGCCAAGCGCCAGCTGGACGGGGGCGCGAGCCCGGACGAATTGAAGGACGTGCTGGGCCTGGCGCTCGAGCGCTCCGCCGCCGACTACAAGCTCACGCGCGTAAGACCCGATCCAGAAGAAGAGTGAGCGACGCCTGAACGACTGTCAAGCCGCCAGCAAGTGCGGCCCGATCTCGCTGACCGAGCGCACGCCGGTCAGGACCATATTGGTGCGCAAGTCCTTTTCCAGGATCTGCAGCAGGCGCTCGACCCCTGCCTGGCCCTGCGTGGCCAGCGCATACACGAAGGCGCGCCCCAGCAGGACGCCGTCCGCCCCCAGCGCCAGCATGCGGAACACGTCGGTCCCGGTGCGCACGCCGCCGTCGGCGAAGATCGTCATCTGCCCGTTCACCGCGGCCGCGATGGCCGGCAGCACCGAGGCACTCGACGGCGCGCCATCGAGCTGGCGCCCGCCATGGTTCGACACCACGATGCCATCGGCGCCGAAGGCCAGCGCATCGCGCGCATCCTCCGGATCGAGAATCCCCTTGATCACCAGCTTGCCTTGCCACTCGTCGCGGATCCATTGCAGGTCGGGCCAGGCGATGCCGGGATCGAAATTGGCGCCGAGCCAGCCGATGTAGTCGGCCAGGCCGGTGGCGCTGCCGCGGTAGGCCGTGATATTCCCCAGGTCGTGCGGGCGACCGAACAGGCCCACGTCCCAGGCCCAGCGCGGATGCAGCGCGGCTTGCACCAGGCGCCGCAGCGGCCCGTTCGGCCCGCTCATGCCGCTGTGGGCGTCGCGGTAGCGCGCGCCGGGCACCGGCATGTCCACCGTGAACACCAGGGTGCGCGAACCGAGTTCCCATGCACGGCGCATCACGTCGCGCATGAAGCCGCGGTCCTTCAGCACGTACAGCTGGAACCAGATCGGGTGCGCGGCCTGGGCCGCCACTTCGGCCAGCGGGCAGACCGAGACGGTCGACTGGATGAAGGGGATGTTGCGGTGGCAGGCGGCGCGCACCGCCTGCACCTCGCCGCGCCGGGCGTACATGCCGGTCAGGCCCACCGGCGCCAGGGCGATCGGCAGCGAATAGCCTTCGCCGAACCACTGCACGCCCAGGTCAAGTTGCTCGGAGCCGCGCAGCACGCGCTGGCGCAGCTTGATCGCCTGCAGGTCGTCGACGTTGCTGCGCAGGGTCTGCTCGGCGCCGGCGCCGCCGTCGAGGTAGTGGAACAGGAAGGGAGGCAGCCGGCGGCGCGCGGCCTGGCGGAAGTCGGTGGCGGACGAAATGATCATGTACGGGGTCGAGATGAGCGGATGAGCGGATCGAATTCGCAGTCTACGCCGCCGCGCGCCTCCTCGTCCATCGACAGGGCCGGGATAATCAGTGTCCTGATCGCGCGCGCGGTATTGACATGCAGCGCAAACGCTCAAGCGCCTGATTAAATGGACCATGGGGCCGCCCGCCCGTTGACAGTTCCCGAACGGAAAATGAATACTCGGCCGGGCAAGCCCAGATCAGACCAGTACGCGGACCGAGACAACGATGGCATCCCTCCCCCATTACCAGACACTGAAACGCGGCGCGGCCCTCGCGCTGCTGGCACTGGCCTGCAACGCCTGCGCCACCCCGGGCCGCCAGCTCGAACCGCTCGATCGCGGCGTCGTCGCGATCCATACCGGTGACGACAATTTCGTCAGCTGGCGCGCGCTCGGGCCGGAAGACCCGGACACCACCTTCAACCTGTACCGCGACGGCGTGCGCCTCAACGACCAGCCGCTCACCGCGACCAACTTCGTCGATGCCGGCGCCGCGGCCAGCGCGGCCTACAGCGTACGCGCAGTCAGCAGGGGGACGGAGAGCGCCGTCGACGCGCGCGCCGGCGCCACCTGGCCGCAGCCGTTCAAGACCATCCCCTTGCGCAAGTCTTCAGGTGGCGTCACCCCGGATGGCGAGGCCTACACCTATGGCGTCAACGACGGCTCCGCCGCCGACCTCGATGGAGACGGCGTCCACGAATTGCTGGTCAAGTGGCAGCCGACCAACGCCCACGACAATGCCCATCGCGGCTACACGGGTTCGACCCTGATCGACGCCTACCGCCTGGACGGCACGTTCATGTGGCGCATCGACCTGGGCAGGAACATCCGCGCCGGCGCCCACTACACGACCTATCTCGCCTTCGACTTCGACGGCGACGGCCGCGCCGAACTGATGGCCAAGACCGCCGACGGCACGGTCGATGGCGTTGGCAAGGCGATCGGCGATCCGGCGGCGGACCATCGCAATCAGGACGGCTACATCCTGGCCGGCCCGGAATTCCTGACCGTGTTCGACGGCCGCACCGGCGCCGCCCTGGCCAGCACCGAATACACGCCACCGCGCGGCGACGTCGCGGCCTGGGGCGATTCGCACGGCAACCGGGTCGACCGCTTCCTGGGCGGCGTGGCCTACCTCGACGGCCAGCGGCCGAGCGCCGTGTTCGCGCGCGGCTACTACACCCGCGCCGTGCTGGCGGCCTGGGACTGGCGGGACAAGCGGCTCACCCGGCGCTGGGTGTTCGACAGCGACCTGCCTGCCAACGCGTCCGCCGCCGGCCAGGGCGCGCACTGGATGGCCGTGGCCGACGCCGATGGCGACGGCCGCGACGACATCGTCTACGGCGCCGCTACCGTCAAGAGCGACGGCACGCTGATGTACAGCACCGGCCTGTGTCACGGCGATGCTTGCACGTCGGCAAGCACGATCCCAGCCGTCCCGGCCTGCAGGTATTCATGGTGCATGAGTCGCCATCATGCTACCGCGGCAATGGCGCCGAGATGCACGACGCCGCCACCGGCAAGGTCTTGTGGAGCATCGCCAGCACCATCGACGTGGGCCGAGGCATCTGCATGGACATCGATCCCGCTCACCCCGGCAACGAGTGCTGGGCCGCGATCGGTGGCATCAACAATCCGGCCGGCGGACTGGTGAACGCGGCCGGGGTGCAGATCTCGCCCGTCCGCCCGCGCGCCTACAACTTCGGCCTGTGGTGGGATGGCGACCTGCTGCGCGAATCGCTCGACGGCACCCGGATCGAGAAGTGGAACCCGCAGGCGCAACGCCTCGAGCCGCTGCTCGACGGCGCCAAGCACGGCGCCGCCTCGATCAACGGCACCAAGGCCAATCCCGTGCTGTCGGCCGACCTGTTCGGCGACTGGCGCGAAGAAGTGGTCTGGCGCAGCGCGAACGACGAGGCGCTGCTGGTGTTCTCCACCACGGCGCCGACCCGCCACCGCATCCCGACCCTGATGCACGACACCCAGTACCGGGTGCAGGTCGCGGCGCAGAATGCCGCCTACAACCAGCCGCCCCACCCCAGCTTCTTCCTCGGCGAAGGCATGACGCTGCCGCTGCAGACTTCCGATCAATCCAGATAAAGCTTCCGACATGATTCTTCGCCTCTCCCTTCCCGTTGCCACTGTCGCCGCACTGTTCTCCTTCGACGCCGGCGCCTTTGATCGCCTGAGCGTGATCGCCAGCCATGCGCTCGACATCGCCCGTCCGTCCGAGACCATCTCGGTCCCCTGGGCCCGGGTCAACGACGCCCTGCCCCAGGCCCGCTCGCAGCAACTCGTGATCAAGGACGCCGCCGGCCGCACCCTGGCCTACCAGGTGACCAATGTCGACGCCACCGCCAAGGACCCGAAGATGATCGGCGCCGCCTATGGCGAGCTGCTTTTCCAGTACGACTTCAAGGCCGGCGAGAAGTCGGCCACCTTCACGATCGAAAAGGCCGGCGCCACCGTGCCGCCATTCCCGCCCAAGACCTACGCGCGCTTCGTGCAGGAGCGGCTCGACGACTTCGCCTGGGAAAACGACAAGCTGGCGCACCGCGCCTACGGCCCCGCGCTCAAGGCCCCGGCGGCGCCGGGCAGCGACAAGGAAGTGCTGGTCACCAGCGGCCTCGATATCTGGTTCAAGCGGGTGCCGTATCCGGTGGTCGACCGCTGGTACAACATCGGCCACGACCATTACCATGAAGACCAGGGCGAAGGCATCGACATGTACAACGTCGGCCCGACCCGCGGCGCTGGCGGCACCGGCATCTGGGACGGCAAGCAGCTCCACGTCGGCGCCAACTACCGCGAATGGCGGATCCTGGCCAATGGCCCGATCCGCACCGTGTTCGAACTGCACTACGACGCCTGGGACGCCAACGGCGCCAAGGTGTCCGAGGTCAAGCGCTTCACGGTCGACGCCGGCCGCTACTTCGACCGCATCGACAGCACCTTTACCTTCAGCGGCCCGGCCACGCTGGACGCCGCCGTCGGCCTGCACAAGAACCCGAGCGACAAGGGGCAGGAAGTCAAGGTCGACTTCGCCCAGAACAAGGCGGACGGCAGCCTGGTGCAGTGGGTCACGCAGCGCAGCTTCGGCGACTTCGGCGTAGCCGTGATCGTGCCGTCCGCCTCGGGCTTCGCCGCCGATGCGCGCAACGGCCTGGTGACGGCGCCGGTCACGTCGGGCAAGCTGCTCCGCTACCACGTCGGCGCCGCCTGGACCCGCGGCAGCCCGTTCGCGACCCAGGCGCTGTGGCAGAAGCACGTCGCCGACGAGGCGGCGCGCCTGCGCTCGCCGGTGAGCGTGAGCCTGGCGGCGGGACGCTGAGCCGTGGCGCCGCTGTCCCGACGCACCTTCTTCAAGACCGGCGCGCTGGCCGCCGCATTGCCACTGGGCGTGAATGTCGCACCGGCCGAAGCCGCGCCGGCCGCCCCGGGCAGCGTGGATCTGTCCTGGCTCGAAGGCACGCCTGGTTTGATGACCGGCGCCACCTTCGGCGTGCCCTGGCCGCGCGGCGCGCTGCGCAAGGACCAGGGCTTCGTGCTGTCGGACGATAATGGAGACTTGCCCTGCCAGAGCTGGCCGACCGCCTACTGGCCGGACGGCTCGCTCAAGTGGACCGCACACGCGCTGCCGGCCATGGATGCGGCGCCGGAACGCCTGCGGCTGCGGCCCGGCAGTTCCGGCGTCAAGGGCGGCAAGCAACTGACGGTCAAGGAAAGCCCGGACGCCATCGTGATCGACACCGGCGTCATCGAATGCACGATTCCGCGCCATGGCGTTGAGATCGTGCGCAGCCTGCGCCGTGGAGGGCGCGACGTCGCGCGCGCCGGCAGGCTGGTCGCCCTGAGCGACGACCGCCCGGACGGCAGCACCCGGCAGACTGCCTACGAGAGCCGGCTGCAGCGCGTCACGCTGGAGCAGCGTGGCCCGCAGCGCAGTGTGGTCAGGCTCGAAGGTATGCACCGCGCGCAGGAAGGTGCGCGTTCGTGGCTGCCGTTCACCCTGCGCCTGTACCTCTACGCTGGGGCCGAATCGGTGCGCATCATGCACACTTTCGTGTTCGACGGCGACGAGCAGAAGGACTTCGTGCGCGGCCTCGGCCTGCGCTTCGACGTGCCCCTGGTCGACGCGCCGCACGACCGCCATGTGCGCTTCGGAGGCGAGGCCGGCGGCCTGTGGGCCGAGGGCGTACGCAATCTCACCGGCTTGCGACGCGATCCCGGCGAGGCGGTGCGCAAGGCGCAGCTGGCCGGCCAGGCGGTGCCGCCGATCGCCGAACGGGTGAACAAGTCGCTGCACCTGATCCCGGCCTGGGGCGACTACAGCCTGGCCCAGCTCTCGCCCGACAGCTTCCGCATCCGCAAGCGCACCAAGGCCGGCCATGGCTGGATCGACGCCGCCTGGGGCCGGCGCGCGCCGGGCCTGGGCTATATCGGTGGCGCCAAAGGCGGCCTGGCCTTCGGCATGCGCGACTTCTGGCAGCGCCATCCGACCCAGCTCGACATCCGCAACGCGCACACGGACGCCGCCCAGGTCACGCTGTGGATCTGGTCGCCCGATGCGCCGGCGATGGACTTGCGCTTCTACCACGACGGCATGGGCATGGAAACGCATGCCGACGAGCTGCAGGCGCTGGACGTCACCTACGAGGACTACGAAAAAGGCTTCGGCACGCCGGTGGGCGTGGCGCGCAGCAGCGAGTTCACGCTGTGGGCCCTGGACACGACGCCGGCACGCGAGCAGCTGGTGCGCATGGCGACTCAGGTCCAGTCCCCGCCGCAGCTGTGCGCAGCGCCAGCCCACATCCTGGCCACGCGTGCCTTCGGCAACCTGTATTCGCTGCCGGACCGCTCGACCGCGGCCAGGGCCCACATCGAAGACCGCTTGGATGCCCACTTCGCCTTCTACCGCGACGAGGTGGAGCAACGCCGCTGGTACGGCTTCTGGGACCATGGCGACGTGCGCCATACCTACGACGTTGATCGTCACGAATGGCGCTACGACGTCGGCGGCTACGCCTGGGCCAACTCGGAACTCTCGCCCGACCTGTGGCTGTGGTACGCTTTTCTCCGCAGCGGCCGCGCCGACATCTTCCGCATGGGCGAAGCCATGGTCCGCCACACCACCGACGTGGACACCTACCACCTGGGCCGCTTCGCCGGCCTGGGCACGCGCCACAACGTCCAGCACTGGGGCTGCAGCGCCAAGCAGGTGCGCATCAGCACCGCGGTCTACCGCCGCATCTACTATTACCTCACGGCCGACGAGCGCACCGGCGACGTCATGCGCGAGCTGCTCGACGCCGACCTGCGCCTGGATGCGGTCGACCCGGTGCGCAAGCTCCCAAACCAGCCGCCCAAGGGCCCATATCCGGTGCGCGCCAGCTTCGGCACCGACTGGGCCTCGCTGGCGGCCAACTGGCTGACCGAATGGGAACGCAGCGGCGACACCCGCTACCGCGACAAGATTCTGACCGGCATGCGCGACATCGCCGCCATGCCGCACGGCTTCTTCAGCGGCGAGCGCATGGGCTACGAGCCCCGCACCGGTCGCCTGCACAATATGGCCGGCGACAGCGTCAAGGCCTCGCACCTGAACGCCGTGTTCGGGGCCGTGGAGGTGTTCGACGAGCTGATCGCCCTCACCGGAGACAAGGCCTTCGAACGCGCCTGGCTCGACTACTGCGCGCTGTACAACGCGCCGAAGGACGAGCAGCAGCGCCGCCTGGGCAAGCCGCATGGCGGCTCCGACGTGCTGGTGATCGGCCACTCGCGCCTGACGGCGTATGCGGCCTGGCGGCGCAAGGACCCGGCGCTGGCGCGCCGCGCCTGGACCGAATTCGCTGCCGTCCGTCCCTATCCGCCCTTCGTGGCCACCAAGGTCCTCGGTGCGGCCACGCTCAATCCCGTCCTCGAAGTTCCATGGGTCACCACCAACGACACCGCGCAGTGGGGCCTGGCTGCGATCCAGAACCTGGCGCTGATCGGTGACGCCCTCTGACCCCTTGATGCGATCCGCCATGACCCACTCATTTCACGCATTCTGCCTGGTGGCCGGTGCGCTGCTGGCCGCGCAGGCGCAGGCCTCCGCGCCGACCCGGTTCGTGTTCGGCGACGCCGAGGCCCCCGCCGGCCACACCCGTGTCGTCCCCGGCACCCCTTACGACGAGGGACGCGGCTACGGCTTCGAGAACGGCGGCGCTTATTTTTCGGTCCGCCTCCCCGAGGGCAACTACGCCGTCACCGTCGTCCTTGGCCATGCCACGCAGCCAACCGCGACCACGATAAAATCCGAACTGCGCCGGCTGATGCTCGAGAACGTGCCGGCGGCGGCCGGACAGCGCGTGCCGCGCACCTTCGTCGCCAATGTGCGCACCGCGCGCATCGCTCCCGTGCCCGGCGTCGCGGCCGGCGCGGTCGCCCTCAAGGCCCCGCGCGAGACCGAATCCGAGGCCTGGAATTGGGATGAGCGCCTGACCCTGGAATTCAATGGCGAGCCAAACGCCGTACAGCGCGTCGAGATCGTGCCGGCCCGGGTGCCGACCATCTTCCTGCTGGGCGACTCGACCGTGAGCGACCAGCCGGGCGAACCGTATAACAGCTGGGGCCAGATGCTCCCGCGCTTCTTCGGCCCAACGGTCGCGGTGTCGAACCATGCGCAGTCGGGAGAGACCTACCGCGACTCGCTGGCGCGCCGCCGCATCGACAAGATCCTGAGCATGATGCAGCCGGGCGACCTGCTGCTGATGCAGTTCGGCCATAACGACCAGAAGCAGATCAAGGATGGCCGCAGCGGCCCGTTCACGACCTATAAAGCCGAGATCAGGGCCCATGTGGACATGGCGCGTGCACGCGGCGGCCTGCCGGTAATCGTCTCGCCAGTCGAGCGCCGCGCCTTCGACGAGGGGGGCCGGGTCAAGCCCTCGCTCACCGATTACGCCGAAGCCGTGCGCCAGTCGGCCCGTGAGTTGGGCGTACCCTTCATCGACCTGAACGCCATGAGCAAGACCCTGTACTCAGCCCTCGGCGTGGAAGGCTCGAAGGCGGCGTTCGCCTCGCCGGCGCCGGGAAAGCTGGACAACACCCATCACAACCCGTATGGCAGCTACCTGCTGGCCAAGGCGGTGGCGCTGGGCATGCGCGAGGCGAAGCTCGCACTGGCCGCCCACCTCGTCCCCGACTTCCGGTTCGACCCGGCCCATCCCGATCCGGTGTCCAGCTTCGCGGTGCCACCCAGCCCCGGTCTAACGCAGTCACGGCCGCTCGGCGACGACGGGCAGCGCGAAGTGACCGCCGGGGCTGCTCGATGAGGCGCCGTACCACCCTTGCCCTGCTGGCGAGTGGCCTGCTCGGTGGCTGCGCCGGCCCGCTGCCGGCCAGCCGGACCGACGAAGACCAGGCCTACCTGTTCTCTTACTTCCTGGGTAACGGCGCCGACGGCCTGCATATCGCCGCGAGCCGCGATGGCTACCAGTGGAAGGCGCTGCGCGGCGGGGCCAGCTTCCTGGCTCCCACCGTCGGCCCGACCAGGTTGATGCGCGACCCGTGCATCGCCCACGGGCCGGACGGAATGTTCCATATGGTCTGGACCAGCGGCTGGAACGATACCGGCATCGGCTACGCTTCCTCGCCCGACTTGGTGCGATGGTCGAACCAGCGCAGCCTGCCGGTGATGGCGCACGAGCCGGACGCGCTCAACGCCTGGGCTCCCGAGGTGTTCTATGACGCCGGTCGAGCGCACTTTTTGATCCTGTGGTCGTCGACGATCCCGGGGCGCTTTCCGCAGACCGAAGCCGGCGGCGACGCCACCGGCGACAAGAAGTATAACCACCGCATCTACGCCACCACCACGAAGGATTTCGCCAGCTTCACGCCGACCCGGCTGTTCTACGATCCGGGCCTCTCGGTGATCGACGCCACCTTCGTGCGGGCGCTGGGACGCGACTGGCTGGTGGTGAAGGACGAGACCCGCCATCCGCCGCGCAAATACCTGCAGGTCGCACAGGCCGCGAGCCTGGAAGGCCCGTTCGGGCCATTGAGCGCGCCGATCACGCCGGCGGGACTGTGGGCCGAGGGACCGAGCGCGCTGCAGGTCGGTGATGAGGTGCTGCTGTACTTCGACGCCTACACCGCCGGCCACTACGGGGCGCTGCGCTCGCGCGACATGCGGCACTGGGAAGACGTCAGCGCGCACATGCATTTCCCGCACAAGATGCGCCATGGGACCGCGTTCGCGGCCCCGGCCAGCCTGGTGGAGCGGCTCAGGGCGCTGGCGCCCTGAATGTAGCGATCAGTCGCGGCCGCCCTGGAACATCAGGCCGCTGTCGTTCAGCCCGAACTTGAACTTCTTGTTCATCTCGATGATCTCGGCGCCGGCCAGCAGGGTCGGCCCGTAGCCATGCGCCGCCTTCACGCTGGTCGGCCGATAGGCATAGAAGGCCGGGTCGAAGGCCATCCCGGTGCCGACGCAGATCCCTTCGATCTGGCCATTCTGCGTGACCTTGCTGGCCACCGCATTCCAGGCCAGGTTGGCCATCGGACCATACATCTCGGGTTCGACGTAGCCGCGGTTGACCGCGCGCGCGATCGCGTAGGCATAGATCGCGGTGGCCGAGGTCTCTTGATAAGTGTCGTTACGGTCGATCAGCTGGTGCCAGAAGCCGTCGCGGGTCTGGTAGCCGGCCAGGCCGCGGATGTGGGCGCGCAGTTGTTCGAGCACGGCGTTATAGCCCTTGTGGGTCTTCGGCAGCACTTCCAGCACTTCGACCATCGACATCACCGCCCAGCCGTTGGCGCGCGCCCAGCGCAGTTCGGGATGATCGCGCTTGCCCTCGACGTAGCCGTGCATGTAGATGCCGAGCTTGGGATTGAACATGCGCTTGGAGAACTGCTGCACCTGGCGCACCGCGTCGTCGTAGTACTTGGCCTCGCCCGTGGTCTTGCCCAAGTAGGCCATGGTCGGCACGCCCATGAACATATCGTCCAGCCACAGCGTATCCGGCAGCGGGCGCATCTTGCGGCCAACTTTTCCGTCCGGGCCGCCGCGCGCCAGCGTGCCGTCCTTCAGCCGGTATTCCTTGTTGGTGACGAAGTCGCCGCACACGCCGATCATCTGGCCATAGTCGACCTTCGAGCCGGCCACCTTGGCCTTCAGGAAGCTGTGGCACAGCGCG
The DNA here is from genome assembly GCF_017582745.1 of Massilia oculi. GTDB lineage: Bacteria > Pseudomonadota > Gammaproteobacteria > Burkholderiales > Burkholderiaceae_D > Telluria > Telluria oculi_A. The sequence continues at coordinate 89,539 of NZ_JAFVIM010000015.1, forward strand.
CCCGCATCGTCCAGCGCATGCGGATTCAGGAAGCCCTTGATCGGCGCGTGCGCGTTCTGCGCGTCCGCCTTCACCGCCGGGAGATAGGTCTTGGTAAGCTGCGACAACAGGGTGTGACGCTTGGTCATGTAATCCTGGTAGCGGGCGTCGCCGGTGGCCTGGGCTGCGGCCAGCATGCCGATATAGGTGACGCCCCATTCATAACTGTTCAGGCGGAAGTCGCCGGGTTTGAGCACGGCGTTCGGATTGGCCGTCGACACATCGGTGATGGCGGCGCCCGTGGTCTTGTCGATCAGCTCCGCCGGCGTGGTGCGGTCCAGGTAGGCGAACACGCGATCGAGCACGGCCTTGATCTCGGCCGCTTCCATCGCGCGGTAAGGTGTCGGGTACTTCACGTCGAGCGCATGCAGCATGGCGTCGGCCGGGGCCGGCCCTTTTTCCTGCGGCGGCGGCGCGTCCTGCGCGATCGCGCCCAGGGAAAACGGGAACAGGCCCGCCACGAGTATGGCCATCAGGGTGTGGCGCGGCTTGGATGATTGCATTGCTTGTGTCTCCTTTTATTGGATTTGGTGGATGGTCAGTCCGGCGATGGTCTGGCGCGACCACGTGGTGCGGAAACCGAAGTACCCGCGCGTGAGCGGCCGCGGGTCGTAGTAAGTAAAGACGTCGCGGCCGTCCACGCGCAGGCGCGTGCAGCCGCCCTGCACCGCGATCTCGACGCGGTAGTCGCGATTCGGTTCGAGCAGGAAGTCGCGGCCCAGGCGCTCGGCGACCAGCTCGCGCTTGCCATCGGCGTAGCGGCGCATGCGCGTGGTGGTGTTGCCGTTGCCGCCCATGCCGGCGTAATACATCTCCAGGTCGTCGTACTCCTCGAATTTGCCGGAGCGGGTGAACAGCGAAGCGCGCGCCAGGTCGCGCGCCATCCAGAATTGGTTCAGGTCCGACAGGCGGTCATTCGGGCCGCCGTCCATCACCACCCGGCGCGTGTAGGCGATCAGGAGGTTGCCCGACAGGGGCTTGTCGAGCCACACGGTGGCGCCCGAATCGACGTCGATCAGCAGGCGGCCGTCGCGGGTGGCGACAACGTTGCCAGGTTTGCGGGCATACTCGCTCACATAGCCGGTCAAGGGACCATTGAAATCGTCGTGATGGAGCAAGGCGCCGCGCTCGCCCCAGCGCACGCAGGCCTGGGGTGAAAAATAAGGCTCCAAAGGATCGCCGGGCAACGCGGCCAGGCCGGCGACGACCTGTCGCGCATTGAATTCGGCGCCGGCGGCGTTGGTATGGGTACGGGCGTCGGAGAAAAAGGTGTCGACCGTCGCCGTCCCGACGTCACGGTAGGCGTTCGAGACCAGCATCGTCAAGTCCATGAAGTGGGCGCCGCCGGCCGCGGCCACCTGCCGGCCCCAGTCGGCGAAGTTGGCGAAATCGCGCTCGTCCTGCCATTTGTCGCGGTGCGGGATGGGCGAGGCGATGACGACGGTGGCGCCCTTGTCCCTGGCGTCGGCGACGTAACGCGCCATATACCAGCCGAAGCTGTGCACCTGCTCCTTGCTGCCGTCGGGCCGCGTGTCCTCGACCGTCTCCGCGCCGATGCCAGGAACCGAGGCGCGGTTCTTCGAGGCCGGGTCGCCGATGCGGCCACCGTCGTTATGACCGAACTGGATCAGCACCACGTCACCGCGCTTGAGCTGCGCCCTGATCCGCTCCCAGCGCCCCTCGGTGAAGAAGGTACGGCTGCTGCGCCCACCGATCGCGGCGTTGACCACGTTGATCTTGCCGGCGTCGAAGTAAGGCGCGATGCGCTCGCCCCAGCCGATCGCGCCGTTCTGGCCACCGCTCTTGACGGTGGAGTCGCCGACCAGGAACAGGGTCGGCAGGGTCGGATCGCGCGCCGTCTCGTCGCGCACCGTGCGCGCATCGACCACTGGCCGCACGTCTTCCACCGGTTTCAGGAATGTTTTCATGCGCGGGTCGCCCAGCTTTGCCAGCTCAGCCGCCACGACCTGGGCGTTGAGGACGGCGCCGGCCCAGTTGGTGTGGACGCGCTCGTCCGGCACGGTGGCCGGGAACAGCGCCATGACCGCGTCACGTCCCATCGCGTCGTAGCGCCCCGCCACGATCTCGTTCAGGTCGATGAAGTCCACCTTTTCGCTGCGCGCCACCTCGGCCGCCCAGCCGGCGTAATCGGAACGGTTGCGGCGCACCTTGCCCCCATCGTCGTTCCAGGCCTTGCGGGGGACCAGCGAGGCCACTACCGGCGTCGCCCCCTTGGCGCGAATGTCGGCGATGTATTTGCGCAGGTACCAGCCGTAGCTGTGCACCGTCTCGCGCTTGCCGGTCAGGAGGTTGTCGATCTCGGTGGATTCCATACCCACGCCGCGGATGGTGCCGCGCGCACGCTTGTCGTCGTTGACCGGCGAGGCGTCGTTGTGCCCGAACTGCATGATGACGACGTCGCCCGGCTTGACCAGTGCCAGCGTGCGCTCCCAATGCCCGCTGCTGATATAAGTGCGGCTGGACAGGCCGCCGACGGCGCGGTTCACCAGATTCACGCGCGCCGCATCGACGTGGGCCGCCAGCGGATTCCCCCAGCCCCACTGCCCTTGTGCGCCCTTGCCCTGGCCGTCGTCGTGGCCGTTGCGCACGGTGGAGTCGCCGATCAGGATGATCGAAGGCAGGGACGGATTGGCCGGTTCCGGCAGCACGACCTGGGCGCGCGCGGGGTCGGTATTCACTGCGGCGGTCGAACCTTGTGCATGGCTTGATGCCATGGCGCAGGCCAGCGCCAGCCATACCAGTATCCGCTGCAGGGCGCGCGAAACAGTCATTGCCACGGTCTCCGTCGGTCGTTGTTATAGGCAGATTCTATGCGGCGCGATCAGCCACGGCAGTCAATACGCAGAAAGAATCAGCAATATGATTGGAAATGAGCAACTCGTACTGTAACAATGAGCGGACAACATCCACAAGACGGAGACACCCTCATGCGACCCCTCATCCATTCCGCGATCGGCCTGGCCGTCGCGCTGCTGCTGTGCGCCGACGCCCCGGCCCAGATCGGCAAACGCTTTCCCTCGGAGCGCAAGCTGGTCAAGGATCCGGTCACCGGCACCGAACTGACCTTCCTGACCAGCAAACCTCACGGCGATTCGAAGATCTACCCGACCCACCCGCAATGGACGGCCGACGGCAAGTGGCTGGTGTTCCGCTCGCGGCTGGCCGGCAGCGAGGCGCTGGCGGTGAACGAAGAAACGGGCGACCTGGTGCAGGTGACCGAGGGCGGCTACACCGGCATGCTGAACCTGGCGCAGAAGTCGATGAAGCTGTACTACATGCGGAAAAGCGATGCGGGCCTGCAGATCGTCGAAACCGACCTGGCGCGCGTGCTGGCCGACAGCGCCGCCAGGCGCATGCAGAGCGCGGCGAGCTACCAGCGCGTGGTCTCGAACCTGCCGGCCGAACTGGAGGCCGGCGGCGACCTGGCGCTCGACGCAGATGAGGAATGGGTCTACTTCAAGGTCGGCCCGGGCCAGGCCGCCAAGCACCTGGCGCCGGGCACGAAGATCGAGCCGGCCTTCGGCCCGCGCAAGATGGGCGCCGGCCCGCAAGGCATCGCACGCCTGAACGTGCGCACCGGCGAGATCAAGCATGTGGTGTCGGTGCCGTTCCAGGTCGGCCACATCCAGGCCAATCTGTGGAATCCTGGCGAGATCGTGTTCTGCTGGGAGACCGGCGGCAAGTCGCCGCAGCGCACCTGGACCGTGCGCGCCGACGGCAGCGGCCTGCGTCCGCTGTATCCGGAAGCGCCGTACGAATGGGTCACGCACGAGGCGGTGATCACGAAGGACGAGGTGGCGATGGCCATCATGGGTCACCGCGCGATCCCGGGCGCCGCGGCCGCGGTAGCCGGCCCCGCTACCGGCGTCGGCGGCGCCAATCCAGGCCAGGACGATGGCTGGGGCGCCACCGGCACCCGCGAAAAGCCCACCGGCCTGGCGATCGTCAACCTGCGCACGCGCCAGATGCAGATCGTCGGCCAGACCGAATCGGGCAGCGGCCTGTGGCACGTGCATGGCTCGAGCGACGGCCGTTTCGCCGTTGGCGACGACTTCAGCCGCAGCGTCTACCTGATCGACCGCCGCAACCGCGAGATGATGATGCTCACCACCGGCCACAAGACCACCGCGGCCGACCATCCGCACCCGACCTTCAATGCCGACGGCACCCGCATCCAGATCCAGTCGGCGATGCTGTCGGAGGATGGCCGCTCGATGAATATCGTGGTGGTGCCGGTGCCGAAGGCCTGGCTCGAACGCAGCTTCCCGGCACGCTGAACGCGCATTTAACGTCAAATGGCCCGGGACACCTCGCAGTGTCCCGGGCCGTTCATCGCTTCACTCAGGCCAGGTGGAATACCTGGGTCAGCGGCCATTCCCTCGGCCGGTTGCCCGGTTCGACCTCCATCAGATCGGCCATGTAATCCCACCATTTGCGCATCACCGGGTGATCGGGCAGCGGCCCGAGGTCATGCCCCGGGTGCAGCTTCATCACCGCGAACAGGTCGAGCGTCGCTTCGTCCAGGAAGATCGCATAGTCGTGGATGCCGGCGCCAGACAGCAGCGCGGCCAGCTCGGGCCAGATGGCATCGTGCCGGCGCCGGTATTCCGCCTCGTTGCCGGCCTTGAGCTTCATGCGGAAGGCGCGCGTGGCTTGAACGCTCATGCTCAGACGATTCCGCTGCTGCTGGCCCCGGCCTTGACCGGGCGCAGGCCGGCCACGCGGTCGCGGTAGCCGCTGGCGCGGTAGCAGGCCACTGGATCGGCGGCGCCGCCGGAACGAACGCGCGCCATCGCCAGGATCGGGCTGACGTCGGTGCGGAAGGCGCGCTTCAGGGTCTGGGCCGCCTCCAGCACGTCGTTCTGCTCCTGCAGGGCGGCCAGCGCGGCGCGGTCGACCAGGGCCGACTGCACGAAGGCGCGCTGCACCTCGGCCGCGCTGCTCATCAGGCTCTCGATCGGGTCGGTCACATTGTGCGACTGGTCCAGCATATAGGCCGGCTTGAAGGCCTCGCCCTCGCGACGGGCTGCGTCGGCCAGCTCGTTAAACACCAGGAACAGCTGGAACGGATTGATCGAGCCGGAATCCAGGTCGTCGTCGCCATACTTGCTGTCGTTGAAGTGGAAGCCGCCGAGTTTACCGAACTGCGCCAGGCGCGCCACGATCATCTCGATATTCGTGTTTGGCGCATGGTGACCCAGGTCGACCAGGCACTTGGCCTTCGGTCCCAGCTCGGTGGCGCAGGCGAAGCTGGTGCCCCAGTCGGCGATGGTGGTGGCGTAGAACGCCGGCTCGAACAGCTTGTGCTCGATGAACACGTTCCAGTCGGCGGGAAGCGCGGCATAGATCTCGCGCATGCTGTCCAGGTAGCGTTCGAGCGCGCCGCGCAGATTGTGCTGGCCGGGGAAGTTGGCGCCATCGCCCACCCACACGGTCAGCGCCTGCGATCCGATCGCGCGGCCGATCTCGATGCATTCGATATTGTGGGCCACCGCCTGCGCACGCACGGCGGCGCTGGTCGACGTGAGGCTGCCGAATTTATAGCTCTGTTCCTGGCCCTGCTGGTCCTGGAAGGTATTCGAATTGACCGCGTCGAAGGCCAGGCCCAGCGCTTCAGCCGTTTCGCGCAGCTCGGATGCGTCGGTCGGTTTATCCCACGGGAAGTGCGGCGACACGCTCGGGGTGGCGCGGGTCAGCTGGTGGATGACGGCGCAGTCTTCCAGCTTCTCGAATACATTGCGCGGCTCGCCGCGGCCCGGGAAGCGCGCGAAGCGCGTGCCGCCGGTGCCGGCGCCCCAGCTGGGCACCGCCACGGCAAAGGTCTGCGCCAGCGCGGTCAGCTGGTCGATGTCCAGGCCGCGGCGCGCCAGCATGCCGCCCAATCCCTCGTAGTCGGCCTGCAGCTGCGCGTCCAGTTTGGCGTTCTGGTCCGCGACCAGGCCAGCGTCGATAACGCTCGTCATTCTTGTCTCCTCCATGCAGGCGGCATAGGCCGCCGATGACCGGTGACGCGCGCCCTGGAGGGGCGGCGTCCCGGCTTGTTGTGATGTCTCGCTATCTTAGCGTATCGATTGAGATCAGCGGGTGAAGGCGGCCGCGTTGCCGGCATCCACGTTCAGGATATTGCCGGTGCTCTTGCCCGACTTGTCGCTGGCGAAGAAGTACACGGCTTCGGCGATGTCTTCCGGCAGCACCGACAGCTTGAGCATGCTGCGCTTGCGGTAGAACTCCTCGACGTCGTCGGCCTCGATCTTGTTGGAGGCGGCGCGTTCTTCCTTCCACTTGCCGTCCCAGATGCGCGAGCCGCGGATCACGGCGTCCGGGTTGACCACGTTGACGCGGATGCCATGTTCGGCGCCTTCCAGCGCCACGCAGCGCGCCAGGTGCAGTTCGGCCGCCTTGGCGGTGCAGTAGGCGGATGCCCCTGCAGATGCGACCAGGCCGTTCTTGCTGCCCACGAAGACCATGCTGCCACCCAGGCCCTGCTGCTTCATGATGCGGAAGGCCGCGCGGGTGGCCAGGAAGTAGCCGGTGACGAGGATGTCCTGGTTGCGCTTCCAGATTTCCAGCGTGGTCTCGTCCAGCGGCGCCGCCGAGGCGATGCCGGCGTTCGACACCAGCAGGTCGACGCCGCCGAAACGCAGCGCGGCCGCTTCCAGGATGCCGGCCACTTCATCCTCGCTGGTGATATTGGCGCGCACGGTGCCGATGCTGTCCTTGCCGGCCACCTTGGCGAGATCCTTGCCGGCCTGCTCGAGCGCGTCAAGGTCGATATCGGTCAGCATCACGCAGGCGCCCTCCTGCAGCAGCTGGCGCGCGACCGCCTGGCCGATGCCGCCGGCGCCGCCGGTCACCAGCGCGATGCGGCCGGCCAGGCTTTTCGGCTTCGGCATGCGCTGCAGCTTGGCTTCCTCGAGCAGCCAGTACTCGATGTCGAAGGCTTCCTGTTCCGGCAGGCCGACATAGGTGTCGACGCCGTTCGCGCCGCGCATCACGTTGATGGCGTTGACGTAGAACTCGCCGGCGATGCGGGCGGTGGCCTTGTCCTTCGCGAACGACAGCATGCCCACGCCCGGGATCAGGTAGATGATCGGATTGGCGTCGCGGATCTTCGGGCTGGTGGCGCGCTTGCAGCGCTCATAGTATGCGGTGTAGTCGGCGCGGTAGTCGACCAGGGCCTGGTCGAGACTCGCGGCCAGGCGCTCGAAATCGGGCGCGCTCGGGTCGAAGTCCAGCACCAGCGGGCGGATCTTGGTGCGCAGGAAGTGATCCGGGCACGAGGTGCCCAGCGCGGCCAGCGGCGCCAGGTGGGCGCTGCTCACGAATTCGAGCACGGCGTCGCTGTCGTCGAAGTGACCCAGCTTGTACTCGTCCTTGCTGATCTTGCCGCGCAGGAGCGGCATCAGGCGCGCCGCCAGCGCCGCGCGCTCGGACGCCGGCAGGATCGGGCTGGCCTGGCCGCCGAATACCGGCTGCTGGACGTTCTGCGCCAGCCAATCCTCGGCGCGCTTGATGATCGCCAGCGTGGTCTCGTAGCACGACTGCGAGGTGTCGCCCCAGGTGAACAGGCCGTGGCCTTCGAGGATGATGCCCTTCAGTTTCGGGTTGGCTTGCGACACCGCTTCGAGCTTCAGGCCCAGGTCGTAGCCTGGACGCTGCCACGGCAGCCAACCCAGCTCGCCTTCGAAGATCCTGGCGGTGAGCTCCTTGCTGTTCTTGCAGGCGGCGATCGCGATGCAAGCATCCGGGTGCATGTGGTCGACGTGGCGGCGCGCGATATACGCGTGCAGCGGCGTGTCGATGCTGGCGGCGCGCGGGTTCAGGTTGAAGGTGCAGTGCGGCAGGTAGCCGACCATCTCGTCCTCGTGTTCGAGGCCGCGGTAACGTCCCTTGAGCGCATGCAGCTTGCTCATGTAGAGTGTCGAGAAGCCATCCAGCTTGATGCTGCCCAGGTCACCGCCCGAGCCCTTCACCCACAGCACCTCGACCTGCTCGCCCGACAGCGGGTCGACCATGTCGATCTTGGCCGAGGTATTGCCGCCACCGAAATTGGTGATCCGCAGGTCGGAACCCAGCAGGTTGGACCGGTACAGCAGCAGTTCCGGCTCACTCAGCGTGGCCGCGACGGCTTCATCCCAGCGCGAGGTGATCGGTTCGCGCTGCTTCGTTTCGCTCAAAGCGCCCATCAATATCTCCTAGTTGATTGTTTTGTCATCGAATCGATGCGTCTCTTCCATGTCCTGCGTCCGCATGCTGCCCGGGCAGCGCTACGGCATCGGCAGACAGTAGAAAGCAGCGGCCCACGGGGTGTCAACGTGGAAACAATCAACTTGCTGACCAAGTAAGAATCAATCACCGACTTGATCGATTTGAGCGTTTGTGCGCTGCAGCGAGGGGAAATAATCAGTCAAATGATCATTTGGTGATTGACGATATTGCATCTAGAAACTACTCTTTTCGAACACCCCGCGATTCCTGCCCACAAGAGGCCTGGAACGACGGGCCCCATGCCGCACACAACCAGACGGCTTACGGAGGAGACACAATATGGTGAATCACAAACGCCGCAAGCGTTTGCTGAAACTGCTTGCCGAGCACCAGTCGGCGACGGTCCAGCAGCTTGTCGAATGGCTCAACGCGTCCCCGGCGACGGTCCGGCGCGACATCAGCTGGCTGGCGGGACGCAACCTGCTCACCCGCACCCGGGGCGGCGCAGAGAACCTGCTGCCCAAGACGCGCCAGTTCCCGCTGACCAGCGAAACGTTCCAGAACAATATCCAGTGCTTCGCCTCGCGCAAGCGCGCCATCGCCCGCCATGCAGCCGGCATGTGCAACGACGGCGAGACGATCATCATCAACGGTGGCACCACCACTTTCATGATGGCCGAGTTCCTCACCGAGAAGCAGCTCAAGATCCTGACCAACTCTTTCCTGATGGCCGAGCGCCTGCTGGTCTCGAGCGAGAACGAGATCATCGTGCCGGGCGGCCGCGTGTACCGCGAGCAGAACGTCATCCTTTCGCCGTTCGACAACGACATCACCCAACACCACTACGCCACCAAGATGTTCATGAGCGTCTACGGCCTGTCGTTGCTGGGATTGATGGAAGCCGATCCGCTGCTGATCCAGGCCGAGAAGCGCCTGATCAGCCAGGCCGAGGAACTGGTGGTGCTGGCCGACAGCTCGAAGTTCGCGCGCAAGGCAGGACTGATCCTGTGCGGCCTGGATCGCGTGTCCACCGTGATCACCGACACCGACGCTTCCGACAAGGCGGTGCAGCTGCTCGAGCAGTATGGCGTGAAGGTCGTCACCGTCGAACCCGACGGCGAGATGCCGGCGCTGCGCACCACGCGCTACAGCCCCCAATATGACTTCCAGTCCGCAGCCCTGATGGAGATTTCGCATTGAAGATCAAACAGCTCCTGCTCGCCGCTGCGGCGGTCGGTGTGTTCGCCGGCCTGGCCGGCTGCGCCGACAAGAAGACCGGGGACGCGCCTGAACAGACCCGCATCGCGATGGTCGTGAAAAGCCTGGGCAACGGCTTCTTCGACGCCGCCCACCACGGCGCGAAGGATGCCGCCGCCGAGATCGGCGGGGTCGAGATCATCTATACCGGTCCGACCACGCCCAGCGCCGAAGGCCAGATCGAGATCATCAATTCGCTGATCAGCCAGAAGGTCGATGCGATCGTGGTCTCGGCCAACGATCCCAACGCCCTGGTGCCGATCGCCAAGAAGGCCATGCAGCGCGGGATCAAGGTGATCTCGTTCGACAGCGCCCTGGCCCCAGGCGGGCGCCAGATGCAGCTCAATCCCTCCAACGCGGAACTGATCGGCCAGAAGCAGATCGAGATGGCGGCGGCCGAATTGAACGGCAAGGGCGAGCTGGCGATCCTGTCGGCGTCGGCCCAGGCGACCAACCAGAACATCTGGATCGGCGTCATGAAGAAGACGCTCGATCAGCCCCAGTACGCGGGCCTCAAGCTGGTGGCGACCGTGTATGGCGACGACCAGTCGGACAAGAGCTATCGCGAAGCCATCGGCCTGCTGCGCAGCCACCCGAACCTGAAGGCGATCATCGCTCCGACCACCGTCGGCATCGTCGCCGCCAGCAAGGCGGTGGCCGACGAGGGACTGGTGGGCAAGGTGTTCGTTACCGGCCTGGGTCTGCCGTCCGAGATGGCCGGCCACGTCAAGAGCGGCGCGGTGCGCGAGTTCGCGATCTGGAATCCGATCGATCTCGGCTACGCCGCCACCTTTGCGGCGCACCAGTTCGTGGCGGGCAAGGCGCAAACGGGCGATGGCGCAATCGTCTCGGTCGGCCGCCTGGGCGCGGTGACCCTGGACGCGAATGGCGAAACCGCCCTCGGTCCGCCGTTCACCTACAACGCCGGCAACGTCGACCAGTTCGCCAAGCTGTTCTGACCCGGCCCGTCCGCCGCGCGCATGACCGCCTGGTCGATGTGCGCGGCGCCTTTCATCCGTTTGCAACACCAATATGCCAGTGACCCAACTGACAAGCCCTCCCCTGCGCCCGCACGACGGCGCGCCCGCCACGCCGGTACTGCAGCTGACCGGCATCACCAAGCGCTTCAACGGCGTATGCGCGCTCAATGGCGTGCGCCTGTCCATCCGTCCGGGCGAAGTCATGGCCCTGATCGGCGAGAACGGGGCCGGCAAGTCGACCCTGGTCAAGACCCTGACCGGCATCCACCGTCCCGACGAAGGCGCGATCCTGCTCGACGGGAAGCCGGTGTCCTTCGGCAGCCCGCAGGAAGCGATGGCCGCCGGGATCACCGCCGTGCACCAGGAAACCGTGATGTTCGACGAGTTATCGGTGGCCGAGAACATCTATGTGGGGCGCCACCCGACCCGCGGCTTGGCGAAGCGCATCGACTGGGCCGGGATCGAGGCCGAGGCCGAGGGGCTGTTCGCGCGCCTGGAGGTGTCGCTGCCGGTGCGCGCGCGCGTGCGCGACCTGTCGGTGGCCCAGCGCCACTTCGTCGAGATCGCGCGCGCCCTGTCGCAGGATGCGCGCGTGGTGATCATGGACGAACCGACCGCCGCGCTGTCCCAGCGCGAGATCCGCGAGCTGTATCGCATCATCGACGGCCTGCGCGCGCGCGGCACCGCCGTCATTTTCATCTCGCACAAGTTCGACGAGATCTATGAGGTGGCCGACTGCTACACGGTGCTGCGCGACGGCCAGTTCGTTGCCGAAGGTCGGCTGGCCGACGTCAGGGAGCCGGAATTGGTGGCGCTCATGGTCGGCCGCGCGGTGCACCAGGCTTATCCAAAGGCCGAGGTGGCAATCGGCGCGCCGCTGCTGGAGGTCGAGGGGTTGAGCCACCCGACCGAATTCCGCGACGTGGGCTTTACCCTGCGCAAGGGAGAAATCCTCGGCTTTTATGGGCTGGTGGGCGCCGGGCGCTCGGAGGTGATGCAGGCGCTGTTCGGATTGACGCCGCGGGTGACCGGGAGCGTGCGGCTGGAGGGCCAGCCGGCGGTATTTGGCAATCCGGGAGAAGCGATTGCGCGCGGACTGGCGTATGTGCCCGAGGACCGCCAGCACCATGGTGCGCACTTGACCATGCCGATCATGCACAACATCACGCTGCCGATCCTGTCGACGTTTGGTTTCTTCCCGCGTGCTCGTGCCGAAGCAGCCCTGGCACGGCGTTTCGCCGAACAGCTCGAACTGAAGGCCGCTTACCTGAGTCAGAACGTCGACGAGCTCTCGGGCGGCAACCAGCAGAAGGTGGTGCTGGGCAAATGGCTGGCCACCGATCCCAAGGTCATCATTCTCGACGAACCGACCAAGGGCATCGACATCGGCTCCAAGGCCGCCGTGCACCGCTTCGTGAGCGGTCTGGTCGAACGCGGCCTGTCGGTGATCCTGGTGTCGTCCGAACTGCCCGAGGTGCTGGGGCTGGCCGACCGCATAGTGGTGATGCGCCAGGGCCGCGTGGTGCGCGAGTTCACGCGCGGCGAAGCCACGCCCGAAACGGTGGTCGCGGCCGCGTCCGGGGTCGACCTGGGACTGGAGGCGGCGCCATGAACCAGCGAATCGCCTTACTGGACATCATGAAGCAGCGCGAAGCCCTGCTGGCCGTGATGGTGGTGGCGCTGGTGCTGCTGGTCGGCCTGCGCGCGCCGGTATTTTTGACAACCGCTTCGCTGGCCAATCTGCTCACCGACAGCACCCTGCTGGTGATGCTGGCCCTGACCCAGATGCTGGTGATCGTCACCCGCGGCATCGACCTGTCGGTGGCCTCGAACCTGGCCCTGTCGGGCATGGTCGCGGCCATGCTGGCATCGAACAATCCGCAGCTGCCGCTGCTGTTCGTGATGCTGTCCGCGGCCGGTACGGGCCTGGCGCTGGGCCTCGTCAACGGCGGCTTGATCGGCTATCTGGCGCTGCCGCCGATCGTCGTCACGCTGGGCACCATGAGCGTGTACCGCGGCCTGGTGTTCGTGATCTCGGGCGGTGCCTGGGTGTCGGCGCACCAGATGCCAGCCAACTTCATCGGTTTCCCGCTGCAGCGGCTGGTCGGCCTGCCGCACCTGGTGTGGATCGCCCTCGGTGCGGTGCTGGCGATGGCCTTCCTGGCCCGTCACACCCGCTTCGGTCGCGACCTGTACGCAATCGGCAATGCGCCGCAATGCGCCGCCTACATCGGCATTCCGACCGCGCGCCGGCTGCTCTGGACCTATGGCTTGTCGGGCATGGTGGCGGGCCTGTGCGGCTACCTGTGGGTGGCGCGGTATGCGGTCGCCTATACCGAGATCGCCTACGGCTTCGAATTCACCGTGATCGCCGCCTGCGTGATCGGCGGCGCCAGCATCGCCGGCGGCGTCGGCTCGGTGCTCGGGACCGTGCTCGGCGCGCTGTTCCTGTCGGTGATCGGCAATGCCTTGCCGGTGCTGCAGGTCTCGCCGTTCTGGCAAAGCGCGCTGACCGGCGCCGTGATCCTGGTCGCCGTGCTGCTCAATGCCGGCGGCAACCGCAAGCGCAGCCGCCAGATCCTGCCGCTGCACCGCACCGAACTTCCAGCAGCAAGGAGCGCAGCATGAATGCGACCAGCATCGCCGAGGTCGAAACTCCCATTGACACCAAGACCGTGAACCAATCCAGCCACACCTCGCGTTATACGATCCTCGACCGCCAGCGGCCCGGCCTGCGCCACGTGCTGGCGCGCTGGGAAACCCTGCTCGCCCTGCTGCTGCTGGCGGTGTTCGTCGCCGGCGGCGTCACGCTCGAGCACTTCCTCGATCCCTACAACCTGCTCGACGGGACGGTCAACTTCAGCGAGAAGGCCTTGATCGCGTTGCCGATGGCCTTGTTGATCATCTGCCGCGAGATCGACATCTCGGTGGCAGGCACGCTGGCGCTGTCCTCGGTCGCCATGGGCCTGGCGCACACGGCGGGCCTGCCTGCAGAGGCCCTGCTGTTCGTGGCGGTCGGCACCGGCCTGGCCTGCGGCTGGCTCAATGGCTTCCTGGTCACGCGCTTCATGCTCCCCTCGATCGTCGTCACCATCGGCACCATCGCCCTGTACCGGGGCCTGGCCAGCGTGGCGCTGGGCGACCAGGCCTTCACTAACTACCCGCAGCTGATGGCGGATTGGGGCCAGGGCACCTTCTTCGGCGTGGTGCCGCGCGCCTTCGTGATCCTGCTCGGCTTCGCGCTGCTGTTCGCGGTGGTGCTGCACGCCACCACGGCGGGACGCCGCATCTACGCCATCGGTAATAATCCGGACGCCGCGCGCTTCTCGGGCATCGCGGTCGACCGCTACCGCCTGGGACTGTTCATGCTCACCGGCGCGATGGCGGGCCTGGCGGCCTTCCTGCTGACCGGCCGCATCGGCAGCACGCGGCCGAACATCGCCACCGGCTGGGAGCTCGAGATCATCACGATGGTGATCCTGGGCGGCGTGAGCATCGCCGGCGGCGCCGGCACCATCGGCGGCGTGCTGCTGGCGGTGCTGACGATGGGCGCCGTGACCTATGGCCTGGCGCTGGCCAACGTGCCCGGCATTTATATGACGATCGTGGTGGGCGTGCTGCTGCTGGCCACCATCGCGCTGTCGCGGCTGTTGCGCGGCAAGCCGACCCGCCATTGATGGAGCGCGATCCCATGCAAGCGACTCCGTACGACGCCCTGATCGTACTCGACATCGGCAAGACCAATGTCAAGCTGGCCCTGGTCGATGCCGCCGGACGGCTGCTGGCCGAACGGCGCCGGCCCAATGCGATCCTGCACGATGGTCCCTATCCGCATCACGACACCGACGGTATCTGGGACTGGATGCTGGCGACCTGCCGCGCCTTCGCCGGCCAGGCGCGGGTGACGGCGATCGTGCCCGTCACCCACGGCGCCACCGCCGCCCTGGTCGATGACGACGGCCTGGTGCTGCCGGTGCTCGACTACGAGACGGCGCTGCCGGACCTCGACTACGCCGCGCTGCGCCCTGCCTATGCCCAGACCTATTCTCCGCTGCTGCCGGCGGGCCTGAACCTGGGCCGCCAGCTGGCCTGGCTGCAGCAACGGCACCCCGAACCCTTCGCGCGGGCGCGCCACATCCTGATGTACCCGCAGTACTGGGCCTGGCGCCTGTGCGGCGTGGCCGCCGGCGAAGCCACTTCGCTCGGCTGCCATACCGATCTATGGGATCCGGTACGCCAGGACTATTCGCCGCTGGTGACGCGCATGGGCTGGGAAGCGCAGCTGCCGCCGCTCGCGCCGGCCTCCGCTTCGCTAGGCGTGCTGCGTCCCGAGGTAGCACAAGCCACCGGACTGCCGCCATCCTGCGAAGTCCTGTGCGGCATCCACGACAGCAATGCCTCGCTGCTGCGCCACCTGGGCCGCGATGGCGCCACCTCGCCACGTACTGTGCTTTCGACAGGCACCTGGCTGATCGCGGCCGCCTTCGGCGCCAGCCTGGATGGCCTGCGCGAGGATGCCGACATGCTGGCCAATACCAACGCCCTCGGCCGGCCAGTGGCCTGCATGCGCTTCATGGGCGGCCGCGAATTCGGCGCGCTGGCCGGCGACCAGCCAGGCACGTGTTC
This sequence comes from Massilia oculi, assembly GCF_017582745.1. Classification (GTDB taxonomy): domain Bacteria; phylum Pseudomonadota; class Gammaproteobacteria; order Burkholderiales; family Burkholderiaceae_D; genus Telluria; species Telluria oculi_A. Next base: position 104,670 of record NZ_JAFVIM010000015.1, read on the forward strand.
ATTCGAACAGCTCGAACGACTGATCGCGCGCGGCACGATGGCGCTACCCTGTTTCGCCGACGGCGGCGGCCCTTTCGCCGGCCGGGTCGGCCAAATCGATGGACCTACCCCGACCGACGTCGGCGAACGCTTCGCGCTCGCCACGCTGTACTGCGTCCTGATGACCGACTACTGCCTCGACGCGCTCGGCGCGCGCGGGCCGATCACCGTCGAAGGCGCCTTCACCGCCAACCCCTGGTTCGGCCCCCTGCTGGCCAGCTTGCGTCCCCACCAGACCCTGGCCTACTCCGACGACGCCAGCGGCACCACCTGCGGCGGCTGGCTCCTGCGCTACCCCGACGCCACCCCAACCGCCCAACACCACCCCAAGCCCCCGCGCACCGTCGCCGGCCTCCCCGCCTACCGCACCGCCTGGCGCACCGCACTCGCCACAACCATCCCGCAAATATCCCACGCCCAATAACCCAACAATTAGGGTCAGAGTAAAATTATTGACCAATTGATTTACTGAAGTTGTCAAACAATTCGACTCCGACCCTATTTGTTTGGGCGCCAGGCCACGCCTGTTGCCGGGCAAACGTGACGGTCGACGGCCATTACCTTCTCTGACGACAACATAAATGCGCCAACGTCATTCATCGGCACGTCACAAGGCTCCAATGAGGGTCAGAGTCAAATTTCCGAGCAATTGCCCACCAAATTAGTAGGGTCAGAGTCGAATTATTGGCCAATTGATTTACTGAAGTTGGCAAACAATTCGACACTGACCCTATTTATTGGTTGGATAGGGGTTGCTATTTTTGGGGTGGCTCGTCGTTGCCTTTCATGATTTCGAGGGGGACGCCGCCGCGGGTGGTGCGTAGGGGGAGGAGCTTGACGGGTTCCAGGGCGTTTTCGGGGCGGCCGTCAGTTGTTACTGCGAGCGCTACTGTGTTTTCGCCGTTCGGGTTCAGGATGCCCGGGGGGATGACGAAGGTGCGTTGGGGGCCGATGTGGGCGATGAACTGGCCCATGTTCCAGCCGTTGACGAAGATTAACGCGCGGTTGTCGCGGTCGGAGCGGGGCTTGGCGGTGTCGCCGAAGGCCAGGGCCAGCTGGACGTCGTGGTCGCGCGGCAGGTCGAGCTTGAATTGCGTGCGCAGCCAGTAGGTGCCGGCGGCTGGCGGAGCGTCGGTCGGGCGGGTGGACTGCCAGCCCTGGGATGGGGCGGATGGCAGGTGCCAGCCGGCGCGTTCGCCGTACAGGCCACCGTTGTTCATCGGGCCGCGCACGCGGTCGACCAGCTCCTCGCCGCCCTGGCGGCCCTGGATGCGCCAAGCGATCGGCGTGCCGAAGCGCTGGCCGCCGCGGCTCGTCAGCGACGCCGAGATCAGGCCGCGCGCCTCGCGATGGAAATCGTCCGCCATCAGGTTCCAGTTGTGGCCATTGTTGCGCACCATGACCGCGATTACATGCTCGCCCGGCGTCAGCTTGCCCAGGTCGAGCTTGACGCTGTCGGTCGTCTCCGGGAACGAGCGGCCGGTGTCCAGCTCGTGCTGGCCGACGAAGCGGCCATCGATCCACACCTGGATCATGCCGGCGCCACCTGCGCCGTAGAACAGCTCGAGCTGGTTGGCCTTCGGGTCAAGGCTGGTGAAGCGGCCGCGATACCACACGTCGCCGTGGTGGAAGCCGTAGTCGCTCATCGCCAGCGTTGGCTGGCCGCGTTCAGGCATGGTCCAGGTCTGGGCCGCCGACGGACGCCTGTCGGCCTGCACCCAGGCGCTGTCGTCGAAGCGCGGCGCTGCCTCCAGGCTGTCCATGCGGCGGGTCCAGGTCAGGCGCGCCAGGTCCGGCACGCGCACCGCGGCCGGCCCCTTAAGGCCAGCGGCGCGCACGCTGCCATCGGTCTGGCGCGTGAGCGCGAGGGGCTGGCCATTGAAGCTGGCTGTCTCGAACGCCGGGCCCCAGATCTCGATGGCGCCATCCTGGTCGACGTCGCCCGTCATCGTCAGCGCGCCGTCGGCGAGCCGCGCCGACCGCACCAGGGCAGGCGTCAGCTGCAGGGCGCGCCCAGCCCCGGTGTCCTGGGTCCAGAACTGCATGCTGGTCTGTTCGTCCGCCAGCAGGAGCAGCATCGGGGCGCGCCCGCCGCCCGAGATGCGTACCCGCGCCAGGCCTTCGTGCACGTAGTTCAGCACCAGGTCGCCCTTGGCAGCGTCCCAGCGCGATTGCACCCGGCCCGCCAGCACCTCGACCTTCGGCGCGCCGGCATAGCGCAGCACGGTCTCGCCCTCCAGGCCGTCGCGCCCATGCAGCAGGACGATGTCGCGCTCGCCGTCGCGCAGGTGCGTCTGCAGCTCGGAGGTCGAATACACCAGGCGCTGGCGTTCCATATCGTAGGACGCCAGCAGCATGCGCGCGTCCTGGCCGCGCAGCAGCGACGCGATCGTGTACTCGCCGTCGCGCGTGGCCAGCCTGACGCTGAAGCGCTCCTCGCCCTTGCCATCAGAGGGGTTATGGGCCGCGAATACCACGTGGGTCCCCAGGCGCTTGTTGACGTTATGGTAGACCTTGACCTTGCCGTCCGCCGGCGCCAGCGGCGGCCCCTTGTCCATCTCGGCCAGCACCGCCTCGGCGGCCTGCACGAACATGCCCTGCTGCTTGAGCGCGTAAGCCTTGGGACGCAAGCCACGGTCTTCCGAAATCGCCGCGCCATAGTCGTACGAGGTGTAGACCACCGGGCCGGCCAGCCAGCCCCAGGACGTGCCGCCGAAGGTCATGTAGACGTTGTGGATCGTGATCCGGTTGATCAGGTTGGTGCCGTAGAAGACCCGCTGGTAGCCCTTGCCCTGGCGCTCGGCGGTGCAGGCATAGGTGCCGTTCGAGCCCCAGTAGTCGAACCAGCCGCCGCCCAGTTCCGCCGCGAAGCCCGGCGTGGCGGGCGAAGACAGCGCGCCCGCACGCGGGCCCGGCGCGCCGTAGATGCCCCAGTTGGGGGCCTTGTTGGCGCCCGCGGGACTGGCGTGCACGTCGCAGCTGCCGCCCGGGTAGCCGTCGAAGGCGTAGATGTCGGTCGGGCCGGGATTGGCCCATGCCGCGCTCGAGTCCTTCGGCGTCCAGTCGGGCAGGCGCCCGGCGGCGTTGTGGAAGAACGGCACCGTGATGCCGTCGCGGCGCGCCTTGCGCGCCAAGTGCTCCATCTGGCGCACATGCTTGGGCTCCACCTTGCCCAGCTCGTTCTCGAGCTGGTAGGCGATCACGTTGCCGCCGCCATCGGTGACCTGGTGGCGCGCGATGATCGCATTTATCTGCGTCATCCACTCGTCCACGGCCGCCAGGTACACCGGGTCGTCGGTGCGCGCCTCGCCGCGGTTGCGGAACATCCAGCCGGGATAGCCGCCCCCGGTCAGTTCCGAATTGATGTAGGGTCCGGTGCGGGCGATGATGTACATGCCCTCCTCTTTCGCGATCTGCAGCGCGCGCTCGACGTTGCGGATGCCCGAGAAATCGTAGACGCCCGGCGCCGGCGAGTGATAGCCCCAATCGAAATAGAAGGCCACGCCATTGAAGCCCAGCGCCTTCATCTTTTGCATCACGTCGCGCCACAGGGCCGGATTCGGCAGGCGGAACGGGTGGATCTCGCCCGACCACACCACCACCCGCTTGCCGTCGATCTTGAGCGAGTACTGGTCCCAGCTCACCTTGCGCGGCTGCCCCTTGGGAGCGGATACGCCGGCCAGCGCCTTGCCATCGGCCGCCAGTGCGCTGAATCCGGACGCCATCGCGGCAGTGCCGGTCAGGCGCCGCCGTTCGCTCCAGCTGCGGCCCCCATCGGGGCTGTCGGCATGCCATGCGCGCCGGGCGGCGTCGACGCCATACAGGCGCAGGGCCGATCCATGGCGCACCAAGGCCGCCGCCGTCATGCCGGCGCCGAGCTTGTCGAGCGTGGCGCCGATCTTCCACGGACCGGCAAGGGCGTGGGCGCGCGCCAGCACCAGCCGGCCGCTTTGCTGGCGCGCCACCGCCAGATAGCCTTCGCCATCGCCCAGCACGGCCGCCTCGAGGTGGCCGGCCAGCCCTTCCAGCCGCCGTGGCGCCGACCAGTTGGCCAACTGCGCGTCCGGCCCGACCACGTGGACGCCACCGGCGCTCGAGAACACGAGCTTGAGCGCTCCGTCACGTTCGCGCACCCAGCCAGGCTTGCCGGCCTGGACCGCGCCGCCCAGTGGAAGGTCGCGAATGAACTCCCAGTGGCGCAGGTCCTGCGAGCGGGCCAGGCCGATGCCGCCGGCGCCGTTCGCATACGCCAGGTAGTAGCGGCCGTCGGCGTGCTGCGCCAGCGCCGGATCGCGCAGCGCGCCGGATGGCGGCGTCCAGGTCTCGGAAGCCAGTGAGGTGAAGTCGGCGCCGTCGTGCGAGACCAGGATGCTCAGCGCATTGGCCGCGCCGGCCGTCAGCGCCGGCATCAGGACGACCTGGCCGTTGCTGTCGCCCGCCTTGCCGGCGTCACGCGTCGCCTGCTGGCCCGAACCCTGGGGAATGCCGAGCTCCTGGGCCGAAGCCAGTCCTGCCGACCACAGGGCGGCGCAAGCCGCCATCGAGAGATACCACTTCATACCGCACTCCTTTGCTGCAAATCGTTACCTGGAACGTCGACTTTCCTCATTGCTTCTTTACCTCCCTATCGGCGACGGGTTCGCCAAAGTCCGGCATGCCGTCGGCGCGCCAGCCGATCGCCTGTGCGCGCGTATGGCGGTTCGGGTCGCGCAGCGGCTCGCCGGTGATGTCGCGGTAGTTGCGCGCGTGGTAGACCAGGATATCGGTCTTGCCGTCCGGGCTGGTGGTGAAGCTGTTGTGGCCCGGTCCATACTGGCCAGTCTTGTCGCTGCTGCGCAGCACCGGTTGCGGCGACTTGGTCCAAGATGCCGGGTCCAGCAGATCTGCATCCTCCTTTGCCCACAGCAGGCCGAGCGCATAGTTGGCGTCGGTGGCGCTGGCGGAATACGTCATCAGGACGCGGCCATTCCTGACCAGCACCGCCGGCGCTTCGTTGACCCAATGACCGATCTTTTCCCAGTCATGCTCGGGACGCGTCAGCAGCACCGCCGGCTGGCGGATCGCCAGCGGCCCGTCCATCTTCGCCAGGTAGATATTGGTGCCCTTGCTGCCATCCGGCGCGACCTGGGTCCACGAGAGATAGCGCTGGCCGCGGTGCGCGAAGGTGGTGGCGTCGAGGGCGAAGCTCTCCCAGCCGGTCTTGAGCTGGCCACGCTCGATCCATTCGCCCTCGAAGGGATTTTCTGCGCCGTTCTCCAGCACGTAGAGCCGGATCTCCCACACCTTGTCGGCGCGGCCGGCGCTGAAGTACAGATACCACTTGCCGTCGATGCGGTGGAGCTCGGGCGCCCAGATGTGTGCTCCCATCTCGCCGCTGGCATGCTTGCGCCAGACGACCTTCGCTTCGGCCTTGCCGAGTGCGTCGAGGCTGCGCGCACGGCGCAGCTCGATGCGGTCGTACTCGGGTACGGTAGCGGTGAAGTAGTACCAGCCGTCCGGATGCGGGGTGACATGGGGATCGGCGCGCTGGCGCACCAACGGGTTGGCGAATCCGGCGTCAGGCTCGGGTGCGGGCGGGGCCTGACAGCCAGCCAGAGCCAGCGAGATGCACAGGACCGGCAGGGCAATGAGTTTCATGGTGTCCTCTCAAGCGAAAAAGCCAGCCACCCCATCAAGGGTGGCTGGCTGCAGACATCGGAAGCGAAATCAGATCTTGACGCCCAGGGTCAGGAAGTAGCGGCGTCCCGACCATGCCAGTTCATTGATCCGGAACGGATCGCCCGCATCGCTGCGCTGCACCTCGTCGGTCAGGTTCTTGCCCTCCAGTGCAAGCGACACGCGGTCGTTGAAGCGCCACTGGATCTTCGCATCCAGGAAGCCGGTCTTCTCCTGGAACACCGGGTTGCCCGAGACGTCGTTGGCGCCGGTGAAGAAGCGGTCGCGGTAGGTATAGGCCAGACGCGCATTGACCGGGCCCTGGTCATACCACAGCGACAGGTTATAGGCGGTTTTCGACATGCCTGGATACGGCAGCACGGTGTCATCGAGCAGATTCAGGCGCTCCTTGCCCGGCGCGTACTTGTAGTCCATGCGGGTATAGTTGGCGTCGACGCCGAAGCCGCTCAGCCAGCCCGGCAGGAAGGTCAGCGCGGTGCGGCCGGCCAGCTCGATGCCCTTGGTGGTGGCGCCCTCGCCGTTGACGGCCTGGGTGACGTTGAAGCGCTGGCCATTCTTGAAGATGTCGACGTCGCGGGTGAGCACGCGCTCGATCACGTAGCTCGAGATGTCCTTCTCGAACACCGCCAGCGACAGTTGGCTGTCCGGGGTCGGGTAGTACTCGAGGCTGAAGTCCGTGTTGGTCGAGCGGTAAGGCTTCAGGTCCGGATTGCCGGCGGTGCAGGTATCGACGCCTTCGCCGCCGAACTGCGGATTGCCGCTGCCCAGGACGCAGGTGGCGTTCGGCGCCAGCAGGTCCATGCGCGGGCGCGCCATCGCCTTGGCCCAGCCGACGCGGGCCAGGAATTTATTGTCGATGAACCAGAAGGCGCCATTGAAGCTCGGCAGCCAGTCGTGATATGTGTTGTCGACCGTGACTACCCCATTGCTCATGACGACGTCGGTGTAGGTCGAGGAGCCAGGAGAGGTTGCGGTACGCACCGAGTAGCGCTGCAGGCCCGTGGACTTGTTGTCGGTGCGGGTGTAGCGCATGCCGATATTGCCGTCGACCTCGTAGCCAAACAACTGGGTGGCCCAGTCCAGGCGCAGATAGGTGGCGGCGATCTTCTCTTCCACGCCGAACGCCGGGATCTGCGGATAGGTGTTGCCGTCGCTGCCAGGCGAGTTATACAGGTAGTCGTGGTTGAAGGCCGACGTGTCGAAGTACGGCGCCGCATTCGCGAACACCGGCGACATCCAGCCCGATGGCATGCCCTTGACGTCCCCGAGGCCGCCGAAGAAGGTGCCGGGCGAGCGGCCGCTGACGGCATTGATCAGCGCCGCCATCTGCGCCGCGTTGATATAGCTGGTCGAGTAACCCGAGTTGATGAAGGACTGAGTGTCGTTCGGACGCTGCGCACCGCCGGTATAGAACGGATCGTAGATGGCGGTCTGGTTGACGTTGGCGCCGCGCACATTGATGTCGTCGGCCGTGGAGCTCAGGTTGGCGCCATTGCTGGCGAGGTAGCCGCCACCGTTGTACTGCGTCGATTCGGCCTTGCGCGCCTGGGCGCCGAACGACACCCTGGTGAAGAACGGCGTGGTGAGACGGTAGCGCAGGTCGATCTTGGCCTGGTCTTCCTGGTTCTTGGTCTCGCTCGGGCGGTACTGGAGCTGGGCCTGGACGTAGGAAGCCGGATCATCCGGGCTGTAGCCGGCCGGGAAGGTAAAGTGCGGCAGGCCCTGGTCGTCCAGGGTCACCTTCAGTCCCGGCGCATTCTGGGTCAGCGCGATATTGTTGCTGTCGCTGTCGTACATCGAGCGCGACGTGCCGAACAGGCCCTCTACCTCGAGGCGCTCGCGCTTGAACAGGAAGCCAGAGGTCGTATAGCGCGAATCGATATCGAGCTGGAAGTCGCGCGCCGAAGTGCCGAAGGCGCCCTGCCCGCCACGGCCTGCCGCGTACAGGCAGTCGCCGACGGTGTAGGACGTGACGTGGTGGTTCGTGATCACCATATCGTCCGGCGTCGTGGCCGCCGGGACGCACGTGCCGACGGCGGTCGGCACGCCGGTGGCCTGGTTGTAGACCGGCGCCTGGCCGGCGTTCGCCAGGCGCGTCGCATCCGGGAAGTCGGTGCCGAAGTTGCGGTCGTTCAGGCGCTGGCGCTGGGTATTGGCCTGGTAACTGACCCAGGCATTGAAGTTCTTGCTGAATTCGTACTGCGCGGTGACCTCGCCCGACGAGCGCTTGTGGTCGCGGGTCCAGATGCCGTAGCGCGCAATGCCCGGCGAGTAATCGAACCATTGGCGGCGGCAGGCGTCCGCCTGGGTGGCGCTCAAGCCCGAGGTAGCGCAACTGGCCGCATCGCCGATCGCGGCCAGGCGCGGATCGGTGCTGACCACGGTCTTCTCGGGCGACTTGTCCCAGTCCTGGATGAAGCGCCATGACGTGTTGCGCGCATAGTCGTTGCGGGTGTGCACCTCGTCGTACACGAAGTTGGCCATCAGGCCCAGCTTGCCGTTCAGGTACTTGTCGGCCATGTACAGATTGCCGCGCGGTTGCACCCCGCCACGCGAGGTCGAGTGCTCGGCCGCGATGCTGGTGCCGATGGTCGGCTCCTTGAAGTCGAGCGGCTTGCGCGTCTTGATCGACACCGAGCCGCCCACGCCGCCCTCGGTCATGTCCGCGGTGATGCCTTTATAGACGTCGATCGAGCCGATCAGCTCCGACGCCAGCTCGCGCAGCTCGGCGCCGCGACCGGCGCCGCCGCCAGTACCAAGTACCGACATGCCGTTGATCTCGATGCGGTTCAGGTCAGGCTCGACGCCGCGGATCGAAATCTGCGACCCTTCGCCGAAATCGCGCGACAGCTGCACGCCGGTCACGCGCGACAAGGCTTCGCCCACGTTCTTGTCGGGGAACTGGCCGATATCTTCGGCCACGATGGAATCGGACACGGTGCTGGCGCGCAGCTTGCGGTCGATGGCCGATGCCACCGAGCGGCGCGTGCCGGCGATATGGACCACCGCTGGCGCGGTCTGGGCGTCGCTGATGGTGGCCGGCGGCGCGCTCGCCGAAGCTGCGTTGGAAGGTGCGGTCTGGGTGGCTTCCTGCGCCAGCGCGCCGTGCGCGGCCAGGATGGCGATCACTGCGGCTACCGCGCGCGCGCAGCGGGTCGGGTGCAGCACTTGCGTGCGTGTCGTTGCATGGTTCATCGGTTGTCGTCTCCAAGGGCTCTGTTATAGGTGTACTGCTTGGCCTTGAAAACATTCTATGTGCGTACAGTTGCCTGATCCCGTATTGCATTGAAAGAATCATGCACCTGATCGAATGGGGCCCATCCAACCGGGAATCGCTCAAGCGATTGAGCGATTCCCGGGATCTGCGTGGTGCGCAAGCCGCACTGCCCGCATCAAGGAAGCTCGTAGAACTCAGCCTCGATGATCGACAGCTGCGAGCGCGCGACCTGCCGCGCGCCGGTGTCGGCATTGGCCTGGTTGGCCACCTCGAGCATCCGGATCGCTCCCGCGTCATCGGCCTGCCCATCGAGCGCGATCTTCACCTCGCTGCCGCGGCGCGGGGCCAGCGGCAAGGTGACATAACCCAGGTTCTTCAGCGTCGTGCCCCGGTATACCTCGGCGCCGTCGACAAGCACCCGCAGCGGATAGCTGCGCTCGCGCCAGCCGGTCAGCTTCAGGACCAGCTCGCGCAGTAGCGCCGGCCGCGCCAGGCGATACGTGATCTCGGCCGGTGCTCCGGGATCGTTGGCCCAGCTGGTGGTCTCGTCATCGTCGACCGACAGTGCCGCGCGCTCACCGTTGCTGGCCGCCGTGCTGCCTGCCACCGGTACCGCGATGCGCGATGGCGCGAACGATGGCGTCGACGGTGTCGGACCGCGTGCGAGACGCAGCGGTGGTGGTGGCGACCGCGCCGCCAGGCCGCCCCTGACCGCGACCGGCGTCGACTCCAGCGTGAACTCGGCCGGCGCCAGGCCGTCGGCGCGCGCCCGCAGCACGATCTTGCCGGCCTGGGTCGTGCTGCGCACCAGGACGCGGTTCACGCCTCCTTCCAGCGGCAGCGCGCGCGCCAGCACATGGTTATCCGGCCCTTGCGCGATCCCGCCGCGCCACTCGGCCGGCCCCGCCAGTTCGAAGCGCACGGTATCGAGCGCCACCGGATTGTGCCGGCCGGCGGCGTCGACCGCCTCCACCTGCAGCAGGGCCAGGTCGGCGCCGTCGGCGCGCAGCCCATGCGGGGACGGGATCGCCGACAGGCGCAGGGCGACTGGCGGGCCGGCCGTGACAAGCGCCGCCTCGCATACCTGGCGCCCACGCGCATCGATGCCCACCGCCTTCAGTTCGCCCGGCTCGAACGCCACCCCATCGAAGGTAAAGGTGAAGCGGTCGCTCTGGCGCGCGGCGCCGAGGTCGCGGCCGTTGAGCGTCAGCCTGACCTGTTCGGCGCTGGAGATCACGTGCACCGGCTTGACCGTCCCCGGGGCATAGTTCCAGTGCCCGACGATATGGGCGCGCGGGCGCTCGACGTCGACCCAGCCATCCCACATCACCTGGTGGGCGAAGAAGGCGCCCTTTGGAATGCGCATCGCGTCCACCTCGCCGCTGCGGCGGAAGTTCTCGGCGCCGCGGTGGTGGGTATTACTGTCGGAGAAAATGATGTTGACGCCGCCGCTCGAGACGCGCGTGCCGGTGCCGGGGCGCTCGCGCCAGTAATCGTGCCAGCGGCGCACCGCCTCGAGCGCGAAGCTGTCGCCGTTGCGGTTGTAGGTGGCCGCGCTCTGCCCCTTGTAGGGCGGGCCGTCGCCGTCCTTGTGGAACGGCGGCGAGAAATCGTCCCAGAACTTGCGCGCTCCCTCGTCACGCATGTATTCCATGGCCCACATCGGATTGCGCGCGCTCTTGTTAATGTACAGCATCTCGCCGCCGTACTCGGCCACCTCCTGCAGCGCGCCGCCCAGCATCTCGCGGCTGCCGGCGGCGCGTCCGCCATGCGGGTCGTAGCGGTCGCGCAAGGCGCGCATCTCGGCCATGTGGGCCGCGCTCACGCCCTTGTTGCCGGACTCGTAGAACAGGATGCTGGGGTTGTTGCGAAAGTAAACGATCGCGTCGCGCATCGCCTCCACGCGCTGGCCCCAGCGCCGGTCGTCGACGTCGCGCTCCGAGTCGCCGGCCGGCATGGCCTGGATCAGGCCGACGCGGTCGAGCGATTCGACGTCCTGGCGCCACGGCGCCACGTGCATCCAGCGTATCAGGTTGGCATTGCCCTCCACCGCCAGGCCGTTGCTGTAGTCGCTCAGCCAGGGCGGCACCGACAGGCCCACCGCAGGCCACTCGTTCGAGGTCCGTTGAGCGTAGCCCTTCATCTGCAGCATGCGGTCGTTCAGCCTGACCATGCCGTCGCCGAAGCCGGTCTTGCGAAAGCCGGTGCGCGTGACGACGCTGTCGAGCGCCTTGCCCTCGACCCTGAGGGTGGTGACCACGTCGTACAGGTAGCCGTAGCCCCAACTCCAGAAATGCAGCCCATCGACCTTCGCCCTAGCGCGCGCGGTGACGGTGGCGCCGGCGGCGACGGTCTGCGGCGCGGCCTTGAAGCGGGCGACCGCCTTGCCGTCCTTGTCGCGCACCTCCACCTCATACGTGAAGCTGCGCGCGCAGGGCGAATCGTTGCGTACCTCGGATTCGGCCGTCACCGTCGCGCTGCGGCCCGGGATGTCGAAGTCGCGCGCGTAGACGTAGACGCCGGTGGTGCCCAGGTTCGAGAACAGGGGCAGCGTCTGGTACAGCGAATCGGTGACGTGCAGGCGCACGTTCTTGGGCAGGCCACCGTAGTTGGCGTTGAAATTGCGATCGGCCCACTGATAGCGTTGGCCAGTGGCCTGTTCACGGTAGTCCCAGCGGTTGTCGGTGCGCACCGCCACCACGTTCTCGCCCGCGACCAGCGCGGCGCCGATGTCGAAGCCGAAGGCGGTCACCCCGTTCTCGTGCAGGCCGATGCGGCGGCCGTTGACGAACACCTCGGCCGCCTGGCGCGCGCCTTCGAACTCGATGAATACCTTTTGACCTGGCGCGCGGTCCTTGACGGTGAAGCGCTTGCGGTACCAGGCGATCCCGGTCGAATGGTCGACGATGTCCCTGGCATAGGCGTCGTCTTCGTTCCAGGCGCGCGGCAAGGTCACCTGCTTCCAGGCGCCGTCGTCGAACGCCGGCTGGTGGGCGCCGGCGGGGTCGCCGACCATCAGCTTCCAGCCGGGGTTGAAATCGTATTCCGCCCGGGCGGCCCAGGCAGGCGTGCCTGCCGATGCCGCGATCAACAGGGCGGCCAGGGCCGATGCGGTGCGATCCATGTATGTCTCCATCCGTCGATGTCGTTGCAGCTAATGTATTAGTGCGCCAGCGCCCGTATTGTTCAGCATCCGGCGACTCGTGTGGCGCCTGGCCGCCAATCACTCAACATCGTGACCGATCGCACCGCCCGGATTGACGAACGCGCCGATTCATCCGGTAATGACGCTCCTGACGTGTTTCATCCACCAGCATCGACATCATGAGCAAACCCTTCAAACGCATTCTTCTCACCGGCGCGGGCGGCAACCTGGGCCGCCGCCTGCGCGAACGCCTGCACGACTTCGCCGACATCGTGCGCCTGGCCGACGTGGCCGACATCGGCCCCGCCCGTCCGAACGAGGAAGTGGTGCAGTGCGACCTGGCCGACCGGGCGCAGGTGATGCGCATGTGCGAAGGCGTCGACGCGGTGCTGCACTTCGGCGGCGTGTCGACCGAAGTCGAGTTCGCGCCCATCATGCAGGCCAATATCCTGGGCATGGTGAATCTCTATGAAGCGGTGCACAAGCTCGGCATCCGGCGCGTCGTCTTCGCCAGCAGCAACCACACGATGGGCATGTACGAGACGAGCCAGCGGGTCGACGCCGGCATGCTGCCGCGCGCCGACGGCTACTATGGCCTGTCGAAGGTCTGGGGCGAGAACCTGTCGCGTTATTACTGGGACCGCTTCGGGGTGGAGACCGTCTGCATCCGCATCGGCTACTGCTTCCCCGAGCCCGTCACCCACCGCCAGATGGTCACCTGGCTCAGCCTGGACGACCTGGTCGAACTGCTGCGGCGCGCGCTGGTGACGCCGCGCGTCGGCCACACCATCGCCTTCGGCGTGTCCGACAACCCGGGGCGCTGGTGGGATGACCGCGAGGCGCGCCACCTGGCGTTCCAGCCCAGGGACAGCTCGGCGCAGTTCACCCTGGACGGCGGCCGGCCGTTCGCCTATCCGCCGGAGGACGACCTGAGCACCTTCCTGCAGGGCGGCGTGTTCGTCACCACCGGTCCAAAGTATCCTCAGTAAGGCCTCGATGAAGATCCTCGGCCTGCTCGCCCTCGGCGCGCTGCTGGCGGGCGGCGCCGCCCATGCCCGCCCATTCGCGCTGGACCGCGACGGCGCCCTGCCCATGCTCGTCACCGACGGCAGTGTTACCACCCGCCTGGCCGCCGACCTGCTGGGCCGCGACCTGGAAGCGCTGACCGGGATTGCCGGCCGGCGCGTGGAAGCATTGAACGACTGCCCTCGGCGCTGCATCGTGATCGGCACCGCCGACAGCGCGCTGGTGCGCGAGGTCGCCGGCGCCATCGGCGCCGACCTCGCGCCGCTGGCCGGGCAACGGGAGCGCTACATCCGCTCCATGGGCCGCGCCGACGGCCGCGAGGTGCTGCTGATCGCCGGCGCCGACCGCCGCGGCGCCGTGTATGGCGTGGTCGATGCTTCGCGCGACCTGGGCATCTCGCCGTGGGAATGGTGGGCCGACGTCAGGCCGGCGCGCAAGACCGGGCTCACGCTTGACGGCACGCCGCGCCTGTCCGCCGCGCCGTCAGTGGCCTGGCGCGGCATCTTCATCAACGACGAGGACTGGGGCTTGCAGCCTTGGGCTGCAAGAACTTACGATCCAGCCGGAGACATCGGCCCGCGCACCTATGCGCGCGTGTTCGAGCTGATGTGGCGCCTGAAGGCCAACCTGCTCTGGCCCGCCATGCACGACAGCACCAGGGCCTTCTATACGATCCCCGGCAATGCCCAGGCGGCCGACGACCATGCGATCGTGGTCGGCACCTCGCACGCCGAGCCGATGATGCGCAATAACGTCGGAGAATGGCAGACCTCCTTCGGCGACTTCAACTGGTTCACCAACCGCGACGCCCTGTTGCGCTACTGGCAGCAGCGCGTGGACGAGGTGAAGGGTTTCGAGAACGTCTACACCCTCGGCCTGCGCGGCGTGCACGACTCGGCCATGGAAGGCGCCAGCGGGCCGGACCAGGCGCGCGCCACCGTGGAGGAAGTCATCGACTCGCAGCGGGCGATGCTGGCGCGCAGCCTCGGCCAGCGCCCCGAACGCATCCCGCAAGCCTTCACGATGTACAAGGAAGTGCTGGACTACTACAACCGCGGCCTGCAGGTGCCGGACGACGTCACCCTGGTCTGGCCCGAGGATAACTACGGCTACCTGAACCAGCTCGGCACGGCGCGCGAACGCGCGCGCAGCGGCGGCAACGGCATCTATTACCACGTGTCGTACTGGGGCCGCCCGCACGACTACCTGTGGCTCGGCACCACCCACCCGGCGCTGATCCGCGACCAGCTCCAGCGCGCCTGGGCCACCGGCGCCCATCGCCTGTGGATGCTGAACGTGGGCGACATCAAGCCCAACGAATACCTGGCCGAGTACTTCCTCGACGCCGCCTTCGACGCCAGGGTGCTGAACCAGGACCCGGCACGCCACCTGGCCGATTGGGCAGGAAGGCAGTTCGGCGCCTTTCACGGCGAAGAGATCGCGGCGATCATGCTCGACTACTATCGCCTGGCCTGGGAACGGCGCCCGGAATTCATGGGCTGGAGCCAGACCGAACCCACGCGCCCGGTGCGCACCACCGAATACGTCCGCACCGGCGGCGAGGAAGCCGAACGGCGCCTGGCCGCCTACCGCGCGCTGGTGCGGCGCGCCGAAGCGCTCCAGGACAGGCTGCCGGCGCAGCTCCACGATGCCTGGTTCCAGCTGGTGCTGTACCCGGTGCGCTCCAGCGCCAGCCTGAACGAACGCATCCTGAAGCTCGACCTGGCCGCCGAATACGCGCGCCAGCAGCGGCCCTCGTCGAACCTGTACGTGCACCAGGCGCGCCAGGCGCATGCCGCGATCGCGGCCGATGCCGCCGCCTACAACGCGCTGGCGAACGGCAAATGGGCCCATTTCATGGACGTCGCGCCGCGCCGCTTGCCGGTGTTCGCGGAACCGGCCTACCCGACCTATGACGCGTCCACGCGGCGCGGCTGCGGCCTGGTCTACCCGGCGCCGCATTCGATCGAGGCCAGCCAACTGGTGGTGCCAGCCGGGCGGGGGGTCAGCCACACGCTGACGGTGGTCAGCCATGGCGGCCAGGACGCCGCCTGGTCGGTCGCACCCGGTGCGCGCGGCGTGCGCCTGGATGCAGCCTCCGGCCGTCTCGATGCCGCCAACGGCCACGAGCAGCGCCTGGTGCTGCATGTCGACGGAAGCGCCAGCCCCGCGCTCACCCTGCGCTGCGGCGCACAATCGCTGAAGGTGAACCTCCAGGCGCTGGCCGCCGACGCTGGCCTGCCGGGCGAGCGCGAACGCATCGTCGTGCTCCCGGCGGCCAGCGCTGCAATGCCAGCGTCGCCCGACTGGGAAGCCCTGCCCGGCTTGGGCACGTCGGGCAAGGCCATGCGCGCGCGCCTGGACCTGCCGTCGCGCGGCCCGGAGGCGCTGGCGGGCGTGGCGCCGCTCGAGTATCGCTTCCAGACCCGCAGCGAAGGCGGCGCCACCCTGCGCCTGGTCGCCGTGCCCGTGCATGCACTGACGGCCGACAATCGCCTGCGCATCGCCGTCCAGCTGGACGACGGGCCGCTCGAGACCTTCGACTACACGACGGTCGGCCGCAGCGACGAATGGAAGCGCAATGTGCTGGGCAATATGGCGGTGCGCAGCAGCGCGCGGGCGCGGCTCGGTCCGGGCCTGCACACCTTGCGCGTCTATGCGCTCGATCCGGGCGTGGTGCTGGACCGCATCGACGTCGTGATGGATGGGGCGCCGCAATACTATGGCATGCCACCAAGCGACTGACGCGGCGCAGGTCGTGGATAACGAAATCACTAGAAAGGTATTCGCAATGCATGATTCGAAAGAAATCGACGGGAAAGGCTTTCGAAAGGCTTCGAAATTGCTATTTTCTCTCATTAATCGCGAGTTCGAGCAGAGCGGCCACCCGGAAACGAAAGTTCTGCGGTACTATCGCTGAGCTGGCGCAATGACGCACCACAGCAGCGGCGACGGCCTGGCAAGCGAGGCCGCGCCCGACCGATAACCACGACCGGGACATGAGACCCCGGCGGCATAGAGACATCGACCCATGACCCCATTCACCACGCTCGACACGTTTGTCTTCCTGGTTTACTTCGTGGCCATCTCGGCCTACGGCATCTGGATCTACTGGCGCAAGAAGCGCAGCAGCGGCAAGGCCACCCACGACTTCTTCCTCGCCGAGGGCTCCCTCACCTGGTGGGCGATCGGCGCTTCGCTGATCGCCTCGAACATCTCGGCCGAGCAGTTCATCGGCATGAGCGGCTCCGGCTACCGCATCGGCATGGCCATCGCCGTCTATGAATTGATGGCCGCCGTGACCCTGGTGATCGTGGCCGTGTTCTTCATGCCGGTCTACCTCAAGAACCGCATCTACACGATGCCCCAATTCCTCGAGCAGCGCTACGGCAAGGCGGTGGCCACCACCATGGCGGTGTTCTGGCTCGGCCTCTACGTGGTGGTGAACCTCACCGCCATCCTCTACCTCGGCGCGCTGGCGATCAGCAGCATCGCCGGCCTGGACGTGATGGCCTGCATGCTGTTCCTGGCGGTGTTCGCCACCGTGATCACGCTGGGCGGCATGAAGGTGATCGGCTACACCGACGTGGTGCAGGTGCTGTGCCTCGTGATCGGCGGCCTGGTCACCACCTGGATCGCCCTCGACCTGGTGGCGGCGCTGGCCGGCGGCCAGGGCGCCCTGCGCGGCATGAGCGAGCTGTACCTGCGCGCCGGCGAGCATTTCGACATGGTGCTTTCGCGCGACAATCCGAGCTATATGGACTTGCCTGGCATGTCGACCATCATCGGCGGCATGCTGATCGTGAACCTGAACTACTGGGGCTGCAACCAGTACATCATCCAGCGCGCGCTCGGCGCCGACCTGCATACCGCGCGCAAGGGCCTGCTGTTCGCCGCCTTCCTGAAACTCCTGATGCCGATCATCGTGGTCTTGCCGGGCATCGCCGCCTATGCGCTCGACCGTTCGGGCACGCTGGGCGACGCCATGCGTCCGAACGGCGAACTCAATCCGGACCGCGCCTATCCGACCCTGCTCGCCCTGCTCCCGGCCGGCATCAAGGGCCTGGCCTTCGCCGCGCTGACGGCGGCCGTGGTGGCCTCGCTGGCCGGCAAGGCCAACAGCATCGCCACCATCTTCACGCTCGACATCTATAACAAGCACTTCAACCGCGAAGCCAGCGAACAGAGGATGGTGTGGATCGGCCGGGTGTCGGTGGTCGTCTCGATGGCCATTGCGGTGCTGCTGGCGCCACTAATGGGCATCGACAAGAAAGGCGGCTTCCAGTACATCCAGGAATACACCGGCTTCGTTTCGCCCGGCATCCTGGCGATGTTCCTGCTCGGCTTCTACTGGCGCAAGACCACGGCGGCGGCAGCGATGTTCGCCACCATCGGCGGCCTGGTGTTCTCGGTATTCCTGAAATTCCTGCCGCTGGCGATGGACCTGTCGTTCCTGGCGCCGATCGGCTTCGCGGTCGACAACGGCGCCGGCGTCTACGAAATCCCCTTCCTCGACCGCATGCTGATCGTGTTCATCATGGTCGTCATCGGCATGGTAGTGATGAGCAAAATGGCCGAGCAGGACGGCACGCTCAAGCGCATGCACATCGACCGTTCGCTGTTCCGCGTCGATGGCGGCTTCGCGCTGGGCTCGGCCGTGATCTGCGTGCTGCTGGTCGCCATATATGGCCTCGGGTGGTAAGCTCGAAAACCAACCGACCATGACGAGGAACGCGATGTTCAACCCTACCGATCACCCGCACCGCCGTTACGATCCGCTCGGCGGCGACTGGATACTTGTGTCTCCCCACCGCGCCAAGCGCCCCTGGCAGGGGCAGCAGGAGGCCCCCGACCGCGCGCCCAGGCCGGCGCACGACCCGGGCTGCTACCTGTGCGCCGGCAATGTGCGCGTCAATGGCGAGCGCAACCCCGACTACCAGGGCACGTATGTGTTCGCGAACGATTTCGCGGCCTTGATGCCCGACACCCCGGAGGCGCCGCCGGGCGCCGATCCGCTATTCCAGAGCATGAGTGCGCGCGGCACCAGCCGCGTGATCTGCTTCTCGCCCGACCATGCCAAATCGCTGCCCCAGCTGCCCTTGCCGGCGCTGCGCGAGGTGGTCGACACCTGGTGCGAGCAGGCCGCCGAGCTGGGCGCCAGCTACCGCTGGGTCCAGGTGTTCGAGAACAAGGGGGCGGCGATGGGCTGCTCCAACCCGCATCCGCATGGCCAGATCTGGGCCACCAGCTTCCTGCCCGACCTGCCCGCGCGCGAAGACCGCAATCA
This sequence comes from Massilia oculi, assembly GCF_017582745.1. Taxonomy (GTDB): domain Bacteria; phylum Pseudomonadota; class Gammaproteobacteria; order Burkholderiales; family Burkholderiaceae_D; genus Telluria; species Telluria oculi_A. Next base: position 123,060 of record NZ_JAFVIM010000015.1, read on the forward strand.
GCGCGCCTACCACGTCGAGCATGGCCGCCCGCTGCTGCTCGACGTCGCCGAGCGAGAGGCGCAGGCGCAGGAGCGGGTGGTGGTCGAGACGGCGCACTGGCTGGCCGTGGTGCCGTACTGGGCGGCCTGGCCGTTCGAGACGCTGCTGCTGCCCCGCTTCAAGGTGGCGCGCCTGGAAGACCTGGAAGATGAACAGCGCACCGACCTGGCGCTCGCCCTCAAGCGCCTGACCACCCGCTACGACAACCTGTTCCAGACCTCGTTCCCCTATTCGATGGGCTGGCACGGCGCGCCGTATGGCGGCGACGACAATACCCAGGCCTGGCAGCTGCATGCGCACTTCCATCCGCCGCTGCTGCGTTCGGCCTCCGTACGCAAGTTCATGGTCGGCTTCGAGATGCTGGCCGAGGCCCAGCGCGACCTGACGCCGGAACAGGCGGCCGCCATGCTGCGCGCCGTCTCCGACGAGGTGCACTACCTCGATGCCCCTGATACCCCTGCCTCCAACCCTTGAGCGCACGATGAGCGATTATTTGACGGCCAGAGCGGCCGACGTCTTCCTGGCCGCCTTCGGCCAGCCGGCCACGATCCGGGTCCAGGCCCCGGGCCGGGTCAACCTGATCGGAGAGCATACCGACTACAACGGCGGCCTGGTGCTGCCCTGCGCCATCGGCTACCGCACGGTGATCGTGGCGCGCCCGCGCGATGACCGCCGCATCCGGGTGGTGGCCGCCGACTACGACGACGCCATCGACGAATACGCGCTCGACAAGCCGATCGAACGCCTGGCCGCGCCGATGTGGGCCAATTACGTGCGCGGCGTGGTGCGCGAGCTGCTGCAGCGCGAGCCTTTGGGGCACTCCTTCCTCGGCATGGACATGGTCATCGCCGGCGACGTGCCGCAGGGCGCCGGCCTGTCTTCCTCGGCCTCGCTGTCGGTGGCGGTCTGCACCCTGTTCTCCGCCCTTCCCGACTACCCGGGCCTGGGACCGATCGAGGCGGCCCTGGTCGCACAACGGGCGGAGAACGACTTCGTCGGCTGCAAGTGCGGCAATATGGACCAGATCAGCTCCGCCTGCGGCGTCCAGGACCATGCGCTGCTGATCGACTGCCGTTCGCTGGAAGTCAGCCCGGTGCCGATCCCGGCCGGGGCTGCGATCATGATCGTCGAATCGCACATCACCCGCGGCCTGGTCGACAGCGCCTACAACACGCGCCGCGCACAGTGCGAGGAAGCGGCGCGCCACTTCGGCGTGCCGGCGTTGCGCGACGTCGACCTGGCCACGCTCGCCGAGGAAGGCGGCGGGCTCGATCCGGTCACGCTGCGCCGCGCCCGCCACGTCGTCAGCGAGAACGGGCGCGTCGTCGCGGCGGCAGAGGCGCTGGCCGCCGGGGACCTGGAGCGCATGGGCGAGCTGATGGCCGCCTCGCACGCATCGATGCGCGACGATTTCGAGATCACCGTGCCCGCGATCGACCGCCTGGTCGACATCGTCAAGGAAGCGATCGGCGAAGCCGGCGGCGTGCGCATGACCGGCGGAGGCTTCGGCGGCTGCGTGGTGGCGCTGGTGCCGGAAGAACTGGTCGAGGCCGCGCGCCAGGCGCTGGCCCGCGAATACCGGGCGCCGAACGGCGCGCAAGCCACCGTGCACGTCTGCCGCGCGGCTGCCGGCGCCGGCAGCCTGTAGGAGCTACAGCACCGCTTTCTTGCCATTGACGATCACGTTGTCCAGCCGTACACCGCTGGCGCCGGCGATATCGAGCTTCGCATCGCGCAGCGCAAGCTCGATGTTCTTGAACACGATGTCGCTGATCTCGGTCTGGCCGGGATTCGGCCGGATGCGCCCGAAGCCGCCGTAGCGGCCCTTGATGCCCTCCAGCCGGATATTGCGCACGATGGATTTCGGCGGCGGCGCGCCCTTGAGGTCCACGTACTGCGTCCACGGCTGCACCGACACGATGGCGCCGCGCTCCGACTGCAGATTCAAATTGCGCAGGTGGACGTTCTCGTAGTGCTGGGGCGTGTCCGGACGGAGCTTGAGCACCGCCACGTTGAGCACGTGGCCCGTCACCCGGCAATCCTCGACCAGGACGTCGCGCACCAGGGTCGCTTCGCTGCCCAGGGTCATGACACTATGGCCGCGCCTGAATTCGCAGTTGCGCACCCGCACGTCAAGCACCGGCGGGCTGTCCTTGTCCTGCAGCGCGAACGGTCCCTTGGAACCCTTGGCGGCGATGCAGTCGTCGGTCACCGAAAAATAGCAGCCGTCGATCGTCACCCGCTGGCAGCTGTCGAGATCGATCCCGTCGGTGCTCGGCGCCTGCTCGTAATCGTCCGGCACCACGAAGCGCGCGTTCTTGACTGTCACTTCCTGGCAGCGGTACAGGTGCAGGTTCCAGAACTGCGAATCCTTGAAGGTCACGCCCTCGACCGTCACGCCGCGCGAGCGCTCGATCAGGGCCAGGCGCGCGCGCGGCACGCTGATGTTCGGGAAGTTGCCCGGGTCCTTGTAGGCCTTGCGCAGCTTCCAGAAACGGTCCCATATCGGACGACCGGCGCCGTCGAGCGTGCCTTCGCCGCTGAGATGGAAGCCGTCGCAGCCGTCGGCATTGACCAGCGCCGGGTTGAAATGCTCGGCGAAATGGCCTTCGATCCGGGTGCGCCGCACGGGAAAATGCTCGAGGTCCGTCGAGCACTTGAGCACCGCCCCTTTGGCCAGGTGCAGGTGGACGCCGGGCTTGAAGAACAGCGCCCCGCTGACGAAGACGCCGGGCGGCACGACCACCGTCCCGCCGCCGCGCGCGGCCAGCGCATCGATCGCCTGCTGGATGGCGGCGGTGTTGACGGTTTTGTCGTCGGCCACGGCGCCATGAAAGGTGATGTCGGACTGCGCGGCGCCCGCCGCCAGGGCCGGCGCCGCGGCGGCGCAGAATGGCGCGGCCATGAATGAGAGCGTCAGGCGCCGGCGATGGGAATGGGTGTGCGGCATGGGCTTGTCTCCTTGTGTGTCATGGCCCCACCAGGCCGGCGGCGCGCGCCGCCTCGTCCAGCGCATCGACGGCCAGCGCCATGTTCTGGATCGCGGCCAGGCTCCACTGGGCCGAACCGTTGGTGCCGATATTCGGCAGCTCGTGTAGCTCGCGCAAGACCGCCACGCCGCCGACCTTCCTCGCCGCCGCGTGGGACTTCATGAAGTTCGAGGCAAACAGTTCGCGCCAGGCGCGCAGGGCCAGTGCCCGGTCGCGCTCGTGGTGGGCGGCGTAGGCGGAGAGGCGCGAATGCGAATCGGGCTGGGCCCGGCCGCGCGGCGCGCTGCCCAGCAGCGCGACCAGTTCTTCACCCGTTGCGTTGTAGTAGCGGCAGTACTCGAGCCAGGCCTTGCGGTAGCCCGGTTCGTCGACCAGCGTCAGGAGCTCGGAACTCATCTCGACCACGCCGAACACGCCGTTCAGTTGCGAGATGCGGGCCTGGTCGCCCGGCCCGCTGAATTTGCCGGTCTTCGGATCGTAGGGCGCGCTTGCTGCGAACCAGCGCCGCTCGAGCGCGCCGATGGTGCGCATGCCGTTCACGATCTTGTCGCGCCAGCGGGTCTCGCCGGTGCGCTCCCATTCGGCCAGCCAGGCCGCGACCAGCGAACCCCAGACGGTGCCGAACGAGGCGTCGACCAGCGCCGGCGCATCGGCCGCAGCGCCAGCCTTCGGCAGCGCGCCCGGCTTGGCGCCGGGACGCAGCTTGCGGCCGATGTCGACCTTGTGCAGGTCGGCGTCGGAATCGAGCAGCTCGCGCATCAGGTCGCCCGTGCGTTCGTCGGCGGTGAGGAAGTAATGGATGCGCCGGTAGGCGGCGTTCGATACGCGCGGCTGCTTGGATGAATCGGACCAGTGCTGCACGCCGTGGCGAGTGCCGAAGCCCTTGAACGGACCGGCGTGGTACACGTCCACTTCGCCCGTATGCCGCGTCATCGCCTCGGCGAACTTGAAGATGTCGGCGCGGCCGGTGCGCAGGTAGCTGTACCACAGCCACAGGTCGGTCGACAGCTCCGAATTGTCCCAGGCATAGCCGCCGATATCGTAGCGCCACATGTGGCGGTCGTTGTCGTAGGCGTGCATCACGTCGCCGTAGGACCAGAAACCATACCAGCGATGCTGCTCGACTTCGCGCAGGTACTGGTCCAGCCTGAAGGCCAGATGATCCTCGATCAGCTTGCGCGCCGGCGTGCTGCGGTCAACCACGTCCCAGTCGCCGAACACGCCGCAGGCGTGGATGCGGGCCGGCTCCAGCACCAGCCGGGCCGGATTGGCCACCTGTTCGGCCATGTTCGAGATGTCCTGGTGCGAGGGCGTGGTGCCCAGCACCCACAGTTGCAGCTCGGTGGTGCGCGCCACGCCGGGCGAGGCATCCCAGCCCGGCTCGTAATCCTCGTAGGTGATGTTCAGGCCCGCGATCTGCGCCTCGAAGGTGTCCATGCCGTCAGGCGAGCGGTAGGGGCGCATGTCCATCGCCGGGCCTGACGGCGACCACATCCAGGCGGTGACGTCGGCCATGCCGGTCGCAGCCTTGCGCACGTCCAGCTGGCTGGGCGCGCGCTGCCAGAAATCCTTGAAACCGAGCGCCACGCCGCCCGTCGCGCCACCGGCGTACACCAGGCCCTTGGTACGCGTGCCGGCATTGGCGTCGATCCAGGCGTGGCCGCTGCGGGTGCGCTTACGCAGCACGAAGCCGTCCGGCGTGGGCTGGGCTAGCATGAAATCGCCCCACTCGGGAATCCAGCGCAGGCCATCCTGCACCGGCTTGGCCATGCCGGACAGCGGAGGCAGCGCCCTGCCGGCCACCTGGGCGTCCTTGTATTCCTGGCCGGGATCGCGCCGCAGGCCGGTTACCGGCCGCACCGCCTCGCCCCACACGCCGACGCCTTCGCCGGCGAAGCGCACGTGGCGGTCGTGGGTGGCGTCCAGCATGGATACCCTCGCCGTCACGCCGAGTCCTCCGATGAAATCCCGTGCCGGGTCGCCGTCATAGATGAAGGAGTGGACGATGCGCACGCTGTCCGAACCGGCATAGAAGTACAGGCGCACCGAGAACGGCAGCCATTCGCGTCCGGCCCCCGCGCGCGCGGCGTGCACGCCGTCGAGCTTGACGACGGCCCGCACCGGACCATCCTGCTCCAGCGTGACGCGCGTGACCTTGCTGGTGAAGAGTTCGCGGCGCACGCTGCCTTCGCCTTCCGGCTCGGCTCCATCCTGGCGCAGCGCGACCAGGCGCAGGTGCTGCATCGTCACCCGGCCGGCGCGGGTCGCGCGCTCGACCAGGTATTCGCCGCTGGTAGGCACGGTCCACGTCAATTCGCCGGCGCTCACCGTGAGCGCCTCGCCGGACTGCCTGACCGATACGCCTGCCTTTGCCGTGCCGCCGCCCGTCTCCAGGCTCCAGCCGGAAGCGGTCGCGCCGCCGGCCACCGCATGCGCCGTCCATTTCAGCGAGCCATCCGGCCAGTAGGCCAGCGGCCACGATTGCAGCGCCGGGCCATTCGCTCCCAGCGTGAATCGCAGGGTCTTGTCGGCCGGCAGACGCAGGGTGCCGCGCGGCCAGGGCACGCCCAGGGTGGCGCCTTCGAAGCGCGCCGGCGCCTGGCCGTCGAGCCAGCGCAGCGCGGTGCCGGCGACCGGCTTGCCTTTGCCGCCGACATTCGCGGTGGCGGCATGGGAGGCGAACGGTGCGCCGGGGACGGCGGCCAGTGCGGCCGCCAGCTGCACGAAACGCCTGCGGGATGATTGAAATGGTGGCAAGCGGCGTCTCCATCTGATATTTCAGTGCGATGGATTATGCGGCCGTGCGCCGCGCGTTGGACTTCCCGACCAGAAATAATCAAGCAATGGATCGATTCACGCGCAAGCCGCCGGCTCGCAGATCATCTCCGCCAGCAAGCGCGATCCTTTCATCATCTCCTTTTCGACCACGTTCTCCGACAGCCCCAGGCAGGCCGCGGTTTCTAGCTGCGACAGGCCCTGGATCCTGCGCGCCCGGTAGACCTGCCGGCAGCGCCGCGGCAGCCGGTCGATCAGGCCCAGCACCCAGCGCAGCTCCGAGCGCGCCATGGCGACACGTTCGGTCGACGGGCTGGCCTCGGGCACATCGAGGTCCTCCAGGCTGGCCAGCATGTCGATCCGCAGCGCGCAGTCACGACGGAAACGGTCCAGCATGATGTTCTTTGCGACCTGCATCGCGAATGCCCTGGGCGTGGCGATGTGCTCGACCGAGGCGCTGCGCAGCAGGCGGCAGTAGACCTCCTGGACCAGGTCGTCGACGTCGTCCGGCGTCGCACACAGCCGCCGCATGCCGGCGCGCAGCTCCGCCTCGAACGGCAGTACGTTGACGGTGACCCATCCGCTGTTCAACGACATGGTTCGTTGGATCCTCATGTGGATTGAAGGCTCCCCAGTATTTACACCTTTTGGTTTCGTTGGGCCTTCTATCGCCATTCGATCAACAACTTGATCTTTACGGTCGGCGGCGGCGGGAATCGTGCCCGAATTCGTCATTGATGCGGTAGCCGGCATATCGCCACCTACCCAGAAAACATAACATCGATATCGGAAACAGCAACCATGAGATCCAGACACCAGCTTTCCCCCGGCGCCGCAGTCCTGCGCCGCAGCCTGACCAGCCTCGGCGTGCTCGGCATGCTTGCCACGCTCGATACGCGAGCGCAGGAGGCCGCGCCGCCCGCGGCGAGCGACCAGCCGCTCGAAACCGTGGTCGTCACCGGCTTTCGCGCGAGCTTGAACAGCGCACTGAACACCAAGAAGAATGCAGACGGCATCGTCGACGTCATCAAGGCCGAAGACGTCGCCAAGTTCCCGGATGCGAATCTGGCCGAATCGCTGCAGCGCGTGCCTGGCGTGTCGCTGGTGCGCGGCGATGGCGGCGAGGGCAAGCAGATCAGCGTGCGCGGACTGAATGCGGGCTTCACCCGCGTGCGCATCAACGGCATCGAGGCGATCTCCGCGACGGGCGCCTCGGACATCAACGGCAGCACCAACCGGTCGCGCGCCTTCGACTTCTCGGTGTTCGCCTCCGAACTGTTCAACAGCCTGGAAGTGCGCAAGACGTCGCAGGCCGACATCGAAGAAGGTTCGCTCGGCGCCACGGTCGACCTGCGCGCGGCGCGCCCGTTCGACTTCAAGGGCGAGACCATCAGCATCGGCGGCCAGCAGGCCTACAACACGCTCGCCCATCGTCCCGCCCCGCGCGCGACGGCGCTGTACTCGAACCGCTGGGATACCGGCATCGGCAAGGTAGGCTTCCTGGTCTCGGCCGCCTATTCCAAGCGCCACGCGACCGAGGAAGGCTACGAGGCGGTCGAACTGCTGTCGGCCGACTCGGATGGCGGTTTTTGCTCGCCGCTCGGAGCCACGCCGCAGAATCCCGCCAACTCGGGCGTCAAGGGCATCACCCCGGCCAACTGCGGCTTCAACCTGCCGCGCACCTCCACCGGCGCCGCCTACGACGACGTGTTCGGGCGCACCGACAGCTATGGCGGCACGGTGGCCACGCCAGCGCCAGGCTCGGGCGCCTTCCATCCGCGCATCCCGCGCTACCGACGCTCGGTGGCCGAGTACGAACGCGCGGGTTTGACCGCGGCCTTCCAGTGGCGTCCCGCCGCCGGCACCGAACTCAATCTCGACCTGCTGGGCGGCGATTTCAGGAACGACCGCTACGACAACTACATCTCGGCGATCTCGTTCGGCCGCAGTCTCGCCGCCGCCAACGGCAAGCCGCAGACCTCGATCCTCGAGACCTCGTTCAACGGGAACGGCAGCTGGGAGTACGGCCGCTTCAACGGCGTCGACGTGCGCTCGGAAGGCCTGCTCGACGTCAATAACACCGAGTTCCGCCAGCACGTCTTCTCGGGCACGCACAAGCTGAGCGACACCATCGAGCTCGATTTCATGAGCGGCATGTCGCGCTCGACGCTCGATTCGCCGATGCGCGCCACGGTGCAGATCGACGCGCCCAACGTCAACGGCTTTTCCTATGACTTCCGCGGCAACCGCAACGTCCCGACCATCGACTTCGGCATCGACGTCGTCAATCCGGACAACTTCAGCTGGGGCCCGGTGGACCCGGACGGCACGGTGCACGGCCAGTTCGTCGGCCGCAAGCTGGAAACCGGAAACAAGCTCAAGACCCATGCCGTGGGCGCCAGCTGGGACGTCAACGACAACCTGACCCTGCGCACCGGCTGGTCGACGCGCGAGAACACCTGGACCAATTTCGAGGTCGGCTCGGGCGCGCCCAACGGCCTGCCCAATCCGGCGGGCTTCCGGATGGACAGCGTAACGCGCATGATCAGCAACTTCGGCCGCGGCCTGGAAGGCAGCGGCTATCCGAGCCAGTGGGTGGCCATCGACCTCGACAAGTTCCGCAAGGTCTGGGACATCGAGTGCCACTGCGCCGCGGTCCCGGGCTCGGAATACAATCTGCTCAACCAGTCGAACCGCCGGGTGCGCGAGAAAATCGATGCGCTCTACCTGTCGGCCGATTTCCACTATGACGTCGGCCCCGTCACCTTGCGCGGCAATGCCGGCGTGCGCGCCGCCGAAACGAAGGCCACGGCGGCGGCGCTGGTCAATGCCGGCGGGCGCCTGGAAGAGATCAGCTTCGACAAGACCTACCGCGACTACCTGCCGGCGCTGAACCTGACCGCGCAGCTGCCGCGCGACGTATTCCTGCGCTTCTCGGCCGGCAAGACCCTGTCGCGGCCGGAATACATCGACCTGGCGCCGTCGGCAGCCGTCAATGTGCAGGCGCAGACGGTCGGCATCGGCAATCCGGAGCTCGATCCGATCCGCGCGAAGACGTACGACCTGCAGGCCGAGTGGTACTACGACAAGGGCGCCATGGTGTCATTGGGCTTCTTCCGCAAAGAGATCGACACCTATATCCAGAGCGTCGGCGAGCGGGTCCCGTACAATTCGCTCGGCTTGCCGGACGCGCTCCTGGCCGGTCCCGGCTGCTCGCTGACGGGCGGCACACCGGCCTGCCCGACCCTGCCGGATTCCCTGGTGACGGTGCGCCGTGCGGTGAACACGCCGGGCGGGCCGCTCAATGGCTTCGAGTTCAACCTGCAGGCGCCGTTCAACTTCCTGCCCGGCGTGTGGCGCAACTTCGGCCTGCTGGCCAACTACACGCGCGTGAAGTCGACCATCACCTACATCACGCGCACCGCGACCGCCACCCTGCCCCAGTTATCGATGGATGCGAACCTGGTCGGCATGTCGCCCAGGGCGGGCAACCTGACCCTGTACTACGAGGATCCGAAGTTCAGCGCGCGCATCTCGGCGGCGCACCGCTCCGAGTACCTGTTCAACGTGCTGGGCGACGTCAACGGCCACGACTTCACCTTCGTCGACGCCGCAACCAACCTGGATTTCTCGATGTCCTATAACCTGACGCCGCAACTGCGCATCACGCTCGAGGGTTCCAACCTGACCGACGAGCCGCTGCGCTACGGGCGCGACTCGCAGCGCAACGACACGCTGCTGTACGCACACTCGGGGCGGACCTTCGCCCTAGGGATGGCGTACAAGTTCTGAGGCGCCCAGGGCGCCCGCCTGGGCCCGCGCCTTGACGCCGGCGCGCGGCCCGGTCACGCGCACCAGCACGCTCGCGATCCCCGCCTCGGTTGCCACCACCTGGCTGCCGACGATCTGCGCACCTTCGATGCCGGAGAACGCGACTTCGGTGCCAGTCGCAGGCACCGTGGTGCCGTTGGCGTCGCGCAGGCGGGCGCGCAGGAAGACCAGGTCGCCCTCGACCGCGGGCACGCCGAGATCGTCCAGTTCTAGCGCCAGCGTCGTCGGCTGTTGGGGTGTGCGCACGCGGTGCTCGGCCACGACCTCCCCGCCTGCATAGGCCAACGCCACCAGTTCGCCGGGCGCGTAGCCGCCGGTGTCGAATTCGAGCGGCGGATGGGCCAGGCGCGGGTGGGTACTGGACGGCGCAATTTTCTGGCGTCCAACCGGCTTGCCATTCAGGCGCAGCTCGACTTCCTCGGCATTGCTGAACACGCGCACGCGGGGGTTCGAACCGTCTTGCCAGTAGCTGGCGATGAAGACCATCGGGCCACCGCCCCAGCGGGGTGAACCCTCCGTGGCGCTGCGCTGGGAGCGGAAGAACTCGGCCGCGAACTTGGGCAGGCGCTCGATGCTGAGCAATCCCGATTCCTCGAGATCCGGCGCATAACCGCGCGCATAATCGAACATGACCCAGTAGCCGTCGGCGAAGGCCGGCGTGGCGGCATTGTCGTCGTGGGCCTCGGCCACGTTGCGGGCCTGCTGCAGCAGTCGCGTCTCGCCGCTGCCCAGCGCCTGGCGGCTCGATCGATCGACCGGCTTGAGGTCGGCCCAGGCATCCTGGTTCAGGCCCGCGTTCATCGCATAGTATTCCCAGTCCCCGTACTCGGACACGATCAGCGGCTTGGCCGGCAAGGCATGCTTGCTGCCTATCCTGTGCTGGCGCGCCTGCAGATAGAGGTCATAGGTCTGCGGCACCCAGCCGGCGGACCAGGCCTGGTCGCCCGGGTACTCCCGGTGCACGGTGGCGTGCAGCGCCTGCACCAGCGGGTCCGGCATGTCGGTCTCGTTGAGCGAGCATTCCCAGGCCACGACGCTGGCGTGGTTACGGTCGCGCCGGATCATGTCGGCGCAGGTGCGCAGCGCCTGGCGCGCGAAGGCCGGATCGGGATTGTGGAACTGCCAGCCGGGGATGGCCGGCAAGACCATCAGGCCCAGTTCGTCGGCCGCCGCCATGAAGGCCCGCGACTGCGGATAATGCGACAGGCGCACGAAGTCGAAGCCGTAGCGCTTGATCAGCAGCGCATCGCGCGCGTCGGCCTGCGGCGACACCGCATAGCCGACGTAAGGGTATTCCTGGTGACGGTTGACGCCGCGCAGGCGCAAGGCTTCTCCGTTGAGCAGCAGGCGGCCGCCCTCGAAGGCCAGGCGGCGCACGCCGATGCGGGTCGCGACCACGTCCTCGCGGCCGGCGGCGGAGACCCTCGTCTCCAGCTGGTAGAGGTTTGGCGAGCGCGGCGACCATAATCTGGGCGCGCGCAAGGTCAGTGGCATCGTGACGTGGCGGCGTTCGCCCGCCTTCAAGCGCAGCTGCTGCTCGGCCTGGGCCACTTGCCGGCCGTCCCATGCCAGCCTGTGGCGCACGGTGACCGCCTGCGCGCTCTTCGACGTGTTGCTGATCTCGGCCTTCACCTGCACCTGCGCCTCGCCCTTGCCGATGCGCGGATAGGTCACGAACACCCCGCCGCCGCCCGGCGTGGCCGACAGCATCTCGTCCGTGACGTGCACCGCCGGCTTGATCAGGAGCCGCACGTCGCGGTAGATGCCGCCATGCTGGATATAGTCGAGCTGCTTGAGCGGCTTGGGGCCGGTGATCGGATTGTCCTCATTATTGGCGCGCACCACGAGTTCGTTCCTCCCCGCGGGAAGCAAGTCATCGGTGACGTCGAACGCGAACGGCAGGTAGCCTCCCAGGTGCTGTCCCAGGTGGCGGCCATTCAGCCAGACGTCGGCCACGTTCATCACGCCCTCGAAACGCAGGATGGCGCGCTCGCCCGGCCGCAGCTTGACGTCCAGGCGCTTCTTGTAGAACACCGTGCCCTGCCAAGGGGCCGTGGGTACGCGCGGCTCGATACGCGCCGCGTGCGGGAGGTTCACCTCGGACCAGGCGCCGTCCGGCACTTGGTCAACGCTCGCGACCTGGCCGCCCTCGTCGCGGTAGAACTGCCAGAATGCGTTCAGGTTCAGGTCTGCAGCCTGTGCGGGCGCGGCCAGCGCAAGCGCAAACAGGGCGAGGCGGGCCGCGCCCGTCGTGATTGTTGCGATGTTCATCATTCGCGCACCAGGCTGAAGTCGTCGAGGGTGAGCCAATCGCCGTCCTTCCCTTCCGAATAGACGCCGATCTGCACGCTACCGGTGGCAACCTGGATGCCGGCCAGCGTCACCTCGGTCCATCCAGCCAACTTGTCCGGCAGGGAGCGCGCGATCTCGGCGCCGCCGTGACCGGACGCGTACAGGCGCGCCACGCGTTGGCCGCCGCTGCTTTTCACCCACGCCCTGAGGATGTAGCGGCCGTTCGGCAGCGTGACGTTCTGGATCGCGCTGCCCATCGTCTGCCCCGCATGGCGCAGGCTCAATGCCCAGCGTCCGGTGCGTCCGTCCAGCACGTTCATGAACGGCGCATCGCCCTTGATGCTGGTCCAGCTGCTCACCCATCCGGCGACACTCGTCTGGCGCACCCGGTCGGCCTCGAAGCCGGGGTTGAGCAGGTAGTTGTTTCCCTTACCGACGGCCCAGGTGCCGCGCGCGGCGTTCAGCGTGAACTCACTGAGCGAGTTGAAGCGCGGCGCCGTGCCCTCGAACGACAGCGGCGCCCAGACGTGATAGCCATGCCCGTTCCCGGCAAAATTGCTCCAGCGGTCGCCCGCATACAAGACCGTGGTGCCGGCGCCGCCCTGGACCGGAATGAAGAAGCCGTTCTGCGACACGTGCGAAAAGTCCGCCTCGGTGCCCTCGATGATGCGTTCCGGCGTGTACGGACCGGTGATGTTCGGCGATGTCATGTAGAAGCTGCGCGAGGCGTTCCAGCCGTGCAGGTCGGACGAGCAGAAATAGTAGAGCCCCTTGTGCTTGAACATCGCATTGCCTTCGCGCCCGCCCGCCGGCGCGCTGTGGATGTTCGTGGCCGCCCCGACCTGCAGGAAGTCGGACGGCCGCAGCGGCGCCACGTACAACTGGCGCCGGTCGCCGTTGCTGCTGAAGATCAGGTAAGGCTGGCCGTCGTCGTCGGTGAACACGGTCTGGTCACCCGAGGTCGGAGTGGCGACATTCTCGATATTCGCCTGCAGTCGCTCGAACACGAAGGGGCCATTGGGACTGTCGCTGGTGGCGAACAGCACGCCGCCGCCCGTGCCCTTGCTGCTGTATTGAGTGAGCAGCACGTACTTGCGGGTCGCCTTGTGGTACACCACACCCATGCGTCCCAGCCAGGCCTTCGGATCGTACTGCTTGCCCAGGCCCTGGGGCGTGAGGACGTCGCCTTCGAAGGTCCAGTTCACCAGGTCGGTCGAGGAGTAGGCGGTGACCGCGCTGAAGTGCGGCTGATCGAGCGCCTTCCCCGGCGCTTGGGCGTAGCTCACCGCCTCGGCATATTTCACGCCATACCAGTAGTACTTCGCGCCGACCTTGAGCATGCCGCCTCCCTGCGAATAGATCGGCGTGCCGGCGGTGTCCTTCCAGAAGCTGCCGTTGCGGATGGTGGTCCCGGCGGCGCTTGCCTGCTGCATCGCGCCGACAAGGGCCAGTGCAAGGCAGGCGCGCCGGCCGCTGCGGCGGAAATATTCGATCATCGATTCTCCAGTGTGGCGCCCGACGCGTCGGGCATGCGGGAACGGCGCGTCCCGCCCGGCAGTATAAGAGTGCTCTGCGGCCTGCGACGACGATCATCCGATCAACATGCTGAGCAATCCGCCCTTGCCCGATCTGGGCCGGAACACATCGCCCATAATCGCACTCTGTCCATCCCGCACGGAGTCCAACCCAGCATGCATCGTCTCCTGTCTTCGATCATCGCCTTCGCGGCCAGCGCCCTGGTCGCCGTGCAGGCGCAAGGCATCGCGCCCGCGCCCGCACTCGAGGGTTTCACCGCGGACCCGTCGATCAGGGTATTCGGCGACACCTATTATCTTTACCCGACTTCCGACAGGCCGAACTGGATGACCACCGACTTCTCGGTCTGGTCGTCGAAGGACCTCGTCAAGTGGAAGAAGGAGCGGATGGTACTGGACGTCGCCAACGATCTGAAGTGGGCGAACATCAAGGCCTGGGCGCCGGACGCCATCGAGCGCAATGGCACTTATTACTTTTACTTCAGCGCCGACCACAAGATCGGCGTGGCCACGGCCAAGTCGCCTACCGGTCCCTTCATCGATGCGCTGGGTGCGCCGCTGCTGGTCCGCACCGCCCAGATGACGACGAATACGATCGACCCCTACCCCTTCATCGACGACGACGGCCAGGCCTATCTGTACTGGGGCAACGGCGATGAAGCCAACGCCTACAAGCTCAAGCCGGACATGGTCACCGTCGAGGGCGAGGTCCATCGCATTCCGATGAAGGATTTCCGCGAAGGCGTGGTGGTCTTCAAGCGCCAGGGCAAGTACTACTTCATGTGGTCGATCGACGATGCGCGCAGCCCGAATTACCGGGTCGGCTGGGGCACGGCGGATTCGCCATTGGGACCGGTGCAGGCGGCGACGAAGAACTTCATCGTCCTGCAAAAGAACGGCGCCGCGGTCGGCACCGCCCACCACAGCGTGGTCCAGGTGCCCGGCACCGACCGCTGGTACGTGGCCTACCACCGCCACGCCATCCCGGACGGCAACGGCTACCAGCGCCAGACGGTGCTGGCGAAGATGACGTTCGACGCCGACGGCAACATCCTGCCGATGGATCCCATGCAGAGCGCCTTCCAGCCCGGCGACGTCGGCGAACCGATCGTCGAAGGCAAGGGCTTGAACGCCGCCGCGCCCGCAGACCGCCCCAACTACCTGCTGGCCCACTTCACCAGCGAGACCACCGACGGCGAGCAGATCTACTTCGCCACCAGCCAGGACGGCTATCGCTGGACCGACCTGAATGGCTCGAAGCCGGTCCTGCGCAGCACGATTGGCGAACAGGGTGTGCGCGACCCGGCGATCGTACGCTCGCCAAGGGGCGACAAGTTCTGGATCCTCGCCACCGACCTGCGCATCGCCAGCGGCAAGGGCTGGCAAGCGGCCATGCACAAGGGCAGCACGAAGCTGGTGATCTGGGAATCGAGCAACCTGGTCGACTGGTCGGCGCCGCGTCTGGTCGACGTGGCCGGCGGCATTCCCGAGGCTGGCAACGCCTGGGCGCCCGAAGCAATCTACGACGAAGGCAGCGGCGACTATCTCGTCTACTGGGCCACCATCTCGCCGGCCGACGGCGTCACCAAGCCGCGCATCTATTACTCACGCACGCGCGACTTCGTCAGCTTCACGCCGGCCACGCTGTACATCGACCGCCCCGGCACCCATGGCCTGATCGACACCCAGATCGTCAAGGTCGAAGATCCGCGATCGCGTTACCGCTACGTGCGCGCTTCCGGCGACGGCCAGCTGACGCTCGAAGGTGCCAACGCGCTCCTGGGCCAGTGGGACATCCTGGGCGACCTGCGGCCGCTCGGCCTGACCGGCAAGGACGTCGAAGGACCGATCCTGTTCAGGATCGAGCAGACCGGCGAATGGGCCATGTGGGTCGACCAGTATGCGCGCAAGGCCGGCTACCTGGCCCTCACCAGCGACGACCTGTCGCGGCCTGAGCGCTTCCGGCGCGCGGAGCCGGACAGGATCGATTACGGCCGCAGCAAGAAGCGCCACGGTTCCATCCTCGATATCAGCAGCGACGAATACCGGCGCCTCCTGGCCCGGTGGCCTGTCGCCGCACCAGCCCAAGCGAGTCCGCCATGATGCGACACCTGCTACCCGCCTTCCTGCTGTCGATCGCAAGCTGCGCGCACGCCGCCAATCCGATCGTGACCGACATCTTCACCGCCGACCCGGCCGTGGTCGTCGACGGCAAGCGCCTCTATCTCTACACGGGCCGCGATGAGGCCAAGCCGGGCGAGACGACCTACAAGATGAATGAGTGGCGTGTGTTCTCGACCTGCGATATACGCAACTGGACCGACCACGGCGTCGCCGCCACGGTCAAGACCTTCGCCTGGGCCAAGGCCGATGCCTTCGCCGCCGACGTCGTCAGGCACAAGGGAAAATACTATCTGTATGCGCCGGTCAAGCACGCCACGATCCCGGGCTTCGCCATCGGCGTCGGCGTGTCGGACACGCCGACAGGGCCGTTCAGGGATGCGCGCGGCACGGCGCTGGTGACCAACGACATGACGCGCGAGACGCCGAACGGCTGGGACGACATCGATCCGGCCGTGTTCGTGGACGACGACGGCCAGGCCTATATGTACTTCGGGAACAAGGTGCTCAAATACGTCAAGCTCAAGCCGAACATGATCGAGCTCGATGGCCCGATCCAGACGGTGGGCTTGTTCAGTTTCGAAGAGGCGCCCTGGCTGCACAAGCGCGACGGCGTGTATTACCTGAGCTATGCGAGCGGCCTGCCCGAGGTGATCGCCTATGCCACGGGGCCCAGCCCGACCGGCCCCTGGACGTATCGTGGCGTTATCATGGACAAGAACAAGGTGACGCACACGATCCACCAGGCCTTCGCCGACTTCAACGGCAAATCCTACATCTTCTATCACAACGAGATGCTGTCGGGCGCCGACTACCGCCGCTCGGTCGCGGTCGAGGAATTCAGTTACGGGAAGGACGGCGCGATTCCCCATATCGCCCAGACCCGCGCCGGCCCGGCAGCCAATCCGGCGCCGGGCTGTGCCAACTAGGGATCAGACCCCGACCATCGAGACCGCCTTGGTATTGAGGTAGGATTCCAGCGCCTCGGGACCGCCTTCGGAACCGTAGCCCGAATCCTTGATGCCGCCGAACGGCATTTCGGCGCTCGGCGCGGCCGGCTGGTTAATCCACAACATGCCGACTTCGACGCGGTTCATCAGCAGCTGGGCGTTCTTGATCGAGCTGGTGAAGGCATAGCCGGCCAGGCCGAATGGCAGGCGGTTGGCTTCCGCGATCGCGTCTTCGAGGCTGTCGAAACCGCGGATCGCCGCGACCGGGCCGAACGGCTCGTCGTTGAACACGCTCGCCGCCAAAGGCACGTCGGCCAGGATGGTCGGCGCGAAGAAGTTGCCGGCGTCGCCCACGCGTTCGCCACCGGTGGCGATCACCGCGCCCTTGGCGCGCGCATCGTCCACCAGCTGCGACATCGCCGTCAGGCGGCGTGGATTGGCGAGCGGCCCCAGGGTGGTGCCTTCCTGCAGGCCGTCGCCCAGCTTGAGGCTTTCGGCGTGCTTGACCAGCGCGCGGGTGAACTCGTCCTTGACCGCGTTGTGCACCAGGAAGCGGGTCGGCGAGATGCACACCTGGCCCGCATTGCGGAACTTGGCGCCGCCGGCGGCCTTGACCGCCAGCGTGACGTCGGCGTCGGCCGCGACGATCACCGGCGCATGGCCGCCCAGCTCCATCGTCACGCGCTTCATGTGGGCGCCGGCCAGTGCGGCCAGCTGCTTGCCGACCGGGGTCGAGCCGGTGAAGGTGACCTTGCGGATCACCGGGTGCGGGATCAGGTAGCCCGAGATCTCGGCCGGGTCGCCGAACACCAGGCCGACCACGCCCGGCGGCACGCCGGCGTCGACGAAGCACTGGAACAGCGCGGCCGGCGACGCCGGGGTCTCTTCAGGCGCCTTGCACAGGAAGGAGCAGCCGGTGGCCAGCGCCGCGGCCAGCTTGCGCACGACCTGGTTGATCGGGAAGTTCCACGGCGTGAAGGCGGCGACCGGGCCGACCGGCTCCTTCAGCACCAGCTGCTGGGCGGCCGGATTGCGCGACGGGACGATGCGGCCATACACGCGCATGCCTTCGGCGGCGAACCAGTCGATGATCTCGGCGCCGGCCATGGCTTCCATCTTCGCTTCGGCCAGCGGTTTGCCTTGCTCCTGGGTCAGGAGGCGCGCGATGTCTCCGGCGCGCTCGCGCAGCAGATTGGCGGCGCGGCGCATGGTGGCGGCGCGCTCGGCGGCGGGAACGACGCGCCAGGCCTCGAAGCCTTTCTGGGCGGCGGCCAGCGCGCGGTCCAGGTCGGCGATGGCGGCATGGGCCACGCTGCCGATCGGCTGTCCGGTGGCCGGGTTGACCACGGGGATGGTCTTGCCGCCGCTGGCGTCGACCCATTCGTTGGCGATCAGGAGGCGGATGTCGGGATAGCTGGAAGTCGTCATGGGCATCAAGGTCCGGTTTGGTAAAACGTTCATGATAGACCTTTTCGCGGAGGTTGGCCGAGGGCGCCTCGATATGGAAACTGCCGGCCACGGTCCAGCCAGCGACAGCGTCTATCGTGCGCCCTGTCGATATTTACGGTGAGGTGGCATAGAATCACGCGGCATCTTTCACCACACGCGCAACGGAGGGATGCGGCGCGGCGTAGCCGCGCTGGCCTGCCACGCCTTGCTGGCGGCGCTTTCGCCCTCGTTGAGTTCGGACCGGTGCGACGCAAGAGGCAATTTTTTTTGCAATGGACGCTATACTCGGTGCATGTCGTCGATGGAAACGAGCGTCATGGCGCGAGAAGTTCGTGACAGTGGCATCACAGCACTTTTCTGGAAAGACGTGGGATGGACTTGCTCTCTGCACGCAAGCTTCGCCGTGGTTTGATCGCACTCGCGATTGCCTTGCCAGCGCTGTTCACAGCGTCGACAGTGGCGAGGATCGTTCAGGATTACCGGTCGACCCTTGAACAGGCTGAATCCGACATGCGAAATATCGCGACGACGCTGCACGAGCATGCCATGCGCACCTTCAGCGAGGCCGACACCCATCTGCGCATGGCCATCGCCGAAATTGAACAGCATGGATTCGAGGCTGCGCCGAACTACGAAGCCGAGCTCCATGAAATTCTGCTCGCGAAGCAAACGGACTCGCCGTTGGCAGCAAGTGTGGGCGTCTTGTCGCCGGATGGCTGGATACTCGCCAGTGCTTTCCGCTACCCGATGCGTCCGGTCGACGCCCGCGACCGCGATTATTTTATCTATCTGAGTTCACACAACCAGCGCGAACGCTATATTTCTCGTTCGGTCCAGTCACGCTTGAGCGGCAAGTGGGTTATTCCAGTGGCGCGCAGGGTGAACCGCCCGGACGGATCCCTGAAAATGATCGTCAACTTTGGCATTGACAGGGAATACTTCGACGGTTTCTATCGCAACCTCCAGTTGGGCAGCAGCCGCCGCCTTTTGCTCGTCCGCCGCGACGGCTGGGTGATCATGGAAACGCCGCTGACGACCGGTATCATAGATCGCAATCTGGCGAGTACGGCTCCATTTCTTGCACCCAACCGGCCCTTGGTGAGCGCCTACGAAACATCACAAAGTTCGCTCGATGGGGCGGCGCGCGTGGTTGGCTACGCAAGCCTGGCTGAGTCACCCGTGGTTGCCGTGGCTAGCATGTCCCGCGACCAGGTGTTGCAGCCCTGGATCGTACGCAGTTGGCAACTTGCCAGCCTTGCTGCCGTGTCCGTGCTTCTGCTCCTGGGCCTCCTGCGTTTCCTGTGGCTGCGCTTGGCCGATCTCGAAGCGGCCCGGGATGGTTTGGCGGCGCGCAATGTCGAACTGGATGCCGCGCGTCTCCGCTTCCAGGAGCTGGTTGACGGCATCGACGGCGTGGTCTGGGAGGCCACACTACCGGATTTCACATTCACCTACGTTAGTGGCAATGCCGAGTCGGTCTCTGGCTACGACGCGAAACAGTGGATCGACGACCCGCATTTCTGGTCGGATCGGCTGTGTACGGATCCCGACGGAAGAAAGGCCGATGCTTTGTTGGATGCCGGCGGCTCGACTCTATCCAAGCCGATCGAACATCACATTCTTGCACCGAATGAAAAGGAAATATGGCTCCGAAGCAATGTCATGCTTGCGGAAAGTCCAACGCGCGGACTATATGTGCGGGGCGTTACGACCAACATCACGCTCGAGAAGGAATCCGAGTCACGGCTGTTCGAGGCGATCCATGTCGATCCCCTGACCAAATTGCCGAACCGTCGCGCGCTCGTCAAGCACCTTGAGCACGCGTTAATCCTCGCGCAGCACAGTCGCGCGATGGTCGCGGTCATCTTGATCGATTTGGATAATTTCAATACCTTGAATGACAGCCTCGGTCACGAATTCGGTGATGAGGCGCTCATCCACATCACGGCACGCTTGCAGGCATGCCTGGAGTCTACCGACATGCTGGCGCGGATGGG
This sequence comes from Massilia oculi, assembly GCF_017582745.1. Classification (GTDB taxonomy): domain Bacteria; phylum Pseudomonadota; class Gammaproteobacteria; order Burkholderiales; family Burkholderiaceae_D; genus Telluria; species Telluria oculi_A. The sequence goes on from NZ_JAFVIM010000015.1 coordinate 143,040, forward strand.
TGGCGACGAGTTCACCATCGTGATGGAAGATGTCGACCAAAACCCGCTCAAGGTAGAACACTTGGCCGAGCGTGTCCATGCATCTCTTTTACACGTGATTGCGATCGCCGGACGCAAGCTGTACACCACCGTCAGCATGGGCATTGCCATGTTTCCTCAGGATGGCGCGGACCATCAGACGCTGATTCGAAACGCCGACACTGCCCTCTACCGTGTCAAGGAAGCCGGGCGTAATGGCTGGCAGTTCTTCGATAGTTCGATGGCGCGCCAGATTGAATACAGGCTGGATATGGAATCCGGCCTGCGACACGCTGTTGAAAACAGAGAATTTCGCCTGCACTACCAGCCCCAACACTCGCTTGAAGACGGCAGCATCGTCGGGGCGGAGGCGCTGGTTCGTTGGGAACGCCCGGGCGTCGGCATGGTGCCGCCGCACGAGTTCATTCGCATGGCCGAGGAAAGTGGCTTTATCGTCAGGCTGGGAACCTGGGTCTTGATGACCGCCTGCTGCCAGGCGGCAGACTGGCGCAAAGCCGGCTTGTACTTGCGTGTTGCCGTCAACGTCTCTACCGTCCAACTACAACAATCGGACTTCGTCAAACAGGTCCGGCATGCGCTTGCGGTATCCGGACTGCCGCCACATCGGCTCGAACTGGAGATCACCGAAGGCGCGTTCGTTACCGACGTCCCTGACGCACTCGACAAGCTCAGTCAGATCAAGTCCATTGGCGTGGAACTTGCCGTCGATGACTTCGGCACGGGCTACTCGTCACTGTCCTACCTGAAGCAGATGCCGGTCGACCGCTTGAAGATTGACCAGAGCTTTGTGCGTGACCTCCCTGGCGACCAGGAAGACTGCGCGATTGTGCGGGCAATCCTGGCGATGGCCTCCAATTTGGATCTCCACGTCATCGCCGAAGGGGTCGAATCCGAGGGACAGCTCGACTTCCTTCGTGAGGAAGGATGCCAGGAGGTCCAGGGGTTTCTGCTCTCGCCACCAATCAGTCCCGACAACTTTATTGCGCGATTTCGCAATGCTGGGCGCACGTCGGAGCCGCAGCGTGTTATCGCTCATTCCTCATCGTAGTGGACTCTTGCAGAGAAAGGCGTAGACAGGAAGTCTGGAGAATTACGACAATCCTGGTGCTTGACGTCCAGCACGTACCAGGAACGCGATCATGGGGTTGGCGAGCCATCCAGACGATTAATGGAACCAAGTCAAGAAGGCCAGATAATCGACCAGGCGCTGCAGATCCTTGCTCATACCGGCACGGCTTGCGCGAACACGGTCGCCCGGAATGTCTCGGGCAGTGCTTTCGACGTCAGTCCGTCGACTGGTACTCCCAGCAGCTCCAGGAGTTCGTGGCGGATTGCCCCAATGTCAAACAGGGTCGTTTCCGGTGTCGGATCGACGAGCAGGTCCAAATCACTCTCGTCGGTATCGCAGCCTTGAACCACAGATCCAAACACGCTAGGATTGCGATCACGATGTCCCGCCACGATGGTGCGAATGGCGTCCCGGTGTGCGTTTAGGGCGATAGCTGGTTTCACGGCAACAGACCGCGTAGTTCGCAGATAGTGCAAGATTGCACCATCGTGCGTTCATCACCCAAGGTTTGTTTGCCAGCATCGGCAGACCCTACCCGGACTGAATACGTCGCAAAGGTTGCGCACATGCGCACTCATTGCGCCCCTGCCTCCTCGCTCTCTCGTCCAGCAGCTGTCAACGCACTTTCCAGTCGCCGGCGACTAGCGGCCCTGACATTGTACATACCCAGCCGCTTCGCCATCGCGGCCACCGCCCCCTCTCCAGATGCTCCGTCAGCAATAACCAGTCGCGCCACAGATACAAGCTCGTCCATACAAATCTCATCCAGATTTCTGCCTACGTCCGTGTCGCCGCGGAACGCAACCGGAGTGCCGGGTCCTCGACCTTCCGCCCAGAAGAACACCCCTACATCTTCCTCGGTATGCTCCAGGCACGCGTATGCGATCGATGATACGCGCTCCTGAATGCGCGCCCCAGTACGTTGCCAACCATGCTGGCGCGCAATTCTGCGCGCCAGCACTGTATCCCTGACCGGCCCTTCGATCCCGACAATTTCACGTACCAGGTCACGAAGCCGTTCGTCGTATGCGATGGCAAAGAAGGCGTCGGCGTTCAACCCGGAGGCGCCGGACACCTCCACATATTCGAGCTCGATGGTAGCGGGGGCTTCGTGATCGGCATCGTGTCCGCCAGGCGCAACGGTTCCGCCGGTGGCGCCCATATCGCCTGCAATCTTCGTCTCTGCAACCGCGCCTTGCTCGGTACTGGCCCTGGCAATCGCTTCCCGTGCCTCTACCTCCGCCGCATCGCGCTCGCGTTCCTGGCGACGCCGTTGGCGGCTGGCATCCAGCAGGCGCTCAAGAGCCGCATGCACCTTTTCAAGCGTCCCTGCCCGGTCCACCCACCAGTCGGTCGACCAGATCCGGACGATTTCCCACCCCAAGCCACGGAGTACCTGCTCGCGCAGCATGTCACGATCGCGCGCCGTCGCGGATCGGTGGTAGGTCGCACCGTCGCATTCGACACCGCACAGATAGGTGCCAGGCGAATCGGGATGAACGACACCCAGATCCACGCGGAATGACGAGGCGCCGATCTGTGTCTGCACCTGCCACCCCTTCGACGCCAGTGCAGCCGCAACCGCCTCCTCGAACGGACTCTCGAACCCACCCAGGCTGCCCTTGGTCGCCTCCGCCAAAGCCCGTGGGCCGCGCTCGGCGAACTCCAGGAAGTGCTTCAGATCCCTGACCCCTGCCGCTTGCGTGCGCGACAGGTCGAACTGTTCGGCCTTGAGGCTTGCAAAAATACGCAGCTCTTGCCGGGCGCGGGTAATCGCCACATTCAGCCGGCGCTCGCCGCCATCCCGGTTCATTGGCCCAAAATTCATCGATACCGCGCCCGAGAGGTCGGGCCCGTACGTGATCGAAAAATAGATGATGTCGCGTTCGTCTCCCTGAACCGATTCCAGGTTCTTCACGAACAGCGGCTCCAGTTCCATTTCCGAGAAGTGCGATTCCAGCGAAGGATCCTTCCTGCGTTCTTCGTCAAGCAAGTCTTCGATAAGATTCATCTGCTCGGTATTGAAGGTCACTACACCGATGGTCAACCTGGATTCCTTGAAGCCCGGCGATTTCAGGCGAGCGACGATGTCCGCAACTAGCGCCTTTGCTTCCGGCTTGTTGATGCGCGCGCCACCCTTTTCGTAGACCCCTGCCACGTGATGGAAACTGACGGCGCGGTCCTCGGTGACCGGGGATGGGAAGGTGACCAGGCCACCACCGTAATAGCGATGATTCGAGAAGGCGATCAACGATTCGTTACGGCTGCGATAATGCCAGGCCAGATTCATCGTGGGTAGATTCGCCCCCATGCACTCGTCAAGAATGCTTTCCAGATCGGTCTCGACGTCCTCGTCGTCCGCCGACGACTCGGCGCGGTCGAAAAACGCGGTCGGCGGCAGTTGCTTCGGGTCGCCGACCATGACGACCTGGCGTCCGCGGGCCATGGCGCCGATCGCGTCCCACACCGGGATCTGCGACGCCTCGTCGAACACCACGACGTCGAACGTGCTGGCGTCCGCAGCCAGATACTGTGCGATTGACAGTGGACTCATCAGTAGACACGGCGTCAGCTTTGCCAGCGCAGTCGGAATGCTCTGCATGAGTTCACGCAGCGGCATGTGCTGCTTCTTCTTGCCGATCTCATGCCTCAGTACGCCCCACTCGGACGCGCGGGTTACGGTATCGGCCTTCGGCATGCCGGCACACAGCGATGCCCGCACCCATGCCCGGGTCACGTCGGTGAATTGCTTGTCGAGAGCGCGGAAGTCGCCGATACGCTTCTCGTGTTCGGCCGATACGAAACCGCGGATGACTGGTTCGTTGTCCACCGCACGGTTAAGCCACCAGCGGCTGTAGTTGGTCTCGAATGCGCGCAATACCTCGGTTGACCCGATCGCACCGCTTTCCATTGCATGAACGACCGGCCCCAGTGAAACCGCCCGTGCTTCGTCGCGCACCTTCCGCCACGCGCACCAGGCCCTGACGCGAGGCTCGGCAGCCACGATGTTGCTGCAACAGCTTATCAAATCGTCGAGCGCCATTGCGTTGAAATGAAGGGCCACCCCTTCGTCAAACGCACCGGTCGTTACCAATGCCGCAATCGCCGGCTGCAATGACTCCAGCACGTTCTGGTATTGCTTGCCAGCGTTGATGAAAGGCCCTGAGGGACCGAGCAAGGCATTGCCTTCGGCCACCATCTGCTCGAACGCCTGTCGTAATGCAGCTGCGTCATCCAGCGACTCAGCGAGGTTTGCGATTGCGCCAGAGACGGCGTCATGGAACGACGCCACGCGCTCAATCTCCCCTGCGCTGGTCTGCAGCCCTGCCCATATTCCACCAGTCAGATCACGCAACTCATCGAACGTGTGCAGCTTCTCTTCGACAGCGTCGCGCTTGCGCAATCGCTGGTAATCGGCCGCCAATGCCACACCACAATCGGATGCTGCGATCTCGCCGTGGTCACCCTGCAGCGTCCCTTCCTCCTGGACAGCCCGAAGCGCAGTCGCAAAGCGCAGCGCGGCAGCCAGCACATGCGGCTGGGTGGCGTCGCCAGCCCACAGTCCCTGCGTGTCGTCCGTCAACGCCTGCATGCCGGCGATGTCGGCATCGAGACTGCGCAGCATGCGTAAGCGGTTCAGGTCGTCGGCAAGCGCAGCACCGCATCTGCCATTTTCCACCGCCTCGAACTCGCGGTCTGCCCACTCAGCGCGCTGACGCGCCTGCGTCAACGACTCCTGGAACCGTAGCGCGGTTCGGACGAATTCCTGCCGGGTCTTCAGACCTGTCCAGATTCCTTCAACCATCGGACCGATCTCGACACCAGCAAGCTCGGACTTCAGGTCGCGGATGCGTACCAGAAGAGGAAGGTCCTCGGCGATGTCGGCATCGCCGTCTCCCGTCACACAATCCTGCACCGTCCTGGTGATCGCGCGTTTGCGCAGCCACGACATCGGCCAAGCACTACGCTCCGCCTCCGCCCACCCCCGCTGCAACTGATGGACGTTCACCTGCTCGACCTGCTCGCCATACCGGACCGACAACTTGTCTTCACTCGCGGCTAACTCCTCCAGAAGCCGCAGACCTTTCTCGAGCTCGGACACTACGTCGGAAGACCATGGTTTCCCAAGCTGCGCATGCAGACGTTCACGCTCGGCAAGCAAGGTGAGCGCTTTGTTGCAGCGGGCGACCACAGCCTCGGGCCAGGCAACGGCGATCTGCGCGGTCAGTTCGCGATGCTGGAGCACGTACTGCATTCCTGCCGCCAATCGATCGAGCAAGGCGCGCGCATCGGGACGGAACACAAAGCCCCACCGGTGTCCAAATGCCTCTGGAAGGCAGCGTGATAGGTCAGCGATCGCGGCGCGGGCACGCCGGTTCGTTGGAAGACCCAGAAGACCGGTAACGTCCTGCAGCGCTGAAATCGCGCGTTGGACGTTCTGCGCCGCCGGGACGACCGTGCGTGCCGCGGTAATAAAGTTCTGCTGCCAGGTCGGCGTCCAATCGCCGCGCCCGACAGCCGTCAGCGGCCCCTCGACCAGATCGCCGGGGCCGACGGCTTCGGCATTCACCTCAAGCCGCTCGGCCAGATCACGCAGATGATCGAGCTGTCCGGGGTCATGCGCATTCGCGTCAGCCCAGTAAAGTTCGATAACGGGGACGTCCATGCCATCCACGACCTTGCCGATCGCATCGTAGATGGTCAGGCCGTTGCGGTGCCGGTGGTGCAGGCGTTCGACGTACTGGTTGAGGTCATCGCGGTAGCGCTTCAACTTGGCGGCTTGGGCGCGCCATTCCTCCGGATCGACATCGCCTTGCGCGTCCCATGCCTTTTGCAACTGGGTGATCACGTCGAGCTTGCGCGCCTTGCTGGAATGGAGTTCAAGGCAGAATTCGCCCAAGCCTACCTCGCGCAAGCGACGGTAGACGACGTCCAGCGCCGCGATCTTCTCGGACACGAACAGCACGCGCTTGCCTTCGGCGAGGCATTGTGCGACCAGGTTGGCGATGGTCTGGCTCTTGCCGGTGCCGGGCGGCCCGATCAGAACAAAATCCTTCCCCCGCGCGCCCGCCATGACGGCGGAAAGCTGCGACGAGTCGGCAGGCAACGGGCAGAAAGTGGACTCGGGCGCAAAATCGGCATCAAGCCGCTTCGGCAGTGGGAATGTAATCGTGGATGTATACGGCTCACGCGGGGTGTCAATCAGATGGCGCACTACCGCGTTTTGCCGCAACTGGTCGGTTCGCTGTGCCAGGTCGACCCACATCAGGTACTTGCCGAAGGAGAAGGATGCCAGGACGACTTCGTCAGACACCTCCCATCCCCTGACGTCGCGGACCGCATGCGACACGGTCTTCCAGATGCGTGCAATGTCCAGCCCGGCGTCGTCCTGCGGCAGTTCGCCGTCAACCACGCCCAGATTCAAACTAAAATCCTGGCGCAGCATCTCGACCAGGGTCGGGTTAAAGCGTGGCTCGTCCTCGTGCAAGGATACTGTGAAGCCGGAGCGCGCGCTCTTGCGCTGCAGGGAAACCGGAATCAGGATCAGCGGTGCCTTGTACTTCTGCCCTCCCTTGTCGTCGCGCGTCCAATTCAGGAAGCCCAGTGCCAGGAACAACGTGTTGGCACCTCCTTCCTGCAGCGTCGTGCGCGCACTGCGATACATATCGACGAGCCGGGTTTCGAGTTCGGTATCCTGCATGCCGATGAATACTTCGCGCCGTTTGAGTGCGTCCAAAGCATGCTCGCGACGTACGTCCTCACGGGATCGCTGCTGGTGGAGCGCCTGATCCCGAGGGTCGCGCCCATCCATTAGCTCAGGCCTAGGAAGCAGGCGGATAGCCACCCCGCCGGACAGCACGTCTTCCAGCGCGCCCGGGTCCGGAGCATCGATCCTGACTGCCTTCTTTCCTGCCTTGAAATTTAGCAAGTTATTGCGTAGCGACAGGTCAAGAAGCTTACGCTGCCAGCGTGCAAGCCTGTCTTTCGGATCGAGCGAAGGCTCGTCGACCACAATCGCTTCGTCAGGAAACTCCGGTGCGCCACTGTCGAAAGTCGCCGCGGTCGCCTGGACTGCGTCGTCGTCGGGTGCGGTCACGACCTGGCTGTCGCCGCTGGCAAGCGGTTTGATGCGCTGCATGCGTGCGCGCCGGATATCGACGACGAGCTCGAATTCTTCTTCACGCTCTTCGGCAATCGCGCGTGCGGCTTGCTCCATAGCATAGGAAAAAGTTGGCGCTGGACGATGCGTAATCAGCGTGCTTTCGAATAACACCAATTCCTTGAGCCGTACGCGCTTTCGGATGGCGGTAACGTCATCCACCACCACCGTCGAAAACTCTTCATTGCGCAGCCAGACTCCAGGGAATGCATGGCCTTTCGTGAAAACGACCATCGAGTTCAAGCCTGCCTGTTCAAGGGCCGAACAAAACAGAAGCGTGAGGTCGAGGCAGGTGCCGAGACCTGCATCCAGTACCTGCGAAACGCTGCGCACCTTTTGTCCACGGTACTCAAAGCTCGCAGGCGGCAAGGCGTAATCGAGGCCAAGCCCAGCCACGGCTGTCCACAGCGCGGAAGCAAGTTCCCAGGCCCGCTTCGCGCCACCCTGGTAGCCATCCAGCGCGGGGTTCTTACTGGCTTCGCGCAGTACTTGCGCAGCGCGTTTCAGGAGCCGGTCGACAGCCAGTTCGTTCGGCTGCACGAAGGCAGCCACGAGATCCGGCAGGTGGGCCAGTCCCCCCCACTGGTTACGCGGGAGCAGCTCAATCTTGCGCTCCTCGGTTGCCAGCACCCGCTCTTCAGCGGTTCCTGTCTTTTCCACCAGCGATACCGTAATAGTCGAGGTCTCGGCTTCAGTCAGTCTGGCGAGCAGGATACCGTCCAGAGCAACGTCACAATCCTTGATGTGATACCGCGACCTTGCATCACAGGCATCGATCGACCATGTCTTTGGCTTCACAAACGGTGGGAAGGATTCGAGCCGTATTTGCAGTTGCGAGAGCTCCCGGTCACTGTTGTTCTCGATTGCCAATTCGCGCAAGAGTGGCACTGCATTCTGGAAGTCGGCGAGATTGAGCTTACTGCCGTGCGCGATGTGAATCACGTACTCCACCTGCGTCTCGACAGAAGTGACCGACGACTCCAAAACCTGTTCCACGTTCATCCCCAATCTGAATGGTCAACCAACTTATCCGGTAATCCCCCCACAGAAAGAGCGCGTTTAGAAGTAGAATTTTCTACTTAAGAACAGAAAGCTCTACATGAAGACGTCCCGTTTTACCGACAGCCAGATCATCGCCATCCTCAAGCAAGCCG
>NZ_JAFVIM010000016.1:0-147989 GCF_017582745.1 Massilia oculi
GACGTCCCTTGCGATTGCTCGTCTGGCCAACAGTGTCCACAGTAGTTCCCATCAAAAAGTAACGGGAACTACTTTCGCAGAGCGAGTTGGCTAGGTACAGACGGTGCTGGGAGGACGCTTACGGGCCAAGCTCCACCGAGATATTGCGCGCGCCGGACGTTCGTTCAACGCGGCCGTGATAGCGCAGGGAGCCATCGCCCCATCTCAACACGTAGTCTTGCGCCACCCTCCACTCGGTCGATCGATGGTCGATGACGACGCGCATTTCTCCGGTCGCGTATTCGATCGAATGCCCCGGCTGTGGCACTGACACGCAAATGGGTTCTCCGTTGTAGGTCCTGCCGTAGGCATTGGCCAAGGCGCCACGATGTTCTGACTTCACGACTTCGCTGAACCCCAAGGAGCATTCGAGCAAGGGGCGGATCAGCCTCACTGGCCCCTCGTTGAAGCTCGACGAGGCGTCGCACCACCGCGCGCGCCGCGCGCGAACCCGCAATTCGCCAGCGGTCAAATCCACCGCGATCTCCAAACCATCCGCCGCGAACGTCCAGTCCGCCATGCGGCCGCTTTTGTCGCGCAGCACCGACTCTCCCTTGCTAAACCCCATGTCGCGACGGACCCGACTCCATCCGTCCGCGGCTGCGACTGCGATCAGCGGTCCCCAGGCGGCGAGAAGATAAGCCATCCCCCCCGCCGGGGGATAGCGTCCAAGCAGATAAAAAGACCCGAGGAATCCCCAGAAAAAGCAGAGGAACTTCAAGCTCCCCAGCGGAAACAACAGCGGGCCGAATCCCACTGCGGCGATGAAGACCACTCTCGACACCCATACGTTTCCGAACAGGCCCAGAACGACCTCGCCGACCGCGCTCAACGACAAAGCCGTGATCAGGCATCCCCAAACAACTCGAAGCAACAAACGCATAAGCTTTCCTCCACGTGGCCGTCGACCGGCTTAGATTGCTGCATGCCGAGGCCGATCGACGGCTGAGCCCGTTCAGTTGGCGACTGACCAGCCGGCGTCGGTTTTCACAAAGCGCGCGTTCGCCACGGTGCCCTGGGCAGTCGAGACGTCGCAATCGAAGCCTCCACGCTCGGCCTTTTCGCAACCGACGAGCTTGACCTTGGCGATCGTCTCTTTGTAATCCGGCGCGACCATCCTGACGCCGCTGGCTTCGGCTTGCTTGATCATCGCCTCGCGCACGTCCGACTCGCTCGGGCCGCCACTGCAGGCCGCCATAGCGATCGCGGTTGCGGCGATCAAAACTGCGCGAACGCAAACCATGGATGCATCCATTTCTTCTCCTTAGTTGTGTGGTTTGGATATCTGACGCGCCCGCCTTGGGGACGCTCCGCTCGCAGACGCGCGAATCGGTGAAGTGAAAACGAATATTAAACTAATTTGGTTGACAGTCAACTTTTAAAGTCCTTCAAAGCGCAGCGTCGACACTCGACCATTGAAGTCGAGGAGGCTTCATGCAACATTCAGTTCACACCCAGCCCAGCGACGCCGCGTCCAGCAACGTCTTGGGTATTCGCAAAACGATCGGCTTGGCCATTTCCAACGCTCGACAAAACGCCGGACTTACCCAAGAAGATGTCGCCGAACGCTTGGGCATTGGCCCCGAGGCGGTGTCGCGCTTGGAGCGTGGCATCGGCTCGATCACCGCCGAGCGATTGGTCGTCCTCGCGGACATGTTCGGTTGCCGCTCCGACCAACTCCTGTTGGGGTCGAGCTCGCGCCAAGACGATCAAGCTGCCGCAATCGCTCAGCTTCTTGATGGCTTGGCGCCGGCAGATCGCGCGTTCGTGCTCGAAAATGTCGAGCGCCTGACGGAATTCCTGCGCTCGAAGCCTTCGGGATCAAAAGGCCGCCGCCCGTAAGTGCGCGCGCGACTGTCCATCTCGACGCATGATCGAGACGTTATCGAAAGTTGACGAAAAAGAATTGAATTGGCGCGACAGATCTACAAAAGATCGCGCTTCAACGCGCTGGGCATTTGGCGACGGCGCCTCAGCTATCCAGGCTAGATCGCTAGATCTCGCTTTCAGCATGCAGAGATTCTTGCGGTCTCCGGTATGGCAATCGGGACGGGGAGCCGCTGAGCTTATCGTCATGGCGCGCGATGGCGATGAGCATCGACGGGGTCATGCCGCACGCAGTTCGAAACGATCGGCTCATGTGCGCCAGATCCGAGAAGCCGCTGTCGAGCGCGACCGCGGTCGCGCTGTCGCCCGAGAACAGGCCCGCGGTGGCCCGCAGCATGCGGTCGGCTTGCCGCAGCGACTGGGCGGTGAGGCCGACCTCTTTGAGGCGCCGCTCCATTGTGCGCTTTTGGCATCCGAGCTTTCGAGGCAGATCCGCCACGGGAGCGAGCCAGTCGTCTTCGATAGCGCGCGAAACGTCAGCCGCCACGCCATGGCCGCGCCCAAGAAACTCCGCCAAGCGCGACAGCGACGTCGGGCGATACATGCGCTGTCCTCCGCTTTGCACATGCTCGAGAACCGAGCCCATGACGCTGAGGGTTGCCGTCCTGCAGGGCTGGGGGTCGTCGCTGTCGGCGACCATCGCTCGGCTCGCCGCCAGGCTCCCGACTCCCCGAACACCGGGATAAGCTATCGTGACGCTGGTGCGCACGCCCAGGTTGGCGGCGGCGTTGTAGGCGTTATAAGCCATCAACGCGCTGGCGGGATGACGCAGCCCGGAGATGAACGAAATCGCCGGGTTGACGTCGGTTTCCAGAAAATCGTTGACCAGCCGCGCGACGCCCTCTTCTCCAATGCCTTCGCGAGCCCGCTGCCGGCCGGCCGCGTGATAGCGGGAATAAGCCAGGTGGCCGTGGATCGCATGGTGGACGGCGACTGCGAAGCGGCGCTCCTCAGTCCAACCGCGCCTCGCTTCCAGGGCATGAACGACAGTGTGATACGCGAACGGCTCCATGCGAACTTTCTGCCCAGCCGGGCGGGCGCTCCGCGAAAGCGGCGGCGCAGATCACAAAAAAAGCGCCGCGACACACTCGCGGCGCCCACCTTTGCTGATATCCAAAACTGGGGATCGGCCGTCGCGATTCGTCTCGCGTCTAGCGCGCGCAATTTTCGCACGCGCCGATATCGATCGCTTGAATCGGCGCGACACGCGGCCGGTTTCTTTTGGCGTTCAGGTCAAATCTTTGAAAGCCTCTTCGGTGATCTTCGCATTGATGGCGTCGTAAACCTTGTCTGCGAAGTCCTCCACCGCCTGAGCAAGATCGCGAGCATCCTGTCGGGAGACCGCCACTGGGTTTCCGTCTTGGTCATGGCCGCTTCGATGAACGATGTGGTGGCGCTTCTCGAGCGCCTCCTGAAACGCCTTGGTGCTCGGCAAGCGCACGCCCAAGCCGGCTTTGAACAATTGTCCGACCTTCTCCCAACGGTGCCACACGATATGCTGGAGATAGACCATCACCCGCTTCTCGATGCCGTCGTGCTCTTCGAAGATCTGCCCCAGCTTGATTTGCTGGTCTTTCAGCTCGGGCATGTTCGACACGATCCCTCTGAGCACGTCGCGGCTGGACTTGGCCCAATAGGCCATCGTCTCCCACAGATACGCTTCAAGCGCTGAAATGATCGCGCCGAACACCATGGATGGGAGTTGAGAGACGACGACCTCCGGACCTCGAAGCTCCAAAACGGCGAGCGCCTCACGCAGCCTGTCACGCAGTCGAGAAAATGGATCGTTCCTGTCTTCGACTTCCAGGTCGAAACGATCGTAATATTCCTCCGCCACGCTACGAATCGGCGCCCATTCCCAGCCCACGTCGCGATACAGTTCGTTCGCAAGCTTATCGATGACCTCGTCCTCGACGAGATCTCCGAATCGCTCTTGCAGCTCTTCCATGGGGTCGTAAGGCCCGCCCCAAATCCAAATGTAGCCGCCTTCCCTCGATTCGTAGGGAGTCTCTTCGGCCGGGTCACAGTAGCGCGCCAAGAACCAGCGCCGCATGAGCTCGATCTGCTCTTGGGCGTCCGCGACGGCGAGATCAGCGTCGCTCGGATCAAATGGTGGCTCGGACTTCCATTCCTCCGGGGAATCGGGGATATCCTCCAACAGCTTGTCTCCGCGCTGTCGATTGCCGCCCCCATCATTAGGTGGATTCATGGCGTCTCCTTGGAAGGGCCGATCGCAGCGGCGATCTCGCTCGCCTCGAAGCCGGCCTCGATCTTGTCAATCTCGCGCCGCAAGACGCTCACGAGGCCACTGCCAAAAGTGAGATGCTCCGCGATGTCGTCCCACGCCCGGCACGCCGCGTCCGCGGGGCGCATCCACTCGATATCGAACACGCCAAGACGTTCGATGACCGTCGAGACCGAGGCGGCCTCCACCATCCCGACGACTTGGCCATGCGCGTCGACCCAAAAGGCCTCGGGTTGCGCCAGCTCGCCCAACGTCGTGAACAGTTGGCCCTTGCGGACCGCCGCCTCGACAGTTGAGCTCACCTTGTTCGATCGCTGCCAGGCCAGCAAATCAGCTTTCTCATACAAGCATTTCTGATTGGCCCCAAGCGAGCCCCTTCCCCCGCCTTGGATGTATGTTGGGCCGGTGCCTTTCGCCCGCATAGCCTCCAAAGCGCTTACTGAGCTGCGCAGAAACACCGCCGCCTCACTCGTGGTCAACGCCACGGCGTCAGGCAACGCATGGAGGCGGGCCAGGACGTCAAGCTGCGCCAGTGGTTCATTCAGGTCGATCAGTTTCGGCATGTCGAGATTGGACAATGAATTACTCCAACTCTAGCATGGCGTTGCGTCGATCCAGAATGCCTCATCGCTCCGGCGCGCAAGCATTGCCCGCAAGTTCTATCATATATACTGTATATTTATACAGTATCAACTAGACAATCATGTCCATCAAAATGCTCAAGCTGCGGGCCCGCGGCGTCGAAGTTCCCAAGCGCTCCCTGCATGATCGATTCAATATCGCGCGCGCCGGATCTCTGGAAGTCCTCGACACCACGAGTCAAGGCCTGCATCGCATGGCGAAGATCGCCAAGTTCACCTATCGCGATTTCAACCGTGCGGTGGATGAGCTCTACGATCCCCATCTGCTTTGGTGGAACGGCGGACGCTTTGTCCTCAGCGGTTTCGAACGGATCAAGAACGAGAGCCTCGAAGTCGTGGACTTCGCGCAATCTTGGCTTTGCTTCCATGACGTCGAGCCTCCCACGGCGCCCGAAGGCCGCTGATGGTTCACCGCGCCCGAGTCACGGGTCACATGACAGTTCCAAGTCGCTTTCGTCAGCAATGGGACTCGTTTTGCGAGGCCGCCCGGAACGCGCTTTGGCGGCCCGACTTACGTGAGGCTCCGGCGCTGCGAGCATCGGCCAGTCTAACGGTTTGAGCGCGTTGTAGACGTTTGGCGCCTTCGCCAAAATCTCCTGCTCAATACGCGTCATCCACCCCCTCAACATCGCCCACTCAGCGCGGGTGTAGGTGTCCGTGACGCTGGCGTCGCTGTGGTTGAAGAAACGCTTGCGGACGCCCTCGGGCACGTCCAGCGTTGTCATCATCGCGCCGAAAGAGCGGCGTAAATCGTGACGGGTCAGCTTCTCGATCCCGGCTTCATCACGCAGCGCGTCAAGCAGCGTGGTCGCATCCGAGTAGTGGCCGCTTTTCGACTGTTTGCTCCGCGCGGGAAAGACGAAGCTGCGCGACTTTGCTTCAAAGCCGCGGCGCGCGCATTCCTCCGCCGCGGACGTCTGGCGTCGGCGCAGCAGCTCGGTCGCCATCGGCCCCAACGGCAAGCGATGGTTGCGGCCGTTCTTCGTGCGAGCGAAGAAGACATGCGCGCCATAGTCGTCGTCGCCATCCAAAACCACATGGCTGGCCACGCGGCGCTCGTCGCGCGAGAGCAGCTCGCCCCACTGGCATGGGGCATGCTCAGATTTGCGACATCCCCACAGCAACATCAGCACCAAATAGTGCACGCCGGTTTCGTTGTCGTTCACGGCACGCTTCGCCCACGCGACTTCAAGAAACTGTCCAATGGTTTTGGAGGGCGTCAACGGATTGCGCTTGCCCTTTTCCTCGCGGTCGCGCTCGACTTGCTCTCGCGAGCGAAACATCTTGTTGAGCGTCAGGACCATGAACGGATTCGCGCGAAGCAGCGGCTCTCGGCCAGCAGAGGCGGCATCCAGTTCTTCCATACCCATGGACCAACGCACCGCCGCCGTCGCCCATCGGAATGCTTGCTCGTTGGCAGTGGGGTGAACCGACTTGCTCTGCTCAAAACGCTGCTGGATCTCTTCGGCCGTTAGGTCCTTGATGCGCTTGGCCATCCACTTCCAGCCGTCGAATTTGCGAGCGGCGCGGTCGGCGACGCGCAGCGTCTCCTTGGTCGCTGGCCTCTGCGTTCGCGTCGCGAGGTGATGCCGGTATTTTTCGAAGGCCTCGCCAAGCGTCAGCTCCGCCGCGGAGCGCTTGCGCGCCGTCTCATTCGGATTTGCTCGGGTCTCGACGATCTCCAAGGCCATTTTGGCAGCCTTGGCACGGGCATTCGACAGCGCGCTCTTGGTGTCGGCCATGAAGTCCGCGACGTTGCCGACGGTGGGCATGAAGGACTTGCCGTGGACTTTTCTGCGGATGATGAACGTCTTCTTTTTTGCCACCCTGACGCCAAAGCCTGGCGGCGCCTCTTGGCTCGCGTCGTAGATGATGTAGTCCTTGCCAAAGGGGTTTGGCTCAAACACCAAGTCCCCCTTCGCATCGACGCCCACCGGCTTGGAATCAAGCCTTAGGCGCTTGATGAGGGCCATCGTCAGTTCTGTTTTCATCCCGCTCCTCGATGAAGGCAGTCCCCCGGCAACGGGGACTGAGCAAAAAGATTCACGTATAATTCTGTCCTCGTTCTCGCTGGCCGCTGAGGGGACTGAAAAACTTGATGCTTTTCCTTCCATTTCAATGACTTATGAAATGACTCTGCCAGCGGGGGACTAGGATTTATTATATCTAAGTTGCGTTCACTTTAGTTCCCTTTCCGCGCCCCTCAAACGCTGGGCACATTAGGGCAAACGAGGGCAACTTGGGGCAAACGAAGGAATCGAATTTTGCGTAAGTCGTTGAAAGATATGGACATTAGCTTTAACTGGAACTGGCAACGATGAGCGCGGTTTTGAAACCTCAGCACACACCGATGATGCAGCAGTACATGAGCATCAAGGCCGACTACCCCACCATGCTGGTGTTCTACCGCATGGGCGACTTCTACGAGCTGTTCTTCGACGACGCCGAAAAAGCCTCGCGCGTGCTCGGCATCACCCTCACCGCGCGCGGCAAGTCGGGCGACCAGCCGATCAAGATGGCCGGCGTGCCTTTCCACTCGCTGGACGGCTACCTGGCCAAGCTGGTCAAGCTGGGCGAGTCCTGCGCCATCTGCGAGCAGATCGGCGACCCGGCCCTGTCGAAAGGTCCGGTCGAACGCAAGGTGGTGCGCGTGGTCACCCCCGGCACCCTCACCGATTCCGACCTGCTGCCCGAAAAGGCCGAGCGTCCGCTGCTGGCGCTGTGCCTGATCAATCAACGCAAGACCGTCACCGCCGGCCTGGCCTGGCTGTCGCTCGCCAGCGGCAACCTGCGCCTGATGGAATTCTCGGGCGACGCGCGCGCCGTCGAACAGCGCCTGGCGCACGAACTCGAACGCATCGCGCCGGCCGAGATCCTGCGCGCCGATTGCGCCGACATGTTCGAGAGCGACGGCGCCAACGCGCACACCCAGCGCGTCCCGGAATGGCATTTCGACGTGGTCAAGGGCCACGGCGCCCTGCTCGAACAACTGGGCGTGGCCACCCTCACCGGCTTCGGCGCCGACGGCCTGGGCGCCGCATTCGGCGCGGCCGGCGCGCTGCTGCGCTATGCGCAATCGACGCAAGGCCGCGGCCTGCAGCACGTGCGCGGCCTCGCCTGCGAAACCGAAAACGAATACATCGGCCTGGACGCCGCCACCCGCCGCAACCTGGAACTCACCGAGACCATCCGCGGCCAGGAGTCGCCGACCCTGTTCTCGCTGCTCGACGGCTGCCGCACCGCGATGGGCTCGCGCCTGCTGCGTCACTGGCTGCACCACGCGCGCCGCGACCAATCCGTCGCCCGCAGCCGCCACCAGTCGATTGCTGCGCTGATCCACGCCGAAGCCATTGATGCGCTGTCGTCGACCCTGGCCCAGGTGCCGGACATCGAACGCATCACCACTCGCGTGGCCCTGCTCACCGCGCGGCCACGCGACCTGGCCGCCCTGCGCGACGGGCTGAAAGCCCTGCCGGTGGTGCGCGAGCAGGTGGCGCGCTGCTTCATCCCGGGCGATACCTCCCTGCTGCGCGAGATCCACGACGACCTGGCCACGCCGGGCGAGTGCGTCGACCTGCTCACGCGCGCCGTGATGGAAGAACCCGCCGCCATGGTGCGCGACGGCGGCGTGTTCGCGCGCGGCTTCGACGCCGAGCTCGATGAACTGCGCGCGCTGTCCGAGAACGCCGGCCAGTTCCTGGTCGACCTCGAGACGCGCGAGCGCGCCCGCACCGGCATCGCCAACCTGCGGGTCGAATACAACAAGGTGCACGGCTTCTACATCGAAGTCACCAACGGCCAGGCCGACAAGGTGCCGGACGACTACCGCCGCCGCCAGACCCTCAAGAACTGCGAACGCTACATCACGCCCGAGCTGAAGGCCTTCGAAGACAAGGCCCTGTCGGCGCAAGACCGCGCGCTGGCGCGCGAAAAAATCCTGTACGACCAGCTGCTGGGCGACCTGGCGCCGCACATCGGCTGCCTGCAGACCATCGCGCGCGCGCTGGCCCAGGTCGACGTGCTGGTGGCCCTGTCCAGCCACGCGCTGCGCCACAACTGGTGCGCGCCGGTCCTGAGCGACGCGCCATGCTTGACCATCGTCGAAGGCCGCCATCCGGTGGTGGAAAACCAGATCGAGCGCTTCATCGCCAACGACTGCAAGCTGTCCAACGAGCGGCGCTTGTTACTGATCACCGGCCCGAACATGGGCGGTAAATCGACCTTCATGCGCCAGGTGGCCTTGATCACCCTGCTGGCCTACGTCGGCAGCTACGTGCCGGCTACCCAAGCAACGATCGGCCCGATCGACCGCATCTTCACCCGCATCGGCGCCAGCGACGACCTGGCCAACGGCCGTTCGACCTTCATGGTCGAGATGACCGAGTCGGCCGCGATCCTGAACGGCGCCACCGAGCACTCGCTGGTGCTGATGGACGAAGTCGGCCGCGGCACCTCGACCTTCGACGGCCTGGCGCTGGCGTGGGCGATCGCGCGCCACCTGATCGACACCAGCCGCAGCTTCACGCTGTTCGCGACCCACTACTTCGAGCTGACCCAGCTGCCCGAGACTTACCCGAGCGCGTCCAACGTGCACCTGTCGGCGGTCGAGCACAAGGACAGCATCGTGTTCCTGCACGCGGTCCAGGACGGCCCCGCCTCGCAGAGCTACGGCCTGCAGGTGGCACAACTGGCGGGCGTGCCGCAACCGGTGATCAAGGCCGCGCGCAAGCACCTGGCGCGCCTGGAGGCGCAGGCGCTGGATGCGACGCCGCAGCGCGACCTGTTCGCGACGCCGCTCGTCGAGGAAGAGATCGGCGAGGCGCCGGCGCAGACGCTTGCTTCGGCGCCCCAGGACGACGGCCTGCGCGACGCGCTCGACGCGATCGACCCGGACGCGTTGACGCCGCGCGAAGCGCTCGAACGTCTCTACGAGCTCAAGCGCCTCGCCGTCTGATGGGAGCACGGCGCCGATCACTGCTGCTGGCCGCCCTGCTGTCCTTCACGCTGCTTGCCGGCGCGAAGGACAAGGCGGCCGACGGCGCACACCGGTTCGCGGTGATCGGCAACGACTCGGGCGAAGACGGCGAGGCGCGCCTGAAACAGGGGCTGGCCGATTCGTCCGAAAAATCGCTCGCCTTCGTCGTCATCAACGGCATCAAGGGCGAGAAGGAAAGCTGCGGCGACCGGCTGTACCAGCAGCGGCGCGACATCATCGAGCGCGCCCGGCGGCCGACCGTCGTGTCGCTGGCCGGCAGCGACTGGACGGCGTGCCGCAACTCGGCCAACCGCACCAATGCGATCGAGCGCCTCAACCGCCTGCGCGAACTGTTCCACGCCGAGCCCGAATCGCTGGGCCGCGAAAAAATCCACCTCACCCAGCTGTCGGCCAGCCCGCGTTTTCGCAGCTATGCCGAGAATGCGCACTGGAAGGTCGGCAAGGTGCTGTACGCCACCATCAATCTCCCGGCCAACAATAACCACTACCTGGAGGCGGCCGGCCGCAACAGCGAATATGAAGATCGCACGGTCGCCAACCGCTTCTGGCTGAACCGCCTGTTCGCGATCGCCCGCAGCGACAAGGCCGAGGCGCTGGTGCTGTTTTCGGAAGGCGCGGTGAGGCCGTTCTACCTGGACCAGCCGGCGGGACTACGCGGCCTGCTGCGGCGCGATCCGGTGGAGAAGGATGGCTTCGAGGCCGTGAGGCGCCAGATCCAGGGGCAGGCGGTCAAGTTCGAGGGCAAGGTACTGCTGGTCGACGGCGGCACGCCGCATGGGAAGAAGCCCGAGATCGAGTGGAAGGGCAACCTGGGACAGCTGTCGGTGGGAACCAAGGCGGTCGAGGTGAATGTGAAGCTCGGAAAAGAAGCGACGTTCGCGGTCGAAGACGCGAAGCAATGAGGCATCCGCGGCCCTGCGCGCTGCAGGAACCGCGAACGATTCGATGATTACTGCAGCGGCTGGCTACGGAAGTGGTCGCCCTCTTCGCTGTCGTCCATCTCATGATGATGACCGCCCGCGCCATGCACGTGGCCGTGCTGGATTTCCTCGGCGGTGGCCGCGCGCACGTCGATCACCGCCAGCTCGAAGCGCAGCGCCATGCCGGCTAGTGGGTGGTTGCCGTCCAGGACCACTTTATCTTCAGCAATCTCGGTCACGGTGAAGATCACCGGCTCGTCGTCGCCGCCTTCGGCCACGCCTTCGAACTGCATGCCGACTTCGATCGGCTCAGGCAGGCGCGCGCGCTCTTCGACCTTGACCAGCTCTGGCTCGTAGTCGCCAAACGCATCGTCCGGTTCGACCTGGATCGTCGACGAATAACCGACTTCCTTGCCGTCGAGTTCTTCTTCGATCTTCGGCAGGGTATTTTCGTAGCCGCCGTGCAGGTAGACCATCGGCTGCACGCCTTCTTCGATCAGGTTGTTCTGGGCATCCGACAGCTTGTAGTTAACCGTCACGACCGTGTCTTTGGCAATCTTCATCGCACATCCTTTCGTTGTAAGGCTCGGATTATACCCCCGATGGGTCCCGCGACCGGGTTCCACACGCTGCTCGGCTGGTTATAATGACGCATGAAAAAATTACCGCTTCTCGGGAATATCACTCCCGCCGAGTTTCTGCGCGATTATTGGCACAAGAAACCACTCCTGATCCGTGGCGCGATCCCCGGCTTCAAGCCCCTGCTCAAGTTCGAAAAACTGGCCGAGATGGCGCGCCAGAATCACGTCGAATCGCGCCTGGTAACCCAGCGCGAAGGCAACTGGGACATGCAGCACGGTCCGCTGGCAGAACTGCCTCCGCGCACCGAGCCCAACTGGACGATGCTGGTCCAGGGCGTGAACCTGTACGACGAACGCGCCGACGAGCTGCTGCGCCAGTTCCGCTTCGTGCCCGATGCCCGCCTGGACGACCTGATGATCAGCTTCGCCACCGATGGCGCCGGCGTCGGCCCCCACTACGATTCCTATGACGTGTTCCTGCTGCAGGCCCACGGCAAGCGCCGCTGGAAGATCGGTTCGCAGCAAGACCTGACCCTGGTCGAGGGCTTGCCGCTCAAGATCCTGGCCAATTTCAAGCCCGAAGAAGAATTCGTGCTCGAGCCGGGCGATATGCTGTACCTGCCGCCGCATTACGCCCACGACGGCATTGCCGAAGGCGAATGCATGACCTATTCGATCGGTTTCCGCTCCCCTTCGTTCCAGGAATTGGGAGAAGCCTTCCTGCAATTCATGGCCGACTCCATCGATTTGCCTGGCCGTTATGGCGATCCGGAATTGAAGCCGGCCAAGAACCCGGCCGAGATTCCGCGCGATATGCTGGACACCGTCACCGAAGAATTGAACAAGGTGCGCTGGGACGAGGAAGACGTGACCGTGTTCCTGGGCGAACACATGTCCGAACCCAAGCACAATGTCTTCTTCACCGGTCCGGCGAAACCGCTGACCGTGGGCCGCTTCATGGAAACCGCCGCCAAGCGCGGCATCAAGCTGTCCAGCAAGACCTTGATGCTGTACCGCGGCAATCACGTCTTCATCAACGGCGAATCGTTCGCCGTCGGTCGCGCCGACAAGGCAGTGCTGGACGTGCTGGCCAATGAGCGCCGCATCGATGGCGCCGTGCTCGACAAAGCCACCGACGACGTGCTCGAAGCCCTGTACACCTGGTATCAGGACGGCTGGGTCGAGCTGGGCTGAAGGACGAGGTGTCGATGAGCGAACCACGCACGATTGCCTTCGACACCCGCCTCGACTGCGAGGCGCACTTTCTCGCCTGCATCGAAGCGGCCCAGGCCACCCTGGCCGTCTTCGATCCGGATGTCGCGGCCTTTCCACTCGGCAGCACCAACATCGACACCGCGCTGCGGGCCTTTCTTGCCCGCGGCGGCCGGCTGCGCCTGGCGCTGCACGATCCGTCCCACATCGAACGCCACTATCCGCGCTTCCTGCGCCTGCTGCGCGACTACGGCCACCTGTGCGAGTGCCGGCAAACGCCACGCAGCCTGCGCCAGCTCACCGATTCCTTCTGTATCGGCGACGGCCGGCACATTGTGCGCCGCTTCCACAGCGACCACATGCGTGGCGAGGCGAGCTTCGACGATCCTCCTGCCTGCGAGCTGTCGCAGTACCGCTTCGAGGCAATCTGGCAAGAGTCACATCTGGCATTGCAAATATCCAGAACCGGCTTATGATCGCGCTCAATAATTGCACCAAAAACGCCAGATAGTTACATATCGCCGTGTTTCTTAGCCACGTTGCATCTTGTAACAATATGAAGCTTATTCGTCCGCAAATTTCTTTCGCTACGGCATGTGTTCGCTATTGCGAAACTGTAAAATTGTCTATAATATCAATCAGGAAGGTTCCGTTGCGTCTATGGCGTTAACGCTATTTTTGAAAGCACGAGAATTCCACCGAGAAATAATTACCGGTAATTATTAATCGCAACAAGTGTTCGACTCTTGTAAATACTAAGGAAAAATCATGAAAAAATCCCTGCTGATCGCCTCCCTGTTCGCTGTTACCCTGGCTGCTTGCGCTAAGAAAGAAGAAGCTCCAGTCGCACCAGCTGCTACCGAAACCCCAGCTGCTGCTGCACCAGCTGACGCAACCGCTACCCCAGCTGCTGACGCAACCGCACCAGCTGCTGCTGACGCTGCTGCCGCTGACGCTGCTGCTGCTGCCAACACCGCAACCGACGCAGCTGCTGCTGCTCAAGGTTCGGCTGAGCAAGCTGCTGACGCTGCTGCTACCACCAAGTAATTCGTTACTTCGGTAAGAAAGACCGGCCTGCGGGCCGGTTTTTTTACGTCTGTCGAATTCGGCCGGGGCTGGCGTCATGCCGCCCAATAAAAAACCGGCCACGCGGGCCGGTTTTTTCATGCACGAGGCAAAGATTACTTCAGCTCGGTATGCAGCAGGTTCAGGATCTTGCCCGCGGTCGGCGAGGTATCCGCCTGGCCTTCGTTGTTCTGCACCGTGACCTTGCTGACGTTGGCGCCCTGCTCGGTCTTGACCAGCACGCGGTAGCGCTGGGCTTCCTTGAGCTCGTCTTCCGACTTGCCGCCCCACGAGAACAGGCGCTTGAAGAAGCCTTCCTTCTGCTCGGCCGCGTCCGGATCGACGTAGCGCACGAAGTAGATGCCCTGCACGCGGTCGCGGTCTTCGACGGTGAAGCCGACGCGGTCCAGCGCCAGACCGACGCGGCGCCAGGCGCGGTCGAAGCCTTCGTCAACCTCGACGGTATCGCCCACCAGATTGGCGTGCTGCGGCGCCACCGGTGCATTGGCGACCGTCGCTTCGGCCGTCGCCACTTCCTTGGTGCCGGTCAGCATCGCGACCATGCGGCCCAGGAATTGCGATTCCAGGCCAGGATCGTTCGGACGCGAGGTCCAGGTGGTGGTTTCGCTCTGCGGGCCGGTCAGGACTTCCTCGGCGCCGCGGTGGCTGACCCAGATCTCGGTCGAGCCGTCCGGCAGGCGCTCGAGGCGGGTGCGGAACTTGTCGCGCTCGCCGGTCGAATAGGCGCGGTCGAACACGCGGCCGATCGCGTTGCGGATGAAGTCTTGCGGGATCTTCGAACGGTTCTCGACCCAGGCGGTTTCCATGGTGCCGGTCGTGGCCGACTCGGTCTCGATGGCGAAGCCCTGCTCTTCCCAGAACTGGTGCAGCTGCGGCCACAGCTGTTCCGGGGTCTGCTTGACCACCAGCCAGCGCTGGTCGCCGTTGCGCTGCACGCTGATCGCATCGCTCGAGATCGGTCCGATCTGCTGGTTGCTCGCTGCGACGCCGGGGACGAATCCGCCGCCCGTGCCGGCGGCAGCGGCCGCCGCCTGGCCGGACGCGGTGGCGACGCCACGGCCGTCAGGGATGGCGTAGCGGTTGTCGCGCTGCAGCTTGGTCAGATCGGGCGGCACGTCCAGCGGCGCGGCTTTCTTGGCGCCCTTGTAATCGACCTTGTCGCCTTCGAAGATGGTGGTGCAGGCCGCCAGGCTGAAAGCGAGCGCGGTCAGCGTCAGCACGCGCGCGGCAGCAGGAGCGGAAACCAGGGGCGAGAAATTGGAACGCGCGGAGTTGAATCCCGAGTACTTGCTTTTAGTCATGTCGTTCGATATCAGGTCAGGAACCCGAACCCTTGCGGGCCCGGGATTAGGAATGAACGCCGGCTTCCACCAGGGCGGCGCGCACGGTCTCGTGGTATTGGGCAGACAGCGGCGCGAGCGGCAGGCGCAGGCCGGCCGGCATCTTGCCCATTTCGGCCAACGCCCACTTCACCGGCACCGGGTTCGGTTCGACGAACAGCTTGGCGTGCAGGCCGAGCACGCGGTTGTTGATCTCGACCGCACGGGCGACGTCGCCGGCCATCGCGGCCACGCACAGCTCGTGCATCGCGCGCGGGGCAACGTTGGCCGTCACCGAGATATTGCCGGCGCCGCCGCAGAACATCAGGGTCATCGCGCTCGGATCGTCGCCCGAATAGACGGCGAACGATTTGTCCACCATCTTGAGCAGCTCGATGCCGCGGCCGATATTGCCGGTGGCGTCCTTGATGCCGACGATATTGTCGATCGGCGCCAGGCGCGCGACGGTCTCGTTGGCCATGTCGGCCACGGTACGGCCCGGCACGTTGTAGAGGATGATCGGCAGGTCGACGCTTTCCGCGATCGTGCGGAAGTGGCGGTACATGCCCTCTTGCGTCGGACGGTTGTAATAAGGAACGACCTGCAGCGAGGCATCGGCGCCGCATTCCTTCGCGTGGCGGGTCAGCGCGATCGCTTCCGCGGTCGAGTTGCCGCCGGTGCCGGCGATGACCGGGATGCGGCCGGCGACGTGATCGACGGCCAGCTTGACGAGTTCGCAATGCTCTTCCGGCGACACGGTGGCGGATTCGCCCGTCGTGCCCACGATGACGATCGCGTCGGTGCCTTCCGCGACGTGCCAGTCGATCAGCTTGCGCAAGGAATCGCGGTCAAGACTGCCGTCTTCGAACATCGGAGTGACGAGTGCTACGATACTGCCCTTAATCATAATCTTGGCCGTGCCATTCATTAAAAAATCTGATTGTAGCGGATAGCCCGCCCCTATGGTTCATTCCTGACCACAATATGGTCGAGCCGGGCCTCGGTTTTCGCAAATGCCGGACCGGCCGCGCACAGGCGCTGCACCTGGGCCGGATGCGGCCGCTCCACATGGCCGTCCTCGTAGGCCAGCACCTGCAATCCACCGTCTTGCGCCAGCCCCAGCAGCTCGCCGGGCGCCAGCAGGAAGGCAGGATTGGACGGTTTGCCGTAGATCTGGTTCCCCTGCGCGAAGGTTTCGTAGATCAGGATGCCGTCTGGCCGCAGGCTGGCCGCCAGGGAGGCGAACAGGGGCCGGTGCAGGTAATTGGTGACCACGATCGCCGAAAAACGTCCCGCCTCGAAGGGCCAGGGCGCACCCTCGGCCTCGAGGTCGTAGGCCATCGTCGTGACGTTGTCGCCCGCGCTGGCGGCCAGCGCCTCGGGCTTGAGGTCGAGCGCCAGCACTTGCAGGCCGCGCGCCGCCAGCAGGCGCGTGTGGCGGCCATTGCCGCAAGCCAGGTCGAGCGCCTCGCCCGGCGGCGCCAGCGAAACGAAGCGTTCCACCCACGGCGACGGCGGCAGCGTCTGCATGTTTACGCGTGGGGCGTCGGCTTGCATGGTCTCAGAACAATACAAAGGTGAACGGCAGGACCATGAGGTCCACGATCCAGCGGCCCAGCTGCATCACCGGCACCACCCAGTAGCCCACCAGTTGCAGGAACACCAGCCCCAGCACGATGAAGAAGCCGTAGGGCTCGATGCGGGCGAATTTCCAGGCCAGGCTGTTGGGCAGCATGCTGGTCAACACCCGGCCGCCGTCCAGCGGCGGGATCGGCAGCAGGTTGAAGGCCATGATCAACAGGTTCGTCAGGATGCCGGCCTCGGCCATGCGTCGCGGGAAGGCCTCGCTCACGCCGAAGAACACCAGCAAGGCCGCGAACAGCAACCACAGCGCGGCCATGATCAGGTTGGCAATGGGGCCGGCCAGCGCGACCCAGGCCATGTCGCGCTTCGGATTGCGCAGGCGGCCGAACTCGACCGGCACCGGCTTGGCGTAGCCGAACACGAAGGGCGTAAACAGATACATCATGATCGGAATCACGATGGTGCCCCAGATGTCGACGTGCACCAGCGGATTCAGGCTCATGCGGCCCTGGGAATAGGCGGTGTTGTCACCGAAAAATTTGGCGGCGTAGGCGTGGGCGGCTTCGTGCAGGGTAATCGCAAAAAGGACGGGCAGCGCGTAGACGGCGATGTTGCGTATCGTTTCATCCATAAGGAGGATTCTATCAGAGGCGAGTACGCACTTGTCCTGCGGAATTCTTAAGCGAGGATTACAGGCCGAATGCCGCCGGATCGCCCCTGCCCTCGCGCACCAGCTCCGGTTCGGGGCCGGTCAGGTCGATGACGGTGGTCGCCTCCAGCATGCCGGCGCCGCCGTCGATGATCAGCTCGATCTGCTTTTCCAGGCGCTCGCGCACTTCTTCCGGGTCGGACAGCATGTGGTCGTCGCCCGGCAGCTGCAGGGTGGTGCCGATCAGCGGCTCGCCCAGCTCTTCGAGCAACGCCAGCGTGATGCGGTTCTCGGGCACACGCAGGCCGATCGTCTTGCGCGATGGGTGCGACAGGCGGCGCGGCAATTCGCGCGTCGCCTCCAGGATCACCGTGTACGGACCCGGCATCGTCGCCTTGAGCAGGCGATATTGTGAATTGTCCACGCGCGCATATTGCGCGACCTCGGACAGGTCGCGCACCAGCAGGGTCAGGTGGTGCTTGTCGTCGACGCCGCGGATGCGGCGCAGCTTGTCGACCGCCGCCTTGTCGTCCAGGCGGCACACCAGCGCATAGGCGGAATCGGTCGGCAGCGCGACGATGCCGCCGCTGCTGACGATCTGCGCCGCCTGCTTGATCAGGCGGGCCTGGGGATTTTCGGGGTGGATCTGGAAATATTGGCCCATCTAAACGTCCTTGATTGATTAACGCAGTTGCTGGAGCGCGGCGATGCGCTGCTCCATCGGCGGGTGGGTCGAGAACAGCGCGCCCCAGCCGCCGCCGCTGCCGGAAATGCCCGACGCGGACATCGTCTTGGGCAACGCGCCCGGCGCCAGACCGCCCAGGCGGGCCAGCGCATGCTGCATCGGCACCGGCGTGCCCATCAGTTTGGCGGCGCCGGCGTCGGCACGGAATTCGCGCTGGCGCGAGAACCAGGCAACGATGATCGAGGCCAGCAACCCGAACACGATCTCGAGCACGATCACGCTCGCGAAGTAACCGATGCCGGGGCCTTCGCCCTCCTTGCGGAACAATACCTTGTCGACGAAGAAACCGACCACACGCGCCAGGAACACGACGAAGGTATTGACCACACCCTGGATCAGGGTCAGGGTGACCATGTCGCCGTTGGCGATGTGCGCTACCTCGTGACCGAGGACGGCTTCCACCTCGTCCTGGTTCATGCTCTGCAGCAGGCCGGTCGAGACGGCGACCAGCGCCGAGTTCTTGAATGCGCCGGTGGCAAACGCGTTGGGCTCGCCCTCATACACGGCGACTTCGGGCATGCCGATGCCGGCGCGCTCGGACAGGCGGCGCACGGTCTGCACCAGCCATTGCTCGGTGGCGTTGGTCGGCTGTTCGATCACGCGCGCGCCGGTCGACCACTTGGCCATCGGTTTACTCATCAGGAGCGAGATGATGGCGCCGGTGAAACCGATCACCACGGACAACACGGCCAGTTCGCCGACATCGATGCCCTGCGCCGAGACACCCCGGCCCAGGCCGAATATATTGATCACCAGCGTCAGTACCAGCACGACGGCAAGGTTGGTGGCAAGGAACAGAACGACACGCTTCATGGCAAACATCTCCAGTAAGTTCATGACAGGATGCCAAGATTGGGCTGGGCCGCGCAAAATTCAAGGCCCAGCCGTAGGGTGGACCGGGACGCGCAGTCGGCTTTGCCGTCCACGCGGTGATAGTTACCGGCTCCGCTCTCGCGCCGAATGATCTGGCTACCAACCGTCTATCGCTGCAGGAAAAAGCGCAGCATCTCGCGCGATGCGTTCGGGCCGAGCGCATCGGTGTGCGAACCGGCCGCATCGCCGCCCGCCCAGGCATGGCCGGCGCCGTGCACGATCCAGTGTTCCGCCATCGCCCGCCCTTCTTCGTCGCGCCAGGTGCGACAGGTAGCGCGGCGTCCGCCCTGCGTCGATTCCGTTTCGCTCGCGTGCAGCGGCGTGGCGCGCAGGCCGGCGTGGGCGCCGACGAATTGCTTCAGCACCGCTTCGCCGTTGCCCGGAGCGACCACGTGGTCGGCATCGCCATGGAAGACGATCACCGGTACCGCCTCGCGCAGGCTGCGCGCGCGGCCCGGATTCTTCATGGCTTGCAGGCCCGTGATCATGTCGCGCGCGCTGCCTGCCGGCAAGCCGGAATGGACGCCGATCGCGGCGAACAGTTCCGGATACTCGGCGCCGAGCACCGCCGCCATCGCGCCGCCGGCCGACATGCCGGCCACGAAGACCTGCGACGGCTCGGCATCGTATTCCCGCATCACCTGGCGCGTCATGCCGGCCAGGATGCCCGGTTCGCCCGCGTCGCGCGCCTGGTGGCCTGCTTCGAACCAGTTCCAGCAGTGGGAGCGGTTGGCGCGGCCATCCTGCTCGGGATACAGCACCAGGAAGCCGAACTCTTCGGCCAGCGCGTTCATGCCGGTGCCGACCGCGAAATCGTCCGGGTTCTGGGTGCAGCCGTGCAGCATGACGACCAGTGGACGGCGTCCCTCGGCCGGCCTGGCGGGAATGTACAGCTTGTAGCGGCGGCTGCCCGCTTCGCCTCCGTGGCTGCCGGCGATGAAGCGGCCGGGCAGGCGCGAGGACGACTTCGCAGCCGGACGGGGCCGTGACTTCGGCCTGCTCCAGGCCGGCGGCGGATTGAGGTCGACGAATTCTGGCGCTTGCGGCGCTTGCGGCGAGGCGTCGGTCTTTTGCTGGGGCGCCAGCAGGCCGGCCTGGGCCAGCGCCTGCTGGATGATGTCGGTGGCGGCCTTCGGGTCGCGCGCCTGCACGCGGCGCGCCGATTCCAGCATCTGGCCGATGAACTGTTCGAAAGGTTTCATGGGTTTGTCCTTCTTCATGATTGGAGGCGGTCGGCCAATGCTTCGCGCACGGCCGGCGATGCGATGAAGGCGCCCAGTACCTGGATCGAAGCGATCGCCTCGCGCGCCAGGCTGGCCGGTACGTCGTCCTCGATTACGGCCAGGCCGAGCACGTGGATCTCGAGCCGCTGGCCGTCCTGCACGACCTGTTCCAGCTCGCGCCGGCCGTAGCGGTACATGCCCATCACGTAACGCTTGCGCGTCACGGTCTGGCGGATGGCGTCCGCGTGCACCTGCAACTGGTTGCGGATCGCCGTGCGGACGAAGTCGGTGCGGTTCGAATAAAAGCCCTCTTCGACCAGCAGGTCGAGCTGGGCCAGGTCGACCAGGCCGACGTTGACGGTGACCTTGTCACTGTCTGGCAATTTTTGTTGCTGGGCGCTTAGCCTCATCTTTTTATACTCCCTATATACTCTGATTGGAGTATAAACCTGTTTTGACCGATGTGCCGAGGTTGTGGCGCTTTTGCCGCAGACAATAAAAAACCCGCCGCAGCGGGTCATCTCTCGAGTCCGTCCGGACTAGAACCAGTCGTGCCACACCGGCGTCACGCCGGATGGCAACGGCGGCAGCTCGGCAAACTCGACCCGCGCCTCACCCGGCGCATGGAAATCGGTGCCGCGCGATGCCAGGAAACCGTAGCGCCGCGCCACTTCGGCGTAAGCCTGGTACTGGTCCGGCGTATGGCTGCCGGTGACCACTTCGATGGTGTTGCCGCCCATCTGGCGGAACTCGTCGAACAGCACCCCTTCAGCCGTGGGGCTGAATTTATACCGGCCCGGATGCGCGATCACGGGAATGCCGCCGGCGCCGCGGATCCAGCCCATCGCCTCGCCCAGCGTAGCCCAGCGATGCGGCACATAGCCGGGCCGGCCTTCGGTCAGGAAGCGGCGGAAGACCTCCGACGTGGTTTCGCACACGCCGATCTCGCACAGGAAGCGCGCAAAATGGGTACGCGACATCAGGTCGGGATTGGCGACGTAGCGCAGCGCGCCTTCGTAGGCGCCGGGAATGCCGGCCTGTTCGAGCTGGGCCGCCATCTCGCGCGCGCGCTGCTCGCGGCCGTTGCGGGTCGCGGCCAGGCCGGCGACCAGGGCCGGATTGTCTTCGTCGACCTGCAGGCCGACCACGTGCACGGTCTCGTTGGCCCAGGTGACCGAGATCTCGACCCCGGCCACGAAGCGCATGCCCAGCTCGCCCGCCGCCTTGCGCGCGGCCTTGATGCCACCGACCTCGTCGTGGTCAGTGAGCGCCCACACGTCGACCCCGCCCTTGCGCGCATAAGCCGCCACGTCGGAAGGAGCGAGCACGCCGTCGGAGACGGTGGAATGGCAGTGGAGGTCGACTTTGAGCATGGGCGCAATGTGGTATCTGGAACGACACATTGTACGCGCATTTGGCTGCCCGCTATCGCGGTTCGAGCCCCACGCCCAGCCGCTCGGCAAACGCACGAAACGCCGGCGTCGCGAAGCCGTCGCGCCACACCAGGCAGGTATCGAGGCGCCCCAACGGCAGGGTCGTCAACGAAGCCGGCGCCCCGCCCAGCGCCAGCACGCTGGCCGGCAGCACCGTCACACAGGCGCCGGCGGCGACGCAGGCGATCATCGCGTGATAGGAGCTCATCTCGTGCACGCGCCAGGCCGGTGCGCCGGCGATGCCCAGCCGGTCTTCCGCCAGGCTGCGATAGGTGCAGCCCTGCGGGAAGGCGGCCAGCGACCGCGCCGTCACCTTGCGGGCGTCATCGACGCCGGCCTCGCCGGGCGGCATCAGCAACAGCAAGTCCTCGACCCAGACCGGCGTCGCGCGCAAGCCCATCTCGGCCAGGTCGGCCAGGTCGGCGCCGTCATCCGCCAGGGCGGCGAAGGCGCAATCGAGCGCCCCGTTCTTCACCTGCTCGATGAGCTGGCGCGACGGGCCGGTGCGCAGCGACAGCTGTGTGGACGGGTGGTCGACGTGGAAAGCGGCCAGCACGGCCGGCAAGCGGCTGGCCGCCGTGCTTTCCATGCTGCCGATCCGCAGGACGCCGCCCGAGGCGCCGTTCGACACGACCTGCCGCGCCTCGTCTTCCAGCGCCAGCAGGCGTTCGGCATAGACACGGAACTGCTGGCCCGCCGTCGACAGCGCGATGCGCTTGCCGGTGCGCACGAACAGTCCGGCGCCAAGGTCGCTTTCCAGTTGCTGGATCCGGGTCGTCACATTCGACGGCGCCCGCCCGAGCCGCGCCGCGGCCTGCGTGATGCTCAGTTCCGCAGCCACCGTGCAAAAAATGCGTAAAGATTCAGTTTCCATATATCTTTTCTCAAAACAGAATGATACCATCACTTCATTCCCCAATTGAGAATAACAGTCGAACGAAAGGAGCCGCCATGCAACCGTCCCATCCATTCTTTTCCCAGTTGTCCGTCGCGCATCCGATCATCCAGGCGCCGATGGCGGGCGTGAGCACGCCGCGACTGGCGGCGGCGGTGTCCAATGCCGGCGCGCTGGGATCCCTGGGGATCGGCGCGAGCACGGCCGCGCAGGCGCGCGCGATGATCGAGGAAACGCGGGCGCTGACAGGGAAAGCGATCCATGTGAACGTGTTCTGCCACGCGCCGGCCCACCGCGATGCCGCGCGCGAGTCGGCCTGGCTGGCCCACCTGGCGCCGCTGTTCGCCGACGCCGGGGCGGCGCCGCCCTCCTCGCTCGATGAAATCTACCGCAGCTTCAACGATGACGAAGAGTCGTTCCGGATGCTGCTCGACCTGCGCCCGCAAGTCGTCAGCTTCCATTTCGGCCTGCCGTCGGGCGAACGCCTGGCTGCGCTGCGCGCGGCTGGCATCCGCACGATGGCCACCGCCACCAACCTGATCGAGGCGCTGCGGATTGAAGCGGCGGGAGTGGACGCGATCGTGGCGCAAGGCATCGAAGCCGGCGGCCACCGCGGCATGTTCGACCTGGAGGCGACCGACGAACGGCTGAGCATGGCGGTGCTGGTGCGTCTGCTGGTCAAGGGAACCAGGCTGCCGGTGATCGCCGCCGGCGG
This sequence comes from Massilia oculi, assembly GCF_017582745.1. Taxonomy (GTDB): domain Bacteria; phylum Pseudomonadota; class Gammaproteobacteria; order Burkholderiales; family Burkholderiaceae_D; genus Telluria; species Telluria oculi_A. The sequence continues at coordinate 23,044 of NZ_JAFVIM010000016.1, forward strand.
CATCATGGATGGCGCCGGCATCAGGGCCGCGCTGGACCTGGGCGCGGCGGGCGCACAGCTCGGCACCGCCTTCATCCTGACGCCCGAATCGGCAGCGCACGAGGCCTACCGCGCCAACCTGCAAAGCGCACGCGCCGCCACCACCGTCCTGACCGCGGCGATCTCGGGACGGCCGGCGCGCGGCATCGTCAACCGCCTGACCACGCATGGCGCGTCCGGCATCCCGGCCGCCTACCCGGTCGCCTATGACGCGGCCAAGCAGCTGCACGCGGCAGCGGCGAAGTCGGGCAACCATGAATATGCGGCGCACTGGGCCGGGCAAGGCGCGCCGCTCGCGCGGGCCATGCCGGCGGCCGAACTGGTTGAGACGCTGGTGCGTGAACTGCATGCCGCCGGCGACGCCGCCTGATGCGGGCCAGCCCGCCCTCGCCCTTTACTTGATGGGCGAGCTGCAGCGCTACCGCGCGCAAGGCGGGCCGGTTGGCGCGGTGGCGCGGCGCTTCGCGCTGGCGATCGATGCGGCGGACGACGTCGGGATCGCGCCGGACGTCATGGACCGGCTCGCCATGCTGGCGCAGGCGCCGGAAGCGCTGGACGACGCCGAACTGCGCTGGGTGCGCAATCAGCTGCCGGAAATCGTGCGCCAGGTTGCCCTGATCAGTCCGGCACCAGCATGGAACGGATCGTCCCCTGCTTCGCCAGCACGTAGTCATGCCCCGCCAGCACCAGGTTCGTGGTCGGCTGGATCACCTTGACGTTGATGAAGATGGTGTCGCGCGTCTCGGCATACGAACCCACGACCACCGCCTGCGCGTTGTGCGTGCCCGCCACTTCGCCCAGCTCGCGGGTGAGCATCAGCTCGCCCTGGTTGCGCTTCAGATAGACGCTGTTGCGCAGCTTCATTTCCAGCACCGGCAGGCCGCCCTGGGCCAGGCGGGTGGCGATCTGCTCCGACACCACGCGACCCAGCATCGAAGAATGCTCGAGGGCGTCGATATTGACGAGGGTCGCCATGATCAGGGGCTGGTCGCCGGCCAGCTTGCCGGCCAGCTGGGCCTGCAAGGCATCGGCCGCACGGTAGTTGGCGGCGACGAAATCGTTCGCGCTCACCGAGGTGTAGTTGGGCTGCTCGACCAGCGCGCAGCCGCCCAGCAGCAGGCTCAGGCCCAGCACGGCCGCCGATGTTTTCAAAGTGCGCATATTCAGCTCAATGGTCCTTGACTGCGAAGGTCTTCGATGCCGGCGCCGGCGCGGCCAGCTTCTCCGCCAGCGCGGCGTCGTACAGCGCCAGATCCTCGTCACTGGTGTAATAGACCGAGGTATTGCGCGCGTAATAGCGTTGCTCGTCCGCGACCGAGACGGTCACGATCATCTCGGTCTTCGGCGTATCGCCCGGCGCGAACTGGGCGGTGAACCAGCGATGCGCGTCGTAGCCGTAGACGCCGGCCGTGAGCAGCCACTCGGGGCTGTGCTGGATGCTGGTCAGGACCCAGGCGCCGCTGGCCAGCGCGGTCGGCAGGCCGGCGTAGCGGTATTGCGGACGGTCGGCCGAGAAGGCGACCACTTGCGTGTCGAGCTCGATCTTGAGCGCCCCCGGCACCGGATTCTTGACGACCACGAAACCATCGTTGACCAGAGCCGTGACCAGATGCGACTTCAAGCCCGTGCTGAAGGTCGACGGTTGCAGCGGCTCCACGTACAGCGAGCGGCTGGGCGCCGTCTTCAGGGTCGGGCCCAGCTCGGTCGCCATATGGCGCGCGATCACGCCCCAATGGGCCGCCGCCTGCACCTTGGGCTGGTGCGTGCTGGGGAAATTGGTGGCCACGGGGGCCGGGCTGTAGGGCATGGCGCAGCCTGCGAGCAGCAGGCCGGCGGCGAGTGCGCAGGCGCCTCGGTAAGCCATCGTCAATCCTGTCGGTCTGTGGTGCGACCGGACTGGCGCACGCTCGGGGGCGACTGTAGCACAGAGGTTTCCCGTAGGCAATTTATGTGTCAGCGATGAGGTATGAATGCAACGACAACACGACGCCACTCCACCAGCGACCTTGCCTCGAGGCGCCCGTACACGAAAAGGTGATAGCGCAGCCCCACTTTCGCATCGGGAAAAGCGCGCCAATGCGCCCGATAATGCGGCGGCCGGCACTGCCCGGCGCACCCACGATCCCGACACAGCCGCACTCCCGCGGCACGACGCCACCGAAAGGACATCACCATGAGCAAGGCTCGCACCATCGACACCGTCACTGCCCGCGACGGCACCATCATCCACTTCACCGATTGGGGACACGGCACGCCGGTGGTATTCAGCCATGGCTGGCCGCTGTCGGCAAGCGCCTGGGAAGACCAGATGCTGTTCCTGGCCGAGCACGGTTACCGCGTGATCGCCCACGACCGCCGCGGCCACGGCCGCTCGACCAAGGCCTGGCACGGCAACGACATGGATACCTATGCCGACGACCTGGCGACGCTGCTCGATACGCTCGACATCACCGGCGCCACGCTGGTCGGCCACTCGACCGGCGGCGGCGAGGTGGCGCGCTACATCGGGCGGCATGGTACCCAGCGCGTCACCAAGGCGGTGCTGGTCGGTGCCGTGACGCCGCAGATGGTCGTGTCGCCCGCGAATCCGGATGGCGTGCCGATGTCGGTGTTCGACGGCATTCGCCAGGGCGTGCGCAAGGACCGCGCCCAGTTCTTCCTCGACCTCACCATCCCGTTCTTCGGCTTCAACCGTCCCGGCGCCGCGGTCTCGGAAGGCATGCGCCAGTCCTTCCTCATCCAGGGCCTCCAATGCAGCATCAAGAGCGCCCATGCCTGCATCAAGCAGTTTTCCGAGACCGACTTCAGCGCCGATCTCGCCAGGATGACGATCCCGACCCTCGTGATCCACGGCGACGACGACCAGATCGTGCCGATTGCCACCACCGCGCGCCGCGCCGTCGAGATGTTGCCTCAGGGGCGCCTGTCCGTCTACGAAGGCGCCGGCCACGGCCTGCCATCGACCCACAAGGACCGGCTCAACGAAGAGCTGCTGGCTTTCCTGCGCAGCTGACGTGCGCCTGAAAACACCTGCCCCTCCATGATGTAGTACATAACACGCGTTTTATGTGGCATGCATTACTTCATTAGTTAGGCATTTTTTATTTCTACTCTCTAGTAATTTTTCTTGCCACTAAAAGGAAAGCTCATGCTAAGCTAATAACACACATCAGGGCGAGGGGACTCCAGTGCACCTACCGGACAACGCAGCGGGCCGCATATGAACGGGGCTAACCTGGACCCCGTCCGCACCGGCCCGGTCACGGGAGCGGCCATGGATGCCCCCATCGCGGCCAGGCGCTTTCCCTGGCGCGCACTTGCCGCCGCCATCCTGGCCGGCGTCGCCATTGCCGGCTACACCGCCTGGCCGCGCGGGCTGGAGGTCGCGCGCGCCGACGTGCGCATCGCCACCGCCGAACCCGGCGCGTTTCGCGACGACCTGGTGGTGCGGGCCCAGGCGGTATCGCTGACCTCGGTGATGCTCGACTCGACCGAATCGGGCCGGGTCGAGGAAGTGATCGCACGCGATGGCCTCGTCGTCGCAAAAGGCGAACTGCTGTTTCGCCTGTCGAACCCGCAGCGCCACCTCGACTTGCTGGCCCGCCAATCCGAGCACGCCCAGCAGACTTCCAACCTCTCGGGCATGCGGGTCGCGCTCGAGACGAGCCGCGCCGAGCACCAGCGCCGCATCTCCGAACTCAGTTACGAAGCAGCGCAGGCGGGCAAGCACCACAAGCGCGCCGCCGAACTGGCCGCCAAGGGCTTCCTGTCGCCGGCCCAGGCCGAGGAAGCCGCCGACCGCCTGGCCCAGCAGCGCCACCTGCTGGCCGAGGCCGAGGGCGCGGCGCGCACCGACCTGGCCATCAAGCAGGATGTGGTGCGCCAGATGCAAAAGGCGATCGAGGGCCTGGAGACCGGCCTGGGCCTGGTCGGCAACACGGTCAACGCGCTCGCCGTGCGCGCGCCGGTGGCCGGCCGCCTGACCGACTTCCGCCTGCAGGTGGGCGAGACCGTGCGGCCCGACCAGCGCATCGGCCGCATCGACGACCCGGAACGCTTCAAGCTCACGGCCCAGGTCGACGAGTTCTACCTGAGGCGCGTGGCCATCGGCCACCGCGGCAGCGTCGAGGTCGACGGACGCGGCTACACGGTCGACGTCAGCCGCATCTTCCCCCAGATCAAGGATGGCCGCTTCGTCGTGGAGCTGGTCTTCGCCGAAGCGCAGCCCGACTCGCTGCGTCCAGGCCAGAGCGCCGATACCCGCATCACGCTCGGCGCGGCCAGCCAGTGCCTGCTGCTGCCCAACGGCGCTTTCGTCAACGATAGCGGCGGCGCCTGGGCCTATGTGGTGGCGGGCGATGGCCGCAGCGCCGTGCGCCGCCCGATCCGGCTTGGCCGGCGCAGCAATAGCCAGATCGAAGTGCTCGACGGCATCGCTGCCGGTGAGCGCGTCATCGTGTCGGGTGTCGCCGCGTTCGGCAAGGCCGAACGCCTGCGACTCATCGACTAGCCCCCACGCGGCGCGGCCGCATCGTCCAACAGGAGAACGCATGCTCAAGCTTGTCAACCTCAGCAAGTCATTCATCGGCGGCGAGGTCAGAACGACCGCCCTGGACCATATTTCGCTCGACATCCAGGCCGGCGAATACGTGGCCATCACCGGTCCGTCGGGATGCGGCAAATCGACCTTGCTGTCGGTGCTGGGCCTGTTCGAAACCTGTGACAGCGGCCAGTACTGGTTCGATGGCCAGGACGTCGCCGGCCAGGGCGAGATGGCGCTCAACGCCTTGCGGCGCGGGCGCATCGGCTTCATTTTCCAGGACTTCAACCTGCTCGAAGAGCTGACGGTGGCCGAAAACGTCGAGCTCGCGCTCACCTACACCGACGTGCCGAAGCAGGAGCGGCGCGAGCGCGTGGCGGCGATGCTGGACAAACTCGGCGTCGGCCATCGGGCCCGGCACCGCCCGTCCCAGCTCTCGGGTGGGCAGCAGCAGCGCGTGGCCATCGCGCGCGCACTGGTGGCGCGCCCCGCCCTGCTGCTGGCCGACGAACCGACCGGCAACCTCGATACCGGGCACGGCGATGAAGTGATGCGCCTGCTACGCCAGATCAACGACGAAGGCACCACCGTGGTCATGGTCACCCACTCCGCCGCGCACGCGGCCCAGGCCGGACGCACCGTGCGCCTGCTCGACGGCCGGATCGAAGCCGATGCCGCCGCTCATGCAGCCCTGGCCGAGGTGGCGCCATGAGACTAGACGATTTCCGGATCGGGCTACGCCACCTGGTGCGCGAGCCGGGCTACAGCGCCATCGCCATCCTGGGCCTCTCGGTCGGCTTCGCGGCCTGCCTGCTCCTGCTCGGCTATGTCCAGTACTCCTGGCGCTACGATGCCCACGTGCCGCAGGTCGAACAGATCTACGTCGTCAAGCAGCGCTTCAACGTCGACCCGGTGGCGCCCTGGTTCGACCAGGCTCCGCTGCTGCTGCGCACGATCGCACTGAAGACCCCGGGCGTGGACGACGCCACCGCATTCTTCCGCCCGGAGGCGCCGACCGTCAAGGTGGGCGGCGCCCTGCACAAGATGCCGAGCCTGCTGGTACTGCCCCATTTCGCCCAGGTGCTGGGACTGCGTGCGCTCGAGGGCGACCTGGAGGCGGCCCTGACCCGGCCCGAAGGCCTGGCGCTGACGGTATCGACCGCCCGGCGCCTGTTCGGCGCCGCGCGTGCGCTCGACCGGACCGTACAGATCGGCGACAAGGTGCTGCGCGTGGCGGCGATCTTGCGCGACCCGCCGGCCAATACCACCATTCCCTTCGAGGCTCTGTACGGCGTGAGCTCGGTCCTGAATAACCCGGGCATGCGCACCGAGCTGCAGACCGGCGAGCACGGCGCCTGGGGCCGTCTGCTGTTGCGCATCAAGAACCCGGACGCCGTGCCGCAGGTGGCGGCGGCGCTCCAGCGCGCGCTCGACACCGCGCCCGCAGTCCAGGGGGTGGCGCCGGACGTGCGTGCGCGCCTGGGCGACAGCAAGGTGATGGACCTGGCGCTGTCACCGCTGCGCGAAGCGTATTTCGACCGCGACGTGGCGCGCAATCCCGTCTCGCCGCCCGGCGATCGGGGCGATCGCACCACCGTGACCGGACTGGCCGTGGTGGCGCTGCTGATCCTGGCCATCGGCGCCATCAATTACGTCAACCTCGCCACGGTGCGCGTATTGCGGCGCCAGCGCGAAATCGGCATGCGCAAGGTGCTGGGCGCGAGCGTGCACCGGATCGTCCTGCAATTCATGGCCGAGTCGCTGCTGGTGTCGCTGCTGGCCACCGTGCTGGGCCTGGTGCTGGCCTATTTTGCCCTGCCCCTGTTCGCCGAGCTGGTCGACCGCGATCTGGACCGGCTGTTCGCGCCCGTCAATGTGGCGGCAGCACTCGTCATCGGCCTCGTGCTGGGCGTGGTCGCTGGCCTGCAGCCGGCCTGGACGGCGCTGCGCGTGCGCCCCGCCCAGGCCCTGGCCGGACGCGCCAATACCGAATCGCGCGCCGGTGCGCGCTTGCGCAAGGCGCTGACCGTGCTGCAGATCGCCACCGCCGTCGGCCTGGCCAGCCTGGCCATGGGCATCGCACTGCAAACCCGCTTCGCGGTCGATGCCTCGCCCGGCTTCGACGCCTCGCCGCTGCTGATCGTCGACCTGCCCGAGCGCGGCAAGAACAACGAGGCCGTGCGCGGCTTCATGGCGGCGCTCGGCCAGCAGCCCGGCGTACACAGCATGGTGCTGTCCGAGCACGTGGTCGGGCGCTCCGGCAGTGGCCTGATCCAGGACATCAAGCGCGACGGCGGCGCCAGCGTCTCGGCAGAAACGAAGATGATCGACACCAATTTCTTCGAGGTGTATGACCTGAAGCCGGTGGCGGGCCGCCTGTTCGATCCGCGGCTGGACCAGGAAAACGCGGTCGGGCCGGTCGTGATCAATGCCATCGCCGCCCGCCAGCTCGGCTTCGCCACGCCCCAGGCCGCGGTCGGCCAGACCTTGCTGCACCCGGGCGACGACGGCAAGATGATTCCGTATCGCGTGCTCGGCATCGCACCCGAACTGCGCTTCCGCTCGCTGCACGACGAGCCGCGCGCCACGCTGTATGTGCCCAATACCGACTGGGCCGGCGTGCTCAGCGTGCGCAGCACCACGTCGGTGCTCGATGCCGAACGCGCCGTGGCGGCGCTGTGGGACCGTTACTTCCCGAATGCCATCATGCACACCGAACGTGCGGGCGACGTGCTGGCCGCCAATTATGCCAACGACCGCCGCCTGGCCCGGCTGCTGGCGCTGGCCACGCTGATCGCGCTGGCGATCACGGCCTTCGGCATGGTCGCGCTGTCGGCCTCGATCGCGCAGCGGCGTGCGCGCGAAATCGTGCTGCGCAAGCTCTACGGCGCCGGCCGCGTCCAGATCGCCATGCTGCTCGGACGCGAACTGGGCAGCCTGATCGGCATTGCCGCCGTGCTCGGCCTGCCGCTGGCCTACCTCGCGCTCGGCCACCACCAGGCCGGCTTCGTCGAGCATGCGCCGCGCGTGTACTCGATGCCCTGGCTGGCGCTGGCCGGGGTGGCGCTGGTGACCTTGCTGGCCACGCTGCGCCATGCCTGGAGCGCGCTGACGATCAGGCCGGGAACGGTGCTCAGGTAGGGGCCAGGAACTCCTCGACCATGCTTGCCAGCAGTTCCGGCTGGTCGTGATGCAGCATATGGCCGGCCTGCGGCACCATGCGCGGCGTCACGTCCTTCAGGTAAGCCATCCGCCGGTCGACCTCGGCGCGCGCCTGGTCCTTGGCCCCCATCCAGCGCCACATATCGGTGTCCTCGGCCTCGACCCACAGCACCGGCGCCGTGATGGCGCTCCAGCAAGCCATGATTTCGTCGACGTGGTACAGCAGCGGCGAACTCATTTTATGCGCCGGGTCGCCCAGGATCTTCCACAGGCCGTCGCGGTCCTGCTCCGCCCAGTGGGCGGCAAGGAAGGCGGCGCGCTCCGGGGCCAGGCGTGGATTCGTCTTGCGCAGGCGCGCCGCCACTTCGTCGAGGCTGGCGTAGCCGCGCATCTCGGGCGGCTCGCGCAACTCGTCCAGCCACTTGGCCACGCGGCCCGGATACTGTTTCGGGTGCGTGGTCGGCAGGCCGAAACCTTCCAGGTTGATCAATCTCGCGATGCGCTGCGGCCGCACGCCGGCATAGATGCCGGCGATATTTCCGCCCATGCTGTGGCCGAGCAGGTTCACCGCCTCGTCCGGGGCATAGTGGTCGAGCAAGACGTCGAGGTCGGCCACGTAGTCCGGGAACCAGTAGGTGTCGGCGCCTGAGCGTGCGCTCTGGCCGAAGCCGCGCCAGTCGGGCGCGATCACGTGCCAGTCGCCTGTCAGACAATCGACCATGAACTGGAACGAGGCCGACACGTCCATCCAGCCGTGCAGCATGAACAGCTTGGGCGCGCCGGGCGAGCCCCAGTGGCGCACGTGCATGCGCAGGCCGCGAACGGTGAGGAATTCGGAACGGGAAGGTTTCATGCTATTCCTGAAATTAGTACGGTCGTTCGGATGATTATACGGGCCGGCGGTTGAATTCGCGCACTGCGGCCCCATCTGCCGGACTTCGGGACAGGACGGGGGCGGTAAAATAGCGCCATTTCCACCTCCGCGAGCACATCCATGGCGATTTACCAGCTGGGCGAGCATGCGCCCGAGATCGATCCGTCCGCTTATGTTGCCGATACGGCTACCCTGGTGGGCAGAATCACGCTCGCAGCGAATACGTCGGTGTGGTTCGGCGCCACGCTGCGCGGCGACAACGAGCCCATCACGATCGGCGAGAACAGCAATGTTCAGGAAGGGACCGTGATGCATACCGACCCGGGCTACCCGCTCGAGATCGGCAAGAACGTGACGATCGGCCATCAAGCCATGCTCCACGGCTGCACGGTGGGCGACGGGTCGCTGATCGGGATCCAGGCCGTGGTGCTCAACGGCGCGCGGATCGGCAAGGGATGCCTGGTCGGCGCCGGCGCCCTGGTCACGGAAGGCAAGGAATTTCCCGACCACTCGCTGATCCTGGGTTCGCCCGCGAAGGTGGTGCGGACACTGACACAAGAAGACCTGCTGCGCCTTGAAGGCACTGCCGCGAACTATGTTGCGCGCGGCCAGCTGTACAAGGCGCAACTCAAGAAAATCGGATAAAGAATGACGACTACGGATACTGGCACCACCAACAGGGACACCCTGCAAAAATTTATCTTCGACAATGCGGCCGTGCGCGGCGAGCTGGTCGAGATTTCGGACACCTGGCGCGAGATCCAGGCCCGTCACGCTTACCCGAAGGCGGTGCGTTCGGTGCTGGGCGAGATGGTGGCGGCCGGCGCCCTGCTGTCGGCCAACCTCAAGTTCAACGGTTCGATCGTGATGCAGATCCACGGCGACGGTCCGGTGCGCCTGCTGGTGGTCGAATGCGACGCCGACCTGCGCATGCGCGCCACGGCCAAGCTGGCGCCCGACGTCGAGATCGCGGACGACGCCACCTTGAACCAGCTGTTCAATGCGAACGGCAAGGGCCGTTTCGTGATCACGCTCGACCCGGCCGACAAGGTCCCGGGCCAGCAGCCCTACCAGGGCGTGGTGCCGCTCGACGGCGACGACATGGCGACCGTGATCGAGAACTACATGCTGCGTTCGGAGCAGATGGACACGCGCCTGTGGCTCGCGGCCGACGACCAGGTCGCGCGCGGCCTGCTGCTGCAAAAGCTGCCGCGCCACAGCGGTAAAGAAGATCAAACCAAGCAGGCCACCGAGGCCGAAGACCTGGAAACCTGGAACCGCGCCGCCATGCTGGGCCAGACCGTCAAGCGCGAAGAGCTGCTGTCGACCGACATCTCGACCCTGCTGCACCGCTTGTTCTGGGAAGAGACCATCCGCGTGTTCGACCCGGTGCACCCGCAATTCCACTGCAGCTGCAACCGCGAGAAGGTCGGCAATATGCTCAAGATGCTGGGCCAGGAAGAAGTCGAATCGGCGCTGGCCGAGTTGGGCGAACTGGGCATCAACTGCGATTTCTGCGGCAAGCACTACGCCTTCGACAAGGTCGACTGCGCGCAGCTGTTCGCCAGCGACAGCCCGGTGCAGACCATGATGCCGCCGAGCGGCAGTACGCATTAAGGACGCTGGCTCCGTTCCTTGCTGAAGCCAGCACGTCGTTACTGCCACTGGCAGTAACGACTCCCCGCGAAGGCGGGGACGACGAGCACACGCCAACAATAGGAGAATTCATTCAGCGCACGCAGCGAAAACCCTTGCGCAGCTCATCGGCGAACATCTCGGGCTGCTCCATCGCGGGATAGTGGCCGCCCTTCTCCACCTCGTTGTAATACATCAGCGTCGGATAGCGCTCCTGCACCCAGCGCCGGCTTGCCATGTGCAGGTCGCGCGGGAACTGGCTGAAGGCCACCGGCACGGCACTCTCGCGCTCCTTGAAGGTGCGCATGCTCTCCCAGTAGATGCGGGCCGACGACCCTGCGGTGCCGGTCAGCCAGTACCAGTCGACGGTGTCGAGGATGTCGTCCATCGACACGGCATGGGTCGGATCGCCGTCATGGTCCATCCAGCGCCAGTACAGGTCGAGCAGCCACGCCGCCTGGCCCACCGGGGAGTCGGTCAGCGCATAAGCGATCGTCTGCGGGGTCTGGATCTGCATCAGCTGGTAGCCGGACTGGTTTTCCTTGAAGTCGCGAACGCGCCGCAGCCCTTCTTCTTCCTGCGCGTCGCGCGCTTCCATCCCCTCGAATACCGGGAGCATATTGAAGTGCACGGCCTTGACCGCGGGCAGCCCGATGCCGCCCAGTTCATTCGTGATCGAATATCCCCAGTCGCCGCCCTGGGCCACGAATTGGTCGTAGCCGAGCCGCCGCATCAGCTCGACCCATGCGTGCGCGATGCGCTCCGGCGTCCAGCCGGGTTCGGGCGGCTTGCCCGTCAGGCCGAAGCCCGGCATCGACGGCAGGACGACGTGGAAGGCATCGCGCGGATCGTGTCCGTGCGCACGGGGATCGGCCAGCAGCTTGGCCGCCTTGACGTTCTCCACCACCGATCCCGACCAGCCATGGGTGATCACCAGCGGCAGCGCATCGGGTTCCGGCGAGCGGATGTGCAGGAAGTGGATATCGAGGCCGTCGATGGTCGTCGAGGATGGATCGAGCGCGTTCAGCCGCGCCTCGGTCGCGCGCCAGTCGTGCCGCTCGCGCCAGTAGTCGACGAGCGAGCGCAGCCTGGCCAGCGGCACGCCCTGGCTCCAGTCGTCGACGGTTTCCTTGTCGGGCCAGCGCGTGCGCGCCAGGCGCTGGCGCAAGTCGTCCAGGTCGGCATCGAGAATGGCGAAGGGATGCGGGCGGATTGCGTTGGTCACGGCTGGTCTCCTCGTTGGTCGTCAGGTTGGGTTTGCGCACGCTTGCGCTCTCTTTCGGCAAGCAGGTCTGCGATAGCGTCGTCACCGTAGTGGAGCGCCAGCTCCCGCGGCGTCAGGCCCGTATGCCCCCTGAGATCGTGGCGCGCGCCCGCGTCGCACAAGGCCCGTACCGCGTCGACCTGCTGTTGCCACACGGCGTCGTGAAGCGCCGACAGGCCGTTGTAGGCGCCCTGCGCATTCAGCTCGGGCAAGGCCCTGGCGCCGCGGCGCGGCTCGGCCAGCAGGCGCACGATGTCGGCATGGCCGAAATAGGTGGCGTCGTGCAGGGCGGTGCCGCCCATCAGGCCGATCATGCGGGTCGGATCGGCGCCGGCCTCGAGCAGCAGGCGCGCGATCTCCAGATGCCCCTCGCGCGCGGCGATGCCCAGCGGCGTATAGTTGTCGTCCAGGCTGCCGACCATCGGCACCTGCTCGTCGAGGTTCGCGCCGGCGGCGATCAGCCGCTCGACCTCGGCGCGGTCGCCGGCCTTGACCGCCGCGACGAGGGTCAAGGCGCCCACCCGCGCGGCGTCGGACTCGATCCTGGCCTCGATCAGGCGCGCGATGGCGTCGAGTCCGTCGCCCCTGGCGATGTCGAGCGCCGTCTGCGCCCAGTGGTTGCGGATGGCCGGCCTGGCGCCACGCTCCAGCAGCCGCGCGACGGCGCCGGCATGCTTGTGGAGCACCGCGTCCATCAGTGCCGTATTGCCGAGCACGGGCGATTGCTGGTCGATGAAGGCGCCGCGATCGAGCAGGAAGCCGATGACGTCGGCATTGCCGGACTGTGCCGCCTTGTGGAGCGCGCTCGCCCCCATGCGGGGATCGAGCGCCAGCACGTCGGCGCCAGCGGCGAGCAGCATCGACACCATGTACGACTGTCCCAGGCCGGCCGCGATCATCAGCGGCGTGAAGCCCTCGGGGTCACGGCGATCCGGATCGGCGCCGGCGCGCAGCAGTGCGCTCGCGGCGGGAAGGTCTCCCGCGCGAATGGCGGCGTGAAGGGGCATACCATCCTCCCGTATGATTGCTATCGAAAGCCACAATTGATAAGTTACCGATAGTAGGGAGAAATCGACAGGTCTGCCGTTAGATAGGACACAGATGCGGCCACAGATGGCGTCCATCGCGTTTCTGCCCAAAATGGTAAGCTGATGCTGTTATGACACTGTTGCATTTTCAGACATCAGCACCACGTACCCATTACTGACTTACGGAGGAAGCACATGAATATCGATATTGGCATCAGCACCGAAGACCGCGCAAAAATCGTCGACTCGCTGTCGCACGTCCTGGCAGACAGCTACATGCTGTACCTGAAGACCCACAACTTCCACTGGAACGTGACCGGCCCGATGTTCCAGACCCTGCACGTGATGTTCCAGGAGCAGTACACCGAGCTGTGGAACGCGCTGGACGACATCGCCGAGCGCATCCGCGCCCTGGGCCACTTCGCACCGGGCACCTACAAGCGCTACGCCGAGCTGTCGACCATCAAGGAAGAAGCGAACGTGCCGGGCGCGCAAGAAATGATCCGCCAGCTGGTCGCAGGCCAGGAAGCCGTGGCGCGCACCGCCCGCGCGGCCTTCCGCATCGCCGACGACGCCGACGACCAGCCGACCGCCGGCATGCTGGCGACCCGCATGGAAATCCATGAAAAGAATGCGTGGATGCTGCGCGCCTTCCTTGAGCAGGGCGCGGGCCATACCCAGGGTGAAGCGTCGTCGGATTCGAAGAACTGATGATGCGACTGCGGTCCGCATGAACCGCATGAACAGCTGGGGTCAGGTCTGACATTCGGACACGACCTCAGCTGTAATTGACGTCTGAGAATGGCAACTCAATGCCGCCAGGGCTGATATGGTTGAGGCCGTGTCCGAATGTCAGACCTGACCCCGGTGTCGTGACCCCGGTGTCGATGTCGAGAATGGCAACTCAATGCCGCCAGGGCTGATATGGTTGAGGCCGTGTCCGAATGTCAGACCTGACCCCGGTGTCGTGACCCCGGTGTCGATGTCGAGAATGGCAACTCAATGCCGCCAGGGCTGATATGGTTGAGGCCTTGTCCGAATGTCAGACCTGACCCCGGTGTCGATGTCGTGGACGGCAGAGCCGTCCACGCGTTCAACCAATTCTTGAATGGTCGTACAACCGGCTCAATCGCCGCTACGCCCACCACTCATATGCAGATCGACCACCTTCATGATCTCGAGCGTGAGATCGAGGTCGAACTCGCCTGACGCCAACGCAGCGCCCAGCTGTTCGCGCGGCACGCCGACCGCGGCGGCCAGCGCGCCCAGTCCCGGCGCCTGTGACACCGCCTTCAACGCGGCGCCAACGATGGCGCCATCGCCATCTTCGAAAGCATCGGCCAGGCAGTCCGCAATCGCATCGAGCGAATCGAGGCTGGCGGGGTCGATCGGGGAATTCTGTTCACTCATGACGATGGATCAGTGGGTCGGGGTCGCTTCCGGCTTGGCGCCGTTCTTCGACGGTGGAGGCGGAGGCGGCACGGTCATCGACTCGACCGGCTGCTCGTTCTTGCGCAGCACCTGCACGAAGATCTCGCCCTGCTTGATCATGCCCAGGTCGTAGCGCGCGCGCTCTTCGACCGCCCCCAGGCCGTCCCTCAGGTCGATGACCTCCGAGGCCAGCTTGGCATTCCTCGCGGTGAGCTGCTCGGTCTTGAGCCGCGTGGCCTCGACCTGGCCCTGCATGTCGGCCACGGACAGCCAGCCGCCCTTGCCGAGCCAGAGTGGGTACTGGATCAGCACGAGCAGTGCGGCAAGGGCGATCGTGATCAGGCGCATGGAGGCAAAGAGAGGATGCAATCTGGCCGGAGAACAGGAAGCGCAAGCGCCCTCCCCGCCCGCCGGCCAGGTGGATTACTTCAGGTTGTAGAACGCGTCGCGGCCAGGATAGCTGGCGATGTCGCCCAGGTCTTCCTCGATGCGCAGCAGCTGGTTGTACTTGGCCATGCGGTCCGAACGCGACAGCGAGCCGGTCTTGATCTGCAGGGCGTTGGTGCCGACCGCGATGTCGGCGATGGTCGAGTCTTCGGTTTCGCCCGAGCGGTGCGAAATCACGGCGGTGTAGCCGGCACGCTTGGCCATCTCGATGGCGGCGAAGGTCTCGGTCAGGGTGCCGATCTGGTTGATCTTGATGAGGATCGAGTTGGCGACGCCCTTCTGGATGCCCTCTTTCAGGATCTTGGTGTTGGTGACGAACAGGTCGTCGCCCACCAGCTGCACCTTCTTGCCCAGCGCGGCGGTCAGCGTTGCCCAGCCTTCCCAGTCGCCTTCGGCCATCGCGTCCTCGATCGAGATGATCGGGTACTTGTCGCACCAGGTCGCCAGCATGTTCGTGAAATCGGCTGCCGACAGCGACAGGCCGCCTTCGCCTTCCAGCACGTACTTGCCGTCCTTGAAGAATTCGCTGGCCGCGCAGTCCAGGCCCAGGGCGATGTCCTGGCCGGCCACGTAGCCGGCCTGCTCGATCGCCTGCATGATCAGCTTGATGGCTTCCTCATGGTTCGCGACCGACGGGGCGAAGCCGCCTTCGTCGCCGACGGCGGTGTTCAGGCCCTTCGAGTGCAGGATCTTTTTCAGGGTGTGGAACACCTCGGCGCCGTAGCGGATGGCTTCCTTGAACGACGGAGCGCCCACCGGGATGATCATGAATTCCTGGATGTCCAGGTTGTTGTCGGCGTGCGCGCCGCCGTTGATGACGTTCATCATCGGCACCGGCATCTGCATCGCGCCCGAACCGCCGAAGTAGCGGTACAGCGGCAGGCCGGCTTCTTCGGCCGCAGCTTTTGCAACAGCCATCGACACCGCCAGCATGGCGTTGGCGCCCAGGCGGCTCTTGTTTTCGGTGCCGTCGAGATCGATCAGGGTGCGGTCCAGGAAGGCTTGCTCATTGGCGTCCAGGCCCATGATCGCCTCGGAGATCTCGGTGTTGATATTCTCGCAGGCCTGCAGCACGCCCTTGCCGAAGTAGCGCTTCGGGTCGCCGTCGCGCAGTTCGATCGCTTCGCGCGAACCGGTCGAGGCGCCCGACGGCACCGCGGCGCGGCCCATCACGCCCGATTCCAGCAGCACGTCGCATTCGACGGTCGGGTTACCACGCGAATCAATGACTTCGCGGCCGATAATATCAACGATAGCACTCATGTTTCTCAGTCTCCAGGGGTGGGGAAATCGGGTGGTGGCATCCTGCCGCAGGACGCCTCCAGGATGCTCTTTTACTTGAACTTGGTTTCCATGAAACCGGTCTTCTTGACGATGCGGTCGATCTCGACGAGCGTGGTCAGGAGTTCCTTCATGTGGCCCAGCGGCACGGCGTTCGGACCGTCCGACAGCGCATTGGCCGGATCGGGGTGCGTCTCCATGAACAGGCCGGCGATGCCCGCCGCCACGGCGGCGCGCGACAGGACCGGGACGTGCTCGCGCTGGCCGCCGGACGAGGTGCCCTGGCCGCCAGGCAGCTGCACCGAGTGGGTCGCGTCGAACACCACCGGGCAGTTCGATTCGCGCATGATGGCCAGGCCGCGCATGTCCGACACCAGGTTGTTGTAGCCAAACGAGGCGCCGCGTTCGCAGGCCATGAAGTTATCTTCCGGCAGGCCGGCTTCGCGCGCGGCGGCGCGGGCCTTGTCGATCACGTTCTTCATGTCGCCAGGGGCCAGGAACTGGCCCTTCTTGATGTTGACCGGCTTGCCCGAACGCGCGCAGGCGTTGATGAAGTCGGTCTGGCGGCACAGGAAGGCCGGGGTCTGCAGCACGTCGACGACGCTCGCCACTTCGGGGATCATCTCTTCGTCGTGCACGTCGGTCAGGACCGGCACGCCGATTTCGCGGCGCACATCGGCCAGGATCTCCAGGCCCTTCTCGCGGCCAGGGCCGCGGAACGACTTGCCCGACGAGCGGTTGGCCTTGTCGAACGACGATTTATAGATGAACGGGATGCCCAGCGCCGAGGTGATCTCTTTCAGCGTGCCGGCGGTGTCCATCGCCATCTGGCGCGATTCGATCACGCAGGTGCCGGCGATCAGGAAGATCGGGTGCTCGAGGCCGACGTCGAATCCAGCGAGTTTCATGCTGCATCTCCTTGCAGTGCGGGCGCCGCATTGGCTGCGCCTGCCGCGGTATTGGTATTGGAAGCCTGGTGCGCCAGCGCCGCCCGGATGAACGACGTGAACAGCGGATGGCCGTTGCGCGGCGTCGACTTGAACTCGGGGTGGAACTGCACGCCCATGTACCACGGGTGCACGTCGCGCGGGAGTTCCATGATCTCGCACAGGTCTTCGTTCGGGGTGCGCGCCGACACGGTCAGGCCGGCAGCTTCGACCTTCGGCAGGTAGTAATTGTTGCCTTCGTAGCGATGGCGGTGGCGCTCGGTCACGACGTCGCCGTAGATCTCGGCCGCCAGCGTGCCCGGATTGACGGCGCAGGTCTGGGCGCCCAGGCGCATGGTGCCGCCCAGGTCCGAGCTCACGTCGCGCTTCTCGACCTTGCCGTCGTGGTTCTGCCACTCGGTGATCAGGGCGACGACCGGCTGGTCGGTTTCCGGATCGAACTCGGTCGAGTTCGCGTTCGGCAGGCCGGCCATATTGCGGGCGTACTCGATCAGCGCGACCTGCATGCCCAGGCAGATGCCGAGGTAAGGGATCTTGTTCTCGCGAGCGTAGCGCGCGGCCATGATCTTGCCTTCCACGCCGCGCTTGCCGAAGCCGCCCGGCACCAGGATGGCGTCGTACTTGGCCAGGTGCTCGCAGCCGCGGGTTTCGATTTCTTCCGAATCGAGGTACTCGATGTTGACCCGGCTCTCGGTGTGGATGCCGGCGTGGCGCAGCGCCTCGGTCAGCGATTTGTACGATTCGATCAGGTCGACGTACTTGCCGACCATGCCGATGGTGATCTCGTGCTTCGGATTTTCCAGCGTGTGGATCAGCTTGGTCCACATCGACAGGTCGGCCTTCGGCGCTTCGAGACCCAGGGCTTCGAGGATGATGTCGTCCAGGCCCTGGTCGCACAGCACCTGCGGCACCTTGTAGATGGTGTCCACGTCCCACACCGAGATCACGGCCTGCTCTTCGACGTTGGCGAACAGCGAGATCTTGGCGCGCTCGTCGTCCGGGATGCGGCGGTCGGCGCGGCACAGCAGCGCGTTCGGCGAGATGCCGATCTCGCGCAGCTTCTGCACGCTGTGCTGGGTCGGCTTGGTCTTGAGTTCGCCGGCCGAGGCGATGAACGGCACCAGGGTCAGGTGCACGAACGCTGCGCCCTTGCGGCCCGAGCGCAGCGACAGCTGGCGCGCGGCTTCCAGGAACGGCAGCGATTCGATGTCGCCCACGGTGCCGCCGATCTCGACCAGCGCGACGTCGACGCCTTCGGCGCCGCGGCGGATGTAGTCCTGGATCTCGTTGGTGATGTGCGGGATGACCTGCACGGTCTTGCCGAGGTATTCGCCGCGGCGTTCCTTGCGGATCACCGATTCATAGATCTGGCCGGTGGTGAAGTTGTTCACCTTCTTCATGCGGGTGCTGATGAAGCGCTCGTAGTGGCCGAGGTCCAGGTCGGTCTCGGCGCCGTCGTCGGTGACGAACACCTCGCCGTGCTGGGTAGGACTCATGGTGCCCGGATCGACGTTGATGTACGGATCGAGCTTGAGCATGGTGACTTTGAGGCCACGGCTCTCGAGGATCGCGGCGAGGGAGGCGGCCGCGATCCCTTTGCCCAGGGAAGACACGACGCCGCCAGTGACGAATACGAATTTGGTCATTGTGCTGATGGTGCCGAACGGCACGCGCGGGAAATTGAAATTATACCTTAAAGCTGCAAATACTTCTTGATATCAAGTCGCCAATATCCCGGAAGACACTGTCGTGGGCCGTTCACAAAACCACTATTCTGGGTGCATTTTCGTTTCGGTTGGGCAATAATTGTAACCGGTCGGCCGAGACAATATTTTACCGACAACATTTGTACAGACAGTTCTGGTGTCATAAGCACAAACGCCGCAAGGATGCCGCCAATCCGGCGGAAACCCCTACCTCAAATTACATAAAACATGGGCAATTTCATCAAACTCAACATCGGTACGCGCCTGGCCGCCGGCTTCGCGCTGACGCTACTGATGACCGTCATCATCGCCACCGTCGGCGTCTGGCGCCTGAACCAGGTCGCGCACGAGACTTCGTCGATTCTGGCAGAACCGCTGGCGAAGGAGCGCATGATCGCCGAGTGGTATACGCAGATCTTCGCCGCGGTGCGCCGCACTGCCGCCATCGTCAAGAGCAGCGACCCGTCGCTGACCGAATTCTTCAAGGAAGACTCGGCCGCCACCGGCAAGCTGTCGGCCGACCTGGTCAAGCAGATCGAACCCTTGATCAGCGGCGACGACGAAACCGCCCTGTTCAAGTCTGTCATGGAGCACCGCACCGCCTATAGCAAGGCGCGCGACGGCGCCGTCAAGGCCAAGGCCGACGGCAACGTCGAACTTGCGGAACAGATCCTGACCCAGCAATTCAACCCGGCCGCCAAGGCCTACCAGGAACGCGTCAAGGAACTGGTCGACCTGCAGCACAAGCGCATCGCCGCCAGCGCCGAGCTGATCGCCAATACCGCCAGCCGCGGCAACTTCGTGATCGGCTCGCTGGCCGCCGGCGCCCTGCTGCTGGGCGGCGTGTTCGCCTGGCTGCTGACCCGCTCGATCACCCGTCCGCTGCGCCAGGCCGTGCATGCGGCCGAGCAGGTGGCCGCC
Organism: Massilia oculi; assembly: GCF_017582745.1. Taxonomy (GTDB): domain Bacteria; phylum Pseudomonadota; class Gammaproteobacteria; order Burkholderiales; family Burkholderiaceae_D; genus Telluria; species Telluria oculi_A. The sequence continues at coordinate 42,319 of NZ_JAFVIM010000016.1, forward strand.
GGCGACCTGACGGTCGAGATCGACACCAAGGCGACCGACGAAACCGGCGCCCTGCTGCGCGCGCTGGGCCATATGAATACCTCGCTGTCGAAGATCGTCGACGAAGTGCGCAGCGGCACGCAAACCATCAGCGGCGCCTCGAGCGAGATCGCGGCCGGCAGTTTCGACCTGTCCAGCCGCACCGAGCAGCAAGCCGCGGCGCTGGAAGAAACCGCCGCCTCGATGGAAGAACTGACCGGCACCGTGCGCCAGAACGCGGACAACGCACGCCAGGCCAACCAGCTGGCGATTGCCGCCTCGAGCGTCGCCACCCAGGCCGGCCAGGCGGTCGACCAGGTGGTCGCCACTATGGGCTCGATCAACGATTCGTCGCGCAAGATCGTCGACATCATCTCGGTCATCGACGGCATCGCCTTCCAGACCAATATCCTGGCGCTGAACGCGGCCGTCGAAGCGGCGCGCGCCGGCGAACAGGGCCGCGGCTTCGCGGTCGTGGCATCGGAAGTGCGCACGCTGGCGCAGCGCTCGGCCGCCGCCGCCAAGGAAATCAAGCAGCTGATCGGCGACTCGGTCGAGAAGGTCGACACCGGCACCAAGCTGGTCGACCACACCGGCGCGACGATGCGCGAAGTGGTCGACTCGATCCAGCGCGTGACCGACATCATGGGAGAGATCTCGTCGGCGAGCCAGGAACAGATCACCGGCATCGACCAGGTCAACCAGGCCATGGGCCAGATGGACAATGCGACCCAGCAGAACGCGGCGCTGGTCGAGGAAGCCACCGCCGCCACCGCAGCGCTGCAAGACCAGGCGCAGCGCCTGGCGCAGGTGGTCGACGTGTTCAAGCTCGATCCGCGCCATGTGACCCCGGCGGCGCCGGTGACGCCGGTGAAGCGGCCGCCGGAACGTCCGGCGCTGGCCAAGCCGGTGGCGCGTGCGGCGGCCAAGCCGGCGCCTGTCGCCAAGCCGGCAGCCACCAAGACCACCGGCAAGCCTGCAGCACCAGCCAAGGTCAATGAGGCGGAATGGGAAGAGTTCTGATCGTCTACCGCCCCTAAAAGAAGCCGCCGTCCCTTTTCAGGCACGGCGGCTTTTTCATTGGCGCCGGCCTTCCAGCTGTTCCTTCACGTAGGCCAGCCACTTGTCGTTCGGATTGGGCCGGCCGCGCACGGTTTCGATGTGTTCGAAGCTGCGCCAGGTGGCAGGCTTGCCACGGAAAACCAGATACATCTCGCCCATCTCGAAGTCCGGTCGGAGCACGCAGTCGGAATCGTTGTACAAGCGACCTCCGCCCCGCCTCCAGAACTGTTCGTCGCTATGGTCGGTGGATGACGGCCGCGGCCGCGTTTCTCCAGCTGCGCCGACAACAATGAACCGCCGTACAGGTAAACCCTGAATGCGCTCTTGTACCTCGAACTCGTATTCCACCGTCAGGCGTCCTCCGCCTCCGGGAATCGATGTAGGCGTCTCCCTGACGACTTTGGCAACGGAGACATCCACGGCCATGGCGATCTGCGCTTCAGGCGTGACCATCTGCTCGAGTGGAGGCACACGACAGGCCCGGCTGGATGGACTTGCCAGGATGCCGAGCAGCAAAGCGGCGCACAGTTGGCTCTTCAAGAAAATTGTCGATGGCGGTGCGAACACGTTGCTTCTCCTGTTGACTGGACAGTTCATGCTAGCAGTTGTCTGCCTCGTCAAGATGCGCGCACTGTCACATCTCGGCTGAAACAGGCGCAACTCGTGTGTTGACATTCCATTTACCCCACCGCATACTTGCCGCTGATGTTAGCGTTATCATTCAAGGCACGGTGGACGTCTACTCTCCGTCGTCGCACAAAAATATACTCGGAGACAAACCATGCTCAAGCGCGCGCCTGAAGCCCTGGTTCCTGAAGAAAAAAGCGTCAGTAATACTCTTGGCTGGCGCGAAAAGCTCAGCTATGGCGTAGCTGATATGGGCTTCAATTTTTATTGGGCCAATATCGCGACCTTCCTGCTGATCTTCTACACCGATACCTTCGGCATCTCGGCGGCGCAAGCCGCCACCCTGCTCGCCTCGATCAAGCTGGTCAACGCCTTCACCGACCCGCTGATCGGCGCCGCCGCCGACCGCACCAGCACGCGCTTCGGCAAGTTCCGCCCCTACCTGGTCTGGATGTCGATCCCGCTCGGCGCCGCCGCCGTGCTCACCTACACCACGCCCGACCTCGACGCCGACGGTAAACTCATCTGGGCCTACGCCAGCTACCTGGCGATGATGGTGTTCTACACCTGCGTCAACATCCCGTATAACGCGCTGTCCGGCGTGATGTCGGCCGACCCGCAGGAGCGCTCGACCATCAACGGCCTGCGCTTCATCTTCGCCTTCGCCGGTTCCACCCTGGTGACCGCCGCCACGCCGGCCATGGTGGGGTGGCTCGGTGCCGGCGACGATGAACGCGGCTGGCAGCTGACCATGGTCGCCTGGAGCATCGCCGCCGCGCTGATGTTCCTGATCACCTTTGCCAACACGCGCGAGCGGATCGCCCCGCCGCCCGGCCAGAAGAGCGACGTGCTGCGCGACATCCGCGACCTGGCCGCCAACCGTCCCTGGGTGGTGCTGTTCGTGCTGGCCCTGGTGATCATGGTGACCATCACCCTGCGCACCACCACCTCGGCCTACTACTTCAAGTACGTGGTCGAACGCCCCGAGCTGATGGCCAGCTTCGTGCCGACCTATATGATCTTCGCCGCCATCGGCGCGGCCTGCACGCCGCTCATGACCCGCTACGTCGACAAGAAGCTGCTCATGATCGTCCTGATGAGCGCGACCGCGGTGTTCTCGGCCGCCTTCTTCCTGATTCCCGGCGACCGCATCGACCTGATGTTCGCGCTGCAGGCCGCTACCGGCTTCGTGCTCGGCCCCAAGTCGCCGCTGGCCTTCTCGATGTACGCCGACACCGCCGACTACAACGAATGGACCACCGGCCGCCGCGCCACCGCCATGACCTTCGCCGCCGCCACCTTCTCGCAAAAGCTCGGCACCGCGGTCGCGGTGAGCGTGATCGGCGCCGTGTTCACCGCGCTGGGCTACGTGCCGAATGCGGCGCAAACGACCGGCTCGCAAGCCGGCATCGTGTGGCTGATGTCTTTCGTGCCGGCCTCGTTCGCCCTGCTGGCGGTGCTGGTCATGTGCTTCTATAACCTCGACGGCAAGCTGCTGGCGCGCATCCAGCTCGATCTGGCGGCGCGCAAGGCGGCGCCATGAAAACACTGGAGATCCCATCCATGCTGCACCCGCAAGACGACCGTTATGTGCTGACCAGCCCCACCGCGATGCCGCAGGCCGGCGGCTTCCTGTGGAACCGCAGGATGATGATCCAGTCGACCTGCCGCGGCTATGCCACCGCCCAGTTCATGCAGCCGGAGCCGAGCAAGTATTCGCATGCGCCGAACATGCAGGCCAAGTCCTTCATGCAGCCGGAGCAGCATTACTATGCCCACCATCCGGGCCGCTTCTTCTACGTGAAGGACGAAGACACGGGCGAGCTGTTCTCGGCGCCCTACGAGCCGGTGCGCGGCGGCGTGGACCGCTTCGAATTCTCGGTCGGCCGCCATGACCTGCGCTGGACCGTCGAGAAATTCGGCATCCGCATCGAACTCGTGCTCGGCCTGCCGGTGGACGACGTCGCCGAGCTGTGGTCGATGGAAGTGACGAACCTGTCGGACCGCCCGCGCCGCATCAGCGTCTACCCCTATTTCACGATCGGCTATATGTCGTGGATGAACCAATCGAGCGAGTACCGCCACGACCTGGGTGGCATCGTCGCTTCCAGCGTCACGCCCTACCAGAAGCTGGAAGACTATTTCAAGAACCGCCTCTTCAAGGACCGTACGGTGCTGCTGTGCGAGCAGGCGCCGGACGCCTGGGAGGTTGGCCAGATCGCCTTCGAAGGCGAAGGCGGCCTGCATGCGCCGTCCGCGCTGGCGGGCGAACGCCTGGGCTGCGGCGACGCGCGCTACGAGACGCCGACCGCCGTGGTCCAGTACCGCCTGGCGCTGGCGCCGAGCGAAGCCACCACGCGCCGCTTCCTGTTCGGCCCTGCCTTCGACGATGCCGAGATCGCGTCCCTGCGCGAAAAATACCTGAGCGAACAAGGCTTCGCCGCGGCGGCGCGCGACTACGCGGCCTATATCGCGGAAGGAGAAGGCGTGCTCTGGATTGCGACCCCGGACCGTGAGCTCGACAACTTCGTCAACACCTGGCTCGCGCGCCAGGTCTACTACCACGGCGACGTCAACCGCCTGAGCACCGACCCGCAGACCCGCAACTACCTGCAGGACAATATGGGCATGGCCTTCGTCAAGCCGGCGGCGGCGCGCGCCGCCTTCCTGCACGCGCTGAGCCAGCAGGAAGCCAATGGCGCGATGCCGGACGGGATCCTGTTGTTCGAAGGCGCCGAACTGAAATACATCAACCAGATCCCGCACACCGACCACTGCGTATGGCTGCCGGTATGCCTGCGCGCCTACCTCGACGAGACGGGCGACGACGCCATCCTCGACGTGCCGGTCGCCACTCACGACGGCGTCGTCAAGAGCGCATATGAACGCATCTCGCTGGCGATGGACTGGCTGTTGCAGCGGCGCGATGCGCGCGGCCTGTCCTATATCGAGCAGGGCGACTGGTGCGATCCGATGAATATGGTCGGCTACAAGGGCCGCGGCGTCTCGGGCTGGCTGACGGTGGCAGCGGCCTACGCGCTGAACCTGTGGGCCGACGTGTGCGCGGCGCGCGGCGACGCCGCTTCGCTGACGCGCTACCGCGCCGGCGCCGAAGCGATGAACGGCGCCGCCGAAGCCCATCTGTGGGATGGCGCCTGGTTCGCACGCGGCATCACCGACGACAACGTCAAGTTCGGCGTCGCCAGCGACACCGAAGGCCGCATCTACCTGAACCCGCAAAGCTGGGCGTTCCTCTCGGGCGCCGCCAGCGCCAAGCAGCGCGCACTGATGCTGGAGGCGATCGACGAGCAGTTGCGCACGCCCTACGGCGTGCAGATGTTCGCGCCGCCCTACAGCGGCATGCGCGAGGACGTCGGCCGCGTCACGCAAAAGCACCCCGGCTCGGCCGAGAACGGCGCCGTGTACAACCACGCCGCGGTGTTCTACATCTACAGCCTGTACACGATCGGCGAAGCCGACCGCGCCTTCGACGCGCTGCGCAAGATGATCCCCGGCCCCGGCCTGGACGACTACCTGCAGCGCGGCCAGCTGCCGGTGTTCATCCCCAATTACTACCGCGGCGCCTACAAGGAATATCCGCGCACCGCCGGCCGCTCGAGCCAGTTGTTCAACACAGGCACCGTGGCCTGGGTCTATCGCTGCCTGATCGAGGGCCTGTGCGGCCTGAAGGGAGACCTGAAAGGCCTGACGGTGGCGCCGCAACTGCCCTCCAGCTGGGACGGCATGACGGTGACGCGGCGCTTCCGCGGCGCGACCTTCGAGGTCGAGATCAAGCGTGGTGCGGTCGACCGGGTCGAGGTGGCCTGCGATGGCATCGCCCTGCCAGCGGCCCGCATCGACAGGATCGAAGCGGGCCGCACCTACCGCCTGGATGTCACGGTTCCATGACCGGTCCGGTCATTGCATCGTATGCGTCTGCTGCTGCGTATCCACCGCGAACCCGCGCTGCGCGTCCCAGTAGGTGAACCAGTAGCGCACCACGTCCCCGATCTTCAGCCCGCCCGCCGTGTACGTGTTGTTGGCGCCGCTGAGCTGCATGCGCACGTTCTGCTGCGGCCCGTTGTTGACGGTGTAATGCACGTCGGCCCAGCTGCCGGTGGTGGTGCGGAACTGCAGCATCGTCGACGAGGTCTGGCTGACCGAGGTCGGGCCGCTCGGTTCCGGCTGCGGCGTGGTGCCGCCGCCGCCCGACTCCCACACGATATCGTCGATCGCGAACTGGAAGCTCGATGAGGGCAGCGCGCCGTCGATGCTCGAGATCATGAAGATATCGTGGAGCGACTGCGCCGCGACCAGGGGCCCGAGCAGGGTCGAGACGGGAATCGAGGCCTGGCCCCACTGCCCGTTGCGCGTCAGGCCATACGCCGTGGTATTGGCCGGGAAGTTCACCCAGTTCTGGTTCGTGTAGGTGTCGCCGATGCCGATCCTGAAGCCGACATTGGCCGGGATCCGGATGCGGAACTTCACGGTGCCGTTGGCGCGGTAGTTACTGAGGTTGCGCGCCTGGCGCGCCTGGATGCCGCCGCCGAACCACTGGCCCGGCGTCGTGTAGTTCCAGGCGATGACGTTGTTGCCCTCGAACGGTGCGGTGTTGCCGGCGCCGGTGGAGGCGGCGTTCCACAGGAAGATGTCGGAGCTCGTCCCCGCCACCAGCTTGTTGTTGACCGCCGTGGTGTCGGTGAACACGCCGAACTTGCCTGCGACTTCCGGCACGGTCTGGTCGCCCAGCTTCACCTGGCCCTTGCCGTCCATCTGGTACACGCGCACATAGTCGACGTACATGGTGCCGGGCAGCGGCGCCGTGACCTGGCCCGGGTTGGCGGCGTCGGTGAAGTTGCCGCCCACGGCCATGTTCAGCAGCAGGTAGAACGGCGCCTGCAATGCTGCTGAATTGACCGGCAGCGGCGCGTTGTACATATTGTGCTCGACGCCGTTGTCGACCGTCGTGAAGCGCATCTGGCTCTCGTCCCAATAGAAGCGGTAGATGACGAAGCGGTTCGCGAGCGAGTTCTGGGGCACGTACCAGTTCTTGGTCTGCCACGCGGTCGAGGCGGCGCAGCTTTCGTTGCCGGGCACGCAGGCGGCCTGCTGCCAGGTGATCACGTTCGAGCCGACGAAGTGGTTCGACGACGGCGCGTTGCCGTGCGCCCGCTCGGACGCCTTGTGGCCCGCCTCCATGATGTCGATCTCGCCGTTGCGCGGCCAGGTCTGCGGGCTCACGCCCAGCATCCACGCGGCCGGCCACAAGCCGGTGCCGAGGTTCGGCGCGGCCATGCGCACCTCGATCATCCCGTACTGCACCTGCACCTTGTTCTTGGTGTCGAGACGGGCCGAGGTGAAGACATTGCTGCCGATCGTCTGGCTGCGCGCCTGGATCGCCAGCGCGCGCGTTCCCGATTCAAAGGGCACGTTGACGATGCTGGCGTTATTGGGGCTGTAGTACTGCAGCTCGGCGTTGCCGTAGCCGCACAGGCCGATCTGGCAGCCGTTACCGTCCTGCAGATTCCACACACTGGTGTTCACGCTGTTGCCGTTGAACTCCTCCGACCACAGCAGCTGGCCGATCACCGGATTGGTGACGCTGGCCGCGGCCTGCGCCCCACAGGCCAGCAGGATGCCGGCTGCGAGCGCATGGAAAGGTTTCCATCTCGAGCGATGATTCTGGTTCTGGTTATTCACGTCGACTCCTCTTATCTCACTACAAGAAATGCGGCCGTGCCGTTTGGCCGTGCCGCGGCTCGCCAACTTATGCGTTGGTCTCGAATGCTGTCGTGCGGATTCGTGTGGAATACGGGATTGGAAACCTTTCCAAATCGGAAAGGAAAATATAGTCTGATTTTCTGGACGTGTCTATTGGATACGAATGGCGCGCGCGCGATTACCCCGCCGGCATATGCATGCGGGCGGGCAACTGGTGGCGCTGGATTACGAGCGGATGCTGGCGAGGATGTGCTCGACCAGTTGTTCCTGGCTGTCGCGGATGTCGAGGGTGATGCCGGTTTCGTCCGGCTGCAGGGGTTCGAGAGTGCTCAGCTGGCTGTCGAGCAGCGACGGCGGCATGTAGTGGCCGGGGCGATTGCTGACGCGCTCCAGGAGCAGACTGCGCTCGCCGGCCAGGTGCGCGAAGCGCACGTCGCCACCGGCGCCGCGCAGCAGGTCACGATAGGCGCGCTTGAGCGAGGAACACGACAGCACCGCCCCGCCCTCGCGTGCGGCGAGCTTGTCGCGCAGGTTCAGGAGCCAGTCGCGACGGTCGTCGTCGGTCAGCGCGGTGCCAGCCGACATCTTGGCGATATTGGCCTGCGAATGGAAGGCGTCGCCCTCGATGAACGGCACCCCAAGCGCGGCGGCCAGCTTTTCGCCGATGCTGCTCTTGCCGCAGCCGCTCACACCCATGACTACCCAGGCCATTCCCTTGTTGTCGTCTCGCGCTTGTGTCGTCATTTCTTTATGTTAACGCTAACATCGATAAGGCGATTGTAGCGTCTGCGCATAAAGGATGTAAAGCGCTCATGCACCACGGTTGGGCAGATGCGCGGCGCCGGTGCCTGCTGGTGGAAATTGGAGACGCCGCCCTGCCTCTGCTTGCCGACGCATAAAGCGTCATTTCGTCTTTGAAATGAATGGCTTACCTTTTCCCGATTCCATATGGCACAGCTCTTGCTGTCAGCATGGTCAGGCCGCGCCGTTTCATTTTTTGCGTCATCACCACTACCAGGGATCTTCGCCAATGAAAGATGAGAATCTGTACCGCCCCTATTCGACCGAGTCTTCACTCAACGGCTGCCCCTGCGGCAGGCACGGTTCCCAGGACGAGCACGATCGCCAGGCGCAAGCCGCCCGGCTGCGGCGCGCCGGCGATGCCGAAGCGCTGTCGGGCGACTTCGTCGAGGCGGCCGCGGTGCGCGCCCTGTTTCCCCATGACGCGACGCGACGCGACCTGATCAAGGCGGTGGGCGCGCCGACGCTGATGGCGGCGATCGGTTCGCTGCTGCCGCTGGCCAGCCTGCAGGCCAACGCGATGGAAAAAACGGGCGCGCTCGAGAAGAAGGACCTCAAGATCGGATTCATCCCGATCAACTGCGCCACCCCCTTGATCATGGCCGACCCGATGGGCATGTACAAGGCGCAGGGCCTGAACGTCACCCTCAGCAAGACCGCCGGCTGGGCGCTGGTGCGCGACCAGATGATCAACCGCGAGCTCGATGCCTCGCACTTCCTGGCGCCGATGCCGCTGGCGATGTCGATCGGCCAGGGCGGCACGCCGCAGCCGATGCGCGTCGCCACCATCCAGAACATCAACGGCCAGGCGATCACGCTCGCGCTCAAGCACAAGGACAACCGCGACCCGCGCAACTGGAAGGGCTTCAAGTTCGCGATCCCCTTCGAGTACTCGGTCCACAACTTCCTGCTGCGCTACTACCTGGCCGAGCATGGGCTGGACCCGGACCGCGACGTCCAGCTGCGCGTGACGCCGCCGCCCGAGATGGTCGCCAACCTGCGCGCCGGGAATATCGACGGCTTCCTCGGCCCAGATCCGTTCAACCAGCGCGCCGTGTTCGACCAGGTCGGCTTCATCCACATCCTCACCAAGGACATCTGGAACGGCCACCCCTGCTGCGCCTTCGGCGCCTCGCAGGCCTTCATCGACCAGAACCCGAACACCTTCGCCGCGCTGTACCGCGCCATCCTGAATGCCACCGCGATGGCGCACAAGGCCGAGAACAGGCCCGAGATCGCCAAGGCCATCAGCAAGCCGGCCTACCTGAACCAGCCCGAGACCGTGGTGCTGCAGGCGCTTTCCGGCCGCTTCGCCGATGGCCTGGGCAAGGTGCGCAACGAGCCGGACCGCGCCGACTTCGACGCCCTGCCTTGGTATTCGATGGCGACCTGGATGCTGACGCAGATGAAGCGCTGGGGCTACCTGAAGGGCGACGTCAACTACAAGGCGCTGGCCGAGCAGGTGTTCCTGCTGACCGATGCGCGCAAGCAGATGGCGGCCCTCGGCATGCCGGCGCCGGCCGCCGCGGCGAGCGGCTACCGCCCGTTCACGATCATGGGCAAGACCTACGACCCGGCCAAGCCGCAGGCCTACCTGGACAGCTTCGCGATCAAGCGCGCCTGACACCGGAGACGCCCATGCACAAGCAACTCAGGTTCAGGGCGACGCTGTTGTCGCTGGCGCTGCTGCTGGTCGTGGTCGGCGTGTGGCACATCGCCACCGCGCCGCGCGCCGCGGCGCCGGTGGCGGCGATGAGCGCCGAGGAAGCCGAATACGCGGCCCTGATGGGACAGGCGCCGGTAACCGCCGCGGCCCCGGCGTCCGATGCGGGCAGCGGCTTTCCCACGCCGGCCCAGTTCGCGCGGCTGGCGGCCGGCCACCTGGGCGATCCGTTCTACGACAACGGCCCGAATGACCGCGGCATCGGCATCCAGCTGGGGCATTCGCTGGTGCGCGTCGGCCTGGGCTATCTGCTGGCGATGCTGGTGGCGATCCCGCTCGGTTTCGTGATCGGCATGTCGCCGCTGCTGTACCGCGCGATCGATCCGTTCATCCAGGTGCTCAAGCCGATCTCGCCGCTGGCCTGGATGCCGATCGCGCTCTACACGATCAAGGATTCGTCGATCTCGGGCATCTTCGTGATCTTCATCTGCTCGATCTGGCCCATGCTGATCAATACCGCCTTCGGCGTGGCCGGCGTGCGCAAGGACTGGCTCAACGTCGCGCGCACGCTCGAGGTGTCGCCACTGCGCAAGGCCTTCCTGGTGATCCTGCCGGCGGCGGCGCCGACCATCATCACCGGCATGCGGATCTCGATGGGCATCGCCTGGCTGGTGATCGTCGCCGCCGAAATGCTGATCGGCGGGAACGGCATCGGTTACTTTTTATGGAACGAGTGGAACAACCTGTCGCTGGCGAACGTGCTCTTCGCCGTGCTCATGATCGGCATCGTGGGCATGGCGCTGGACCTGATGTTCGCCGCCCTGCAAAAGAAGGTGACCTATGCCGAATGACCGCTTCGTCCAGGTCGACGGCCTGGCCAAGACCTACCGCGCCGGCCAGCCGCCGGTGTTCGAGCAGGTGAGTTTCACGGTCGAGCGCGGAGAGTTCATCTGCATCATCGGCCACTCCGGCTGCGGCAAGAGCACCATCCTGAACGTGCTGGCCGGCCTTGAGGCAGCCAGCGCCGGCACCGTGATCATGGACGGCCGCGAAGTGACCGGCCCCGGCCTGGACCGCGGCGTGGTGTTCCAGAACCACGCCCTGCTGCCGTGGCTGAGCGTGGAAGACAATATCGGCTTCGCCGTGCGTTCGCGCCATCCCGACTGGCCGCGCGACAAGGTGCGCGAACACGGCGCGCGCTTCATCGAGATGGTCGGCCTCTGCGCCGCGGCGCGCAAGAAGCCGGCCGAGCTCTCGGGCGGCATGAAGCAGCGGGTGGGCATCGCGCGCGCCTTCGCGGTCGAACCCAAGATGCTGCTGCTGGACGAACCGTTCGGCGCGCTCGACGCCCTCACCCGCGGCACGATCCAGGACGAGCTGCTGGGCATCTGCGCGGCCACGCGCCAGACCGTCTTCATGATCACCCACGACGTCGACGAAGCGATCCTGCTGGCCGACCGCATTTTCTTGATGAGCAACGGCCCCCAGGCGCGGATCGCCGAGATCGTGGTCAACACGCTGCCGGCCGACCGCAGCCGCGCCACGATCCACCGCGAGCCCCAGTTCTACAAGATCCGCAACCACCTGGTCGATTTCCTGGTGCGCCGTTCGAAGATGCTGCAGCAGTCCGGCGCCGACGGCGCCGAGCCGCCTGAGACGCGCATCGTGCATCCCGGCCTGGAAGACGATGCCGCGCCCGACCATTACCCTGCCCGGGCTTCGGCCTGAGCGTCCGCCTTTAATACCACCACATCGATGGAGCCAAACATGATTTCATGCCGTGAAGACGTCACCAAAATGATCTTGTCCGCCAAGGTCCGCAAGGGCATCAAATGGCGCGACGTGACCGAGGCCACCGGCCTGTCGAAGGAATGGACCACCGCCGCCTGCCTGGGCCAGATGACCTTGACCAAGTCGCAGGCCGAGGCGGTCGGCAAGATGTTCGAGTTGTCCGACGAAGCCATCGCCTGGCTGCAGATCGTGCCCTACAAGGGATCGCTGCCCACCGCGGTGCCGACCGATCCGCTGATCTATCGCTGGTACGAACTGGTGAACGTGTACGGCACCACGATCAAGGAACTGATCCACGAAGAATTTGGCGATGGCATCATGAGCGCGATCGACTTTTCGATGGATATCCAGCGCACCGAAGATCCAAAAGGCGACCGCGTCAACGTGGTCTTGTCGGGTAAATTCCTGCCTTATAAAACCTACTGAACCTCGCCGGCTCAGGCGCTCTCGCGCTCGCGCAGGGTAAATCCCAGGTCGATGCGCTTGCGTTCGGGCTCCTGGCCCTTGATCACCTGCAGCAGCAGGCTGGCGGCTTCGAAGCCGATCTGGTAGCGCGGCGTGTCGATGGTGGTAAGCGACGGCATCATCCACGCCGACGCCGGCAAGTCGTTGAAGCCGCAGACGGCGATCTCTTGCGGGATGCGGATGCCGTGGCGCTGGCAGTGGTAGACGGCGCCGTGGGCCAGGTCGTCGTTGCAGCAGAAGACGGCGTCGCAGTCGGGCATGTTCGCCATCATCTGCCCCATCAACTCGGCGCCGAGCGCGATCGTGGAACGTTCCGGCACCATCAGCTCGAGCCGTGGGTCGGCCAGGCCCGCCTCGACCATCGCGGCGCGGTAGCCGTCGGCGCGGCGCAGGGTGCGTTCATCGAGCTGGGCGCCGATGAAACCGATGCGGCGGTAGCCCTTCTTGAGCAGGTGGCGCGTCATCTCCATGCCGGCCTCGAACTGCGAGAAGCCGACCGACAAGGCGCCGGCATCGTCGGACAGGTCCATCATCGACACCGACGGCACCTGCGATGCTTCCAGCATCTTCGTCACGGCCGGGCTGTGGGTCTGGCTCGAGAACAGGATGCCGTCCGGGCTCGATTGCAGATAGGTGCGCAGCAGCTTTTCTTCCTCGGCCTGCGAATAATAGGTATTGCCGATCAGGAGCTGGTACTGGCCCGGCGCGACGGCGTCGTGGATGCCTTCGAGGACGGCGGTGAACACGGCATTGGAAAACGACGGCACCAGCACCACGATCACATGCGATTGCGACGAGGCCAGCGCGCGCGCGGCTCGGTTGGGCACGTAGCCGAGTTCCGCCACCGCGCGCTCCACCTTGACGCGGGTGACCTCGGAGACCATCTGCGGCTGGCTCAGCGCGCGCGAGGCGGTCATGATCGACACGCCGGCCATGCCCGCCACCTGCTCGAGCGTCGCCCGTCCCGTTCCCCTGCCCCTGCTGCGGCTCGTTTTATCCATGGTCATCCTGTGGTGGCGTTCTTCATTCCTGGTTCCATTCTATCAACAATGACCGGGCCTTTTGTGGCGGCCCTGGCCGGCATGGAAACCGGCCCGAAAGTCAGTTAGTGATTTTGCTGATTTATCGTTGTATTTTTGCTGAATTCATGGCTTGAACCGCAGACGGTGCCATTGGCTGTCGCTATACTTTTTCACGCTCTGTTGCCCTGTTGAAAGAACCCATATGCGCCTGAACACCCCGATCACCGCTAACGAATACCAGCTCGCCGACGGCAAGACCATCGTTTCGACCACCGATTTGCAGGGCAATATCCGCTATGCGAACCCGTATTTCGTGCAGGTGAGCGGCTTCACCGAGGAGGAGCTGATCGGCGCGCCGCAGAACATCCTGCGCCATCCGGACATGCCGGTAGAGGCCTTCGCCGACATGTGGCAGGCGATCCGCGCCGGGCGGCCGTGGAGCGGCATGGTCAAGAACCGCTGCAAGAACGGCGATTATTACTGGGTGTATGCGAATGTGACGCCGGTGCTCGAGAACGGCCAGGCAACCGGCTATATGTCGGTGCGCACCAAGCCAACGCGCGAGCAGGTACGCGAGGCGGCGGCGCTGTATGCCGAATTCAAGGCCGGCAACCCGCGCGGCCTGGTCTTGCGCAACGGCCGCGTCGAACACGGCGGCCTGCGCGGCCGCCTGGCGGCGCTGGGGCGGCTGCCGCTGCGCACCCAGGTCAACGGCGGCATGGGCCTGTTGACGCTGCTGCTGGCGGCGATCACGCTCGAATGCTGGCGCGACGGCCTGCCGGCGTGGACCTTGTTGTCGCTGGCCGCTTCGCTGGTGATGGTGCTGGGCCTGTGGGCCAGCCTGCGCCGCAACGTGCTGGCGCCGCTGGCCGAGGCCTCCGGCTTCGCGCGCCGCCTGGCCGGCGGCGACCTCACCTGCCGCCTGGCGCCGCGCCGTGACGACGAGATGGGCCAGCTGGTGGCGGCCCTGCGCCAGTCTGCGGTGAACCTGTTCAGCGTGATCGGCGACGTGCGCGCCAACTTCGACGAGATCCGTCACGCCACCGGCGAAATCGCGACCGGCAATATGGACCTGTCGAGCCGCACCGAGACGCAATCCTCAAACCTGCAGGAGACGGCGGCCAGCATGGAACAGCTGACCCATAACGTGGCGCAAAGCGCCGACAGCGTGAACGCAGCCAGCGACCTGGCGCGCCGCGCCGCGGCGACGGCCGGCAACGGCCAGCGCACCGTCACCGAGGTGGTGAGCACGATGGAAGCGATCAGCGCCTCGTCGCACAAGGTGCTCGACATCGTCGGCATGATCGACGGCATCGCCTTCCAGACCAATATCCTGGCCCTGAACGCCGCCGTGGAAGCGGCGCGTGCGGGCGAACAGGGCCGCGGCTTCGCGGTGGTGGCGGGCGAAGTGCGCACGCTGGCCCAGCGCAGCGCGGTGGCGGCCAAGGAGATCAAGGCGCTGATCGACGCCTCGATCGTCGACGTCGAGAGCGGCAACCGCCTGAGCGTGGCGGCCGGCGCGGCGATCCAGGAAGTGGTGAGCGCGGTCGACCAGGTGACCCGCGTGATGGACGAAATCGCGGGCGCGACACGCGAACAGTCGGGCGGCATCGGCCAGGTGAACCAGGCGGTGACGCAGCTCGACGCGATCACGCAGCAGAACGCGGCGCTGGTGGAGGAAGCGGCCGCCGCGACGGCGACCTTGGCGCGGCAGACCGACGAGGTGTCGCAAGCCTTGCAGGTGTTTCAGTTGCAGGCGGGTGCGCCGCTGCGGACCGCCCGCGTGGCCGTCGGCAAACGCACCATGAAATTGGCGACCGCCTAATCAACAAAAATCCCTGCTGCGCGCATCCAGCCCTCCCAGCAGGTGCGACAAGTCCACCAGCCGCTTGGCCACCAGGTGGCGCACTTCTCCCTGGCGCTGCCAGATGCCGTACACCCCGAGCAGCGGCGCGTTGAGCACTTCGCGCCGTTGCTGCTCGACCAGGGTCGGCCACACGATCACATTGACGTTGCCGGTTTCGTCTTCGAGCGTCATGAACAGCACGCCCTTGGCCGTGCCGGGACGCTGGCGCACCGTGACCAGGCCGCAGGCGCGCGCCAGTTGGCCATCCTGGAAATCCATCAGGCTTGAAGCCGGCATGAAGCGCTGCTTGAGCAGGCGCGCGCGCAGCAGCGCCAGCGGATGGCGGCCGAGCGTCAATCCCTGCGCGCGGTAGTCGCCGACGATCTCTTCTCCTTCGCTCGGTGCCTGCAAGGCCGGCGTTTCTTCACGCGGCACGGTCGGGCGCAACAGATCCTTGTCGGGCGCCGCGCCCGAGGCCTGCCACAGGGCTTCGCGCCGGTGCCCGGCCAGCGAGCGCAGGGCGTTGGACGCGGCCAGCACCTGCAGGTCGCCCCGGTCGAGATGCGCGCGCCGCGCCAGGTCGGCCACGCTGTCGAAAGGCCGCACGGCGCGCGCCTGCTCGATGCGTTCGGCCGCCTCCTGGCTCATGCCGCGCTGTAGCGAGAAGCCCAGCCGCACCGCCGGCTGGCGCGAGCGGTCGACGGGGTCGTACTCTTCCAGCGCCGAATCCCAGCCGCTGACGGCGACGTCGACCGGCCGCACCTCGATGCCGTGGCGGCGCGCATCCTGTACCAGTTGCGAGGGACTATAAAACCCCATCGGCTGGCTGTTGAGCAGCGCGCAGAGAAAGGCGGCCGGCTCGTGGCACTTGAGCCATGAGCTGGCATAGGCCAGCAGCGCGAAGCTGGCCGCGTGCGATTCGGGGAAGCCGTACTCGCCGAAGCCCTGGATCTGGCTGAAGATCGCCTCGGCGAATTCCTGCTGGTAGCCGCGTTCGAGCATGCCGCCGACGATGCGCTCGTAGTATTTTTCGAGGCCGCCCTTGCGCTTCCAGGCCGCCATCGCGCGCCGCAGTTGATCCGCCTCGCCCGGCGTGAAGCCGGCGCCCAGGATCGCCACCTGCATCACCTGCTCCTGGAAGATCGGCACGCCCAGGGTGCGGCCGAGCGCGACCTTCATCTCGGGGCTCGGATACTCGACCGGCTCAAGGCCCTGGCGCCGGCGCAGGTAGGGATGGACCATGCCGCCCTGGATCGGGCCGGGCCGCACCACCGCCACCTCGATCACCAGGTCATAGAAGCGGCGCGGCAGCATGCGCGGCAACATGCTCATCTGCGCGCGCGATTCGATCTGGAACACGCCGATGGTATCGGCCTGGCAGATCATGTCGTAGGTGGCGCTGTCCTCGAGCGGGATGTCCTGCATCTCGAACACGTCGCCATAGCGCTGGCCCACCAGCTCCAGGCCGCGCCGCATCATCGACAGCATGCCCAGCGCCAGCACGTCGACCTTCATCAGGCCCAGCTCTTCGAGGTCGTTCTTGTCCCACTGGATGACGCTGCGGTCCGCCATCGTCGCGTTCTCGATCGGCACCAGGCGCGAGAGTTTCCCTTTCGCGATCACGAAGCCGCCCGGATGCTGGGACAGGTGGCGCGGGAAGTTCAGCAGCGACTGCGCCAGCGTGGCCCACTGGCGCGACAGCGGCGCCTCGGGATCGAGGCCGCTCTCGGCCAGGCGGCCCAGCAGATCGGCGCGGCTGTCGAACCAGTGATGGGTCTTGGCCACCTTCTCGACGATGGCAAGGTCGATGCCGAGCGCCCGCCCGCTGTCGCGCAGCGCGCTCTTGGGCCGGTAGCTGATCACCACCGCGGCCAGCGCCGCCCGCTGGCGGCCGTACTTGTTGTAGATGTACTGGATGACCTCTTCGCGCCGCTGGTGTTCGAAGTCGACGTCGATGTCGGGCGGCTCGTTGCGCTCGCGCGAGATGAAGCGCTCGAACAGCAGGCTGGCGCGGGCCGGATCCACCTCGGTGATGCCGAGGCAGTAGCACACCGCCGAGTTGGCGGCCGAGCCGCGGCCCTGGCACAGGATGTGTTGCGAGCGCGCGTAGCGCACGATGTCGTACACCGTCAGGAAGTAGTGTTCGTAACCCATCTCGGCGATCAGTTCGAGCTCGTACTCGATCTGGGCCTGCACCTTGGCCGGCACACCGTCGCGGAAGCGCCGGTGCGCGCCGATCCAGGTTTCGCTGCGCAGGTAGCTGCTGGCATCGTGGCCTTCGGGGACCACCTCATCCGGGTATTCGTAGCGCAGTTCGTCGAGCGAGAAGGTGCACAGGCGCGCGATGCGCACCGTCTCGGCCAGCGCCTCGCGCGAATAGATATTGGCCAGGCGCAGGCGCGCGCGCAGGTGCTGCTCGGCGTTCTGCGCCAGGCCGTAGCCGCAGGCGCCCACCGGTTTGCCCAGGCGCGTTGCGCTCAAGGTGTCCTGCAAGGGCTTGCGCGAACGGACGTGCATGCAGACGTGGCCCAGCGCGACGATCGGCAGGCCATGCTGCCAGCCCACCTCTTCCACCGTGGCGCGGTGGGCGTCGTCGAAAGCGCGGTGCAGCTGGGTGAGACCGAGCCAGGCGCGGCCCGGGAAGGTGGTGGCCATCCATGCGGCCTGGGCGTGCAGGCGGTCGACGTCCTGGGCTTCGTGGCCGGGGTATGGCGGCAACAGGATCGCCAGGCAGTCGGGCATGTGTTGCAGGTGCGCGTATTCCGGGACGGGATTGGCCAGGTCGTCGGGCGTGAGCAGATAGGTGCCCTTCTCGCTGCGCGTGCGGCCGATCGTGATCAGTTCGGACAGGTTGCCGTAGCCGTTGCGGTTTTGCGCCAGCAGGATCAGCGAGGGGGCCGGGGCGCCGTCAGGGTTCTTGAGGTGGAAGTGGGCGCCGATGATCAGGGGCAGGTTGGCGCTTTTCGCTTCGGCGTGGGCGCGCACGACGCCGGCCAGCGAGCATTCGTCGGTGAGGGCCAGCGCGAAGTACCCCAGCTGCACCGCGCGCGCGACCAGCTCCTCGGCGTGCGAGGCCCCTTGCAGGAACGAGAAGTTCGAAAGGCAGAACAACTCGGCGTAGGGGGGCAGCGTCTGGGCTTGGGATGCCGGGGGCTGGGCGGTGGGGGTGGGCTTGGTCACGCTGGGGGGGGGCTGCTGAACAGCCAATACTGTATAAAAACACAGTATAACCGAGCTGGGGGATGTGGCTGGGGAAGTGGTGATTCATGCAGGATATTTCTGCGCAGGCACTAGAAATACCCTTTATGCATTGACGATTGTGAAGCCAAGTGATTTCATTTCTGATCGGAAATTTCCGTGTTTATTTGGGGAGGTTTGAAAATATGATGGCAAAACTCTTGGCCCGCTCGATTCAGTTAATTTGCGCGATCGGTATGGTTTTCGGCATGGCGACCGCGATGGCGCAGGATGCTTCCGTCGTGATGCATCATGCGGGAGCGGTGGATGGCGAACACGTGGTCGTGGTTGCCTACAGCGACCCTGCGGGCGAAGTTGGCAACGGCATCGATCCTCCAATGGAGATCAATAACTTCCCGGAGGCCGATGTAGTTAATGGTATGGATCCTTCAATGGAGATCAACAATTTTCCAGAGGGTGAAGTTACCAATGGAATGGATCCACCAAAGTAATACCATGACTACGCGGCCTCGACCTCACAGCTTACACCTGTGCAGGAAAAGGTCGCGGCATAGGACCGAGAGTCGAGCCAGCAATATCCTGCGGCCCCATCCGCGCACGCAGGCTGGACACACCACCACCCTGCCCACGCCGTAACATCGGTTGGTCCGCACTGACCATGCGCTCATACGCAAGCATGAGTGCGGTGCCGCCCGTGGAATTGATGTAGTCGAGCATGTCCATTGTGGTCTCGTAAGCCCAGTCCGAGAAGCTCTCGCCCAGTTCGCTCCCTGCCGTCGCACCGGCACTCGTGACACCGCCCTGCACTTTCGTCAGGATCGTAACGATGGCCCACGAGATCCCCATCCATCCAGTCGTCGCAAGCGTCATGCGCAGCACCGGCATGAGGATGCCCGCCTCGTGAATCGCCTTGAGCACGCCCAGCAAGGCGCTCGCCGGCATCGCGCGGTTGCAGTCGATGGTCGCGATCAGGATCGCGATCCTGTTCATCACGCCAGGATAGCGCCGCAGAAAGCGGTACAAGGCGAGACCGATCTGCTGCTGGTCGCCGAGCAGCCGGCCAAGGCCGGCGGCTAGAAAGCAGCCGCCTGTGAGCTTCCAAACGACTTTCACCAGCTTCATGTCGACCGGACCGTCCAGCATCGTCGCGCTGGCGAAGGCTTGCAAATGGCTGGCATTGCCGGCCCGCGTGGGGTTCAGCAGCAGGTTGAAGCAGGTGGAAAAATTGGTCTCGTAGCTGCCGTCCACTGCAATGGCGCCGCTTGCGGTCACCGCGAGGAACGGCGCTCCCGCGCCACCGACGACGCCGATATTGATGGCGCCATTTGCCTGGAGCGATGCCATCAACTGGATCGCATCCTGTGCGCTGCCGCCGGCACGCAAGGTGCCGTCGCCGTCCGCGCTCAGGTAGCTGCCGTCACGGCATTGCAGGGTAATGGCGGGTGCATCCAGGGCCTCGGGTACGCCAATGGTGAACACCTCGGCCGCGTCACTCGAGGTCCCGAGCGCCGTGATCTGGCCGTCGGCGGCGATCGACCAGTAACCGCCTGCCGCGGTCTGGAGCTTGATCTCGTCGCCGGTGGCGAGCGCTCCGGCCAGCGAGACGAAGTTTCTGTCAGTGGTGAACGTTGGCTCGGGCTGGGTGATCGAGACCGGCGTATCTTCGGGTACGTTGACGCTCGATACCCCCGCCACGCCCCAGCTATAAACCATCGAGAACGACTTGACGGCGGCCGGCCAGGTGTCGCCGAAGGTCGAGCTGTCGGCCGTGAACGACAGGCTTCCATTCTCCACCAGCGCGGCGACTTTTTCCGTGACGTCGACCGGCCCGTAGGCGGCGGCGATGATGTTCAGGGCGCGTGGGTCGAGCGCCGCCTGTCCGGCGGGAGCGGCCGGGTCGTAGTCGATGTGTAGAAGCTGGTTCTCGGTCGTCGCGGCTATTTCTGGCTTACGGTCGGCGTACTGGTAGACCACGTGCAGGGTCTTGCGCATGGCCGGCCAACCGTCGCCGAATACGCTGCTGGAGGCGGCGACGGACAGCCTGCGACGGCTCACGCTGGCGCGGACGATGTCGGTGACGTCCTTCAGGCCATAGAAGGCGCTCAGGATGTGCAGCGGCGGACGGTAGCTGAGCGCATAGGGATTGTCCTCGACGACGATGTCGATGAATGGAATCTGGCCGCAATAGCTGGCCACGATGACGAAGGTGTTGCGCTTGCCTTTGCCGTCCTCGCCGAAGGTGGCGCTGTCGGCGAGCAGGGATAAGGTTCCAGCCGAGCGGTCTACAAGGTTGCGTACCGTCGCGCTCACGTCGGCGCAGCCGAAGCTGGCGCCCCATACGGTCAGTAATGGCTGGGCGGCGGCGTCTTGCTGCGCTGGGGCCGGAGCCCGGATAGCTTGCTCGAACTGCTGGGCGCCGATGTTCAGCGTCTGGCCTTCCGAAGCCGTCGCCACGAACGTTGGGCCGCCGTCATAGCGATAGACGACGGTGAGCGTCTTTTCGTGGCCGAGCCAGGTGTCGCCGAACGTCCGGTTGCTCGCCAATAAAGACAGGGTCTCTGGAAAAGCTTGACGGTTGACCTGCTTGATGACCTGCGCGGTGACCTGCTTGAGTCCATAAGCCGCGCCAACGATCTGCAGAACGCCTGTGCTCTGGGTAGCCATACTTGAATCTTCTTTCCGGAATGAATAACATGCTTTGCGACAAGTGCGATGGCAGGCGCGACGATCTTCGTGACGTCCTCCCTCGTGGTACGCAATAGTTCGCAAACTCCGTGCCACCCTGAAACATGGCGTAAAAGCAACAAAATCAAGGATTTAGTCGACTAGCTATGCCTGTTGGGTGTAAAACAGCGGGTGTTTTTACATGTCAACGAGGAAGTTGACACGCTGGTTGCCTGAATCGAGGTTAAGAATGTGTATTCGGCAAGTTTCTTTTCCTGTAGCATTTACGGCGCCTGCGCCGACCTAACGAGCCGCAAATGACTTCATCGCCTGACTTGATTGCCACTCCCAGTACCGAGCGATACCGCCTCGGTAAGCTGCTTGGCAAAGGCGGTTTCGGCGATGTGCATGAGGCGTGGGATCCGGCGCTGCAGCGCAGCGTTGCCATCAAGCGCCTGAAGCCTGACTTGGTGCGCGACCAGCCGGACAACCTGCTACAGGAAGCCCGCCTTGCGGCGTCGCTGCGACATCCTGCGTTCATCCAGATTTATTCGCTTGAAGACGACGGGCATAGCAAGTCGATCGTGATGGAGTTGGTCGCGGGGAAAACCCTGCATCAGTTGCTGTCCACGACCAAGCTGTCGCGGGATCAGATACTCGATATCGTTTGTCAGTTGGCGGATGCAATGGCGCAGGCGCATGCGGCGGGCTTGACTCATGGGGATTTGAAGCCGGCGAATCTGATGCTCGAGCCTTCAGGGCAGTTGCGGATCATGGATTTTGGGCTGGCACGCAAAATCGATCCGCTGGCGACCGAGTCGGGGGATGTGCTGCAGACGCAGGGCACTATTGCTTATCTGGCGCCTGAAATCTTGAATGGCAAGCATCCAAGTACGCTCAGCGATATTTATGCTGTTGGCGTGTTGATGTACGAGATGATGCATGGGGAGAGGCCGTTTGCGCATTTGCATGGGTTGGCGTTGGCTGCAGCTCAGGTGCAGTCGTCATGCGCCCAATGGACATTCGCTCCAGATGCAGATCAGGATATGGTTGCGTTGGTACGCTCGATGTGCGCACCAGATCCAACCACGCGCACACCGACAATGGAGATTGTCAAAGAGGCTTCACAAGCTTTGCGTAAGCACGAGCCGACGCCCAAGTTGCCAGTATTTTCCAAGACAACTAAGGTACCGTCGCTGTCCGATCGTGCATGGCGCAATATTGGTTATAGCTTAGTCGCGTCCGTACTCATGCTGTCCGGTTTAGCATATTTTTTAGACACCGAAAGCCCAACCCGCCAATGGCTGCAGCCGGTATCAGATGCAGCACGAATGTCGAATGGCATGGCTGCATTGCGCCACTTCGATCGTGATGGTAGCCTCGACATCGCGATCGAGAATTTCGGCGCAATTTTACAAAGCCAGCCGGACCATGCGGCTGCAGCTGCAGGTATAGCATTAGCCTATGCGCTACGGTACGCGGGGGACCGCAGCGATGCAACCTGGCTCCAACGAGCTGATGCAAGTGCCCAGGCTGCATTAGCATTGGATGACCAACTAGCACTTGGTTATGCCGCCAAATCGTTTGTCCGATCGCAGCAAGGTAGGGATGAGGAAGGCCTACGACTTGCTAAGCTCGCATTGCAACTAGACCCATCAAACCTGTTCGCGCTCAACATTAGAAATGGGGCTCTCATATATATGCAGCGCTACGCGGAAGCTGAAGCCAGTATTGAGTTCGCACGCAAAGCTCATCCCTTGGAACGATTATTTATTGATCAACTAGGAGAATTACGTTTCCGCCAAGGAAATTATTTTGAAGCGGAACAGGCTTTCCGACATAGCATTGAAGTCGAGCCAGATGCGGTATATGCCTACGCGAACTTAAGCATCACTCTGACGAGAGCAGGACGAACTGACGAAGCCCTGCAAGTGCTTCAGCAGGGTCTGCACGTGCGTCCCAACGGACAACTCTACAGCAATCTCGGGAATGCATTGTTTAGCCGAGGGGATTACATTGGGGCAGCCAAAGCATTCGAGCATGCAGTGTCGATTTCGAAAGGTAACAGCATCGCATATCTGCGATGGGCTAACCTCGCGGATACGTTGCGTTGGATTCCCGGTCGGGAGCGAGAGTCCCAGCAAGCCTATCGCAAAGCAGCGACACTGATACAACCGTTGATCGAGCGTGTCCCAGATGATCCCACACTAGCTTCGCGTATGGGATTGTATGCTGCCAAAATGGGAGATATGACTACCGCATCGCTTATGAGCGAGAAGGCTGTGAATGCGAAGCCCCAAAATGCAGATATCCGTTTTCGAGCAGCTGTAGCTTATGAAGTCACAGGACAACGTGATGCCGCTCTGACTGAGCTGACCAAAGCTCAACAGCTTGGTTATCCAATGAAATTAATCGGCACCGAGCCCGATTTGTTAGCGCTGCGGCGTGATCCGCGGTTTGATTTACTTGGAATGGGAAGGAAAGAATGACACAACCATTGATGGCATTGACAGCACGGTTCGACGTCAACCAAATTGACGACGGAATTGACTGGTTGTTCGCTGATCTCGACTCGGCCACCACTGTTGGTCACCTCGCAGCAGAAGCTTATTGGAACCGCGATATTGCTTTCTCGGCTGGCCAAGAGTTTCGAATCGCAATCACTGCGAGCGACCAAGATAAAACTGATTTTGAGTCACTTGAGGTCATCGACTGCTGTCTAATCACACGCCCACGCATCCTGTCCTGCGGACCAGATGAACGCACATATTATGCTCCGCCATCACTATTTGTCGGCCCTAATGGAAAGCAACTCGGTGCCCTCTTCCAGATTGAGCCATCGGAATTCTCCGTGCTCAGCACAGGCATTGATTCGAAAAAGGGACGTAAAATCACCCTGCTTTGGGATGGAAGTTTAAAGGTAGGACCATATAACGGGTACTGGGAAATATCTTTCTATGTCACGGTCCGAATAAAACGTGCTACTGGAGAAAAAGAACAACTTCGAGTTTTCTATTTCGACCCAGAAGGCGAGGTCGGAAATGGGACTTACCCTCCTAGGTAACAGTGCTCAAGCTTTCTCAGTGACGCCCAACAGCCCTAAATGACGCCGCAGCGCCTCTGCCGGCGTCATGAGCCGGGAAGCACACCGTTGGAGATCACCCCCACAAGCCTCCCAGGCTGCACGAATCTCTTCCTCCGAAATATTGGCAGGAAAACGAATCTGAGGGTGAGCCTCCAGCAATTTGTAAACCGTAGGCCGCGAAATACCCAGCGCCTTCGAAGCAGCCAGAATTTGCCACTGACTCTTCTCCATCGCCTCCACAAGATCGTCACTGCTCAACTCCGACGCCTTGCGCCGCACCGGCCTCGACGCGGAAGCGGAAGCCGCAGCGGGAACAGGCAAAGGCTTCACCACAGGCATCATTACCGCCTGTTCCAACACCGGCACAATCCCCGCCCGCAAATCCAGCGCCATCCTCCGCATCGCCTGCGCCAACTGCCGCACATTCCCCGGCCAGCCCCCATTGAACACCTGACTCAGCAACTCGAACGGCAAACTCCACCCATCCCCCGGCGCCTCGGCCTCCAGAAAATGCCGCACCAATACGCCAATATCCTCACGCCGCTCACGTAGCGCCGGCACCCGAATCACAAATGCCTCAAGACGCCGCCGCAAGGCCTGATTGAATCCACCCTCCCCCAGATCCTGGTCGGTGGCGGCAACGATCCGCGCATTCGACCTCGCATCCGCGCCCGCCCCAAGTGGCCGATATTCGCCACTCTCCAGCACGCGGAGCAGCATGGCCTGCACCGACGCCGGCGTATCCCCGACCTCGTCCAGGAACAAGGTCCCATCCTCGGCCTCGGCAAACCACCCGCGCCGACCACTGGTCGCCCCGGTGTACGCCCCTTTGACCGCACCAAACAGTTCGGCCGCCGCCAGCGACTCACTCAAAGTCGCCATATTGATCGCAACAAACCGCCCGCTCCGACGCCCACTGAGCGCGTGAACCGTCTGCGCCGCCACCTCTTTACCGCTGCCGGTCTCGCCCAGCAACAGCACCGGCATGCTGGTCCCCGCCACCTGCGCGATCGCGTCGCGCATCTTGGTCGCCCCATCGCCAACGCCAATCAGTCCAGGCACGTTCACCGCGCGCGGCAGGCTGCGCATCAAATGCAGGCACACGAAGATCTGGCTCCCGAGCCCGATCACGATGCCGCGCTCGAGTTCACTCGCCGTGAAGCGGTCGGTCCCGTTTGACGGCCGCCCATTGAGCTCCAGCCCCATCTTGCCGCGCACGTGATCGATCTGGATGCCGCCTTCGGCCACGAAGCGGATGTGCACCGGCTCGCGCGTGATCGAGCGCTCGCCCAATGGCGTGCCGTCATGCCCTGCGCCAGGACGTACGGAAAGCGGCGCGAACAGCGGCGCAAACCGGTTCAGCGCGATCGCGCCGCCCGCGGCCGGGCCCAGCATCTGCTCACCGATGCGTTCCCGCTGCGGATGCCACAGGATGGTAAGCGCAAGCACCGGCGCCGAGGCGAAGTCCTCGGCCATACCATAGCTGGTCAGTGTCGCGTCGGGATCGCTCACGCTTGTCCGCTCACGACGTTGGCGCCGAGGGCATCGAGATTTTCCTGAAACATGGGCAAGGTCAGCACAATTCGCCTGATGAAAGATATACACAAATTCTAACCGATCGGAACGCCCTGGCGACCTCTCCCGACCCGGCAAAATTGTCATGATTCGGTCAGCGCGAACAGCCGATTCAATCTATGATCCATCCGCCCCCGCTCGCCACGCCAGACCAGAAGGAAACCCATGCACATCCATACCCTGCGCTGCTTCGGCGCCACCGCAAACGCCGGCAACCCTGCTCTCGTCATCGAAGACGACCAGTCAAACCCCGACGCACGCCAGGCCTTCTCGCGCGCGCGCAACACCACCTGCGTCTGGATCGATCCGCCACAGGAAGACGGCACGGCGGCCATCGTCGACTTCTACTACCCGCACACGCGCAGCCCCCTGTGCCTGCACGCCACCCTGGCCGCGGCCGCGCGGCTGTTCGCGCGGCCAGGCATCAACGAGCCACTGACGCTGAAGACCGCCATGCACGGCCAATCGCTCGCACTGACCCGCGAGGGAGAACACCTGTTCGTACGCCTGTCGCCGCAGCCCGCCCCGCAACCGGCACTCACGCCCGAGCTGCCTGCCCGCCTGCTCGGCATCCCGGCAGCAGCCATCGTCAGAGCACCGCAAATCGCCTCGATCGGCAGCCCGAAACTACTCGTGCAAGTACGCGACCCGGCCACCCTGCACGCGCTGACGCCCGACCTGGAAGCGATCACGCAGTGGGGCAAGGAAAACAGCATGAACGGCCTGTATGCCTACGCAAGCGACACGGATGCACGGGTCTTCGAAGGCCGCAACTTCAACCACCTCGACCCACGGCTCGAAGACAGCGCCACCGGCGTCGCGGCCGGCGCCCTCACCGTCCTGCTCGGCCGCGGATTGACCGTGCGCCAGGGCCGTGCTACTGGCCACGATTGCCTGATCCGCACCCGGATCGACGACGGCGCCGTATTGGTCGGCGGCCGCGTCGAGATGGTTTGACACGCCAAATTGTCACGCTTTGTCATCACTTGGTCGAATAAGTTCTAGCTATAGCCATACATCGTTGTGTTATTGATACATTACGATGGTTACCGAAGAAACAATTGAGTAATATCCAAATTTCCTTCGGAGAAAAACGTGATTAAACTCAAAATAATGTCTGGTTCGGTGCTGTTGGCCTTATATGGTAGCGCAGCCCTGCTTTCCCTCGTCCCTGCCATGGCCCATGCGCAGACCACGCCAGGCGCCTCCAGTGGCGATGTGATCCCCAGCGTCAGTGTGGTCGGCTCGCGCCGCGTCGGCGCCGCATCGAGCACCGACACTCCGGTGGCGATCGATTTCATTCCGATGACCAAGGCCGCCGAGCAAAGCGGCCAGTTCGACCTGGCCCAGGTGCTCTCCAACCTGTCGCCCTCGTTCAACTCGACCCGTCAAACCGGCGCCGACGGCGCCGACCTGATCGACTCGGCCGCCCTGCGCGGCCTAGGTTCGGACCAGACCCTGGTGCTGGTCAACGGCAAGCGCCGCCACACGGTGGCGCTGGTGAACCTGTTCGGCGCGCGCAACCGCGGCAATACCGGCACCGACATGAACGCGATCCCCGTGATGGCGATCCGCGAAGTGCAGGTCCTGCGCGACGGCGCCGCCGCCCAATACGGCTCGGACGCGATCGCCGGCGTGATCAATATCGACCTCAAACGCAGCCTGGGCTGCGAATCGGTGCTCGGCTACGGCCAGTACACCGCGGGCGACGGAGAAAACTGGCTGGCGTCGGCCTACTGCGGCGTGGCGGTGGCCGGCGGCGTGCTGGGCATCACCGGTGAATATTACGATCGCGGCCGCTCCAACCGCTCCGAAGCGGGCAATCCGCGCATCATCGGCGACACCAAGTCCGAGAACCAGACCGTCTACCTGAACGGCGAATTCCCCACCGGCCCCGGCAAGCTGTATTTCACGGCCGGCGCGCAAAAGCGCGACGCTTCCTCGGCCGCCTGGGCGCGCGAAGGCCTGGGCTCCGAAGACATCCCGTCGCGTAACTCGGCGGCGATGTACCCGGACGGCTTCGTCCCCTTCATCGACGGCGACGTCGACGACCGCTGGGGCACCGTCGGCTACCGCTGGGCGGTCGGCGAATGGAATGCCGACGTCTCGCAGACCTATGGCTACAACCGCCTGAAGTACGACATCAACAACACGCTCAACGCCTCGATCGCCAACCTCGACCTGCTGGGCGGCGGCCCGGGCGTCAGCGCCAGCCGCTTCTACGCCGGCGGCTTCTCGTTCCAGCAGTCGACCACCAACCTCGACATCAGCCGCTTCTACGGCGATGTACTGAAAGGCATGAACGTCGCCTTCGGCCTCGAGCACCGCCGCGAGAACTACAAGATCTTCGCCGGCGAGACCGGCTCGTGGATCGATGCTGACGGCGTGGGCGAAGGCGGCAATGCCGGCAGCCAGGGCTTCCCGGGCTTCCAGCCGGGTGACGAGACCGACAGCGATCGTCACAGCAACGCCGCCTATGCCGACATCGAGCTTGAGGTGACCGACCGCTTCAAGGTGCAGACCGCCGTGCGTCACGAACGCTACTCGGACTTCGGTTCGACCACCACCGGCAAGCTGGCCGGCGCCTACCGCCTGGCGCCGAACGTGCTGCTGCGCGGCTCGGCCAGCACGGGTTTCCGCGCGCCGTCGCTGCAGCAGATGTACTTCTCGTCGACCTTCACCGACTTCGTCGGCGGCCAGCCACTGGACGTGGTGCTGGCGCCGAACGGCGGCCCGGTGGCCAATGCCGCGGGCATCCCGCAACTGAAGGACGAGGAATCGAAGAGCTATACGCTGGGCCTGACCTGGTCGCCGACGCAATCGACGTCGGTCACGGCCGACCTGTACCGCATCGACATCGACGACCGCATCGTGCTGTCGGGCCGCTTCGACGCCGACAACTACCCGGCGCTGGGCGCCACCCTGCAGCAGCTGGGCGTGGGCCAGGCGCAGTTCTTCGTCAACTCGGTCGACACCAAGACGCAGGGCCTGGACCTGACCGTATCCAACCGCGCCAAGGTGGGCGCGGGTAATCTGACCACCTTCCTGGCTGTGAACTTCAGCAAGACCGAAGTGCAGCGCGTGAAGGCGCCGGCGGCACTGGAAGGTTTCGAGGACGTGCTGCTGTCGGAACGCGAGCGCCTGTTCATCGAAGAAGGCGCGCCGCGCCGCAAGGCCACGCTGGGCTTCGACTGGACGCAAGGCCAGCTCGAGACCTCGCTGCGCGTGATCCACTTCGGTCCGCAGACCCTGGGCACCTTCTCGGGCCCGCCGGTGCCGAACCAGCACTATGAGTCGAAGACCTCGGCCGACCTGTCGTTCACCTGGGCCTTTACGGAGAAGACCCGCCTGACGGTGGGCGGCACCAATATCTTCGACGTCAAGCCGACCCGCCAGGATCCGAACGAGACCGACAACGGCTTCAAGTACGAGAGCGTGCAGTTCGGCCTGAACGGCGCGGCGATGTTCGCGCGCCTGGCGCACAAGTTCTGATCGGCCCGCGATCGGATAGCAAACGGCCCGCGATCATCGCGGGCCATTTTTATTCAGGGCTTGCCGAAGCGCTCGGCCAGCAGGCGAAGCAGGACGAGGTAGACGACGCAGGCCAGCAGGAACAGCGCACCGTGCGGCATGGCCCGCTTCACGTACTCATACGAAAAGCCGAGCAGCACGATGCCGATGATGTAGATATGGGCCTTCCGCATGGTCATCCTCGCGCGTCGAAAAGACGATACACGGTAGCATGACCGGCGCCGATATATCATGCCTGTCTTTTGATTCAACAAGAATGTCATGCAAAAACTGATCGCCGAACTGATGCGGCTTTATCTTCCCGCCGACGCGCCACCGGCCGACGTGCTGACGCTGCATGTGCTCGGCCAGCAGAACGTGCCGATCAGCCTCACGGGCGGCGACGACCAGACGCGCGCCATGATGATCCCCTTCCGCAAGGCCAAGGGCCTCGAGGGCGACGCCCACTGGCTGCGGCTGTGCGAAGTCGCCAACACGCTGCAGGAAACGCTCGGCCTGCCCGCGCCGGCGGTGAGCATCTCGGGCGGCGACGCTTATTACCTGTGGCTGTCGCTGGCGGAGCCGGTGCCGGCCGACCAGGCCCAGACCTTCCTCGAACGCCTGCGCGACGCATACTTCCCCGAAATCGAACTGGACACCGACGCAGTACGCGCGCCGATCGCGCTGCCGCCCTGCCTGCATCCACGCACCGGCAAGTGGGCGGCGTTCATCCATCCGGGCATGGGCGCCTCGTTCGCCGACGAGCCGGGGCTGGACATGGCGCCGCCACCGCTGGGCCAGGCGGCTTTTCTCGAAGGGCTGGAGAGCATCGGCAAGGAACAGTTCGAGCAGGTGTTCCAGTCACTCGATGGGGCGCAGCACGGCAAGCCGGTGGCGCCGCAAACCCCTGCCGCCGCGTCGGCGCCGTCCGTTTCACGGGATGCGGCAGCGCCAGGCCTGCTGCTGAAGGACGCGACACTGGAAGACATCGTGCGCCACCTGCATGCGATGAATATCGAGCCGACGTTCCGGCATCTGCTTCCGTCGGATCGTTACGACTAGGGGCGTGGCGGCCCCTTACTTGGTGACGGCAATCATCGAGCGTTTGCCGCCCTTGAAGGTGTACAGCGTGATGGTGCCATCGCGAATATCGCCGCGCTGATCGAACGCGATCGGCCCGGTCACGCCCTTGTACTGGATCTTGGCCAGCACCGGCAAATACCTGGCCGGCGCCGACGATCCCGCCTTCACCATCGCCTCGGCCATGGCCATGGTCGCGTCATAGGCATACGGCGCATTGATCTGCACGTCGATGCCGAAGCGCTTCTTGTAGTCGGCGCGGAACTTGTCCATGCCAGCCTTGGCGTCGCCCTGCACGCCGCCCGCTTCCGCGCACACCACCTGGCCGTCGGTCATGGTGCCGCCCGACAGCTTGAATATCTCGTCCGAGCAGATGCCATCGCCGCCCATCATGCGCACGTTCATGCCCAGCTGCTTCATCTGGCGCAGCATCGGGCCGGCGGTCGCGTTCATGCCGCCGAAGAACACCAGATCCGGCTTGGTGGCGCGGATGCGGGTGACGATGGCACTGAAGTCGGTCGCCTTGTCGTTGGTGAACTCGCGCGCGACGACGCTGCCGCCGGCTTTTTGCAGGCTGCGCGAGAACTCGGTCGCCAGGCCCTGGCCGTAGGCGGTGCGATCGTCCACCACCGCCACCCTCTTGGCCTTCATCGTGCCGGTGGCGTAGCGGCCCAGGGCCTGGCCCAGCTGCACGTCGTTGGCGATCACGCGGAAGGCCGTGTTGTAGCCCTGCTGGGTGTATTTCGGGCTGGTGCTCGAGTGCGAGATCTGCGGGATGCCCGCGGTGTTGTAGATCTTGGAAGCCGGGATCGTGGTGCCCGAGGTCTGGTGACCGATCACGCCATTCACCTTGGCGTCGACCAGCTTCTGCGCCACGCTCGTGGCCTGCTTCGGATCGGCCGCGTCGTCTTCGGCCACCAGCTGGAAGGTGACCTTCTTGCCGCCGATCGTCACGCCTTTAGCGTTAAGCGCCTCGATCGCCATGCGCGCGCCGTTCTCGGTGTCCTTGCCAAAATAGGCGACCGGGCCGGTCAATCCAGCCACGTGGGCGATCCGCACCACTTCCTGGCTCGAGGCCGCGCCGGCGGCCATCGACAACACGGCCACCGCCATCATTTTCTTGTTCATCGATTCCTCGTTGTTTGCAATGCGGGCCGTGCGCGGCCCGCGGAACCGATCATTCTACCGCGAGGGCGAAGTGAACGTGACGACCGCCTTCAATCCACCCAGGCGCGTCGATGCGTCCAGCGCCAGCGTCGCCCCGTGGCGCTCGGCGATCGCCTTGATGATGGCCAGGCCCAGCCCGCTGCCGGCGGCATCGCTGCCGGCCACGCGGTAGAAGCGGTCGAACACGCGCTCGCGCTCCTCGGGCGGGATGCCTGGCCCGCTGTCCTCGACCTGCACCACGATCCTGCTCCCCTCGTGCTGGACCGAGATGTCGACCGTGCCGCCGCCAGGCGTGTACTTGACCGCGTTGTCCACCAGGTTGCGCAGCAGAATCTGCAGCGCGTCAGGCTGGCCCTCGACAGTGGCCGGGTCGGCCTGCTGCACGCCCAGGTCGACGCCCTTGGCGGCGGCCACGCCGGCCAGGTCGGCCACGGTGCGGCGCGCCAGGTCGGCCAGGTCGACCGGACGGGCGACGGCGCCTTCAGCGGCGGTAGCCTCTTGCCGCGCCAGCACCAGCAGCTGCTCGACCAGGCGCGTGGCGCGGTCGATGCCGGCGGTCAGGCGGCCCACCGCGATGCGGCGCGCTTCCGGGTTGTCGGCGCGGTCCAGGCTCTGCGCCTGAAGGCGTAGCGCGGCCAGCGGCGTGCGCAGCTCATGCGCGGCGTCGGCCACGAAATGCTGCTGGGCCTCAAAGGCGGTCTTGACGCGGCCGAACAACAGGTTCAGCTCCTGCACCAGCGGACGCACCTCGTCGGGCAAGCCGTTGTCGGACACCGGCGACAAATCGTCGGCCTGGCGCGCGGCCACCTGCGAACGTACCCGCGCCACCGGTTGCAGCGAGCCGCTCACGACCCACCACACCACCAGCATCAGGATCGGCATCATGACCGCGATCGGGCCCAGCGTGCGCAGGGCAAGATTGCCGGCCATATTGCGGCGCACCGCCAGGTCTTGCGCGACCTGCACGGTCTGGTTCGAGGTCTGGATCGAGAACACGCGGTAGGTGGTGCCGTTGGCGCGCACATTGGAAAAGCCCAGCACCGCGCGCTGCGGCAGGCGCGCGCGCGAGACGCTGTGGAACATCTGGACGCCGTCGGGAGACCACATCTGCACCACCATGTCGTCGTTGCCGCTGGCGCTGCTCTCGGCTTCCATGCGCGCGCGCGCCTCGTCGTTCGACAGCGGCGTGCCGGAGCGCAGCGACAGCGCCATCTGCTGCATGTGGTAGTTGAAGATCTGGTCGGCGTCGTGCAGCGCGGTGCGATAGGCGATCGTCGCCTGCGCCACCGCCGCCAGCGTGATCGCCGCGAGCAGGAACCAGAGCAGGCGCCCGCGCAGCGAGTGCGTCATTTTCATGCCTTGGGCACCATGTAGCCGACGCCGCGCACGTTCTGGATCAGGTCACTGCCCAGTTTCTTGCGCAGGCCGTGGATATAGACTTCGACCGCGTTGCTGGAGACTTCGTCGCGCCAGCTGTACAGTTTTTCTTCGAGCTGGGCCCGCGACAGCACCGCGCCGGGACGCGCCACCAGCGCCTCGAGCACCGCCCATTCGCGCGCCGACAGCGACACTTGCGTGCCATCGACCAGCACTTCGCGAGTGGCGGGATTGATGCTGATGTTGCGGTACTCGAAGATCGGCTCGGCGCGGCCGGCGGCGCGGCGCAGCAGCGCGCGGATGCGCGCCAGCAGTTCGTCGAGGTCGTAGGGCTTGAGGACGTAGTCGTCGGCGCCGGCGTCGAGGCCGGCGATGCGCTGCTGGACCGAGTCGCGCGCGGTGGCGACCAGCACCGGGGTGCGGTCCTTGCGCGTGCGCATCGAGCGCAGCACTTCGAGGCCATCCTTGCGCGGCAGCCCCAGGTCGAGCAGAACCAGGTCGTAGTTCTGGTTCTGCAGCAGGGCCGTGTCGGCCATCTCGCCGTCCTTGACCCAGTCGACGGCGTAGTGCTCGGCCCGGAGCAGGTCGAGCACCACTTCGCCGATCATCGTATCGTCTTCTACCAGCAGTAGCCGCATGAAATTCCCTATGATGAAGCCCGTGCGGGTCGAGGACGCTGTGCTTCCTTACCCGATCCGCACCGGAATGAAGATTTTGTCACTGCCGCGCTGGATCAGCAAGGCCACCGACTTGCTGGCCTTGGACACCATGTCGCGCACCTGCTCGACCGAATTCACCGGCCGGCCATTGACCGAGATGAGCACGTCGCCCGGCTCGATGCCGGCCATCATGGCGGCGCCGGAAGTGTCCTCGATCACCAGGCCGTTGGCGATGCCGCTGCGGCGGCGCTCGACGGACTCCAGCGGCCGCAGGGTAAGGCCCAGCTTGGCGCTGTTGTCGGCCACCTCGGCCAGTTCCTGTTCCTGGCCGCGGCGCGGCTTGTCGGCGGCATTGCCCAGGGTCGCATCGATACGCACCAGTTTACCTTCGCGCCAGACATCGAGCGCCACCTTGTCGCCCGGCTTGGCCAGGGTCAGCATGGCCGGCAGCTCGATCGACGAAACGATGTTCTTGCCGTTGGCGCGGCGGATCACGTCGCCCGACTTCAGGCCTGCGCGTTCGGCCGGGCCGCCGCGTTCGACGCTGAAGACCAGGGCGCCTTCGACCGTCTCGAGCTTGAACGAGTCTGCGAAGGCCTGGCTGACCTCCTGCACACCCACGCCCAGCTTGGCATGCTGCACCTTGCCGGTGGCGACGATCTGGTCCTTGATGCGCACCGCGAGGTCGATCGGGATCGAGAACGACAGGCCCTGGTAGCCGCCGGTCATGCTGTAGATCTGCGAGTTGATGCCGACGACTTCGCCGCGGGTATTGAACAGCGGGC
Source organism: Massilia oculi (assembly GCF_017582745.1). GTDB lineage: Bacteria > Pseudomonadota > Gammaproteobacteria > Burkholderiales > Burkholderiaceae_D > Telluria > Telluria oculi_A. The sequence continues at coordinate 76,435 of NZ_JAFVIM010000016.1, forward strand.
CGCCCGAGTTACCCGGGTTGACCGCGACGTCGGTCTGGATGAACGGTACGTTGGTATCCGAAATCGAACGGCCGGTGGCGCTGACCACGCCGGCGGTGACGGTGCTTTCCAGGCCGAACGGCGAACCGATGGCCAGCACCCACTCGCCCACCAGCAGCGACTGCGACTTGCCGATCGGCGCCACGGGCAGGCCCTTGGCGTCGATCTTCAGAACGGCCACGTCGGTGCGCGGGTCGGAGCCCAGGACCTTGGCGCGGAATTCGCGGCGGTCCTGCAGCTTGACGGTCACTTCGTCGGCGCCTTGCACGACGTGGGCGTTGGTAAGGATGACGCCGTCCGGGCTTACGATGAAGCCCGATCCGGCGCCGAAAACGGGAGCCTCACGACCGCGCTCGGCGCGCGGGTCCTGAAACTGTCGGAAAAATTCGTAGAACGGGTGGCTCGGGTCGAGGTTCGGCAAGCCGCCGCGATTGGCGGTCTTGGTGCCGCCAACGACGCGGATGTTGACCACCGCCTTGCCCTGCTGGGCGGCGATGCGAGTAAAGTCTGGCAGGGCCACGGTCGACGCTGGAGCGCCCGCGGCAGCGGCCGGCGCAGGCGCCGGGGCGGGCGCGGCGGCTGCAACGGCAGGCGCACTTTCGGCCGCGGTATTGGCCACGGCATTATTGTGATTGACAGCGATGGCACCGACCGCGCCACCGATGACGCCTGCGGCACCCAGGGCCAGCATGAGGCGTTTGGCAGTGATGGCAGTAACGGCACTTGGGTTCGACATGGTGTGTGCTCCTGGTGAAAATGTGTTGAATCGATGTTGAGTATCGATGGACGTATCTTCGCGCAGCCGCCTTAGATCATGCTTAAGTTGACAAGGCGAGGGGCTTAGGCGCGCCTTAAGGATGAGCGAAAATCGTTATTTCGTCAGCCCAAAAAGGGTCGTTCCCGCGGAGGCGGGAACCCAAGTCTGCCCGCGTTACCTGAACGCTCGCAAATTAGGTTCCCGCCTGCGCGGGAACGACGTGGTCAAGCTAACGGCAGACCGGGATCAAGCGGCTTCGCGCTGTTCCAGGGTCTTGACGTTGTCGCCGCTGATGACGCCGGCGGCATCGCCGATGGCGATCTTGCGCGGCTTCAGGGCTTCGGGCACTTCGCGCACCAGTTCGATGGTGAGCATGCCGTTGTCGAACGACGCGGTGGTGACCTTCACGTGGTTGGCCAGCTGGAAGCGCTGCTCGAAATCGCGGGCGGCGATACCGCGGTGCAGGAACGTGCGCTGGACGTCGTCCTTCTGCTTGCGGCCGGTGACGTGGAGGCTGTCACGCTCGGTGACGATCTCGATCTCGTCGCGGCTGAAGCCGGCGAGCGCCATCACGATGCGGTATTGGTCTTCGCTCACCAGTTCGATGTTGTATGGCGGGTAGCTCGGCTGCGCTTCGGCGCGTTGCTCGAGCAGGCTGGCCAGGCGATCGAAACCGATGGCGGAACGGTACAGGGGAGTCAGGTCGAAAGTACGCATGATAGTCATATCCTTGTGAAGTTAAGCGATAAGGGACGGAACCTCTTTTGAGCATTCCGTTGGGACCAATCTAATGTCATGCCAAACGATTTTCAAGTGATACAAAATACGGATTTTTAGGCCATTTTGTAAATTTTATTTGCATGATGTATCAACGGAAATTTGTGTTGGATGGGGTGCTACACTCGCCGGCTTACCCTTGGCTTTCCGCTTCACGATGACACCTTTCCCCTTCCTCGCCCGCGCCGCCCGTCCGTTGACCGCCCTCGCCTTTGCTCTCGCACTTGCCCTGCCCGCTTCCGCACAGGTCCCTGCCGTCGGCAATGACCCGTATCCGGGCACGATCGCGCTGCACGTCGACGCGAGCAACCTGTCGCAGCAGATCTTCAGCATGCGGCTGTCGATGCCGGTGCAATCGGGTCCGATCACCCTGCTCTATCCCCAGTGGGCGCCGGGCAACCACGGCCCCAATATCCCGCTGACCCAGCTGGCCGGCCTGAAGTTCAGCGCGGGCGGCAAGCCGCTCGAGTGGACGCGCGACCCGGTGCAGGTCCACGCCTTTCATGTGACCGTGCCGGAAGGCGCCACCGAGCTGGTGGCCGAATACCAGTTCCTGTCGCCGCTGGACACCAGCCAGGGCCGCATCACGATGACCGACGACATCCTCGGCGTGCAGTGGCAATCGGTGGCGCTGTACCCGGCCGGCTACCACGCGCGCCGCATCACGGTGCAGCCGACGCTCACCCTGCCCGCCGGCTGGCAGTTCGCCAGTTCGCTGGCGGTCGAGGGCCGCACTGGCGACGAGGTGCGCTTCAAGCCGCACGACCTCGATACCCTGGTCGATTCGCCGCTGTTCGCCGGCCGCTATTTCAAGCGCATCGACCTGGCGCCGGGCGCCAAGAATCCCGTCATGCTGAACGTGGTGGCAGACAATCCCGAGAGCCTGGAAGCGAAGCCCGAACAGGTCGCGCTGCACCGCGCGATGGTCGACCAGGCGGTCAAGCTGTTCGGCTCGCGCCACTACAAGCAGTACGACTTCCTGTTCGCGATCTCGGACGAATTCGGCGGCATCGGCCGCGAGCACCAGCAGTCGAGCGAGAACGGCGTGCGGCTCGGCTACTTCACCGACTGGGGCCGCAACGAAGCCGGCCGCGAGCTGCTGCCGCATGAATTCGTGCACTCCTGGAACGGCAAGTTCCGCCGCCCCGCGGGCCAGGACGTGGCCAACTTCAACACCCCGCTGCAGAACGAACTGCTGTGGGTGTACGAGGGCCAGACCCAGTTCTGGGGCAAGGTGCTGGCCGCGCGTTCCGGCCTGGTGTCGCAGAACCATGCGCGCGAAGCGCTGGCGATCGACGCGGCGCGCTACGACAACACGCAGGGCCGCGACTGGCGCGCGGTGCAGGACACGGTCAACGATCCGATCATCAACGGCCGCAAGCCGATCGGCTGGGGCAACTGGCAGCGCAGCGAGGACTACTACACCGAGGGCATGCTGATCTGGCTCGACGTCGACACCAAGATCCGCGAACTCTCGGGCGACAAGCGCAGCCTGGAAGACTTCGCGCGCGCCTTCTTCGGCATCGAGGACGGCAGCATCGACGCGGTGTACTACACCTTCGACGACGTGGTGGCGGCGTTGACCAAGGTGCAGAAGTTCGACTGGGCGCCGTTCCTGCGCGCGCGCCTGGACGGCCACGGCCCGGGCGCGCCGCTCGACGGCCTGGCCCGCGCCGGCTGGAAGCTCGTGTACGCCGATGCCCCGAGCAACGCCGTCCGCTCCCTTGAAGAACGCACCCGCAGCGCCGACTTCACCTATTCGCTCGGCTTCTCGGTGCGCAGCAATGGCGACGTCACCGGCGTGGTATGGGACGGCGTGGGTTTCCGCGCCGGGCTGGCCGCCAACACCACCATCGTCGCCGTCAACAACCGTGCCTACAAGGGCGACGTATTGAAGGCGGCGGTGCGCGCCAACAAGGACGGCAAGGCGCCGATCGCCCTCCTGGTACGCAAGGGGGACAACCTGCGCACCATCACGCTCGACTATCGCGACGGTTTGCGGTATCCGAAGCTGGAGCGCATTCCGGGCACGAGGGATCGCCTGGATTCCTTGTTCAAGGCGGTCAAATAATCTTGACCTGTCTTTGCCGCTGCGGCTAAGATGGACTCATGACTTTCATCGTGACCTCCCCTGCCAGCTATTACGCCTACCGCACCTCGCGGCGGTAGGGGCTGTCACGCAACCCGGTCCGCCTCAGGCGGACCACGCATGGGCAATCGGTCATCCTGGGGCGTTCCACCACCAGGAAACCACATGCCCCACTCTTCCGACCTGCCTGATTTGCTGCAGCTGCTGCAGGAACGCGGCTTCATCCACCAGTGCACCGACGCGACCGGACTGCGTCACGCGATGGCAAGGCCAGTCACCGCCTACCTCGGCTTCGACGCCACCGCCGACAGCCTGCACGTCGGCCACCTGCAAGGCCTGATGCTGATGCGCTGGCTGCAGCGCGCCGGCCATCGTCCGATGCTGCTGATCGGCGGCGCCACCACCCGTATCGGCGACCCAAGCTTTCGCGACACCTCGCGCCCGGTGCTGGACGCCGCCGCCATCGACGCCAATATCGCCGGCATCAAGGGCGCCTTCACGCGCTACCTCGGCCCGGATGTCGACGTGCTCGACAATGCCGAGTGGCTGGACGGATTGGGCTACCTCGACTTTCTCGGACAGGTCGGACGCCACTTCAGCGTGAACCGCATGCTGACGTTCGACGCGATCCGCTCGCGCCTGGAACACTCGCTGTCCTTCCTCGAATTCGGCTACACCCTACTGCAGGCCTACGATTTCGTCGAGCTGGCGCGCCGCCATGGCTGCACCTTGCAGATCGGGGGCGCCGACCAGTGGGCCAATATCATCAACGGCATCGATCTCGGACGACGCCAGTCAGGGCTCGACCTGTACGGCCTGACCATGCCGCTGCTGGCCACCAGCGACGGCAAGAAGATGGGCAAGTCGGCCGACGGCGCGGTGTGGCTCAACGCAGATCGCCTGTCGCCCTACGGCTTCTGGCAATTCTGGCGCAATGTGGACGACCGCGACGTGGAACGCTTCCTGGCGCTGTTCACGGAGCTCCCGATGGACGAGGTGCGCCGTCTCGGCGCGCTGCAGGGAGCAGAGCTGAACGAGGCCAAGATCGTCTTGGCCAACGAGGCGACGCGGCTGGCGCACGGGCAGGACGCGCTCGATGTCGCGCAGCGTGCGGCGGCGGCGGCCTTTGGCGGCGCGGATCGGGACGACATGCCGACGCATGCGATCGATGCGGCGCGCCGCAGCGCGGGCGTGACATTGGCGGAACTGACCGTGGAAGCCGGGCTAGCCGCGTCGCGCGGGGCCGCGCGCCGCCTGGCAGCGGGCGGCGGCTTGCGTCTGGATGGCGTAGCGGTAGCGGATGCGGACCAGTTGCTTGCGAGCGACCGTGCCGAATGGGTGCTGTCGGCGGGCCGCAAGCAGCACGTGCGCGTCGTTATCGCCGCCGAAGAACAGGAGATCTACTAGTTTCAGACACTGCGCAGGCGCGCGATCAGGGGCAGCAATTGCCGGTGCAGTTCCGGGTCGCCGCAGGCGATGACCGAGCCGCCGTGCTGCGGATCGCCGCCGTCCCAGGTGGTGATCACGCCGCCGGCGCCTTCGACCACGGGGATCAAGGCCTGCACGTCGTGGACGTCGAGGTGTGCTTCCAGCACCAGGTCGACCAGCCCGTGGGCCAGCAGGCCGTAGGCATAGCAGTCGCCGCCGAAACGCACGATCTGCGCCTGCGAGGCGATGGCGTCGAACACCGATTGCTCGGCGACTTTCGCGCCGGCCGCGGGCACGGTCAGCATCACGCGCGCCTGCGCGAGGGTCGGGCAGCGGCGCGCGCGGATCGGCGCGCCGTTACACCAGGCGCCATGCGGCGTGCCGATGAAGCGTTCGCGCGTAAATGGCTGGTCGATGACGCCGATGACCGGCTTGATGCCGTCGTTGAGGGCGATCAGCGTGCCCCAGATCGGCAGGCCGGTGACGAAGGCGCGCGTTCCGTCGATCGGATCGAGCACCCACTTCCATGGGCTGGCGCCATCGACGCTGCCTTCTTCCTCGCCGACGATGCCGTGCCCGGGATAGCGCGCGGCGATCAACGCGCGCATCGCCCGCTCGGCGGCGCGGTCGGCCACGGTGACCGGGTCGAACACCGCCCCCAGGCCTTGCGCGGCCTTGTCCTCGACGACGAGGTCGGCGCGAAAGTGCGGCAGGATGGCGGCGCCCGCGGCGTCCGCGAGTTCTTCGGCAAAGGCGCGCAGGACGTCCAGCTGCGCGCTGTCGATCAGCATATTCACCCTGTCACTTCCATTTGCCGCGCTGGTTCACCAGCGTCTTCTTGCCTTCGGTGACCACCAGGCGGCCGTCCGCGAACACGGTATAGCTCACGCGGCCGGACTTGAACACATAGCCCTGGAAGGCGCCGGGCGTGACGCCGTCGGCGGCGAGCGAGTGCATGGTCTTGCCGCGCAGGGTGATCGCCTTGCCGGATTTCTTGCTGGTGCCGACGTAGCGCACGTCGTCGCAGGTGACGTTGCCCTCTTCGCACTGCTGCGTGATCTTGACGGTGAAGCCCGGCGTTTCCAGGGTTTGCTGCGCCTGGGCGTGGGCATGGGTCGACGCGGCCAGCGTCAGGGCAGCCAGGGCTGCCAGGTTCGTGAATCGCTTCATGGGTCCTCCGGTCGGCTTCGATGGGCGGATTATGCCTCATCGACGTGGCTCGACCGTTCGCCAAGTCTCTTATGGCTCGGCGCGGCCCAGGTCGAGATAGCGCGAGGCCCAGGCGGCGATCACGTCGGCGATGTAGACGGCGTCATGGCGGCGCCTGAGCAAGTGATCAGCGTCGTCGAGCGAGACGAAGCTTTTGGGATGACGCGCGGCCTGGAATATCTGCTCCGCGTTGGCCACGGCAACCGTGTCGTCCGAAGGCGAATGCATCACCAGCAGCGCGCGGCCCAGGTCGCGGATCTTCTGTTCCAGGCGCTGCTCGGCGACGTCTTCCAGGAACTGGCGCTTGATCGTGAACGGGCGACCAGCCAGCTGGACATGCGCGACGCCGTGCGTGGCGATGGCGTCGATGTGCTCGCGGAACATGCCGGTGACGTGGTGCGGATCGCTGGGCGCTGCGACCGTGGCGACGGCCCGCACTTCGGGCATGCTGGACGCCGCGGCCAGCACCGCGGCGCCGCCCAGGCTGTGGCCGACCAGGAGCTGTGGCGCGGCGTACTCGCTGCGCAGGAAGTCGGCGGCGGCCACCAGGTCGGACAGGTTGGACGAGAAATTCGTGTTGGCGAATTCGCCCTCGCTGGCGCCGATGCCGGTGAAGTCGAAGCGCAGCACGGCGATGCCGTGGCGCGTCAGGCCCTGCGCGATGCGGGCCGCGGCGAAAACGTCCTTGCCGCAGCTGAAGCAGTGGGCGAACAGGGCATAGGCCTTGACCAGGCCCTCGGGCGCGTCGAGGCGCGCGGCCAGCATCTGGCCGTCGGCGCCTTTGAAGTGGACTGCTTCGCCTGCCATATTGATCTCCTTTTCGCATGGCCCGTTACGAGGACGCGGCGAAGCAACGATAGCATGGCCCGCGCCACGCCCGGCATCCATCATCGGCTATATGCGCTGCGCGCCTGGCCCCGCCTGGCCGTGGCGCTCCAGCCGGTGCAAGGTGGCGGCCACGTGCTGGCCGAACATGCGGGCGGTCTTGATGTCGCCCGGAGGGAAGTCATGCGCCGGCGCGCCGTGTCCGGCCTGGGCCATCATGCCTGTCCATGATCCGAGCCGGTTCGCTGCCTCTGGCTCCGGCACGCCGGCGTGCTGCTCGGGCAGGAAGGGATTGCCGACCCAGAGCATCCCGTGCTGCATGCAGAAGGTGAGCATCGACAGCAGCGTGGACTGTTTGTCGCCGGCTGGCAGCGAAGACACGGTGAAGCCGGCCGCCAGCCTGCCTGCGAGGCGGCGCGAACGCCACAGCCCTCCGGTCGCATCCATGAACAGCTTGAACGGGCCGGAGACGCCGCCCAGATAGGTGGGCGAGCCGAAGATATAGCCGTCGTACTCGAGCAGCATGGCGCTCTCGCGCGCCACGTCGGTGGCTTGCAGTAGCACAGGGCAGGTGCCGGCGATGGACTCGGCGCCGGCGGCCACATGGCTGGCGATGTGCGCGGTGTGGCCATGTCCGCTGTGGTAGACCACGGCGAGCTTGCGGACCGATGGGGCGGATGATGGTGCTTGCGGCATCATCGCGCCACCCCGGCGACGAGCCTGGCGCACAGATACAGGGCGAATCCGAACAGGATGTGGTTGGCCACGCTGCGCAGGCAGTTGCGCAGCGGCGTCGGCGTGCGCGAGGCGGCGATGCCGGCGCCCATGGCCGGCTGCATCACGAACAAGGGCGCCACCACGGTGGCGAAGCCAAAGGCCAGCGCCGGCGCCAGCTTCGGGTCGCGCAGCCAGTCGATGCCGGCCAGCGCCACCAGGGCGGCGGCGAAGCCGATGCCGATCGCGTAGTGCGCGATCCAGCCGAAGGCCGTTTCGTGGCGCACCGGGTGCGCCTTGCCGATCGCCGCATGACGCAAGCGGCCGCGCAGCAGGTGGCCGATCCAGCGTCCCAGCAGCGCCATGCCGAGCGTCGGCGTGCCGAGCCGGCGCAGCAGCGCCAGCCAGGCGTCGAGCAGCGCGGTGGCGCCGCAGCCGATGAGCACGATCGCGATGATCTCGTTCATATTGAATTCTCCTTCGTGGTTGACGGGGCAAGCGATGCGTCCCACTATAGAAGTTGAAGTCAACTTCAAGTCAAGAGAGATTCCATGGATATTGCTGAGGTCGCGAAACGAACGGGAGTGCCGGCATCGACGCTGCGTTACTACGACAAGCGGGGCCTGGTCGCTTCAAATGGACGGCAGGGATTGCGGCGCACGTTCACGCCCGAGGTGCTGGACCGGCTGGCGCTGATCGCGCTGGGACAGGCGGCGGGTCTGTCGCTCGACGAGATACAGGCGATGTTCGGGGCTGGCGCCGAACCGGAGGTCGACCGGCGCATGCTGGCGGCGAAGGCCGACGAGATCGACGCACTGGTGCTGCGACTGACGGCGATGAGCAAGGGCTTGCGGCATGCGGCGGCGTGCCCGGCGCCGAGGCATATGGAATGTCCGACCTTCAAGCGGTTGCTGGCCGCGGCGGGATCGGGCGCCCTGGAACGGCGGCATCGCCTCGCGGCATCGCTCCCGCGAAGGCTTTCATCACCCGAATAATCCATGCAGGAACCAGCGCGGCGCCGCATCCTCGCCCGTGCCGTTGATGCGCTCGCGATAGATCCAGTACAGCGCGTGATCCTGCCCCTCGGCGATGAAGTAGTCGCGCGTCTGCGTCTGGCTCCACCATCCGGCCTCGATGCGTTCGGGATTGGACGCCACCCGCAGCGGCGAACCGTAGAACGGCCGGTGGTCGCGCATCAGGAGCGCGATCGGCTTGGCCAGCAGCCAGCTCGGGCGCGGCAGGCTCTGCACATCGGGCGGCATCTGCGCCGCGCGGGCGGCGGCGCTCACCTTCTGCTGCACCGGCACCCAGGCGTTGGCGACTTCGGGCCGGTAATCGGCCACCGGCAGCGCCTGCAAGACATTGTCTGTCCCCAGGCGCGCCACCAGCAGCTCGATCATGCGCATCCGGTCTTCTTCGGTGCCGCCGGGATCGGGAAACAGCGAATCGGTCGGCGGCGCCATCGCCTGCAATTGCTGCGCTTCCAGCCCGATGCCGATCACGGGCGCCTCGAGTTCGAGCTTGGCCAGGCGCTCGCGCAGCAGGCGCAGCAGGTGCTCGTCGCGCCAGGTGGGTTCGGCCAGCGCCACCTCGACCAGGGTCGGTGGACGCGCCATGCGGCCGCGCTCGTGGTCCAGCGACAGCCGGATGCGTTCGACCGCCAGCTGGCGCGCGCACAGCCAGCCCGTCATCTGCAACACCAGGCGGTGGGCGCCGGCCAGCAGCAGCTCGGCCTGTTCGAGCCGGTCGAACAATTCGAGCCGCGCATGGAAACGCTCCGGCGGCGCCACCCACTGGAACAATTCGGCGTTCTGGCCATAGGCGGCGTCGAGCATGTCGAGCAAGGCGCGCCCGCAGCGCCGCTGCAGGCCGGGCCGCGGCAGGCGCCGCAGCTCGTCCAGGCGGCGGCAGCCGATGCCCTCGAACCAGCTGGCGAACGGCCGCGCCGGCGGCAGCAGGCCCACCGGCAAGCGGTCGAGGCGCCGCACCAGCGAGTCCATCGTGAGGGCGCGGCCCGCATTGCGGCGCGCCAGCAGCCAGGCCCCGCGCGCGGTGGGCGCGCAGGCGATGCAGGCCGTGAAGCCGAGCGCCGCCATATTGGCGCGCACCCGCTCGCACAGGCGCCGGATGCCGCCGAACAGGCGCAGGCTGGCGCCGATATCGAGCAGCAGCGTCGCTTCTTCGGCCAGCGCCACCTGTGGCGTGTACTGCAGCATGGTCATGGCCACCGCATCCATTGCCTCGGCTTCGCGCTCATGGCTGCGCAGTTCGATGCGCGCTTCGGGCATCAGCATCAGCACGCCGCCGCGGCGCATGCCGATCTGCACGCCGGCAGCGCGCGCCGCCGGCGACAGCGCCATCACCCGCTCCTGCTCGAGGATGACGCTGCCAGGGTCGGGGCCGCCAGCAGTGCCGCCGGCCTCGCTCTCCGCCTCACTGAACCAGCGTGGGCTGAAGACCTCGAGCGGTAGCTGGGGTAAATACAGGCCGATCCAGAGGCGCATGGCGTTGCAGTAGTGAAGATCCAAGAGGAAGGAACAGCGGCGCCTCGCGCTGCGGTCCCCGGCGTTTGACGAAGTCGATATTCATGCCGCCGGCCGCCGGCCGCAGCGCAAGACGCAAAGGCGCGGGAGATGCATCTTGCGCCGCCGCCAGCGGACGGAGCATGAAAAACAGCGTTTCGCCGCCTTGCGCCGCCAGGTGCAGGCGGCGCAGATTGTCGTTACGCATATGGTTAGCCCAGAACAGCAAGGCACCGCAACTGCCGCTGCGCAACACCTGCTCGGCCGCCCACAACGCATCCGCGGTACGCGTCGTGCGCAGCCACAGCAACTGCGATGGCTCCAGGCCGAGCGCGGCAAGCGCCAGGGCCTGGGGTGGATGGGGCGGCTGCAGCAGCACGATGCGGCGTTCGGCGCAGGCGGCCAGGGCCGGCCGCAGCAGGCGCATTTCGCCGATGCCGGGCTGCTGCAAGTGCAGGTCGACCAGGGTGCCGCCGGGCCAGCCGCCGCCGGGCAGCTGGCTCGAAAGCGTTGGGTGGCCGGTATCGATGCAGCGCGTGTCGGCATGCGCCAGCTGCGACGCGCGCCACAGCGATGGGTGCACTGCCTCTGGTGCGGCAAGGATGGCTGAGTGAGTCATAGATCAGGCTTATCAGACAAATACTGTATAAACGTACAGTACTCGCTGAAGTCGCGTTTTGCAAGACCTATTCATTTTGGCTATACCAATTAGGTCACTGGTATTGACCAAAAACAAACGTCTCTCGGTACCTGCCTATTCAAGCCAGCGACCTCGATGCGCGCCAGCCCTCCAGCACCCACACGATGGCCCAGGCATACAGCGCGAGCATGACGAACAGGCTCACCCGCACCAGCGAGGCATGGCCGACGTCCTTCCCCACCACGCTATCCTCAATGGCCGGGCCCAGCAGGATCAGCATGGTCACCAGGGCATTGCTCCAGAACGAGGGTGGCAGCGACGATGCCTTGAGGCCGAACAGCCGGGCTCCGCTCCAGAGCGCGGCGGCGGCCATCCACAGCACCAGCATCCACAGGGTCGGCAACAAGGCCAGGCCGAACCAGGCCACGACAGCCATGCCCGCGCCCGCCAGGGTCGAGCCGACCAGCACCCGCCCCGCCGAGCGCGCGCCGGTCGAGCTGGCCTGCTGGCCCAGCAGCACCGACTTGATGATGGCGGACAGGTAGAAAGCCGGGTGGATCAGGGCCATCACCAGCACCGGCATGACCACCAGCGTGGCCTGCATGGCGCGCCACCTGGCCGCGTGCGCGGCAACGGCGGGGGGCGCCGGCCTGGCGGCTGGGTCCGCTCCATCAGGGAACAAGGCATGCGACAGGCTGCCGACCAGCACCCCGAGAAACATCCCCAGCGCGATGGCGGTGCTGATCGCCGGCACCAGGGCCTGGTCGACCACGCCGGCCACCGGAACCAGGGTGAAGGCAATCGCCACGATATTCGCCAGCGGGCTGCCGCTCTGCAGGCCGACGAAGAACACCGCATACAGCAGCAGCGCCGTCAACAGCAGCGCAACGCTGGCGTAATGCTCCAGCAGCGGCACCATCAGTACGCCGGCCGCCAGCACCGCGGCGACCAGCAGGGCCATCACCAGGCCCTTGAGCAAAGGCATCGGCGGCCCGGGCTTGCTCAACATCAGCACGGTCATCACGCAGAGCACGAACGGCGACGGCAGCGCCAGGCCATAGGCGAGCAGCACGGCCAGCGCCAGGCCGATCGCCAGCCGCAAGACCGCCTTGTCAGCGCGCTCCATCGTCAATAAAGATAAGAAAGGTAGCTCATCAGGCGGATGAAGACGGCGCCCAGCCAGTTCATCAGGCCGTAGTCATCCGTATACACCAGCACGTCGGCCTGCCCCCCGATCCTGGCCGCGCGCAACTGCGCGCGCTCGGAGGGATCGAACTCCACGGCGACCGGAAAGCGCTGCGCCTGACGCAGCCAGTCGCGGCTGTTGTCGATCTCGGGCAAGGTGCCGGCCTTGGCCTCCCGGCCCGCATTGACCCCGCTGCCCACGCTGCGCACCCGCCCCTTCAAGACCTTGCCTGGCACGACATCGAGCACGATGGCGACCTCGTCGCCCGGCGCGATATTGCCGAGGTTATTCTCGGTCATGTCGGCGCTGATCCAGAGGTCGTGGACGGCGATCAGGGTCATCGCCGCCGAACCGGCCTGCACGACCTGGCCGACATCGGTGCGCAAGTCGGTCACCAGGCCGCGTGCGGGCGCGGTCACGGCGGTGCGCTCGAGATCGAGCTCGGCCTTCTCGACCGCCGCGCGGGCGCTGAGCAGCTGCGCATTGCGCTCTCCGGGATCGCCGGCCGCCTCCTCGGCGCGGCGCAGCTCCGCCTGGGCGGCGATTTCCTGGCTGCGCGCCGTGGCCAGCGAAGCGCGCGCATTCTGGACCCGGCGGATCGACAGCGCGCCGGGGTCTTCGGCAAAGATCTGCTCCATCCGGCCCGCATCCTGCTTGGCGAACACATGCATGGCCTTGGCGGCCTGCAGCGCCGCCGCGGCCGCCTTGACCGCCAGCGCCGAGGCATTGACCGAACGCCGCACCGATTCATAGTCGGCCAGGCTGCGCCGCAGGGCGATGCGGTAGGTGCTGGGGTCGATATGGAACAGAAGCTGGCCTTCCTCTACTTCGTCGTTGTTCTTGACGTAGACCTCGTGCACCATCCCCGTCACCTCGGACGCCACCGGCACCACGAAGGCCTGCACCCGGGCCTGCGAGGTGTACGGCGTCAGGCGATCCGCCACCAGATACCAGCCCAGGCTGGCCACGATCAGCGCCAGCACGACGATCATCCCCACCCGGCTTTTCTTGCCCGGCCGCGCCGGCGCCGGCGCGCTGGATGCCGCCGGGACGGGCGTCGGCGCTCCCTCGCCGGGCGGCGCTGACTGTTCCAGCTTGACCGGTTCCGGGCTCATGGCCTGCGCCCTCCGTCAGGTGCCTGCAGGGCCTCGGCGCCGGGCGCCGGCAAGGGCGCGCGCAGGACGTCCTTCCAGTCGCTGCGCCGCTCCATGACGGCGCGGGTCGCCTCGTCCACAGGTGGGCGGCTCCTGCCCTGCTCCCAGCCCCCGCCCATGGCTTTATAGAGGGCGATCAGGTTCTGCGCCAGGCTGCCCTGGCTCGTGGCCAGGAGCTCTTGTTGGCTATACAGGGAGCGCTGTGAATCGAGCACGCGCTGGAAATCGGTCAAGCCTTCGCGATACTGAAAGCTGGCAATATCCAGCGAACGCCGGGCGGCCTTGACGCCATCCACCAGCAGCACGATCTGCGCGCCCGTCCGGGCAAAGCCGGCGGCCGCATCGTCGACCTCGCGCGCCGCATTCAGCACTGCCCCCTGGTACTGCTCATAGAGCTGCTGGAAGCGGGCGTCCTGCACCAGCACGCCGTTGCTCAGCCGGCCATGGTCGAACACATTCCACAGCAGGCCCGAGCCCAGCGCCCAGTTCAGCACCCGCGGCGCCCCATCCAGCGAGGTGGCCGACAGCCCCACCGATCCCAATAGCGAGATCGAAGGATAGAGCTCGGCCGCGCTCACGCCGATCAGGGCGGACTGGGCGGCAAGCTGCATCTCCACCGCCCGCACGTCCGGCCGCCGCCGCAGCAGATCGGCGGGCAGCTCGGTAATCAGGTCGGCCGCCACGCCCACAGGCAGCCTGGTCATCGTGCGCTGGCCGTCCTCCCTCGGGCTCATCTCGGGCAGGGGGCCGGGCGCGCGCGCCAGCAGCGTGCTCAAGGCGTTCTGCGCCTGGCGCAGGCCGATCTCGAGCGGAGGGATCGTGGCGAGGGTGCCCAGGTACAAGGTCCGGGCCTGCTGCACATCCAGCTCGGCCTCGTTGCCGCCGCGGAACAGCAACTCGGTGATCTGCAAGCTGCGCAATTGCAAGGCCGCATTGTCGCGCGCAATCGCCAGCCGCTCCTCGGTGGTGCGGATCGTGTAATACAGGCTGGCCACCTGGGCCGCCATCAAGACCTGGACGTCGTCGTAGCGGGCGATGCTGGCCAGGTAGCCGGCGTCGGCCGCCTCGATGCCGCGCTTGAACTTGCCCCAGAAATCGAGTTCCCAGCTGATGTCGAGATGGGTGTCGAAGTTGCTCAGGCTGCTGTCCGGCCCGCCTGCCCGCCGCTGCCCCACGCGCAGCAACTCGCCGCTGAGCTGCTGGCCCTGCGGATAGAGCGTGCTGCCGGCAATCCCGAGTTCGGCGCGCGCTTCCATGATGCGCAGGCCGGCGGCGCGCACCGTCGGGTTCACGCGCTGCGCCTCCGCGATCAGCGCGTCGAGCACGGCATCGTCGAAACCGCGCCACCATTGCTGGGTCGATCCGCGTCCCTGCGCGCCGGCGCCGGATTTCAGCGAGGCCAGCGAGCCGCCGTCCCAGCCAGCCAGCGCGGCCGGCATATCGGGACGTTCGAAGTCGGGCCCGACCGTCGTGCAGGCGCCCAGCAGCGCCGCGCCCGCCAGCGTCAACGTGCCCCTGCCCGACCGCTTCCCGAGCGCGCCGCGCACGGCTACTCCGGCGGCGCCGCCGCAGGAACAGGCACGGGCGCCGGCGCAGGCGCGGGCGGCGCCACGGCATCGGGGCTGTTCGCCACCCACCACATGAAGGCCTGGTAGCTCAGGGCCAGGAAGACCGCGCCGACGAACATCCCCAGCAGGCCGGCGCTGGCCAGGCCGCCCAGGGCGCCGAGCAGGATCACGGGCATCGGCGCATCCACGCCGCGCCCCAGCAACAGCGGCTTGAGCACATTGTCGAGCGAGCCGGCGAGCAGGAGCAGCACGGAATACGTGATCGCCTGCGTGCTGCCGTAGTCCCCGCTGGTCCAGAGATAGATAATCACCGGCAAGGTCGCCAGGATGGCCGGCACCTGCACGATGCCCAGCACCAGGATGAGCAGGGACAGCAGGCCGGCGAACGGCACACCGGCGATGATGAACACCAGGCCGATCACGATGGCCTGGATGAAGGCCACGCCCAGCACGCCCAGGGCCACCGCCCGGATGGTCGACGTGCACAGCAGGGCGAACTCTTCACCGCGCTCGACGCCCACCATGCGCACGAAGATGGACCTGATGGCGTTGGCGCCCGCCCGGCCCCAGGCCATGATGATGCCGGCGATGATGAACGAGAACAGGAACACCAGCATCGCGCCGGCGATGCTGGCCACCACCTGCAGCGCCCTCCTGGTCAGGTCCGCCACTTGCGCATGCCTGCTGCGCAGCAGCGCCGGCAAGTCGGTATAGGCCTCCAGCCATACTTCGTGGATGCGCTTGCCGACCAGCGGCCATTCGGCCACATTGGGCGACGGCGCGGGAACCTTCAGGGTGCCGGAGCGGATGCTGGCGACGGCGTCCTGCAGCGATTCGCCGAGCGAGGTCATCAGGATCGCCGTCGGCACCCCGATCAGCACGATGCCGGCGATCACCAGCAGGGTGGCCGCCAGCCCCTGCTTGCCCGCCATACGCTGCGCCAGCTTCTGGTGCGCCGGATACAAGGTCACCGCCAGGACCACCGACCAGACGATGAGCGACAGGAAGGGAGCGAAGATGCGGTAGCTCAGCAGCGCCAGACCGAACACGATGCCGGCCCGGATGAACACATCCAGCAGCTTTCTCGACAGGCGTTCTTCGAGGTTGGTGTCGAGCTTGTCGGGGGCGTTCACGGGGCGGTCCCTTTCTTTGCTGGCCTACTCCATGAACCACCCATGGCTCACGATCAGCGACTGGCCGGTGAGCGCATTCGAGGGGAAAGCGGCGAAGAACAGCGCAACCCGGGCAACGTCCTGGACGGTCGTGAACTCGCCATCGACGGTTTCCTTGAGCATCACGTTCTTGATGACCTCGTCCTCGGAGATGCCCAGCTCCCGCGCCTGCTCGGGAATCTGCTTGTCGACCAGAGGCGTGCGCACGAAGCCCGGCGCGATCAGGTTGGCGCGCACGCCATGCTGCGCGCCTTCCTTGGCCATGACCCTGGTCAGGCCTTCCAGCCCGTGCTTGGCCGTGACATAGGCCGACTTGAGCACCGACGCTTCCTTCGAGTGCACGGAACCGATATAGATGATGCTGCCGCCACGGCCGCCCGCGTACATATGCCGCACGCAGGCGCGGGTGGTGAGGAAGGCGCCGTCGAGGTGAATCGCCAGCATCTTGCGCCAGTCGGCAAACGGAAACGCCTCGATCGGATGCACGATCTGGATGCCCGCATTGCTCACCAGGATATCGATGCCGCCCCATTGCGCGACCACCGCCTCGATGCCGGCCTCGACCTGCGCTTCATTGGCGACGTCCATGGCCACGCCCAGCGCCTCGTGGCCGGCGTCGCGCATGCCGGCGGCGGCGAGTTCGGCCGCCTCCAGGTTGAGGTCGGCGATGGCGATGCGCGCGCCTTCGCGCGCATAGGTGAGCGCGATTTCCTTGCCGATGCCGCTGGCGGCGCCGGTGATGACGGCAACTTTTCCTTCGAGCTTCATGACATCTCCCTGGAATACCTGTCAGATGCTCGACCGCTCGCCCGGTTCGGACAATTGGACCTTGGTCGCATGATCCTGGCAAGACAGGCGCCGCACCTTGTTTATTGACGTACTGCCACCATCTGGGTAGTTTCGCCCTTGACCACCGAAACGGAGACGCCATGGATGACGACATTCTGGTCAGCAAGGCCGGCACCATCGAACGCTGCTGCCGGCGTGCCCGCGACGAGTATGAAAAAAACCCGGATACTTTCCCTGATGACATCACGCGCCAGGATGCCGCCACCCTGAACGTGATCCGCGCCTGGGAAGCGGCGATCGAAATGGGCGACTATGTGATCGGCAACGCCCGTCTCGGCCTGCCGCAGGACGAGCGCGAAGTCATCACCCTGCTGGCAGAGCACGGCTGGATCGCGCCCACCCTGGCCGAGGATCTCAAGCGCACCGGCGAGTTCTGCCGCGCCGAATGGGATCATCAGGCGTCACCGCTGCCGGCCCTGGTGACCATCGTCAAACGCGGCCTCGACGATTTCACCGATTATTCGGCTGCCTTGCTGGGCGGCGCCCGTATCATCGAATAGACTTTCCAGCCAGTTGTCGGCGCGAAAAACAGGCGCCAACTGGTATGATTCGCCTTTTTCCGGGGGTGGCTCTCCCATTGTCCGACATGACAGCCAGCCATCCCGCACCTGATTACCAAGAAAAAAATGAGCACACCTTCCAATCTGCCCGGCTTCTTCAGCCGCCTGTCGATCGCCTTCGGCGCCCTGTTCAAGTCCCTCGGCGACGCCGAGTTCGCCGCGCGCGTGCGCGATGACGGTGTCGGCCCGACCGCCGCACCGGCGCCGGCGCCTACCCCGGCGCCGGCCCCTGTCCCGACCCCAGCCCCGGCCCCGACGCCACTGCGCGCGCCAACCCCGGATTCGGCCCTGCAACTGCTGAGCCTATTCCAGCGCGAAGCGCGCCTGATCGACTTCGCCCACGAAAATCTCTCCGCTTATTCGGACGCCGACATCGGCGCCGCCGCCCGCGTCGTGCACGAAGGCTGCGCGCGCGTGCTGCGCGAGCATTTCGCGATCGAACCGGTGCGCCTTGAATCCGAAGGCAGCCGCGTCACCCTGAACGAAGGCTTCGACGCCGCCAGCGTGCGCCTGACCGGCAATGTGGTCGGCAAGGCGCCGTTCACCGGCACCTTGAGCCACCGCGGCTGGCGCGCGGCCAAGGTCACGCTGCCGCAGCTGGCCGAGAGCCACGATGCGCGCGTGCTGGCCCCGGCGGAGGTGGAACTGTGAGCCAGCCTGACAACGCACGCTATGCCATCGGCATCGACCTGGGCACCACCCACAGCGCCCTCTCGTATGTCGACCTGCAGGCCAGCGAAGGCGAGAAGGCCGTCGACGCCGTGCTGCCGATCCCCCAGCTGACCGCCCCCGGCACGATCGAGGCGCTGCCGCTGCTGCCGTCCTTCCTCTACCTGCCGCACCCGGACGAGATGCCGGCCGGCGAACGCGCCCTTCCCTGGAGCCAGGGCGAAGAGACGGCCGTCGCCGGCGAAATGGCGCGCAGCCGCGGCGCCACCACGCCGATCCGCCTGGTGTCGTCGGCCAAGAGCTGGCTGTGCCACCCTGGCGTGGACCGCCGCGCCGCGATCCTGCCGCAGGACGCGCCTGAAGAAGTCACCAAGGTGTCGCCGCTGGCGGCATCGACCCGCTACCTCGAACACCTGCGCCAGGCCTGGAACACGGCGCACCCGGAAGCGCCGTTCGACCAGCAATCGGTCACGGTCACCATTCCCGCCTCGTTCGATCCTGCCGCGCGCGAACTGACCGCGGAAGCGGCGCGCCAGGCCGGCTTCGCCCCCACCCTGCTGGAGGAGCCGCAGGCGGCCCTGTACAGCTGGATCCAGGGCAGCGGCGGCCGCTGGCGCAAGCAGGTAGCACCGGGCGACATCATCCTGGTGGTCGACGTCGGCGGCGGCACCAGCGACTTCTCGCTGATCGCGATCCTGGAACGCGACGGCAAGCTCGAACCGCACCGCGTGGCCGTGGGCGACCACATCCTGCTGGGCGGCGACAATATGGACCTGGCCCTGGCCCACTTCGTGGCGCGCAAGCTCGCCACCAATGGAACGCAGCTCGACGCCTGGCAGATGCGCGCTCTCACCTATGGCTGCCGCAGCGCCAAGGAAGAACTGCTGGCCAATCCCAACGCCACCACCCATCCGATCGTGGTGCCGAGCCGCGGCTCGAAGCTGATCGGCGGCTCGATCCGCACCGAACTCACCCGCGAGGAAGTCACGTCCTTCATCACGGATGGTTTCTTCCCGCGCGTGGAAGCGTCGGCACGTCCGGCCGTGCGCGCCCGCGCCGGCCTGACCCAGCTCGGCCTGCCGTATGCGCAGGACGCCGCGATCACGCGCCACCTGGCCGCCTTCCTGGCGCGCCAGGCCGGCGCCACCGCCGAACTCGAAGGTTTCAACGGTCGCGTGAATGCGGAACATACCTTCCTGCATCCGAGCGCGGTGCTGTTCAACGGCGGCGTGTTCAAGTCGGGCATCCTGGCCCAGCGCGTGATGGACACCATCAACGACTGGCTGTACATGGAAGGCGCGGAGCCGGCACGCATGCTCGAAGGCGCCGACCTCGATCTGGCCGTCGCGCGCGGCGCGGCCTATTTCAGCTATGCCCGGCGTGGCGGCGGCGTGCGCATCCGCGGCGGCACGGCGCGTTCCTACTACGTCGGGGTCGAATCGTCGATGCCGGCCATCCCCGGCATGGAGCCGCCGCTGGAAGCCTTGTGCGTGGCGCCGTTCGGCATGGAAGAAGGCAGCGAGCTCGAATTGCCGGGCCAGGAATTCGGCCTGGTGATCGGCGAGCCGGTGACCTTCCGCTTCTTCGACTCCACCGTGCGCCGCCAGGACCGCATCGGCGAGGTGCTGGAATTCTGGGGTCCGGACGAGCTGCAGGAACTGAACGAAATCCAGGCCACCTTGCCGGCCGAGGGCCGTGTGGCCGGCGAAGTCGTGCAGGTGAAACTGCATGCGCTGGCCACTGACGCCGGCACGCTGGAACTGGCGGCTGTCGCCCGTGACGGCCAGCGCTGGAAGGTCGAATTCGACGTTCGTAGCGCACCCGACGCCTCGTGACGTACCTGGTAGGCATCGACCTCGGCACCACGAACACGGTGCTGGCCTTTGCTCGCAACGGCAAGGGCGCGATCGAGCTGTTTTCGATCGACCAGTTGGTGGCGCCCGGCGAAGTCGCCGGCGCGCCGCTGCTGCCGTCGATGCGCTACCACCCGGGCGTGGACGAACTCGCGCCCGGCGAGCTGCAACTCCCCTGGAACATCCCCGACGTCGCCGGCGTCGAACAGGTCGCCCTCGGCCGCCTGGCGCGCGCGCTCGGCGCGGCCACGCCGGGGCGCCTGGTGGCCAGCGCCAAGAGCTGGCTGTCGCATCCCGGCGTCGACCGCATGGCGCCCATCCTGCCCTGGGGCGCAGACGGTGACGTGGCCAAGGTGTCGCCGGTGGCGGCCAGCGCCAGCTACCTGGCCCACCTGCGCGCCGCATGGAACACGCGCTTCCCCAAGCAACCATTGGAACGCCAGCAGATCGTGCTCACGGTCCCCGCCTCGTTCGACGAAGGCGCGCGTGCGCTGACGCTGGAGGCGGCGAAGCAGGCCGGCCTGCCGGACGTGCGCCTGCTGGAAGAACCGCAGGCGGCGTTGTACGACTGGCTGTACCGGCATCGTACCGCCCTGGCGCAGGACCTCGGTGATGCGCGCCTGGTGCTGGTGGCCGACGTCGGTGGCGGCACCACCGACTTCAGCCTGGTCAAGGTCGAAACCAGGGATGGCGAGCCGTCGCTCACCCGCATCGGCGTGGGCAACCACCTGATCCTGGGCGGCGACAATATGGACCTGGCGCTGGCCCACCTGGTCGAGTCACGCATGGCCGAACAGGCTGGCGAAGACGCCACGCGCACCCGCCTGTCGAGCGCGCGCCTGGCCCAGCTCACCGAACGCTGCCGCGCCGCGAAGGAGCAACTGCTGGCCGACGGAGCGCCTGATAGCGTCACCGTCACCCTGCTCGGCGCCGGCAGCCGCCTGATCGGCGCCAGCCGCAAGGCCGACCTGCGGCAAGAGGACATCGAGCGCATCGTGCTGGATGGTTTCTTCCCGCTCAATGCGGCGCAGGATGAGGCAAAACGCGCGCGCGGCGGCATCGTCGAATTCGGCCTGCCGTATGCGAGCGACCCGGCCATCACGCGCCACCTGGCGCTCTTCCTGCGCCAGCACGCGGCCGCCGCGCGCGAGGCGCTTGGCCTGCCTGACGACGGCACGCTGCCAGTGCCCGACACGGTGCTGCTCAACGGCGGCGTGTTCAGGGGCACGGCGCTGGCGCAGCGGCTGGTCGATACATTGACGGCGTGGCGCGCTGCTTCAGTCCGCGTGCTGCACAACGAGAACCCCGACATCGCCGTCGCCCGCGGCGCCGTGGCCTATACGCTGGCGCGCCAGGGCCTGGCCCCAGCCATCGAAAGCGGCGCCGCGCGCAGCTACTACCTGCTGCTCGATGGCGAGGCGCAGAAAGACAAGCTGCGCACCGTCTGCCTGCTCCCGCGCGGCACGCCGGCCGCACTCGAGGTGGCGCTGGCGGACCGCAGCTTCGCGCTGCGCGTGGGCCGTCCGGTGCGCTTCCACCTGGTCTCGACCATCGCCGACAGCGGCGCGCCGCCGCAGGCCGGCGACCTGGTCGATCTCGATCCATCCGAGGTGGTGCGCCTGCCGGCGATCGCCACCGTGCTGCGCGCCGCGCGCGGTGCGCCGACCGAGATCCCGGTGCGGCTGGTGACGACGCTGAGCGAAGTCGGCACGCTCGACGTGCATTGCGTGGCCGAGGATGGCGGCCAGCGCTGGCAGCTTGCCTTCCAGCTGCGCGGCAATGACGACGGCGACGGCGACACGCAGGAAGAAGTGCTGCCCCTGGAGCTGGATGCGGCGATCGAGAAGATCGAGCGCGTGTTCGGCGCCCGCTCGAAACAGGTCGACCCGAAGGAAGTGAAACAGCTGCGCGCCGGCCTGGAGCACCTGTTAGGGGCGCGCGAACGCTGGACCACGCCCCTGCTGCGGCGCCTGTTCGACGCCATGCTGGCGCGCGCAAAAGGCCGGCGCCGATCAATCGAGCACGAGCGCGCCTGGCTGAACCTGGCCGGCTACAGCCTGCGTCCCGGCTTCGGCCACCCGCTCGACGAATGGCGCATGGAGCAGTTGTGGGCGATGTTCGAGGGCGGCGTCCAGCACCACAAGGACAGCCAGGTGCGCGCCGAATGGTGGACCCTGTGGCGCCGGGTGGCGGGCGGCCTGTCGACCGAATCGCAATTGCGCGTGCTGGACGATTTCGCCTTCAACCTGCAAGCCGACGAATCGGAGCGCGGACGGCGACCAGTCACCCTGGTCGACGGCGGCGAAGAAGACATGCTGCGCGTCGGCGCCTCGCTCGAACGCATCCCGTCGGCCTACAAGGCCGAAATCGGCGAATGGCTGCTCGGGCAGATCGATGACATCCCATCCGGTGGCAAGCTCGACGCCCGCGCCAGCGCGCGCTATGGGCGATACCTGTGGGCCCTGGGCCGGGTCGGCGCGCGCCAGTCGTTCCAGTCGAGCGCCCACGAAGTGGCGCCGCCCGACGTAGCCGAAAGCTGGCTGGTAAAACTGCTGCAACTGGACTGGCGCAAGGTGGAGCCGGCCGGCTTCGCCGCCGCCCACATCGCGCGCATGACGGGCGACCGCTCGCGCGACATCGGCGAAACGGTGCGCGAAGATGTGCTGCGCCGCCTGGCCGCCAGCGGCGCGCCGCCGATGTGGACGGCGATGGTGCGCGAGGTGGTGGAACTGGACCAGGCCGTCGAGACGCGCTTGCTGGGCGACGCCTTGCCGCCGGGATTGAAACTGCTGCGCTGACGCCATACCCAAGCATCCAGGTCGGGATACCTTGAAGAGCAAAACTTACTATGCTAAGTTTTGCTCATCAGGTAATCAGGGAATCGCTTCCCTGCATGTCCATGACCACGTCCTCTGTCCCTTCCGCGCCGGTCGAAGACTGGCATGCGATGCCGGCCGACGCCATCCTGCGCCAGCTGGCCTCCACACCCGACGGGCTCGACCCGGCCGAAGCTGCGCGCCGCCTGGCGCTGCACGGTCCCAACACGCTGCCCTCTCCACCGCGCACGCCCGCCCTCCTGCGCTTTCTGCTGCAATTCAATAATGGCCTGATCCTGTTCCTGCTCGCCGCCGCAACGCTGGCCGCCGTGCTCGGGCACTGGGTCGACGCCGCCGTGATCGTCGGCGTGGTCACCGTGAACGCCATCGTCGGCTTCGTCCAGGAAGGCAAGGCGGAGCAAGCCCTCGGCGCCCTGCTGGCCATGCTGGCGCCCACTGCGCGCGTGGTGCGCGCCGGCCAGCACGCGACCGTCCCGGTGGCCGCGCTGGCGCCGGGCGACGTGGTGCTGCTCGAAGCCGGCGACCGCGTCCCCGCCGACCTGCGGCTGCTGCGCGCCCGGGCCCTGCTGGTCGACGAAGCGATCCTCACCGGCGAATCGGTGGCCAGCGTCAAGACCGGCCACGCCGTCGACGCCAATGCGGCGCTGGGAGACCGCGAAGGCATGGCGTATTCCGGCACGCTCGTCGCCGCCGGCCAGGGCCTCGGCTTGGTGGTCGCCACCGGCAGCCATACCGAGATCGGCCGCATCAGCACCATGCTCGGCAAGGTCGAGCCGCTTACCACGCCCCTGCTACGCCAGATCAACGGCTTCGGGCGGCGCTTCACGGTGCTGTCGATCGCCGTCGCCGCGCTGCTGTTCGCCTATGCGGTCGGTGTGAAAGGGATGGACTGGGTCGAAGCGCTGATGATGGTGGTGGCGATCGCGGTGGCGCTGGTGCCGGAAGGCCTGCCGGCCGTGATCACCATTACCCTCGCCATCGGCGTGCAGCGCATGGCCGCGCGCCACGCCATCGTGCGCCGCCTGCCGGCGGTGGAAACGCTGGGCGCGACCACCGTGATCTGCTCCGACAAGACCGGCACCCTGACCCGCAACGAGATGACGGCCTGCCGCGTGGTGACGGAAGCGGCCAGCATCGGCGTGAGCGGCGCGGGCTATTCGCCCGTCGGCACTTTCGAGCTGCCCGAGGATGGCGCCGGCCTGCCGGCCAACGCGCGCCATCTGGTCGAAGCCGGCCTGCTGTGCAACGACGCCCACCTGCACGAGGGTGAGAATGGCTGGCGGGTCGATGGCGATCCGATGGAAGGCGCGCTGGTGGCGCTGGCGATGAAGGCCGGCCTGGAGCCGGACGCCTTGCGCGCCGGCCATCCACGCGCCGACGAGATCCCGTTCGACGCCCAGCACCGCTTCATGGCCACCCTGCACGGCCTGGCCGACGGCGGCGCCGAACTGTTCGTCAAGGGCGCGCCGGAGCGCGTGCTGGCCATGAGCGGCAGCCAGCTCGATGCGGCCGGCGCACGGCTGCCGCTGGACGCCGCCTGGTGGGAAGCCCAGATCGCCTCCGCAGCCTCCAGCGGCGAGCGCGTGCTGGGCTTCGCCCTGCGCCGCTTCGCGCATGCGCCGCAGCAGCTGGACTTCGATGTCGTGGACGAGCTGGTGTTCCTGGGGCTGGTCGGCTTCATCGATCCGCCGCGTCCCGAGGCGCTGGCCGCGATCGCCGATTGCCGCAGCGCCGGCATCGCGGTCAAGATGATCACCGGCGACCATGGCGCGACCGCCGCCGCCATCGCCGCCCAACTTGGCCTCGCCGAACAGCCGGTGGTGGCGACCGGCCGGGACGTCGATGCCGTGTCCGACGCCGAGCTGCGGACCCTGGCGCGCCGCACCCACGTCTTCGCCCGCACCAATCCCGCCCACAAGCTGCGCGTGGTGCGCGCGCTGCAGGCCGAGGGCGAGGTGGTGGCGATGACGGGCGACGGCGTCAACGACGCCCCGTCGCTCAAGCAGGCCAACGTCGGCATCGCCATGGGCAACAAGGGCACCGAGGCGGCCAAGGAAGCGGCGCAAATCGTGCTGGCCGACGACAACTTCGCCTCCATCGTGGCGGCCGTGAGCGAGGGACGCACCGTCTACGACAACATCCGCAAGGTCATCGCCTGGACCCTGCCGACAAACGGCGGCGAGGTGCTGGCCATCGTCGCGGCGCTGGTGCTGGGCCTGACCCTACCGATGACGCCACCGCAGATTTTATGGATCAACATGATCCTGACCATCACGCTCGGCCTGGTGCTGGCCTTCGAGCCGGCCGAGCCGGGCGTGATGGGACGCCGGCCGCGTGATCCGCAGGCGCCGCTGCTGTCGCCCTTCATGCTGTGGCGGGTGGCCTTCGTGTCGGTGCTGTTCACCGCCGGCGTGTTCGCCGTGATGGCCTGGGCCGAACGCCGCGGATTGCAAACCGAGGCGGCGCGCACGATGGTGGTCAATATGCTGTGCGTGCTGGAGATTTTCTACTTGTTCAATGTGCGCTACCTGCACATGCGCTCGTTCACCTGGCGCGGCGCGCGCGGCACGCCGGCGGTCCTGTGGGCGATCGCGCTCGTGGTGGTGGCGCAATTGGCGTTCACCTACCTGCCGTGGATGCAGGCGCTGTTCGATACCCGCGCCGTGGCGTTCGTGGACGGCGTGGCGATCCTCGGCATCGGGCTGGCGTTCATGGTGGTGCTCGAGGTCGAGAAGCTGCTGCTGCGGCGCTGGAATGTGTTCGCGGAGATCAGCTGACGCCGGCCAGGATCAGCGACACCGGCGTGCCGGTGCGCGGATGCAGCGGCTCGCGCATCTCGACCACGCGCAGGCCGTGCCGCTCGAACAGCGCGATCCAGCTCGAGATCGTGCGGAAGTACCAGGGCGGCGCGTCCTGGAAGTCAGTGCTGAAACCGGCCCAGCTGCCCGCGCGCCAGCCGTCGGCGTAGGGCGCGTCGCCGCAGGCCATCAAGGGGTGGACGGTCTGCACGATCAGCGTTCCGCCGGCCCGCAGATAGGTCGGCGCGGCGGCGAACAGGCCGTCGACCGCTTCATGTCCGATCAGCGAGAAGTTGGCGACGGCGACGTCGGCCGCCAGCGCCAGCTCGCCGGCCGCGATCTCTTCATACGACAGCACGCGGAAGTCGCCGCCGCCGGCGGCACGGGCTTGGTCGACGAGACCGGCGATCGCATCCACGCCAACCATTTCCACCTCTGGCAGCGCGCGCACCAGCCAGCCTTCGCCGCAGCCGAGATCGACGCCTGTGCGCGGCGCACGCGCGCGCACCGCCTCGACGATGGCGGCATTGGTCACCAGGGTGCGGCTCTCGATCTCTCCGCTACGCACCGCACTGGTCCAGGGAGTCGCATTGCGCGACCACGATTCGAGGATTGCTGCATCGGTATGACTGGCCATATTCCCTCCTTGGCACCGATTATGCACCAAGCGGACGCATCGTCCCGGCACGGCGGTCGTGGTTTTCAGTGAACCTTTTTTATCGTCGACACGAGATAATGCGGGGTCGATTCCGGATGATGCCTGCCCATGCCCCGATCAAGATACGCCTGCCTGACTGCCCTCGCCTTCTTCGCCACCGCGGCCAGCGCCGCCGCCGACGCCACCCGGGTATTCGTCGAGAACGGCGAACTGCATTATTCCGGCTACCTGGACGATGCCGCCAACCAGCGCCTGTTCGCCCTGTACGACAGCCTGGCCATCAAGCCGACGGTGCTCGCCATCGAGAGCAAGGGCGGCATCGTCGACTTCGGCCTCGACCTGGGTGACTGGGTGTACCGGAAGGGCCTGGACGTCAAGGTGAGTTCGTACTGCCTGTCTTCCTGCGCCAACTATGTGTTTACCGCGGCGCCGCGCAAGACTGTCAGCAACGTGGCCGTCATCGGCTTCCACGGCGGCATCAGCAGCACGAAGTTCGACCTGGGAGACGAGCGGCAAGCCGCCTACGATGCCATGACCAGTGAACAGCGGGACGCATTCCGGGCCGGCCACCGGAAGGAAATCCAGCCGCTGCTCCAGCGCGAAACCGACTTCTTCAAGAAGATCGGCGTCAGGCAGGACATCACGACGTATGGACAGGCAAGCCGCTTCGACCTGCCCGACATGGACGGATGGACCTTCACCAGGGAGGACTTCGCCCGCTTCGGCGTCGACCGCATCGAAGTGATCGACGGGCCATGGCGACCGGCAATGCCCGGCAACGCCATCACGATCACCACGATCGAGGTCGATTAGGCGCCGGCGCCGGCGCTGGGCGGCGTCGGCCATCGGCTGGATCGGGTAGACTGGCCGCCGTCGAATCCACGCACCTGTCATCGCCGTCCCATGAAATCACCGCAACGCCTGCCGATCCTGCTCGTCGCCGTCACCGCCGCAGCCATCACCTTCGCCTTCATCAAGAAGCCGGCCGAGCAGGTGGCGCCGCCGCCGCCGCTGATTTCGCTGGAAAAAATGGGGCATCTGGTGTCGCTCAAGATGAATTACTCGGACGTCATCGAGTTCACGCAGCCGAACGCGGTCGACATCCCCTGGTCGCAATGGGAAGTAAGGCTGGGCAGCACCCGCGTGCTGCTCGTCGCGCGCGGCGATTGCACGATCGCAACCGACCTGCGCCAGGCGCGCTACGAAGACATCGACGAGCGCGCCCGCACCCTCACCATCGTGTTGCCGCCGCCGACACCGCTGCAGGCGCGCATCAGCCACGAGGCGCGCAACCGGGGCGGTTCATATTTCTATGCGGTCACCGAGCAGGGTTTGCAGGCCTTCATCCCTTCCGCCCAGACCCGCACCACGGCGATGAACAATGCGCTGGGCACGGCGCAGAAGGCGGTGCAGGCGGCCTGCAGCCAGAGCGCCGTGCTGAATACGGCCAAGGAAAACGCGGCCACCGTCATGCAGGCCACCCTGGCCGCCACCGGCTGGATGCCGACCGTCATCTGGGAACCGCTGTCGGGCGCCAAGCCCTGATCTGTCGCGGCATGTCGATGCGGCCGATGATCGAAAAAGGCAATCGATAAATTTAGTTACTATCTATCACTATTGATAGATAATACTCGATCCATTTTTCGACCGGATTTCACATGCATGCACGCTTGCTTCATCGCCTGACCTTGTCGACGGTGCTTGCCAGCGCCATCCTGGCGCCGGCCTTCGCACAGAAACCCCTAAGCCGCGCCGAGGCGGTCAAGATCGTGGCCGACATGCGGCGCCTGGTCATGCCGGGCGCCATCGAGCGTACCGAGGCGGTGCGCATCGGCGGCATCGACCAGTGGATCTCGGTGCGCGGCGTCGACCGCCGCAATCCGGTGCTGCTGATGATCCACGGCGGCCCGGGCTATGTGTCGATGCCCACCAGCTGGTATTTCCAGCGCGGCTGGGAAGACTTCTTCACCGTGGTGCAATGGGACCAGCGCGGCGCCGGCAAGACCTACGCCGCCAACGATCCGGCCGTCATCGCGCCGACCATGAAGCGCGCGCGCATGCTCGCCGACGCCGAGGAAATGGTGCAATGGCTGCGGCGCGAGTTCGGCAAGGAGCGTATCTTCGTGCTCGGCCACTCGTGGGGCAGCTCGCTCGGCATTGAGCTGGCCAGCAAGCACCCGGAGTGGCTGCACGCCTATATCGGCATGGGCCAGGCCACCAACGGGCCGGAGGGCGAACGGCGCGGCCTGCGCTTCGCGCTCGACGCCGCGCGGCGCGACAACAACGCCAAGGCGGTGGAGGAGCTCGAATCGCTCGGCCCCTACGCAACGCCGGGCCGTCCGATCGTGCTCAAGGACCTGTACCTGCAGCGCAAGTGGCTGGGCTATTACGGCGGCGCCATCCACGGCCGCAAGGACTTCTCCCACGAAGGCGCGGCGGCGCGCCTGGCGCCCGAGTACACCGACGCCGACCTGCGCGCCATGTGGGCGGGCAACGAATTCTCGCAGGACCACTTGCTGGCCGAAGTCGTCTCGACCGACTTCAGCGGTCTTAAACGCTTCGACTGCCCGATCATCATCTTCAATGGCCGCTACGACTACAACGTCTCGTCGACCGTGACCGCCGAGTGGTTCGAGACGGTGAAGGCGCCGCACAAGAAACTGGTGTGGTTCGAGCGCTCGGGCCACGAGATGTTCAATGAAGAGCCGGGCAAGATGCTCGATTCGCTGCTGCGCCACGTGCGGCCGATCGCCGAAAAGGCGGGTGACGTGGCGCCATGAGGCCGGTCTGGCGCTGTGCTCAACGTAAACACGACACCCAAAAAGACGCACGTACTACTACGTACGCAATCGGCATAGGCATTCGTGTAAAATCGTTTCAGCAGGTTATCGAAACAACCGCGTAATAATTCAACTATATAGGTGACAAAACCATGCGAGTCTTCCCGTCCAAAGGAAAATCCCTCGTCTTCGCTCTCGCAGCAACCGTCCTCTCCGCCAGCGCCTTCGCCCAGAACTGGCCGACCGGCACCGTGACCGTGGTCGTGCCATGGCCGGCCGGCGGCCCGTCCGACATCGCGGCACGCCCGCTGGCGAAAGGCCTGACCACCGACCTGAAACAGTCGTTCGTGATCGATAACCGCGGAGGCGGCGGCGGCAATATCGGCACCGCGGCCGTGACCCGCTCGAAGCCGGACGGCCAGACCCTCCTGATCACCTCGAGCGCGCCGATCGTGATCAACCCGAGCCTGTACAAGAAGATGGCCTTCGACCCGGCCAAGGACCTGATCCCGGTCACCAACCTGCTGCGCGCGCCGCTGGTGCTGGTCGCCCACCCATCGGTGCCGGCCAAGAACGTCAAGGAACTGCTGGCCCACATCCAGTCGAAGAAAGGCCAGTTCTCGTACGCGTCGGCCGGCAACGGCACCCCGCAGCACCTGACCGGTGAACTGTTCCGCGGCGTGACCAAGCTCGACATGGTGCACGTGCCCTACAAGGGCTCGGCGCCGGCGATTTCCGACCTGCTGGGCGGCCACATCCCGATCATGTTCGACTCGACCATCGCGATCATGCCGCACATCAAGAGCGGCAAGGTGAAGCCGATCGCCATCTCGGGCAACAAGCGCTCGCCGCTGCTGCCGGACGTGCCGACCTTCGCCGAAGCGGGCCTGAACATCGAGTCCTACGCCTGGTACGGCCTGTTCGTGCCGGCCAAGACCCCGAAAGCGATCGTCGACAAGATCAACGCCGAATCGCAGAAGGTCATGAAGCAGCCTGACTTCCAGCGCGTGCTGGCCGACACCGGCACCGAGTACGTGGGCGATACGCCGGAAAACTTCGCCAAGTTCGTGCAGGCCGAAAGCGCGAAATGGTCGAAGATCGTGAAAGACAGCGGCGCGACCGTCGACTGATTCACACGATCCTGTAGTACCCAGTAAAACGGGTGACGCGGCAATGCCGGGTCACCCGTTTTTCGTTGGTCAAGCCCGCTTTTCCGTCAACGTCACGCGGTGGAAGTGCGACGACGTCAGCCCCACGCCCGCCGCATCGAACACGTCGAGCACGTTCTGGTGCAGATGATTGCGCACCTCGGCGCGCGCGCGCGGGCTGTCGGCCGAGGAATGCGCGCACAGCCGGTATTCGACATAGAAATCCGACAGCGCCGCCTGCACGATGAAGGGCTTCGGTTCGGCCGCGATGCCAGGCGTCGCCGCGGCCGCCTGTTCCAGCAGCGCGTGCGCGGTGCGCCATGGGGTTTCGTAGGCGAGCGTCACCTTGACCTCGGTGACGAAACCGTCGTCGAGCACGCCGTCGCGCGAGAAGTTGCTGGTGGTGTTGGACAGCACCCAGGCGTTGGGCATCAGGACTTCTTCGCCGCTGCCGGTGCGCAGGCGCGTCTCGAACATGCCCATGTCGACCACCGTGCCCTCCTTGTCGCCCACGCGCACGTATTCCCCCTTGCGCAGCGAGCGGGTGTACATCAGGATCAGGCCCGCGGCGCCTTGCGCCACGATGCTCGAGGCGCCGATCGACACCATCAGGCCGGCCAGCACCGTCACGCCCTGGAAGGCCGCCGTGTGCGAACCGGGCAGGTAGGGATAGGACATCGCCAGCGCGAACAGCGCGATCACGATATTGACCAGGCGCCGGGTCGGCGCCGCCGTGTCCTGGTCCAGCCAGCCCACCTGCAATTCGCCGCTCTCGACCCGCTTGAACACCGAGGCCGCGGTCAGCATCACCAGGCGCGCCAGCGCGGCGATGACCAGCACCACCAGCAGGCCGGGAATGGCGGCCGCCATCGACTGGCCGATCCCCACCGCCAGCTCGACCAGGTAACCCTTGAGCCACTCGCCCCAGCTGCGGGTGTAGGCGAATTCGCCAAGCAAAAAGCTGATCCAGATATAAGTCGCCAGCAGGCGCAGGCCCCACACCACGGCCATCGTCACCTGGCGCAGGAAGCTCACATACAGCTGGGCGTCGAGCAGGCGCACGTTGCGAAAGCTCACCCGCGCCAGGCGCACGCCGAGCAGGCGCTCGAAGCGGCTCTTGACCGCGCTGCGCAGCAGCACCAGCGCGCGCAGCACGACGACATAGGCCAGGGTGGCGGCGACGCACAGCGCGGCGGCTTCGACCAGCACGCGCGGGTCGCTCGCCTCGCGCCGCGCCGCCAGCGCGCGCTCCAGCTTGCGCGCGCTGTCGTGCGCGACGTCCTGGGTCGTGTCGCCGGCCAGCGCATTGATGTCGCCCGGCGTCACCAGGAACAGCGGCGCGCCGTCGAGCAGCACCTGGCTGCCCTCGGCCAACCCGTTGACCGTGGCACGCTGCGGGCCCTTGCCCAACAAGGCCTTGTCGAGGCGCCGCTGGGCCGCTTCGAGGCGGTCTTGCGGCGAGTGGCCGGCCAGGGCGGCGCGGAACACGAAGACCTTGCGGGTGGCGACGGTGAAGTCGGCGCGCACGGTCGGCTGGGCCGGTGCGGCTGCGGTCGTGGCCGGCGCAGTTTCGGCCTGAGCGGCCTGGGCGGACCAGGCGAAGGAATACAAGCCCAGCAAGGCCAGGACAAGGAGTGCGCGGAGGATCGCCATGGAAAAACACAAATCGGTAAAAACGAAATGTTACCTCAGAACACTTCCGCTCAGCAGTCAACCATCCTACTTACAACAGACCAGCACCAATATCTTGCTAACAAGCTACCGTGTTCCGTGTCTTTTCGATAACGACTAACATCTTCGCCACTACCTGGCTGCGTTTGCAGCCCCACCCCATCGAGGAGCAAGCATGAGTTCGGAAGACCAGAAGCCAGAAGGCGTGACGCCGTCGCGCCGCCGTTTCGTCAGTACCGTTGCCGCGGGCGTGGCCGCCTCGGCCGCCGCCGTCCCGGCCCTGGCCCAGCAAGCGACCGGCGGCAACCAGCCGGCGCCGGGCGCGGCGCGCGAAGCGGCCAAGCGCTATCCGCGTCCGCCCTTCCCCAAGCAGGACCAGCCGTGGCCGGCCCTGGCCAGCAAGATGACGCCGCGTCCCGACCATGGCGAAACCACCTATCGCGGCAGCGGCCGCCTGGCGGGACGCAAGGCCCTGATCACCGGCGGCGACTCGGGCATCGGCCGCGCCGCCGCGATCGCCTATGCGCGCGAAGGCGCCGACGTCGCCATCGGCTACCTGCCGGCTGAGGAACCGGATGCGCGCGAAGTCATGCAGCTGATCCGCGATGCGGGCCGCAAGGCGGTCGCCATTCCCGGCGACATCCGCGACGAAGCCTTCTGCAAGAAGCTGGTGGAAACGGCGGTGCGCGAACTGGGCGGCTTGGACATCCTGGTCAACAATGCCGCGCGCCAGCAAAACAACAATTCGATCCTCGACATCACCAGCGAGCAGTTCGACTGGACCATCAAGACCAATATCTACGCGGTGTTCTGGATCACCAAGGCGGCGATTCCGCACATGTCGGCCGGCAGCGTCATCATCAATACCTCGTCGCAGACGGCCTACGATCCGCCGGAAAAACTGCTCGATTATTCGGGCACCAAGGCCTTCGAGGTGGCGTTCACGAAGTCGCTGGCCAAGCAGATGGCATCGAAGGGAATCCGCGTGAATGCGGTGGCGCCGGGGCCGGTGTGGACGCCGCTGCAACTGGCGGGCGGCAATTCGCCGGAGGGGCGCGAGAAATTCGGGGAGGATACGCCGATGAAGCGTCCGGGCCAGCCGGCCGAGCTGGCGACGATCTACGTCACGCTGGCCTCGGACGAGGCGAGCTATACCACCGGCCACGTGTATGGCGCGGCGGGCGGTGGCGGACAGCCGTAAGTACTTGCTTCAGCCTACCCGATGCTGCCGGGCAGGCTTCAGCCGCGGCGCAGCAGGCGCGCCAGCAGCGAGGCGAAGGAACGGGTGCGGATCAGTTGCCCCAGGGGGCCGGCGTTGGTGCAGCGCGAAATGACAGTCATCTCTAATTCCTCCTGGACATAGCTTGGCAGATTAGCCATGCCAAGCTCACTCATCTGTGCGCTGCCTCGCATAAGGCTTCAGCCTGCTCGGCGCTAGCGCGCGCGCCTCGATCCGCTAGCGTCCTATCATGAACCCTTCGTAGGGCGAGGGTCTGCTCCAATCGGAGTGACCGTCGCATTGTTCGCAACGTCAATAGACAAGGAGGAACATATGGGCTACGCAGACCGCGATAAATACGGTATCTACAAGGACAGCAACAATATGGGTCCGGGACCGTCCCTGATGGGCGCCGACACCCTGATCGGCGACAGCGTCGTCAATGCCGCTGAGGAAGATCTGGGCGACATCAAGGAAATCATGCTCGATATGCAGACCGGCCAGGTGGCCTACGCCGTGCTGGCCTTCGGCGGCTTCCTGGGCATGGGAGAAAAACTGTTCGCCGTGCCTTGGCAGGCGCTGCACCTGGACACGGTCAATAAACGCTTCGTGCTCAACGTCGACAAGGACCGTCTCAAGACCGCGCCGGGCTTCGACAAGGATGCCTGGCCGGATATGAGCGACCTGAGCTGGGTTAGCGGCATCCACAGCTTCTATGGCACCGACCCGAACCGTTCGGGCGCACCGACCATGGGGCCGGGCGTGCCGATGGGCGGCATGGTCGGTGGCGCCGGCACCGGCAGCGCCACCTATGCGGGCGGCGCGATGGGCTCGAGCGTGGGCGCCGGGCACGCCGGCTCCAGCAGCCTGGGCGGCGCGGGCGCCGGCATGGGCGATTCGCGGGCGAACCAAGGTCCGGGCAGCAGCACCGATCCGCGCTCCGGCAACCTGGGCGATGACAAGGATCTGAGCCGCATCCGCGGCAGCAATATCGGCTAAGGCCGCATGAAGGACGGCGGCGCGGCCGTCGTCCTTCGTGTCATCATCCTGCCCCCTCAGCAGAACACGAAATCCTCGTCCGACCGGGGAACCCTGCGCAGCACGTCGCGCACCACGTACCCTGCCAGTCCGGCCAGGGACACCACCAGCAACCACAATCCAGACATGATCGACTCCTCGTGCACAGCCCGCTTTCGCACGGGTGTGCGAAACTAGTTTAAAAAAGGG
The DNA here is from genome assembly GCF_017582745.1 of Massilia oculi. Taxonomy (GTDB): domain Bacteria; phylum Pseudomonadota; class Gammaproteobacteria; order Burkholderiales; family Burkholderiaceae_D; genus Telluria; species Telluria oculi_A. Next base: position 110,784 of record NZ_JAFVIM010000016.1, read on the forward strand.
AGGACGACGCCCCCCCGACTCGACCTTATTCCAGGTCGCTGAAACTCCGATAGGTGGAAATGAGGCGGTTGAACGCCCGCTGCGCCCGTTTTGGCGCATCTGCGTCATGCAGGAAGCGCGCGTCGTGCATCACACCGATCACGAGGCTGTAGATCTCGAACACCAGCTGTTCGGGTTCGGTGTCGGGCCGCAGATGCCCTGCTTCCATCGCCTGCAGCACCGTCTTGCGCAAGGTCGCGCGCCAGCGCAGCACGCCCGCCTCGATGCGCTCGCGCAGCGGATGCGGCATGGGAATGTCGTCGAACTCGAAAGCGCCGGCGGTATAGAGGCAAGAGCCGCGCGTGGTTTCGCCGGCAATCTTCTTGAGCCACAGATTGACCATCGTGGACAGGCGCGGCAAGCCGCGCGACGCGGCCAGCCCCGGCATGAAGATCTCTTCGGAAAAGCGGCGATCGTACTCGTCCAGCACGGCCGACTGCAGGGCCTCGAGCGAGCCGACGCGCGAGAACACGCCGCTCTTGCTGATGCCGGTGCGCTTGGACAGCTCGCCCAGCGACAACTGGCCGATGCCCTCGGTCGACGCCATGCCCACCGCCGCATCGAGGATGGTGGCGTAGGTGGCTTCGCTTTTGGCCGTGGTATTCATGCAACTACTTTAGCACAGGTGTGCGAAACTACAAGCGGTTTTTCGCCGGACCGGACCCGCAAGCGTCCAGTCCGACGAACAACTAGCGCAACATCGACTCCCACACCTTCTGCAATCGCTTGGCCGACACCGGCATCGGCGTCCTCAGCTCCTGCGCGAACAGCGACACCCGCAGCTCTTCCAGCATCCACCTGAACTCGACCATGCGCGGATCGTTGTTCTTGCCCGCCATATTCTTGAGCGTGCGCTGGAACTGGCTCGCCGCCGTCTGCCACTCGGCCATCAGCTGCGCATCGCGCGACGGATTGCCGCGCAGCTTCTCGAGACGGACGTTGATCGCCTTCAGGTAGCGCGGGAAGTGCGCCAGCTGGCTGTACTCGTTGTCGGCGATGAAGCGCTTGTGCACCAGCGCCTGCAGCTGCGCCTGGATGTCCGACGCCACCGCCGAAGGCAGGGCCTGCACGCGCTTGGGCAGGCCGTGGTACTCGCCCAGGATCTGCCCCGCCAGGCGCGCCACCTCGTTGATGAGGAGGCCTATACGGCCCTTGCCCTCGTCCTTGCGTTTGTTGAACGAAGCCGCGTCGACCGGCAGCGGATCCTGCAGGCAGGCGATGTCGATCGCCTTGGCCACGATCTGGTCGCGCAAGTCTTCCTGCGAGCCGATGTTCATGAACTGCATGCCCATGCCCTGCAGGCCGGGAATGTTCTTCTCGGCGAACTTGAGCTGCTCCTTGAACTGCAGCGCAAACAGGCGGCGCAGGCCCACGCGGTGGGTGCGCGCGGCCACGTTCGGATCGTCGAACACCTCCAGGTCGCAATGCGTGCCCTTGTCGACCAGCGCCGGGAAGCCGATCAGGGTCAGCTTGCCCTGGTTGATCTCCAGCAGCTCCGGCAGCTCGCCGAAGGTCCAGCCGGTGAGGCCCGTATGCTGGCGGCCCGATGCCGATTCCTGTGCAGGCGCGGAGGCCGGCGCGGTCTGCGGCGCAACGCCTTTGCCTTTGCCGGCAGGTACAGCGGGTGCGCCAGGCGCAGCCGCCACCGGCCGCGCCGCCTGCGCACGCGCATTGGCCGCGCTTGGTGTCGCTTCCGCCATCTTCTGGAAGCTCTGGCGCGCCTGTCCGCCCAGCTCGGCCTGGAGCGTCGCCAGGTTGCGCCCCATCTCCAGCTGGCGGCCATGCTCGTCGATGACCTTGAAGTTCATGAACATGTGCGCCGGCAGGGTCTCGAGCTTGAAGTCGGCGGTCTTCACCGCCACGCCCGTTTGCGCGCGCACGTCCATGATCAGCACGTCGACCAGGTCGCCGCGCCCGAAGGCATTCGCCGCATGGATGCGGTCGACGAACTTGGCGGCATATTCCGGCAGCGGCACGCAGTGGCGGCGCAGCTTCTGCGGCAGGGACTTGAGCAGCAGGTGCACCTTTTCCTTGATCATGCCCGGCACCAGCCAGGCTGGCCGCTCTTGCGGAATCTGGTTCAGCGCGAACAGCGGCACGGACAAGGTCACGCCATCGCGCACGCTGCCCGGCTCGAAGTGGTACGTCAGGCCCATCTCGATGCCGGTGACGACCATCGTCTTCGGGAACAGCTCGGTGGTGACGCCGGCCGCCTCGTGGCGCATCAGTTCTTCGCGGTTCAGGTAGAGCAGCTTCGGATTGTCGCGCGCCTGGTCCTTGTACCACTTCTCGAAACCGGCGCCGTTCACGACGTCGAGCGGGATCTCCTTGTCGTAGAAGGCCGCGATCAGCTGGTCGTCGACCAGCACGTCCTGGCGGCGCGACTTGTGCTCGAGGTTCTCGATGTCCTTCACCAGCTTGTGGTTGTGGATGTAGAACGGCAGGCGCGTCTCGTAGTCGCCCGCCACCAGCGCGTCGCGGATGAAGATCTCGCGCGCCTCACGCGGATTGCGCTGGCCGTAGTTGATGCGCCGGCCGCCATAGATGACGAGGCCGTACAGGGTCGCGCGCTCGAGCGCCGTGACTTGCGCCTGCTTCTTTTCCCAGCGCGGCTCGCCCCAGGATTTCTTCAGCAGGTGGCCACCGATCTTTTCCACCCACTCGGGCTGGATCTGGGCGATGGTGCGCGCGTACAGGCGCGTGGTCTCGACCAGCTCGGCCGCCATGACCCAGCGTCCCGCCTTCTTGCCGAGCGTCGAGCCGGGCCAGATGTGGAACTTGATGCCGCGCGCGCCGAGGTACACGCCGCCCTGCTCGTCCTCGGACTTGAAACCGATATTGCCGAGTAAACCTGTGAGCAGCGCCAGGTGCAGCTGTTCGTACGTGGCTGGCGACTCGTTCAGGCGCCAGCCCTGCTCGCGCACGATGGTCAACAGCTGCGAATGCACGTCGCGCCACTCGCGCAACCTCAGCTGCGACAGGAAGTTGGCGCGGCAGTTGTCCTGCAATTGGCGGTTGGTCTTCTTGTGCGCGATCGCGTCCTCGAACCAGGCCCAGATCTTCAGGTAGCTCAGGAATTCGGACTTCTCGTCCGCGAACTTCTTGTGCTTCTCGTCGGCCTGCTGCTGGTATTCGATCGGCCGGTCGCGCGGGTCTTGCGTGGACAGGGCCGAGGCCACGATCAGCATCTCGGTCAGGCAGTGGTTATCCAGCGCGGCCAGGATCATGCGGCCCACGCGCGGGTCGAGCGGCAGCTTGGCCAGCTTGCGGCCCAACGGGGTCAGCTCGTTGTTGTCGTCGACCGCGCCGACTTCCTGCAGCAGCTGGTAGCCGTCGGCGATCGCGCGGCCCTGCGGCGCCTCGATGAAGGGGAAGGTCTCGACATCGGTCAGGCGCAGGGATTTCATGCGCAGGATGACGGCCGCCAGCGACGAACGCAGGATCTCCGGTTCGGTGAACTTGGGGCGCTTCTGAAAATCGTCTTCCTCGAACAGGCGGATGCAGACGCCGTCGGCCACGCGGCCGCAACGGCCGGCGCGCTGGTTGGCCGCCGATTGCGCGATCGGCTCGACCTGCAACTGCTCGACCTTGTTCCTGAAGCTGTAGCGCTTCACGCGCGCCAGGCCCGTATCGACCACGTAGCGGATGCCCGGCACGGTCAGCGAGGTCTCGGCCACGTTGGTGGCCAGGACGATGCGGCGCGCGTTGCCGCTCGGGCGGAACACGCGGTCCTGCTCCTCCACCGACAGGCGGGCGAACAGCGGCAGGATGTCGACGTGCGGCGGATGGTGCTTGCGCAGCGCCTCGGCGCAGTCGCGGATCTCGCGCTCGCCCGGCAGGAACACCAGCACGTCGCCCGAGCCGATGCGGCACAGCTCATCGACGGCGTCGACCACGCCATCCATCAGGTCGCGCTTCTCGCGCGCGGCCTGGGCCTTCGGCAGCGGCTTGGTCGGGTCGACGGCAGCGGCGCCCGGGACCGGGTCGCGGTCGATCGGGCGATAACGCACCTCCACCTGGTACAGGCGGCCCGAGACCTCGATCACCGGCGCCGGCTTGTCGTTGGCGGCGAAGTGACGCGCGAAGCGCTCGGCGTCGATCGTCGCCGAGGTGATGATCACCTTTAAATCCGGGCGACGCGGCAGCAGCTGCTTCAGGTAGCCGAGCAGGAAGTCGATGTTCAGGCTGCGCTCGTGCGCCTCGTCGATGATGATCGTGTCGTAGTTGCGCAGCAGCGGATCGGTCTGGGTTTCGGCCAGCAGGATACCGTCGGTCATCAGCTTGACCGAGGCCCCTTTTTGCAAGGTGTCGTTGAAGCGCACCTTGAAGCCGACGTGCTCGCCCAGCGGCGAGCCGAGTTCCTGCGCGATGCGCTTGGCGGTCGACGATGCCGCGATCCGGCGCGGCTGGGTGTGGCCAATCAATCCCTTGCTGCCGCGGCCCAGTTCCAGGCAGATCTTCGGCAACTGGGTCGTCTTGCCCGAACCGGTCTCGCCCGAGACGATGACCACCTGGTTCTCGAGGATGGCTTTCGCGATCTCGGCGCGCCGGCCCGAGACAGGCAGGTCTTCGGGGAACGTAATCGGCGGCAGAGGATTGCGCACCACGGGAGCTTCTTCGCGCGGCGGGCGTTCCTGGCGTGGACGCGACTCACCGCGCTCGCCCTGTGCACGACGGGGACGGCGTTCGACGGAGGCTGCGTTGGCGGTGGCGCTCGCTTCGCGCGCCGGCTGTTGCGAAGGCTTGTTACTCTGTTCAGACATTGATTTTTACAAGGATTTGGTGCGCACAACGCGCAGCGAATTATAATGCGGCAAATGGAAACTCCTACCCAATTCGTCCAGTGGCTGCGCTCGGTCGCGCCGTATATTCATGCCTTCGGTGGCAAGACCTTCGTGGTCGCCTTCCCGGGCGAACTGGTCGCCTCCGGCGCCCTGCCGGTGCTGGCGCAAGACTTGTCGCTGCTGGTCGGCCTTGGCATCCGCATCGTGCTGGTGCACGGTTCGCGGCCGCAGGTGGCCGAGCAGCTGGCGCTGCGCAACGTCGAGGGCCGCTTCCACAACGGCGTGCGCATCACCGACACCGCCGCGCTGGAATGCGCCAAGGAAGCCGCCGGCGAGCTGCGCCTCGATATCGAGGCCGCCTTCAGCCAGGGCCTGCCCAACACGCCGATGTCGAACGCCCAGATCAGCATCGTCTCGGGCAACTTCGTGGTGGCCCGCCCGCTGGGCGTGATCGACGGCGTCGACTTCGAGCTCACCGGCGTCACCCGCAAGATCGCCGCCGAGAAGATCCACCCGATCCTGCAGACCGAGGACAACCTGGTGCTGCTGTCGCCGCTGGGCTTCTCGCCGACCGGCGAGATCTTCAACCTGACGATGGAAGACGTGGCCGCGTCGGCCGCGATCGCCCTGCACGCCGACAAGCTGATCTTCATCACCGAATCGCCGATGATGGTGGATGCCGGCGGCGCCGAGCTGCGCGAATTGTCGTCGCACATGGCCGAAGCGGTGCTGCAGGCGGGCTTCCTGTCCGATTCCGCCGCATTCTACCTGCAGCACGCCATCAAGGCCTGCAACGCCGGCGTCGACCGCGCCCACATCATCCCTTACGAGATGGACGGTTCGGCCCTGCTCGAGGTGTTCACCCACGACGGCGTGGGCACCATGATCAGCCACGAGAACCTGGAAAGCCTGCGCCAGGCCACAATTGAGGACGTCGGCGGAATTATCAAGCTCATCGAGCCACTCGAAGCCGACGGCACCCTGGTCTACCGCGGCCGCGAGCTGATCGAACGCGAGATCGACCAGTTCTCGGTGATCGACCACGACGGCGTGATCTTCGGCTGCGCGGCGCTGTACCCGTTCCCCGAGTCGAAGATGGGCGAGATGGCCTGCCTGACGGTGAGCCCCGATGCGCAAACCCAGGGCGACGGCGAGCGCATCCTGAAGCACATGGAAAACCGCGCCCGCGCCGCCGGCCTCACGAAACTGTTCGTGCTGACCACGCGCACCTCGCACTGGTTCAAGAAGCGCGGCTTCATGCCGGCCACCGTGGACGATCTGCCAAAAGACCGGCAACACATGTACAACTGGCAGCGCCGGTCACAGGTGCTGATCAAGACCTTATAATAGCGGTCTTACCCGGAAAACGCACAACAGGAGTACACGATGGCTCGCACCGTCCACTGCATCAAACTGAACAAGGAAGCCGAAGGCCTGGATTTCCCGCCGGTCCCAGGCGAGATGGGCAAGAAGCTGTATATGTCGGTCTCGAAAGAGGCATGGCAGCAATGGCTGAAGCATCAAACGATGCTGATCAACGAAAACCGCCTGAACCTGGCCGACGACCGCGCGCGCAAATACCTGGCGACGCAGATGGAGAAGCATTTCTTCGGCGAAGGCGCTGACCAGGCGATGGGTTACGTGCCGCCGACCGCCTGATCGAAGCGCATCATCCATGAAGAATCCCGCTTGCGGCGCTAGCCGTCAGCGGGATTTTTTTACATCTTGCGACACTGCCGCAATTCGCAGCGCGCCATGAACACCTTGCCATCCTGGCACTGCATCCGGTAGACCTCGATCGGCCCCGGTTCGGTGATCAAACCGGCGCCCTGCTCGCTGGTGCAGGCCTGCGCCTTGGCCAGCTGCTCGACCGTGGTCGACGACACGCCGACCTTGAACGGCACGCGCTGGATCTCGACGACGTCGGGCGATGCGACCACCGTCGGCTGCGACAAATCCACCCCACTGCCATAGATCGAACAACCGCCCAGCAGGACGGCCGCCAGCACCAGCGCGTATTTCATGGCCGGTCTCCCGATCAGAGCGACAGGGTCTTGACGCCTTCCGCCGTGCCCAGCAGGCAGACGTTGGCGCCGGCCTTGGCGAACAGGCCCACGGCGATCACGCCGGTGATCTGGTTGATCGTCTCTTCCAGCGCCACCGGATCGGTGATCGACAGGCCCGCCACGTCGATCAGCTCACCGCCGTTGTCGGTGATGAAAGGCTGGTCGGTGCCTGGCTTGAGGCGCAGCTTCGGCTGGCCGCCGAGTGCAGCCAGCTTGCGCATCACGACGGCGCGCGCCATCGGGATCACTTCGACCGGCAGCGGGAATTTACCCAGCGTGTCGACCAGCTTCGAGCCGTCGGCGATGCAGACGAACTTCTTCGACACCGACGCCACGATCTTCTCGCGCGTCAGCGCCGCGCCACCGCCCTTGATCATCGCGCCTTGCGCGTTGATCTCGTCGGCGCCGTCGATGTAGACGGCCATCGACTCGACCTCGTTCAGGTCGAACACCGGAATGCCATGGCCGCGCAGGCGGGCGGCGGTGGCTTCGGACGAGGCCACGGTGCCCTTGATGCGGTCCTTGATCTTGGCCAGTTCGTCGATGAAGAAGTTGGCGGTCGAGCCGGTGCCGACGCCGATGATTTCACCGTCGACAACGTAATCGATGGCGGCGCGCGCCACTGCTTGTTTCAGTTCGTCTTGAGTCATGATGCGGTTGGTAAGTAGAAAAGAATACGCCATTCTAGCGGATCACCACGATCCTCCTGCCGAAAAACTGCGGCGCTTCCTGGCATATGCACGCCACGATCATGCAATCTGCATTTGCTAATCTTTTACCAAGGCATCACACTCGATGCTCTACTTGCCGTTCGTTTGCCTGGAACCAATGAAAATCTTTACCAAGAAACGCATCGTCATCGCCACCATCGTTCTCGTCGCCGTCGCGGCAGGCGCGGTGCTGCTCAAGCCCAAGGACAACGCCGTCCCGCCGTCGAAATACCGCAGCACCGCGGTCGATCGCGGCGCCATCAACCAGACCGTGACCGCCACCGGCACCATCAACCCGGTGGCACTGATCAACGTCGGCTCGCAGGTCTCGGGCACCGTGGCCGAGCTGCACGCCGACTTCAACGACCGCGTAAAGAAGGGCCAGGTGCTGCTCAAGCTGGAGCCCACCATCTTCAATGCCCAGGTGGGCCAAGCGGAGGCCAGCATCGCCTCGGCGCGCGCCAGCCTGCAGCTGGCCCGGGCCACCTACAAGCGCAACGAGCAGCTGGTGGCGCAGAACTTCGTCTCCAGCCTGGCGCTCGACCAGTCGCGGCGCGAGATGGACGTGGCCGCCGCCAACCTCAAGCTGGCCCAGGCCCAGCTGGACCGCGCGCGCGCGGACCTCAACAACAGCGTGATCCGCTCGCCGATCGACGGCGTGGTGATCAAGCGCACCATCGACCTGGGCCAGACCGTGGCGGCCTCGTTCAACACGCCGAACCTGTTCCAGATCGCCAACGACCTGACCAAGATGCAGATCGACACCAGCGTGTCGGAAGCCGACGTCGGCCTGCTCAAGGACGGCTTGCCGGCGCGCTTCGTGGTCGATGCCTATCCCGACCGTGAGTTCAACGCCACCATGCGCCAGTTCCGCCTGGCGCCGAACGTGGTGCAGAACGTCGTGACCTACAACGTCGTGCTCGACGTCGACAATACCGACGAACTGCTCAAGCCCGGCATGACGGCGCAAGTAAGGCTGGTGGTGGCGAACCGGCCCGACGTGCTGCGCATCCCGACCACGGCGCTGCGCTTCCGCCTGTCCGAAGAAGAGCAGGCGGCCGAGAAAAAACGCGAAGAAGAAAAGAACAAGGGTGCGGGCAAGGACGTCAGGCAGGTCGCCGCCAAGCCGGCGCCAGCCGCGACCGTCGACGACGTCGCCTTCCGCAGCGCCAGCGAGACCGCGCGCATGTTCAAGATTTATAAACTTGACGCGATGAACCAGCCGCAGCCGGTCGACATCCGCGCCGGCCTGTCCAACTTCCGCTATACCGAAGTGCTGTCGGGCGACCTCAAACCGGGCGACCGCGTGGTGACACGCGCGCTGGCCCAGCCGGAGAACCAATGACCGGGCCGCTGATCGACATCCGCGGCGTCACCAAGACCTACGTCAGCGGCAGCGTCGAGACGCCGGTGCTGCACGGCGTCGACATGGCGGTAGAGCGCGGCGACTTCGTGTCCATCATGGGCGCGTCCGGCTCCGGCAAGTCGACCCTGATGAACATCCTCGGCTGCCTGGACCAGGCCACCGGCGGGACTTACCTGCTCGACGGCGTCGACACCCGCCAGCTTTCACGGCCCGCGCTGGCCGACATCCGCAACCGCAAGATCGGCTTCGTGTTCCAGAGCTTCAATCTCATCAAGCGCATGTCGCTGGCCGAGAACGTCGCCCTGCCCCTGATCTACGGCGGCGTGGGGCGCGCCAGGGCGCGTGCGCGGGCCGTGGCGGAACTGGAACGGGTCGGCCTGGGCGAACTCGCCGGGCGCACGCCGAACCAGCTCTCCGGCGGCCAGCAGCAGCGCGTCGCCATCGCGCGCGCATTGGCCACCGATCCGCCGCTGCTGCTGGCCGACGAGCCGACCGGGAACCTCGACACCCAGACCAGCGACAACATCATGCACAGCTTCCAGCAACTGAACCGCGAGCGCGGCATCACCATCGTGCTGGTGACGCACGAAGCCGACGTCGCCGCCTACAGCAAGCGCCTGGTGCGCCTGAAGGACGGGCAGGTGATCTACGACGGACCAGCCGCCGAAGGGCTGCGCCAGTTCGCGACCGCCGCAGCGGGAGTCGCGCCATGAACCTGATCCAGGTCTTGATCGAATCCCTGCGCTCGATGGCGGCCAACCGCCTGCGCACCGCGCTGACGATGCTCGGCATCGTGATCGGCATCGCCTCGGTGGTGCTGCTGCTGGCGCTCGGCGACAGCATGCAGCGCTTCATCGGCAAGCAGCTGCAGATGCTGGGCACGAATATGGTCTACATCATGCCCGGCGGCGACCGCACCGCGGCCCAGCGCGCCCGCGAAGGCAAGGTAGCGGTGCTGACCCAGGGCGACGCCGAGGCGCTCAATGCGCTGCCCAGCCTGACCGGCGCCGCGCCTGCCCTGCAGGGCAACTTCAAGGTCAGCGCCGGCAACGAAAACCTGAGCAGCACCGTGATGGGCGTGACCCCGGACATGTTCACGATCCGCAACTGGAAGGTCGACCAGGGCACGCTGTTCGGCGAGGCCGACGTGCGGGCCAGCGCGCGGCTGGCGGTGATCGGCCAGAAGGTGGCCGACCAGTTCTTCTACCGCGCCGACCCGCTCGGGCGCTACCTGCGCATCGAGAACGTGTCGTTCCAGGTGATCGGCGTGCTGGCCGGCGAAGGCCGCCAGCCCGACGGCACCGACCTGGCGGAGCAGATCGTGGTGCCGATCACGGCGGCCAGCGCCCATCTGGTCAAGTCGCCGTTCCCGCAGAACGTCCACTACATCAACGCCCAGGGCCGGCCCGACGGATCGATGAACGACGCCATCGAGGACATCAAGGAAGTGCTGCGCGACCGGCACCGGATCCGGGTCGACGATCCGGACGATTTCCGCATCCAGAACCTGAACACGATCGCCGACACGGCCAACAAGATCAGCGCCGGCGTCGCCCTGCTGCTCGGCCTGATCGGCGCGATCTCGCTGCTGGTGGGCGGGATCGGGATCATGAACATCATGCTGGTGTCGGTGACCGAAAGGACGCGCGAGATCGGCATCCGGATGGCGATCGGCGCGCGCCCGAACGCCGTGCTGCTGCAGTTCCTGGCCGAGGCGGTGGTGATCTGCCTGGCCGGTGGCCTGGTCGGGATCGCGATCGCGGCGGGCGGCGCGGCGCTGATCACGAAATTTGCGGATTTCGAGGTCTACCTGACCTTGTCGGGGGTGCTGGTGGCATGCGGCTTCGCGACGGCGGTCGGGATGTTCTTTGGTTTCTATCCGGCGCGCAGGGCGTCGCGGTTGTTACCAGTCGACTGCTTGCGTTACGAGTAGGGTGGATGGGTTTCCCATCCACCTACCGGATGACGGCTATTTCTTGATGCTGCGCTTGCGCGGTTTTGCCGACGCAGCCTCCACGCCATCGCCCTCCCCCGCATGCGCGTGCGTATGCGTCGACATCATCGACTGCATCTGCTCCTCGTCCGCACTCGACATCACGGTCAGCACCTCGGCCTCGTCGCAGCCTTCGGGCGTCAGGTAGGCATGCCCCATGCTCGAGTCGAAATAAATCGACTGCCCCTCCCTGAGCACCACCGGATCGTAGAACTCGCTGTGCAGCACCACCGCGCCCTTGAGCACGTAGGTGAACTCTTCTCCCGAGTGATGCACCAGCTGCCCGAACTCCTTGACCGACTTGGCGCGGATGCGCGCGATCACCGGGATCATGCGCTTGCGCCTTAGCTCGGCGCACAGGTAGTGATAGTCGTAGTTGGGCGTCTCGACCCGCACCGCCGATTGCAGGTCGCCCAGGCTGCGGCGCGCCGTGACCGGCGGCTCGGCCTCGGGTTCTTCGGCGAACAGCTCCGACATGCGCATGCCCAGCTTCTGACTCAGCTGGTACAGCTTGTCGTAGGTCAGCGTCAGCTGGCCATGCTCCACCTTCGACAAGGTGGACACCGGGATGCCGCTTTTCACGCTCATTTCCTTCAGCGTCCAGCCCTGGCGGCTGCGCAGGCTGCGAATCAACGCGCCGAGTGTTGGGGATTCAGATGCCATAGAAGAATTTTTTATATGTTGACATAGTCTCTGATTAGGAAGATATTTCTCTAATCAGAGAAAAATAACTCGGATCAAGCTTTATTTTATAGGCTGGCCCGGTGGACCGCAATCAACCGAACGAACAGGGAGAAGGGAGACTCGATGAGATTTCTGAAGATTCTGCTGCTGGGAATGCTGTGCTGGAACGCCGGCGCGCTCGCCCAGCAGGCCACGCAAACGCCAACCTTGCCGCCGGCGCCGATCGCGCCGGGCCCGGTCGCCAAGACCCCTTCCGATACGACGCAAACGGCCGTCCAGTCCCCCGCTGCCGCCGGCGGCCGCACCCTCGACAAGACCGACCTCGACACCTGGCTCGACGGCTACATGCCGTTCGCCCTCAACACCAGCGACATCCCGGGCGCGGTGGTGGTCGTGGTCAAGGACGGCCAAGTCCTGAGCGCGCGCGGCTTCGGCTATGCCGACGTCGACAAGCGCACGCCGGTCGATGGCGAACGCACGCTGTTCCGTCCCGGTTCGGTGTCGAAGCTGGTGACCTGGACCGCCGTCATGCAGATGGTCGAGCAGGGCAAGGTCGACCTCGACGCCGACGTCAACACCTACCTCGACTTCAAGATCCCGCAGCGCGCCGGCAAGCCGGTGACGATGCGCGAAATCATGACCCACACGGCCGGCTTCGAAGAGTCGGTGAAATACCTGATCGTCTACGACAAGGACAAGGCCAAACCGCTGGGCGAGCTGCTCAAGTCGCGCATCCCCGAGCGCATCTTCGACGCCGGCACCACGCCAGCGTATTCCAACTACGCCACCTCGCTGGCCGGCTACGTGGTCGAGCGGGTGTCCGGCATGCCGTTCGACGACTACGTCGAGAAGCAGATCTTCGCGCCGCTGAACATGCGCACCGCCACCTTCCGCCAGCCGCTGCCGGCCGCATTGGAACCGCTGATGGCCAAAGGCTACAGCAAGCCCGGCAAGCCGTCCCTCGGCTTCGAGATCGTCAATTCGGCGCCGGCCGGATCGCTCTCGGCCAGCGGCCAGGACATGGCCAACTTCATGATCGCGCACCTGCAGGGCGGCGAGTTCAACGGCCAGCGCATCCTGTCCGCCGCCACCGCGAAGACGATGCACGACAGCCCCCTCGACAGGATCGGCAAGTCCACGCTGCTGCCGCCGCTCAACCGCATGGAACTGGGCTTTTTCGAGACCAACGTCAACGGCCGCGACGTGATCGCCCACCTGGGCGACACCGAGGGCTTCCACAGCTCGCTTCACCTGTACATGGACGACGGCGTGGGCCTGTACCTCTCGGTCAACAGCGGCGGCCGCGCCGGAGCGTCCAATACGCTGCGCAGCGCCCTGTTCCAGGATTTCTCGGACCGCTACTTCCCCACCACCCTCCCGCCTGATGGCCGCGTACCCGAGGCCGAGGCCAAGCGCCATGCCGAGATGATGGTCGGCTCCTGGGAAAGCACCCGCCGCTCCGAATCGAACTTCTTCGCCGTGTTCAACCTGCTGGGACAGGTGAAGGTCACGCTCGACGACAAGGGCAACCTGGTGGTGCCGGCCCTGCTCGGACCGAACGGCCGTCCGCGCGAATGGGTCGAGATCGCGCCCTTCGTGTGGCGCGACAAGAACGGCGAAGACCGCCTCGCGGCCCAGCTCGAAAACGGTCAAGTGGTGCGCTGGAGCATGGACTTCATGTCGCCCTTCATGGTGTTCGACCGCGTCCCGGCCGGCAAGAACGGCGCCTGGCTGATCCCGGCCGCCTGCATCGCCGCCGCGGTGCTGCTGTTCGCCGTGCTGGCCATGCCGGGCGGCTGGATCGTGCGCCGCCGCTACAAGCTGCAGCACACGCTGGACAAGCCGACGCGCCAGGCGGCGCTGGCCACGCGTCTTTCCGCGCTGGCCATCCTGGCGGTGCTGGCCGGCTGGGGCGGCGTCGTGACGGCCTTGGAGTCGACCCTCGAAAATGCGACCTCCCCGCTCGACCCATGGCTGTGGCTCCTGCAGATCGGCGGCCTGCTCGCCTTCGTGGCGGCGCTGGTCTCCGGCGCGCGCAACCTGCAACTGGCCTTCAAGGAAGCGGGACGCCTGCGCAAGTTCTGGAGCGTCCTGTACCTGCTGTCCGCGCTGCTGCTGGCCTATCTGGCGCTGCGCGGCGGCCTCCTTTCCATGACGGTGAACTACTGATGGCCGGCCTGACGATCTCGGTCGCGACCGAAAAACTGCGCCTCGCCAGACCGTTCCGCATTTCGGGCCATGTGTTCGAAGCCTTCGAAGTGGTCGTCGTCACCCTGGGCGACGGCCGCCACCAGGGCCGCGGAGAAGCCTGTGGCGTCTACTACCTGGGCGACCATGCGGCCCATATGCTGTCGGTGCTCGATGGCGCCAGCGCCGCCATCGCCGCCGGTCCCACGCGCGAGGAACTGCGCGCCATCCTGCCGCCGGGCGGCGCGCGCAATGCGGTCGATTGCGCGCTGTGGGAACTGGAAGCGGCGCGCGCCGGCGTGCCGGTCTGGCAGCTGGCCGGCAAGGAGCCACCAAGGCCCTTGCGCACCACCTTCACGCTCGGCGCCGACGCGCCGAAAGCGATGGCGACGACGGCCCTGGACTACGCCCAGGCCCACGCCATCAAGATCAAGCTGACCGGCGAGCTCGATCTGGACCTCGAGCGCGTGGCGGCGGTGCGCGCCGCGCGGCCCGACGCCTGGCTCGGGGTGGATGGCAACCAGGGCTTCGTCGCCGGCCAGCTCGACGTCCTGATCGCCGGCCTGCTGGCCCAGGACGTGCGCCTGCTCGAACAACCGCTGGCGCGCGGGCGCGAGGCCGAGCTGGAAGGATTGCGCTCGCCGATCCCGCTCGCGGGCGACGAGAGCATCCTGTCGCTGCGCGATGTCGCGTCCGCCGTCGGCCGCTACGACGTGGTCAACATCAAGCTCGACAAGTGCGGCGGACTGACCGAAGGCCTGCTCATGGCGCAGGAAGCGCGGCGCCTGGGCCTCGATGTCATGGTCGGCAATATGGGCGGCTCGAGCCTGTCCATGGCGCCCAGCTTCGTGCTGGGCCAGGAATGCGACATCGTCGACCTGGACGGGCCGATCTTCCTGGCCAACGACCGCCGTCCCGGCGTCGAGTACGTCGACGGCAATGTCTGGTCCGGCCCCGAAGTCTGGGGTGGCCGCGCCGCCCTGCCCGCCTTCACATCGCGATGAGCGCCAGCATGAGCACCGACGCCACCTGGTTCGGCCATCCACGCGGGCTGACGATCCTGTTCCTGACCAATATGTGGGAACAGTTCTCGTACTACGGCATGCGCGCGCTGCTGGTCTACTTCATGACCAAGGAGCTGCTGCTGGCGCAGACCCAGGCCTCGTTCATCTACGGCGCCTATACGGCGGCCGCCTACTTCACGCCGATCCTGGGCGGGGTGCTGGCCGACCGCTGGCTCGGCAAGCGGCGCGCCATCATCATCGGCGCCTCGATCATGGCGGCCGGTCACTTCATGATGGCCTTCGACGCCTTTTTCTACCTGGCGCTGGCCACCATCGCCCTCGGCAACGGCCTGTTCCTGCCGTCGCTGCCGAGCCAGGTCGGCGACCTGTATGCGCGCAACGATGCGCGGCGCGGCTGGGCGTTCAACGTCTATTACGTCGGCATCAATATCGGCGGCTTCCTGGCGCCGCTGATCTGCGGCACGGTGGGCGAACTGTATGGCTGGCATTACGGCTTCGGCCTGGCCGGCATCGGCATGGTGCTGGGCCTCGTCATCTATGTCGCCGGACAGCGCTACCTGCCGCCCGACACCGGATCGGCGCAGCTGCCCGTGCACGACGGCGCACCGCGTTCACTGGGACGCGAGACGGTGCTGGTCCTGCTGGGCATCGGCTTCGCGGTGACGGTGTTCCGCGCCGCCTACGAGCAGGTCGGCAACACGGTCGCGCTGTGGGCCGACAGCGGCGTCGATCGCGCCATCGGCGACTTCGTCATCCCGATGACCTGGTTCCAGTCGCTCAATCCGCTGTTCGTGATGCTGCTCACGCCGCCGCTGCTGGCGTACTGGCACCGTCGCGCCCAGGCCGGCGTCGACCAGGCGCCGCTGCGGCGCATGGCCTGCGGCGCGCTGATCGTGGCCGGCGCCTACCTGCTGCTGGCGCTGGCCGGCTGGAACGCGGGCGGCGCGGAAGGTTCGGCGACAGGCTGGATCTGGCTGGTGCTGTTCTTCCTGGTGCTGACGATCGGCGAGCTGTTCATCCTGCCCACCGGCCTGGGGCTGTTCGCCCGGCTGGCGCCGCGCCACCTGGGCAGCACCACGGTCGCCGCCTGGTTCCTGGTCACCTTCGCCGGCAGCCTGTCGGCCGGCCTGGTGGGCGGCCTGTGGAGCCGCTTCGAACCCGGCGCCTTCTTCGCCCTGCTGGCGGCATTGGCGGCGCTCTCCGCCGGCCTGCTGTGGCGTCTCAACGGTCCGATGCAGCACGCGGACCGGCTGCATGCCGGCGGCATCGCCGCCGGCGCTTGATGTACCTGAAACGATAACGAAAAACAGGAGAGATACACATGGCATTTCCCACGCCAAGAAAAGCAGCAGGCAGCATCGTCCTGACCTCCATGGCGCTCGCGGTGTCCAGCGCCTGGGCCGCCGGACAGGAGCAACAACAGCAACAGCGCGAAGACGTCCAGCAGGTGGTCGTGACCGCCCAGAAGCGCGCGCAGACGATGGTCGACGTGCCGCAATCGATGTCGGTGGTCGGCGGCGACGCGCTGGAAAAACACCAGGCCACCGGCTTTGCCGACTACCTGAAACTGGTACCCAGCCTGCAGCTGGTGCAGAGCACCCCGGGCGAAGGCCGCCTGGTGCTGCGCGGCCTCGACACCGGCGGCGTGGCCTCCACCGTCGCCGTCTACCTCGATGAGACCCCGTTCGGCTCGAGCAGCGGCCTGGCCAACGGCGCGATCCTGGCCGGCGACTTCGACACCTTCGACCTGGCGCGGGTCGAGGTGCTGCGCGGCCCTCAGGGCGCGCTGTATGGCGCCAGCTCGCTCGGCGGCCTGGTGAAATTCGTGACCAATGCGCCGGACTTCGACGGCTTCGCCATGCGCGCCCGCATCGGCGCCGCGTCCGTCGACGGCGGCGGCGTCTCGTACCGGACGAACCTGGTGGTGAATACCCCGATCAGCGAGACGCTCGCCGCGCGCGCCTCGGTCTCGTACCAGAAGGAGCCCGGCTTCATCGATTCGATCGGCACCGCAGGCTCGGACGTGGCCAGGGACATCAACAAGGCCGAAAACTATGGCGGCCGTGCTTCGCTGCTGTACAAGCCGCACAAGGACTTCGACCTGCGCCTGACGGCGGTCGCCCAGAATATCGCCACCGATGCGCCCAGCATCGTGGAGAGCGATCCGGACTCGCTCGAGACCTTGTATGGCCGTCCGACCCAGTCGCAGTTCGTGCCGCAGATGCGCGACATCCACTACCGCGTCTTCAACGGCACCGCCAACTGGAACCTGGGCAGCGCCAGCCTGACCTCGTCGACCAGCTACAGCACCCAGAAACAATACGCACGCGAAGATCTGACGACCAATCTGAGCCAGTTTGTCGAAGACAACCTGGGCGTGCCCAATGAGCTGTACATGGGCATGGAACTCGAGGTCAAGAAGTTCACGCAAGAGCTGCGCCTCTCCTCCAACGGCGGCGGACGCGTCGACTGGCTGGCCGGCCTGTACTACACCGACGAGGAAGCCGACCTGGCCCAGCGCTATCACGCGCTGGTGCCGGGCACGATGACGCCGGCCACCGGCCTGCCGCTGCTGGCCGACGTCGGCCTGGGCTCGAACTACCGCGAGGTCGCCGCCTTCGCCAACACCACCATCCACCTGAACCCGGTGTACGACCTCGACATCGGCGGCCGCTACAGCCATAACAAGCAGGACGCGCACCAGTCCGGCGACGGGGCCCTCGCTGGCGGACCGGCCGACAACCGCGGCGAATCGTCGGAAGACGTGTTCACCTATGCCGTCTCGCTCAAGCGCAAGTTCAGCGAACGCACCGCCGTGTATGCGCGCGCGGCCAAGGGCTTCCGTCCCGGCGGCCCGAACGTGCTGCCGCCGGCCGCCCCGCCCGGCACGCCGACCAGCTACGAATCCGACAGCGTGATGAGCTACGAAGCAGGCCTTAAGACGCAGAGCGACGACGGCCGCTGGTCGCTCGACCTGTCGGCCTTCCGCATCAAGTGGAAGGACATCCAGCTGCTGGCGAACGTGAACGGCTTCGGCATCAACGCCAATGGCGCCGGTGCGACCGCCGACGGGGTCGAGATCACCGCCGGCTGGCGTCCGCTGCAGGGCCTGCGCCTGTCGGCCAACGGCGCCTGGAACAAGGCGCGCCTGGACGACGACACCGACCCATTGCTCGTCGGCGGCTACAAGGGCGACCGCCTGCCGTTCTCGCCGAAATACACGGCGTCGCTATTGGCCGACTACCGCTGGACCATCGGCGACACCACGCCGGCCTTTGCCGGCGCCTCGGTGCGGCGCATGGCGGGACAACACGCCAGCTTCGATCCCGACTACCGCCTGGCCAACGGCCGCCAGCGCGAAATCCCGTCCTATAACGTGGTCGACGCCTATGCCGGCCTCGAACTCGGCAACTGGACCGTCGAGGTGTTCGGCAAGAACCTGGGCAATAGCGACGGCAAGCTGTCGACGGCCGAGCTCATGCCGAACGGTATGTTCGCCTATCCGAACGGCGCGATGGGCACCGGCGTGATCGCGCCGCGCACCGTCGGCTTCACCCTGACCCGGGAGTATTGATGCCTTCAACACTGGATAACCGCGCCGTCGGCCGCTGCCTGCTGTTCCTCGGCGACGTCACCGAACCGGGCTTCGCCAAGACCGCCTTCGGCCTGCGCGACTGGGCCCGCGAGCGCTGCGTCGGCGAGCTGCGCCTGCCGCAAGCCACCGTCTCGGCCGGCCTCCCGCACCTGAGCTGTCAAGAAGCGGCGGCGCAAGGCGCGAGCGCGCTGGTGATCGGCGTGGCGGCGCCGGGCGGCGGCATCCCCGACGCCTGGGTGCCGGCCCTCGCCGCGGCGCTGGACGCCGGCCTGGACGTCGTCTCGGGCATGCACGTACGGCTCGACGCCCTGCCCGCCCTGCGCGAAGCCGCCGCGCGCAGCGGCCGGCGCCTGGTCGACGTGCGCACACCGCCGGCCGACATCCCGATCGCGACCGGCCTGCCGCGCAGCGGACGCCGCATCCTGACGGTGGGCACCGACTGCGCGCTGGGCAAGAAGTACACGGCGCTGGCGCTCAGCCGCGGCCTGGCCGCGCGCGGCGCCGACGTGAGCTTCCGCGCCACCGGCCAGACCGGCATCATGATCGCCGGCAGCGGCATGCCGATCGACGCCGTGGTCTCGGACTTCGTGGCCGGCGCCGCCGAGATCCTCAGCCCCGCCGCGGCGCCCGGCCACGTCGACGTGATCGAGGGCCAGGGCTCGCTGTTCCATCCGGCCTTCGCCGGCGTCTCGCTGGGACTGCTGCACGGCAGCCAGCCCGATATGTTCGTGGTCTGCCACGATCCGCGGCGCGACCACCTGCTCGGCTATCCTGCGTCGCCGCTGCCGTCGATCGAGACCGTGATCGAGCAGACCGTCGCGCTGGGCCGGGTGACCAATCCCGCGATCCGCTGCGTCGGGGTGGCCCTGAACACCGGCGGCATGGATGCATCGGCGGCCGAGGCCGAAATTGCTGCGTATGCCGCGCGCTTGCCGTATCCTGTCGCCGATCCGATGCGCGGCGGCCCCGCCTTCGAACGCCTGCTCGACGCCTGCCAGGAGACTTCATGAAGCACGTTTGCTCTGCACTGCTGTTCACACTCGCCTGCGCGCACGCGCTGGCGGCCCCGCCGGCCGACTTCGAAACCCGGGTCGAGCTGCTGCGCCAGCGCATTGGCGTGCCGGGCCTGGCGATCGCCATCGTCGAAGACGGCAAGACCACCCTGGCGCGCGGCTTCGGCGTGCGCCAGCTCGGTGCGCCGGCGGCGGTCGACGGCGACACCCTGTTCCCGACCGGCTCCACCGGCAAGGCGATCACGGTGGCGGCGCTGGCCACGCTGGTCGATGCCGGCAAAATCAAGTGGGACGACAAGGTAATCGAACACCTGCCGGGCTTCCAGATGCATGACCCGTGGGTGA
Organism: Massilia oculi; assembly: GCF_017582745.1. Taxonomy (GTDB): domain Bacteria; phylum Pseudomonadota; class Gammaproteobacteria; order Burkholderiales; family Burkholderiaceae_D; genus Telluria; species Telluria oculi_A. The sequence continues at coordinate 130,591 of NZ_JAFVIM010000016.1, forward strand.
CGCGCGAAATCACGATCCGCGACCTGCTGACCCACCGCAGCGGCCTTGGCTACGGCGCCGGCGACCTGCTGTTCGTCCCGCGCAGCAAGCTGTCGCGCGCCGAGACCGTGCACCGCGTGCGGTTCCTGGAACCGGCGACCAGCTTTCGCAGCACCTATGCCTATTCGAACCTGATGTACGTGGTGGCCGGCCAGCTGATCGAGCAGGTCAGCGGCAAGACCTGGGAAGAGTACACCCGCGAGCACGTCCTGCGTCCGGCCGGCATGACGGTGTCGACCACCCACAACGAAGACAATTTCGCGACCGCGAATCGCGCCTATCCGCATGCCCGGATAGGTGGGATGAAAAGCGGCGGCCTGCGCGGCGCCGGCGACCAGGTGCGGCTCGACGAGCGCGACGACCTGGGACGCAACGCGGCCCCAGCCGGCGGCATCGCCAGCAGCGCCAACGACCTGGCGCACTGGCTGCACACGCTGCTCGGCGCCGGCGTGGCGCAGGACGGCAAGCGCGTCTTCAACGCCGCGACCCACGCGCAGATGTGGACGCCATCGATGCCGATGCCCACCGGCCCCATGCCGCCCGAGCTGAAGCTGATCGAATCGAAGCTGTCGAGTTATGGCCTGGGCTGGGACCTGATGGACTACCGCGGCGCGCGCATGATCTGGCACGGCGGCGCGGTGTTCGGCTTCGGCACCGCCGTGGTGCTGCTGCCCGAGCAGAACGTGGGCTTCGCCATCGCCATCAACAGCGAAGATGGAGAACTGGTGCGCGGCCTGATGTACGAGCTGGCCGACCACTACCTGGGTAAACCACAGGCCGACTGGCCGGCGACCTTCCAGGCCTACAAGGCGAAAAAGGTCAAGCAGGGGCTCGAGCTCCTGAAAACCAAGCAAGCCAGGCCGGTGAAATCGACGCCGTCGCTGCCTCCCGCGAGCCTGGTGGGCGCCTATGCCGATCCCTGGTACGGCAAGCTCGCGATTACGCAAGAGAAGAATGGCCTGCGGGTCGACTTCACCTCGACCCAGCGCATGGCGGGCCGGCTCGAGCACTGGCAGTACGATACCTGGATCACGCGCTTCGACGATCATGCGCTGGAACCGGCCTACCTCAGCTTCGCCTTCGACAAGGACGGCAAGGTGCAGGGCATCAAGCTCGCGCCGGTGTCGCCGATCGCCGATTTCAGCTGGGATTACGCAGACCTGAACTTCACCCCGATCAAGACGACCGAATGAAAAAGACCACGACTGCCAGCCTCGCCCTCGTCTCCCTGTTCGCGCTCGCCGGCTGCGCCGCTCCCGGCGGCGCACCGGTGGATGAAGCGCACCGTCGCCTGCTCACGCTCGACGCCCACCTCGACACGCCGGTGCACTTCGGCCGCGCAGGCTGGGACTTCGGCGAGCGCCACGATCCCGCCGTCGAAGTGGCCCAGGTCGACCTGGGGCGCATGGTCGAAGGCAGCCTCGATGGCGGCTTCTTCGCCATCTTCACCGACCAGGGGCCGTTGACGCCCGAGGGCTATGCGGCGGCGCGCGAGCATGCGCTGGTGCGTTCGCAACTGATCGACACGACGCTGGCGCGCCACGCCGACCGCATCGGCGTCGCCACGACGGCTGCCGAGGCACGTCGCCTCGACGCCGCCGGCAAGCTGGTGGCGTTCAAGAGCATCGAGAACAGCTATCCGCTGGGCGACGGCGCGGCGGCGATGGCGGCGTTGGCGGACTTCCAGCGCCAGGGCGTGCGCCTGGTCGGCATCGTCCACGGCAAGAACAACCAGTTCGCCGATTCGTCGACCGACAAGCCCACCTGGAACGGCCTGTCGCCGCTGGGGCTCGACTGGGTGCGAGAAATGAACCGGCTGGGCATGGTGATCGACGCCAGCCATGCCTCGGACGCCACGGTCGACCAGATGCTGGCCCTGTCCGCTACTCCGCTGCTGCTGTCGCACTCGAACTCGCGCACCAGCTACGACCACCCGCGCAATATCGACGACGCCCGCATCCGGAGAATCGCGGCCGGCGGCGGCGCGATCTGCGCCTCCACCATCTACTTGAGCGAACTGAAAATGGGCCCGCAACGCGCGGCGCTGTTCGACCGGCTCGAACACATCGGCACGCTGGCGCCGCTTGACCAGGCCGCGTTGAGCCGCGAGTGGCTGGCGCTCGATGCAGTGGAACCGTTGTGGCAGACCAGCTTCGAACAGTACATCGCCTCGCTCAAGCACCTGATCGCGGTGGCCGGCATCGACCACGTGTGCATGGGCGCCGATTTCGACGGCGGCGGCGGCCTGGCAGGACTGGACAACGTGGCGCACCTGCCGCGCATTACCGAGCGCCTGAAGGCCGACGGGATGTCGGACGCTGACCTGGCGAAGCTTTGGAGCGGCAACCTTCTGCGGGTACTGGAGGCGGCGGAAAAAGGCGCTTCGCTGTAAGCAATTGTCGAAAATTTGTTAAAAATTGATTTGAGCCATATATATGATGGCGATATAAATCTATACCGAAATTATATTGATTATAAAATAACTCTAATATGTAAGTGATATTGGTTCGTAACATCCATACATTATTTCGTTTCCCGTTCGCAACATCGAGAGCATAAACCGCAATTATGGGTTTCCTCTGCTGAGCTACAACGTGTACTTTTGACCGGATTAGATAACGCTCCCCTAACGTTACATCCTGCGATTTGACAAGTCACAAGGCTCTTTCGTCCTCGGAACTGGAAACCATGAAAATCAAAGATCTGAATATCGGCGTTCGCCTCGGCGGCGCCTTCGCCGTCATCCTCGCCATGATGGTCGTCATGCTGGGTACCGCCCTCTGGCAGCTGAACCATATCACCAACGCCAAGGAAGCGATGGCGTCGGCCACCGAGAAGGCCAAGCTGGCCCAGGAAATGCGTGCCGGCATCATCACCAACGCCGTCAGCACGGTGGCGAAGATCCGGGCCATCGACCCGGCCGACGAGCAGTCCTACGAAGAAGGCATGAAGGTGATCAGCAAGCGCGCCGGCGAGCTGCAAAAAATCTTCGAAGAAGTGATCGTCAGCGCCGACGGCAAGGTGCTGCTGTCGGCGCTGGTCGAACAGCGCGCCAAGTATAGCGCGGTGCGCAACCAGGCCTACAAGATGAAGACCGAACTCGGGGCCGGCAATCCCGAGCTGCTGGCTTTCCTCGACACCAAGGTCATGCCCGAGATGCGCGCCTATACCGAGGCCGCCGGCAAGCTGGCCGACTTCCAGGAAAAGCTGGCCCTTGACGCCAATGCGAGCATCGACGCCATCAGCGCCTCGGTGCAGCGCAGCCTGACCGTGATCGGCGTCGCCGCGGTCGCCATCGGCGCCCTGTTCGGCTGGCTGCTCACCCGCAGCATCACCCACCCGCTGGCGCGCGCCGTCGGCCTGGCCCAGCAAGTGGCGTCGGGCGACCTGACCGCCGACATCCACGTCGATTCGCGCGACGAACTCGGCACCCTGACGGCCGCGCTCAAGACCATGAACGAAAGCCTGCTCAAGACCGTCACCGCGGTGCGCGCCGGCACCGAGACCATCGTCACCGCATCGCAGGAAATCGCCTCGGGCAACCTCGACCTGTCGTCGCGCACCGAGCAGCAGGCCAGCTCGCTGGAAGAAACCGCCTCGTCGATGGAAGAACTGACCGGCACCGTGCGCCAGAACGCCGACAATGCGCGCCAGGCCAACGTCCTGGCCAAGAACGCGTCGCAGATCGCCTCGCACGGCGGCGAAGTGGTGTCGCAGGTGGTGTCGACCATGGCCTCGATCAACGAGTCGTCGAAGAAGATCGGCGACATCATCGCCGTCATCGACGGCATCGCCTTCCAGACCAATATCCTGGCGCTCAACGCCGCCGTCGAGGCGGCGCGCGCCGGCGAGCAGGGCCGCGGCTTCGCGGTGGTGGCGAGCGAGGTGCGCAACCTGGCGCAACGCTCGGCCGGCGCGGCCAAGGAGATTCGCGGCCTGATCACCGACTCGGTGGCCAAGGTCGACGCCGGCGGCCGCCTGGTCGACGAAGCCGGTTCGACCATGCAGGAGATCGTGGACGGCATCACGCGCGTGACCGACATCATGTCCGAGATCGCCTCGGCCAGCGCCGAGCAGACCGTCGGCATCGAGCAGGTCAACGAAGCCATCACCCAGATGGACAGCGTGACCCAGCAGAATGCCGCGCTGGTGGAAGAAGCGGCCGCCGCGGCCGGCTCGCTGCAGGAACAGGCGGCAGCGCTGGCGCAGATCGTGAGCGTGTTCAAGGTCGGCGACGAGAATGCGGTCCGCAGCGCCCGCCGCGCGCCAGCGCCAGGCGGCCACGCGCTGGTCGTGCGCACGCCGGCCCCGCGCCGTGTCGAGCGCACCATGCAAGAGGACGTCGAAGAAGACGCGATCGCCTGATCCGTCCGGACTGTCGCACCTGCTGCGGCGACCCACCATCCGTGTGGTCGCCGCGCAAACAAACGATATCAATCGCTCACCACCTCATATCGTTCCGCTATTTTTCTGTCCCCTGTCAGCAACAAGCATGGAAATTTGTGGACTCCCGGTAGTCCACGCCTCGCGATCCATGCTTATCCTTGATGTAGAGCAATGAAATCTCACGAAATGTCACATCCGTGACTTCGCGTGGGATGACCGGCCACCTCGACATTCGAACAGGAGACAACAATGAAAATCAGCGACCTCAAGATTGGAATCCGGCTCGGCGGCGCATTCGCCGCCGTCCTCGCCCTCGTGGCCGTCATGCTCGTCAGCGCACTGTGGCAACTCAACCGCATCGCCGAGGCCAAGACCGTGATGGCGGACGCCGCGCTCAGCGTCAACCTTGCCCAGCAGTGGCTGCGTGGCATCGAGGGCAACGCCGTGCGCACCCGCGCCAAGGCCGCCAGCGCCGATCCGGCCGAGGAGGCGCACTACGATACCGAAATGAAGAAGACCAGCGCCGGCGTGAGCGCCACCCAGAAGCGGCTCGAGGCGATGGTCGATACCGAGCAGGGCAAGGCGCTGATGGACGCCGTCGCCAGCCAGCGCAGCCGCTACACCGGCTTGCGCGACGAGGGTTTCAAGCGCAAGGCGGCGCTGGGCGCCGGGCATCCCGAAGTCCAGTCCTTCTTCCGCGACCAGGTGATGCCCGAAGTCGACAAATACGTCGCGTCGGTCCAGGCGGTGGTCGCCTTTGAGGAGTCGCTGTCGGCCGAGGCGCAGGCCAATATCGACGCACTCAATGCCTCGGCCAGGCAAGTCCTGACGGCGCTCGGCGTGAGCGCGCTCGCGATCGGCGCCGTGTTCGGCTGGCTGCTCACCCGCAGCATCACGGTGCCGCTGGGCCATGCCGTGGGGCTGGCCCGGCAGGTCGCCGCGGGCGACCTGACCGCCCGCATCGACGTGGCCTCGCGCGATGAAGTCGGCCAGCTCCTCGCGGCCCTCAAGACCATGAACGACAGCCTGCTCAAGACCGTCACCGCGGTGCGCGCCGGCACCGAGACCATCGTCACGGCCTCGCAGCAGATCGCCACCGGCAACCTCGACCTGTCGTCGCGCACCGAGGAGCAGGCCAGCTCGCTGGAAGAAACGGCTTCGTCGATGGAAGAACTGACCGGCACCGTGCGCCAGAACGCGGACAATGCGCGCCAGGCCAACGTCCTGGCCAGGAATGCGTCGCAGATCGCCGCGCATGGCGGCGACGTCGTGTCGCAGGTGGTGTCGACCATGGCCTCGATCAACGAATCGTCGAAGAAGATCGGCGACATCATCGCCGTCATCGACGGCATCGCCTTCCAGACCAATATCCTGGCGCTCAACGCGGCCGTCGAGGCGGCGCGCGCCGGCGAGCAGGGCCGGGGCTTTGCGGTGGTGGCGAGCGAAGTGCGCAACCTGGCGCAGCGCTCGGCCGGCGCGGCCAGGGAAATCCGGGCCCTGATCACCGACTCGGTGGCCAAGGTCGATGCCGGCGGCCGCCTGGTCGACCAGGCCGGCACGACGATGCAGGAAATCGTCGAAGGCATTACGCGCGTGACCGACATCATGTCCGAGATCGCCTCGGCCAGCGCCGAGCAGACCATCGGCATCGAGCAGGTCAATGAAGCCATCGCCCAGATGGACAGCGTGACCCAGCAGAACGCCGCGCTGGTGGAAGAAGCGGCGGCCGCCGCCGCCTCGCTCGAGGACCAGGCGGCCACGCTGGCGCGCCTGGTGAGCGTGTTCAAGGTCGACGGCGCCCAGCGCCATGCTGCACGGAGTGCAGGTCCGGCGGCCGTGGGCCAAGCGCTGGCGGTACGCGGGTTATCTGGTCACATCAGGCCACGACCCCACCAAACGAAAGATAACGAAACCATCGAATCCGTTCTTAATTAATCCGGTTTATTACGTATTTAGCTAAATATCCTTTCGAAAGTTGATTGTAAACATAGAAAGAGATTGATTTAACGAACTCCGGTGATTAGTATTTACGCACCATCACTCACCGGAGACACCTTTGAAACACTTCGAAGCCTTCCTCAAAATGACGGCCCCGGCTGCCGCCTGCCTGCTGGTCTCGACGCAACTGGCGCATGCCGCCGTCATCACCGTTGCGCCGGGCCAGTCGATCCAGACCGCGGTCAATGCCGCCGTCGCCGGCGATACGGTACGTGTGCTGCCGGGTACCTACACGCAGAAAGTGCTCGTTTCAGGAAAGTCCGGTACTGCCGGCGCCCCCATCCTGATCAAGGCCGATCCAGGCGTCGTCCTGCGCGGCGGCAGCGGTGTGACACCTTCGGGTCGCCAGGGCCTGATCACGATCCGCAACTCGAATTACGTGCGCGTCGAGGGCTTCGAGGTCACCGCATTCACGACCGGCAGCGCGAGCGCGTCGCCGGTAGGCATCCTGGTCGAAGGGAACGGGAGCAACCTGCAGATCGTCAATAACAAAATTCACGGCATCAAGCACACGAGCACCTGCACGGAGGACGATGGGGAAGCATGCTGGGTCGGCGCCCATGGCCTGGCCGTGTTCGGCACCAATGCCACCGGCATCACCGACTTGCTCGTGCAAGGCAACGAGGTCTATCAGAACGTGCTGCAGTCCAGCGAGGCACTGGTACTCAACGGGAATATCGACCGTTTCGAAGTCCTGGATAACTACGTGCACGACAATAACAATATCGGACTCGATTTCATCGGCTTCGAGGGCGAGTGCGATTGCGGCGACAAGGACCGCGCGCGCAACGGCATCGTGAAGAACAACCGCGCGGTGAACAACTCGAGCAAGACCAATCCCTGGTATATGGGCGTGGGCTCGGCAGCCGGCTTCTACGTCGATGGCGGCCGCTACATCGTCTTCGACGGCAATACGTCGACCGGCAACGATCTCGGCTTCGAATTCGCCAGCGAACACGCCGGCAAGGCGACCGAGGACATCGTGATGTCGAATAACTTCGTCTACAAGAACCGTGAAGTGGGGCTGACGGTCGGCGGTTACGATGCGAGCGTCGGCGCAGCGCGCCGCATCCATGTGCACAATAACTCGTTCTACAAGAACAAGGGCTGGGGCACCGAGATCGTGTTCCAGCACAAGGTCATCGACTCGCGCTTCAGCAACAACGTCTTCTTCGGTACGGGCCCCGCGACGGGAAATTACGGGAATTACGGCAGCGGCCATAGCGGCAATGTGTGGGGCACCAACCTGTGGTGGGGCACGAACGCCAGCGGCGGCAGCCTGCCCGGCGTGCGCGTGCTTGCCGATCCACGCTTCATCGCGCCGGACAGCGGCAACCTGAACCTGCAGGCGACCTCGCCCGCCATCGATGTCGGCGCAACGAGCGTCGCATTGACGACCTGGACCTCGCCGCTGTGGAGCCGCTACTATGCTGGCGGCGCCATTGCCGTCAACGGCGTCACCGACATCAACGGGCAAGCCCGCATCGAAGGCACGATCGACCTCGGCGCCGACGAATACGGCTCCGCGCCAGCGGCGAAGAAGTAGCGGGTCCGGGGGCGGTCATCGCCGCTCCGCTGCCCCGGCTGTTTCGACGTCACGGCCAGGCCGGCTTCATTCTCGTTGCCAGCCAGCGCGCCGGCCCGCGGTGCAGGTTGGCGCGGTCGCCCGGCGCGCGCAGGAAATCCGCCAGCACCCGCTCGAACAGGGCCAGGCTGTCGCGGTAGCGCTGCTGCCGCATGGCGCCGGGTTTCTTGAGGAATTTGAGGACGAAATAATCGGCCAGCAGGTCGCCCTGGGCCTCCATATTGTAGTCGGCCAGGGTGGCGTCGTCGTACAGGGTGTAGCCGTAGGACAGGCCGATGCGAAAAGCCCCGCGCAGCCGCACCGGATAACCCAGCTGGTGCTGCCATACGTGCACCATCTCGTGCATGAACCAGTGGATGGCAGGCGGATCGCCGCGCGCGTAGTCGGGCAGGAAGCAGGAGCGGTGAAAATACATGCTGCCGTTCGGCGTCATCGCGCAGTTACGCGGCTGGAACGGCATATAGCGCCGGTTGTACACGCGTACCCGGCGGTAGTCGATGGCGTCGCCGAACAGCAGCGACGCCATCGCCGTCTCGCCCTCGCTAAGCGGGCGAAAACGGGAAGGATAGCGCGATCGCAGCATGCGATCCTTCTGCCATCAAGCCGCGCGCAGCGCCGCTGCGGCCTTGGCCAGCTCGGTGATGTGCGCCCAGTCGCCGGCCGCGATCGCGTCCTTCGGGGTCAGCCACGAGCCGCCCACGCAGGCCACGTTCTTGCAGGCCAGGAATTTCGGCGCGCTCTCGATCGAGATGCCGCCGGTCGGGCAGAAGGTCACGTCCGGCAGCGGGCCGCCGATGGCGTTGAGCATGCCGACGCCGCCCGCCGGCACCGCCGGGAACAGCTTCAGTTGCCGGAATCCCTGCTCGCGCGCCGCCATCACTTCGGACGGGGTCATCACGCCCGGCAGCAGCGGCAGGCCGCTCGACTTGGCCGCGTCGATCAGCGACTGGGTCAGGCCCGGCGAGACGCCGAACACGGCGCCGGCGTCGCGCGATGCGGCGAATTCTTCCGGCTGGGTGAGCGTGCCGACGCCGACGATGGCGCCTTCGACCTGGCTCATGGCGCGGATTGCGCCCAGGCCGTGCTCGGTACGCAGGGTCACTTCCAGCACGCGGATGCCGCCCGCCACCAGGGCCTTGGCCAAGGGCACGGCGTGGTCTGGGTCGTCGATGGCGATGACGGGGATGACGCTCGCCGAGCGCATGATCTCAAGTAGGGTCATTGGTTGGCTCATTGGTTGGCTCACTTGTTGGTCCTGAAAAGATGGTCTTCGTCGGAGCCGGGGATGATCTCGCCGGCGTCAATGCCGTCGTGCAGCGGCACGACGGTCTGTTTCGGCGACGGCAGCGGGAAGGTGGCGGCACCCTCCTCCGCCGCGCTGATCGAATTGCGGAACATGGAAAACAGTTCACGGCCCATGCCGATGTGGCTCGAGGTCAGGTCTGCAGTGGCCTGCTTGCGCTGCGCCCAGACGTCCGCCGGCACCAATGCTTCCATGATGCCGGTGTTGGCGTCGACACGGATCATGTCGCCGTCGCGCACCAGGCCCAGCGGGCCGCCGGCCAGGATCTCGGGCGACACGTGGATCGCCGCCGGCACCTTGCCGGACGCGCCCGACATGCGGCCGTCGGTGACCATCGCCACCTTGTAGCCGGCATCCTGCAGATTGGCCAGCGCCGGGGTCAGCGCGTGCAGTTCCGGCATGCCGTTGGCGCGCGGGCCCTGGAAGCGGACCACAGCCACGAAGTCGCGATTCAGCTTGCCGTCTTTATAGGCGTGCATGAAGTCTTCCTGCGAATCGAAGGTCAGCGCCGGAGCTTCCACCGCGTAGTGTTCTTTCTTGACCGCCGAGACTTTCATCACCGCGCGGCCCAGGTTGCCCTTCACCAGCACCATGCCGCCGTTGTTGTTGAACGGGTTGGTGGCCGGGCGCAGCACGTTCTCGTCGCCGCTCACTGCGGTGGCGTCGCGGAACACGACCTTGCCGTCTTCGCCCAGGAACGGCTCTTTACAGTGGTTGCGCAGGCCGCGGCCGAGGATGGTGTTGACGTCCTCGTGCGCCAGGCCGGCGTCGAGCAGCTCGCGGATCACGAAGCCCGGGCCGCCGGCGGCCTGGAAGTGATTGACGTCGGCATCGCCGTTCGGATAGATGCGGGTCAAGAGCGGCACCACTTTCGACATCTCGTCGAAATCGTTCCAGTCGATCACGATGCCGGCCGCGCGCGCGATCGCCACCAGGTGCAGCGTGTGGTTGGTCGAGCCGCCGGTGGCGTGCAGCGCGGCGATGGCGTTGACGATGCTTTTTTCGTCGACGATGCGGCCGATCGGCATGTAGTCGCCGCCCTGCTGCGAGATCGCGACCGCGCGGTGCGCCGCGGCGGCGGTGAGCGCATCGCGCAGCGGCGTGCCCGGCGTGATGAAGGCCGAACCCGGCAGGTGCAGGCCCATGACTTCCATCAGCATCTGGTTACTGTTGGCGGTGCCGTAGAAGGTACAGGTGCCGGCGCCGTGGTACGAAGCCGACTCGCCTTCGAGCAGTTCTTCGCGGCTGGCTTCGCCCTTGGCGTAGCGCTGGCGGATCGCGGCTTTCTCTTTATTGGAGATGCCGGTGGTCATCGGGCCGCCCGGCACGAAGATGCCCGGGATGTGGCCGAAGTGCAGCGCGCCGATGAGCAGGCCCGGCACGATCTTGTCGCAGATGCCCAGGTACAGGGCGGCGTCGAACATATTGTGCGACAGGCCGACCGCGGTCGCCATGGCGATGGTGTCGCGCGAGAACAGCGACAGCTCCATGCCTGGCTGTCCTTGCGTCACGCCATCGCACATGGCCGGCACGCCGCTGGCGAACTGGGCCACGGCGCCGACTTCGCGCACGGCTTCCTTGATCACTTTCGGGAAATACTCGAACGGCTGGTGCGCCGACAGCATGTCGTTATAGGAAGAAACGATGGCGACCGACGGGTCCTTGTGCTCGCGCAGCTTGAGCTTGTCGTTGGCCGGGAAGGCGGCGAAGCCGTGGGCCAGGTTGGTGCACGACAGGGCGCCGCGCTGGACGCCCTTGATGCGGGCCGCTTCGAGATGTTCGAGATAGGCTGCGCGCGAGCGCTTGCTGCGCTGGATGATGCGGTTGGTGACCTGTTCTACTACGGGGTGGAGCGCCATGTTCGTTCCTTCCTGAATTTAGTATCTGAAATTTTACTACAGATCGGTACGCTGCGCTCGTCTCCGACCTGCTTCTCTATGAGGAAGGGACAGTCGAGCGGTACCGGATGGTGGAGGAAAGCATCGGCCGAGTTGGGCGCGCGCCATTTTTTGTAGTGAATTTACGCGCAGATGCTTGTATTATTCGATAATCCATTATTGCCAACATTGTGCCACGCACCCCGACCCCATGCGCCAGCCTCCTTTGATCAGTACTGCCAGCTTCCAAGCCCTCGCCCAACACGCCGACGTCGCCAAGACGTGGCAGATGCGCGACCTGTTCGCCGAGGATCCCGACCGCTTCGAGCGTTTCTCCGACGAGGCCGCAGGCCTGTTCCTAGACTATTCAAAAAATCGCCTCGACGGGCGCACGCTTGAACTGCTCGTCGGGCTGGCGCGCGAGCGCGGCGTCGAGGCGCGCCGCGATGCGATGTTCGCCGGCGAAAAGATCAACAACACCGAGAACCGCGCGGTACTGCACACCGCCCTGCGCGCGCCGCGCGGCGCGACCTTGGTGGTCGACGGCCAGGAAGTCAATGCCGACATCCACGCCGTGCTCGACCGTGTAAAAACCTTCACCGACGCCGTGCGCAGCGGCGACTGGCTGGGCCATACCGGCAAGCCGATCACGGATATCGTGAACATCGGCATCGGCGGCTCCGACCTCGGCCCCAAGATGGTGGTGCTGGCCCTGCGCCACTACGCCCATCCGCGCCTTCGGATGCACTTCGTGTCGAACGTCGACGGCCACGACATGGATGCGGCGCTGGCCCAGGTCGATCCCGAGACCACGCTGTTCATCGTGGCTTCCAAGACTTTTACTACGGCGGAAACCATGATGAACGCGCAGACCGCGCGCGCCTGGTTCCTGCAGCATGCGCCGGAAGACGCATTGGCGAAGCACTTCGTCGCCGTATCCACGAACACTGAGGCGATCAAAACCTTCGGCATCGACCCGGCGAACATGTTCCCGTTCTGGGACTGGGTCGGCGGCCGCTATTCGGTGTGGTCGGCGATCGGCCTGCCGGTCGCGCTGGCCGTGGGCTTCGGCTACTTCAAGGACTTCCTGGCCGGCGCCCACGAGCTGGATGAACACTTCCGCAGCGCCCCGCTCGAGCAGAACCTGCCGACGCTGCTGGCCCTGATCGGCTTCTGGAACCGCCAGTTCCTCGACTGCGCGTCGGTGTCGATCGCGCCTTATCACCAGGACCTGAACCGCTTCCCGGCCTACCTGCAGCAGCTCGACATGGAAAGCAACGGCAAGCGCGTGACCCGCGACGGCCAGCCGGTCGACACGCCAACCTGCCCGGCGATCTGGGGCGAGTGCGGCACCAATGGCCAGCACGCCTATTTCCAGCTGCTGCACCAGGGCACCGACGTGACGCCGATGGACTTCATCGCCGCCCTGCGTCCGGCCCACGAGATGGACAACCACCACACCGCCCTGCTGGCCAACTGCTTCGCCCAGTCCGAAGCGTTCATGAAGGGCAAGACGGCGGACGAAGTGCGCGCCGACCTGCAGGCCCAGGGCCTGCCGGCGGAAGAAATCGAGCGCCTCACGCCGCACAAGACCTTCCCGGGCAACCGTCCGAGCAACACGATCCTGATGGAACGCCTGACGCCATCGACCCTGGGCGCCCTGATCGCGCTGTACGAGCACAAGACCTTCGTGCAGGGCGTGCTGTGGGATGTCAACAGTTTCGACCAGTGGGGCGTTGAGTTGGGTAAAGTGCTGGCGAAGAAGATCGAAGCCGAGCTGGCCGGAGAACCCGCGCCCGGCCAGCACGACAGTTCGACAAACGGCCTGATCGCCCGCGCCAAGGCTGCTTTCTGAAACCTTTACCATCACACTATGGCAACGGAAAAATTTGAAGTAGTACACGATGCGCCGATGCTGGTCGGCGAGTCCGCGATCTGGCACGAAGTCGAATCGGCGCTGTACTGGGTCGACATCGAGGGCTACACCGTCAACCGCCTGCACGCGGCGAGCGGCAAGTTCACCTCGTGGAAGATGGGGTCGAACCCGTCGGCGCTGGCGATCGACGACAACAACTTCCTGGTCGTGGCCACCCGCCACGGCCTGCTGCGCCTGAACACCACCGACGGTTCCGAAAAGCCGATCGCCGACGCGCCCTACGATCCCGCCAAGGTGCGCTTCAACGACGGCCGGGTCGACCCTGCTGGCCGGTTCTGGATCGGCACCATGTACGAACCGCGCGACCAGCCGGCCGCCGAGATGTACGTGCTGGACAAGGATCAGCTGCACCGCGCCTGGAGCGGCGACATGACCAACTCGAACGGCCTGGCCTGGAGCCTGGACGGTCGCACGATGTACCACGCCGACACCACCACGCACCGCATCGACTGCTACGACTTCGACCCGGCTACCGGTGAGCAGAGCAACCGCCGCACCATCGTGACCTTCCCGAGCGACAAGTCGGCCGCGGACTACGGCGGCCGTCCGGATGGCGCCACGATGGATTCCGAGGGCATGTACTGGGTGGCGATGTTCGAAGGCGCGCGCATCCTGCGCATCGCGCCGAACGGAGAAATCGTGCGCGAGATCAAGCTGCCGGTGAAGTGCCCGACCTCGGTCGCCTTCGGCGGGCCGGACCTGCGCACGCTGTACATCACCAGCGCCAGCCATGGCAGGTCGAAGGAAGAGCTGGAACAGTATCCGCTCAGCGGCAAGGTGCTGTGCCTCAAGATGGACGTGGCGGGACGCGAAGAGCCGGAATACCGCGCCTGACGCCGACGCGATTGGCGTGAGCCAGCGCACCGAAGAAGTCCGCCTCCGCAGTTATATTGCACTGCAACATAACTGCGGAGGTAGCCGTGTCGAAATCTACCCCAACCACCCGCTTGCTGCGCGACCTGACGCGCGCCGCCAGATCGCAACGCAAGCTGGTTGCCAAGCTGTTCGATATCTATAGCGCGACGCCGAGCGCGCGTTCGGTGGCCAGGCCACCAAGGCCGGCGCGACCTAAAGCGGCGGCGCCAGCGCAAGCGCGCCTGCCGGCCGCCTCGGGCCGATGGCTCGAGGGGCATCATCTACTCCCCTACTGGCTGTATCTTCCGCGACGCACACCCGAGCACGCCGCCCAAGCCGGCTGGCCGCTGGTCGTCATGCTGCACGGCTGCCATCAAACCGCGCCCGAATTCGCGCAAGGCACGCGCATGAACCGGCTTGCGCAGGCCAAGGGTTACGCGGTGCTGTACCCACAACAACCGGCGAGCGCCCATGCGCAGGGCTGCTGGCGCTGGTTCGACCGCGCCGCCCAGGAGGGCCGCGGCGAGACCGGCGTGCTGGCGGCGCTCATCGACCACGTGTGCGCCGGGCACCGCATCGACCGCCGCCGCATCTATGCCTGCGGCCTGTCGGCCGGCGCCGGCATGGCCGCCATGCTGGCACTGAACCATCCAGAACTGATCGCGGCGATCGGCATGCATTCCGGGCCCGTGTTCGGCGCATGTCACACGCAGCTCGGCGCCTTGCACGTGATGCACCGCGGCGCCGAGGCGCAGGCCGATGCAGCCATCCACACCCTGCTCGATCGCCACGCCCAGGGGTCGCCCGGGATACCGGCCCGGTCGCTGCCACCGATGCCGGCGCTGCTGATCCACGGCGAAGACGACCCGGTGGTCAATCACGTCAACCAGCAGCAGCTGGCGCGCCAGTGGCTGCGCCTGAATGGCATCCCTTTCGCCACGGCCAGCCGCGTCACCGTGAAACCGGCAGGACGCGGCGGCGCCAGCAATGCGCACGAGATCCACGATTTCACGGTGCGCCGTAAGGTCATGGTGCGCGTGGTGCGCATTGCCGGCCTGCGGCATGCATGGAGCGGCGGCGATCCGGCGCTCAGGTTCAATGCCAGGGCCAGGCCGGATGCGAGCCGCATGATGCTGGCGTTCTTCGGCGCGCACCGGCGCTGATACCGGACGCTTACTTCCCCCTTGCCATCTGGCTGAACACCCCGTCGCGCCTCACCCATGCATGGAACAGCGCCGCGCCAAGATGGGCGAGTATGGTGAAGAACAACACATAGGCCAGAACACCGTGCAGAGGACGCAGGAAGCCGTACATGACCGGACTATGCGGCAGGATCGGCGGCAGGTTGACACCAGCGAACAACTCGACCGGATAGGCGCCGGCCGACAACATGGCCCAGCCGATGATCGGCATCGCGAACATCAGCCCATACAGCAGCCAGTGCGACGCCTTGGCCGCCAATGCCTGGATGCGCGGCAGGTCCGCCGGCAATGGCGGCGGCGGATGGCGCAGCCGGTTCGCCAGGCGCAAGACCGCCAGCAAGAGGATCGCCAGCCCGAGCGGACGGTGCAGATCGAGGAGCAGATCGCGATAGCGCAGCGACACTACCATGGCCGCGCCGACGAACAGCATGGCGAGGATCGCGACCGCCATCGACCAGTGCAGCACGCGCGCCAGCAAGTTGAAATGGCGTTGACCGTTCATTGTGCACTCCCGTTGCCGGCATTGGCCTGGCCGCTGCTGATCTCTCGTTCGCGACGATTGAACGAGACCGAATAGACCGCCGAACGCGCATGCAGGACCGGATCATCCGTCGCCACGATCCCCTTCGGCAGGATCAGCGGATCGAAGTTCAGGTCGAAACACGGTCCGCCGGCCTGCGCTTCGGCGCGCACCAGCGTCAAGGTGCCGACCGTGGTCTCGGGTCGGGTATCGGGCCAGGCCTTCGAAGGATCGTCGACCGGATCGCCGGGCGCGGCAAACTGCATCACCATATCCCATTGCAGCGGCCCCGCTGCCAGGCGCCGGTCGAGATCCTCGGCCAGGAAGTCACGACCCGCGCTCTTGAGCCGTTCCGGGTCTGCCGCCACGAACGGCGCATGCGGTCGCATCGACCAGCGCACCACGCGCTCCCTGCCCTCGGCATCGACCAGGCGGAAGGCGTTGACGCCATTGAAGCGCGTGTTGGCCAGGCTGTCGGGGGTCGGCGCGCTCTTGGACCACTCCATGAATCTGGCGATCTCGGGATGTTTCGCCAGGACCGCCTTCATCTTTTCCGGGTCCGGCTTGCCGGTGGCCGGGTCTGGAAGGCGCGCGACGTTCATCGCCTGGAAGCCTTCCGGCGTGGACGACGCGAAGAACGGGAAGCTGTTCATCGCCATTCGCCACTCCTGCCCGTCATCCGTCCTGAGCTGCAGCGCCATACCCCGCACGGATGCCTTGTTGTCGGGTGCATGGGGGTCGTTGCCGGGATTGGAAAAACGCCCCAGTACCGGCGTCGATGGCTGCGAGAAAACGCGCGCCGTCGACAGCTTCGCCGCCGCCGGCGCCGGGACGAAGGCCCCGGCGACGCAGATGCCCTTGCTGTGGGCGCGCCGGAAACCCGGCTGCGGGGAACCGGATGCTTCGGCCGTGTCGGCCATGGCCTGGGGAGTCACGCCCTTGCCGCCAAACCAGCCTCCGGCCCAGGCAAACGCCAGCGCCAGGAGCGCGACAACCAGAAGAATCGGCAGTACCAGGAGTGGCGAGCCCCGGCGCGGATCGGGTGTGGACATCGGATTGCCTCGTCGTCAGTAGGTATCGGTGGAGCCGTGCCTTGGCACGCCGTTGTATTGTCGCATGATGAGCCAGGGTGACGCGGCGCGAAACGCGCGGCTTAATAAAATTGCTACAATTCAGGCATGAGAAAAAAAGTTCTGCTCGTTGACGATCAAGTGCTGGACGTCGCATTGACCAGGCAGGCGCTGCACGACTGCAAGATCGAGCATGAGATCATTGCCGCCTTCGATGGCTTCGAGGGGCTGACGCAACTCGCGTCGCAGCGCTTCGACGTGGTGATCCTCGACCTCAAGATGCCCAGGGTCGACGGCTTCGAAGTCCTGGCGCAGATGCGCCTGCAACCAGGCTTGTCGAACACGCCCGTGATCGTCGTGTCGAACTCGGGACTCGTGGACGACCGCGATCGCGCCGCAACCCTGGGAGCGGTCGAATACGTGCAAAAATCCCTGGACTACACGGAGTTCAGGCACCACATCAAGGACGCGCTAGGCCGGCACGGGTTCTGCTGACGTCAGCGCCGGACCTGTCAGAAATTCTGTGTGCGGGGCCAGAATTTCGTAGTTAATTAATCGCGTTCGTGAAGCGTTCGCCGAACATGATGGCGAACTGGTTGGCAGCAAGCTTCCAGGTACGCGGCGCCAT
>NZ_JAFVIM010000017.1:0-143421 GCF_017582745.1 Massilia oculi
GAACACGTCCCAGCTCACCACCTGGGACCGGCCCTCGACTTCCTTCCCGTCCGGCAGGCCCAGGTACAGCGCGTAATTGCGCTCGCGCTCCGGGTTGATGGCGTGGTTCTGCCAGGTGGTGGCTTGCTCGATTTCGTGGTCGAGCAGCTTGTCGAACGTTTCGGCATTGATCTTAGCCATTACACAATTCCAATCGATTTATAGGGTAGGTCGCCCTCCCAGGCCTTGCGACCGATGTCGCCGTAGGCGATGGCGTGGCGCCGCATCATGTAGGCGTAGCGCACGGCGTCCAGGATGTCGTCGCGCTTCTTCACGATCTTGCCCTTGGGGTCGCGGTGGTACTGCAGCACCTCGTCGAACAGGTCGCGCAGGCCGGCGAACACCTTGAAGCGGCCGGACAGCATCAGGTCACGGATTTCGAACAGGCCGGCTTCGACGCCGTTGCCGCCGTCTTCCCAGGTGGCCTGGTCGACCAGCATCGTGAAGCCGGCGTCCTCGTAGTACGACTTCTGCTGCAGCGCGCTGCCCTTCTCGGTCTGCAGGCCGTCGGCAGGCCAGGCGGTGGGCACGGTGGCGGCCCAGCCCTTGACGGCGCCCCAGGCCTCGATCGGCTTGGTCTTTTCCTTCTTCCAGGCCTTCGTGACGTAGAACATGTCGCCCTCGGGGTCAAACACCAGCTGCGCGTGCGCCTGCGGGTGGTCCCAGCCGAAGTCCATGCCGTCGATGACTCGGAAGTGGCGTGGGATGTCGAAGGGCTGGCAGGTGATGTCATCTTCGGCCAGGTCGTAAATTCGTCCGTGTCCCAGCATCGGGACTCCTTTCGTTCGCATATCGCGTTGGTGCGCCGGGTAGCTGGCCAGCAGGCCTTCCTTCGCCTCGGTGCTCAGGTGCGGCGCGTCGTCCCAGCCCTTCTGCATGTACTTCTGCACCGGCGACGGGTCGTCCATGAACTGGATCACCAGGCTGGTGCGGCCGTTCTCAGGCGTGAAGGTCAAGATGCCGCGGCCGCCGCGCTGCTGGTCGCCGGTGGCGGTTCGCGTGAGCACCTGGGGGAAGATCTCGTCGTCCTTCGGTTCCTCATCGATGTGGAACCAGTCGACGCTGTCGCCCATCAGGGCGTGCTGGCCCTGCGAGTACGACCAGAACTGGATTACCGCGTCGCCGGCCTGCACGTCCCCGCCGCCGATCTGGCGCACGTAGACGGTGCGCAGCGCGTTCGGCGTGCCGGCCATCGACTCGTAGCCCTTGATGTGCTCAGGCGGGATCAGGCCGCCGCTGAACGAGCTGCCATCCTTCCTGCCCAGGATCGGCTCCTGCAGCAGGTCGCGCGTCTTCTCGCCCGAGTAGCCCAAGCACCAGATCAGCGGCGCATGACCGAAGGTGTGGCCCTCCCAGTCGTCCGGATAGTCGCCCAGGGCGTGCACGGCATCGATGTAGGTGCCGGTGAATGTCTTGCCGATCCGGTTGGCCGCGATCAGGCAGACCTGCGAGTAATCCGCCGTGTTGGCGATGAACTCGCGCTGCCAGGCGTACAGCTTGGCGTACATGCGGCGGTAGCGGTAGACCTGGGCGCGGCGCTCGCGCTCTTGGAGTAGGGCCAGCAGCAGCTCCCGCTCAGCCCTATTCGCCGCTGTCATTGTTCGCTGCGGCGGCCAGTGCCGCGATCTTGGCGTCGAGCTGCTCGTCGGTCAGGTTGGTCACTTTGTGCTTGTGCTCCACGGCGCCGCCGCCTTCGCCAGTGAGCTGTAGCTGGCGGCCGTACTTGCGCGGCTTCATCTTCTGCGCCAACTCGACGCGCGCGTAGATTTGCAGCCTGGCCTTGGCCACGCCGATCTTGGTGCCCTTGGCGTTGTCGGCCAGCTCGACTACCTCATCGAGGTGGGTCTCGGCCTGCTCGTCGCGCGCCAGCTCGTACAGCTTGCGGAAATCTTCGTTCTCGGCCAGCCAGCGGAACACGGTGGCCTTGCTGGGCATGCCCGGCAGCTTGCAGATCGCCCGGATGCTCTTGTCGCCCTCCGCGACTGCGGCGCAGAACTGAGCGGCCAGCTTGGGCTTGTAGGTGGTCGCGGTCATGGTATTCGGTCAAAAAAATGCCCCGGCAGTTGTTGGGCTGGCCGGGGCGGGAACTCCGATCGATCTCGGAGAGGGGAGAACACGGTTGGGCGGCGGCGCGGCCGCGTGGAGCGCGATGCGTGTTTGCTCGAGCTGGAGCAGAACCAGCAGCCAGCGCCGCTCGTCGGGGATGGACAGCTGGAAGGGCATGGTTGCTCCGGTTGGGATAGGGGCCGGTTACAGCGTCCGGCGCCGGCTGCGCGGGTATCGCGCCGGCTGTCTGGCCAGTGCCAGGTCATGTTCATGTGGTCGTGGGTGCCGTCTTCGAAGTCTGGCCGGGCGGGGGCTCCGGCACTTCTCGGGCAAGTCTGACCCCGTGCGCGTTTCGTCGCGCTCTACGCTGCCGGCGTGCGGCAGAACGGCCGATCATGGCTTACTTGTGCATATGGCCCTCGCTGGTCATTGATCGGAAAGCAAAAAGCCCCGCGTCATCGCTGACTGCGGGGCTTCGTTGTTCGTCCTTCACGCCGGGGGCTCCCATCAGGGAAGCTCTACACGTCGGATTTCTGGACGGAATTAAGTTGTGAGCAGGAATTTACTGCTGAGATTTCCGGCTGTCAAGAGTTTTCGTCTTCGTCCACATCCTCATACACGACCATGGCTTGGGTGAACGTGTATATTCCGTTCTCCTCGACGACTGAAATACCGCCAATCGGCTGCCAGTCAAGGATCAGAGCCTCGCGGACTTCCTGCTCCAAGAGAAGCGGATCTTCGGCCTGCACCAACTGGTATTCGGTGATCTTTTTGTTCACGATGTCTCCTTGGAAAAATTTATTGTACATCTCCCAGGCAACTATCGATCGCGGGAGTTGTCTGACACCATGATTTCAAGCGCAGTCTGCGCCTGGCGGAACGCGGTGACGAACACGGTTGCCGGACGATGTGCCAGGCTCAGCTTGCGGCAGACCTCCTCCGGCCTGGACTGGTCGATGTAGCAGTAGCGCAGAAGCAGCCGGTCGCGGCGCGTGATGTGGCGCATGGCCAGTTCGATCGCGTGCGCGTCGGCCTCGTCCACCTTGCGCCGCTCGCCGCTAGGCTTCTCGCCCTCGGCCTCGCGCTGCAGTTGGTCGCAGAACTTGCCGGTGGCGCTGACGCCGACGGTGCGGGAAGGGCGGTAGACCCGCGCCCAGTTCTCCAGGCGCGAGCCGATGTCGCGGCGGTCGGTCAAAGCTTCTCCCTCGTCACGCGCTCGATCTCGACCTGGAGCGTGCCGTCGCTGTACTGCAGCAGGTCGATGTCGATCTTGCGTTTGCACGCCTCGACACGAATGCGCGAGAGCGCGGCCACGATCATGCGTGCGTCGGCTGCCAGCTCGGCGTCGGTCTTCTCGGCGATGGCGATCGTCATGGTGCCATCCTCCGCGCCGCCATCGAGGTCATCGCCACGCGCCACGCGAGGTCGACGCGCTCGCCCACCGTGTCGATCTTCTTGCCGTCCCGCTGCCAGGTGGACTGCTGCATCGCGAAGGGCAGGGCGGCCAGGAATGCACGATCGAGGAACGCCTGGCGCTCGCGCCGGCGGTGCGCCTCGTCACGAATGGTCTTCGCTTTCTTGCGGCCGGCCGCGTAGCAGCGGGCATAGGCGCGCTTCTCGATGGCTTCGATGTCCTCGCTCACGCTGCCTCCCGCACCGGCGCCACGCCCTCGATATGCTGGGCCAGCGCCAGGATAGCCAGCGCGTCCGCGTGGTTGTTGTCGACCGGCCGAAAGCCCTTGGCGCGCGCCGTCGCAACCATCTCGGCCTTGTCCGCGTTGCCCTTGCCCGTCCAGTGCTTTTTGACCTGTCCGACGCCGACCGGGCGCAGCGGGACGTTGTTGGCCGCGCACCACATCTCCAGGCATGCGAGGAAGCCGCCGTAGATGTGGGCCGCGATGGTGCCGGCGTGCTGCTTCACGTCCTCGTAGTAGACCGCGTGGATCTCACCGGCCGCGCGCTGCTCGCCCAGGAAGGCGCGGAACTTGAGCCAGCGGTGGCCGGGCTTTTCCATGGCGAGCGGCGCGAACTTGGCGCTGCCGCCGTGCACGATGCCGTTGCGGTCGGTGCGGGCCCAGCCGGTGGTGGTGCCGATGTCGATGGCCAGGATGTTCATGGGGTCGTTCTCCTTGTCGTTGTCGTGGCCCGGCGCGCGGCCGGGCGGGGTGGTGCGTTACTCGACGATCAGCCAGTCTTCGGCCAGCATGTCGGACTGCGATGCGAGCCAGCCTGGCAGCATCGCGCGGCGACCCTCGGCGTTCACAGTCCACATGTCGATGTGCGGCAGGATCTCGCAGGCCGGCTGCTGCAGCGCCTTGGCGTAGGGCGTTCCCTCGCGCAGCTCGGCGCGCGGCGTGCCTGGCACCAGGATCAGCCACATGCCCTTGCCGTTCCAGCCGGCGCGCGCCACGCGCTTGCCGTCCTTGAGCGCGAGCAGTGCGGTGCCGAAATCCAGGTCGGAGCCGGACCAGCACGCCCGGTTCTCTCCGGTGCCAGCCTGGCCGAGCGAGGCGTCCTTCTTTGCCTGCCCGATCTGGTACGGCATCCAGGTGGCGTAGTAACCGCCCTCTGGCACGTCCTGACCTTCCTGGATCAGCGGGACCATCGTCCGAGCGTGGGAAGTGCCCACGGCGTCGAACACGGCCAGGTTGACGATGTCGACCGGCTGGCCCTGCAAGACAGCGGCAATAATGGCCGCTACGGGCTCGCCTGCTGCTGGTGGCGAAAAGTCGGCATGCCGGGTGTTAGCTGCCGGATGGAACCAGACGACGCGGCCGACGGTGGGTGTGATCATGTTGCTTTTCTCCTATGGGTGCTGCGGTTGTGCGCTCGCGCGCGAAATGGTCTCGGTCAGGTGGGCATGTCGAAGCCGACCTTCTCGAACGTCCCCACGGATCCACCCGCGATCGGCAGGGCGGCCTGGTCGTTCGAGGCGTCGAGCACGCTGGCCAGCTCGGTCTTGAGCGCGGCCTCCAGGCGCTCGAGCCAACGCCAGCGTTTCTCGCCCAGGGGCTGCTCTCCGTTCGGGCGGATCCACAGCAGGTCGGGCCGGCCATGCGCGGTGAGCTCGCGCTCGATCGTGGCAAAGGCTGCGCGCGAAGCCTGGGTCCCGGGCTTGTCGTGGAAGCGGACGTCGTGCACCGCCATCGACAGCCATTGCAGGCGGCGCATCTCGTTCGTGATCATTTGGAACCGGCCTGCGGTGGCGCCGAAGTGGGCGAAGCACCACCACTCGGTGCTGCCGCTGGTGCTCGAGGACATCGAGCCGATGAGCGGGCAGCCGTAGGCGGCGCACAGGTGGGCAGGGCGATCGGCGATGCGATCCTCGTGGGTGTGGGTCATGCTGCACGTCCTTTCCGCTTGTCGATCTCGACCTGGATCCGGGCTGCGAAGTCAGGGTAGCTCTCGCTGCCACGGGCGAACATGCCGAACTCTCGGCCTTTGGCGTCGATGCCGGCGTTGCTTCGCTTCCAGGCCCAGTCGTCATCGCGCTGCTTCGGCTGCTTCGGTGCCGGCGGGTTCAGCAGCTCGACGATGATCGGGCGCAGGTAGGCGGTGTGGAACGGCTCGTCGCCCAGCGATTCTTTTGCCTTGGCAATCGCAGCGAGCAGCAGCTCGTCGGTGACGCGCTCGTCCTGTGCCCAGGTCACGGCGACGTCGGGATGGAAGGCGGTCACCCGCTTGACGCCGGCGCCGGTCAGCAGGGTGGCGATGGCCACGGCGCGCATGTCGGGGTTCACGCCCTGGTGCTGCGGGCGAGGCGGCAAGCGGTCGTCATCCTCGCCCGACTCCGGTTGAGTAGAGCCGCCGCTTCCAAGGGTTTTAGTCTGGAGTCTGGAGTCTGGAGTCTGGCTAAGGTTTTTTTCAAAACCCACATGGTTTCCAGAATCAAAACCGTTTGGGTTTTCGGTGGGTTTCTGTTCGGTTGCCGTTTTCTTCGGCCTCCCTCCCTTTTTCCCATTCTCCCGGTTCTGCTCCGCTTTCTCGCTGGCGTTGCCGATTTCCTCCTCGCAGCGGCCTTGCGTCCACAGCCCGTCGACCAGGGTGAAGAACTCGTCCAGAACGTTGGCGAGCGCCTGCAGCTCCTCCTTCGACCTGGCGCTGATGAGGCGCGCAGCCTTGTCTTCGGGGATACCGGCCTCGCGGGTGTAGTAGACGTCCATGAGGCGCGCGTAGATGCCGTGCTCGAGCAGCGACAGGTGGCCGGCCTTCTTTATGTAGTCGCCGATGTGGCGTTTGTAGAAATTCATCCGACCACCTTCGAGGTCGCTGCCTCGAGCTGCTGATACGAATCCCACATGCGCAGGCTGGCCAGTCGGGCGATGTCGACGGCCGCAGCGGCGCTGATCTTCTCGGCATGACGGTTCGGCTTCGCGCGGCGAATGCACGACACGGCTATTTCAGGCCGGTGGCCAACGGGCTTCGGGTAGCCGCTCTCATAGTCGCGGTGGAGTAGCAGGATGCCACTTTCCTTGGACGGAAGACTCGCCTCCAGGTCTGGCGTCCAGATTTCCTTCGGCAGGGCGTAGTAGTGCTTCCAGACCTTCGGCGGATGGCTGTTTGGCATGGGTGGCGCCGGCGGCCCGGCCAGGGCGTGGCCGCCCGTCGTCCCGGTGAACGGGAATGCCCAGCGCCGCGTCCACCACTTCTCCTTCTTCGCATCGGCGCGCAGGTCAGCGCGGCTGATCTTCACCTCCACGTCGATGATGCGCAGGTCATCCGTCACGACCAGCAGGTCGCATTCGTGGCCGGTCCAGGTGCAGTTCGGTACCGCCACCAGGTAGCGGCGCTTGAAGGTCTGCAGCGCGATCGCGCGGGCAATGAGGCGCTCGCTCCACAGGGCAGCGGTTGGCGTGGCCAATTCGGCGAGGTTCGTCATGGCGGCGACACCTTCGCCACCTGGGCCTGCTGCTTCGTGGTCGCGTGCCAGGTCAGCGCGCAGCGATCCCATTCAGCCTGCCAGGCCTCGATCGCCGGCGAATGCCAGTTGAAGCCGTGTTCGTCTCGGCCGGCGCCGCGGTTGAACGCGCGGCGGGCCTTCTCCTGGATCATGGCGATGCTGATGATCTGGTCGGTCATGGCTGACCTCCCGCCTTGCGCAGCTTCTCGGCCGTCTCGGTGAGGTCGTTGATGCTCTTATTCAGGCGGCCGTACTCGCGCGACTCTTCGCCGGTGCGGCGCGCGCGCTTGTACACCCTGTTGCGCACGGCGACGTTGTCGGCCATCGCAAGCAGCTTCGAGGCGTCAGGCGCCCGTGCTGGTGTGTCCATCTATTCGATTCCTTTGCTTCGTTGATTCCTGGTGGCGCAGTCGGAACCCATTAAAGATGCCTCCGGCCGGTGTTGATGCCGCGCGCCCGGCCTGCTGCACGCCCAGGACCCGGACAACGTCGGGATTCCTGCTGGTGCGACATGCCCGTACCATGCGTGCGCACGGCGTTGTTGCTCAGACCACGCAGGAAGGTGCTGCGCGCGATGCCGAACGACTGGCAGATGCGATCCAGGCCGGAAAGCTCGGCCGGGTTGAACAGCACTTCGACGGTTTCGGTTCGAGTCTTGGGGTTGAGGCTCATGTTGTTGCTCCTTGGTGATGCGGGTTACGGGGGAACTACTGGTGGGAAAGAGCCGGTCGGCAACAGGACCGGCGCAAAAAAACGCAGTGATTACTGCGGAGGGAACTCGGATGGACTTTGCTCGCCGGCGTCTTCGAAGACTTCGGGGCGAGCAAGGCGCAGGAACTTCAACTGAGCCTTTGGGATCCCGGTCTTTCGCCACTCGGAGACGGACGGTGGCTTTACCTCGCAGAGGCGGGCGGTCTCGGACGTACCGCCGAGCCGATCGATGATGATGTTGGGGTTGAAGGTGTCCATAAATCGCATTTTAGGCATACCTAAGAAAACGCGCAAGTATTTTTAGGCTTGCCTTATCTCGATTCATTTAGGATTACCTAATGGAAGACTGGAAACAAAGGTTGCGCGAGGCGCGAGAGGCCAAGGGCCTCAACAAGACGGCGTTTGCCAAAGCGATCGGCGTGTCCAACGCGACCGTAACGGACTGGGAGAAGAGCTTTTTCGACGGCGGAATCAAGGAAATTTCCGGCCCTCGGCTAACCAAGATATGCGAGGTATTGGGCGTGGATCCCCACTGGCTGCTGGACGGCCGCGCCTCGAACGCTCACACGGCATCTGCTGTACCTGGCGCAAGAGGGGTGCACGAGGCGGGTCCGGACGATCCAACCGTCACGCAAATAGCGAAGGTGAAGATCAAAGTGCAGGCCGGGATTACTGGCTTCCAGGTCGAGGCGGAGCACTACGACGGTGAGACAACAGGAGTGCCCACGGACTGGGTGCGACGCGAGCGCTACTCGGTGTCGGATCTGCTGGCCATTGTGGTTCGTGGCGACAGCATGGAGACTGCCTTGCACGATGGCGATGTGATTGTGGTGAACACTGCCGATAAGAAACTGGTCGATGGCGTGGTATATGCCATTAACTATGAAGGTGAGGTCGTTGTTAAGCGAGTACAGCGCGATGCTGGCATGTGGTGGCTAACTTCCGATAATGCCGACAAACAGAAATACCATCGTAAAGCTTGCAAGGGCGCAGAGTGCATTGTGATCGGTCGAGTTGTGAGAAAAGAGAGTACGCATATTTAATGAAGAACATTATACGAAGGCTGTTAGCCCTGGCACTACTCTTGCCCGGATTCGCTCAGTGTGCAAACTGGGAGCGCGTAGCTCAAGGGGGCGATACAACGGTAAATGTGGATATCGAAAGTATCGTTAAGCTAAAAAATGGAAAGCGAAAAGCTTGGGCAGAGTATCTAATGACGACGCCAGCGACGAGTAATGAGGGTAAGGTCTACTCGCGAGTGGTCAATATGTACATCATAGATTGTAGCGACAGGACTAGTGCCACCGAACGCGAGCTGCTCTATGACTCCGTTTTTGAAGGGAAGGTCGTACAAGATATCGCGATCCCACGTGCGAAATTAGAGTTTGCTGAAGTCGTTCCCGAATCGTTCGGCGAAAATGTATTGAATTTTGTTTGTAAGGCGAGCTTAAAAAAATAATCATCGCTGTGGTTGTTATGATTTTTTAGAGAAACGGTAAGATGACTGAAGAAAGTAAAGATAACCCAAATCCGATGAATGGAATTACCGGCGAGGACATTCGTGATTTCGTGGTTGAGAAAGTCACTATTCATACATGTCCTGCTTGCGCTCAAAATAATTGGTCCGTGATTGGGGACGAAGACCACACAATTAGTCTGATGGCGCTTCATAAGACAAGTGGCTTTGCTATACCTCCTCCTTCGATTCCAGTAGCTGCAATCGCCTGCAATAATTGCGGATATATCCGTTGCCATGCGCTTGGCCTTATCGCAACGTGGAAGGCGCAAAAGGGATGAATCTTCCAAATTTTCAACAACCGGAGAGAAAGGGCTTGTTGGGAATCAACGACGTAACTGAGCCTGGTCATGTACAATGGTCTCCCCCAGCAGATAGCTCTCTGAGCTGGATATTCCCTCAGCAGAAAACTACGTCTACAAAGGCAATGACCGATCTCAACCGTCAGGAAATCGACGCCAAGCTTGCCCAGAACAAGGCGGAGGTAGACGCGCGTCTAGCGAACTTCGACACGAGCATTAAGACGGGCTTCGCTGACCTACGGGCAGAGTTTGCGGCCCTGAGAACGGAGATCGCAGACGGACGAACCGATGCGGCAAAACAGAATCATGACTCTATGAAGTGGATTATCGCTACCGTGATTTCGACTGTTTCGATAAGTGTTGCGATCATTGGTTTGTTCATCAATCTGAGCAAGGGCGACAAGCAAACAATGCAGCAGCAGCCTGCTCCCATCGTCATTGCCGTTCCGAGTGCAGCAACCGCGCCAGCTATCGCGCCTCAGTTGCAGGCTGCTCCAACACCGACGCCAAAGTAAGCGGTCCAGTTCTCGCCAAGTAAGCCCGCCATGCGCGGGCTTTTTTGCGCCCGTGGGTCGGGCCGGCTGCGCTGGCTGGTTTGCCGCGTTGCCTCAGAGTGCAACAAAATTTAGGCATACCGAAAATAAGTCTTGCGTCCGAACTTAGGTATGCCTAAAATAACTCCATCGCAACCAAGCTCAGCACCCGCCGAGCAGCCGACTGGAGACGCCATGACCCGCATCGCCCCACCCCATGACCAGCACGAACAGCAGCTGATCAACATCACCCGCCAGAAGGCCGCGGGCCTCACCGCCGCCGTGCGCGCCGGCCAGCCGCAGGCCACGAAGCTGATCACCGAGCTGCTGGGCGACTACCTCACTGACGACCAGGCGATCGCCACGCTGATCCTCGAATCGCTGGCCGGCACGAACAGCCTGCAGGGCGTGCTCACCGACCTGATCTGGACCGAAGCCGAAGAAATGGCGCAGCGCGAAGTCGCTGCGCTCGAGCGCGAACAGCGCGCGCTGGCCGGCGACGACCGCATTGCCCGCCACCTGGACGCCCAGCCGGCGTAGACCCGAACGTGCGGCGCGCCCCGTCGAAGCGCGCCTTGCCTTGCCCGGGTCAGTGAACGGGACTGTGGGATCAGAGCATGCCCTGACACCCTGGAAAGACAGGGACCACAGAGCAAGGGCAGCACGGAAAGCAGACGTGCGGGAAGGGCGGGAACAAGCGCCCACCAGGGCAGGCGAGAGCCGCCGAGGTTCCGGTCATCGACACAATCAGCGCGGACGCGCCGAAGCCCCGAGAAGCGGAGCGATGACACCAGCTGGAGTAGCGCCCAGCACCTTGCTCTGTGGTGACCCGGTCGGCGCCAGCGCCTGCACCGCGACGAAGTAGGGCGCCCGGCCACCACCGCGGGGAAGCATGGAGCAGCACAGTTCCGCGTAAAGGCAAAGCCATGCACGGCCGCACCAGCGGCGCCGGAGACGTAACCGGCACCAACACGAAGCCGGCCGCGCCGGCGCCAACAAGGAGAGTAGGGATGACCGTTGCAACCGTCCGCATCGCCCGCGGCCCGTACCGCGTCCTGCGCCGCCTGGCGCGCAAGCTGACCAAGCCGTTGCGCCTGGCCGTAATCCGTCACCAGCTGGCCCTGAGCGAGGGCAACGCGCGCCACCTCGAGCTGGCGCGCGTCGAGGCGGTCGCGATGCTGCAGGCCGAGCACATGCGCCAGGTGAAGCTGATGCAGCGCCGCCAGCAGATCGAGCAGGGCTTCGCATGATCCGCCATATCCGCACCCAGTACCGCCTGTCCCTGCTGGCCGGCTTCGGCCCGCGCAAGGCGATCACCCGCGCGCTGCGCACCTACGTTTTCGGTTTTTGACCCAGGAGAGCAACTTGAACGCACCACAGACCACTTCCAACGCGCTGGCCACCCGCCAGGACAACATGCCGGTGCGCGCCGGCTTCTTCGACGCCGCGGGCTTCGACCTGATGCAGCGCGTGGCGAAGGCCTTCTCCAGCTCGACGCTGGTGCCGGCGCAGTACCAGAACCAGGTCGCGAACTGCATGATCGCGCTGAACCTGGCGCAGCGCCTGAAGGCCGACGAGCTGATGGTGATGCAGAACCTGTACATCGTGCACGGCAATCCGGGTTGGTCGTCGAAGTTCCTGATCGCAAGCGTGAATACGTGCGGTCGCTTCTCGGCGCTGCGCTACGAATGGCGCGGCGAGAAGAACGCAGCGGACTTCGGTTGCCGGGCGTGGGCGATCGAGCGCGAGAGCGGCGAGCGTCTCGATGGCGCCTGGGTCGACTGGAGCATGGTGCGTGCGGAGGGCTGGGACAAGAAGAACGGCTCGAAGTGGAAGACGATGCCGGAGCAGATGTTCATCTATCGCGCGGCCGCGTTCTGGCAGCGCGCTTACGCCCCCGAGATCAGCATGGGCCTGAGTACGGCCGAGGAAATGCAGGACGTCATCGACATCTCGGCCGACGGCAGCTACACGATCACCCAGGAACCGCAGCGCGCTGATGTGCGCCAGGCGAACGCGGTGGAGCAGAGCTCCCAGGAACCGCCGACCTGCAGCGCCGAACACTTCGAAGCCAAGACGACTGAATGGCGCGACCTCATCCAGTCCGGCAAGAAGACCGTGCCGCAGCTGATCGCGATGATCCAGACCCGCCAGACCCTCACCGAGGACCAGAAGCTGACGATCGACAGCTGGGCCCACGAAAACGACTGAACCATCACCACGATACGGAGAAGAAGATGATGCAAATCCATGACCTCGTCCAGGGCAGCACCGACTGGGACCTGTTCCGCCTGGAGCGCTTCGGCGCCAGCGAGGCGGCCGCCATGCTGGGTATCTCGACGCGCGTGCGCCGCACCGAGCTGCTGCACATGAAGCACACCGGCACGCCGAAGGAATTCAGCGACTGGGTCCAGGCGAACATCCTGGACTACGGCCATCACGTGGAAGCGCTGGCGCGCCCGTTGGTCGAGGACCTGATCGGTACCGAGCTGTATCCAGTCACCTGTTCGTTGGGCCGCAAATCGGCATCGTGCGACGGCCTCACCATGGCCGGCGACGTCGCCTTCGAGCACAAGCAATGGAACCAGGCGCTGGCCGATGCGATCGCCGCCGGCGAGCTGCCGGACGAGTACATGCCGCAGCCGCAGCAGATCATGATGGTGACCGGCTGCAGCAAGGTCGTGTTCGTGTGCTCGGACGGCACGCTGGACAACTTCGTGCACATGGACGTGCTTCCGGATCCAGCCTGGCACGAGCGGATCGACGCCGGCTGGGCCCAGTTCGAGAAGGACCTGGCCACCTACGAGCCGGCCAACTACGCGCCGAAGCCGGAAGCCGATCCGATCATGGCGCTGCCGGCGCTGCGCATTGAGATCCGCGGCGAGGTGGCAACCACCAACCTGCCGACCTTCAAGGCGAAAGCCGAGCGCTTCATCGCCAGCATCAAGACCGACCTGGTGACCGACGAGGACTTCGCCAACGCGGAGGCCAACGTCAAGTTCTGCGAGCAGGCCGAGAAAGACCTGGAACAGGCGAAGCGCGCCGCGCTCGAGCAGACCGCCGACATCGCGGACCTGATGCGCACCATCGATCACATCGCCGAGCAGCTGCGCGGCAAGCGCCTGACCTTGCAGAAGACGGTCAAGGACAAGAAGGAACTGATCAAGGCCGGCATCCTGGCCAACGCCAAGCAGGCCTTCGCCGACTACGTGGCGGCACTCGACAAGGAAATCGCTCCGCTGCGCCTGGTGTTCCAGGCTCGCGACTTCGCCGGCGCCATGAAGAACAAGCGCACCCTGGCCACGCTGCAGGACGCGGTCGACACCGAGCTGGCCAACGGCAAGATTGCCGTCGACGCGATCGCCGCCGGCGTCCGCGCGCGCCTGTCCTGGTATCGCGAGCATGCGGCCGGGCATGAGTTCCTGTTCGCCGACCTGCAGTCAGTCATCCAGAAGCCGGACGAGGATTTCCGCCTGGCAGTGCAGACCCGCATCGATGCGCACAAGCGCCAGGAGGCCGAGAAGGCCGAGCGCCTGCGCCAGGAGCAGGAAGCGGCGCGCCAGCGCGCGGAAGCCGCGGCACAGGCCCAGGCAGAAGCCGAAGCGCTCGCACGTGATGAAGCTGCTGCGCGAGCCGCGGCAAACGCGATTGCGGCCACCGGCGCATCGGCGCCGGGCCAGGCCGAGCTGGTGCCGAACAAGGCTTGGCCTTTCCCGACCGATGGCGCCGCAGTGACGCCGATCGAGACCGCGCGCCCGGCCGCCACCAGCACCACGCCACCGACCCTGCGCCTGGGCCACATCGCAGAGCGCCTTGGCTTCGCGCTCACCGCCGACTTCCTGGCCAGCCTAGGCTTCGCCGCCGCCGGCCGCGACCGCGCCGCGGTGCTGTACCACGAGTCCGACTTCCCGGCCATCTGCACCGCGCTGATCGGCCACATCACCAACGTGCGCAGCGCCCGCGCTGCAGCGTAATAACCCACCACCAACAGAGGAGAAACAGCATGAACACCACCGAGATCAGTATCACCATGGCACCCGTCGAATCGTCGCAGATCGCAGCGATCGGTCACGACGCCAACAACAGCATCCTCGCCATCCAGTTCAAGCGCGGTACCAGCGTGGGCAACACCTATCACTACCAGAACTTCGACGCCGAGCAGTTCGCCCAGCTGCAGGCGGCGCCGTCGGTCGGCTCGCACTTCTACAAGAACATCAAGCCGTTTGCCGAGAAGTTCCCCTACGCGAAGATCGACTGACCATGAGGACGCAGCGCCTCTCCACCTGGTTGGCCCTGCGCTGTCGGGAGCCGCTGTTCCAGCGGTTCCTGCGCGTGCCGGACGAGCAAACAGCGGTGCGCAGCGTGCGCGCCATCTGCGAGGTGAAGTCGCGCGGCGAGATCGACCGCAACCCCACGGCGGCGCAGCGCTTCCACGACTTTATCCGCAAACCGTACCTCGTTTTTGCCCTCGACCCCAAGAACCATATCCAGGAGAACTGACCGATGTTCCAACTGAAAGACCAGAAAGCCAAGCTGACCAGTGTGAACCCGCGCGCCGAGCTGCACGGCGACCAGCCCAAGCCAGCATGCGACCTCATGATCGAGGTGGCCTGCGCTAGCTCCGTGCTGAACGACTTCCATCCCGATCTGCGCGCCATGCTCTACAAGAGGGACGAGAACCCCGATCTGGTCGAGCAGCTCGAAGGCGACAGCATGACCGCGCTGCGCCTGCCGAAGCTCGGCCCCATGAAGTGGGATCAGGAGTGCACTGGTTATTCGGTGGAGGTCGATTACGGCATGGGCGGCGACAGCAACATCGTCCTGGGCGACGTTAAGGTCGACAAGTTCAAGTTCACCGCCCAGGAAGGCGGCACCGTCACCGTGCAGTGCCGGATTATCGCGCATCCGGACGAAAAGGTGATCGGCCCGCTGTGCAACTTCATCCAGCGCGACATCATCCTGTCGATCACGCCGCCGGCGCCGCAGACCGTGCAGGAGCTGTTCGGCGAAGACGCGCCGAAGAAGGCGGCCTGATCATGGCGCGCGACCAACATTCACAGGGTGCGCTCTCCAGGCTGAGCATGCACCACCGCACGGCCGCGCGCGAAGCGGCCATGGCGAAAGCCCAGGAGTTGCTGGCCAACGGCCCGTTGACGGCTGCGGAGTTGATCGCAGGCCTGGACGTGAACCGCAGCACCGGCTTTGCCTACCTGCGCAAGCTGCGCGCCGCCGGCAAGGTCTATGCGACTGACGAGAAGCGCGACGGCCTGGCGCTGTATGCGCTCGGCACCGAGCCCGGCCTGGCCTGCTCCGACGACGAGATCGATGCGGTGTTCGAGCTTAAGCAGTACGCCGCCCGGGCTGGCCAGGTCGGCATGTGGCGGGATCCACTGGTGGCGGCGCTGTTCGGGCCCGCGCGGGGAGCAGCAGCGTGAGCGCGCCGACGTGGATCGATGCGTCGACGGTGCTGCCCGACGACGACATCCTGGTGCTGATCGCGCTGGACGATGGCGAGGTTTGGCCAGCCGTCCGCGATAACGACCGCTGGATCTACGTCAGCGGCGCCGAGGTCACGGAGACCGTCACGCACTGGATGCATCTGCCGGCGGCACCAGCGCGAGGTGCGGCATGCTGAAACTGCAGATCAAGGACTCAGGCGCCTGGCGCAATGTGATGACCTTCCCGGCGGCGCAGCGCGATCGCGTCGAAATAGCCGCGGCCGCGCTGCTCGAGGTGGGCGGTGCCGGCAAGTCGGCGATGCGCGTGGTCGACGGTGAAACGGTGGTGGCGCGCTGCGAACAGCCGGCGTGCCAATGGAGGGCAGCATGACGAAGTCGCGTGGCATCAACGCACCGAAGGCGGTATGGACTGAAGACCAGCTCGATTTGCTGTGCACGTTCTACCCGAACTTCAAGACCGAGGATATCGCATTCATGGTGGGGCATTCGTTGCAGACCGTCTACCGGAAGGCGAACAGCCTGGGCCTGAAGAAAACGGCCGAGTTTGTTGCGGCGGAGTCGGCGCGCCAGATGGACCGGCCGGATCATCCAGCGCGTGCATGCCGGTTCCAAAAAGGTCTGGTGCCGTGGAATAAGGGCGTCAGGGGTGTTGCCGGCGTCCAGGAGGCTTGCCGTGCCACCCACTTCAAGCCGGGGCAGATGCCGCATAACACGCTCCCGATCGGGAGCCTGAAGCTGGACAAAGACAACGTGCTGCTCCGCAAGGTCAGCAACAACAAGGGTAACAACAGCGCTCGCTGGCGCAGCGTGCATGAGCTGGTATGGATCGAGGCGAATGGCCCGGTGCCGCCGAAGCACATGGTGGTATTCCGGCCCGGGATGCGCACCAACGTGCTTGAGGAGATCACGATCGACCGGGTCGAGTGCATCAGCTTGGCCGAGAACATGAAGCGAAACACGCGGCACAACCTGCCGCCCGAACTAAACGAGGTGATCCAGCTGCGTGCTGTACTCACCCGCCAGATCAACAAGAGGATGAAAAATTATGAGCACGAAGAACATCGCTGACCTTCGCGAACTGCTGTTCGAGACCATCGAGGGCGTGAAGGTTGGACGTCTGGACATCGACCGCGCGAAGGTCATTGGCGACCTGTCCCAGGTGATGGTGAACACGGCAAAGGTCGAGGTCGAGTATGCGAAGGCCACGGGCCAGAAGGGTACCGGCTTCCTGGAAGAAGCTGAAGCGCTGCCGCCTGGGATCACCGGTATTCGGCAACATCGGCTGGGCGGTTAACCCCTGAACGCGAGCGCTTCAGAAATCGAGCAGATTGACGGTCTTGCGAAGTTTGGTCACCGCGCTGTACATGAGGGATTTGGTGCGACGGTCAGCGCCGCGCCAGTTGACGTCCCAGTTACGTCCTTCTGCGTCGCCTGTACTTCGCACGATCCATCCCTCAAATGCGCACCTGGGGCCTGCCATATCTGCAGCGTATTTGAGAATCTCGTTCAAGGTGCGCTCGGTAAGTAGCCGTCTGCCATTCACTCGCTGTGCAGCTTCGAGCAACCTGTAAATCCGCTGGGCTGTCTCAAGGTCTGGAAAAGAAACCGGGGAGTGCTCCAAGATCAAGTAGGTGGGAAGGATGGTCGTCTCGCCGCTGCGCCAGATAAATCGCCCGCTGACTTTTTTGAAAATGGGTTCGCTCATGCTTGTCCTGGGAGTTGGTGGCCGAACTCTACACCTTCTCAAACTATTTGTCATCAAACAACAATTTTGCTTCGCCAATATCAGATTTGGCATTATTCGAAAGGACTGTATGAACGGAGTGACCACGAAACCCAAGCTTATCGATGCCGCGCTGGCCCACCTAGCGCTCGAACGCGCCGCCGCCTGCGTACTGCCGGTACCGGACACCAACCCGCCGCTGTTCGTCGCGGTCGGCCCGGCGCCGGCGATCGCGAAGCTGCTGGAGGGCGAACTGGCACGCCAGCGAAAGCACGCGGCGCTGCAAGAGCTGGTCGACATCGCCCAGGAGAACGACATGGGCTATGGCGCGCCGAAGAAGGCGCCGGCCAACGTCGAGTTCGACGAGAGCGAAGGTGGCCACCATGATTGACCGCGGCCCCGACCGCCGATGGCGCGATGCCGGCCCTGGCCAGCTGCTGCCTGAGCGCCGCGACGGCTTCGACCGGCGCGCGCTGGCTGCGCCGGCGCCGAGCACGCGCGGAATGGTTCGACCAGGTGTCGGTGAAGCGCGGCCGCCGCGCGAGCGCCGGCAGTACCTGGATGCGGGAATGGAATAGGAGCGGACGATGGAAGACCTCATATTATCGAGCGACGAGATCTACGCGATCACGCATTACAAGCTCCCGAAGAAGCAACTGGCCGCCCTCCAGGCGCTGGGCATCCCGGCGCAGCTGCGAAGGATCGACAATACGGTGTGCGTGCTGCGCGCATACGTGAAAAACCCGGCCGGCACGCAATCGCCAGCGGCGCCGGCGGGACCGAAAAGGAAATCAGCAAGGCAATGAACAGGCAGCGCAAGACGAACCGCGGGCTCCCGCGCCGGGTGTACATCAAGTTCAACGCGTACTACTACGTGGCGCCGGAGAAGATCCGCGACCCGAAGACGAAGGAACTGAAGACGTGGATCCGGCTGTGCGGCGTGGGGGAAGGGGAGGTGGCCATGCTGAATCGGCTGGCCGAGCTCCTGGGCAGCAAGACGCACGTCCAGGGCACCGTGCCGCACCTGTGCGCCGAGTTCAAGCAGCACAAGCTGGCCAAGTACAGCGCGGAGACGCAAGAGCAGTACTCGCGGTTTCTGAACGTGATCGCCGACGAGTTCGAAGCCTTCCTGGTGGTCGAGGTGACCACCAAGGAATTCGCCGACTTCCTGCGCGAGAAGTTCTCGGACAAGCCGAACACGGCGCGCAAGTACGGTGCGCTGGCGAGCAAGCTGTTCCGGTATGCCGTGTCCGGACTCGGGCTGCGCCAGGACAACCCGATCGACCAGCTCGACCTGAGCGACTTCGAGACGCAGCGCCGCACCGTGCTGCTGACGCATGACCAGGTGCAGCGCATCCGCGCCGCCGGCATGTTCAGCAAGCCGCGTAAGGACACCGGCCAGGCCATCCCCACGGCCAGCGGCCCGATGTTCGCCTGCCTGATCGACATGGCCTACCTGCTGTGGGCCCGCGCGATCGACATCCGGACGATGAAGGAAAGCCAGATCGAGGAAGGGTATATCCGCCTGGCGCCGAGCAAGACGAAGAAGACGAGCGGCAAGGTAGTCGACATCCAGATCACGCCCGCCATCCAGGATGTCATCGACCGGGCCCGCGCCATCAAGAAGGGCTACGAGATCATCTCGCCCTACTTGTTCCCCAGCCAGAAGGGCACGCCCTACGCGAAGACCGGGCTGATCTCGATGTGGGATCGAGCGCGGGAGCGCGCCGGCATCACCGACGACGTGACATTCAAGGATTTACGCGCGCTGGGCGCCACCGACGCGGCGAGGGCAGGGAAGCAGATGGGGGAAATCCAGACGCGCCTGGCGCACACCTCTAGGAAGACGAGCGAGATTTACATCAAGGAAGCCATCCCCGACGTGTCGGCGATCGACATCAAACTACCCTGGAAATCCATCTAATACTGGTTGCAGCGATCAGGTTTCCCGGGGCATAGCTGACCCTTCGCGCACCACTGTATATTAGATGTCTCTAGCGCAGAGCTAGTATCCATGCGGGTTTCGGGCGGCTGCGTCCGCGCATGGGGTGCACGGGGTCGGAGGTTCGAATCCTCTCGCCCCGACCAAAGGAATCAGTGAAAAAGCCAGCTTTCGAGCTGGCTTTTTCATTTTACGGCTGCGATCCTCGGGATGTCGGCGCCAGCTCGTCCAGCACGCCCAGCAACTGCCCGACGTCCACCGGCTTGACCAGATGCCTGGCGAACCCGGCCCGTTTCGACGCCGCCATGTCCTGCGGCTGGCCGTAGCCGCTCAGCGCGATCATGGCCGCACCGGCCACAAGGGGCGCCGCGCGCAGTTCTCCCACCAGCTGATAGCCATCCATATCCGGCAAGCCGATATCGAGCAGGCAGACGTCAAAGCTGTCTTTCCGCACCCGCCGCAGCGCCGCCATCGACGAATCCTCGACCTGCACCGTGTGCCCAACCGCAGACAGCACGATGCCCAGCGAGTCGGCTGCGTCACGGTTGTCGTCGACGATCATGATGCGCAGCGCCGTTCGCGCAGCGAGCGTGGCGTCGCCCTCGATCCGGCCGGCGCCGGCAATCGTGTTGTGCGCATCGAGCGGCAGCACCACGCTGAAGCAGCTGCCCCGTCCCGGCCCGTCGCTATGCGCCTCGACCGTCCCGCCATGCAGGTTGACCATGCTGCGCACCAGCGCCAACCCCAATCCAAGACCGCCTTGGGCGCGATCCGGCGTACGCTTGGCCTGGGTGAATAATTCGAACACATCGGGCAGCAGCGCGGGCTCGATGCCGATGCCGTTGTCCTTCACGCAGAGCTTCACCTGGCCGGTATCCGGCAGCGGATCGGCGCACACCGTGATCTCGCCGCCATCCGGCGTGTACTTGGCCGCATTGTTGATCAGGTTGGACATCACCTGCACCAGCCGCTTGCGGTCGCCCGTGACGGTGACGTTGGCCGCGCCCAGGCGCGTCGACAGGGTATGACCCTTCTTTTCGATCAGCGGACGCGCCTGTTCGATCGCATTGTGGATCACCGCCTTGAGGTCGACCGGCTCGCGCTCGAGCTCGACCAGGCCGCGCGTCACGCGCGAGACGTCCAGCAGGTCGTCCACCAGTTCGACCATGTGGCGCACCTGGCGGCCGATGACGTCGCTCGCATGGGCGATGCGTTTCGGATCGGCGCCGGACAGCTTGAGCATCTGGGCGGCGGTGCTGATCGGCGCCAGCGGATTGCGCAGCTCGTGGGCCAGCATGGCCAGGAACTCGTCCTTGCGCGCGTTTGCCGCCTTCAGTTCCTCGGCCGCCAGCTTCTGGTCGTGCATGTCGGTGACCGTGCCCATCCAGCGGATGATGGCGCCGGCCTCATCGCGCACCGGCAGCCCGCGATTCAGCACCCAGCGATATTCGCCGCCATGGTGGCGCAGCCGGTGCTCGATCTCGAACAGCGCGCCGCTCGCCACGCTGTCGGCCCACAGTGCCAGCAGCAGGGGCAGGTCGTCGGGATGGATGGCCGCGGTCCAGCTGCTGCCGGCCAGTTCCTGCTTCGGCAGTCCGGTGAAATCGCTCCAACGCCGGTTCGTATAATCGTTCTGGCCGTCGGGCCGGCACGACCATACCATCTGCGGCATCGCATCGGTAATGGTGCGGAACTTTTCCTCGCTTTCGCGCAGCGCGCGCTGCGTGTCGACCTGGTCCGTGAGGTCCATCGAGGCTGCCACGGCGCCGGCGATGGCGCCATCCTCCGTGCGGATCGCGGTGGCGCGGGTGAGCAGGGTGCGGCGCTCGTGCGGCCGGCCGAAAGGCTGGATCTCGACGACGTCGGCCTCCACCTGCTCGCCGCGCAGCGCGCGCGCCAGCGCCCATTCTTCCGGCCGTATCTGCCGGCCGTGGCGCTCAGAGCCGTCGGCCCACCAGCCGCGCCATTCGGCGTACTGGTCCTGGCTGGTGGACATCGGATGCTCGCCCCACAGCTGGCGGTTCATGCGGTTGACGGCCGACAGCGCACCATGCTCGTCGACGTAGACGATCCCGACCGGCGCCGAGCTGAGCAGGGCATCGAGGCGGCGGCGGTCGGCTTCGGCCTGGCTGGCCGCTGCGCGCGCCGCGATTTCGCTGGCCCGCAGCGCACGCTCGGCGTTCTTCTGTTCGGTGATGTCGGTGAACAGCAGGGCCACGCGGCGCTTGACTGGATGGGCGATCGGGCTGGCGTAGACGGTAAACCAGCGGCTCATCGCCTGCGAGCCTTCCTCGAATCGCCGCGCCACGCCGGTGCGGGCGATTTCGTCGTAGGTGGCGATCCAGCGTTCTTCCAGGTCCGGCACCAGTTCGCGTGCGGTCTTGCCCACGCAGTCGACGAGGCCAGTGTGGCGGACGAAGGCGTGGTTGGCTTCCACGAAGACATAGTCGACCGCACGATCCTGTTCGTCGTAGACCAGATCGATCAGGCAGAACGCGTCGTCCATGGTCTCGATCAGCGCGTGATTCGTCTGTTCCAGGCGCAGCCGGAGCAGGTGGTCTTCGGTGACGTCGTTGCAGATCACCAGCACCCCGTGGATACCGGCCTCGTCCTCGATCGGGCTGTAGCCATAGGTCCACCAGACGTCTTCGCGGCGGCCGTTGCGGGTCAGCGGCACCAGGCGGTCCTCGTACCAGGCGCTGGCGCCTTTGCGCATCACGCGCTCGATGTCCGGTCCGATCAGGTCCCAGGCTTCTTCCCAGCATGGGCGGCCGGGCTGGCCGAGGGCAGCAGGATGGCGCTCCGGTCCCAGGGTCTGGCGGTAGCCGTCGTTGTAGAACTGGATCAGGTCGTCGCCCCACCAGATGAACATTGGGTGATTGCTCGACAGCAGGACCCGCAGCACGGTCTTCAGTGTCGAGGGCCAGCCATCGGGCGGGCCGAGCGGGCTGTGTTGCCAATCGTAGGCGCGCATGAGAGCGCCCATCTCGCCGCCGCCGGCCAGGAAGCTGAAATTGGAATTCAAAGTGTCTGGAATAAAAGCTGGGTAGCCCTGAACGATACGGGGTGATTGATCGACTGGCAATTGTAATGGTGCGTGACAATACTTGCTCGTCCAGGCGTCCTCTAGTGCGGTGGTCAGCCGGCCGCCTCGTCGACTTGCTGCTGTTCGGCCAGGTACCTGTGGACCTGGGCCACGACCGCCGCCCCTTCGCCGGCCGCTGCCGCAACACGCTTGGTCGAGCCGGCGCGCAGGTCGCCCACGGCAAACACGCCCGGCACGCTCGTCTCGAGATCGCGCCCGCCATGCCGCCCGGTGGCTTCGTAGCCGGTCAGCACGAAGCCCTTGCGGTCCAGTTCCACGCCGCATTCGAGCAGCCAGTCGCTGTTGGGATCGGCGCCGATGAACAGGAACAGGTGGTGGCTATCGAACACGACCGGTGGGCCGCCGCTGCGGCTGCGGCAGTGCACCCGCTCCAGGCCGCCATCGTCTCCCTCGAGCGAGGCCAGTTCGAGCCGGGTGTGCAGTACGATGTTCGTGGTCGCCGCGATGCGTTCGATCAGGTAGCTCGACATGCTGGCCTCGAGACCGTTGCCGCGCACCATCAGGTGCACGGTCTTCGCATGCGCGGCCAGGTAGACGGCGGCCTGGCCGGCCGAGTTGCCGCCGCCGACCAGCACCACGGTCTTCTGGCGGCACACCTTCGCCTCGACCGGCGAAGCCCAGTAGTAGACGCCGCGGCCCTCGAAGCGGGCCAGGTCGTCCAGCTCGGGCTTGCGGTAGCGCGCGCCGGCCGCCAGCACCACGCTGCGCGCCCGCGCGCAGCTGCCGTCGTCCAGTTCTACCCGCAGCGGGCGCTCGCGGCACAGCAGCCGCATCGCCGGCGCGGGAATGGCGACCTCGGCGCCGAACTTGCTGGCCTGGACGAAAGCGCGGCTGACCAAGGCGTGGCCCGAGATACCGGTGGGGAAGCCGAAGAAGTTCTCGATGCGCGCGCTGGCGCCGGCCTGGCCGCCATAGGCGCGCTGTTCCAGCACCATCACCGACAGGCCTTCCGAGGCGGCATACACGGCCGTGGCCAGGCCGGCCGGGCCGGCGCCGACCACCAGCACGTCGTAGACCATGTCGCGCGTGATGCGCGGCATCGTGCCCAGGAAGCGGCCCACCTCGAGCAGGCTCGGGTTCTTGATCACGAAGCCGTCCGGCATGGCGACCAGCGGCCAGTCGTGTTCCTGGCGCCAGTGTTCGCGCACCAGCTGGGCGGCATCCGGATCCGAGGCCGGGTCGCGCCGGGTATAGGGTTGCGCATTGCGCGACAAGAAGCTTTCGAGTTCGAACAGGCGCGGGTGGCCGGACGGTCCGATCAGGATCGGCCCGGTCGGCTGCTCGCCGATCAGGCGCGCGCGGCGCAGCATGAAGGCGCGCATCACGCGTTCGCCCAGCACCGCCTCGGCCATCAGGAGCGCGCGCAGCGCCTCGGGATCGAGCACCAGGGCTTCCAGGTGGCCGACCGCCACGCCGTCGACCAGCGGCGGCCGGCCCGACAGCTGCGAGACTTCGCCGGTGAACTGGCCGGGCTCGAACAGATGCACCTCGACCCGGTGGCCCAGCGCATTGCTGCGGCTGCAGCGCAGCTGGCCGGACAGCACGACCACCATGCCCGGCGAATCGACCAGGGCCCGGAACACATAGTCGCCGTCGTGCCAGCTGCGCTCGGTCGCGAAGCGGCGGATGCGCTTGAGTTCGTCCTCGCCGAGGACGGGATAGACCTGGTGGCCGCGCGTTTTCAGGTCGATCAGGTAGCGCGGATCGATGACGGACGGTTCGGGCAGGGACTCGGGCGTGCTGTCGTTCATGGCGGTTCTCGGCTCGGCTGGGCTGGTCGGATGGAGTGCTGGCGACTGCATGGTAATCCAGGGCGGTCGTTTTGTAAGCTATACCCTAGGATGGGTACCCAAGGCGTGTAAATCCGTTCCTTCAAACTTACGCGAAGCTATCCATAGTTAACTTTGCTGTTGAATTCCTGCTTCACCGGGGCCGGTTTCACCTCGCACTTGACGCGCGAGGCCAGCGCCTGCCCCTCCACAGGCCGATGCGGTGGAACTCACCGCCATGTTTTTCAGGTTGATTGCTGCGTTCATGTCCCGGTCGTGCAGTGCGCCACAGCCGGGACAACGCCAATGGCGAACCGTCAGTGGAAGCACATCCATCCGGTAGCCACAGCAGGAGCACGTCTTGCTGCTCGGATACCAGCGATCCACCACGACAACCTGGCCGCCGCGCCGCGTCGCCTTGTATTCCAGCTGGCGGCGAAGTTCACCAAATCCCATGTCAGCGATCGCTCGGGCCAGGCAACGGTTTCCGAGCATGCCCTTCACGTGCAGGTCTTCGATACCGATAGTGTGGAAACAGCGGGTGATATAGGTGCTCAACTGATGCAGGCCGTTGCGCCTCTGATCGGCAATCCTGGCGTATAGCCGGGCAAGCTTGGCTTTCGCCTTGGCACGATTGCGTGATCCTTTGACTTTGCGTGAAACCTCGCGCGACAGGCGTTGCAGACGGGCGAGCAGTGTGCCCAACGCTTTCGGGCCGGTGAACACTTCACCGGTCGACAGCGTGGCCAGCGCCGACACACCGAAGTCGACTCCCACCGCGCCTTGGGTTTCGGCTGGCGGTTGAAGTTGATCCTTGATGTCTACAGTGATGCTCGCATACCAGTGATCGGCAATGCGGCTGATCGAGGCCGAGACGATGCGACCGGAAAAACGCAGGGATTCGCGCATGCGAACCCATCCCAGTTTTGGAATGTGGATGCGATTTTCCTCGACACGGAACTGGTCATTGCTTAATGTAAATCGATCGTCACGGCCCTTGCGGCGAAAGGTGGGATAGCGGGCACGACCTTTGAAGAAATTCTCGAATGCTTGCCCCAACTGCATGATCGCCATCTGTGGTGCGTTCTTGGTCACTCCCAGCATCCAGGGGAATTGCTCGGCCTTGATCGCATTGAGCTGGCGCCGCAACGCCGCCTCATTTGGCTTGTCCACCGTCGGATCGGTCTTGCTTGCCTCGTACTGCCGCCTCCACTCGACCAAGGCCCAGTTATAGGCGAAACGTGCAGTGCCGGCGGCACGTGCCAGGTACGTCGCCTGGACATTGTTCGGATCGAGTCGCATGCGATGGCCTAGATACATTGCGACTCCTTGAGTGCTGTGCGCACGCCATCGATCAGCTTCTGGTTGCGGTGACTGCGGCTTCCATAGAGACGGGCCGAGAAGACGGTGATGATCTCGAGCACATCGCTGGCTAGCTCTTCTTCGAAATTGGTGTCCTCGCCCTGGTTGATGATGACCACTTCGACCTGCCTTGCCTGGCACAGGGAGAAAATCAGCTCTGCGCCAAAACGCAGCAGCCGGTCCTTGTGCGTCAAGACCAGGCGCCCAACCTCATCTTCGACTATCCCATCGAGCAAACGTTTCAAGCCTTTCTTGCGATAGTTCATGCCCGACCCAAGGTCGGTAATCATGTCGAACGCCCATCCATGACTCGCGCAGTACAATTCAAGTACCCGCTTTTGCCGCTCCAGGTCCGCCTGTTGATCATGACTGGACACCCGCGCATAGGCGACAGTCTTGCGCACCGCCTGAGCACCGCCCTGCGTTTCAGGTCGCAAGGCGGCCAAGTCGTACCGGCGCTGACCTCCTTCTGTTCGTACCGGAGTGAGCCGACCGCTGGCCTCCCAGCGACGCAGGGTACTGGTCGAGACGCCCAAGGCTTGCGCAGCCGTGCCGATGGAAACGAACTTGTTCATAATGCATAAGACTGCATAGATTTAAACAAGTTCTCATCTAACTGTTAATAACCCTCCCTATTCAGCGCTGGCGCTGCAGCCGCAACAGCAGCCAGCCGGCCACGGTGGTGAAGGCCGCGACCAGGCCTAGTGCGATCCAGAAGCCGTGACTCTCGTCTGCCAGCGGGATGCCGCCCACGTTCATGCCGAGCAGGCCGGCGATCAGGTTGATCGGCAGCGCCATCACGGTCACGATCGTCAACAGGTACAGGCTGCGGGCATTGTCCTCGTTGACGCGGGCGGCGATTTCTTCCTGCAGCAATTTGATGCGCTCCTGCAGCGCGGCCAGGTCGCTCAGGACCACCGTGAATTCCTCGGTCGCCTGGCGCAGGTCCTGGCGGTCGTCGCCGTCGACCCAGCCTGGCGGCCGCTGCAGCAGGCGGAACAGGGCGGCCGGCTCCGGGGCCAGCAGGCGCTGCAGGCGCACCAGTACCCGGCGCAGCGAACCGAGGTCTTCGCGCTGGCGCGTCAGGCGGCCGGCCAGCAACCGGTCTTCGATGGTATCGACTCGCGCCACCGCCTCGCGCACGATGTTCACCAGCACGTCGGCCTGGTCGCGCAGCAGGTGGATCAAGAGTTCGCTAGACGAGCGCAGTGGGGCGCCCTGGAGCACGTCCTGGCGCAGGCGCTCGATCGAGGCCAGGGGCTTCCTGCGCGCGCTGATCGCGACCTGCGGGGTAACGTGGACCCACAGGGTCGAGATCTCGGCGCTGTCGAGCGAAAAGCCGTGCAGCACGTCATTGACGACGGCGATCAGGGCGTTGTCGGCCAGCTCG
This sequence comes from Massilia oculi, assembly GCF_017582745.1. Classification (GTDB taxonomy): domain Bacteria; phylum Pseudomonadota; class Gammaproteobacteria; order Burkholderiales; family Burkholderiaceae_D; genus Telluria; species Telluria oculi_A. Next base: position 26,799 of record NZ_JAFVIM010000017.1, read on the forward strand.
AGGCGGGTCGAGCGCGAGCCCTGGTGCAGCGTCTCGTAGAACTCGTCGGCCAGCATGGCGTGGCTGCGCAGCCAGCGCTCGCTGGCGGTGTTCGACAGGTTGAAGTGCAGCCAGATGAACTGTTCCGGCTGCGGGGCGCGCATCCAGGCCAGCGCCTCGTGCACGCCGATCGGCGTCGCGGTCGCGTCGCGCCGGAACAGGAATCCCCATACAAGGCCCGAATCGTCGGAGCCGTAACTGAAGCCGGGAGCCGCCATCTGCGCCATTGACCTTCCTGGGTAAATAAACGATAGGCAATTGTAGAGGGTAATTGCAGAGCGATGCGGATGAGTACCCCCTGCAATTATGGAAATCTTGCGCTGTCATCAAGTTGAAACCATCGGCCGCTAAGATTGCTCCTGTGTCTCTCCGCGTGATCCCTCAACCGGATACTGCGTTTTTCCGTCGGCCTCGCGGTCGGCGGATTTTTTTTGTGCGCCTCCCGGCGGGCATGGCGCTGCACGATGGGCTGTCAAGGCCCGACGAAAGGAAACAGATGCAAACCTCTCAGATCGATCGCCGCGGCGCGGCGCCGAACGATATGGCTGACAATGGCCTTGCCAATCCCTATGCGGGCGCAACCCATGTGGTGCGCCAGGGCATCCTCATCCAGGCCAGCCTGGGCACCCGCAGCGCCGTCGAATTCCTCAAGCAGCATGGCGTGCATGGCGCGGTGATCCATCGCGTGCTGATGGGCGAGCAGGTGCGTGGCGACGACCAGGCGGCGCTCGACGAGCGCGCGGTGATCGACGATCCCAGGATGTAATCCAGGTTCAGGCGTGTTCTGTCAGCTCGCGCAGGATGGCGCACTGGCCGGCGGGACGCGTCGAATCGCAGCGCGCACGTAGGGACGACAGCTCGGTGCGCAGCGCCTTCAGTTCGAGGATCTGGCGGTCGATCTCGGACAGCTGATGGTCGACCAGCGCGTTGACACCGCTGCAGGACCGCTCCGGCTGGTCCTGGTAGCCGAGCAGGGTTTCCACTTCACTAAGGGACATGCCCAGCGACCGGCAGCGGCGGATGAAATGAAGCCGCTCGGCGTGGCTGGCATCGTACATCCGGTAATTTGCCTGCGACCTGACCGGTGGCGGCAGCAATCCCTTCTGCTCATAGAAGCGGACCGTCTCGGACTGGCAGCCCGTCAGTTTCGCCAGTTCACCAATGCGCATCAGCATGTTCATCCCTTGACCTTGTAGTTACTACAGGGATTCTAATGCAGTCATTGTCATTGGAGGTGCGATCATGTCTGCTTGCTGTTCCGGATCCTGCAGTTCGTCCACGCCGCCGCCCGACGGGCGCTACCGCAAGGTGCTGTGGGCGGCGCTGCTCATCAATTTCGCCATGTTCGGCGTGGAGCTGGCCAGCAGCCTGGCCGCCGGCTCGGTGTCGCTGCTGGCCGACTCGGTCGACTTTCTCGGTGACGCCGCCAATTACGGGGTGTCGCTGTTCGTGTTGGGCATGGCCGTGGTGTGGCGTTCGCGTGCGGCCTATGCCAAGGGTGTCGTGATGGGCGTCTTCGGCGTGCTGGTGCTGGCGCGGGCGCTGTGGCTCGGCCTCGACGGCCACCTGCCGCATGCCCAGACCATGGGCGCCATCAGCCTGCTGACGCTGGCTGCCAATGGCGCGGTGGCGGCCATGCTGTACGCGTTTCGCAACGGCGACGCCAATATGCGCTCGGTGTGGCTGTGCACCCGCAACGACATGATCGGCAACCTGGCCGTGATGCTGGCGGCGCTGGGCGTGTTCGGCACCCGCGCCGGATGGCCCGATATCGTGGTGGCCAGCATCATGGCTTGCCTCGGCCTGTCGGCGGCGCGCGAAGTGATACGGCAGGCGCGCGGCGAGCTGCGCGAGCAGGCGTTGGCGGCAAGCTCGCCGGTGTCGGCCCTGGAGCCTGCGTCGGCGCGGTCGCCGATCATCGAGATCCGGCGGGGCTGACCGGAATCGCCGTGGCCCCGGGAAACAGCGCCGGCCACCATTATCCCAAAGGACGCGCGCCTGCCTGCGGCCGCACGTCCTCGCGCTCGCCATGCTCGGCGATCAGCAGGGCCGCGCTGTACAGGTCCGGCGCGATGCGCGTGGGCAGGCGGCGTGGACCCACGCGCCATTCGGTCTCGCTGCCGTTGTCGATCAACAGGGTGCGGCAACCGGCGCGGTTGCCGGCCTCGACGTCGTGCAGGATGTCGCCGATCATCCAGGACGCGCGCAGGTCGATGGCATGCTCGTGCGCCGCGCGCAGCAGCATGCCGGGCGAGGGCTTGCGGCAGGCGCAGGCGAAGGCATAGTCGCCGACGGTGCCGAGCGGATGGTGCGGGCAATAGTAATAGCCTGCGAGGACGAGCTGCTCGCGAAACAGCAAGTCGCTCAGGCGGTCGGAAACGGGGCCCATCGCCGCTTCGGTGAAACAGCCGTGCGCAATGCCTGACTGGTTGCAGACCACGAACAGGCGGTAGTCGAGCTCGGCCAGCATGCGCAGCGCCGCGCCGGCCCCGCTCACCAGGTGGATGCGGCGCGGCTCGGCATTGAATGGTATGTCGTCGACCAGTGTGCCCTCCTGGTCAAGGAAGATGGCTTTCATGCGAGTTCGGGCGAAGATCAGGCGAAGCGAACGCGGTAGCGCACCGCGCCGGTCAGGCGCCAGAACACGGACAGTGGCGGCAGCAGGATCGAGGTGATCGCCATCTCGGCCACGTGCGAGGCGCTGTGGGCCGTGCCTTTCAGCCTGCGCAGGCACAGGCGCACCGTGAGCGCCAGCCAGACCAGGGTGGCGGCCAGGGCCAGCCAGCGCAGGCCCAGCGCCCAGCAGGGCAGTGCCAGCAGCAGGGCGGCGACGATCGCGTAGTGGTCCCAGCACGGACCCGCCTCGATGCGTTCGCGGTACAGCGTCGGGTGCTTCTTGTACAGCAGCGCGTCGAACACGGCGTGGCGGATCTGCAGCAGGCTCGCGCCCCAGGGCGCCGGACGCACCGGATGCACGGCCAGCGCCTGCGGCGCGCGCACGATGCGGATGTTCTGTTCGAGCAGGCGGAAGTGCAGGTCGGCGTCGCTGCCGCGCTGGACGCTGAAGCGTTCGTCGAAGCCGTCGAGGCGTTCGAGCACCGGCTTGTGGACGAAGCAGTTGGCGCTGGTGAAATCGGCGAGTTCGTGCGCATGCGCGCTGCGCTGGCGGTCGGTGGGGCGCGCTGGCACCGGCGTCTCGATGCGGCCGCAGACGACGGCGGCGCCCTCGTCGAAGGCGGCCAGCCCCTGGGCCAGCCAGTCGGGGCTGGGCACGGCATCGTCGCTGGTGAAGGCGATGACGTCGGCGCGCGCCGCCCGCCAGCCGCGGTTGCGCGCGGCGCCCGGCCCGCGCGGCCCGGTGTTGGCGACATAGGCCAGGCGCGGCCCGCGTTCGAGCGTGCGGGTGCGCCAGCCGGCCACCAGGTGCAGCGTGTTGTGGTTGGGTTCGTCGTCCACGACGATGACTTCGACGCTGCGCGGATCGACGCTCTGGCGCATCAGGGCGTCCAGGCTGCGGTCGAGCAGGTCCATGCGGCCGCAGGCCGGCAGCACCACGGAAACCGTGGGGAGGGCATTGCTGGGGGCGTCGTCCGGTGCAGGCATGCGAGGTCTCCTCGTTTCTCCGCTGGTTTCGCGCCACCGCGTGATGGTGGCGATGTCGAGTGGTTCGAGTGCTCTGCGCATGCCCCGGTTCCTCCAGTCCGGTACGGCTTGGAGATGGATCAACGCGGATGCCGGAAAAAACAAGCGGCCCTCGATGGGGCCGCTTGTCATGCGAAAAAAGAGCGTGCTCAGCCGCGCGCTCAGCCGCGCGAGAACCCGGTGTCGTCGTCCATCTTGCGGTCGCCCGCCAGCTTGTTGGCGCCGCCCGGGCTGCGCGGGTAGCCGCCGGCGGCGTCGTTCGACTGGTGCACCGGATTCGGCTCGGCGTGCATGCTGCCGCCCACCTGGTAGCCTTCGCCCTCGGTGCGCGGACCCGAGTTGCCGGGGCTGCGCGGCAGGCCGCCGGACACATTGTTTGACTTGTGGACGTCGTCGCTGCCTTTGTCGCGCGGCTCGGCGCCCTGCGCGGCTTCGCGGTCGACCTCTCGCTGGACCCGGCTCGCGCTGGCGTCCTGGGTGTCGGCGCGGTTGTCGCCGGCGCCCTGGCGGTTGCCGTAGATGTCGCCATGCTGCACGCCCGGCACGCCGGCCTCGGTACCGACCGGCTCCGGCGCCACGGTGCCCGGCACGCGGCCGTCGCGGCCCGGTTCGGTACCGTGCAGCTGCGGATGCGCCGGATCCTGCGGATTGAGCGTGTCGCCGGTCTGGGTCTTGCCCTGGCGGTTGAGGACGTCGCCGGTCACCGAGACGCCGGTATCGCGCTGGCGGTTGCCCACCGGCTGCTCGAGCTTGCCCCAGGCGTCGGAATGCATCTGCATCTGGCGCTCGTGGCTGTCGGTGACGCCCTGGGTGGTGCCGCTGCCGCCGGACTGCTGGCCCTGCATCGAGCCGCCCCGGGCCAGGCTGCCGCCCGAATCGTCGATCGCGGAATTACCGTGCTGGCGGCTGGCCGCATTCGGGTAGGTATGGTCGGGCGGGCCATCGCGCGTGATGCCCTTCGAGCCGGCCTTGCCTTTTTCATTGGCGCCGTAGTCGGCCTGGTTGCCGGGTAGCGTGTGCTTGTCTTGCTTGTTGGTGTCCATGACGGTCTCCTGTGCTGTAGACAGGCAGGTCGAATTCCTGCCGCATACAGCCATGATGCGCGCCGCAGACCCCGCACAGAATAGGAAGAGGTAGTGGGGCGGTGTAGGACTGGTCCTGACGAGTTTGTTGACGACTGGAAGTTGTTTTTCGCAGATGCATTATTTGTCGCGCAAAGTCCTACAAAGTCATCTGAAATGCTCCTATAGCCGCATCGGAGATGCCTGCCTAAGATGGGCTTCGACTCATCGTTCGCCGGCTAATGGCCGGCGGCGATCGGGTCTCAAGCCTGCCGCAGGACGCGGCGGTTTCCACAAGTCTATAAGGGAGAACGTCATCATGGCCTCAAGCAACCAAGGTAACAAGCAAACTGGCAACCAAGGCAATAGCCAGAGCACCGCCAGCGGCACCCGCAATCGCGGCTTCGCCTCGATGGATCCGGCGCGCCAGCGCGAAATCGCCAGCCAGGGCGGCAAGGCGGCCCACGCCAAGGGCACCGCCCACGAATTCACGTCGGAAGAAGCCCGCCGCGCCGGCAGCTTGAGCCACGGAAACCGCCAGTCGGCCAACGCCAGCGCAGGCACGGCATCGCGTACCTCGAGCAAGAGCGGCAACCGCCAGAGCGCCCAGGGCGGCAACCGCAGCGGCGGCTCGAAAGAGTAACCACGCGGCCGGCTGAAGGCCGGCGGCAGGCAAGGAACGGGAAGCCACGAGCTTCCCGTTTTGCTTTCGTTTTGCCTTCAATACACACAAAACGCGAATGGGATGGGGTAGAATCGCTGCGCCTTTTTCAACCTTCCCCCAAGGATCAACGTCGTGAAACCAGCGGTCATTCGTCAAGTCAAGAGCCTGTCCATGTCCTGCGACCGGGTCGGCAACCTGTTGCTCACCAAGTTCTCCAGCCAGGGCGCGAGCGACCTGTGCATCCACATCCCGGCCTCGATCGTGTTCTGGCTGCTCAAGCACTTGCCGGTCAACCGCGATCCGCAGCTGAAGGCGCCGCCTGCCGGTCCCGGCATCACCCAGGCCGATTGGGACAGCCCCAACGTGCCGCGCGCGCAGTACGTGAACTGCAAGGAACTGCCGGGCGCGATCCGCATGACCTTCGTGCTCGACCGCAAGCCCGAGCTGACCGTCGTCCTCGACCGCGGCAACGTCGAACTGATGCGCCAGATCATGACCATGTACACCAAGGACCTGATCGACCTCGACGCTGAGTAAAACGCGCGCTCCCACCCCGGCCCGGCATCGGCGCTCGGCGTGGCCGATCCGGTATCATGGCCGGCGCTGCTAATGCACTAATCGTCGGGCAGGCGCCCGACGCCCCGATATTTGCACACCGTCCACCGCGACGGGCCATGAAAGGATCCCACGATGCCCATCAAGATCAGCACGATGTTCGACTCCGGCTCGATCGACGTCGTCCGCGCCGACAACGCCAAACAGATCGACCTGAACCTGCGCAAGGATTCGCACGCCGACATCCACCAGTGGTTCCACTTCCGCCTGCAGGGCGCGCGCGGCCAGGCTGTGACGATGCGCTTCCTGAACGCCGGCCAGGCCACCTATCCGAAGGGCTTCGAGGGCTACCAGGCGGTGGCCAGCTACGACACCGAGAACTGGTTCCGCGTCCCCACCAGCTTCGACGGCCAGGTGATGACGATCGAGCACACCCCGGAACTGGACAGCGTCTACTACGCCTATTTCGAACCCTACACCTGGGAGCGCCACCTGCGCCTGCTGGGCGAAGTGGCCGAGAACCCGATCGCACGCGTGCACGACATCGGCAGCACGGTCGACGGCCGCGACATGAACCTGGTGGTGATCGGCAATCCGCAGGCCGAGAAAAAAATCTGGGTCATCGCCCGCCAGCACCCGGGCGAATCGATGGCCGAGTGGTTCGTCGAAGGCATGATGGATGCGCTGCTCGACAACGCCAATCCGGTCGCGCGCAAGCTCCTGCAGCGCGCCGTGTTCTACATCGTGCCGAACATGAACCCGGACGGTTCGGTGCGCGGCAACCTGCGCACCAATGCCGCCGGCGCCAACCTCAACCGCGAGTGGATGAACCCATCGCTCGAGCGCAGCCCTGAAGTCCTGTGCGTCAAGAACAAGATCGAGGAAGTCGGCATCGACATGTTCTTCGACATCCACGGCGACGAGGCGCTGCCCTACAACTTCGTGGCCGGCTGCGAGATGCTCGAAGACTTCACCGCCGAGCGCGCGCTGGAGCAGAGCACCTTCATCGACCGTTATATCTCTTGCAGCCCGGACTTCCAGAAGGAATACGGCTACGCCGCCAGCAAGTACAACGACGAGCTCTTGACGCTGGCCTCGAAGTACGTCGGCCACCACTACAAATGCCTGTCGCTGACGCTCGAGATGCCGTTCAAGGACAACGCCAACCTGCCCGACCCGCACGTGGGCTGGAATGGCGCGCGCAGCGCGGGCCTGGGCGCGGCGATGCTGCAGCCGATCCTGCAGGCGCTGGGCTGATCTCGTGGGCGTTGAAATCGAACGCAAGTTCCTGCTCGCGACCGAGGCCTGGCGCCAGCTGGGCACGCCCGTCCTGCTGCGCCAGGGCTACCTGACGGCCGACCCGATGCGCACGGTGCGCGTGCGCATCGAGGGTGAGCAGGGCGTGCTGACCATCAAGAGCAAGAGCGAAGGGGCATCGCGCGGGGAGTGGGAATACGCGATTCCGCTCGAAGACGCTGCCGAACTGCTCGACCGCCTGTGCGAGCGGCCGCTGGTGGAAAAATACCGGCGCCGTATCGAGCACGCGGGCTTCACCTGGGAAGTCGACGAATTCCTGGGCGAGAACGCGGGCCTGGTGGTGGCCGAGATCGAGCTGCCGGCTGAAGACGCCGTCTTCGACAAGCCGGACTGGATCGGCCAGGAAGTCACCGGCGACAAGCGCTATTACAACTCCAACCTGATCCGTTCTCCGTATTCCACCTGGACCGATACCAAATAATGACGACTGCTTTGCCAATAACCGCACGCCGCAGCCTGCTCGCACTCTCCCTCACCACCGCACTGGGCCTGGCGCTGCCAGCCACCGGCGCGTTCGCCGCCGACAACGCCTACTTTCCGCCGGCCGGCGAGTGGGCCCGCAAGGATCCGGCCCAGCTGGGCATGGACCCGGCGGCCCTGGCCGCGGCCGTCCAGTTCGCGCAGTCGCGGGAGACCGAGCGTCCGCTCGACCTGTCCGACCAGGAAGCGATCTTCGGCACCCGCCTGGGCTCGATGCCGACGAAGCGCGCCCATACCAATGGCGTCGTGATCTACAAGGGCTATGTGGTGGCCGAGTTCGGCGATACGCGTTTCGTCGACCCGACCTATTCGGTGGCCAAGAGCATGCTGGCGACGGTTGCCGGCGTGGCGGTGCGCGACGGCCGTATCCAGGTCAATGACCCGGTGGCAAAGACGGTCAACGACGGCGGCTACGCGGCGCCGCACAACGCCCCCGTCACCTGGAAGCAGCATCTGCAGCAGGAGTCCGAGTGGGAAGGCGAGCTGTGGGGCAAGCACAGCAATTTCATCGGCAAGGAGGCGTTCGGCAAGGGCGAGAAGAAGCCGCGCGCGATCAAGGCGCCGGGCACCTTCTATGAATACAACGACACCCGCGTGAACCGTTTCGCGCTGTCGCTGCTGCGCGTGTTCGGCCAGTCCGTGCCGGAGGTGTTCCAGCAGCAGGTCATGGATCCGATCGGCGCCTCGCCGACGTGGAAGTGGGTTCCTTACCATAACAGCTATGTCGAAGTGAACGGCAAGCAGGTGCCATCGGTCAGCGGCGGCACGCGCTGGGGTGGCGGCATGTGGATCGACAGCTGGGACATGGCCCGCTTCGGCTACCTGTGGCTGAACGGGGGCAACTGGGGCGGCAAGCAGATCCTGCCGGCGTCCTACGTGAAGGAAGCGCTCACCCCAAGCGCCCACGGCCCGGATTATGGCTACCTGTGGTGGCTCAATACCAAGGGTAAGAACCTGCCAGGAATGCCGGCCACCGCCTTCGCGGCGCTGGGGGCGGGCAGCAATGACATCGTCGTTTCGCCAGAGCATGACCTGGTGATCGTCTGGCGCTGGCATGCCGGCAATGCGGCCGAGTTCGCCACGCGCGTGATCGCTGCCATTCGCAAATAAACACATTCAATATCTGCAACGCGGGCCGCTCCAATTGTGCGGAGCAAAACGGGATTTGAATGATATATTTTTATCATTAAATTCTCCCGCGATGCGGTGTTGTGTGTCCGAGATTGACCCGACAATTTGTTCTTGAAGTAATCCCAGGTCGGGTCAAGGTGAGGCATACGCTCCGGCATTGCCAACACCACCAGGACACACAAGAATGAACAAGAATATCGCCATCGTCGGCGCTGGATTCTCCGGGGCCGTGATCGCAAACCAGCTGGCGCAGGCCGGCTATACCGTCGACGTGTTCGAGTCGCGTCCCCACATCGCCGGCAACTGCTACTCGGAACGCGATGCCGAGACCGGCGTCATGGTCCACGTCTACGGTCCCCACATCTTCCACACCGATAACGAGCGCGCCTGGGAATTCGTCAACCGCTATGCCGAGTTCAAGCCTTACGTCAATCGCGTCAAGGCCATCACCGGCGGCAAGGTCTTCACCCTGCCGATCAACCTGTTGACCATCAACCAGTTCTTCAACAAGACCATGGGCCCGGCCGAGGCGCAGGAATTCCTGCAGAACCTGGGCGACAAGTCGATCGAGAACCCGACCACCTTCGAAGAGCAGGCACTGCGCTTCGTCGGCCGCGAACTGTACGAGGCCTTCTTCAAGACCTATACGATCAAGCAGTGGGGCCTGCACCCGAGCGAGCTGCCGGCCAGCATCCTCAAGCGCCTGCCGGTGCGTTTCAATTACGACGACAATTACTTCAACCATAAATACCAGGGCATGCCGGCCGACGGCTACACGGCGCTGGTCCAGAACATCCTCGACGTGCCAGGCGTGACCGTGCACCTGAGCACGGCCTTCGACCCGGCGGACAAAGGCAACTACGCCCACGTGTTCTACAGCGGCCCGATCGACGCCTGGTTCAAGCACGAAGAGGGCCGTCTGCCTTACCGCACGCTGGACTTCGAAACCTTCCGCGCCGACGGCGACTACCAGGGCAATGCCGTCATCAATTACTGCGACGACGAAAAGAAATACACCCGCATCACCGAGCACAAGCACTTCTCGCCGTGGGAAAAGCACGAGAAGACCATCTGCTACGCCGAGTACAGCCGCCAGTGCGAAGAGAAAGATGTTCCGTACTACCCGATCCGCCAGACGCGCGAGAAGGCGCAGCTGGAGCTGTACGTCAACAAAGCGAAGAACGAAGAAAACGTCACCTTCGTCGGCCGCCTGGGGACTTACCGCTACCTGGACATGGACGTCACCATCCACGAAGCGCTGCTCACTTCCGACAAATTCCTCGAAACCGCGAAGAACGGCGAGCGCATGCCGGCCTTCACCATCGATCCGATGGCGTAAGGCCGTCGCGCCCAGGCCGCGCTCAGGCGGCGAAACCGCCGTCGATCAACAGGTCGGCGCCGGTGACGTAGGCGGCTTCCGGTCCGGCCAGGTAGGCGACCATGGCCGCGATCTCTTCGGGGCGGCCGTGGCGCTTGATCGCCATATAGTCGTGCAGGCCGGCGCCGAACTCGGTCTTTTCCGGGTTCATGTCGGTGTCGACCGGGCCGGGCAGCACATTATTGATCGTGATGCCGCGCGGTCCCAGTTCGCGCGCCAGTCCCTGGGTCAGGCCGCTCAGGGCCGACTTGCTCATTGCATACACCGACCCGCCCACCATCGGCATGCGCAGCGCATTGGTGCTGCTGATGTTGACGATACGTCCGCCTTCCTTCATATGCGGCAGCGCCGCCTTCACGCCGGCGAAGACGGCGCGCACGTTGACGTTGACGGTCTTGTCGAAATCCTCCAGCGAAAAGTCGTCGACCGCCCCGAACACGGCGACGCCGGCATTGTTGACCAGGATGTCGATGCGGCCGCGCGATTGCGCGACGCGGGCGATCGCGGCCTCGATCGCGGCCGGATCGGCGGCGTCGCTGCGGATCGCTTCGGCGCTGCCCCCTTGCGCCTGGATGTCCGCCACCAGCGTTTCGGCAGCGCCGGCCGATTGCTGGTAGGTCAGCGCCACGTGCGCGCCCTGGCTGGCAAGCCTCTTCGCGATGGCGGCGCCAATGCCGCGCGAACCGCCGGTGACGACAGCAACCTTGCCTTCGAATGCCTTGTTCATGATGGACTCCCTGTGAATGATTGGACGAGTCGGCAGTATGCTGCCGACCAGGGGTTGAAACTAGCCAGTCCAAAGTCGTATGACTCTCAACCGCAGGTATAAAATCCCCGGATCGCTACCCTCCAGACACCGCCATGCCGGAATCGATCAGCCACCTCGTCTCGTTCATCTACAGCGCCGAGGAGCGCGGTTTTTCGCCCGCCGCGCGCCGGCTGGGTTTGAGTCCGGCCGCTGTCAGCAAGAACGTCGCCCGCCTCGAGCAGCACCTGGGCGTGCGCCTGTTCCAGCGCACCACGCGCCAGTTGCGGCTCACGGCCGAGGGCGAACGCTATCTGCATGAAGTGGCCGAGCCCTGGCGCCGGATCGAAGAAGCGACGCTGGCCACGCGCCAGGGCGCCGGCCAGCCGGGCGGCACCCTGAAGATCGGCATGGCGCCGCTGGTCGGGCGGACTTATTTCGTGCCGATGCTGGAGGATTTTCTCAAGCGCTATCCGGCCATCGTTCCCGACCTGCATTTCGACAACCGCCAGGTCGACCTGGTCAAGGAGGGCTTCGACGTGGCGATCGGCGGCGGCGTTGACCTGAACGAGGGCATGGTGGCGCGCGAACTGACTACCGTGCGCAGCATCGTCGTGGCCAGCCCGGCCTACCTCGAGCGGCGCGGCTGGCCGCTCGATCCGGACGGCCTGGCAAGGCACGACGGCATCGCCCGCCGCGCGGTTGGCAGCGGCCGGCTGCTGAGCTGGACCCTGCGCCGCGACGACGGGCGCCAGGCGCCGGCCGACCTGCGCACGGCGCTGGTGTGCGACGATCCCGAGGCGATGGCCCAGGCGGCGCTGGCCGGTATCGGGATCGCGGTGCTGCCGTTGCCGCATGCGCAACCGTTCCTGCGCAGCGGGGCGCTGGTCGACGTGTTGCCGGGCTGGTTCGTGGAGGGGCGGGCGCTTTGCCTGTATTACGCGAGCCGCAGGCTGTTGCCGGCCAAGACGCGTGTCTTCATCGACTTTATCGTCGAGCGTTTCGAGGAACAGGGGCTGGCGCGGCAGTTCATGACGCCGGAGGGTTCGGCAGGGGAGGCTCCCGCTGCAGCGGGAGCCTGAACGACATCAGTGGAAGTGCTCGGTGCCGGCCGGCGCGTCTTCCGGCATCTCGGCATGCACCAGTTCGCCGGTCGGATCGGCGAACAGCGGCGCGCCGCAGTCGTCGCAATACTCGGCGACGTAGCGCTCGTTGATGCGCTTGATATGGGCGATGCCGGCATCGTTGAGGTGGGCCGCGATCTCGTTGATCGGGGACAGCGGCGTGGCGCTGACCGCCAGCGGGCCTTCCATCGGCGTGCCGTTCTCGTCTTCCTGGCCGTACAGCGGCCAGACGATGCCATACACCACGTCGGCGCTCTGGCGCATGGTGAACGAAACGCGGTATTCGTCGATCTGGATGTCCGGCGACTCTTCGCCGAAGCCGGCGATCACGGCGCGCAGGTCGGACGCTTCCACGCCCAGCGTATTGGTCAGGTAGTGCACGGCGGCGCGGATCGAGATCGGGCGGATCAGCTTGTCGGCTTCGCGGCAGGCGACGTAATACGCTTCCGGCAGCAGCAGCTCGATGCCGCAGCCCGGCAGCAGGCGCGCGATATTCGCGGTGGCCTGGGCGCGCCACTGCTCGAGGCTGCGGTTGCGCTCGTCGGCGAAACGCAGATGGTGCTGCGGCTCTTGCCAGCGGAACAGCGGCTCGCCGGCAGGGGCGACGATCGCGATCAGCAGATAGCGGGTATCGGCCAGGAAGGGCGCGGTCTCGTCCAGGTGCTGGGCCGGCTTGATGGTGCCGCCCTTGTGGGCGGCGGCGGCCAGCTTCTGCGTCAGCGCCGCGGTTTCGGCGTGGGTGCGCGGCAGCTGGTCGAGCGAATACAGGGTGGGCGCGATCGCCATCTTGGTGCCGTCGGCCAGCAGGTGGGCCGAGAAGTGGGCGCCCAGGGTCGACAGCAAGTCGTTCGGGATGGTGCCGGTGGCGATCGAGAAGCGGGTCCAGGCCAGGATCGGCGCCGCGACCAGCAGCGCCTGCCAGGTGACGTCGCCGTGCTCGCCTTGCTCGACCATGGTGGCCGATTCGCTGACCGCTTCGACGGTATCCATCAGCACGTCGTACGAGGCCAGGTCGTCCTTGAACAGGGCGTTCAGGGCGGCGTCGATGCTGTCCTGGTGGTTGGTCTTGAGCAGCTTTTGCAGGCACGTGTCGAGTTGGTGTTCCCACGCACGTTCTTCAGCACGGCTGGCAGCTTGCATGAGGGCTTGCGAGAGGCTGACGAGGCGCTGGCTTTCTGCGGAAAGTTTTGGAGTTGAATCTTTGGAAGGACGACGCATGGCGCTGGTGGGTCTCTTGTCAGTGAATGTTTCGAAAGTCCGAGGGGTGATGATAAACCCATATCCCCGGTATTGTAGTTGATTCGGCCACAGGTCATGAACAATGGCTGTCATGAAGGCCGGGCGACAGCCCCGCGAAAGAGGCGCACGCAAACGCTTGCACAATGCGCGAACAGGGTACATAATGAGAATAATTCTCATTCAAACATGTTTGGGAAGAACGATTGGAGTGTTCAACTTGTGTTTCCAAGTTGCGTTGCAAGCAGTAGCCGTTGGTGACCGGGAAAGCACTGACGGATGTTTCTCACGGAGTACCACCCCCGCCGGGCAACCGGATTCTGCCCTCCTGACACTGTCAGGAGGGATTTTTTTGTTGGTTCGACAGCAAGAAGAACGACATGATGCTGCATATTCCCGGCGTGCTGACGCCGGACCAGGTAGCCCATATCCGCGCCCGCATGGCCGGCGCGCCGGAATGGCTCGATGGCCGCGAGAGCGTCGGCCCGCAAGGCGCGAAGGTCAAGCGCAACCGCCAGCTGGGCGAGGGCACGCCGCTGGCCGTCGAACTGGGCCAGATCGTCAGCGCGGCCCTGATGGCGAATCCCATGTTCTTTTCCAGCGCGCTGCCGCTGCGGGTGCTGGCGCCTTATTTCAATTCATATAGCGGCGGCGAACATTACGGCTTGCATGTGGATGGCGCCATCCGCGCCCAGCGCGGCGGTGGTGCGCCGGTGCGGGCCGACGTCTCGACCACCGTGTTCCTGAGCGAGCCCGATGAATACGAGGGAGGCGAGCTGGAAGTGGTCGATCTTTACGGCACCCACGAGGTCAAGCTGGCGGCGGGCGATGCGATCGTGTACTCGTCGGGCAGCGTGCACCAGGTGCGGCCCGTGACGCGCGGCGAACGGGTGGCTTCATTTCTTTGGACCCAGAGCATGGTGCGCGACGACGGCAAGCGCGGCATGCTGTTCGATCTCGATACCCGGATCCAGAAGCTGCGCGCGCAGCATGGGGAGTCGGAGATCACGGTGGGGCTGACGGCGCATTATCACAACCTGCTGAGGATGTGGGCCGAGGTATAGAAGCGATGAGGCCGATGTGAAAAGGGCTGGAACCCTCGCAGGTTCCAGCCCTTTTGCTTGTCAGGCAGCCCGCCGCAGCGGGCTATCCCGATTTAGGCAGCCAGCAGCTGACGCAGCACGAACGGCAGGATGCCGCCATGCTTGTAGTAGTCGACTTCGATCGGGGTGTCGATACGCAGCAGAACTTGCACTTCCTGCGATTCGCCGTTTTCGCGGTGGATCACCAGGGTCGCCAGTTGTTGCGGCTTGATCTCGCCTTCCAGGCCCTTCAGGTCGTAGGTTTCCTTGCCGGTGATGCCCAGCGATTCGACGCTGTCGTTGCCGATGAATTGCAGCGGCAGCACGCCCATGCCGACCAGGTTCGAGCGGTGGATGCGCTCATACGAACGCACGACCACGGCCTTCACGCCCAGCAGCTGGGTGCCCTTGGCGGCCCAGTCGCGCGACGAGCCGGTGCCGTACTCTTCGCCGCCGAAGATCATGGTCGGGGTGCCCGCGGCCACGTACTTCATTGCAGCGTCGTAGATCGACATCTGTTCGCCGGTCGGCTGGTGCAGGGTGATGCCGCCTTCGACTGCCGAACCGTCGGCCTTCGGTGGGATCATCTTGTTCTTGATACGCACGTTGGCGAAGGTGCCGCGCATCATGATCTCGTGGTTGCCGCGGCGCGAGCCGTAGGAGTTGAAGTCCGCTTTGAGGACGTCATGTTCCTTGAGCCACTTGCCTGCAGGACCGTCTTCCTTGATCGAACCGGCCGGGGAGATGTGGTCGGTGGTGATCGAGTCGCCGAACACGCCCAGTGCGCGGGCGCCGGTGATGCCGGTGGCGGCCGCTTTCGGGGTCATCTCGAAGTCGGCGAAGAATGGCGGTTCGGCGATGTAGGTCGATTCAGGCCAGTTGTAGACTTGACCTTCGGTCGACGACACGCGTTCCCACAGCGCGCCAGGGTTGCCCTTGACGTCGGCGTAGTTCTTCTTGAAGACGTCCGAGTTCATCGCGAAGCGCATCAGTTCGCCGATTTCCTGCGACGACGGCCAGATGTCGCCCAGGTAGACGTCGACGCCGTTGCTGTCCTTGCCCACTGGCTCGGTCATCAGGTCTTTCGTCATGTTGCCGGCGATCGCGTAAGCGACGACCAGCGGTGGCGAGGCCAGGAAGTTCGAACGGATGTTCGGGTGGATACGTGCTTCGAAGTTGCGGTTGCCCGACAACACAGCGGCAGCGACGATGTCGTTCTGGGTGATCGCGGCGTTCAGTTCCGGGGTCAGGTCACCGGCATTGCCGATGCAGGTGGTGCAGCCGTAGGCGGTCACGCCGAAGCCCAGCTTGTCCAGGTAAGGCAGCAGGCCGGCGGCGGTCAAGTACTCGGTGACCACGCGCGATCCTGGGGCCAGCGACGACTTGATGTGCGGCGCCACGGTCAGGCCGCGCTCGACGGCTTTCTTGGCCAGGAGGCCCGCGGCCAGCAGCACGCTCGGGTTCGAGGTGTTGGTGCACGAGGTGATGGCGGCGATCAGGATGTCGCCGTTCTTCACGCGCACGCCGTTGGTGGTCTCGTAGACCTTGTGCAGGTCGTCCGGGTTCTTGTTGAAGCCGTTCTGGGTGGTCGGCTTGCTGAACAGCTCGGTGAAGGTGTTCTTCACGTGGCCCAGTTCGATACGGTCTTGCGGACGCTTCGGACC
The DNA here is from genome assembly GCF_017582745.1 of Massilia oculi. Classification (GTDB taxonomy): domain Bacteria; phylum Pseudomonadota; class Gammaproteobacteria; order Burkholderiales; family Burkholderiaceae_D; genus Telluria; species Telluria oculi_A. Next base: position 42,917 of record NZ_JAFVIM010000017.1, read on the forward strand.
GGCCAGCGATGGGGTCACGGTCGACAGATCCAGTTCCACCACGCGGGTGTAGTCGATCTCGCCCTCTTGCGGGATGCCGAACATGCCCTGGGCCTTGTAGTAGCCTTCGAAGGCAGCCAGTTCTTCTTCGGTACGGCCGGTGCCGCGGAAGTAGTCGACGGTCGCTTCGTCCACCGGGAAGAAGCCCATGGTCGCGCCGTATTCAGGCGCCATATTGCCGATGGTGGCGCGGTCGGTGGTCGACAGCGAGCGGGTGCCTTCGCCGAAGAACTCGACGAACTTGCCTACGACCTTTTCTTTGCGCAGCAGCTCGGTGATGGTCAGCACCAGGTCGGTCGCGGTGCAGCCTTCGCGCAGCTTGCCCTTCAGGTTGACGCCGATGACGTCCGGGGTCAGGAAGTATACCGGCTGGCCCAGCATGCCGGCTTCGGCTTCGATGCCGCCCACGCCCCAGCCGACGACGCCGACGCCGTTGATCATGGTGGTGTGCGAGTCGGTGCCGACCAGGGTGTCAGGGTAGTACATCTCGCCCTGTTTCATGACGCCGCGCGCCAGGTATTCCAGGTTGACCTGGTGGACGATGCCGAAGCCCGGAGGAACGACGCCGAAGGTGTCGAAGGCCTGCATGCCCCACTTCATGAACTGGTAGCGCTCGTTGTTGCGCTGGAATTCCAGTTTCATGTTCAGGTCGAGCGCGCCCGGCTCGCGGAAGTGGTCGATGGTGACCGAGTGGTCGACCACCAGGTCGACCGGCACCAGCGGCTCGATCTTCTTTGGATCCGCGCCCATCTTGGCGGCGACGTTGCGCATCGCGGCCAGGTCGGCCAGCAGCGGCACGCCGGTGAAGTCCTGCAGCACGACGCGGGCCACGACGAACGGGATCTCGTCGGTACGCTCTGCGGTCGCGCCCCAGTTGGCGACTTGCTTGACGTGCTCTTCGGTGACCTTCTTGCCGTCGCAGTTACGCAGGACGGATTCGAGGACGATACGGATCGACACCGGCAGGCGCGACAGGTTCACACCGAGGTTTTCCGCCAGCGCCGGCAGCGAATGGAACTGGCCGCTCTGGCCTGCGCCGATCGGGAATTCCTTCAGTGTGTTCAGAGTGTTGCGAGACATAATCTCTCCTTCAGTGGGAATATTGTTATTTCAACAGCAGCGTTCACGGAAATAACGGACCAGATATAACTTCGGGCGACAGAACGGCATGGACTTCCGGGAAAAAATCCGCGCCGCATCTTCAAGTCTTGCTCGCCTCCGGTTCCGCGGTCGCCACGATCGCGGACTGTTCGGCGTTCTTGCATTCATTGGCCAACTGGCGGTTGAGCTTCGAGTCGAGCAGGATGCCCTTGGACGGGATACCGATCCAGATCAGGCCATAGTGCGGATTCTCGAAGCGCAGCGCGCCGGTGGTGGTGCCGATGCGCGCCAGGCGGTGCAGGCGCTGTTTCCAGCGCAGCGCGATATGGCTGTCATCGGTCTCGTTGGTATAGATCGTGATCTTGTTGCCGAGTTCGCAAGCGTATTCGGTCACCTTGGTGTCGGTGATGTCCGGCTCGTTGACTTCGAGCGGGTTCGCCGCGACCGCAGCAGCGGCAGCAGCTGCAGCCGCCGCGGCTGCCGCTTGCGCTTTCTTGGTCGGTTTCTTCTTGGCTTGCGCTTTCAGGACCGCTTCCGCTTTCGGATGCTTTTCCTTGGTGACTGCAGCGCTTGCCGGCGCGCACACGACGGCAGCCGCGAGCGCGACGGCGCAGGCGGCGATCATTTTCGGGAGGAGGGTGGCCATGGTCGGTTTATTCGCTGTCGGGGAGGTTGACGATTGCGGCAGCGGCTTCCGGCAGCGCGAGGCCCGCCAGTTTGGCACGCTGCAACACCGACCAATAATATCGGTAGCTCGCACGGTCGTGCAAGCGGCCATGTTGGGCAATCGGTCCCCAGTCCGCGGCCATGGCCTCCATCAAGATATTCGTCGCTTCATTGACCTCGGACAGACGCGGCGTAAAGGCCTTCAGGATCGGCTTGATCTGGTCCGGATGGATGCTCCACATCCGGGTAAAGCCGAATTCGGCGCCGGCGCGCTGGGCGTCGTTGGCGACAGTCGGACTGTCCTTGATGTCGGTCGTGACGTTGTGCGACGCTACCTTGCCGTGTGCATGGCAGGCCGCCACCATCTCGAGCTTGGCGCGCACCACCAGCGGGTGCGTGAACTGGCCCGGGGTGCGCATCGCGCTCGCGGGAATCGCGCCGTAGTGGCTCGAGACGAAGTCCATGATGCCGAACGACAGGCATTCGACCTGGGGCAGGGCGGCGATGTCGTAGGCTTCGCGCAGCGCGCCGTGGGTCTCGATCAGCACGTGCACCGGCAGATCCGCGCGGCCGGCCGCCTGGGCGTGCTGGTTGATCAGATCGATCGCGCGCGTCACTTCCATCGCGCTCTCCACCTTGGGCAAGACCACATAGGCCAGGCGCTTGCCGGCGCCGCCGACGATGAATTCGACGTCCTTCGCAAAATGGGGGCTGGCCGGCTCGTGCAGGCGCGCGCCGATGCGATCGAAATGGTTGTCGTCGCTGTTGACGAGCTGCGCCACCAGGATGGCGTGCTCCAGTTCGCTGCCGGCGGTGGCGCCGTCTTCGCAGTCGAAGGTGATGTCGAACAGGGGGCCAAGCTCTTGTTGCAGGGCCATCGATTTGCGCATCAGCTTCTCGGAACCGGCGTAGTGATCGCAGGCGGGGAGAAGGAGCGGCTGGCGTTTGCCCTGGAATAAAACCTCGGATGGATGCATATCTCTCTATTTACAACGCTTGGTTACCACGTAAAACCGCCGTGCCGGTTCAAGGGCACGGCGTTGTTGGCGCACGGCAATCGTCGTGCGCCATATTCAGCATCAGCCCAGCAGGTGAGCGACGCCGGCTTTCTCTTCTTCCAGCTCTTTCAGGGTCAGGTTGATGCGCTCTTGCGAGAATGCATCGATGTCCAGGCCCTGGACGATGGTGTATTCGCCGTTCTCGGTGGTGACCGGGAAGCCGAACATGGTGCCTTCAGGGATACCGTAGGAACCATCCGAAGGGATACCCATGGTGGTCCACTTGCCGTTGGTGCCCAGCACCCAGTCGCGCACGTGGTCGATGGCGGCGTTGGCGGCCGAAGCAGCCGACGACAGGCCGCGCGCTTCGATGATGGCGGCGCCGCGCTTGCCGACGGTCGGCAGGAAGGTGTTGGCGTTCCATTCCTGGTCGTTGATCAGGTCCTTGATCGACTCGCCGCCGGCGGTGGCGAAGCGGTAGTCGGCGTACATGGTCGGCGAGTGGTTGCCCCACACGACCATCTTTTCGATGTCCTTGACGGCCTTGCCGGTCTTGGCGGCCACTTGCGACAGGGCGCGGTTGTGGTCCAGGCGCAGCATGGCGGTGAAGTTCTTGGCCGGCAGGCTAGGGGCCGATTTCATCGCGATGTAGGCGTTGGTGTTGGCCGGGTTGCCGACCACCAGCACCTTGACGTTGCGCGAAGCGACGGCGTCCAGGGCTTTACCTTGCACGGTGAAGATCTGGGCGTTGGCTTCCAGCAGGTCCTTGCGCTCCATGCCCGGGCCGCGTGGGCGGGCGCCGACCAGCAGGGCGACGTCGACGTCCTTGAAGGCGGTCATCGGATCCGAGTGGGCGGTCATGCCTTCGAGCAGCGGGAATGCGCAGTCGTCGATTTCCATCATGACGCCCTTGAGCGCCTTCTGTGCCTTCTCGTTGTCGATCTCGAGCAGCTGAAGGATGACCGGCTGGTCCTTGCCCAGCATGTCGCCGTTGGCGATGCGGAACAGCAGGGAATAGCCGATCTGGCCGGCCGCGCCGGTGACGGCGACGCGCATTGGGGTTTTAGCCATGATGAATCTCCAAAGTGGGAATGAAAACGGTTTGCGCCGGTGTCGACGCCGAGCATACGCCTGTTTGGTTACAAGTTACTTTCACTGCGGTTGGGTGAGGCTGCAATGATACCAAAAGCGCACTTCAAGCCTTCAAGGTCAAAAGACGGGTGTCGCGCGCGTACAATGATGTCAAGAGTGGCGCCGACTCCCGGTCGGCCATGAGTGTATTCCTCTGCCGTTTGGTCTGTCAATTCAATATCATATGTCTTATATAAGACACATATCTAAAGACCTCTAATACTGGACGGTCATGCACTTTTGTGGTGAAATCGCGGTCTATGAATTCCGCCCCGTCCAATCCGGCCGTTGATCCTGTCAGCAGTGGCTCGCCGTCGTTCCGGCCCCTCTACCAGCAGATCAAGGCGCTGATCACCCAGAGCCTGCAGGCCGGTGAATGGAAACCTGGCGAACTCATGCCGAGCGAAGTCGAGCTGGCGGCCCGTTTCAAGGTCAGCCAGGGCACCGTGCGCAAGGCAATCGACGAGCTGGCCGCCGAGAACCTCGTGCTGCGGCGCCAGGGCAAGGGCACCTTCGTTGCCAGCCACGCCGAAGAGCGCGCCCATTTCCGCTTCCTGCGGCTGATGCCAGATGAAGGCGTCCCCCATCATCCCGAGAACCGCTTCCTCGAGGTCAAGCGAATTCGCGCGCCGGCCGAGGTCGCGCGCCTGCTCGATCTCAAGTCGGGCGACGCCGTGGTCTACATCAAGCGCGTGCAGTCGTTCGACGGCCAGCCGACCATCCTGGAAGAGCTGTGGCTGCCGGGGCAACTGTTCAAGGGTTTGAGCGCGGAGCGGCTGCAGGAATACAAGGGCCCGATGTACGGCCTGTTCGAGACCGAGTTCGGCACGCGCATGATCCGCGCGACCGAGAAGATCCGCGCGGTGTCGGCCGACGCGGCCACGGCCGAGCACCTGAAGGTGGCGCCGGGCACGCCGCTGCTGTTGGGCGAGCGGGTGTCGTTCACCTACGGCGACAAGGCCGTCGAACTGCGCCGCGAGCTGTACTCGACCGCGAAACACCATTATTTGAACGAATTGTCTTAAGGAGAATAAAGCTGAAAACAGACGAGTAAATATTCTCTGTTTTCTGTCTTTTCAAATAATTCGGAAAATAGCCAAATGGGATAAAACTACCCTCTGCGGCGATCGCGCGAATGCGATTAAAATATATTGGTTTTGGGTACGCGACGGACATGACCCGGTTCGCCGCTCGCTGTCCCGCTGGCCTGGTCCCACTTTCCCGGACCAGGCCGTGAAATCGGCAAGAATGCAGGGTTCATACAAAAATTTGTCATAAATGGGAGGTGTACCATCATGTCGGAAGCCGTGAGAGAAGCAAGCAAGAAAGGGCGGCCGGTGTATCGCAACGTCGGAATCGGCGATATCACGACGAAATATCGGATGCCGCCGTCGGCGATCGTGTCGATCCTGCACCGGGTCAGCGGCGCCGGGCTGTTCCTGCTGCTGCCGTTCCTGCTGTATTTGTTCCAGCAGAGCCTGCTGTCGGAATCGTCGTTCGGCTACTTCGCCGGCATCGTGTCGCACCCGCTGGTCAAGATCATCCTGCTGGGCCTGTCCTGGGCTTACCTGCACCACTTCACCGCCGGCATCCGCCACCTGTTCATGGACAATCACTTTGCCCTGGACAAGGACGCAGCCCAATCGACCGCGCGCTGGGTGCTGATCATCAGCCTGCTGCTGACCGCCCTGGTCGGCCTGAAACTGTTCGGAGTGTTCTAAACCATGGCAAGCAAGAATAATATCGGCCAGCGCCGCCTCGTCGTCGGCGCCCATTATGGCTTCCGCGACTGGCTGGCCCAGCGCGTTACCGCGATCCTCATGGCGGTCTACACCGTCGTCCTGCTGGCCATGTTCCTGTCCGGCCAGAATTTCACGTATGAAGGCTGGGCCGGCCTGTTCGCGAAGCAGTGGTTCAAGCTGCTGTCGATGGTCACCTTCCTGGGCCTGTACTACCACGCCTGGGTCGGCATCCGCGATATCTGGATGGACTACGTCAAGAACGTCGGCCTGCGCCTGACGCTGCAATTCATCACCATCTTCTGGCTGGTGGGCTGCGTCGCCTATACCGTGCAAATTCTCTGGAGTGTGTAATCGTGGCAGCAATCAAAACTGCAATTCCTACCCGTCGTTTTGACGCGGTCATCGTTGGCGCCGGTGGTTCCGGCATGCGCGCCTCGCTGCAACTGGCCGAAGCCGGCCTGAACGTGGCCGTGCTGTCGAAGGTCTTCCCGACCCGCTCGCACACCGTCGCGGCGCAGGGCGGCATCGGCGCCTCGCTGGGCAATATGAGCGAGGACGACTGGTACTGGCATATGTTCGACACCGTCAAGGGTGGCGACTACCTGGGCGACCAGGATGCGATCGAATTCATGTGCCGCGAAGCACCAAAGGTCGTGTACGAGCTGGAACACTTCGGCATGCCGTTCGACCGTAACCCGGACGGCACCATCTACCAGCGTCCGTTCGGCGGCCACACCGCGAACTTCGGCGAAAAGCCGGTCCAGCGCGCCTGCGCCGCGGCCGACCGTACCGGCCACGCGCTGCTGCACACCCTGTACCAGCGTAACGTCCGCGCCCGCACCCACTTCTTCGTCGAGTGGATGGCCCTCGACCTGATCCGCGACGCCGATGGCGACGTGGTCGGCGTGATGGCCCTGGAAATGGAAACCGGCGACGTGATGATCCTGGAAGCGAAGACCACCATCTTCGCCACCGGCGGCGCAGGCCGCATCTTCGCGGCTTCCACGAACGCGTTCATCAACACCGGCGACGGCATGGGCATGGCGGCGCGCGCCGGCCTGCCACTGCAAGACATGGAGTTCTGGCAGTTCCACCCAACGGGTGTCTCGGGCGCCGGCGTCCTGATCACCGAAGGTGTGCGCGGCGAGGGCGGTATCCTGATCAACTCGAACGGCGAACGCTTCATGGAGCGCTATGCACCGACCCTGAAGGACCTGGCGCCGCGCGACTTCGTGTCGCGTTCGATGGACCAGGAGATCAAGGAAGGCCGCGGCTGCGGTCCGAACAAGGACCACGTGCTGCTGGACCTGCGCCACATCGGCAAGGACACCATCGAGAAGCGCCTGCCTTCGATCCTGGAAATCGGCCACAAGTTCGCCAACGTCGACGCGACCAAGGAACCGATTCCGGTCGTTCCGACCATCCACTACCAGATGGGCGGCATCCCGACCAATATCCACGGTCAAGTGGTCGCGCCTGACGGCGCCGGCGGCCAGAAGATCGTCAATGGCCTGTACGCGATCGGCGAATGCGCCTGCGTCTCGGTCCACGGCGCGAACCGCCTGGGCACCAACTCGCTGCTCGACCTGGTGGTCTTCGGCCGCGCGGCCGGCAACCACGTGGTGGCGTCGAACCTGAAGCAGAAGGCGAACAAGCCGCTGCCTGCGGACGCGGCCGACTTCGCCCTGGCGCGCCTGAACAAGCTCGAGACCTCGGTCGGCGGCGAAAAAGTGCAGCACGTCGCCAACGACATCCGCGCCACGATGCAGAAATACTGCGGCGTGTTCCGTACCCAGGAACTGCTGGAAGCGGGCGTCAAGGAGATCATGAAGCTCGACGAGCGTCGCAAGCACGTGTCGTTCCAGGACAAGTCGAAGGTGTTCAACACCGCCCGCGTGGAAGCGCTGGAACTCGACAACCTGATCGAGACCGCGAAGGCGACCATCGTGTCGGCAGCGGCCCGTCCGGAATCGCGCGGCGCCCACGCCCACAGCGACTACCCGAACCGCGACGACGCGAACTGGATGAAGCACACCCTGTGGTTCTCGGAGAACAACCGCCTCGAGTACAAGCCCGTGGTGCAGAAACCGCTGACCGTCGAGACCTTCAAGCCGAAGGCCCGTACTTTCTAATATTGACTGGGCCGGGGCATCGCGCCCCGGCCAGATACAACAGGTAATCAAATGGCACGCACCGTCCAACTGAAAATCTACCGCTACGATCCGGACAAGGATACGAAGCCATACATGCAAGACGTGACCGTCGAGCTGAAAGACACCGACAAGATGCTGCTGGACGCACTGCAGCGCATCAAGTCGGACGTCGACGATTCGCTGGCCCTGCGCCGCTCCTGCCGTGAAGGCGTGTGCGGTTCGGACGCGATGAACATCAACGGCAAGAACGGCCTGGCCTGCACCACCAACCTGAACGAGCTGACCCAGCCGATCGTGCTGCGTCCTCTGCCGGGCCTGCCGGTGGTGCGCGACCTGATCGTCGACATGACCAACTTCTTCAAGCAGTACCACTCGGTCAAGCCGTACCTGATCAACGACTCGATCAAGCCCGAGAAAGAGCGCCTGCAGTCGCCGGAAGAGCGCGAAGAGCTCGACGGCCTGTACGAATGCATCCTGTGCGCCTGCTGCTCGACCTCGTGCCCGTCGTTCTGGTGGAACCCGGACAAGTTCGTCGGCCCGGCCGGCCTGCTGCAGGCCTACCGCTTCATCGCCGACTCGCGCGACGAAGCGACCAACGACCGCCTGGACAACCTGGAAGATCCTTACCGCCTGTTCCGCTGCCACTCGATCATGAACTGCACGGACGTGTGTCCGAAGGGCCTGAATCCGAACAAGGCGATCGGCAAGATCAAGGAATTGCTGGTTCGTCGCGCCATTTAATTGGTGTCATGCATGCGGCGGCCGGGAAGGCGCCGCATGTGGTGTGCAGACGTGCGTTGAGCGCGGGCGGTCGACGCACGTGTGCATCACCCGTTTTGGCATTAAATATGCCGAAGCAATACAGTAAAAGTACCGTACTGCCGAATCGCGGCAGCCGGAGTATGATGTCGAACCAACAACGGACTCTAGTGTGAAACCTAGTGCAAACGCGCATCAATCCGATCCCGCCAACCGTGCCCGCCTGCGTTGGCGCGCACGTCGGGGATTGCTCGAGAACGATCTGATTCTCACGCGCTTCCTCGATGCGCACGAAGAAGAACTGACCGACGAAGAGGTCGATGCGCTGACCCGTCTGCTCGATCTGGCGGACAACCCGTTGATGGACCTGTTGCTGGGACGCTCCGAGCCTTCCGGCGAAGTCGACCTGCCGCATGTGCGTGCCTTGCTGGCGCGGTTGCGGCAAGCGTAAGCGAAATTGGGCATCCGGTCTGTCTCGCGGGCTGGTCGCGGCGCCCTCCGGTTTCGTTTTATTTTGTAGAACCCACTCCCACAAGAAGGAAGTGCCATGAACATCTCTGATACCAAAGCCACCCTGTCGTTCTCGGACGGCAGCCCGTCGGTCGACATGCCAATCTACAAGGGCACCATCGGCCCGGACGTCATCGACATCCGCAAGCTGTACGGCCAGACCGGCAAGTTCACCTACGATCCTGGCTTCATGTCGACCGCCTCGTGCAACTCGAGCATCACCTACATCGACGGTGACAAGGGCGAGCTGCTGTACCGCGGCTACCCGATCGAGCAACTGGCCGTCAACTGCGACTTCCTGGAGACCTGCTACCTGCTGCTGAACGGCGAACTGCCGAACGCCGAGCAGAAAGCGAAGTTCAGCGACACCGTGACCAAGCACACGATGATCCACGAGCAGATGAACTTCTTCTTCCGTGGCTTCCGCCGTGACGCGCACCCGATGTCGGTGCTGGTCGGCACCGTCGGCGCGCTGGCCTCGTTCTACCACGACTCGCTGGACATCAACGATGCCAAGCAGCGCGAGATCTCGGCGATCCGCCTGATCGCCAAGCTGCCGACGCTGGCCGCGATGGCCTACAAATACTCGATCGGCCAGCCGTTCATGTACCCGCGCAACGACCTGTCGTACAGCGCCAACTTCATGTACATGATGTTCGGCAACCCGTGCGAAGAGTACAAGGTCAACGACGTGCTCGTGCGCGCCCTGGACCGTATCCTGATCCTGCACGCGGACCACGAGCAGAACGCATCGACCTCGACCGTCCGCCTGGCCGGTTCGTCGGGCGCCAACCCGTTCGCCTGTATCGCAGCCGGCATCGCCTGCCTGTGGGGCCCTGCCCACGGCGGCGCCAACGAAGCGGCACTGAACATGCTGAAAGAGATCGGTTCGGTCGAGAACATCCCTGCCTTCATCGAGAAGGTCAAGGACAAGAACTCGGGCGTCAAGCTGATGGGCTTCGGTCACCGCGTGTACAAGAACTTCGACCCACGCGCCAAGCTGATGCGCGAAACCTGCCACGAAGTGCTGAACGAGCTGGGCCTGCAGGACGACCCGCTGTTCAAGCTGGCAATGGAACTGGAAAAGATCGCCCTGAACGACGAATACTTCGTCTCGCGCAAGCTGTACCCGAACGTCGACTTCTACTCGGGCATCGTGCAATCGGCCCTGGGCATCCCGACCTCGATGTTCACCGGTATCTTCGCCATGGCCCGTACCATCGGCTGGATCGCCCAGTGGAACGAAATGATCGCCGATCCGGAGCAGAAGATCGGCCGTCCACGTCAGCTGTTCATCGGTTCGCCGGTGCGCGATGTGCCGAGCATCGACAAGCGTTAATCAAGACGCGCGTCATCGGAAAGCGGGCTTCGGCCCGCTTTTTTTTTGCCGCGCCGCGCCTGAACCGGCCATGGCCATGAGGCCGGCGAGCAGCAACGCGTACTGCGCGGGTTCCGCCACCGGCACCACCGCGCCAGGGCCCTCGAACCGCGCGTCGAACCCGCTCAGGTCAGCAAACAGGTCGCTGACCACGAGCGTGCCGTCCCAGCCTTCGGCGACCCGGTTCAGGTGCATTGTTCCAGCCAGCGGCAAGGCGTCTTTCAAGGCCAGGATTGACCAGTTGTCGAGATCGTCGAAGGTACTCGGAGCGAATTCCAGGTTCGCGCTGAAGGTGTAGGTCACGCTATCGTATTGGGCATGGGCGCGGGCGGTCAGCTCGAACACGTCGACCAGGTCGCCCGCGGCGTTGCGAACGTCGTCACGCAGCCGGAACTGGTTGAACAGATTCGGGTCACCGGAGGTGTCGGGCGAGCGCAAACCCAGGTAGGCCGCGCCGACCGTCACGCCGAATTGAAAAAAACCCGAGGCGGGCATGGTCGCCCATGTGCCGGATTCCAGCGTGGAGAACGAGGTATTTGTCTCGTGATCGAAATCGATGTGGATGGGCATGCCCGGCTGCAGGGCGCCGCCAAGTTCATGGAAACTGTTTTCAATTGAGGTGATCCTTCCGGACGTATGCGTGTTCACGCCCAGCGGTTCTGCAAAAGCGCATAAAGGCAGGGCTCCCAGGACCAGGGCGGCAATCCAGGTATGGGTCGACATAGAGTTTCCCTTTGGCTCATGCACAAGACGTGCCGCTTCACTGTAGGATGGAGCAATGGCATCGTCGTGCGCTAGCGCAAGCCAACGCGTGAAAAAGTGGTAATGTCGCCATCACCGATTATTTGCCGAAGGAAAGGTATGCGTCTCATGCGTTTTGCCCCGTATTTTGTCTTGATTGCGGCCGCAATGGCGGCTGGTGTCGCAAACGCGTCGCCCACAGACCCGCGCAACGGCGCCGAATTCACGACCCTGGCTATGCCGCAGGCCACCCAAGCCACCGGCAAGAAGGTCGAAGTGATCGAGTTCTTCGCCTACCACTGCGGCGCCTGCAATGCATTCGAGCCGACTCTCGTCAACTGGACGAAGAAGCAGGGCGACAATATCGTCATGCGCCGCATTCCGCTGCCGTTCCAGGGGCCGCTCGACCCGGAAGCGCGCCTGTTCCTGACGCTGGAAGCGATGGGCAAGCTCGATGAATACCACCACCGCGTGTTCCGCGCCGTGCACGTCGAACGCAAGCGCCTGATGAAGGACGACGACATCATCGCCTGGGCAGCGGCCGCTGGCCTGGACAAGGCGAAATTCATGGAAGCGTGGAACTCGTTCGGCGTGCAGACCAAGCTCAAGCGCCTGTCGCAGATCGCCAACGCCTACAAGGTGAGCGGCACGCCGACCGTGGTCATCGACGGCAAGTACGTCGTGTCGCCCGATGCGGTGCGGCAAGCCAACAAGATCCAGGACGTGGGCCAGCTGATGACGGCGACCGGCCAGGTGCTCGACGCCCTCGTGAGCAAGGCCGCTGCCAGCAAGTAAATAAGCCATCGTCCAGATCAGCGGCCGGTTGACTGGACGACAAAGCGGGCTATACTGCGCTAATCGTCCCAGCCGCCCGCCATGAATCCATTTTGCCTGCCACCGCTTGACACCGCATCGCCACTGGGCGCTGGCGGCGTGCGCGTGTGCGTGGCATCGCGCCGAGCGGCGCACCTTTCCAGCCTCGACCTCGCCCGGCTTTCCCGGGCTCGGTGAGGAACACGGCGGGCCAGCGCCTGTCCATCCTCCCGGGCCGCCTCCATTCCTGAATCGCCGCATCGACCATGCGGCGCCGTCATCATTCTTGACCTTATCCGGTCATTTTGTGGAGTACACATGAAACCTTCCATCGTCGTATCCTGGCTCGACCTCGAGCGTCTCGAACGTATCCTCGACCGCCTTCCCGCCGCGCAAGCCAATGCGCGCGACGCCCTGCTGAGCGAACTCGAGCGTGCTGAAATGGTCGAGCCGTGGGACATGCCGCCCGACGTCGTCACCATGAATTCGCGCGTGCGCTTCCGCTTCGCAGGCTCGGACGAAGACGTGACCATGACCCTGAGCTATCCGAAGGACATGAAGGACAGCGGCGAGCAATTGTCGGTGCTGACGCCGGTCGGCACGGCGCTGCTGGGCCTGCGCGTCGGCGCCAGCATCACCTGGCAACGCCCGGGCGGCGGTACCTTCGAGGCTACCGTGCTCGACATCGACTACCAGCCGGAGCGGGCAGGGGAGCTGCACCGATAACAGGGCGTGAGCGTGGTGTGTTGCTTGCACATTTGCATGTGTACAATAACTGCGCTCAAACTCTATCGAAGGGACTTTTTGTGAAACGCTTCCTGACCGCCTGCTTCCTGTGCCTGGGCCTGATTGGCGCCGCCAACGCCGCCACCGATGCCGAACTGACGAAGCAGGTCAACGCCTTCGTCGACGGCTGGCATGACGACGCGGCGAACACGCGGATGGCCTATTTCGACAAGATCGCCAAGGACGGTGTCTATATCGGCACCGACCGTAGCGAGCTGTGGACCCGCGACGAATTCAAGGCCTGGTCGAAGAAGTACTTCGATGCCAAGTCGGCCTGGACTTTCAAGGCGACCCGCCGTAACGTCTATGCTTCCGCCGACAAGTCGCTGATCTGGTTCGACGAATTGCTCGACACCAAGAACATGGGTCATGCGATGGCCAGCGGCGTGATCCGCAAGACCGCGAAGGGCTTCGAGATCGTCCATTACCAGCTCTCGCTGGCGGTGCCGAACGAGGTGATCGACCAGGTCACCGGCATCATCTCCGGGCACGAAAAGAAGGCCAAGAAATAAGCCAGTGAGCCAACCCTATATCGGCCGTTTCGCCCCATCGCCCACCGGCCCTTTGCACGCCGGTTCGCTGGTGGCGGCGCTGGCCAGCTACCTCGACGCGCGCTGGCATGGCGGCACCTGGCTGGTGCGCATCGAAGACATCGACGAAGGCCGCAGCGTGGCCGGCGCCGCCGAGGGCATCCTCGCTTTGCTCGATGCGCTGGGCATGCATGCCGATGGCGAGATCGTCTGGCAGAGCCGGCGCAAGGACCTGTACCAGGCGGCGGCCGAGCGAATCGCGCAAGACACCTATCCCTGCGGCTGCAACCGGCGCGAGATCGCCGATTCGCGCCTGGGCTTCGCGCCCGACGGCGCGGCGATCTATGCCGGCACCTGCCGCCATGGCCTGGGGCCGGGCCGCAGCATGCGCAGCCTGCGCGTGCGCGTGCCCGAGGCCGGCCTTGATGAGATCACCTTCATCGACCGCTTCGCGGGCAAGGTCACGCAGCACCTGGCGCGCGACTCGGGCGACTTCCTGCTGAAGCGGGCCGACGGATTCTGGGCCTATCAGCTGGCGGTGGTGGTGGACGATGCCGAGCAGGGCGTGACCGACGTCGTGCGCGGCGCCGACCTGCTCGATTCGACGCCGCGCCAGATCTTCCTGCAGCGCCTGCTGGGCGTGCCGACGCCGCGCTACCTGCACGTGCCGGTGGTGCGCAACGAGAACGGCGAGAAACTGTCGAAGCAGACTGGCGCGCTGGCGGTGACGGCGGGGGACGAACCCGCCGCCGTCGGTGCGTTACTGGCATCGGCCCGCTTCCTCGATCTCGAACTGGAAGGCGCGCAGCCACGCTCGCGCCAGGACTTCTGGCAGGCGGCGATCCCGGCCTGGGGCCGCCTGCTGGCGCGTCGCGCAGCCGCGGAAACTACTTCGCCAGGCGCGGCTGCGGAGTGAAACGGCGCCGCGCCAGCAGCGCCAGCATGCCCAGGCCCATCCCCATCATCGCCCAGGTGTGCGGTTCCGGAATAGGGGCCGCGACCGCGAAGCCGCGGATTTCTCCGCCCGTATAGCGCTCGGTATGGATGTTGACGTAGGCCTGGTTGCCGTTGAACGCATCGATCAGCGCGCCACTGGCCAGCTGCGGCGTGCCGCCGTTAGCGGCCAGGAAGTCGGGATCGTAGACCGCGGGGTCGCCCAGGTCGAAAGTGGCCGCGTAGGCGCCGGCCGTGACCTGCAGCGGGAAGTCGGTGAAGGGAATGGCGACCGGCCCCACGCCACGGAAGGCGTCCACCGTGCAGCAATGGATGTGGGCGCTGATGGTCGGGCTGGACAGGTCGCGGAACGGCACCTCGGCGCGCAGGGTGAGGTCGTCGATCTCGAAGCTCGATACGCTCGATCCAGGCGAACCGTTGGGAATGTCTTCGGCGGGGCCGCTGGCAACCGCGCGGTAGTAGACCGGCGCGGCCTGGCTGGTGGCGGCGACCAGGGTCGACGCGGCCAGCGCTAATACGGTGAGGGCTCGTTTCATGGTAGACCTCCTGATCAGGAAAGAAACCAATCGCGCCGCCGGACTGGCAGCGGTGCCCAAAAAATTAGCACAGCAAGAGCGGCCCGCCCACACCATACGGGTGGTCAAAGGCTGCTGAGAAATCTCGGCAGTTCGAGCAAGAGCGATGAGGCTATTGAGGATTACGCAGGATGCTGATCCGCCCGTCCGCTTCGAGGAAGGCGCACTTCATCTCGGGGCGGGGGCAGTCGGCCTCGCGCAGCGCTTCCTCGACGTCGCTGTCGGAGAGACGGCAGCGCTTCATGACCTTGTCGAAGAACACGCCGTCGCGGCCGATCAGCACGGGGCTGCCCTCGATGAGCTCCTCGAGCTTCTTGCTGCGTGAAGTGAGGAAGGCGAACAGCACGGTCAGCGCGACCAGCGTCGCAGCGATGATCAGGCCACCGAACAGCGATTCGTCGCCGCCGGTCATCGAGTTGGATACCGCCTCCGACAGCAGCATCACCACCAGCAGGTCGAACGGCGTGAACTGGCCGACGGTGCGGCGGCCGGACAGGCGCATCATGATGAGCAGCGCGCAATACACGATCGCGCCACGCGCAATCAGTTCCCACCATGGAAGATCGAGGTCGAGCATGAGCCCTCCACAGGCATGACACGATTCAGCTCATTGTAATCAATTTACTAACACAATGACTTTCATTTGCGTGTCGCCTGCGCTGCTTCCCATGCCGCGAGCGCGGCTTCATAGCGCGCCAGTTCGTCTTCATACAGGTCGAACACGCAAGGCACGCAGCCGCTGCGGCAGCAATCCTCGAGTTCGGGCGCGACGGGCGGTTCGGGGCGGGGGCTGGTCGGGGCGGCGGGCGTCATGGCCCCAGCATAGAGGATGCCGGGCCTGGCGTCGACCGTACTCAATCCGCGCGATGGTAGCTGCGCAGGTGGAACACCATCTTGCCGCCTTCATCCTCGCACACGCCGCCCATGCCTTCGCCGGGGCGCATGGTCAGGTTCAGCCGGGTGCCGTCATGCTTGCCTTGGCAGGCCGCGTGGAAGGCGGCGGGAATCTCGGGCAGGTCGATTTCCGGCGGCGCGGGAGGCGCCGGTGGAGCGGGCCTCGCGGGAATGGCTGGCGCCGCCTGGCCGTCGATCGTCGGCGGGGCCGGTGGCGCGGGTGGGGCGGGAGGCGCGGGAGGCGCAGGCGGCACTGGCGGCTTGGGGCACTTGCCGCGCGCCGCCTCGCACACATAGTGGATGCCGGCGTCGGCGGTGGTAGCGCCCAGCGCGAGCAGGGCGGCCAGGATCAGCGGGATGGTTCTTTGCATGGTTGTTCTCCTCGGTGGCGATGAACACCATCGTGCCTACCGAATGTGGAGAAAAAATGGAGGCTAGAGATCGCAGCGATAACCGAGCCCGTAGATCGAGCGGATCGGTTCCAGGCCAGGGGCGACGGCGTCGATCTTGCGCCGAAGGTTCTTGACGTGGCTGTCGATCGCGCGGTCGGTGGCGTCGAGGTGGTCGGCCCTGGCCGCGTCGAGCAACTGCGCGCGCGACAGCACCTGGCCGGGACGGCGCGCCAGGGCGGCCAGGATCGCGTACTCGCTCGGCGTCAGTTCGAGCGCCTGGCCGTGGAGAGCGACGCGGCGCGCGGCTTCGTCCAGGGCCAACACGGGCGCAGCCTCCTGCGCCCCGCTGCGGCGCAGGATGGCCTTGATGCGCGCCATCAGCTCGCGCGGGCTGAACGGTTTGCACAGGTAATCGTCGGCGCCCGTTTCCAGGCCCAGCAGGCGGTCGACTTCTTCCACCCGCGCCGTCACCATCACGATCGGCACGCTGGAGAAGGCGCGCACCGCGCGACACAGCGCCAGACCGTCCATTCCCGGCAGCATCAGATCGAGCACAACCAGGGCGGGCGGTGCGCGCCGGATCGCGGCCAGCGCCTGCGCACCGTCGCCGAACACGGCCGGCGCATAGCCCGCAGCCTGCGCGTAGTCGGCGATGACGGATGCCAGTTCGGGCTCGTCCTCGACGATCATGAGGGCGACGCTCATGCGTTTTCCTTTCCGTCCAAAGGGAGCGACATGGTCACGCGCAGGCCGCCAAGCGGCGAATGGGCGAAGGCGAGGGCGGCGCCCTGCGCCTCCAGCAACTGCCGGCACAGGGCCAGCCCGAGTCCGGCGCCGCCATGTTCACGGCTGCGCGAGGCGTCGACCCGGTAGAAGCGCTCGGACAGCCGGGCCAGCGCTTCATCCGGCACGCCAGGCGCGCTGTCATCGAGCAGCAGATGCAGGCGGCCGGCGTCTGCATGCGCGGTGAGGCGCACCGCGCCACCAGCCGCGGTATAGCGCAGGCTGTTCTCGAACAGGTTGGCGAATACCTGGCGCATGCGGTCCGGGTCGGCCAGCACCCGTGACTCCGTGGGCGCAGCGGCAATGTCGAGCGCAATCCCGGCTGCCTGGAAGCGCGCGGCGAAGGCGCCAGCTTCGCTGGTCGCCAGCGCCCACAGGTCGAGCGCTTCGCGCCGGCACTCGAGCGCGCCGACGTCGGCGCGCGCCAGCGCGTACAGCTCGTCGATCAGCCTGGTCAGGGACCTCACCTGGCGCCCCATGGCGTCGATGGCTTCCGGCGAGGCCTGGCGCACACCGTCCTGGATCGCTTCCAGTTGGGCGCGCAGCACGGCCAGCGGGGTGCGCAACTCGTGCGAGGTATCGGCCACCCACTGGCGGCGCGCCGTTTCGGCGCCGTCGAGGCGCTCGGCCAGCACATTGAAATGGCGCGCCAGCGCGCCCAGTTCGTCGCTGCGCGCGTCCGGCAGGCGCACCCCGTAGTCGCCGGCGGCAAGCGTGGCGGCGCCGCGCGCGAGTTGGTCGATCGGATGACGGAAGTGGCGCGCCAGCAGGATCGCCGCCAGGGCGCTCAGCACGACGGCGACGGCGCCGATCAGCCATAGGCTGTGCTGCAGCTCGGACAGGAAGGCGTAAGCCATGGCATCGCTCGGCCGGTGGCTGCGCGCCACGCCGAGGTAGCCGACGGTGCGGCCATCTACCTCGATCGGGCGCCGCGCCAGCGGCAGCGTGCCGGGGAGGCGCCCGGCCAGGTAGCCGCCGGCGGCGTCGAACAGGGTGATGCGAGCGTGCAGGTCCTGGGTGGCGCCGGTCGGCGCGGGTGGCGGCAGCGGGGGAAGCGGCGGCGCCGGTGGTGCGGGAGGGACCGGCGCCGCCGGCATGGCGGGCGGCGCTGGCGGCGCCGGCGCGACCGGCATGACCGGTGCGGCCACACGGCTCGTCTGCAGGTGCGCCAGTTCCTGCGTGATCCAGCCGCGTCGCGCATCGCCGCCAGGCACGAAAGTCCAGCCGTTATGGTCCCGGTACTGGCGCGCCACGGCGTTCGACAAGCCGTCCAGCCGGTCGAGTTCGATACCGACGGCGTAGTCGCCGAAACTGCCCAGGACCTTGTGCCGAAGTAATAAAACGCCTGCGCCGGCCACCGTGAGAATGGCGAGCAGGACGGCGATGAAAAGACGGTGCCCGATGCCGATCTTCATATTGCCGCAAGGAGATAAGGATGTCTCGACGTAGCTAATTTCTTTCGCAGCGCTTCTATTTTAACAATTATCATTCTACAAACTGGCAAATTCATATCTCATTTTTCTTTCAATATGCCAGTCCAGACGCATGGGCCAGTGGGGCAATGTCCTACAGGATCACTGCCTGTTTTTGGTGTCCAGCGCGCTTCTAGATGGCTACGATGGAGTCCTTCGAGTCAGCACCGCTGACATTTGTGTACGATGAAAAGGAGTCAATCATGGCAAACAATTCGCGTAACAACAACCCGCAGGGCAACAACCAGTACTCGCAGCAAGGCAATAGCCAGAGCGGCAACCAGGGCAACCAGGGGAGCGGCAAGCAAGGTTTTGCGTCGATGGATCCGGAGCGCCAGCGTGAAATCGCCAGCGAGGGCGGCCGTGCTTCGCACGGTTCGAGCAACCAGCAGAGCAATCTGAACCAGGGCAGCCAGCAGAGCGGCCGCGGCCAGGGCAGCCAGCAAAGCGGTCGTAGCCAGGGCAGCCAGCAGAAGGGCGTCCAGGGCGGTACGCCGGAACAGCACGCCGAAGCAGGGCGTCAAAGCCACAAGAACGACAACCGCTAACGCTGTTTCAATTCAGCTAGGTTGATCGATACCGCCGGCATTTGCCGGCGGTTCTGCTTTATTTAATACACATCGCGCCGGTAGCGCCCGTTGGCCATCATGTCCTCGACCGTATCGGGTCCGAGCGCCGACACGAGCGCATCATGCACGCCGCCGGCCATGCCTTGCAGGCTGCCGCAGACATAGATCGCCGCGCCATCCGCGACCCAGCGGCGCAGCTCTTCCTGGTGTGCATTCACCAGGTGCTGCACGTAGCGCGCCTGACCCCCGTCGCGAGAAAACGCCAGGTCGAGCCGCGCCAGCATGCCGGCATCGCGCCACGCTTCCAGTTCCTCGCGGCATAGATAGTCGTGGGCGGCATTGCGCTCGCCGAACAGCAGCCAGCTGCGGTACGTCCCCGCATCGATGCGCGCCTTGAGCAGCGAACGCAAACCTGCCAGGCCGCTGCCGTTGCCGATCGCGATCAGGGGGCGTCCCGCATTCGTGCCCAGCCGGAAACGCGCATGGGCGCGCACGCGCAGGCGGATCGTGTCGTCCGGGTCCGCGCACACGCACAGCCAGCCGGACGCCGCGCCTGGCGTACCGTCCTCGCGCGTCTGCAAACGCACCAGCAGTTCGAGCCGGCCTTCGCCCGGCACCGAAGCGATCGAATACTCGCGCGGATGGTCCGGGTCGAGTGGCGCGCTGACCTGGGCCAGGTCGCCTGCCTCCCACGCGGGCAGCAGGCCATCGCGCGGCACCAGGGCGATACGGTACAGCGGCGCGCCGGCGCTGCCGGGGTTCAGCTGGACGCGGCTGGCGATGCGCCACTCGCCGTAGGCCGGCGCGTCCCAGTCCGGCGCGTCGCTGGTGCCGGCCAGGTGGCTCAGGTGGTGCTGCCAGGCGTCCAGGGCCTCGGGCGCGCCGCGGTCGACGTCGATCCGGTCGAACAGCGGCGTGGCGCCGCGCTCGCGCAGCCAGGCGTCCAATGCGCGGCCGAAGCCGCAGTAATTGGTGTAGGTCGCATCGCCCAGCGCCAGCACGCCATAGTGCAGCTGCGACAGGTCGAGCGTTTCGCCCATCGTGTGGCCGGCGAAGCGCGCGCCGGTATCCGGCGCATCGCCTTCGCCATAGGTGCTGCAGATGAACAGCACGCGCGAGGCCGCGGCCAGCTGCGCGGCGTCCACGGTCGACATGCAGGCGGCGCGCGCGTCGAGGCCGCCGAGGGCCAGGGTGGCGGCGGTGCGTTCGGCCAGGAATTCGGCGCTACCGGTCTGGCTGGCGTGGACCACGAGCCAGTCGGCCGCGCCGCCCGCGGCGCGGGTGCGCGCCAGGCGGGTGCGCCAGATGCCGAGGCACATGGCGAGATAGGCGCCGGACAGCGCGAGGGCGCCGCCCCAGCGCAGGGGTTCGATCGTCAACATCATTGCAGTAAAGCGCGCCAGGCGCCGGACGTGGTCTCGAGCAGGCCGCCAGGTGCGCGCACCAGGAAGCGCGCCGCGATGCCGCGCGCCTCGGCGAAGGCGAGGCCGTCGTCGGGACCCAGCACGGTGAGCGCGGTGGACAGGGCGTCGGCCGCCATGCAGGTGGACGCCAGCACGGTCACCGAGGCGACGCCGCCCGCAACCGGATAGCCGCTGCGCGGATCGAGGGTGTGCACCGCGCGCCGGGAGCCATGCTGAAAATAGCGGCGGTAGTCGCCCGAGGTGGCGATCGCCAGGCCATGCAGGGCGACCACGGCCTGCATGGCCGAGCCGTCGGCATCCGGCACCCCTTCGATCTCCACCCACCACGGCTCGCCATTGGCCTTGGCGCCCGCGCCGCGCAGCTCGCCGCCGGCCTCGACCACGTAGTGGCGCACGCTGCGCTGTTCCAGGCAGCGCGCCATGCAGTCGACCGCATAGCCCTTGGCGACGGAAGAAAAATCGAGCAGGGCGCCGCCCGGCTGCAGCAGGCGGCGCGTGGCGCGGTCGAGCACAGGTTGACTGGCGCCGCGCTGCGCCAGCGCGGCGCCGATCGCGGCTGCGTCCGGCGCATAAAAGCCGGCCTGGTCGTAGCGCCGGGTGGCGCCGAAGCCCCACAGGTTCACCAGCTGCCCGCCGGCGGGATCGTAGGCGCCGCAGCTGTCTTCATGCACCCGCAGCGCGTAGTCGGCGACCTCGAAGAATTGCGGCGGCAGCGCATGCCAGCTGCCGGCCGGGGCATGGTTGTAGCGCGACAGCAGGGAGTCGGGCTCCCAATGACTCATCTGCGCGACGATCTCGTCCAGTTCACCCTGCAGGGCAAGCGTCAGGGCGGCGCCGTCGGCGCCGGGCGGCAGCATCAGCCGCGCCGACCAGCCGGTGCCCATCGCGGTGCCGGCAGCCGTGTACAAGGTGCTGCCGCCGGGCGGCAGCGCCATGTCGACTTCCAGCGGAACGAGAACGTCGCGCATCGTACTTATTGCGGCAGGACTTCGAGCGTGGCCGCGTAGCTGTAGCGCTTGGCGCCCGGCTGCGGCTTGCCTTCACCGAACGGGAAGCCGGCGCTGAGCCAGTACATATTCGCCGCCGGGACGGTGAACGAGGCTTCGCCCTTGGCATCGGTCGTCAGGCGCTGCTCGCCCGAGGAGCCACGGTATTTGACGGTGCCCTGCACGATGCTGAACGGCAGGTTGGCGACCGGCTTGCCGTCGAGGTGGAAGCGCACGCGGATCGGTTCGCCCACGCGCAGGTCGGACGGGTTGGTCAGCGGGATCATTTCCAGGCCTTCGCCGACCGGCTTCAGCGCCGTGTCGCTGAGCTTGTTGGCCGAGACGAAGGTTTCGTTGCGCGAGTGGACGGCCGTGGTCTGCACCTCGGTGGCGCCGGCGGGAATCGCGACCGCCGGGCTGCCGGCGGCGCCGCGGAAGCGCTTGGTCTCGCCGTTCAGCTTGTAGCTGCCCATCAGGTTATTGTTGACGATCGCCAGGCGATAGGTGCCGCCCTTCGGCAGGCGCAGGTCGAGCGTGCTGCGGTACTTGCCGACCACGGCGCCCTCGGCCTTGGCCTGCACGCCGTCCGGATCGGTGATCACCAGATTGTCCAGGCGCAGCGGATGGTGGTTGAACTCGAACACTTCGTTCGAGATCGCGGCATCGATCGTGACCCAGGCTTCCTTCGAATCGACCATGGCGGTATTCGGCAGGATCCAGGCGCGGTGGGCCTGGGCCGTCATCGAGGCGCCGGCGAGCATCAGGCCGACGATGGCGGCCTTGTAGAATTTATTCTGTTGCATGGGGTTCTCCTGATTGTATTGTCGTTATTGGATCTGGAGCGACACGGCGCCCAGTTCTTCCTTGCCCGCCGCGTTCGCCGCCAGCTTGCCTTTGCCCGTCCAGGTGAACGGCACCTTGACCACTTCGCGTCCGCCCGCCTCGCGCGCCGCTTCCACCACCAGCTTGTATTCGCCGGCCGCCAGCTTGTCGATGCCGAACTTGGCGCCGTCGAACTTCATGGTGTGGGTGCCGGGCGCGCGGGTGGCGCCGCTGACGCCGTCGATCGGCAGGGTGGCGTCGCGGCCCGCCTTGCGCCACCAGGTGCGCAAGTCCTTGACCCATTTCTCGCCGCCCTTGTCCTTCATCTTGACGTCGTACAGCACGGCCAGGTTGGACGCGATGCCCTGGTCGGCATTCTCGATCCAGATCGCCACATAGGGCTTGTGGTATTCGGCCACGTTCAGCTGCGGCACGTCGAACTTGACGGACAGGTCGGCGCCCATGGCCCAGCTCGACGCGAGCGGGAGGGTGAGGGCGAGCGAATGGGACAGTTTCATTCTTGGTCTTCTCTCGGTTGATGGATCAGTGGACGAACAGGAGGGCCAGCACGATCGGCAGCACGATGCCGAATCCGACCACCGGCCAGGTCGACGGCCGCTTGGCCGCGTGGTACTTCAGGATCAAAAAGCCGGTAATGCAGAACACCACGCAGGCGATGGCGAAGATGTCGATGAACCAGCTCCACACCGCGCCCGTGTTGCGGCCCTTGTGCATATCGTTGAGCCACGAGATCCAGCCGCGGTCGGTCTTTTCGAACTCGGCGCTGCCGTCGACGGCGATGCGCAGCCAGGCGTCGCCGCCGGGGCGGGGCAGGGCGACGTAGGCGTCTTCCTCGCTCCATTCGGCGCGCTTGCCGCGCACGTCGACCGGGAAGACGCCATTGGTCCAGTCCGCGATCTCGCTCGGCAGCGGCACTTCGGCGTCCACGTGGTCTTCGGCATAGGCTTGCAACTGGGCACGCAGCGGCTCGGGGAGCGTCGCCTTCAGGCGCGTCACGACGGGCTTGGCCTCGATCAGGGTTGCGTTATTCAGGGTCAGGCCGGTAAAACTGAACAGCAGCATGGCCATCAGGCAGATGGCCGAACTGATCCAATGCCACTGGTGCAGCTGCTTGAGCCACATGGCGCGGCTCGCGCCGGGCAGGGCGCTATCGGTCGCGGCTTTATTCTTGAGGGTAGTTGCGGAAGAAGACATCTTTAAATGATAACGATTATCATTTACAGGGTCAACTCGGCAGTGGGATTAAATGCCAAAAGTGCGACACAGAAAAACACATTTTGTAATAAATAATTTCTTGGACCAGGGTCTGCCTTGGTCAAGATCATGCGTTACAATAATGTGCGCAAATTGGCAGGATTTTGCACACGTATTTTGGTACCGAACAGTCCTTCCCCCACAACTTGATGTCTTGAAGTGCAATCCGCTAACCGGTCAGGCCGTGTCGCGGAAGGTTTTAAACAACCCGCCCAAACCTCGCGAAGCGCGAAAAGAAAGGTGAGCAAGAATGATGCAACAATATAACGCCAACTCCTACCTGTTCGGCGGCAATGCCCCGTACGTGGAAGAGTTGTACGAGGCCTATCTGGATAATCCGACGGCGGTGCCCGAAAACTGGCGCGCCTACTTCGACCAGATGCAACACGTGCCGGCAGTCGACGGCTCGAACCGCCCCGACGTGGTGCACTCCTCGGTGGTGGCCTCGTTCGCGGAGCGCGCCAAGCAGGGTCCGATCCGTACCGTCGTCGCTTCGGCCGACTCCGAACTGGGCCGCAAGCGCGTCGCCGTCACCCAGATCACCGCCGCCTACCGCTACCTCGGTTCGCGCTGGGCGAACCTGGACCCGCTGCAGCGCCAGGAACGCCCACCCCTCCCAGAGCTCGACCCCGCCTTCTACGGCTTCACCGAAGCCGATCTCGACACCGTTTTCAATATCAGCAACACCTATTTTGGTCAGGAAACCGCGCCACTGCGCGACATCCTGAACATGTTGCGTGATACCTATACCCGTTCGATCGGCGCCGAATTCATGTACATCAGCGATCCGACCGAAAAGCGCTGGCTGCAAGAGCGCCTGGAATCGATCCGCTCGACCCCGACCTTCAGTGCCGAGAAGAAAAAGCACATCCTCGAGCGCCTGACCGCGGCCGAAGGCCTGGAACGCTATCTGCATACCAAGTACGTCGGCGCCAAGCGCTTCTCGCTGGAAGGCGGCGAATCGTTCATCGCCTCGATCGACGAAGTGATCCAGCGCGCTGGTGAAAAAGGCATCCAGGAAATCGTGATCGGTATGGCCCACCGCGGCCGCCTGAACGTCCTGGTCAACACCCTGGGCAAGAGCCCGGCCGACCTGTTCGAAGAATTCGAAGGCAAGCACGCCGACGACCTGCCGGCAGGCGACGTGAAATACCACCAGGGCTTCTCGAGCGACATCTCGACCCCGGGCGGCCCGGTCCACCTGTCGCTGGCGTTCAACCCATCCCACCTCGAGATCGTCAACCCGGTCGTCGAAGGCTCGGTCAAGGCGCGCATGATGCGTCGCGGCGACAAGAAGGGCAAGGAAGTGCTGCCGATCCTGGTGCACGGCGACGCTGCGTTCGCCGGCCAGGGCGTGGTCATGGAAACCCTGAACCTGGCGCAGACCCGCGGCTACGGCACCGGCGGCACCGTCCACATCGTCATCAACAACCAGATCGGCTTCACCACCTCGGATCCGCGCGACGCGCGTTCGACCCTGTACTGCTCGGACGTCGTCAAGATGATCGAAGCGCCGGTGCTGCACGTGAACGCCGACGATCCTGAAGCCGTCGTGCTGGCCAGCCAGATCGCCCTCGACTACCGCGCCGAGTTCGGCAAGGACGTCGTGGTCGACATCATCTGCTACCGCAAGCTGGGCCACAACGAGCAGGACACCCCAGCGCTGACCCAGCCGCTGATGTACAAGAAGATCGCCAAGCACCCTGGCACCCGCAAGCTGTACGCCGAGAAGCTGGCCGCGCAGGGCACCATCGAAGCCGACGGCGGCGACAAGCTGGTCGCGGCCTACCGCGACGCCATGGACGCCGGCAAGCACACGGTCGATCCGGTGCTGACCAACTTCAAGGGCAAGTACGCCGTCGACTGGGCGCCGTTCCTGAACAAGAAGTGGACCGATGCCGCCGACACCGCCGTGCCGGTCACCGAACTGAAGCGCCTGGCCGAACGCATCACCAAGGTGCCTGAAGGTTTCAAACCACACTCGCTGGTCGAAAAAGTGCTGGCCGACCGCGCCGCCATGGGCCGTGGCGAAATCAACCTCGACTGGGGCATGGGCGAGCACCTGGCCTTCGCCTCGCTGCTGGCTTCGGGCTATGCGATCCGCCTGTCGGGCCAGGACGCCGGCCGCGGCACCTTCGTGCACCGCCACGCCGTGCTGCACGACCAGAACCGCGAGCGCTGGGACCAGGGCATCTACCTGCCACTGGCCAATGTCTCCGACAACCAGGCCGACTTCACCGTGATCGACTCGGTGCTGTCCGAAGAAGCGGTGCTGGGCTTCGAATACGGCTTCTCGACCGCCGAACCGAACACCCTGACCATCTGGGAAGCCCAGTTCGGCGACTTCGTCAACGGCGCGCAAGTCGTCATCGACCAGTTCATCGCCTCGGGCGAAGTGAAATGGGGCCGCGCCTCGGGCCTGGTCATGATGCTGCCGCACGGCTACGAAGGCCAGGGTCCGGAGCACTCGTCGGCCCGCATCGAGCGCTTCCTGCAACTGTGCGCCGACAACAATATGCAAGTGGTCCAGCCGACCACGGCTGCCCAGATCTTCCACCTGCTGCGCCGCCAGATGGTGCGCCAGTTCCGCAAGCCGCTGGTGATCTTCACGCCGAAGTCGCTGCTGCGTAATAAGGACGCAGGTTCGTCGCTGACCGACCTGACCAAGGGCGGCTTCCAGACCGTCATCGGCGAATGCGACGACAAGATCGACGCAGGCAAGGTCAAGCGCGTGATCGTTTGCTCGGGCAAGGTGTATTACGACCTGGTCAATGCACGCAAGGCACGCAACAGCGCCGACACCGCGATCATCCGTATCGAGCAGATGTACCCGTTCCCGCACAAGTCGTTCGCCGCCGAACTGAAAAAGTTCCCGAACGCGACCGAAGTGGTGTGGGCGCAGGACGAGCCGCAGAACCAGGGTCCATGGTTCCAGATCCAGCACAACATCTTCGAAGGCATGGAAGATGGCCAGCGCCTGGCCTATGCCGGTCGCGCCGCGTCGGCATCGCCGGCGGTGGGTTATGCGGACAAGCACATCGCTCAGCAAAAAGAACTGCTGGAGACCGCGTTCTCGAAGCTCAAGGGTTTCATCCTGACCAAATAATCGGTCACGTAAGGTAAAACCACGGCCCCCGCGTCCCGTGCGCGGGGGTACTTGCAAAGAATAATTACTGGAGTTTTAAAAAATGGCACAAATCGAAGTCAAGGTACCTGTTCTGTCGGAATCCGTTGCTGAAGCAACCCTGCTGTCGTGGCACAAGAAAGTCGGCGAATCCGTCTCGCGCGACGAAAACATGATCGACATCGAGACCGACAAGGTGGTCCTGGAACTGCCAGCGCCAAGCGCCGGCGTGATCGTGCAACTGCTGAAAGCCGATGGCGATACCGTCGTCGCCAACGAAGTCATCGCGATCATCGATACCGAAGCATCGGCGCAGACCAGCCCGATCGCCGTCAAGGCCGTTCCATCGGCAGCGCCGAACGCGCCGATCGCCGCGCCGGCAGCCGCCGCGCCAGCCGCAGACCAGTCGAAAGCGGGCGTGGCCATGCCGGCCGCCGCCAAGATCCTGGCCGACAACAATATGAGCGCCTCGAACGTCGAAGGCTCGGGCCGCGATGGCCGCGTGACCAAGGGCGATGCCCTGGCCGCCGTTGCCGGCAAGCCAGCCGCCGCGCCTGCCGCCGCACCGAAGGCAGCCCTGCAGCAAGTCGCTGCCCCTGCGCCGGCCAACCTGGGCGACCGTCCGGAAGAGCGCGTGCCGATGAGCCGCCTGCGCGCCCGTATCGCCGAGCGCCTGCTGCAATCGCAATCGACCAACGCCATCCTGACCACCTTCAACGAAGTGAACATGGCTCCGGTCATGGAACTGCGTAACAAGTACAAGGACAAGTTCGAGAAAGAACACGGCGTCAAGCTGGGCTTCATGTCCTTCTTCGTCAAGGCCGCCGTTGCCGCGCTGAAGAAATACCCGATCCTGAACGCCTCGGTCGACGGCAACGACATCATCTACCACGGCTACTTCGACATCGGCATCGCCGTCGGTTCGCCACGTGGCCTGGTGGTGCCGATCCTGCGCAACGCCGACCAGATGTCGATCGCCGAAATCGAGAAGAAGATCGGTGAATTCGGCCAGAAAGCCAAGGACGGCAAGCTGACCCTGGACGACCTGTCGGGCGGTACCTTCTCGATCTCGAACGGCGGCGTGTTCGGCTCGATGCTGTCGACCCCGATCATCAACCCACCGCAGTCGGCGATCCTGGGCGTGCACGCGACCAAGGACCGCGCCGTCGTCGAGAACGGCCAGATCGTCATCCGTCCGATGAACTACCTGGCGATGTCGTACGACCACCGCATCATCGACGGCCGCGAAGCCGTGCTGGGCCTGGTCGCGATGAAGGACGCGCTGGAAGATCCGGCCCGCCTGCTGCTGGACCTGTAATTCTCGTCACGTGCCGGCGCCGCCATGGCGGCGCCGGCTTGCTGTTTGCCGGAGAACGCCATGTTGTCAGACGAAATCAAGCGGCTGCACGAGCTGCACCAGGCCGGCGCGCTGTCGGATGCCGAGTTCGAGCAGGCCAAGGCGCGCATCCTGTCGGGTGCGTCGACCGTCAGCCTCAGCAAGGAGCCGCCGACTACCGAGCGGATTTCCTTCGACCAGCACCGCGACGACCTGCTGAGCGGCCTGCGCCGTTCGCGGCTTGACCGCTGGCTGGGCGGCGTGTGCGGCGGCCTGGCGCGCACCTACGGTCTCGAATCGTGGGTCTGGCGCCTGATCTTCGTGCTGTTCGTCCTGACGTTCGGCTTCGGCATCCTGATATACCTGCTGCTGTGGGTATTCATTCCGGAAGAATAAAAAGGAATCAAAGTAATGAGCGATAAACAATTTGACGTCGTCGTGATCGGCGGCGGTCCTGGCGGCTACATCGCCGCCATCCGCGCGGCCCAGCTGGGCTTCAAGACCGCCTGCATCGACGAGTGGAGCAACGCCGCCGGCAAGCCTGCCCCGGGCGGCACCTGCACCAACGTCGGCTGCATCCCGTCGAAGGCGCTGCTGCAATCGTCGGAACACTTCGAGCACGCCGGCCACGCCTTCGCCGACCACGGCATCAAGGTCTCGGGCCTCGAACTCGACCTGCCGACCATGCTCAAGCGCAAGGACACCATCGTCAAGCAGAACAACGACGGCATCCTGTTCCTGTTCAAGAAGAACAAGGTCACCTTCTTCCACGGCCGCGGCGCCTTCGCCGGCAAGGCGGAAGGCGATGCGGGCTACACCATCAACGTCAGCGGCCCGACCACCGACACCATCACCGCCAAGAACGTGGTCGTCGCGACCGGTTCGAACGCACGCCAGCTGCCGGGCGCTGAATTCGACGAGAAACTGATCCTGTCGAACACCGGCGCACTGGCGATCGACGCCGTGCCGGGCAAGCTCGGCGTGATCGGCGCCGGCGTCATCGGCCTGGAAATGGGCAGCGTGTGGCGCCGTGTCGGCGCCGACGTCACGGTGCTGGAAGGCCTGCCGACCTTCCTGGGCGCGGTCGACGAGCAGATCGCCAAGGAAGCCCACAAGCTGTTCACCAAGCAGGGCCTGAAGATCAACCTGGGCTGCAAGATCGGCGCGATCACCAAGGGCGCCAACGACGTCACCGTCGAATACGCCGATTCGACCGGCGCCGCCTCGACGGCCACCTTCGACCGCCTGATCATCTCGATCGGCCGCGTGCCGAACACCAACGGCCTCGGCATCGAGACCGTCGGCCTGCAGTTGGATGAGCGCGGCTTCGTGGTGGTCGACGACGAATGCCGCACCAGCCTGCCGGGCGTGTGGGCGGTGGGCGACGTCGTGCGCGGCCCGATGCTGGCGCACAAGGCCGAGGAAGAAGGCGTGGCGGTTGCCGAACGCATCGCCGGCCAGCACGGCCACGTGAACTTCAACACCATCCCTTGGGTCATCTACACCTCGCCAGAGATTGCGTGGGTTGGCAAGACCGAACAGCAGCTGAAGGCAGAAGGCGTGCAGTACAAGGCCGGCACCTTCCCGTTCATG
Organism: Massilia oculi; assembly: GCF_017582745.1. Classification (GTDB taxonomy): domain Bacteria; phylum Pseudomonadota; class Gammaproteobacteria; order Burkholderiales; family Burkholderiaceae_D; genus Telluria; species Telluria oculi_A. The sequence goes on from NZ_JAFVIM010000017.1 coordinate 72,463, forward strand.
GCCAACGGCCGAGCGCGCGCGCTGGGCGACACCTCGGGCATGGTCAAGTTCCTGGCCGATGCCACGACCGATGAAATCCTGGGCGTGCACATCGTCGGCCCGATGGCCTCCGAGCTGATCTCGGAAGCCGTGGTCGCGATGGAGTTCAAGGCCTCGTCGGAAGACATCGCCCGCATCTGCCACGCGCACCCGTCGCTGTCGGAAGCGACCAAGGAAGCCGCGCTGGCGGTGGACAAGCGTTCGCTGAACTTCTAAGCAAACAGGAGCATTCGCCGGCGCCGTGTACGCGACGCCGGCGAACGGTATCCCGTAATGTGGGCGGGTTTCCCCGCCCACATTACGTTTACAGCGGTAAGAATATGAATGTCCAAGAGTATTACCAGCACGCGCTGAACGAGCGCGGCTTCAAGTCCGACCCGGCGCAACAGATGGCGGTCGACCGCCTGCAACAGGCGTACGACGACTGGGTCCACTACAAGGCCCAGCGGTCGTCCGCTTTCAAGCGCCTGATCAACCGTCCCGACGTGCCCAGGGGCGTGTACATGTGGGGCGGGGTGGGGCGCGGCAAGTCCTTCCTGATGGATTCGTTCTACCTGGTGGTGCCGGTGGTGCGCAAGACGCGCCTGCACTTCCACGAGTTCATGCGCGCCGTGCACGGCCAGCTGGATGAACTGAAGGGCGTCGCCGATCCGCTCGACGAAGTGGCCAAGCGCATCGCCAAGAAGTATCGCCTGATCTGCTTCGACGAATTCCATGTCTCGGACATCGCCGACGCGATGATCCTGTACAACCTGCTCAAGGCCTTGTTCGACAACGGCGTGAGCTTCGTGATGACCTCCAACTACGAGCCGTCGACCCTGTATCCGGATGGCCTGCACCGCGACCGCATGCTGCCCACCATCGCGCTGCTGCAGCAGAAACTGGATGTGCTGAACGTCGACGCCGGCAACGACTACCGCAAGCGTGCGCTGGAACAGGTCGAGGCCTATTACATGCCGCTCGATGCGGCGTCCGACAAGGCGCTGCGCGACGCCTATGCCAAGGTGGCCGATACCGCCGATGAAACGCCGGTGGTGACCATCGAAAAGCGCGAGATCCGCGCGCTGCGCCGCGCCGGCGGCGTGATCTGGTTCGACTTCGCCACCCTGTGCGGCGGGCCGCGCTCGCAGAACGACTACCTGGAACTGGCCAGCCAGTTCCATACCGTGATCCTGTCCGGCATCCCGGCGATGTCGGCGGCCCAGTCGTCGGAGGCGCGCCGCTTCACCTGGCTGATCGACGTGTTCTACGACCACAAGGTCAAGCTGATCATGTCGGCGGCGGTCGAGCCGGAAGAGCTGTACACCACGGGCCAGCTGGCGAACGAATTCCACCGGACCGTATCGCGTATCATCGAGATGCAGTCGCGCGAGTACCTGCTCGCCGAACGGCGCGGCGCGGCCGACGCCATTGCATGATCGAAAGGAACACCATGACAAGACAACCGATGCTGCGCCTCACCGCAATCGCCGCCTCCATCTCCCTGACGCTGCTGCTGGGCGCCTGCTCGAACACCGAGTTGGCGCAGGAAGAAGCGCCGCCGGCGCCGACCACGTCGCCCGAGCAGGCCGAACAGCGCCTGGCGGCGGTCGCCGCCGAACGAGCCGCGATCGAGAGCCGTTTTGCCGAGCGCGAGGTGGTTTGCTACGACAAATTCTTCGTCAACCGCTGCCTGGATGAAGCCCGCGAGGTGCGGCGCGCGGCCCTCGTGACGCAGCGCGCGATCGAGATCGAAGCCTCGCACTACCTGCGCCGCCTGAAGGTCGAGGAACGCGACAAGGCGATCGCCGAGGCCGACGCCGCCTATGCGGAAGAAGAAGCCAAGCTGGCGGCCGAACCACCGCCGGTGAAGGAGCCGGCCAGCACCGCGCTGCCGCCGCCGCGCACCAAGCCGGGCGAATCGCGCGTGGTGCGCAGCCAGCAGCGCGCCCAGGAAAGGGCGGCGGACGCCGAGAAGGAAGCGGCCGAGCGCGCGGCCAATGTCGCGGCCTATGAAGAGCGCCGCCGCAAGTCGGAAGAGCGCCAGAAGGAAGTGGCGCGCCGCGTGGCCGAACGCGAAGCCAAGGCGGCCCAGCGCGCGGCCGACGAGGCCAGGCGCGCGAACGGCAACGGGCCGGCGCCGACCAACTGAGGCTCGATCACCTCGGGCTGGCGAAGGACCCGTCCTGCGCCGGCTTGACCAGCTTGACGATGGCCATCGTGCAATTGCCGCCTTTGCCTTGCGAGCGTTCGGTGGCCTTGTTGATGAGCATTTCGGACGCCTGGCGCGGCGTCGTCCTGGCGGTCACGGCCGCCAATTCGGCGTCGGTGAAGAAATGCCAGAGGCCGTCCGAGCACAGCAAAAAACTGTCGCCGGCCGCCAGCCCGGTGTGGCTGCCGGTCGTGACGAAGGGTTCCTTGCGGCTGTTTCCCAATACATTGAGCAAGAGCTTGGAGCGGCGGTGGTTGCGCGCCGCCTCCGGCGGCAGGCGGTCGCTGGCGACCAGGTGCTCGACGTAGGCGGCATCGCTGGTACGGACCGCGCACTTGCCGTGCTCGAAGCGGTAGAGGCGCGAATCGCCTACGTGGGCCCAGACCGCTTCGCCGTGCGGGCTGATCAGGAGGCCGACGAAGCTGGCGTGGATCTCGGCCTGCGTGGCCACGGCGTTCATCTTGATCACCGTATGGGTCTCGCTGATCATCTCGTGCAGCAGCTGGGCCAGGCGCTCGATGCCGGGGCGGTCGCCGGGCTTGAATTCGTCGAAGACCTGGCGCGCCGTATGCAGCACCTGGTCGGCCCCGGCCGGGCTGGCGACCCCGTCCGACAGCACCGCCAGCACGTAGCCGGGGGCGCGGGCGCCGGTGAACAGGGCGGCGCGGTCGTTCTGCTGGGGGCGGTTCCCGATGTGTTGCGCAGTGCCCGCTTCGATCTTGTAAGAAGTCATAAATCCGTGTTTTCCAGGACGCTAACGCCAATCTTTGTTGGCGGCAACCTCCGCCTCGATTAAACTATGCACTGAGAAGCCACCAGCTTGCAAGTTAATCTTGTAGCAACAATATAGCAAAATCCCGAGCGCCCGTCCTAGCCGGCGCTTTTCGCCATTCTTTCCCGTAACTGCATCCAATATGACCGACGTCCAGGACATCCAGCGCCGTATTATCGAACTCGATGTGGAACACCGCGACCTCGACGCGGTAATCTCCCTGTTGACGGCGGACGGTCATGCCGACCAGTTACAACTGCGCCGCCTCAAGAAGCGTAAACTGCAGCTCAAAGATCATATTACGCTGCTGAAGATGCAGCTGGTACCCGATATCCCCGCCTGATTCATTCCCAGGCCCAACGAAACCACGTATTTTGACCGACCAACTTTCTGCTTCTCCGGATGCGGTGGAGCCCATTGCTCCCGCAGACCCGGCAATCCAGGCTCCCGCCGGCAAATACGACGCCGACGTCGATCGCCTGTTCGGTGCGGGCGGCCCGCTCGCGCCCGCCGTCGGCACCTTCAAGCCGCGCCAGTCGCAGACCGAGATGGCCAAGGCCGTCGCCCAGGCCATCGCCGACCAGCAAGTGCTCATGGCCGAAGCCGGCACGGGCACGGGCAAGACCTTCGCCTACCTGGTGCCGGCGCTGCTGTGGGGCGGCAAGACCATCGTCTCGACCGGCACCAAGAACTTGCAAGACCAATTGTTCCTGCGCGATATCCCGACCGTGCGCGCGGCCCTGCGCGCGCCGGTCTCGGTCGCCCTGCTCAAGGGCCGGTCGAACTATGTCTGCCATTTCCATCTCGAACGCACCCTGCAGAACGGGCGCCTGACCTCGCGCGACGACGTCGGCCACCTGCGCGAGATCTCGCGCTTCATCAAGATGACGAGTTCGGGCGACAAGGCCGAGCTGGCCAAGGTGCCCGAGACCGCCACAGTGTGGAACCTGGTCACGTCGACCCGCGACACCTGCATGGGCGCCGAGTGCCAGTACTACCAGGACTGCTTCGTCATGAAGGCGCGCAGGGAAGCGCAGCAGGCGGATGTGGTGGTGGTCAACCACCACCTGTTCTTCGCCGACGTGGCGCTGAAGGATACCGGCGTGGCCGAGCTGCTGCCGTCGGCCAACACCATCATCTTCGACGAGGCGCACCAGCTGCCCGACGTCGCGACCCTGTTCTTCGGCCAGTCGGTCTCGACATCGCAAGTGCTGGAACTGTGCCGCGACGTGCTGGCCGAAGGCCTGGCCCATGCGCGCGGTGGTCCGGACTGGGCCAAGGTGGTGACCGTGGTCGAGAAGGCCGCGCGCGACCTGCGCCTGTCCTTCGGCGACGGCAACCTGCGCCTGTCGCTGCCGCAGATCATGCCGACTTCGCAGTTCTTCCCGGCACTTGAAAAGCTCAAGGAAGAGATTGCCGGCATGATCACGGTGCTCGAAGAAAACTCCGCGCGCGCCGAGACGATCGAAGCCTGCCGCGTGCGCGCGCACGAGCTGGCTGCTTCCTTCGACGCCTGGAAGCCCGACCACAAGGCGCCGGCCAACGAGCAGGCGGTGCTGTGGGCCGAGGCCTTCTCGTCCTCGCTGCAACTGCACAAGACGCCGCTGTCGATCGCGCCGATCTTCGCCAGCCAGAGAGAGGGCACGCCGCGCAGCTGGATCTTCACCTCGGCCACGCTGGCGGTGAAGAACGACTTCAAGCATTTCTCGGACCAGCTGGGACTGACGGGCGAGCCGGCCAAGACCTGGCCCAGCCCCTTCGACTACCAGAACCAGGGCATCCTGTACGTGCCGACCGGCTTGCCCGAGCCGCAAGCCGCCGTGTACACCGACGCCGTGGTCGATGCCGCCTTGCCGGTGATCGAGGCGGCCGGTGGCCGCACCTTCTTCCTATGCACGACGATCCGCGCGGTCAATAAAGTGGCCGAACGCCTGCGCACCGAATTCGCCGAACGCGGCTGGGATTTCCCGCTGTTCGTGCAGGGCGAGCGCGGCCGCACCGAACTGCTCGATTCCTTCCGCAATGCCGGCAATGCGGTGCTGGTCGGCAGCCAGAGCTTCTGGGAAGGCGTCGACGTGCGCGGCGAGGCGCTGTCGCTGGTCATCATCGACAAGCTGCCGTTCGCGCCGCCCGACGATCCGGTGCTGGCCGCGCGCATCGAGGTGATGGAAAAGCAGGGCATGAACGGCTTCATGCACCACCAGCTGCCCGAGGCGATCATCACCCTGAAGCAGGGCGCCGGACGCCTGATCCGCGACGTCGACGACCGCGGCGTGCTGATGATCTGCGATCCGCGCATCATCACCAAGCCGTATGGTCGCCGCATCTGGCAGAGCCTGCCGTCTTTCAAGCGCACCCGGGTGCAGGAAGAAGTGATCCAGTTCTTCCGGCCGGTCGAAGTGGCGGACGAGAGCGCCGCCTGATCGTCAGGGCACGATGACGACCTTGCCGATGACCTTGCGCGCCGCCATGTCCTGCAGCGCCTGCGCGGTGTCGGCGAGGCGGTAGCGTGCCGACACCAGCGGTTTCAGTTTTCCTTCCGTGATCCAGCCGGTGATGCGCGCCATCGCCGCCAGGTGCGCATCCCGTTCCTTGCGCGTGAAGTCGCCCCAGAACACGCCCACCACCGACGCTCCTTTCAGCAGCATCAGGTTCCACGGCAGGCGCGGGATCTCGCCGGCCGCGAAGCCCACCACCAGGTGGCGACCGCGCCAGGCGATCGAGCGCAGCGCCGGCTCGCTGTACTTGCCGCCGACCGGATCGTAGATGACGTCCGGGCCGTTGCCGTCGGTGGCGGCGCGGATCGCTTCGCGCAAGTCCTCGGCCTCATAATTGATCAGCACGTCTGCGCCGTGCGCCTTGCACGCCGCCAGTTTTTCGTCGCTGGAAGCGGCCGCGATCACGCGCGCGCCGAGGGCCTTGCCGATCTCGATCGCCGCCAGCCCCACGCCGCCGGCCGCGCCCAGCACCAGCATCGTTTCGCCCGGCTGCAAGGCGCCGCGGTCGACGACCGCGTGGTACGAGGTGCCGTAGGTGAGCGTGATGGCGGCGGCGACGTCGAAGTCCATGTCGTCGGGCATGGGGAGGAAGGCGCTCGCTGGCGCCACGGCCCGCTCGGCGAAGGCGCCGGTGCGGGTGAAGCCGATCACGCGCTGGCCGGGAATGAAGCCGTCCACGCCCGCGCCGATCGCGCGCACCACGCCCGCGAACTCGTTGCCCGGCGTGAAGGGAAGGGGCGGACGCACCTGGTACTTGCCCTGGACCGTCAGCACGTCGGGGAAGTTGACGCCGGCGGCCTTCACGTCCACCACGACGTCGCCGGGGCCGGCGATCGGCTCCGGCAAGTTGTCGAGCACCAGGCTGTCTGGCGGTCCCCAAGCGGTGCAGCGTACGGCTTTCATTGCTTCCTCACAGTTTATGGCGGGTTTATTGGCGGGGCGAATTATGCCCTAAGAAAGAGAGCGAATCTTCGTCCGCAAGGCCCGTGTCCGCTTGTCCGTCCGCAAAGCCGGTAGGGGGCCGCGCGCTAGAGTCTTGGGATGTGGACGCTGCGCGCGCCCAGCACAAGAGGACAAGCATGGCAATCCGTTACGGTTGTTTCTTCAGTTATGCCCACGGCCGACACGCGCTGATGCAGCGCTTCAAGTCGGCCCTGGCCGACGCCCTGCGCTGCTATCTCGAACCCTACTTCGACAACGAAGACGAACTGTTTATCGATACCGAGCAACTGGGCGGCGGCGACGATCTCGACCACAAGATCGCACGCGCCATGTGCGAGAGCGTCTGCATGATCCTCATCTACACGCCCAAGTACGAGGCCCACGCCTACACGCGGCGCGAGTACGAGGCCATGCGCCTGATCGAGGCCGAGCGCGGCAAGTGGTACACGCTGCCGAGCCGCCTGATCATCCCGGTCGTCATGACGCGCCACCCCGAATCGCTGCCGCCCCAGATCAGCGATGCGCGCTTCTACGTCGACTTCTCGCATTACACGATGGCCACGCCCGATCTGATGTCGAATCCAGACTTCTTGCCGGACATTGACAAGATGGTCAAGCGGATTGCAGCCCATTATGCGTGTCAAAAAAAGCATACCCCGCTCGACCACGACTGCAACCAATTCGTGCTTCCCGCTGTCCCACCAGAATGGCGCGATGTTCCAGAACTGACGTTTCCAAAAGAATGAGGAGCCATATGGACCAACAAGGTATCTCGCTCCAGCCGCTGGCCATGCCCGGCGCGGTGACGAGCTTCTATGCCTACGAGGGCGGCGCGGCGCGCAATGCCGTGCTGGCGGCGCTGGCGCTGCAGCTGGCGGGTGGGGACGCCGAGGCGCCGGTGCTGGTGATCGACTGGGATCTCGAGGCGCCCGCGCTGCACCGTCATTTCGCCGTGCCGGCCGACGAACCGCTTGCCGTCATGCCGGTCGCCGCGCCGGCGTCCGCACCCGTGGCGTCGCTTGCGGTCGCGCATGCATTCGACGACGAAGCGGGCGACGCGGCCCGGCCCGGGCTGCTCGAATTCCTCGAGGCCTGCCGTGCACGGCTGCGCAATACCGCCGGCCGCGGCGAGGAGCTGGCCGACCGCGTGATCGACGGCGTCGGCTGGCAGGCCTATCTCGAACGCGCCGACGGCCGCCGCCCGCTCTACCTGATGCGCGCCGGACGCTTCGACGGCAGCTATGCCGAACGCGCCGGCCGGCTCGACTACCCGGCCCTGTTCGACGCCTGCCCGGCGCTGTTCCGCCGCTTCGCGGCGCGCCTGGCGCAGCATTTCGGCCACGTGCTGGTCGCCACCGCCGGCGGGCGCTCGGCCGCCGTCAGCGTGTGCTCGACCCTCTTGCCCGACTGCCTGGTGGGCCTGTTCACGCCGGCGCCGGGCAGCATCGAAGGCATCGAGGGCGTGCTGCGGCGTGCAATCGATTACCGCTGCACCCATGAAGACGAACAGCGTCCGCTGCTGCTCTACCCGCTGGCCTGCAGCGTCGACGGCGCGCGCAGCGATCCGCATGCGCGCTGGCGGCGCGGCGACGTGCGCCATGGCTTGCCTGGCTACCAGCCACGCTTCGAGGCGCTGCTGCGCGCCAGCTATGGCTGGTCGCGCGTCAACCTCGACAGCTGGTTCGACGAGACCCAGCTGGCGCTGGCCGACGCCCTGTCCACCGCCGGTCCGGCCGGCGACCGCCGTGCCCTGGCGCGCCATGCGGCGCTGCTGGCCGAATGGCTGGCGCCGGGCCGCTTCCCCTGGCAATCGCTGCTTGAGGTGCGCCTGCGCGCCGCGGTCGCGCAGGCACGCCGGCTGGGCGGCGACGACGAGATCGGTTCACCGCAGCTGGCCGAACACCTCGCCGGCCTGGGCGAGCTGTGCCGCCGCGAGCGGCGCCGCGACGAAGCCCGCGCCTGTTTCGAAGAAAGCCTGGTCCTGCGCGAGCGCCTGCTCGGCGACGACCACGCGGCCACGCGCCAGGGCCGCGCCGCGCTGGCCGCGCTCCTGCTCGACAGCGGCGCCGTGCAAGAGGCGCGCCGCCACTACGACCTGCTGGTCCAGGCCTGCGCGCGCAAGGCCGGCGCGGAAGCCGCCGAGACGCTGGCGGCGCGTTCGCAGCTGGCGCGGGTGCTGGCCGCGCTGGGCGAGGGCGAGCGGGCGCTGGCGCTGCACGAGCAGGTGGTGTCCACCTGCGAGCGCGCGCTCGGCGCCGAACACCTGGTCACGCTCGACTGCCTCGAAGACCTGGCCCACAGCCTGGTGCAGCAGCGCGAACTCGAACGCGCCCGCATCGTGGTCGAACGGGTGCTCGACGCCCGTCGCCAGCGCCAGGGCAGCGAGCATGCCGATACCCTGCGCTGCGGCCAGCGGCTGGCGCTGCTGCTGGGCGAGACGGGCGAGCTGGGCAACGCGCGGCGCATGCTCGAATCGGTATTGCGGGCCCATGAGCGGCACGACGGCCTGGACGCCGCCGGCACGCTGTCGGCGCGCGAGGCGCTGGCCGAGATCCTGGCCGCCCAGGGCGACCTGGCGGCGGTGCGCAGCATCCAGGAATCGCTGGCGCGCACGCGCGAGCGCCACCTCGGGGCCGGGCATCCCGAAACGCTCAATATGCAGCTGCGGCTGGCCTCGACCCTGGGCCAGCAGGGCGAGGCCGAAGCCGCGCGCCGCCTGCGCGAACAGGTGGCCGAGCTGCGCCAGCACTTGCGCGAAGTCGAAGGCGCGCCGGCGCCCGGCGGCGCCCTTGACGATGCCGTGCAGGCGCAGAGGGTGGACGAGATGCGGGAACAGATGCGGGCGCAGACCGGGGCAGGCTTTGCCGGCCTGTCGCTGGGCGGCGGGGCGCCCGGCCTGCCAACGACCGCGCCGCCGCCGGGCGCGGGCCTGCCTGCGGCGGACGGCATCGCAGCGCACGGCCAGCATGAACTCGTGGCGCCGCGCGAGCACGTCGAAGCCAGTCATGCGGCCGACAACCTGGGCCACAAGCTCACCCAGTTGCAGAACCTGATCGACAGCCGCAGTCCCGAGGAAGCCAGGGCGCTGGCAGACAGCCTGCGCACCTCGGTGCTGAGGCCCAGCGCCGCCCATCCGCTGCGCCGGCGCGGCGCCGCCATGATCAAGCAGGTCTATCTGCAAGAGGGCGACAAGGACGCGCTGCTGTCCTTCACCCAGGACGAAGTGTCGCTGCTCGAAGGGGCATTGGTCGAGGCAGCCCGCGACAATCCGATGGCGCTGCGCTGAAGCCATGGCGCCGGCGCCGCGCCAGCCTTGATGCCCGGCGCCCTTCGGGCAGGTGCTTGCGCCGGCGCTCGTATGCCGGCGCCCGTATGCCGGCGCCCGTATGCCGGCGCCCGTATGCCGGCGCCCGTACGCCGACGCCCGTATGCTCACGCCCGATCGCTGGCCGCCAATCCGCCAGCCTGCCAACCTGCCAGCATTGGACCGCCACCAACCGTGCGGCGCAGCGACTTGATCCCGTGACAAGCAACTTGCCAGGACGGCATTGGCCGATTCCGGTCGAGCTTGTCAGCCTGTCCAGTAAACTGTCGCATGGTCGCTGCACTGTTATCAGACGGTCCATCGAACGTCCCGGATTATGAAATCCGGGCGTGAATTTCTGCTGCCGGGCGTCGATACGGGCGTTGCTTCAGGTAAAATCTCCGCCATGCGAATCTTGATCAGTAACGATGACGGTTATCTGGCGCCTGGACTGCAGGCGCTGGCGGACGCGCTCGCGCCGATCGCCGACATCGTCGTCGTCGCACCCGACAGCAATCGCTCGGGCGCCTCGAATTCGCTGACCCTCGACCGGCCGCTGTCGGTCTTCAAATCGGCCAACGGCTTCTATTTCACCAATGGCACGCCGACCGATTGCGTGCACATCGCCCTGACCGGCATGTCCGATGCGCCGCCCGACTTGGTGGTTTCTGGCATCAATAATGGCCAGAATATGGGCGACGATACCCTGTATTCCGGCACCGTCGCCGCCGCCACCGAAGCCTTCCTGTTCGGCCTGCCGGCGATCGCCTTCTCGCAGGTGCACGGCGGCTGGGCCCATGTCGATTCGGCCGCCCGGGTGGCGCGCGACATCGTCGAGCGTTTCGCCGCCGGCGGCTTCGACATGCTGCCCAAGCCCTTCCTGCTGAACGTGAACATCCCGAACCTGCCGTACGAGGACATCGGCCCGCTGACGCCGACCCGCCTCGGACGCCGGCACCAGGCCGAGCCGGTGATCCGCGCGCAGGATCCGCGCGGCCGCGAGATCTTCTGGATCGGCGCCCCCGGCGCCTGCCGCGATGCGGGCGAGGGCACCGACTTCCATGCGACCGCGCAAGGCCGCGTGTCGATCACGCCGCTGCAGATCGACCTGACCCACAAGACCCAGCTGGCGCTGCTGGCGGGAGGGCTGGCATGAAGGATGCGCGCCCGAATTTCCCGCTGCCGCTGTCGTCGGTGACGAGCGGCGTGCGCAAGCCCGGCACGCCGGCGCCGGTGCAGACGCCGCAGACCGCCACCCGCAATGCCACCACCTATACCGGCGCCAGGACGCCGCCGTCCCCGAGCCCGGCGCCACGAACGCCGAGCTATGTGCAGGTGGCCAGCAGCGCCCCGGCGGCCCAGCGTTCCGACCTGGCGGCGACCGAGGCGGTGCGCCGCGCGATGGTGAGCCGCGTCGCGCGCCAGGGCGTGAGCGACCCGCAGGTCTTGATGGCGATGGAAACCGTGCCGCGCCACCTGTTCATCGAACCGGCCATGTCGGGCCAGGCGTATATCGACGCCTCGCTGCCGATCGGCCATAACCAGACGATCTCACAGCCCTATATCGTCGCCCGCATGATCGAAGCCATGAATGGATCAAGGCAGGCCGGCGGCGCGCTGGGTAAGGTGCTCGAGATCGGCACCGGCTGCGGCTACCAGGCCGCGGTCCTGTCCTTCGTGGCAAAAGAGGTGTATTCGATCGAGCGCATCAAGCCCTTGCACGAGCTCGCCAAGACCAATCTGCGGCCGCTGCGGATATCGAACCTGCGTTTGCAGTATGGGGATGGTATGCTAGGCTTGCCGCAGGTCGCGCCTTTCGATGGCATCATCCTCGCCGCCGCCGGACTCGAGGTGCCCCGGGCCCTGCTCGAGCAGCTGGCCATCGGCGCGCATCTCGTGGCGCCGGTCGGCGCCCAGGTGCAGCACCTGCACCGTATTACCCGCACCGGCAAATCCGAGTGGACCAGCGAAACGCTGGAAGCGTGCCACTTCGTGCCGCTGCGCCCAGGCACCATCTAAAACCCAAGAAGGGCCGCCAGGCCCGCCGTACGCCGATAAGACAATAGAATGCCAATGACACAAGCACCGCGTTTAGCCCTCCTGACGATCCTCATCGGCCTCGTGGCCGGTTGTTCCACCACTACCCGCCAGGCGCCGGTCGTCGAGCGTCCCGTCACCGCCGCCCCGGTCCGTCCCGCCCCGGCCAAGGTCGAAGAAGCGCCGAAACAGGACGAGCGCGGCATGTACACCGTGCGCAAGGGCGACACCCTGCTGCGCATCGCACTTGACTTCGGCGAAAACTACCGCGACCTGGTGGCCTGGAACAACCTCGCCAATCCGGACGACATCAAGGTCGGCCAAGTGCTGCGCGTGAGCCAGCCGGGCGGCGAGCGCACCGCCAATATCCAGACCCAGCCGGTGCCGATGCCGCCGTCGGCCAGCGTGCCGCGCAAGACCGAGCCGCGCGCCGACAAGACCCCTTACAGCGACGGCAAGGTGGCCACCACCACGCCACCGGCCACCACTGTGCCTGCCACGCCGGCCGCACCCGCCGCCCCGGCTGCCAGCGACGAAGCACGCCTGAGCTGGATGTGGCCGTCGGAAGGGCGCGTCATCGCCACCTTCGACGATGGCCGCAACAAGGGCATCGACATCGCCGGCAAGATGGGCCAGCCAGTCGTCGCCGCCGGTTCGGGCAAGGTAATGTATGCTGGCAGCGGCATCCGCGGTTATGGTAATCTCGTCATCGTCAAGCACAGCAACAGCCTGTTGTCCGCCTATGCCCACAACCGCAAGATCGTGGTCAAGGAGGGCGACAACGTGAGCCGTGGCCAGGTGATCGCAGAGATGGGCGACTCCGACGCCGATGCGGTCAAGTTGCACTTCGAGATTCGTCAGCAGGGCAAGCCGGTCGACCCGACGAGGTTCTTGCCAGTTCGTTAGGAACGGTATGACGCAGCCGCCGCACTCGCTGGACCAGGACGATACGGATGAGTTTCCGGATGAGCCGGAAAGCGAGCGCGTGCATGCTGATGACGATATCGACCGTGCCGACGGCGCGGCGGGCGAAGAAGGGCTCGCGCGCCACGCCAGCGTCGACACGGTCGACGAGCTGCGCAAGGTCTTGCAGGCCGAGCTCGCGACCGATACCACCCAGCACTACCTGAACCAGATCGGCGCCAGGCCGCTTCTCACGGCCGGCGAGGAAGTCCACTACGCCACCCTGGCCAAGGCCGGCGACTTCGGCGCGCGCCAGAAGATGATCGAGCATAACCTGCGCCTGGTCGTCTCGATCGCCAAGCACTACATCAACCGCGGCGTGGTCCTGCTCGACCTGATCGAGGAAGGTAATATCGGCCTGATGCGCGCCATCGACAAGTTCGAGCCCGAGCGCGGCTTTCGCTTCTCGACCTATGCCACCTGGTGGATCCGCCAGAGCATCGAGCGCGCCATCATGAATCAGGCCCGCACCGTGCGCCTGCCGGTGCACATGGTGCGCGAGCTCAACGGCGTGCTGCGCGCCAAATACCACCTCGAGGCCCAGAAGCACGACGGCAAGGAAGCCTCGAGCGAGGACATCGCCAGCCTGGTCGGGCGTCCGGTGGAGGAAGTGCAAGACATACTGACCTTGTCCGAGCACGCGACCTCGCTCGATGCGCCGCTCGACAACGATCCGCAGTCGAGCCTGATGGACATGCTGCCCGACGACGGCGAAGGCAGTCCCGACGCCCACGCCGAGCAGCAAGAGGTAGCGGTGCTGGTGCGCGACTGGCTGACCCGGCTGCCGGACAAGCAGCGCCTGGTCGTCACCCGCCGTTTCGGCCTCGACAACGACGATCCGGCCACCCTGGAAACCCTGGCCGAAGAGATGGGCGTGACGCGCGAGCGGGTACGCCAGATCCAGCAGGAAGCGCTGGTCAAGCTCAAGCGCGCGATGGCGGCGCGGGGTGTGGTGCGCGACTCCTTGTTGTAACGACAATCCCTCCGGTAGCGTCCACTTCGATTCCTTGCTATGATGCCCGCCGGGCCGTTTCGGCCATTTTTTCTTTTTGCGCGGCCGTTGAAGCATGCGCCGCCGGCCAGGGCCAGCTCCCTGCCTTCACCCCACTTTCTCATCACCATGCAAGAAATCTTCATCGACATCAAATCCCTCGACATGGACGGCCGCGGCGTGGGCCACCTCGAGAACGAGGACGGCTCGCCAGGCAAGGTGATCTTCGTCGAAGGCGCGCTGCCGGGCGAACGCGTCAGCTTCGAGACGACGCGCAAGAAAAAGAACTGGGAAGCGGGCCGCATGGTCACCCTGCAGCGCGCCTCGTCGATGCGGGTCGAGCCGAAGTGCCAGCATTTCGGCTATTGCGGCGGCTGCTCGATGCAGCACCTGGAGCCGAGCGCGCAGGTGGCCATGAAGGGCCGCGTGCTGGAAGATAACCTGTGGCACCTCGGCAAAGTGAAGGCCGAGATGATCATGCGCCCGATGTATGGCCCGACGTGGGACTATCGCTACCGCGCGCGCCTGTCGGTGCGCCACGTGGCGAAGAAGGGCGGCGTCCTGGTGGGCTTCCACGAGCGCGCCTCGTCCTACGTGGCCGACATCACCACCTGCGAGATCCTGCCGGACCACGTCGCGCGCCTGCTGGTGCCGCTGCGCGAGCTGGTCGGCGGCCTGTCGATCTACAACCAGATGCCGCAGATCGAGGTGGCGATCGGCGAAGAGACGACGGTGCTGGTGCTGCGCATCATGGCGCCGCTCACGCCGGCCGACGAGGTGCTGGTCAAGGCCTTTGCCGACAAATGGGAGATCCAGTGGTGGCTGCAGCCGAAGGGTCCGGACACCGCCTATCCGTTCTACCCACTGGGCAAGGAGTTGTACTACACGCTGCCCGAGTTCGGCATCCGCATGCCGTTCAAGCCCACCGACTTCACCCAGGTGAACCACCACATCAACCGCGTGCTGGTGTCGAAGGCGCTGCGCCTGCTGGAAGTACAGAAGGACGACCGCGTGGCCGACCTGTTCTGCGGCCTGGGCAACTTCACCCTGCCGCTGGCGACCCAGGCGCGTGAGGTGGTCGGCATCGAGGGCAGCACGGCGCTCACCACGCGCGCGCTGGACAATGCGAAGGCGAACGGCCTGGCGGAGAAGACCTCGTTCTCGACCCGCAACCTGTTCGAAGTCACCAAGGACGACCTGGTAGCGCTGGGCAAATTCGATCGCATGCTGATCGACCCGCCGCGCGACGGCGCCATGGCGCTGGCGCTGGCGCTGGCCGAGCTGCGCGAGACCAATGAAGACCTGATGCCGCAGCGCATCGTCTACGTCTCGTGCAGCCCATCGACCCTGGCGCGCGACGCCGGCATCCTGGTGCACAAGGCGGGCTATGTGATGAAGAAGGCGGGCGTGGTGAACATGTTCCCGCACACCTCGCACGTCGAATCGATCGGCGTGTTCGAGCTGGGCGCCAGGCCGGCGCCGGCAGCCGATGGCGCCACCTATGTACTGGCCGACGTGCCGGCAACTGATGCGGCGGCCTGAGTGAAGCAGCTCGGTCGCCACGCGGCAGCCCTGCTGGCCGCCGCCGTCGCGACCGGGATGGTCGCCAGCCTGGTGCAAACCCAGGTCAATCTCGGCGAACTCACCGCGCTCGGCGCGTCGATTCCGCTGTCGCTGCGGGCCTGGACCACGCTGCAAGACCTGGCGGGCTTCGGCCCGGTCATGATCGGCATCTCCTTCGCCGCGTTGCTGCCCGCGATGCTGGCCGCGCACGCGATTGGACGTGCGGCCGGGCCGGCGCGCCGCGCGCCGTTGTTCGCCGCGGCCGCCGCCGCCGGCCTGTGGGCGGCATTCTGGCTGATGCTCAACGTCATTCCCATGCCGGCGATCGCCGCGACCCGCGGTGGGCTCGAGCACGCGCTGATGGCCCTGAGCGGGATTGCCGGCGGCCTGGTCTATGCCCGCATGATATCGCCGGCGCGGCAGGCCACGGAGCCGCGTCGCCAGGTGCTGGCGGCGGCGCTGATGGCCCTGGTTCCGGCGGCGCTCTTCCTCGTTACCTCGCCCGGCGCGGCCGACAAGCTCGATGCGGTCGATCCCACCACGTACCGGATCGAGACCGTGGCGCAAGGGCTCGATCGGCCATGGTCGCTGGCCTTCCTGCCGGATGGCCGCCTGCTCGTCACCGAGATGGCCGGGCGCCTGGTCGCCATCGGTGAAGATGGCGCGAAGAAGCCGATCGCCACCGGCGGCCTGCCGCCCGTGTTCCAGCGCGGCGGCACCATCGGCCTGATGGATGTCGCCATCGACCCCGCATTCGAGCGCAATGACTTGCTCTACCTGACGATGGGTCATGGGGAGGAGGGCGCCAATGGCACGCGCCTGGTGCGGGCCAGGCTGGAGAATGACCGGCTGGAGGACGTCCGGGTCCTGTTCAGTTCCACGCCGAAGCCGCGCGCCGGCAATAACGGCGGCCGCATCGCTTTCCTGCCGGATCAGACGCTGGTGCTGACGGTCGGCGACGGCAACTGGCGCCGCGAAGAGGCGCAAAACGTCGGCAATCACCTCGGCACCGTCGTCCGGCTCGACCGCGACGGCAAGGCGCCGCCCGACAATCCCTTCGTCAAGCGTCCCGACGCCGCGCCCGAGATCTATAGTCTCGGTCACCGCAACCCGCAGGGCATCGCCGTCGATCCCGTTACGGGCGAGCTGCTGCTCACCGAACAAGGCGCACGCGGCGGCGACGAGATCAACCGCATCGTGGCAGGCAAGAACTACGGCTGGCCGCTCGTCACGGCCGGCATCGATTATCCGTTCGGCCGCGTGACGCCATTCAGCCGCCTGGCCGGCTTCGAAGCGCCGCTGCTGGAATGGACCCCGTCGATCGCACCGGCCGGACTGGCGGTCTATCGCGGCGACCAGTTCCCCGAGTGGCGCGGCGACCTGCTGGTGCCGGCGCTGCGCGGTCGCGCCGTGCACCGCGTCGTGCGCGATGGCGGCAGGATCGTCGGCCAGCAGACGCTGCTGGCAGAACTGAATCAGCGCATGCGCGACGTCAAGGTCGGCCCGGACGGCGCGATCTATGTCCTTACGGATGGCGTCGATGCCAGCCTGCTGCGTTTGACGCGCCCATGAAAAAACCGGCCCGCAGGCCGGTTTCTTGTCGAGAAACAGCGATCGATCAGTCGTCGCCGCCCACGATGCCCAGCAGGCGCAGCAGGCTGCTGAAGATGTTGAACACGTTCAGGTAGATCGACAGGGTGGCGGTGACGTAATTGGTCTCGCCGCCGTTGACGATGCGCTGCACGTCATACAGGATGAAGGCCGAGAAGATACCGATCGCCAGGACCGAGATCACGATCGACAGCGCCGACATCTGCAGGAAGATGTTGGCGACAACCGCCAGCAGCAGGACGACGACGCCGGCCATCAGCCAGCTGCCCATGCCCGAGAAGTCGCGCTTGGTGGTGGTGGCGATGCTGGCCATCACGGCGAACACGACGGCGGTGCCGCCGAAGGCGGTCATGATCAGGCTGGCGCCGTTCGAGTAATTGAGCGTGTGGGTCAGCAACGGGGCCAGCATCATGCCCATGAAGAAGGTGAAGCCGAGCAGCAGGGCGACGCCCAGGCCGGAATCCTTGTTCTTTTCGATGGCCCACATGAAGCCGAAGGCAACCGCGAGGAAGATCACGAAGCCCATGATGCCAGTGAAGGCGATGCCGAAGGACATGCCGGCAACGGCGCCCAGGACGGTCGGGATCATCGACAGCGCCAGCAGCCAATACGTGTTACGTAACACTTTGTTACGCGTGGCCTGACCACCTTTGCTCAGGTCGATGGTACTTTGCTGTTGGGTACTAGGGTACATATAGTGCCTCCGGTTAGATAAATGGTACGTGCGAGTGCTGCGCGAGGTACGTCACCTTGATCCTATCGCATCTTTCTTAACTGAAGATGAAGAAAGGCTCACATTGGACGGACTTTTGCCGCCACTGTAACACCATGCTTGCCACGACCGCAATATCGGATATCTGGGGCAGGTATGGTAAAATTAAAGGTTGATTGAGTCCCAAAGTTCAAACGAATTTCTCAGTTCAAAACCTTACTTTTATTGGAGTTTTCTCATGGCAATCGAACGCACCCTGTCCATCATCAAGCCGGACGCAGTTGCAAAAAACGTGATCGGCAAAATCTATAGCCGTTTCGAAGAAGCCGGCCTGAAGATCGTGGCTGCCCGCATGGTGCAACTGTCGCGCGCTGAAGCCGAAGGCTTCTACGCAGTGCACGCTGCGCGTCCGTTCTTCAAGGACCTGGTCGACTTCATGATCTCGGGTCCGGTGATGATCCAGGTGCTGGAAGGCGAAGGCGCGATCCTGAAAAACCGCGACCTGATGGGCGCTACCGATCCGAAGAAAGCCGACGCCGGCACCATCCGCGCCGACTTCGCTGATTCGATCGACGCCAACGCCGTTCACGGTTCGGACGCTGCCGAAACCGCCGCTGTGGAAATCGCTTACTACTTCCCAGCACTGAACGTCTACTCGCGTTAATTAGTAAGGGGGAGCGCAGTCCGGGCGTTCCCCGGATCGATTCCCCCGGACTAATTTAAATGAGTAACCTGCTCGCCTGCGCCCGCGGGGCGATGCGAGCAGGTTCGGAAATATAGGAATTTAGCCATGACAACTCTCACCAACCTGCTGGATTTTGATCCCGCGCAACTCGTCGCCTACTGCGCCGACTTGGGTGAGAAACCGTTCCGCGCCAAGCAACTGCAACGCTGGATACACCAGTTCGGAGCAAGCGACTTCGACAGCATGACCGACCTGGCCAAGTCGCTGCGCGAAAAGCTGAAGTCGCGCGCCGAAGTGCGTGCGCCGGCCATCGTGAGCGACAAGACGGCCAGCGACGGCACCCGCAAATGGCTGGTCGACGTCGGCAACGGCAACGCGGTCGAGACCGTGTTCATCCCGGAAGAAAACCGCGGCACGCTGTGCATCTCCACGCAGGCGGGCTGCGCCGTCAACTGCCGTTTCTGCTCGACCGGCAAGCAGGGCTTCAACCGCAACCTGACGGTCGCCGAAATCATCGGCCAGCTGTGGATGGCCGAGTTCGAGCTGCGCCGCACCAAGGGCATCGAGCCCGGCCCGAAAGGCGAGCGCCAGATCACCAACGTCGTGATGATGGGCATGGGCGAGCCGCTGCTGAACTACGAGCCGACCGTCACCGCGCTCAAGATGATGCTCGACGATAACGCCTACGGCCTGTCGCGCCGCCGCGTGACCCTGTCGACCTCGGGCGTGGTGCCGAATATCGACAAGCTGTCGCAAGACGTGCCGGTGGCCATGGCCGTGTCGCTGCACGCCTCGAACGATGCGCTGCGCGATGTATTAGTGCCGCTGAACAGAAAATATCCGCTGCGCGAGCTGATGGCCGCCTGCAAGCGCTATCTCGAGTTCGCGCCGCGCGACTTCATCACTTTCGAGTACTGCATGCTCGACGGCTTCAACGACAGCGACGAGCACGCGCGAGAACTGATCGCGCTGGTGAACGATCCGGTGGTCGGCGTGAACTGCAAGTTCAACCTGATCCCGTTCAACCCGTTCCCCGAGTCGGGCCTGTTCCGCTCCAAGAATCCGCGCATCAAGGCCTTCGCCGAAGTGCTGATGAACGCCGGCATCGTGACCACCGTGCGCAAGACGCGCGGCGACGACATCGACGCCGCCTGCGGCCAGCTGGCGGGCGAGGTCAAGGACCGCACCCGCGTGGCCGAGCGGATGGAAAAGATGGCCGAATACCAGAAGAAGTTCGGCGCCGATTTCGGCCGTATCGTGGAGATCCCGACCTGATGAAATTCGCCGCCGGCTGGCTCGCATTCGCATCGACCCTGTCCCTCGCTTTGCTGGCCGGTTGCGCCGGCACGGGGTCGGGCGGCGCGGCGACCACGCGCGACGGCGAACTCAAGACCGCCTCGGACCAGACCGCGCTGGAAAAGCGCGCCTCGATCCGGGTGCAGCTGGCGGTCGGCTACTACCAGGAGGGCAAGCACGAGATCGCCCTCGACGAAGTCAAGCAGGCGCTGGCGGCCGATCCGAACTACGCCGACGCCTACGGCCTGCGGGCTCTGATCTATACCTCGATGGGGCAGTTCCCGCTGGCCGACGAGAACCATCGCCACGCGTTGCGACTCGAACCGGGTAATCCCGAATTCGCGAACAACTACGGCACCTTCCTGTGCCAGTCGGTGAACAAGCCAGTCGAGGCCTTGCGTTATTTCGATGCCGCGCTCAAGAATCCCGCCTATCAGACGCCGCTTTCCGCGCTGATCAATGCGGGCGCGTGCAGCATCAAGAACGGGAATATCGACGCGGCCGAGCGCTACCTGCTCGAGGCCCTGCGCTTGAGCCCGTCGCTGCCGGCCGTGAATGCCGGCCTGGCGCGGGTGTACTACGAGCGGCGCGACATGCAGCGCGCCGGTTTTTTCGTGAATCGCCTGATCGAGACGGCAAGTATCGAGACACTGCCGGCCGATGCGCTCTGGCTCGCGCTGCGCGTACAGCGCAAGCTGGGCGACCGGACCCACGAGGCGACGCTTGCGGCCCAGCTGCGGCGGCGTTTCCCCGGTTCGCCCGAATACGCGGCGTTCGAGCGCGGCGCTTTCGACGAGTAAACAAAAACAAGCTCAACTAGAAGCTCACACGGACAAGGACGAGGACAATGAACGAGCAAGCAGATCAGCCGGCTACGCCGGGCAACCAGCCCGGCATCCCTGGCAAGACCCTGCAATCCCAGCGCGAAGCGATGGGCTGGAGTGTGGAACAGGTGGCGGACCAGCTCAAGCTGGCCCCGCGCCAGGTGGTGGCGCTGGAAGCGGGCGATTACGCTGCGCTGCCTAGCCCGGCCGTGACTCGCGGCTTCGTGCGCGCCTATGCCAAGCTGCTCAAGATCGACGCCGCGCCGCTGGTGTCGATGATCGAACTGAACATGCCACCGGAAGCCCAGGCCGGCGCTCCCATCAATGCCGGCGCCGTGCGCCGCGAACAGCGTCCGGCCACGTTCTCCGAGACCCGCTTTCCCATGGGCGGCAAACGCAACCGCCTGCCGCTGGGCTGGATCGCCGCCGCCGTGGTAGTGGCCGGCGCCGCCGTCGCGGCCTGGCAGTTCGACCTGATTCCGAACCTGCAGCGCGATGGCCAGGCGGGCGACGCCACGGTGCTGGAAAACCCTGCCGCCGGCGTCGTTGCGCCGGGCTCGGCGCCTGCGCATGCTGCTCCGCAAGGCCTGATCAATCCATCGGTGCCGTTGATCTCGGTGCCGGCGCCGGCCGGCGAAAGCGCGCCGCCGGCGGCCGCCCCAGGTTCGACGCCGGGCGCGGCGCCGGCCACCCCGACCGCACCGGTGCCGGCCGTGCCGCCGCCGGCCGGCGCGCCGGCACCCGCAGCGGGAACGCCGACCGCCGCCGCGCCTGGCGCAACCCCGGCTCCAACCGTCTCGACCGCCGCCGCACCGGTCACCGCCGTGGCGCCCACCGCCGGCGCCAATACCCTGGTGCTGAACGTGCGCGAGGATTCCTGGATCGAAGTACGCCCGAGCGCCGGCGGCCGTCCGCTGATCTCGCGCCTGGTCAAGGGCGGCAGCACCGAGTCGATCGAGCTGTCCGGCCCGGCGACCCTGGTGGTCGGGGCCCCTGGCGGCGTGACCGCGACCCTGCGCGGCGCCGACGTCGCGCTGCCGCAGCAGCCGGGCCGCACCATCGCGCGCGTGGCGCTGAAATAAGCTGAAGCTGGAATACACCAAATGAATTCGTTGAACGAAGCCTGCACTCCAGAAGCAATTCCCTCCGGCCCGCTGGCGCGCCGCGCCAGCCGCAAGGTCGCCGTCTCGCACGGCGCCCGCACGGTATGGGTGGGCGGCGACGCCCCGGTGGTGGTGCAGTCGATGACCAATACCGATACCGCCGACGCGATCGGCACCGCGATCCAGGTCAAGGACCTGGCGCGCGCCGGTTCCGAAATCGTGCGCATCACGGTCGACACCCCGGCCGCGGCGGCCGCCGTGCCGGCGATTCGCGAACAGCTCGACCGCATGGAAGTCGACGTGCCGCTGGTCGGCGACTTCCACTACAACGGCCACCTGCTGCTGCGCGACTATCCGGAATGCGCGCAGGCGCTGTCGAAATACCGCATCAATCCGGGCAATGTGGGGCAGGGCGCCAAGCGCGACACCCAGTTCGCCCAGATGATCGAGATCGCCGCCAGGTACGACAAGCCGGTCCGCATCGGCGTCAACTGGGGCAGTCTGGACCAGTCGCTGCTGGCCCGCATCATGGACGAAAATGCCGCGCGCGCCAATCCGTGGAGCGCCCAGGCGGTGATGTACGAAGCCCTGATCACGTCGGCGATCGAAAACGCCGTGCGCGCCGAAGAAGTCGGCCTGGCGCGCGACAAGATCATCCTGTCGTGCAAGGTGTCGGGCGTGCAGGACCTGATCGCGGTCTACCGCGAACTGGCGCGCCGCTGCGACTACCCGCTGCACCTTGGCCTGACCGAGGCCGGCATGGGCAGCAAGGGCATCGTCGCCTCGACCGCGGCGCTGTCGGTGCTGCTGCAAGAGGGCATCGGCGACACCATCCGCATCTCGCTCACGCCTGAACCGGGCGGCGACCGCACCCGCGAGGTGGTGGTGGGCCAGGAAATCCTGCAGACCATGGGCCTGCGCAAGTTCACCCCGATGGTGATCGCCTGCCCGGGCTGCGGTCGTACGACCTCGACCGTGTTCCAGGAGCTGGCGGATAACATCCAGAGTTTCCTGCGCGAGCAGATGCCGGAATGGAAGAAAACGTATCCGGGCGTGGAGGCGATGAACGTGGCCGTGATGGGCTGCATCGTCAACGGCCCAGGCGAATCGAAGCACGCGAACATCGGCATCAGCCTGCCCGGCACCGGCGAATCGCCGGCAGCGCCGGTGTTCGTCGACGGCCAGAAATTCGCGACCCTGCGCGGCGAGCGCATCGTCGATGAGTTCAAGACCATCGTGCTCGATTATGTGAAGAAGAACTATAGCCGCGAAGCGGTGACGGAATAAGTCGAAGAGTTAATCAAAATGTCCAAACCAGAAAAAATCGTCGCCATCAAAGGCATGAACGACATCCTGCCGCAAGACGCGCCGCTGTGGGAGCTGTTCGAGAACACCACCGAAACGATCCTCAAGAGCTACGGCTACCAGAAGATCGTGACCCCGATCGTCGAGCAGACGGGCCTGTTCTCGCGCGCCATCGGCGCCGTCACCGACATCGTCGAGAAGGAGATGTATTCCTTCGAAGACTCGATGAACGGCGACCAGCTGACCCTGCGTCCGGAAGGCACGGCCAGCGTCGTGCGCGCCGTGCTCGAGCACAACCTGGTCTACGACGGCCCGCGCCGCCTGTGGTACAAGGGCCCGATGTTCCGCCACGAGCGTCCGCAGCGCGGCCGCTACCGCCAGTTCTTCCAGTTCGGCGCCGAAGCGATCGGCTTCTCGGGCCCGGACATCGACGCCGAGATGATCATGATGTCGCGCCGCCTGTGGGATGACCTGGGCCTGCAGAACGTGCGCCTGGAGCTGAACTCGATCGGCAATGCCGAAGAGCGCAACCGCCACCGCGCCGACCTGATCGCCTACCTGGAAAAACACGAGGACATCCTCGACCTTGAGGCCAAGCGCCGCCTGCACAGCAATCCGCTGCGCATCCTGGACACCAAGAACCCGGCGATGCAGGAGATGGTCAACGCCGCCCCGCGCCTGCTGGACTACCTGGGCGAGGAATCGCTGGCCCACTTCAACGGCGTCAAGGCGCTGCTGGACAAGAATGCGGTGCAGTACACCGTCAACCCGCGCCTGGTGCGCGGCCTGGATTACTACAACCGCACCGTGTTCGAGTGGGTCACCGACGAGCTGGGCGCCCAGGGCACGATCTGCGCCGGCGGCCGCTACGATCCGCTGATCGAGACCTTCGGCGGCAAGCCGACCCCGGCGGTCGGTTTCGCGATGGGCATGGAACGCATCATCGAGCTCATGAAGGGACTGGGCGAGCCGGCCGAGCCGAACGTGTGCGACGTCTACATGGTCCACCAGGGTGAAGAAGCGCAGCTGCAGTCCTTCATCCTGGCCGAGCGGATTCGGGATGCCGGCCTGGATGTTGTGTTACATTGCGCAACGCCAACGGGTGCGGGCAGCTTCAAGAGCCAGATGAAGAAGGCCGATGGCAGCGGCGCCGCCTTTGCCGTCATCATCGGCCAGGACGAGATCGCGAACAATGCCGCGCAAGTGAAAACAATGCGCGGCGAGATTGGCGAACAGCAGCAGGCCAGCGTACCGTTCGAGGAAGTGGTCGACTACCTGGTCGACCAGATCGTCGGTGGACATGTTCACGGCCCCGATTGCGACCACGACCACGACCACGTGCACCGGCATTGATCCCGGCACTGGCCACATTTTCGAACCACTCACTACAAGAATACGCACATGGCATACGATCACCAGGAACAGGAACAGCTTGATTCCTTCAAGGCGTTCTGGTCGCAGTACGGCAACATCATCATCTGGGTCCTGATTCTCGCGCTCGGCTCCTACGCCGGCTGGAACTACTGGAAAACCCACCAGCGCAACAAGTCGGTCGAGGCGTCGGCGCTGTATGACGAGCTGCAGACCTCGCTGCTGGCGAACGACAATGCCAAGGTGCAGCGCGTCGCGGGCGATATCCGCGCCAAGTACGAATCGTCGGCCTATGCCCCGATGGCAGCCCTGGCCGCGGCCAAGACCGCCTTCGAAGCCAACGACCTCAAGACCGCCAAGACGCACCTGCAGTGGGCGGCCGAGCACGGCAACGACGAATACAAGTCGATCGCCAACCTGCGCCTGGCCGGCGTGCTGCTGGACGAGAAGGCATTCGACGAAGCGCTGAAGGTCTTGAACGGCAAGTTCCTGCCGCAGTTCACCTCGGAAGTGAACGACCGCAAGGGCGACGTGCTGGTCGCGCAGAACAAGCTGAACGAAGCGCGCGCGGCCTATGTCGCGGCGATCGCCGCCATGGATCCGAACGCGCCTGGCCGCCAGCTGGTGCAGATCAAGCTGGAAGCGATCGGCGGCACCGTGCCGGCCGACAAGAAATCGGAAGCAGCTGCCGAGCAAAAGGCAGCCGCGTAAACCTCCCCCATGAGAGGGCCCGCGCACGCCTGACGGCGGCGCGGGCCTTGCGTCCTCTATAGTCCAGGAACAAGGTAGAACAAAATGCGTATTTGCAGCAAGCTTGTTGGTGTCGGCGTACTGGCCCTGATGACGGGTTGCTCGACCCTCAATTCGCTCAATCCATTCGCGTCGGAAAAGAAGGGCGACCAGCCGGCCAAGCTGGTCGAGCTGAAAGGCAGCATGGCCGTGCGTACTGCATGGAAACTTGATATCGGCAAGGCGCGCGGCTACACCTTCTCGCCTGCGCTGACCGGCAACACCGTGGTCGTGGCCGGCGCCGACGGCGCCATCGCGCGCGTCGAAGCCGAGAGCGGCAAGCAGCTGTGGCGCATCAAGGCCGACACCGAACTGTCGGCCGGCGTCGGCACCGACGGCAACCTGATCGTGGTCGGCGCCGACAAGGGCCAGCTGCTGGCCTTCGACATGGATGGCAAGAAACTGTGGAACAGCCAGCTGTCGAGCGAGATCCTGTCGGCGCCGGTGGTGTCGCAGGGCATCGTCGTGGCGCGCTCGATCGACAACCGCATCGTCGGCATCGATGCCGCCAACGGCAAGACGAAGTGGACCGTGCAAAAAGTCGCGCCGCCGCTCACCTTGCGCAATGCGCCGGGCATGATCGTGGCCGGGACCGACGTCATCGTGGCCCAGCCGGGCGGCAAGCTGTCGTCGATGATCCTGGCTACCGGCGCACCGCGCTGGGACGTCGAGGTGGGCGTCTCGCGCGGCGCCACCGAACTGGAGCGTGTGACCGATATCGGCGGGGCGCCGGTGCTGTTCGAAAACGAGGTGTGCGCCGTGTCCTACCAGGGCCGCGTAGGCTGCTTCGACCTGGTCACCGGTTCGGCCAAGTGGACCCGTGACCTGTCGTCGGATGCCGGTGTCGCCGTCGACCAGCTGTACGTGTTCGCACCGGACGACAAGGGCGCCCTGCATGCCTTCACCCGCGACACGGGTTCTTCCAGCTGGAAGAACGACAAGCTGGCCTTCCGCCGCCTCTCGACCCCGCTGTCGTATGGCCGCGCCGTCGCGGTCGGCGACTTCGAAGGCTATGTGCACTTCCTGTCGCGCGAGGACGGATCTTTCCTGGCGCGCGCAGCGACCGATGGCAGCCCGATCATGGGTACGCCGCTGGTGGCCGGCACGAACCTGATTTTTCAAACACAAAATGGAACTGTGACCGCCATCGCGGTCGAATAGAATAAAACATGAAGCCGGTAATCGCACTCGTAGGTCGTCCCAACGTCGGGAAATCGACCTTATTTAACCGCCTGACCCGTTCGCGTGACGCGCTGGTGGCCGACCTCCCTGGCCTGACGCGCGACCGCCACTATGGCGAAGGCCGGATTGGCGAACGGCCATTCCTGGTCATCGACACGGGCGGTTTCGAGCCGGTCGCCAAAGAAGGCATCATGCATGAAATGGCGCTGCAGACGCGCCAGGCCGTGGCCGAGGCCGACGTGGTCGTGTTCATCGTAGACGGCCGCCAGGGCCTGACTCCGCATGACAAAACGATCACCGACTACCTGCGCAAGAGTGGCCGCAAGGTCATGCTGGTGGTGAACAAGTCGGAAGGCATGAAGTACACCTCGGTCACTGCCGATTTCTATGAACTCGGCATGGGCGACCCCTACGTGATCTCCGCCGCCCATGGCGACGGCGTGCACGACCTGGTCAACGAGGCGCTCGACATCGCCTTCGCCCAGCGTCCCGACGAGCCGGAAGAACTCGAGCCGGCCGACCACGGCTTCAAGATCGCCATCGTCGGCCGTCCCAATGTTGGTAAGTCCACATTGATCAACACCCTGGTCGGCGAGCAGCGCGTGATCGCCTTCGACATGCCGGGCACCACCCGCGATGCGATCGAAGTGCCGTTCGAGCGCGACGGCAAGAAGTACACGCTGATCGACACCGCCGGCATCCGCCGCCGCGGCAAGATTTTCGAAGCCATCGAGAAGTTCTCGGTGGTCAAGACCATGCAGTCGATCTCGGACGCCAACGTCGTCATCCTGCTGCTCGATGCCCAGCAAGACATCTCGGAGCAGGATGCCCACATCGCCGGCTTCATCCTGGAGTCGGGCAGGGCGCTGGTGGTGGCCGTCAACAAGTGGGACGGCCTGCAATCGGACCAGCGCGACCAGGTCAAGAACGACCTCGACCGCAAGCTGGACTTCCTGGGCTTCGCCAAGACCCATTTCGTCTCGGCGCTGCGCGGCACCGGCATCAGCCAGCTGCTCAAGTCGGTGGAGTCTGCCTATGCCGCCGCCACCGCCAACCTGTCGACGCCGCGCCTGACGCGCGCGCTGCAAGAGGCGGTCGAGAAGCAGGAGCCGAAGCGCAAGGGCACCTCGCGTCCGAAGATGCGCTACGCCCACCAAGGCGGCCAGAATCCGCCGATCATCGTCATCCACGGTAATGCTTTGGAGGGAATCACGGAACCCTATAAGCGGTATCTGGAAAAGCACTTCCGTGACACGTTCAATCTCGTCGGCACGCCGCTGCGGATCGAGCTGCGCAGCGGGAAAAACCCGTTTGCCAAGGATTGAAATTACATATCCAGGACAGTAGCAGTACGACAAAAAGCGGCAAAACAGGTTACAGTAGGCTTAGGGCTGCATTCGCTTACGCAGAATATGGCTCTAGCTACTTGAAAACCGGCAAATCGCCTCAAACTTTTAACTACAACAACATTACGGAGCTGTTATGAGCAACAAAGGGCAACTGTTACAAGACCCATTCCTCAACGCCTTGCGCAAGGAACACGTCCCTGTCTCCATCTACCTCGTCAACGGTATCAAACTCCAGGGTCATATCGAATCCTTCGATCAATACGTCGTCTTGCTTCGTAATACCGTGACCCAGATGGTCTACAAGCATGCCATTTCCACCGTCGTGCCGGCACGTGCCGTCAACCTTAACCTCGACTCCAACGAAGCCGAGTAAGGCCGATGGCTGACGCCCCCGGCACTCCAACCCTGCGCGCAGCGCTGGTCGGCATCGACTTCGGGACTGGCGACTTTGCCGCCAGTCTCGATGAGCTGTCACTGCTTGCGCGCTCCGCCGGCGCCGATCCGATCACCACGATCACGGCGAAGCGCAGCAGCCCGGACCCCGCGCATTTCGTCGGCAGCGGCAAGGCCGACGAAATCGCCCTCGACGCCAAGGCCCTTGGCGCCGAGATCGTCATTTTCAATCACGCTCTCTCTCCTGCCCAGCAGCGCAACCTGGAGCGTCGCCTCCAGCTGCGCGTGATCGACCGCACCAGCCTGATCCTCGACATCTTCGCCCAGCGCGCCAAGAGCCACGAGGGCAAGCTTCAGGTTGAGCTGGCTCAACTGCAGCACCTGGCCACGCGCCTGATCCGCGGCTGGACCCACCTGGAACGTCAAAAAGGCGGTATCGGCCTGCGCGGTCCGGGTGAAACCCAGCTCGAGACCGACCGCCGACTGATCGGCGAACGGGTCAAGATGCTGCGCGCGCGCCTCGGCAAGCTGCGCAAGCAGCACGAGACCCAGCGCCGCCAGCGCGGCCGCAACAAGACCTTCTCGGTGTCGCTCGTCGGTTATACCAATGCCGGCAAGTCGACCCTGTTCAACACGCTGACGAAAGCCGGCGTGTATGTGGCGAACCAGCTGTTCGCGACCCTGGATACCACCAGCCGCCGCATGTACCTGGGCGACGAGGTGGGCAGCGTCGTCATCTCGGACACCGTCGGTTTCGTGCGCGAACTGCCGCACCAACTGGTGGCGGCGTTCCGCGCCACGCTGGAAGAAACCATCCATGCCGACCTCTTGCTGCACGTGGTCGACAGCGCTTCCCCGACGCGCATGGAACAGGTCGAACAGGTCAATGAAGTCTTGCGCGAGATTGGCGCAGATCATGTTCCGCAAATTTTGGTATGGAACAAGATCGATGCCGCCGGGCTGGAACCTGGGGTCGAGCGTGATGAGTATGATAAGATCAACCGGGTTTTCATCAGCGCCCACAGTGGCGCCGGCCTGGATCTGCTGCGTTCGGCAATCGCCGAGGCGGCCAGCTCCGCGCCCGGCCCAGGCGGGTACAGCAACCCAGAAAACGAAGAGCACGACGAAGCCTTCGGGCTCGCCGAGGACGACGCGTCGGTGGACGCGCACCCCGGCGGTCTTGCCGACAATATGCCAACTTCCACCCATGTCAGGCCCAACTAGCCTATGCTTGTTTCTCTACTAAAAAGATTCGGCGTCAAACTGTCGCTGAACGACCCACGCTGGGGACGCAACCCCGAAGACGACCGCAAGGCCCAGGATGGTCGCCGCCCCGGTGACGGTCCTCCCGACCTCGACCAGATGTGGCGCGATTTCAATGCGCGCCTGAACCGCATGTTCGGCGGCCGCGGCAACAATAACGGCGGCGGCGACAATGGCGGCCCGCGCGGCGAAATGCGCGGCGCCGGCATCGGCGCCGGCGTGATCGCCATCATCGTCGGCTTCATCTGGCTCGCCAGCGGCGCCTTCATCGTGCAAGAGGGCCAGGTCGGCGTCGTGACCACCTTCGGCAAGTACAGCCACTCGACCACGCCGGGTTTCAACTGGCGCTGGCCGTATCCGTTCCAGGCCCACGAGACCGTCAATACCTCGCAGATCCGTACTGCCGAGATCGGCTACCGCGCCAACGTGCGCAACAAGCAGCCGCAAGAATCGCTGATGCTGACCGATGACGAAAACATCATCGACATCCAGTTCGCGGTGCAGTACACGCTGAAAGACCCGGTCGCCTGGCTGTTCAACAACCGCGACCAGGACGACAGCGTGCGCCAGATCGCCGAGACCGCGATCCGCGAAGTGGTCGGCCGCAACAAGATGGACTTCGTCCTGTACGAGGGCCGCGAGAAGGTCGCCGCCGACGTGCATTCGATGATGCAGGCGATCGGCGACCGCTATGCGCTGGGCGCCCTGATCACCAACGTCACCATGCAGGGTGTGCAGCCGCCGGAGCAGGTGCAGAGCGCCTTCGACGACGCCGTGCGCGCAGGGCAAGACCGCGCCCGCGCCCGCAACGAGGGTGAGGCGTATGCGAACCAGATCATCCCGGCTGCGCGCGGCCAGGCCTTCCGCCTGCAGCAGGACGCCGAAGCATATCGCTCGATGGTGGTCGAGAACGCGACCGGTAACGCCGCCCGCTTCGACCAGGTGGTGGCTGCCTATTCGCGCGCCCCGGCCGTGACCCGCGACCGCATGTACATCGACACCATGCAGCAGATCTTCACCAGCACCACCAAGGTGATGATCGATTCGCGCGCCAACAACAATATGCTGTACCTGCCGCTCGACAAGCTGATGCAGCAGCAGGCAGCCAACGACGCCCAGATCGGCAGCAAGTCCGGCCCGGTGCAACTGCCGCAGTCCGGCCAGCCGGCCGAAGTGACCCAGGCCATGGAAGCGGTGCGCCAGCGAGACGAGCGCAGCCGCGATTCCTCACGTGACAGGGAGACCCGCTGATGAACCGCCTCGTAACTATTTTCGTCGCGGGCTTCATCGCACTGATGCTGCTGTCGTCCACGATCTTCGTCGTCGACCAGCGCCGCTTCGCGATCGTGTTCGCGCTCGGCCAGGTGAAGGAAGTGATTTCGACGCCGGGCCTGCACTTCAAGCTGCCGCCGCCGTTCCAGAACGTGATCTACCTGGACAAGCGCATCCTGACGCTGGACACGCCTGACGCCGACCGCTTCATCACGGCCGAGAAGAAGAACATCCTGGTGGATGCCTTCATGAAATGGCGTATCGAAGATCCGCGCCTGTACTACGTCAGCTTCGGCGGTGATGAAAGCCGTGCGCGCGATCGCATGTCGCAGATCATCAAGGCGGCGCTGAACGACGAGATCACCAAGCGCACCGTGCGCGAAGTGATTTCCGGCGAGCGCGCCGCGGTGATGGCGGCGGTGCAGGCCAAGGTCGTGGCGGAAGCAAAAGAGATCGGCGTCGGCATCGTCGACGTGCGCCTCAAGCGTGTGGATTACATCGAGCAGATCAACAACTCGGTGTACGAACGCATGCGCGCCGAGCGTGTCCGCGTCGCCAACGAGCTGCGTTCGACCGGCGCCGCCGAGTCCGAGCAGATCCGCGCAGATGCCGACCGCCAGCGCACCGTGATCATCGCCGAAGCCTTCCGCGACGCAGAGAAGGTCAAGGGTGACGGCGACGCGAAAGCATCGGCCATCTACGCCGAAGCCTTCGGCAAAAACCCGGAGTTCGCCCGCTACTACCGTTCGCTGGAAGCCTACCGCGCCAGCTTCAAGGACCGCAGCGACGTGCTGGTGGTGGATCCGAGCTCGGAGTTCTTCAAGTACATGAAGCAGCCGGCGGCGTCGGGGCGTTAAGTCGACCCTCCAGGCGTTGCCCAGGACGGGCTCCCGCAAAACGGGAGCCCGTTTTTCATGGGATTTGCCGGCTTGTATAGGCATGCCGGGCGTGGCAGATTGTTAACCCGGCAAGCTGTCGAACCAGCATTCCATGCCTCACCCGCGCTGTTTTCGGGTAAAATCACCGATTCGGCGTTCGCGCCATGCGCTGGCACGCCCGTCGTCGCCCTTGCCAGTCGCAACTAATTATCCCAACTCCCATCTGTTGCCCATGCCGAACTGGCTATTGCCTGAGAATATTGCCGATGTCTTGCCGTCCGAAGCGCGCAAGATCGAAGAGCTGCGCCGCCTAATGCTCGATAACTTCCGGCTCTACGGCTACGAGCTGGTGATGCCGCCGCTGCTCGAATACACCGAGTCGCTGCTGGCAGGCGCCGGCGAAGATACCGACCTCAAGACCTTCAAGGTGGTCGACCCGCTGTCGGGCCGCCTGCTCGGCCTGCGCGCCGACATGACGACCCAGGTGGCGCGCATCGACGCCCACCTGCTGAACCGCGAATCGATCACGCGCCTGTGCTATGCCGGCAGCGTGCTGCATACCCGTCCCTCGGGCCTGCACGCCACCCGCGAGCCGGTGCAGATCGGCGCCGAGATCTATGGCCATGCCGGCCTGGAAGCTGACGCCGAGATCCAGGAGCTGGCCCTCGGTTCGCTGGCCCTGGCGGGCTTTACCAATGTGCGCCTGGACCTGGCCCACGTCGGCGTGCTGCGCGCACTGCTGAACGAAGACCCGGCCGCCAAGCGCGACGAGACCCAGCTCTATTGCCTGCTGCGCGCCAAGGATGCGCCGGGCCTGGACGAGATCTCGAAGAATTACTATCCGCAGACCCGCCAGGCGCTGCTGGCGCTGCCGCACCTGTACGGCGACGTCGAGGTGCTGGCCAAGGCGCGCGAACAGCTGCCGGCGCTGCCGGGCATTCAGCGGGCGCTGGCCGAGCTGGCCGCGCTGGCCGCCGGCGCCATTGGCCGCGCCGACGTCGCGATCGACCTGGCCGACCTGCGCGGCTACCAGTACGAAAGCGGCGCCATGTTCGCGCTGTACGTGCCGGGCCTGCCGAACGCCGTCGCCCGTGGCGGCCGCTATGATCATGTGGGCGAGGCCTTCGGACGCGCGCGTCCGGCGACCGGCTTTTCGCTCGACCTGCGCGAACTGGCCCGGCTGCTGCCGACGGCCGAGCGCAAGCATTCCATCCGCGCGCCGTGGGGCAATGCCCCCGAGCTGAAGGAAAAAATCGCTGACCTGCGCAAGGCAGGCGAAGTCGTGATCCAGAGCATGCCTGGTCACGACAATATTCAGGACGAGTTCGAGTGCGACCGCGTGCTCGTCCTCGAAAACGGAAATTGGATTCTCAAAAACTTAGGTTAAGTGATGTCAAATACTAACGTGGCAAAGAACGTCGTTGTCATCGGCACCCAGTGGGGCGATGAAGGCAAAGGTAAGATCGTCGACTGGCTCACCGACCACGCCGCTGGCGTGGTGCGTTTCCAGGGCGGCCATAACGCTGGCCATACCCTGGTGATCAAGGGCCAGAAGACCGCGCTGCAGCTGATCCCATCGGGCATCATGCGCGAAGGCGTGGCCTGCTACATCGGCAACGGCGTCGTGGTCTCGGTGCCGGACGTGATGCGCGAGATCGACAAGCTGCAGGCCGCCGGCATCGAAGTCGTGTCGCGCCTGAAGATCTCCGAGGCTTGCCCGATCATCCTGCCGTACCACGTCGCCATCGATAAGGCGCGCGAAGCCAAGCGCGGCGAGAACAAGATCGGCACCACCTGCAAGGGCATCGGCCCGGCCTACGAAGACAAGGTCGCGCGCCGCGCGATCCGTATCGCCGACCTGCTCAACGCCGAGCGTTTCGCCGAGAAGCTCAAGGAAAACCTGGACTACCACAACCACGTGCTGGTCAACTACCTGGGCGGCGAAGCGATCGACTTCCAGCAGACCTACGACGACGCGATGGCACTGGTGCCGCGCCTGCGTCCGATGGTCGCCGACGTGTCGTCGCTGCTGTACGCGGCCCACAAGCAGGGCGGCAAGCTGCTGTTCGAAGGCGCGCAGGGTTCGCTGCTCGACGTCGACCACGGCACCTATCCGTTCGTCACCTCGTCGAACTGCGTGGCGGGCAATGCCGCCGCCGGCGCCGGCGTCGGCCCGAACATGCTGCACTACATCCTGGGCATCACCAAGGCCTACACCACCCGCGTCGGTTCGGGCCCGTTCCCGGCCGAACTGTCGACCGAAGAAGGCGTGGGCGAGCACCTGTCGCGCATCGGCCATGAATTCGGCACCGTGACCGGCCGCGCCCGCCGCTGCGGCTGGTTCGACGCCGCGCTGCTGCGCCGCTCGGTCCAGATCAACGGCGTGTCGGGCATGTGCCTGACCAAGCTGGACGTGCTGGACGGCATCGAATCGCTGAAGCTCTGCACCGGCTACAAGATCGACGGCCGCGCGGTCGACATCTTCCCGGTCGGCGCCGAAGAAGCCGCGCTGTGCGAGCCGGTGTACGAAGAAATGCCTGGCTGGACCGAATCGACCGTCGGCGCCAAGTCGATGGAAGAGCTGCCGGCCAATGCCCGCGCCTACATCAAGCGCATCGAAGAACTGGTTGGCGTACCGATCGACATGGTGTCGACCGGTCCGGACCGTGAAGAAACCATCGTCCTGCGTCACCCGTTCGCAGCATAAACCAAGAAGAATCTGGAGTAGAAGATGAATACCCCCGTATCGACCGACAAGGACCTGTGGGTCTCCTGGGATGAATACCACCGCCTGATCGAGCGCCTGGCGCTGCAGGTCTATGAATCGGGCTGGAAGTTCGACCAGGTGCTGTGCCTGGCGCGCGGCGGCGTGCGTCCTGGCGACGTGTTCTCGCGCATCTTCGACGTGCCGCTGGCGATCCTGTCGACCAGCTCGTACCGCGAAGAAGCCGGCACCAAGCAGGGCGACCTGGACATCTCGAAGTACATGACCATGACCAAGGGCCCGCTGGCCGGCCGTGTGCTGCTGGTCGACGACCTGGCCGATTCGGGCGTCACCCTGCGCAAGGTCAGCGAGCACCTGACCGAGAACTACAAGGACGTCACCGAAGTGAAGTCGGCCGTCATCTGGGTCAAGGGCACCTCGTCGATCCGTCCTGATTACTACCTGGACGACCTGCCGCACAATCCGTGGATCCACCAGCCGTTCGAAGAGTATGACGGCCTGCGTCCGCATCAGCTGGCGGCGTGGCTGAAGAAATTCGAGAAGTAATTCGATCGGCACGATCGGCGCAAGACAGGGAAGGGTGAAAGCCTTTCCCTGTTTTTTTTATTGGTCTTCGATGAACTGATAATATTGCGTCACCAAAATTTTTGGCATCCCAACAATAACAAGCCATGACCCAAAGCTTCTTCCAGACCTTTATCCTGCTCATCCTCGTCACCGATCCCTTCGGCAACGTCCCCCTGTTCGCCGCCGCCCTGAAAGACACCCCGATCGAGCGCCGCAACAAGATCGTGATCCGCGAATGCGGCATCGCCTTTTTGTTGCTGCTGGTGTTCATGTTCTTCGGCAAGCATTTCCTCGAAGCGCTGCACCTGAGCCCCGTCGCGCTGCGCATCGGCGGCGCCGTGATCCTGTTGATGATCGCGATCCGCATGATCTTCCCGCACCCGGACGGCGTGCTGGGCAAGAGCGAAGGCGGCGAACCCTTCATCGTGCCGCTGGCGATTCCCGCGCTGGCCGGCCCGTCGGCCCTGGCCACCGTGCTGCTGTTCTCGTCCACCAGCTTCACCGACACGATGGTGCACGTCGCCGCGCTGGCTGCCGTGGGCGTGGTCTGGCTGGCGGTGTTCCTGAGCGCCGAGAAGCTGCAGCAGAAACTCGGCCCGCAAGTCATGACCGCCTTCGAGCGCCTGATGGGCCTGATCCTGACGGCGATGTCGATCGAAATGCTGCTGGGCGGTATCCGGGAGTTCGTGCAGAGCCTGTGAGCAGGCGGCGGGCGACAGGTGCCCGCCACCGCATTGACTCCGGTCAGATGGCCTTCCTTGACTTCGACCTCGCGAAAATCAATCATCGTTAACTTCCCGATGTGCTCAGAGGAGGTCTCGATGAATTCCGTAATGCGTGTCGCCGCGGCAATCCTGCTGTTGGTGGCGCTCGCCGTGCCGGCAAGCGCCAATATCGTCCGCGACGGCAGCTTTGAACTGAACGATGGCGCCTGGGAGCTCACCGATGGCTGGTTTCTGGGAAACGCCGGCCGCGGTGCGCACAGCGGCGTCAACTCGCTCAGTACCGGTTGCTTCGGGCCCGGGTTCTCCTGCTTCGCCACCCAGGTCCTGCCGACGACGATCGGCCAGCGCTACGATCTGAGCTTCTGGCTGTACGCGGACGGCGTGATCGGCCCGGATGGCTTTCCGATATTTCAGTTTGATAATGGAATACAGGTGATGTTCGGAGACGCGCTGGCCACGGCCATCTACAACTTCCCGACCACGAACACGTCCACCGATATCACGACGGGCGGCCCGTCAACGCAGATCATCGTTCGCAACCTGCTGGCGACATCGGCGTCGACCATCCTGCAATTGTCCGGCTACCATGATCCTTCGGGGATCTTCTTCGACGACGTCGCGGTCGAGTTGGCGGTCAGCCAGATCCCGGAGCCCGGAACCTTGTCGCTGATCGGCATGGCGGTCGGCTGCCTTGGCCTGAGCAGGTGGCGGCGCTCACGCCCATCCTGAGCGGCAAGCGGCCTGTTCCAGGCAGCCGTGCGGGAGTCGCCGGACAAATCTGGCACACTACCATTGCGTAGACTGTACGCGACTCCCGGCACATGCATGAAACAGGAACCCGCGTCTCCGACCGAATGGCTGCCCTTCCTCAGCGGAGGAGGGATGATGGGGGCCATGATGCGCGCTCACGACTGGTCGGCCTCGCCGCTGGGACATCCGCGCACCTGGCCGCAGGCGCTGCGCACGACGGTCGGCCTGATGCTCAACTCGAAGTTTCCGATGTTCGTCGCCTGGGGCGGCGAGCTCGGCTTCCTGTACAACGACTCTTATATCTCGATCCTGGGCGACAAGCATCCGGGCGCGCTCGGCAAGCGCTTCCATGATGTCTGGGCCGAGATCTGGCATGACATCCACCCGCTGATCGTGCGCGCGCTCAGGGGCGAAGCCAGCTACATGGACCGCCTGCCGCTGCGCATGCGCCGCCACGGCTACGACGAAGACACCTGGTTCCGCTTTTCCTACTCTCCGGTGCGCGACGAGGACGGCACCGTGGCCGGCATGTTCTGCGCCTGCGTCGAGATGACCGGGGAGGTGATGGCGCAGCGCTACCGCGAGGAAGAGAACGAACGCCTGGTGACCCTGTTCGAGCAGGCGCCCGGCATCATCGCGGTGCTGCGCGGCCCGGACCACGTGTTCGAGCTGACCAACCGTTCCTATCTGCAGCTGGTCGGCCACCGCGCGCTGGTGGGCAAGGCCGCGCGCGACGCGTTGCCCGAGGTGCAGGGGCAGGGATTCTTCGAGCTGCTCGACCACGTGTACCAGACCGGCCAGCCGTTCGTCGGCCACGCGGTGCCGCTGCGCGTGCAGCGCGACCCCAATGCGCCGCTGGAAGAGCGCTTCATCGACTTCGTCTACCAGCCCATCCACGACCAGCACGGCAAGGTCTCGGGCATCTTCGTGGAAGGCAGCGACGTCACGGCGCGCAAGCGCATCGAGGACGAGCTGCGCGCCGCCAATCGCCAGAAGGACCAGTTCCTCGCCATGCTGGCGCACGAGCTGCGCAACCCGCTGGCGCCGATCACGACGGCCGCCCAGCTGCTGCAGCGTGGCCAGCTGGACGCGCCCGGCATCCAGCGCGCCAGCGACATCATCGCGCGCCAGGCCCAGCACATGACGTCGCTCGTCAACGATCTGCTGGACGTCTCGCGCGTCACGCGCGGCCTGGTGACCATCACCAAGGAAGTGCTGGAGATGCGTGAGGTCGTGCATGAGGCGGTGGAGCAGGTGCGTCCGCTGATCGATGCGCGGCGCCACGAACTGCATTGCGAGATTGCATCCGGCGCGCTGCGCGTGGCGGGCGACCGCACGCGCCTGATCCAGGTCGTCTCGAATATCCTCAATAACGCCGCCAAGTACACGGCGCCGGGCGGATGCATCGTGCTCAGCGCGCGCATTGAGTCGGGCTGCGTGCGGGTGGCGGTGCGCGACAACGGGCAGGGCATCGATCCGCCGATCCTGCCCTACATCTTCGACCTGTTCATCCAGGCCGAGCGCACGCCCGACCGTTCACAAGGCGGCCTTGGGCTCGGCCTGGCGCTGGTCAAGAGCCTGGCCGTGCTGCATGGCGGGCGGGTCGAGGCGCACAGCGAAGGGCTGGGCAAGGGCAGCGAGTTCGTCGTCTATTTACCGTGCCTGGCCGAGGCGCCGGCGTCGAGCGCGGCACGCTCCGATGTGCCATCGCACGGCGCGCGCGGGCTGAAGGTGCTGGTGGTCGACGACAACGTCGACGCGGCCCAGATGCTGGCGACGCTGCTCGAGATGAATGGGTATGAGGTCGCCATCGAATACGACGGCCAGGGCGCGCTGGCGAGCGCGGTGCAGGCGCCGCCGGACGTGGCCCTGCTCGATATCGGCTTGCCCGACATCGATGGCCACGAACTGGCGCGCCGGCTGCGCGCGATGCCAGAGACCACGCAGGCAATGCTGGTGGCGCTGACTGGTTACGGACAGGCGGAAGACCGGCAGCGTGCGCACAATGCCGGATTCGATCATCACATGGCCAAGCCGGCGGATCTGGCGAAACTGCTGGAGTTGCTGGCGGCAGTGGCGATGTAAGGCGTGTGAGCCACGATCAAATGATTTGATCGTCGACGTAAAAACGTCGTTCCCGCCTGCGCGGGAACGATGGTTATTTTGGGCTGTTGGCCAGATTATTTGCCCAACATCGACACCACATTATCCGCCCCCGGCGCCCCAAAGGCCTGCTGCTTGAGCACATGCAGTTGGTCGCGCACCTGCGCCGCCTTTTCGAACTCGAGGTTCTTGGCATGATCGACCATGAGCTTCTCAAGCCGCTTGATCTCCTTGCTGATCTGCTTCTCGCTCATCGACTCGACCTTGGCGGTGGCCGCATCCTCGTGCACGCCCTCGACCATGGCCTTCTGCGCGGCGCTGCTGTACACGCCGTCGATCATTTCCTTGATCTTCTTCTGCACACCCTTCGGCGTGATGCCATTGGCCTCGTTGAAGGCGATCTGCTTGGCGCGGCGGCGCTCGGTCTCGTCGATCGCGCGCCGCATCGAATCGGTGATCTGGTCGCCGTACAGGATCGCCACGCCGTTGAGGTTACGCGCCGCGCGGCCGATGGTCTGGATCAGCGACCGCTCGGAGCGCAGGAAGCCCTCTTTATCCGCATCGAGCACCGCCACCAGCGACACCTCGGGCAAGTCCAGGCCCTCGCGCAGCAGGTTGATCCCGACCAGCACGTCGAAGGTGCCCAGGCGCAGGTCGCGCAGGATTTCCACGCGCTCGACCGTGTCGATATCGCTGTGCAGGTAGCGTACCTTGATGCCGTGGTCGCCCAGGTATTCGGTGAGCTGCTCGGCCATGCGCTTGGTCAGCGTGGTCACCAGCACGCGCTCGTCCTTGGCGATGCGGTCGTTGATCTCGCTCATCAGGTCGTCGACCTGCGACAGGGCGGGGCGCACGATGATCTGCGGGTCGACCAGGCCGGTAGGGCGCACCACCTGCTCGACCACATTGTCGGCGCGCTGCTGTTCGTATTCGGCCGGCGTGGCGGAAACGAAAATCGTCTGGCGCGCCTTGCCCTCGAACTCCTGGAATTTCAGGGGCCGGTTGTCGAGCGCCGACGGCAGGCGGAAACCATAATCGACCAGGTTCGTCTTACGGGAACGGTCGCCGTTGTACATCGCGTTGAGCTGGCCGATCATCACGTGCGACTCGTCCATGAACATCAGCGCGTCTTTCGGCAGGTAGTCGATCAGCGTCGGCGGCGGCTCGCCCGGCATCGCGCCGGACAGGTGGCGCGAGTAGTTCTCGATGCCCTTGGTAAAACCGATCTCGGCCAGCATCTCGAGGTCGAAGCGGGTGCGCTGTTCGAGGCGCTGCTCTTCGATGAGTTTATTTTGCTGGCGGAATTCCTCCAGGCGATCGCGCAGCTCGGCCTTGATCGACTCGACCGCGCGCAGCACGGTGGAGCGCGGGGTAACGTAGTGCGAGCCTGGATACACGGTAAAGCGCGGAATCTTCTGGCGCACGCGGCCCGTCAGCGGGTCGAACAGCTGCAGCGATTCGATCTCGTCGTCGAACATCTCGACGCGGATCGCCAGCTCGGCGTGCTCGGCCGGGAAGATGTCGATGGTGTCGCCGCGCACGCGGAACGAGCCGCGCGGGAAATCCATCTCGTTGCGGGTGTACTGCATCTGGATCAGGCGCGCGATGATGTCGCGCTGCGCCACTTTATCCTTGTGGCGCAGGGTGAGGATCATCTTGTGGTATTCGTTCGGATTACCGATACCGTAGATCGCCGACACGGTGGCCACGATGACCACGTCGCGCCGTTCCATCAGCGACTTGGTGCACGACAGGCGCATCTGTTCGATGTGCTCGTTGATCGACGAGTCCTTTTCGATGAACAGGTCGCGCTGCGGCATATAGGCTTCAGGCTGGTAGTAATCGTAGTAGGAGACGAAATACTCGACCGCGTTCTGCGGGAAGAATTCGCGGAACTCCGAATACAGCTGGGCCGCCAGCGTCTTGTTCGGTGCGAACACGATCGCCGGACGGCCGGCGCGCGCGATCACATTGGCCATCGTGTAGGTCTTGCCCGAGCCCGTCACGCCGAGCAGCGTCTGGTACGACAGGCCGTCGTTGATGCCTTCGACCAGGCCCTCGATCGCGGTCGGCTGGTCGCCGGCCGGCGGGAAGGGCTGGTGCAGCTTGAACGGTGAGTCCGGGAAGGTGAGGACGGTGGGTTCCGGAGAAGTTGCGATGGATAAATCAGCCATACTTACAGACCTTTGTTAGAATGAGAATCCGCTCGCGGCCTTGCAGTACAAGGGCCGCTGTCTATACAACCGCTGTCAACCCAGCCGAAACAACTGAGTTTATCACGATGACTTCCACTGCCTCTGCCAGCCTTTTTGGCGCCATTGAGATGGCCCCGCGCGACCCGATCCTGGGTATTACCGAAGCCTTCAATGCCGACACCAATCCCGCCAAGATCAACCTCGGCGTGGGCGTCTATTATGACGATAAAGGCAAGGTGCCACTGTTGGAGTGCGTACAGAAAGCGGAAGCGAAACTGATGGAGCAGCCTGCGCCGCGCACCTACCTGCCGATCGACGGCCTGGCGGCGTACGACAAGGCCGTGCAAGAATTGGTATTTGGTGCCGACAGCGCCGTAATTCAAGAGAAGCGTGCGATCACCGTGCAAGCCCTGGGCGGCACCGGCGCGCTCAAGATCGGCGCCGACTTCCTCAAGCGCTTCCTGCCGCACGCCGACGTCTATATCAGCGACCCGAGCTGGGAAAACCACCGCGCGCTGTTCGAAAGCGCCGGCTTCACCGTGCACAACTACGCCTACTACGACCCGAGCACCCGCGGCGTGAACTTCGACGGCATGCTGGCTGCACTCAAGGCCATGCCGGCCGGTTCCATCGTCGTGCTGCACGCCTGCTGCCACAACCCGACCGGCGCCGACCTGTCGCAAGAACAATGGGATCAAGTCATCGCCGCCGTGCAGGCCGGCGGCCTGGTGCCGTTCCTGGACATGGCTTACCAGGGCTTCGCCAACGGCATCGACGAGGACGGCGCCGTCGTGCGCCGCTTCGCCGCGACCGGCATGCCGCTCCTGGTGTCGAACTCGTTCTCGAAGTCGTTCTCGCTGTACGGCGAGCGCGTCGGCGCGCTGTCGATCGTCGCCACCAGTGGCGAAGAGGCGGCCCGCGTGCTGTCGCAGCTGAAGCGCGTGGTCCGCACCAACTACTCGAACCCGCCGACCCATGGCGGCAAGGTCGTCGCGACCGTGCTGTCGAACCCCGAGCTGCGCAAGCTGTGGGAAGAAGAGCTGGCCGGCATGCGCGTGCGCATCCGCGAAATGCGCGGCGCGATGGTCGAGAAGCTGAAGGCGAAGGCCCCGGGCCACGACTTCGAATTCGTGCGCCAGCAGGTCGGCATGTTCTCGTACTCGGGCCTGACCAAGGAACAAGTGGGCAAGCTGCGCGACGAATCGATCTACGCCGTGGACACCGGCCGCATCTGCGTCGCCGCGCTGAACTCGACCAATATCGATCGCGTCGTTGACGCGGTTGCCAAAGTTCTCTAAAATCCCGGCTCTCCGCAAGCGTTACGGCGTGTGCGGAGAGCAGCAGGAGTGGCGGT
Source organism: Massilia oculi (assembly GCF_017582745.1). Lineage (GTDB taxonomy): Bacteria > Pseudomonadota > Gammaproteobacteria > Burkholderiales > Burkholderiaceae_D > Telluria > Telluria oculi_A. The sequence goes on from NZ_JAFVIM010000017.1 coordinate 114,215, forward strand.
TGCGATCTGTGCAAATTTGACAGAAACGTTTCAGCAGCCATATAATGCAAGCATCAATTCCCTGATAGCTCAGTCGGTAGAGCGACGGACTGTTAATCCGCAGGTCCCTGGTTCGAGTCCAGGTCGGGGAGCCAGAATTCGAAAGGCCGCATCTCAGGATGCGGCCTTTTTTGTTTTCGGCGTGCATTGCCGGCGCCTTGTGATTCCCAGGAGATTCTCGCGTGAAGCAATTGCCGAAAAGCCATGCCACCCTGATCGAAGGGCAGATGTTCCGCTTGATGAAGTCGGGGCACGGCAAGCCGTCGATCGTGCTGATCAACGGAGCCGGCGGCCCGCTCGATGGCTGGTACAAGCTGTATCCCGAGATCGAGCAATTGGGCACCGTGTTCGCCTACGACCGGCCCGGCGTCGGCGGCAGCCCCAAGCCGCGCGAGGCGCAGTATGGCGAGACCGTGGTGGCGCAGCTGCGCCTGCTGCTGCAATCGGCCGGCGTCGAGCCGCCGTTCGTGCTGGTCGGTCATTCCTTCGGCGGCCTGCATGCGAACCTGTTTGCGCGCGCTTTTGCGGACGAGGTTGCCGGCGTGCTGTTCCTGGAAGCCACCGCGCCGGAAGACGTCACCACGCTCAAGCAATTCCAATCGCCGCTGCAGCGCGGCTTCGTCAAGCTGCTCGACCGGATGTCGCCGCGCGATCAGTTCGACGAGATTCGCCACGAACTCGAGACCGTGAAGGACATCCAGGAGGCGCCGGCGTTCCCTCCCGTGCCGGTGACGGTCTTGTCGGGCACCAAGCGCCTGCCGCGCTGGATGGTGCCGGCAGCGCTGGTGCGCGAGCGCGAGCGTACCCAGCTGGGGCTGGCGGCGCTGTCGCCACTGGGCGAGCGGATCCAGGCGCAGCGCAGCGCCCACTTCCCGCAGCTGACCGAGCCTGAGTTGGTGCTGGACGCCCTGAAGCGCCTGGTCGCGCGGACGAAAACCTAGTTTCACGTTTTTTTCGTCGCGTGAACACTTGCGAAATCGAAATCAGCAGGTATAATGCGGCCTCCTTTCCCTGATAGCTCAGTCGGTAGAGCGACGGACTGTTAATCCGCAGGTCCCTGGTTCGAGTCCAGGTCGGGGAGCCAGAATTGAGAAGGGCCGCATGCGAATGCGGCCCTTTTTGCTTTGGTGGCTCGAATTACCCGCGCGCCAGCGTGGCGAGTACCTGGTCCGTGCTGCGCACCTGCGCGTACTCATCATGAAGGTTGGCCAGTGACATCAGGTGCACCTCCTCGGCGCTGCGCCATGTGCCGCCGAAATCCTGCTTGTCGAAGGTGAAGCAGGCATCGGACACGACTACGACATCGAAACCCAGGTTGCCCGCCGTGCGCGCCGTCGCCTCGACCGAATTGTTCGTGCTGACCCCGGCGATCACGAGGCGGCGCAGCGCCCGTGCATGCAGCCACCGCTCGAGTCCCGTGTTGATGAAGGCGTCGGGCACGTTCTTCTCGACGACGTGTTCATGCGGCTGCGGAAGGAAGCGCTCCTGGAATGCCGCCCCATGCTGGCCAGGCGCGAACAGGGACGTCGGCGAACGGCTGATGTGCCGCACGAAGACCAGCGGCTGGCCTGCACTGCGCCAGGCCCACTGCAGACGGGCGATATTGTCTTCCGCGGCGGGGTTGTTGCGGGGCGGAAGCGACTCGCTGCGCATCGCGTTCTGCATATCGATAACGATCAACGCAATCGGATCGTGCATGGTTTCGTCCTTGTCGGATGCACCGGTCATGGCGGCCTAGGCGCCGAAATGTTGCGCATAAAACCGCGTCATGCGCTCGATCGCCAGATCCACATATTCCGGCTTGTAATACATATCATAATGGCCGGCGCCATCGATGACCAAGAGGTCCTTGTCGCCCGTCGGGGCCATGCCGAACAGCGCTTTTCCCGCATCATGCTGGCCGGTGCTGCCGCGCTTGCCGCCGACGATGACCAGCAGCGGCTGGGTGAGCAGCTTGGGCACGAGGTGGAAGGCGTCGAATGCCAGCAGCGGGCCGTAACTCGCGAACAGCAGGCGGTTGGTCGAGCGCGGGTGGCGGTAGGGCGATTCCCGATAGAAGGTGACGGCTTCCAGCACTTCGGGGTCGTTGATGCCCGCTTCGCGCGCCTGGGCCAGGCTGTCGGGAATCCAGGGGTCCCGGCGCGGCGCAGCGCCGCGCGCCTGGGCGGTGCGTTCCTTGCCGACTTCTTCCAGCGTCGCACGCACGTCGGGCAGCATCCGGCGAAACGCCGCGCCGATGTCGGTGGCGACCACCGTCGCGAGCGCCCTGAAACGGTGTTCGGTTTGCGCGGCGCTCACCGCATAGCCGCCACCGGCGCAGATGCCGAGCAGGCCGATGCGCGCATCGTCGACGAACGGCTGCGTCACCAGGAAATCGACGGCGCAGCGCAAATCCTCGACGCGCACCGACGGGTCTTCCAGATCGCGCGGCTCGCCGCCGCTCTCGCCCTGGTAGGAAGGGTCGAAGGCCAGCGCCACGAAGCCGCGCGCGGCGAGCCGCTCGGCATAGACGGCGCCGATCTGCTCCTTCACGCTGCTGCCGGGCGTGGCCAGCACGACTGCGGGGTAGGTCCTGGATTCATCGAATCCTTCGGGAACGTGTAAATTGCCCACGACGTCGATGCGTCGATTCTTGAACGATATGCGCTTCCACATGCTGTGCCTTCACGGTCGTTTCCAGCATCCATTGGATCAGTTGCGCGGGCAAACCGCCAGGCCCGCATGCCCGAAAAACATGCCTGTTCCTGCAGGCGGCGCAGCGGCAGCGCTCAGAACGTCGCGTGCAGGCTCACTTCCACACTGCGCTCGGCGCCCATCCAGCAGTTGTCGGCATCGAAGCAGGCGCCGACGTAGCGCTTGTCGCCCAGGTTGCTGGCAGTGAGGCCGACACGCCAGGTTTTATCCAGCCGGAACATGGCGGCGGCGTCGAACACGGTATACGAAGGCACGATGCCCGTGTTGAGCGCATCCATCTGGCTCTCCCCCACGTAGCGCACGCCAGCGCTCAGGTCCAATCGGTCGAGCGGCTTGTAGTTGACCCACAGCGACGCCTGCTTCTCGGCGACCCAGACCGGGGTCTTGCCGATCAGCGCCCTGTCGTTGTCGTTCTTGGTCACCTGCATGTCCAGATGGGTCAGGCCCAGCGTAAAGTCGAGGCGGTCGGTGATGGCCTGGTTCCATGAGACTTCGACGCCTTTCGAGCGCACTTCGCCGTTTTGCGTGTACTTGCCGAAGTCCGGCGTGTTGACCACCACGTTGCGCTTCTTGATGTCGAAGTAAGCCGCGGTGAGCTGGGTGGCGCCGTCCTGCGAGCGGTATTTCAGGCCGCCCTCGAACTGCTTGGCGGTGGTCGGCTTGAAGGCCTCGCCGGTCTCGGTGTCGACGCCCGAGGTCGGTTCGAACGAGGTCGAATAGTTCAGGTAGGGCGCCAGGCCGTTGCCGAGCTGGTAGATCGCGGCCACGCGGCCGCTGGTGCGGTATTGGCGGATCTCGGTAACGCCGGCCGACGGGAAGCCGTTGTAGCTGGTGCGCGCGTCATCTTCGCTGCGGTAGCGGTCGCGCCGCACGCCGGCCAGCAGGGTCAGGGCGCCTACCTTCGCTTCGTCCTGCAGGTACAGGCCCAGCTGCGACTGGCGGATCGCGTGGTTCTCGGTATAGAAGCCGAACGGCAGTGCGGCAGGATCGAACAGGTGGTGGTCAGGCGCCCCGAGGTCGATCGATGGCGTCGCCGTGCCGAGGGTGTCGCCATAGCCCACGCCGGTGCGCAGGCGCTGGTAATCGAGGCCGGCCAGCACGCGGTGCCGGAACGGGCCGGTGTCGAAACGCAGCGCGAACTGGTTGTCGACCACCCAGCCATGCATCTCTTCGTCGGTGAAATACGCGGAGCGTGCCAGCGTACGGTTGTCCGGCGCCAGTCCATTGTTATAGGTATTGCGCTGGAAACCGTTGGCCTTGGTATAGCGGAAGTTCTGCAGGAAGCTCGCGGTCTCGTTGAAGGCGTGTTCGAACTTCCAGCCGGCGAGCGTGGTTTCGCGCTGCATGCCGGACCAGCCGGCGTCGCCGGCAAAGGCGTCGGCATCCAGGCGGCCATAAGGCGCGTCGTGCAGCGTACCGACGGCAGGCAGCGGCGTCGATGGAATCAGGGCTGGATCGTCCTGGTAGTACAGGTTGACGTTCAGGCGGGTCGAGGGGCCGATGCGCCAGGTGACGGATGGCGCGACCAGGCGGCGCTCTTCCTCGGTGGTCGCCTGTTGGCCATCGCGCTCGCGCACCAGGGCAACCAGGCGGTAGTCCACGTCCTTCGACAGCGCTCCGGTGGCGTCCAGCGCCAGCTCGCGCAGGGCATTGGTGCCGACGCGGGCGCGCACAGTGGTCTCCTGCTTCGAGCGCGGCTGCTTGGCGGTCTGGTTGACCATGCCGCCCGGCGGCGCCGAGCCATACAGCACCGATACCGGGCCCTTGAGCACTTCGATGCTCTCGGTGGCGAAGGCATCGACCTGGGGCACCAGGTTCCACAGGCCGTCGTACTGCAGCGGCAGGCCGTCGTAGTAGTTGCGGTAGCTCTCGAAGCCGCGGATCGTGTACTGGTCGAAGATGGTGACGGTGGCGCGGCTTTCCGGCGTCACGCCCGGCACGTAGCGCAGCGCCTCGTTGACGCTGTCGGCCTGGCGTGCGCCGAGCAGCTCGTTGTCGTAGACCTCGTAGCTCATCGGCGCCTCGAGCGGCTTGAGGTCGGACTTGGTGCCGGTGGTGCGGTAGCCGGTGGCGGTGACGACCACCTGGGCGGTGTCGCCGCCGGCCGGGGTGGCGGTGTCCTGCGCGGCGACGGAGGAGGCGGCGAGTGTGGACAGGACGAGCAGGCCCGACAGGCTGCGGCGGGGAGTGGCCGGAGTAGGCATGGCATGTGCATTCAATGATAATGAGAACCATTATCATTTCGACCTGCCTACCTGTCAATATGCCTGGTGGGCGTACCTCAGCGCTTGCCGGACACCGGCCTGACCTTCGACGCCGCCTCGAGCGCACGCTGGCGCGCCGTCTCGACGTCGTCGGCGGTCGCCAGCGCCACGCCCATGCGGCGGCGCGCGAACGATTCTGGCTTGCCGAACAGGCGCAGGTCGGCGCCCGGCACGCGCAGCGCCTCGGCCACGCCCTCGAAGGCGATGCCGGCTTCGTCCAGCTGGCCATAGATCACGGCGGAAGCGCCGGGTGCGCGCAACGCCGGGTTCACCGGCAGGCCGAGGATGGCTTTCGCGTGCAGTTCGAATTCGCTCTGCACCTGGCTCGTCATGGTGACCATGCCGGTATCGTGCGGACGCGGGCTCACTTCCGAGAACCACACCATATCGCCCTTGACGAACAGCTCGACGCCGAACACGCCCAGCCCGCCCAGGTTGGCCGTGACCTTGGCGGCGATGTCGCGCGCCCGCTCGAGCGCCAGCGGCTGCATCGGGTGCGGCTGCCATGATTCGACGTAGTCGCCCTGCACCTGCTTGTGTCCGATCGCCTCGCAGAAGCTCGTTTCGATCTTGCCGTCGGCGCCCAGCGACCGTACCGTCAGCAGGGTGATCTCGTAGTCGAAATCGATGAAGCCTTCGGCTATCACGCGGCCGGCGTCGACCCGTCCGCCCGCGGCGGCATAGGCCCAGGCATCCGCCACGGCGGCGGCGGAATCGAGCTTCGACTGGCCCTTGCCCGACGACGACATGACGGGCTTGACCACGCAGGGGAAACCGACCGCTTCACAGGCTTCCTGCAACTCGGCCAGGCTGCTGGCGAAACGATAGGGCGAGGTTGCCAGGCCCAGCTCCTCGGCCGCCAGGCGGCGGATGCCTTCGCGGTTCATGGTCAACTGGGCCGCGCGCGCGGTCGGGATGCAGGTGATGCGCCCCGCGGCTTCGAGTTCGGCCAGCTTGTCGGTGGCGATCGCCTCGATCTCGGGCACCACCAGGTCGGGGCGCTCCCGGTCGATCAGGGCCTCCAGTGCGGCGCCGTCGGTCATGTCGATCACGTGCGCGCGGTGCGCCACCTGGTGGCCGGGCGCATTCGGGTAGCGGTCGACGGCGATCACTTCCACGCCCAGGCGCTGCAGGGCGATGATCACTTCCTTGCCCAGCTCGCCGGAGCCGAGCAGCATGACTTTGGTTGCGGAAGGGGAGAGCGGAGTGCCGAGGGTGCGGGAAGTGGTCATTGTCTGTCAGTGATGGAGTGGCTGGCGCGGGCGCCGGAGAAGCTGAAACTATAGCAAACCGGATATGCCTTGCGCTGGCGGCGAGTTCGTTTCACAAGATGCACTGGTCAAACTGCAAACGCCCGGCTATAATATTGCCTCAATTCCCTGATAGCTCAGTCGGTAGAGCGACGGACTGTTAATCCGCAGGTCCCTGGTTCGAGTCCAGGTCGGGGAGCCAGAACAAGAGAAGGGCCGCATGCGAATGCGGCCCTTTTTGCTTTTGCACTGCCCCTCACACGGCCGCGCGCTGAGCCCCGTGCCGTTGAAGCAATTCGTAGATGGCCATCCCCGCCATCATCGCCAGGAAGAACAGCAGCGGCTTGACGCCGCCGACCAGGATCGACGCCACCGCCGGCCCGGGACAATACCCCGCCAGCCCCCAGCCAGCGCCAAACACAAGGCTGCCCGCCAGCAGCCGGCGGTCGATCCGCGTTGCGGTCGGCAGCTGCAGCGGCTCTCCCAGCAAGGAGCGCCGCCGGCGCTGTGCGAGCGCATAGGCCGGCATCGCCGCCACCAGCGCGCCGAGCATCAGGACGCCGAGCGACGGATCCGGACTCCGGTCAGGTCGAGAAAGGCCGGCACTTTGGTCGGATTGGTCATCCGTTCTTTCAAACTTACGCAAAGCTATCCGAAGCTAACTTTCCTGTTGAATTCCTGCGACCACGGTGTGAGTTGACCCACTCGATGTCCATCGCGCGCCCCCAATCCACCTTGGGCCGCAGATGCATTCAAAAGTTGTCGTCAGCCTATCGCTCAGCGGCTCTTCTTCTTGTTGGACGTGTAAGTACGGGTGTAGAACTCGGGCGGCTTTTTCGCCACCCAGGCGATGAAGGCGGCGATGTCTTCGTGGCCCTGCAGCGCCTCCCAGGTATGGTAGGTCTGCAGCAGTTCGCGCTCGGTGAATGCCGAGTGGATCTTGCGGTGGCAGATCTTGTGGATCGGGAACTGTTCTTTGCCCTTGAACGTCTTCGGGATCAGATGGTGGCGGTCGATATTGGCCGTCCCCAGGATGCGTCCACACAGCGGGCAGCAGTTGTCGGGCACGTAATACTCCTGGTTGTGTTCGGTTCTTGAATACGATATGGTGGGCATGCGATACCGGTACAAGCCGTGACCCGATAATTTCACAATAGCAAATGACAAGCTCGGCCCTTGTAAAATGGGTTTGGTGTAGAATTAACCCTTGGTATTCTCTTGCAATACGTTCCACTCCAGCCTGAAAGAGACGCAGTTGCATGATCGAAGACGACTCCACCCGCTGTTCCGTGCTGTTGATCGACGATGAATCGTTCGCCCAAGACATCATTGCCCACGGCCTCAAGGGTTGTGTCGGTCATCAGCTGATGTATGAATCCAGCCCGGAACGCGCCGTCGAAGTAGCGCGCGAGATCGACGCGACCGTGGTGCTGGTCGACCTGCGCATGCCCGGCGGCCTCGACGGCTTCGCCGTCATCGCCCGACTGAAGGCCCATCCCGACACCCAGGACATCCCGGTCATCCTGCTCTCGTCCGAGGACGATCCCGACATCAAGGCCAAGGCCTTCGCGGTCGGCGCCAGCGACTACATGGTCAAGTGGCCCGATCCGCGCGAGCTGGTGGCGCGCGTGCGTCACCACAGCGGCGCCTGCATCGCGCGGCGCGAGCGCGACGAGGCGTTCGCTTCGCTGCGCCGCAGCCAGGAACAGCTGGCCGCCAGCCAGTCGGCGCTGCAGCAGGCGCAGAAGATGGAAGCGATCGGCCAGCTCACCGGCGGCGTCGCCCACGATTTCAACAATGTGCTGCAGATCATCGGCGGCAACCTGCAACTGCTCAAGCTGGTCGGCAACCTGAACGACGCCGCGCGCGCGCGGGTCGAGATGGCGTTGTCGGGCGTCGAGCGCGGCGCCAAGCTGGCTGCCCACCTGCTCGCCTTCGCACGCCGCCAGCCGCTGCAATCGGTGGTGATCGATCCGGGCCACCTGCTGCGCGAGATGGACGATATGGCGCGCCGCGTGCTCGGCGCCAGCACCCTGGTGCGCACCGAGATCGCGCATGGCCTGGGCAGCACCATGATCGACCCGAACCAGCTCAATAACGTGTTGCTGAACCTGGTCATCAATGCGCGCGACGCCATGCCCGATGGCGGCACGCTCACTATCCGCGGCGCCAACATCGACCATGGCGACGAAGTGCCGCCCGAAGTGCCGCACAACGATTATGTGATGCTCGAAATCGCCGATACCGGCAAGGGCATGCCACCCGACGTGCTGCGGCGTGCCTTCGAACCTTTCTTCACCACCAAGCCGACCGGCCAGGGCACGGGCCTGGGTCTGTCGATGGCCTATGGTTTCGTGAAGCAGTCAGGCGGCGAGATCGTGCTGCACAGCGAGCAGGGCAAGGGCAGCAGCGTGCGCATCTACCTGCCGCGCAGCCGTTCGGCGCCGGTGGCGAGCGACGAGCCTTCGTCGCAGCTGCCGCTGGCCGGCGGCCTGGAGACCATCCTCGTGGTCGAGGACGAAGCCGACGTGCGCTCCTCGACCTGCGGCATCCTGTCCGTGCTGGGCTATGAGGTGCTGGAGGCCGGCAGCGCGGCCGAGGCGGCGGAGATCATCGAAGGCGGCCGTCATATCGACCTGGTGTTCACCGACGTGATCATGCCGGGGCCGGTCAGCAGCCTGCAATTGGGCGAGATCGTGCGCCGCCATCTGCCGGAATGCCAGGTGCTGTACACCTCGGGCTATGCCGAGGGCGTGCTGGCGCATGAAGGCAAACTCGATTCGTCGGTTCACCTGCTGCAGAAACCCTACCACCCGGACGCGCTCAGCGCGCGCATCCGTCACCTGCTGCGGCGCGCCAAGCGCGCCGCCAGCCGGCCGTCAGCGCCGACTCACTTCGGCTTGATGTAGCGGCGCGAGCCTGGCGGCGGTTCGTTCAGCACCGCCCAGAAGATGCCGAGGTCGCCGATCGCGCGCACGAACTCGTTGAAATCCACCGGCTTGACCACGTAGGCATTGACGCCGAGCTGGTAGCTGCGCACCACGTCCTGTTCTTCCTTGGACGAGGTCAGCATCACCACCGGGATCGACTTGAGTCCCTCGGTGGTCCGGATTTCCTTGAGCACTTCGAGTCCGTCGACCTTGGGCAGCTTGAGGTCGAGCAGGATCACGGCCGGGCTGCCGAGCTGGCGGTCGGCGAACTCGCCGCGGCGGTGCAGGTAGTCGAGCGCTTCTGCGCCATCGCGCACCACCACGACTTCGTTGGCCAGCTGGCTCTTCGACAGTGCAATGAGGGTCAGCTCCAGGTCGTGGGGATTGTCTTCCACCAGGAGAATGGGCTTGAGCATGTGGATCGCCTTAGTTGGATGAGTGTTGTTTTGGAAGGCTGAAGGAGAACGTTGCCCCTTCGCCGAGTGTCGAGTTGGCCCACACGCGGCCGTTATGGCGCTCGACGATGCGCCGCACATTGGCCAGGCCGATACCGGTGCCCTGGAAGTCTTCCATGCGGTGCAGGCGCTGGAACACGCCGAACAGCTTGTGCACGTAGTCCATATTGAAACCGGCGCCGTTGTCGGCCACGTGGAACACGTAGGCGTCGCCGGCGTCCTCGTGCCAGACGCGGATCACGGCCTGCTCGCGCGCGCCGGTGAATTTCACCGCGTTCGACAGCAGGTTGAGCATCGCCAGGTGCAGGAAGCTCGGGTCGGCGCACACGGTCGGCAGGCGGTCGATGTGCCAGTCGACCTTGCGCTGGCCGATTTCCAGGTCGAGCTTGTCGATGCAGCCCGAAACCAGCTCGGTCATGTCGACCTGGGTCGGACGCAGGGCCGCGCGGCCCATCTGCGAGAAGGACAGCAGGTCGTCGACCAGCTTGCCCGCCAGGCGCGCCGACTGCTTGATGTTCTTCAGGAAGCGCTCGCGCATGGCGCTGTCCTCGCTGCCGGCCGATTCGATCAGCAGGTCCGAGAAGCCGACGATGTGGCGCAGCGGCGCGCGCAAGTCGTGCGACACCGAATACGAGAACGCCTCGAGCTCCTTGTTGGCGCGCCCCAGTTCCTCGGCCAGCTCGGCCATCTGCTCGGCGCGCTCGAGCGCGATGCCCAGCAGCGCGCTGCGGAATTCGATCGCCAGCTCGATCTCGGCGGCGTGCCAGGGCAGGCCATGGCCGTGGATGGTCTCGCGCCATGCGGCAAAGCTCTGGCGCGGCGACAGCTGGGTAGGAGCGCCCGCCGGCGCCTGTTTTTCATACGGATTGCCGGCCCATTCGACGGTATGCACCAGCTCCGGCCGGAACCACAGCAGGTAGTGCTGGTGGATGCGCGAGATCGGCAGCGCCAGCAGGCCGCTGGCATTGCGCGTCAGCGCCGCGCCGGGCGCGTACACGCCGGCCAGGTGGTTCGTGTGGAACAGCTCGGTGTGGCCGTGCACGGCGAGCCAGGTCGAGAGCGCGCGGATCGCCTTCTCGTCCGGGGTGTCGCCGTAGGTCAGGATGCGGTCGTCGACCACCACCGCCACGCCGCCGGCGCGCGCGAAGCGCAGCAGCTCGGGGAATACGGCGCTCAGGTTGTCGAGGAAGTCGGCGCCCTTGGTCAGGTGGCCCAGCATCTCGACCATGATGCGGCGCACGTCGAGGCGGAACTGCAGCTCGGCGCCGTCCTCGCGCGTCTCGATGCACAGCGCCAGGAGCTGGCCCAGCTGCTCGCAGGCGGTGCGCTTCTCGACCGGGACTGCGCATGGTTCGGCGTTGTGGCAGGAGATCAGGCCCCACAGCTTGCCCCTGACGATCAGCGATACCGACATCGAGGCCAGGGTGCCCATATTGCGCATGTACTGCAGGTGCACCGGCGAGACGCTGCGCAGGGCGGCGAAGGACAGGTCGTTGCGCCCGCCGGTGACCGGGTTGGCGCCGGGGACCAGCGGCGCCGGCTCGTAGTTCGCGTCCTGGATCAGGCGGATCGGCGACAGCGTGTACAGCTCGCGCGCCTGGGCCGGGATGTCGCTGGCCGGGAACGACTGGCCCATATAGGAATCGTAATCGGCCGCCTTCGACTCGGCCACGACGCGGCCGTGGCCGCTGGGGTCGAACTGGTAGACCATCACGCGGCCGTAGCCGGTCACCGAGCGCACGTGGCGCGCCGCCAGGTCGGTCAGGGCGGGGATCGACGCGTGCTCGTTGACCCGGGCCAGGAAATCGCTGATCAGCGGATACAGGTGGCGGAAGTCGGCCGGCTGGGCCCGCCCCACCGATTCGAACTCGGCGATGATCAAGCCGTCCCAGGCATGGCCCAGCACGTCGAAGTGGCGGCCGGTAGGCAGGGTGACGGTGCCGAGGTAGACCGGGCGCTGGCCCAGTGTGCCGGCGCCCAGTTCCAGCGCCAGGCGTTTGCCGGCTTGCGCGCCGATGGCGTCGGCCAGCGGCCGGCCGAGGGCGGCCTGCGCGTCGATGCCCGCCCAGTGGGCGAGGTTGGCGCTGGCTTGCAGCACCTCGAGCGCGGGCGACAGCGTCAGCATGAAACCATGCGGCTGGATGCTGCCGGGCGTGCGGATCGGTTCCTTGTCGCAGCCGGTAAGGTCGAGGTGGTGGTCGGGGAGTGCCTGGGTCATAATGCCGTGAGGTAACGAGCGGGACAAACAGGCCTCCATTGTAGCGTGAAAGCTTGACGCGATTAATATACTGCTTGTCACTTACTGCTGTTTACTGGGCTTTGTGTCATCGCTGGTGTTACGTCGCGATACTGGTTAATGTTGCAGATGCACATACAGTTGCGTGGCATATTGCGGTAAACCAGATGTATGATAGGCCACTTTATCGGCCCAGGCAGGAAGTCGTACCGCGCTCATGGACACCTCTTTACCCGTCAAGCAGCCGCTGACCGACGAGCAGCGCTTTCAATACCTGATCGCCGGCATCAGCGATTACGCGATCTACATGCTCGATCCGCAGGGCTACGTCAACAGCTGGAATGCCGGCGCGCAGCGCTTCAAGGGCTATCTCGAGCAAGAGATCCTGCAGCAGCATTTTTCCCGTTTCTATAGCCCGGAAGACCGCGCCACCGGCCTGCCGGCGCAGGCGCTGGCCGAAGCGCTCGCGCACGGCCGCTACGAATCCGAAGGCTGGCGCGTGCGCAAGGACGGCGGCCGCTTCTGGGCCCACGTGGTGATCGATCCGATCCGCGACGACCGCGGCGAGCTGATCGGCTATGCGAAGATCACGCGCGACGTCACCGAGAAGAAGCAGGCCGAGGACCTGCTCCGCGAGAGCGAGCAGCGCTTCCGCCTGCTGGTGCAGGGGGTGACCGACTACGCGATCTACATGCTCACGCCCGAGGGCGTGGTGTCGAACTGGAACCTCGGCGCCCAACGCATCAAGGGCTACAGCCAGGACGACATCGTCGGCCACCATTTCTCGCTGTTCTATACCGACGAGGACCGCCTGCGCGGCCTGCCGGCGCGCGCACTGACGGCGGCCGGCGACGTCGGCCGCTACGAGGCCGAGGGCTGGCGCGTGCGCAAGGACGGCACCCGCTTCTGGGCCAACGTCGTGATCGACGCCATCCGCGGCGACGATGGGCGCCTGCTCGGCTATGCCAAGATCACGCGCGACCTGACCGAGAAGAAGGCGGCGGCCGAGGCGCTCGATAAAGCCCAGGCGGCGCTGTTCCAGGCCCAGAAGATGGAATCGATCGGCCAGCTCACCGGCGGCATCGCGCACGACTTCAACAACCTGCTGTCGGTGATCTCGAGCGGCCTCGAGATCCTGAGCATGCAGCGCAGTCCGGGCGGCGACGCCAAGACGCTCGACAGCATGCGGCGCGCGATCGACCGCGGCGCCACGCTCACCCAGCAGCTGCTGGCCTTCGCGCGCCAGCAGCCGCTGGAACCGGAGACGCGCAACGTCAACCGCATCATCAGCGGCTTCGAATCGGTGCTGCGGCGCGCCGCCAACTCGTCGATCGACTTCGTGCTCAAGCTCGACCCCAGGGCGCCGAACGCCGTGATCGACGCCGCGCGGCTCGAGTCGGCGGTGCTGAACCTGGTGGTCAATGCGCGCGATGCCATGCCGGGCGGCGGGCGCATCGTGGTCGAGACGGCGGGCGTGACGCTGGCCGAGGGCGAGCACGCGGCGCTGGCGGCCGGCCCCTGGCTGCGCCTCTCCGTGAGCGACACCGGCACCGGCATGGCGCCCGAGACCATCGCGCGCGCCTTCGAACCCTTCTTCACCACCAAGGAAGTCGGCAAGGGCACGGGCCTGGGGCTGTCGCAGGTGTACGGCTTCATCAAGCAGTCGGGCGGCGAGGTGACCATCGAGAGCACGGTGGGCGAGGGCACCAGTATCGCCATCTGGCTGCCGGCCGTGACCTCGCACGCGCACGACCTGGCGCAGATCGAGACCGAGACCGTGCTGATCGTCGAGGACGAGCCCGACCTGCTGGACGTCGCGTCCTCGCTGTTCCTGAGCATGGGCTACGACGTGATGACCGCCGCCAGCGGCAACGACGCCCTGAACCTGCTGGCCAGCCGCGACGTCGACATCCTGTTCACCGACGTGGTGATGCCGAACGGGATGAACGGCATCGAGCTGGCGGCCTACACGCGCAACAACTACCCGAACGTGAAGGTGATGCTGGCCTCGGGCTATCCGCAGCCGGCGTTGAGGCTCGACCGCAAGCGGCTGGGGGAGTTCGCCTTCGTCAGCAAGCCGTACCGGTTGTCGGACCTGGCCAGGAGCCTGCGCAGCGCCCACTAGGCGCCCAGCGAAGAACTTGTATTGAAATGAGAATAATTCTCATTTAATATGGGGCCATGGCGCGCGGTGCGCCTCGGTTTTTCAGGGGGATGCCGATGCTGGGCGAACGGGACGTCGATCGACTGCTATGCGAGCATGGGGCGCTGTTGCGGGCCCACGCCCAACTCCAGGCGCGCTGCACGGTGTTGTTGCGCGAGGAGACGGAGCGCGTCCGCCGCCTCGATGCCGAGCTGATGCGAACGCGCGCGGCGGCGATCCGCGGCCTCAGCGCGCTGGCCTGGGAACGCGAAGACCGCGCCGCGCTCGAAGCAGCGGCGCCGGGCCTGCAGCGGCGCGCCGCCATGGGCCGCCAGGTCGAGGCCTTGCAGGCGCGCGTGCATGAGCTGACGCGCCAACTGCATGTGCGCGAACTGGCCGACCATGCCGCGCGCGCCGGCGACGCCTTGCCGCATGCGCTGGAAGCCAGCCTGGAGGCTGCCGACCTGGTGATCTGCCAGACCGGCTGCCTGAGCCATGGCGACTACTGGCGCGTGCAGGACCACTGCAAGCGTAGCGGCAAGGTGTGCATGCTGGTCGACCAGCCCGACCGCATGCACATCGTGCGCATCGAGAGTCTCTCCTGAGGCCTCGCCGACGGCGTCACAACGCAAAGATGATGTCGCTGACCTGCTCATAGAGTTTATCGGCCGACGGTCCCTGGTTGGGCCAGTTCAGGATGTCGAAGTGGTCGTAGCCCTTGTAGTTGCCGAGGAAATTCCAGGCGCCGCGCACAGGTGTACCGTCGTAGTCGCGCGCCGGGTGGCCATTGGGTGAGCGCATGCTGATTGTGTTGACCACGCCGTCGTTCGAGAACCAGTCGCTGTCGATGCGCACCCGGTTGGGCAGGTCGAGGGTATAGCTGCCCATGCCGCGTTGCGCCACCGAGGGCACGATCCACTCGCCGGCGAACGACTTGAAATAGGGGATCATGTCGGCGCGCGCATACTGGAACAGCGTGGTCTGGACCGGGGCGACCACGCGGTCGGTGCCGTTGCAGCACCAGGCGCCGCCTTCGGTGGCCACCGTGCCGACCGAAAAATAATAGATGTGCGGCGAGGTGCGCGCCCACAGATTGAATTCGCGCGCGCCGTCCGGCGCCAGTTCCCAGCCCGCCACCCGGTGCCCGAGCACGTCGCGCAGCGGCAGGCGGATGCCCGGCAGGATGTTGAACACCGCATCGGTCAGGGTGGTGCCGTTGTGCGGCGCCGAGATCGTGGTCACGCTGCGGATCCAGCCGACCTTGCCGCCCTTGAACAGTTCGCCGTCGCCTTCGTCCTGGGGCGAGCCATGTTCGAGCAGCTCGACCAGCGCCCGGATCGTCGTGCCGCCCTGGCTGTGCCCGATCATATGGATCGGGTGGTCCTGGTCCCAGGCCGGATACAGGGCCAGCGGATAGTCTTGCGGGTTGTTGCGCGGATCGGCGGCCCAGCATTTGCCGGGCGGCTTTTGTACCTGGCCGGGCAAGCCGTGGTCGCGCACATGGGCCTTGCCATAGTCGACGCAGCCGCCCTTGATCTGGGCATACAGGTCGGCCGCGCGGTCCCAGTTGGACGAGATGGGGCCGACCGCCGCGGCGAATACGGCGCGCGGGCCGCGGTAGATCTGCATCTGCGAGGCGATGTCGCCGTAGCCGCCCCAGTAGTTGAAGCCGCTATGCTGGAATTCCTCGGGCCCGAAGCCGAGGAAGCCGTGGACGAGGATGACGGGATAGTTATTCGCCGCGTTGCAGGCGGGAGCAGCGAACATGCCCAGCGCAACCAGCAGGGCGGCGCAGGCGCGATAGAACCGAACCATCTGGCTTCTCCGATAAATGCGTCAAGCACATTGTGGGAGGTAGGACGACGGTCGGGTTTGCGCTGCATCGACCCGCGGCGATGAAATAAAACTTCACGCAAGGAAACGTGCGCATGCCGCTTGACAACGCCGTGTCACATTCTCTGCGTTTATTACTTTTACGATCAGCGCGCCGTGGTGCTGCCGACCGAGGTAGTCGTCTCCGAGACCGCCGTCGCCGGCGTGGCGCCCGGCACCGGCGTGGTCGAGGCGGTGGCCGCGGCCTTCTCGGCCTGCTCCAGGCGGCCGTCGGTCCACACCACGTAGTCGTCGACCGAGTACAGGCGGCACGGGTCCTTGCTCTTGGCCGAGCAGGTGGCCAGCGCGCGGCCTTCCGGGTCTTCGCCTTCCTCGGCCCAGGTCCAGCCGCCGCTCGGCGACACGGCGAAGGCGCGCGGCGTCATCTTGGTCAGGTATTCGCGGTAGGCGCGGCGGCCGTGCTCGGACAGGAAGGGCACGGCGTCGACGTCGTCGACGCCGGCGAAATCGGTGCGCGGCTGGCTCGGCGGGGCCGCGACGTCGACCACGACCGCGGTCGGCATGCCGATCTCATTCAAGAAGCGTTCCGTATCTTCCAGCCACACCTTTTCGCCGTCGCGGCTGGCCAGCATGCCGTGGGCATCGCGCTTGAACGAGGGGAACTCGACCAGGCGGCCGCGGCCGCCGGCCTGGACGTAGGACGCATGCATGCGTCCGGCCAGTTCCGGGCCGAACAGCGAGTCGTTCTGGCCATACATCCACAGGCTCGGCAGCTTGGACTTGGCGCCATATTCGGCGAAGGCCGACACCAGTTGCGAGCGCCAGGCGCAGCGGTCGCTGTCGTCGCGCAGGCCGCCGGCGAAATTGATCAGGCCGCGTACGCCCGGCAGGTCTTCGGTGCCGAGGGCGATCGTGGCCAGGCCGCCATACGACTGGCCGGCCACCACCATGCGCTCGCCATCGACCCAGGGCTGCCGGCGCGCATAGTCGAGGGTCGAGCGGATGTCTTCGGCCTGCGTATAGCCATTGGCCGTCATGTCGCAGCCATGGTCGCGGTAGCGGCCGCCCGACTGCGAGAATCCCTGGCGCATCGGCACCATCACCGCATAGCCGCGCTTCACGAAGGCGCTGGCCATGTGATAGAAGCGGTCGCGCGGTTGCAGGCCGGGACGGCCGGGATCCTTGCCGTGGTTGATGACGATCAGGGGAAACGGTCCCGTACCGTTCGGCTGGAACACGGTGGTCTCGAGGGTCACGCTGCCGTCGCCGGCCGGGACCTGGACGACGTGCTCGTTCATGCGATAGTCGAGTTGGGCGAACGCGCCTTGGGAGGCGGAACCCGGCAGTTCCTGGAGGTGGGCCATGGCAGGCAGCATGGCCAGCACGGCGATCGAAGCGGAAATCAGGTGACGGAAAGGCTGGAATCTCGGCATGGATGACTCTGGACTCGATGGTGCACATTTACTGCCGTACGGAACAATTTCCGCATGGAATAACCGAGTCTAGGTCGAGAGAATCTCTAGAGCAATATCGGGTTGACAGCATCCGACACTAAATTTTCGTGTGTGGTAAAAATGGCCATTCAGCAAAGTGCGATTCAGAAGAGTATGATCTCGAAAATTAATAACCAGCAGGTCATTTAATCGATGAGCAAGTACGCGCCCCGGGAATGGGCCCCCGACGAAAAGCCGATGCTGCCCGGCTCGCCGTCGACGCCCGCCCATCCGACGCGCATACGCATCGCTTACCTGGTGGTAGGCATCCTGGTCACCATTACGGGCGGCCTGGGCAACGCGCTGGTGTCGGTCAACCTCCTGCACCTGCAGGGCGTCATGGGCGCCACCCAGACCGAGGTTGCCTGGCTGCCGGCCGCCTATGTGATGGCGAATGCCTCGATGAACCTGCTGCTGGTGAAATTCCGGCAACAGTTCGGGCTGCGCCTGTTCACCGAATTCTTCCTGGTGCTGTACGCGCTGGTGACCTTCGCCCACCTGCTGGTGGGCGGCCTCGGCTCCGCCATCGCCGTGCGCGCCGCCCACGGCATGCTGGCCGCCGCGCTGTCGACCCTGGGCCTGTACTACACGCTGCAGGCGTTCAAGAAGGTCTGGCGCCTGAAAGGCATCACGATCGCGCTCGGCGTGGCGCAGCTATCGCTGCCACTGGCCTATATCTTTTCCAGCGACCTGCTGCAGCTCGCCGAATGGAATGGGCTGTACCTGTTCGAGCTGGGCCTGACGCTGGTGTCGCTGGGCGCGGTGCTGTTGCTCAAATTGCCGCCCGGCGACCGGTTCCAGGCCTTCCGTCCGGCCGACTTCCTCACCTTTTCCCTGTTCGCGCCGGGCATCGCGCTGCTGTGCGCGGCGCTGACCTTCGGGCGCATCCTGTGGTGGCAGGAAACGCCATGGATCGGCGTCGCACTGGCGGCCTCCATCGTGCTCCTGGCCTCCGCCATCTGTGTCGAGCACAACCGCGCCAATCCGCTGCTGAACATTCGTTGGCTGACCACCGGCAAAATCCTGCACGTGGCGCTGACCTTGATGCTGGTGCGCATCGTGCTGTCCGAGCAGAGCGTGGGCGCGGTCGGTTTCCTGCGCGCGGTGGGTCTCGATAACGACCAGATGCAGGCGTTGTTCGCCTGCGTGCTGGCGGCCACCGTGGCCGGGATCGCAGTGTCGGCGCTGAGCCTGAACATCGAGCACCTGACCTGGCCGCGGGTGGTGGCGCTGCTGTGCATGGCGCTGGGCGCCTGGCTCGATGCGCACGCCAGCAACCAGACGCGCGCCGAGCAGATGTACCTGAGCCAGAGCCTGCTTGCCTTCGGCGGCACGCTGTTCATCGGGCCGTCGCTGGTCTCGCTGATCTTCACCGTGGTCGGCAATCCTGCCGCACTGATCAGCTTCTCGGTGCTGTTCGGCCTGACCCAGAACCTGGGCGGGCTGCTCGGCTCGGCGCTGGTCGGCACCTTCCAGACGTGGCGCGAGAAATTTCACTCGTCGAATATCGTCGAGCAGCTCAGCTCGCTCGATCCGCTGGTGGCCAGCCGCATCCAGTCCGGCGCCGCCGCAGCCGGCCGCCTGCTGGCCGACCCCGCCGCCGCCACGCGCCAGAGCCTGCAGTCCTTGTCGAGTACCGCGACGCGCGAAGCCAACATCCTCGCCTACAACGACGTGTTCCTGGTGCTGGCCATCCTTGCCGCCGCAAGCGCAGCCTGGATTTTCCTGCATGCCGTGTGGCTGCATTACTTCCCGGCGGTGACAGCCGTGCCGACCCCTGCGCCCACGCCGGGAACCCCACCACCACCCGACCCTGTGACCGACTGATATGCCAGAACCAACGACCGTACCTAATCGTTCCCGCCGCATCCTGCTGAGCGCACTCGCGTTCGGCGCCATCGCCCTCGCCGGCGTGTTGATCGTGCTGTATGCCTGGAACCTGCCGCCGTTTCGCAGCGCCCTGCAGAGCACCGAGAATGCGCTGGTGCGCGGACAGGTGACGATCATCAGCCCGCAATTGAGTGGCTACGTGGTCGAGGTCCGGGTGCAGGATTTCCAGCAGGTCAAGAAGGGCGAACTCCTGATGCGCATCGACGAGCGCATTCCCACCCAGCGCCTGGCGCAGGCGCGCGCCGAACTGGCCAACCGCCAGGCGGCCCTTGCCAATTTCGCCCAGAGCCAGTCAAGCGCGCGCGCCACCATCGCCCAGAACCAGGCGCTGCTGGCGTCGAACGAGGCGCAGGCACGGCGCGCCCAGGCCGACCTGCGCCGCGTGGAAGAGCTGGCGGCCGACGGCTCGCTGTCGGCGCGCGAACTCGACGCCGCGCGCGCGACGCAGGCTCAGGCCGCTGCCAGCCGCGACCAGTCGCGCGCCGCGATCGAGATCGCACGCCAGAACCTGCGCTCGGTCGACGTCAACCGCGCCGCGCTCGAGGCGGCGGTGGCCAATGCCGAAGCGACCGTCAAGCTGGCCGAGATCGACATGGCCAACACCCATATCACCGCCCCGCGCGACGGCCAGCTGGGGCAGGTGACGGTGCGCCAGGGCGCCTATGTGAACGCGGGTGCGCAGCTGACGGCGCTGGTGCCCGACACGATGTGGGTGATCGCCAATATGAAGGAAACGCAGATGGCCAACGTGGCCGTCGGCCAGCCGGTGACCTTCAGCGTCGACGCCCTGGGCAATGCGCGGCTGCGCGGCCACGTCGAACGCATCTCGCCGGCGACCGGCTCGGAGTTTTCGGTGATCGCGCCGGATAACGCCACCGGCAATTTCGTCAAGATCGCCCAACGGATTCCGGTGCGGATCAGCATCGATCCGAACCAGCCGCTGGCCGCGCGCCTGCGGCCGGGCATGTCGGTGGTGACCACGATCGATACGGCGCAAGTCGGAGCCGCGCGGTGAGCCGGCGTGTGTTCGTCCTGGCGGCGCTGCCGCTGCTGCTGTCGGCCTGCGCGATGGCGCCGCAGCCGGCGCCGGAACCTTCCCTGACCGTTCCTCCGGCCTGGCGCACGGCCAGCGCCGGCGACGGTGCCGCCATCGACCGCGACTGGTGGCGCGCCTTCGGCGATCCGGCGCTCGACTCACTGGTGCGGCGTGCGCTCGACAATAACGGCGACCTCAAGATCGCGCGCTCGCGTTTGCAGGAATACCAGGCGCGCATCCGCGTGGCCGACAGCGCGCGGCTGCCGGCATTGAACCTGTCGCTGGGGCCGACGCGCTCGCGCACCATCGGCGCGCTCGGCGAGCCGGTCGAGACCACCTCGGTGGTCGGCGCGGTGCAGGCCAGTTATGAACTCGACCTGTTCGGCCGTATTGCCGGCAGCGTGGAGGCGGCGCGCTTCGAATCGCTGTCGCAGGAAGCGGCATTGGAAGCCGCGGCGCTGGCGGTGGCGGCGAATACGGCGTCCGGTTACCTGAACCTGCTCGGGCTGGACGCCCAGCTGGCGCTGGCCAGGGCGACGCTCGAATCGCGCGAGCGCTCATTCGAACTCGCGCGCCACCAGTTCGAGGTCGGCTACAGCTCGCGCCTGGAGATGTCGCAGGCCGAGGCCGAGCTGCACTCGACCGCCGCCACCGTGCCCCAGCTGCAGCGCCAGATCGCGCTGCAGGAACAGGCGCTGAACCTGCTGCTCGGCGCCAGCCCCGGCCCGCTGGCGCGTGGCGTCGAACTCAAGGCGTTGCGCGAACCGCGGCCGGCGCCGGGGCTGCCGTCCGAACTGCTGCGCCGGCGTCCCGACATCGCCCAGGCCGAGCGCCTGGTGGCCGCCAGCGACGCCAGCCTGGCGGTGGCGCGCGATGCGCTGCTGCCGTCGATCCGCCTGACGGCCTCGCTGGGCGCGCAGGGGCGCAGCCTGTCGCAGCTGCTGCGCGATCCGACCGAGTTGTGGAGCATCGGCGGCAGCGTGCTGGCGCCGCTGTTCGACGCGGGCCGGCTGCGTACCCAGGCCGAGATCGCGGGCACGGTGCGTGACCGCGCCGTCTACACCTATGAATCGGTGGTGCGCACGGCGTTCGCCGAGACGGACAATGCGCTGGCCTCGATCGACGGCTTGCAACGGCAACTGGTCGAAGCCGAGGCGCGGCGGCGGGCGGCGGGCGAGGTGTTGCGGGTGGCGGCCAACCGCTATCGCAATGGCTATGCTTCGTATCTGGAGGAGCTCGACGCGCAGCGCACGGCCTTCAATGCCGACCTGAACGCGCTGCAGTTGCGCGCCGGCCTGCTGGCGGCGCACGTCGACCTGTACCGCGCGCTGGGCGGCGGATGGACGCCGGCGCCGTGATGGAGCCCAGGCGTGCAGTCTGCCCGACCTGTTTGCGCGCCCAGTCGGCCTGCATCTGCCGCTGGATCGCGCCGGTCGCGCCCCAGGCCGCGCTGCTGGTCCTGCTGCATCCGCTCGAAGTCGGCAATGCCAAGAACAGCGGGAGATTGCTGCACCTGAGCGTGGCCGGCAGTGAGCTGGCGGTCGGTGAGGCGTTCGATGCGGAGGTGCTGGACGGCCTGCTGCATGCCGATGGACGCACGCCGGTGCTGCTGTATCCGCAGACGCCGGACGACCGGAATGTGCCACCGCCGCCGGCGCTTCCTTCGTTGCCAGCGTCCTCGCTGCGCCTGGTCGTGCTCGACGCCACCTGGCGCAAGAGCCGCAAGATGCTGTACCAGAATCCGGCGCTCCAGAAATTGCCGCGGCTGGCGTTGAGCGACGTGGCGCCGTCCAACTACCGCATCCGCAAGGCGCATGCGCCGCATCAGCTGTCGAGCCTGGAAGCGGCGGCGCAGGCGCTGGGCCAGCTCGAAGGCGATGGCGGGCGGTACGGGGCGCTGCTGGATTCCTTCGATGGGTTCGTTTCGCAACAGGCATCGTACGTGCGCGCTTGAATTCGGCACCGGGGCGGCGTAGTATACTGTATAAATATACAGTGTCGGAGCGCCAGCCATGGGCACCATCGATTTTCCACTCCAGCGCGAACCCTTCGACGACGGGCACGTTGCCCTTGCACCGTCGCCGCCGCCGCTTGCGCGCAAGGGGCGCGGTGCGGTGTCGAACCTGCAAGGCCGCTACGAGGTCAACGGCCGCGAGCGCTTCGACGACGGCTGGGCGGTTGACGACGATGAGGCGCCGGCCTTCAAGACCGTGGTCACTGACGAGACCGCCAGGAGCATCCTGTCGCGCAACACCTCTCCAGACATTCCGTTCAGCGTCTCGCTCAATCCTTATCGCGGCTGCGAGCACGGCTGCATCTATTGCTTCGCGCGGCCGACACACAGCTACCTCGGCCTGTCGCCTGGGCTCGACTTCGAAAGCCGCTTGTTCGCCAAGGTCAACGCGCCCGAGCTGCTGCGGCGCGAGCTGGCGAAACCCGGCTATGTGCCCGAGCACATCGCCATCGGCGTCAACACCGATGCCTATCAGCCGTGCGAGCGCGAACGCAAGCTGACGCGTTCGGTCCTCGAAGTGCTGGCCGAATGCCGCCATCCGGCCGGGCTGATCACCAAGTCGTCATTGATCGAGCGCGACATCGACATCCTGGCGCCGATGGCGGCGAAGGGCCTGGCATGCGCGGCCATCACGCTCACCACGCTCGACGCCGAGATCTCGCGCACGCTGGAACCGCGCGCGGCGGCGCCGATGCGGCGGCTGCGCACCATCCGGACGCTCACCGAAGCCGGCATCCCGGTGAGCGTGAGCGTGGCGCCGATCATTCCTTTCGTGACCGAACCCGAGATCGAGCGCATCCTGGAAGCGGCGCGCGACGCCGGCGCTGTCGGCGCCCACTACACGGTGCTGCGCCTGCCGCACGAGGTGAATCCCCTGTTCCAGGAGTGGTTGCAGGCGCACTTCCCGGACCGCGCGCAGCGGGTGATGAACCGTATCCGCGAGATGCGGGGCGGAAAGGACTACGACAGCGATTTCGCGACCCGCATGAAGGGCGAGGGCGTATGGGCCGACCTGATCCGGCAGCGTTTCGAGAAGGCATCCGGGCGGCTGGGCTTCTCGGATTTGCGAGGGCGCTTTGGGCGGCTCGACCGGTCGCAGTTCAGGCGACCGCTGGTGGTGCCGCAGACGCAGAAGCGGGACGCGAAAGGGGCGGGGCAGCTGGATCTGTTTTAGGTTGCGAGAGGGGGCTGGAGAGTGCATAGGCAGTCTCCGGCGTACAATGCCGTCTGTTGCTCCTTTCTACATCCTATGGCCACCTCAGTTCCTGCAACGCAGAGCGGACATCCCGCGAATCTTACCGGGCAGGGCGCCGCCGCCGCGTCGCTGGAGCAGGGCCTGCAGGCCGCCGGCGTCGGCCGCTTCCAGTACCGCATCTTCACGATCTTCGGCCTGGTCTGGCTGGCCGACGCCATGCAGGTGCTGTCGATCGGCTTTTCCGCGCCGTCGATCGCCAGGACCTTCGGCTTGACCATGCCGCAAGCGCTGCAGACGGGGACGCTGTTCTTCGTCGGCATGCTGGTCGGCGCCTTCGTGTTCGGCCGGCTGGCCGACCGGATCGGCCGCCGTCCGGTGCTCCTGATCGCGGTGCTGATCGACGCCTGCTTCGGCGTGGCATCCGCCTTCGCCCCCGACTTCACCTGGCTGCTGGCGCTGCGCTTCCTGACCGGCATCGGCGTCGGCGCCACCCTGCCGGTCGACTACACGATGATGGCCGAATTCCTGCCCAGCGACCGGCGCGGGCGCTGGCTGGTGCTGCTCGAGTCGTTCTGGGCGCTGGGGACGATCTGCCTGGCGGTGCTGGCGCTGTGGGCGGTGCAGTGGGGAGACGACGCCTGGCGCGTGATCTTCTTCGTCACCGGCCTGCCGGCCCTGGTCGGCGTGGTCCTGCGTTTTTATATTCCCGAGTCGCCCATGTACCTGCACCGCAGCGGCAAGATCGAGGAAGCGCGCGCGGTGCTGGCGCGGGTGGCCAGGACCAATGGCCGCACCGCTGACATCCCGATGCTGCAGCCCGAACGCAGGCAGGCCACGTCGCTGCTCTCGCTGTTCAGGGAAGGACTGCGCCGCCGCACAATCGCACTATTCATTGCATGGGCGCTGATTTCGATCGCCTATTACGGCGTGTTCGTCTACCTGCCGATCAAGCTGGGCGCCGAAGGCTTCGGCTTCATGCGCGGCCAGGAATTCCTGATCGTGCTGGCGCTGGTCCAACTGCCCGGCTTCGCGCTGGCGGCCTATGGTGTCGAGCGCTGGGGCCGCAAGCCGACCCTGGTGGGCTTCCTGCTGCTGAGCAGCATCGGCTGCCTTGGCTACAGCCTCGGCAGCGCGACCGCGCTGGTGGTAGGATCGACGCTACTGATGAGTTTTGCGCTGCTCGGCACCTGGGGCGCCCTGTATGCGTTCACGCCCGAGGTCTACCCGACCCGGCTGCGCGCCAGCGGCATGGGCATGGCCGGCGCCGTCGCGCGCTTCGGCGGCCTGTTCGCGCCGGCGATCGTGGCGCCGGTGATGGCCACGCATTTCACGCTGGCGCTGGTAATGCTGTCGAGCTTCCTGCTGGTGGGCGCGGTCGCCATCCTGTGCGTCGATGCCGAGTCGCGCCAGCGGGCGCTGGATTGAGGATACAGAGGTGAAACGAATGGGCACACAGCAGCAGACCGACATGATCGTGTTCGTCGGCGCGGAGTCGACCGGCAAATCAACCCTGGCGCAGCACCTGGCTCAGCGTCTCGACGCCGGCTTCGTGCCCGAAATCGGCCGCTTCATCTGGGAAGAAAAGCAGGGCCGGCTGACGGCCGATGATTACGTCGAGATATCAGAGCGTCACCGCGCTGCCGAAGATGCAGCCGTCAGCCAGGCATCGGGCTCCTGGATCTTCGTCGACACCAATGCGCTCACCACGCTGCTGCTCGGCCTGTGCTTTGGCCAGGTCACGGAGCCGGTCCCGCCCGCGCTGCTGCGCCATGCCGACGACTGCCGCACCCGCTACCTGCACCATTTCGTGTGCGCCGACGACATCCCGTATGAAGAAGAACCTGGCGTACGCGAGAACGCCGCATGGCGCACGCACATCCAGCGCCTGGTGCTGGAAGACCTCGACCGGCGCGGAATCGACTACACGGTGTTGACGGGCACGCTGGAGCAGCGCGCTGCGAAGGTGATGGAAGTCCTGTCCGCGATCGGCCAGGACCGGGAGCTTACGCGCGCAGCTGCGTAAGCCCGAGATCGGCCAGGTGCCGCTCGAGCGCGAACACGTGCGGGTCGGGCTTGCCCAGTTCGCGCAAGGCTTGCGCCAGGCCCAGCAGGTATTCGCTGTTCGGACCGCTCGGTCCACGGGCCGTGGCGATCTGGCGCGCGATGTCGACTTCGTCGGCCGGGCCGAGATAGGCTTCGTTCTCGTGCGTCGCGATGTACACGATCCCCTCGTCGCTGCTGCCGTCGTCGAAATGCATCTCGGTTGCCAGTCGCAGGTAGCCGTTCTTTTCGCGGTGGTCGAGGTGCGCGAATTCTTCCGGCGTCACGAGATAGGCCATGCCGTGGCACAGCGCGCCGGCGTCGGGCACCAGGGTGACGACGCGCCCAGGCGCCGTCTCGGTGCCGCGGTGGTCGTGCGAGCCTTGCCAGAAGCGCCGCGACCAGCCGCCGATATAGGCAGGGCGCCGGTCGATGAAGGGAAAATCGGCTTTGAAAATCAGTGAACCGTAGCCGAACAGCCAGACACGCTTGTGGCTGTCGAACTTGTTCATCCGCTGGTTGATCGCGATCGTATTGTGTGACATCGTGAGCTCAGGGCAAAGACAGATGCCGTTCATTGTAGCGCGGCATGCACCGTCAGCGTTGCGACCGTTTTACATATCCAAACAGGAAATTGATATAACTCTCGGCCGCCGGCGACAGCGAACGGCCGGGGCGGGTATAGATAAAGAAACGCCGGGTCAGCACCGGCTCATCCAGCGGCCGCAAGACCAGGCCGTGCAACTTCACCAGCGGCGCGGCGTACGGCAGGCAGACCGTCACCCCGAGTCCGGCGCTCACCATCGCCAGCGCCGTGGTCATGAAGGTCACCTCGTGCGCCGGCTTGATGGGCGTCTCGCGCAGCGAGGCATGCATATCGTCGAGCAGCCGCTCGGTGAACTGGCCCTGCAGCGAAATGAAAGGGAAGCTCGCCACGTCGCGCCAGCTCAGGCGCGGCAGCGAGGCCAGCGGGTGATTCTCCGGAAACACCAAGGCGAACGGCATCTCGAACAGCTCGCGCGCCTCCAGCGGCGGCGCCGGCACCCGCTCGGGCCCGATGCCCACGTCCGCCTCGCCCGACAGGACGCGCGCGATCACGCCCTCCACCTCGGTGTCGGCCAGGCGCACCTCGATCGCGGGATGCTCGGCCCGGTAGGCCGCGATCGCTTCCGGCAGCAAGGTGCACGACATCAGTTGCGGCGCCGCGATCCGCACCAGCCCCTTCTTGAGTTGCGTGTGATCGGCGACGTTAGCCAGCGCACCGTCCAGGTCATCGATCATCTGGCTAAATAAGGGGAACAATTCGCGCCCGATATCGGTCAACACGATCCTGCGCGTGCTGCGGTCGACCACGCGCGCGCCGAGCGTCTGTTCGAGCTCCTTGATCAGCCCGGACAACGCCGACTGCGTCACGTGGATCGCCTGCGCCGCGAGCGTGAAATTGCCGGTCTTGGCCAGGGCGACGAAGGCGCGCATCTGGCGCAGGGTTGGATTCATAAGAAAACCTGATAAATCGGGTTGAAAATACTGTTTGTATGATAGTGCGTTTTGATTTGTAATGGTGGCTACTCAGCAATATCGAAGGAAACGCCCATGAAACTCGCCACCCTCAAATCCGGCAGCCGCGACGGCGCCCTGGTCGTCGTCAGCCGCGACCTGGTCACGTATCAAGCGGTGCCCGACATCGCGCGCACCATGCAAGCCGCGCTGGACGACTGGGACGCGGTCGCGCCGCGCCTGCAGCAGGTCTACGACCAGCTCAACGACGGCAGCGCCGACGGCGCCGAATCCTTCATCGAGCAGGAATGCCATTCGCCGCTGCCGCGCGCTTACCAGTGGGCCGACGGCTCGGCCTATATCAACCACGTCGAGCTGGTGCGCAAGGCGCGCAATGCCGAAGTGCCGGCATCGTTCTATACCGATCCGCTGATGTACCAGGGCGGCGGCGATTCCTTCGTCGGGCCGTGCGACCCGATCGCGGCACTGTCCGAGGACTGGGGCATCGACCTCGAGGCCGAGGTGGCGGTGGTCACGGGCGACGTGCCGATGGGCGCCAGCGTGGAGCGCGCCGCGAGCGCGATCCGCCTGGTCATGCTGGTCAACGACGTCTCGCTGCGCAACCTGATTCCGAACGAACTGGCCAAGGGTTTCGGCTTCTACCAGTCCAAGCCGGCCAGCGCCTTCTCGCCGGTCGCCGTCACGCCGGACGAGCTGGGTGACGCCTGGCAGGGCAGCAAGCTGCACCTGCCGCTGCTGGTCACGCTCAACGGCGCCGCCTTCGGCCGTCCGAACGCCGGCGAGGACATGACCTTCAGCTTCGCCCAACTGGTCGCGCATGCGGCCGCCACCCGCGAGCTGTGCGCGGGCAGCATCATCGGTTCGGGCACGGTGTCGAACAAGCAGGGCAGCCTGCACGGTTCGAGCGTCGAGAACGGCGGCGTCGGCTACTGCTGCCTGGCCGAGGTGCGCATGTACGAAACCATCGAAGAGGGCAAGCCGAAGACGCCATTCCTGCGCTTCGGTGACACGGTGCGCATCGAGATGCTGGATGCCGGTGGCGCCAGCATCTTCGGCGCCATCGACCAGGAAGTGATGCGTTATCACGAACGCAGCAAATGAGACAGCAAGAGAGGCAGCGATGAAGCTCTACACCTATTTTCGCAGCTCGGCCGCGTACCGGGTGCGCATTGCGCTCAACCTGAAGGGGCTGGCCTATGACGCGGTGCCGGTGCACCTGCTCAAGGACGGCGGCCAGCACCTGCAGGATGACTATCGCAAGATCAATCCGAGCGGGCTGGTGCCGTCGTTCCAGGATGACCGCATCACGCTTACCCAGTCGATGGCGATCATCGAATACCTCGAAGAGCTCCATCCCGAGCCGCCGCTGTTGCCGAAGGATGCGCCGGGCCGGGGCAGGGTGCGCGAGCTGGCCCAGATCATCGGCTGCGACATCCATCCCATCAACAACCTGCGCGTGCTGAACTACCTGGTCAAGCACATGGGCCTGTCGGACCAGGCCAAGACCGAGTGGTACCGCCACTGGGTCATCGAGGGCTTCCAGTCGCTCGAGGCGCACCTGGCGCGCGATCCGGGCGCCGGACCGTTCTGCCATGGCGACCATCCGAGCATCGCCGACTGCTACCTGGTGCCGCAGGTCTTCAATGCCCAGCGCTTCAATATCGACGTCTCGGCCTATCCGAATATCGACCGTATCAACTCGCTGTGCATCGAGCTGCCGGCGTTCAGGGCGGCGCATCCGTCGCACCAGCCGGATACCGAGTAAATCGTGCCGGGCAGCCACGCTGCCCGGTATCGGCTCCGCGCATCATATCCTCGCATCTTCTCCCGCCAGACATTCATGACATTCCGAATTGTCCAAATTCGGGATCGCCAATTCATTTAATAAACGCGCTAAACACCGAAATAATTTTACTAAACTAGGGCACTTATTCTGCCCGAACTTTATTAATCGGTTCCCGATTACAGTAATGATTTCTATGGGGAATAATTAAATTTCCAGTAGTAAATTTGCTACATAATTATGACAATTTAGTGTCGTGACGCCGTAGACCGGCTTTGTTGCACAAATCGGCCCATCAGCGGCCGAGGCGCAGCACGGGTAAACTGACGGCATGATTGCTCCCGTAAAGCTGAAGTACCGAACGACCAACTGGAAAGACTACAACGCGGCATTG
>NZ_JAFVIM010000018.1:0-142886 GCF_017582745.1 Massilia oculi
TGGCGCCGCGTACCTGGAAGCTTGCTGCCAACCAGTTCGCCATCATGTTCGGCGAACGCTTCACGAACGCGATTAATTAACTACGAAATTCTGGCCCCGCACACAGAATTTCTGACAGGTCCGCGGCTGTTGCGAATCTTGCAGATCGCTCATACAGATTGATTCAAACGCATGATCACATCCATCACATTAAGAGCTCAATCCGGTTCAACTACAACTCGCTGAGCCAGCAAGAAAGCACATAGAACTGCCGTGGGAGGGCATTCATGAGGCAGTCGAACTCATGACGGACTGCCCAATCTATTGAAGTCACCGATTCCACTGGGGAGCCAAATGTCTTTGAAGATCATTACAGTCGGAGACAAAACCGATCACGGCGGCACAGTGATTAGCGGTTCACCCAAGCACGACATCAGGGGAAGAGCGATCGCCCGGCTGGGTGACAAAGTAGACTGCCCGCTGCCCTACCCCGGTGGCAAACCGCACGGTGTCAACAAAATCATTACTGCCCACGACACATTGACAATCGACGGGGTGCCCGTTGCGGTCGAGGGATGCATGACGGAATGCGGGTGCAAGCTGATCGGCAGCTTGCCTGCAACGGTCGGTTGATGACCTTGCGAGGTGTTGACTTGTCGACCGAAGACTAGCAGCGTAACGTAGCGCCCCTGCAGGCCAAGCGTAGACATGGCCAACTCCTCATGTGACGTACTTGTGATGCGACTCCCGATAAGCTACTATTCCTTCCCCTCGGCTTAGCGCCGGTCCGAGCCCAGCACGGCCCACCTAGATTCAGTAGAAACGTCAGCCTCCGGGCTGGCGTTTTCGTTTTCAGCTTATCCTTGCCTCCTCACTCGCTCAACGACGACCGCACCATGACCTACGAAGACTTTCTCGATGAAGTAACGACCCTCCTCACCGAAATCTACAACCTCGACGACGAAGCCGCGATCAAGCTGGTGGTCGATGCGCAGGCCAACGACTACTTCGTCACCCACGACGACAAGGAAGAACTGCGCACGGTCGCCCAGGCCAAGCGCGACGCCGTGGCGCTGTACGAAGCCAAGCAGAACCGCAACCAGACGCAGCGCAAACAGCAG
This sequence comes from Massilia oculi, assembly GCF_017582745.1. GTDB lineage: Bacteria > Pseudomonadota > Gammaproteobacteria > Burkholderiales > Burkholderiaceae_D > Telluria > Telluria oculi_A. Next base: position 1,101 of record NZ_JAFVIM010000018.1, read on the forward strand.
CAGCGCCAGGTGCAGAAAAAGAAAACCTCTTGAGCCAGGCCTGAGCTGGAGGAACACGCATGACGATGGACTTCGCCGAGCGCATGACCGTCGATGGCACCGCCTATTCGATCGACACCTTTGCGCTCGAGCCGTATCGCAAGTCACTGCCTTCACCGCCCCGCTTCAAGCCGTGGCCCGGCTGCTCGAACGGCTATTACGGCACCTGGGAAATCCGGGAATGCGGCGCTGAGCGCGTCTTGTTCCTAACCGGTTTCAACCCGCAAATCGGTTTTTCGCTGCTCTTCCCGGATACCGCATTACCACTGGCCGCTACCTGGTTCAGCGGCATCATCCGCGGCTGGCACGGCGAGCGCCGCCGTACTGGCTACCTGCCTCGGGATATCTACCCGGACGAGATCTACGTCGAGATCGCCGCCGGCAAGGTCGTGCGCGAATGGCTGCTCGACCTGCGCGCGGTGCCAGACCAGACCGAGGAAGAATGGCGCCAGTCGGTACCTTCCTTCCTGTGGAAGTTCTATCCGCGACCGGCGCCTGGCTAGCTACGCCGCTTCCGCCGCCGGATGCGCCTGCTTGCGGTACAGGAACTCGAGCACTGCCTTGCGATGCTCGGTATAGCGCGCATCCTGCGCCAACGCGACCCGATCACGCGGCCGCTCCAGTTCCACTTCGACGATTTCGCCGATGGTCGCCGCCGGCCCATTGGTCAGCATGACGATCCGGTCCGACAGCAACACCGCCTCATCCACATCGTGCGTCACCATCACGACAGTCGATTTGGTCGCAGCCACGATCTTGAGCAGCTCGTCCTGCAAATGCGCCCGCGTCAACGCATCGAGCGCGCCAAACGGCTCATCCATCAACAACACCTTCGGCTCCATCGCCAGCGCCCGAGCGATGCCGACGCGCTGCTTCATGCCGCCCGAAATCTCGTGCGGCCGTTTTCCCTCCGCGCTCGACAACCCCACCAACGCAAGCGCGGCGAGCGTACGCTCACGCAGCTGAGCCCGCGTCTCGGCGCCGCCAAACACCCGCTCGACCCCGAGATGGATATTCTCGTAGCACGTCAACCACGGCAGCAGCGAATGATTCTGAAACACCACCGCCCGCTCCGGCGACGGTCCCGCGATCTCTCGATTCGCGCACAGCAGCACGCCCGCCGTCGGCTTCAACAAGCCGGCGATCAGGTTCAGCAAGGTCGACTTGCCGCAGCCCGAGTGCCCAATCAGCGTAATGAACTCCCCCTTGCGCACCGCAAGATCGATCCCCTGCAACGCCTGGAACACGCCCTTCTTCGTATGAAACGCCATCTCCACGCCAGTGATGTCGATGAATTTGCTTTGAAGGTCATCCATGATCGCACTCCTCAATCAGTTAGCCACTTGTTCGTGCGTCAGCGCCCGTGCCAGCGCCACCAGCGCCTGCTCGAGCAGCAGCCCCACCACGCCAATCACGACGATGGCGATGATGATGTTCGCCACATTCAGGTTGTTCCACTCGTCCCACACCCAGAAGCCGATGCCGACGCCGCCGGTCAGCATCTCGGCCGCCACGATCACCAGCCATGCGGTGCCGATGGCGAGGCGCACGCCGGTCAGGATGTACGGCAGCGCCGAAGGCAGCAGGATCTTGGTCAGGATCTTCCACTCCGACAGGTTCAGCACGCGCGCCACGTTCATGTAATCCTGCGGCACGCGCTGCACGCCAACGGCCGTGTTGATGATCATCGGCCAGATCGAGCAGATGAAGATCGACCAGATCGCCGCCGGATCGGCCGACTTGAACACCAGCAGGCCGATCGGCAGCCAGGCCAGCGGCGACACGGGTTTCAACAGGCTGATGATCGGACCGAACATGCCGCTCACGAAACGAACCCGCCCGATGATGAAGCCGAGCGGAATGCCAACCAGCGCCGCCAGCCCGAAGCCCACCGCTACCCGCTTGAGCGAGGCCAGCACGTTCCAGCCGATGCCCTGATCGTTCGGGCTATTGTGGTAGAACGGATCGGCGAACAGCTTGAGCGCCTCCTGGAATGTCGCCAGCGGCGACGGGAAGGTCTCGTTGCGGGTCGCGATCAGCTGCCACACCAGCACCACGAAGGCGATACCCACCAACGGCGGCAGGACCGCCTTCACCGCCCTTGCGAACGGCTGCGTGCCGCGCACGACGGGCGCCGGCTTGCGCGCGGGAGGCGCGGCACTGGCGGCAGGCGCATCGACGGCAAGCGGCAACGTGACGACGTTGGCGCCGCCGGCGTGCGGCGCATGGCGTTCGGATTTCAGGATAGCGTTCATGGCATTCCCCTATTCAGACAAGATGAAAGTCAGACCCGGACCTTGAACGAGGCGGCATAGGCTTTCGGGTCCTTGCCGTCCCAGACACTGCCGTCCATCAGCTTCGAGCTGCGCATCGGGCTGGAAGGCAGCGGCGCCTTGGCCTGCGTCGCCGCGTCCTTGTACAACGCGACCTGGTTGACCGCGCTGGCCACGGCCAGGTAGTCGGGATCCTGCTTGAGCAGACCCCAGCGGCGATGCTGGGTCATGAACCACATGCCGTCCGACAGATACGGGAAGTTGACCGCGCCGTCGTTATAGAACTTCATGTAGTTCTGGTCGTCCCAGGTCTTGCCGAGGCCGTTCTGGTAGCGGCCCATGATGCGTTGGTCGATCGCGTCCTTGCTGGTGTTGACGTACGATTTGGCGGCGATGACCTCGGCCATCTTGTTCTTGTTGGCCATCGAGGCGTCGATCCAGCGGCTGGCCTCGATGATGGCGGCCATCATGGCGCGGCAGGTGTTCGGGTGCTTCTTCGCGAATTCCAGGGTCGAGCCCAGCACCTTTTCCGGGTGGTCGCGCCAGATGTCCTGGGTCGTGATGGCGGTGATGCCGATGCCGTCCATGATGGCGCGGTGGCCCCACGGTTCGCCGACGCAGAAGCCGTCCATATTCCCGACCCGCATATTCGCCACCATCTGCGGCGGCGGCACCGTGATGACTTTCGCTTCCTTCATCGGGTTGATGCCGTTGGCCGCCAGCCAGTAATAAAGCCACATCGCGTGGGTGCCGGTCGGGAAGGTCTGGGCGAAGGTAAATTCGCGTTTTTCGGCGCGCATCACCTTGGCCAGCGACTGGCCGTCCACCGCGCCCTTGGTCGCCAGCTGCTTCGAGAGCGTGATCGCCTGGCCGTTGTTGTTCAGGCCCATCAGCACCGCCATGTCCTTGCGCTGTCCGCCGATGCCCATCTGGACGCCATACAGCAGCCCGTACAGCACGTGGGCCGCATCCAGGTCGCCGTTGGCCAGCTTGTCGCGCACGCCGGCCCAAGAGGCCTCCTTGCTCAGCACGAACTTCACGCCATACTTCTTGTCGAGGCCCAGGACCGAGGCCATCACCACCGACGCGCAATCGGTCAGGGGAATGAACCCGATCTTGATCTCGGTCTTTTCCGGCTTGTCCGAACCCGCCGCCCATACGCCACCCGTTGCCAGCCCCATCAAGCTTCCTCCCGCTACCAGACCTGCGCCATGAATGACCTTCCTGCGCGTGACATCGACTTCGCCGACATCCGCCGTCGCTACGCTCTTCGCTTCAAGCTTCTGATTTTTCATCGCAATCCCAATGTAGTCAGGCAAAAAAAAAGACGCATACCCGGCATGAACGTATTCATGTCCCGGTAGACGTCGTTGTCTTGGTGGGCGCTGCCCTCGTTGGCGGCGCACGCAGCGCTCCGTTGCGCTGATGATGATTATGCAATCTTCATGCCAGGCAAGCGCACAGAGTGAGCCACCATCCTCCTGCGGCGCTGGCGCACCACACGATGGCGCGAACTGCACACTGCGATTGCGCAGCGCATCATTTTGGACAGGCTGTTGCGTCAGGTCAGAGAAGCTGCAAATACACTCTTCTACTAGCCGGCCCGTCATGCTAGGATGGATTGTTGCTATGTGAAAACATCAGTTGTTTTCAATCGTGCGGCCCTTGTCTATACGTGGCATGCATGTAAAATAAATAACGTCCTGAACGCAGCCAGACTTGAAGGTCTTGTTGCCGCCCCGGGTCCCGAATTCGACGCTTTGTACTGGCATCCGCATGTCACGCATTTACTGTCCGCTCTACCCCAGCCTGCGTTATCCCAACGACGTGGCGGTGCGGCCCAGTTGCCAGTCAGCTCTTCATCCTGCCCAGCGCGCCCCGCGCGCCTGAACGGCAAACCATCTTCGTATTACGCCCGGCTCACGCCGGCCATTCATCATTTATTTGCCGGTCTCATTCGGGACGGCGCTGGAGTTAACCATGAACACCGAACATACCGAACGCCATCACTCTTCGATCCATGCAGCAACCGCGGTCGACCGCAGCAACCCGCGCGCGCCGAAGCGCGGCATCGCCAAGGACATCGTCTCCAGTGGCCGCCGCCTGCGCACCCGCATCGGCGTCATCGCCGCTGCATGCATCGGCCTGACCGCACTGCTGATCGCCTTCGAGTAAGCCCTGCCGTGTACCTTGCCGCATGCGGCCCGGTTGTCGATTCGATGACCGCTGGGCTATACTGCCCCGTATCATCGTCGATCGGGATCGCATGCAGTTCCAGGCCACACGTCAGCACGCACCTTATCGTGCAGCGAGCGCACCCCTGCGCCGGGTGCTGGCCTGCCTGTGCGCGCTGATCCTTGCCCTGCAACTCGTGGGCGCCTCGTTCCACGACCATGACCTGTCCGAACAGCTGTCCGACTGCGTCAGCTGCCAGATCGCTTCCCATTCCACCGCCGACCTTCCAGCGGCATCGCCACAACTGCTGGCGCTCTTCCTTGTCATCGCCTTCGTCCTTGCGCGCCTGCCGCGCCCCGCGCCGGTCGTCCTGCGCCGCTACCTGATTCCTTCCCGCCAGGCGCCTCCGCGCCACTGATCCGTCTTTGAATCCCTCGCGGGCCGCGTCAAACCGACCTGCGGGCGCGCCTGCGCATTCGCGCACGGCGTGCATCCTGCGCGCGCTGCCGCCGGCTTTGATGCTGCGGCTCGCGTGCCGCCTACTGCTCCAGCTTCACCACAAAGGACCACGATGACCAAGACTACCCCAGCCCTCGAGGCGAACGGCATTACCGTCGCCTACCAGTCCGCGCCCGTACTGCGCGACCTGTCCCTGCGCGTCGCGCGCGGCGAGATCTATGCCCTCCTGGGCGGCAACGGCGCCGGCAAGTCGACCACCATGAATACCTTCCTCGGCTTCACGGTTCCCCGCTCCGGCAGCGTGCGCGTGTGCGGCATCGACGTCGCCGCCGACCCGCTGGCGGCGCGCGGCCAACTGGCCTATGTGCCGGAAAACGTCGCCTTGTACGAGCACCTGGACGCGCGCGAGAACATCGAATACTTCCTGCGCCTGGCCGGCAGCAGCTGGACCGACGCCACGATCGACGAGGCCCTGGACGCCGTGCGCCTGGATGCCTCGGCTTGGCGGCGCCGCCTGGGCGGCTACTCGAAAGGCATGCGCCAGAAGGTCGCGATCGCGCTGGCCGTGGCGCGCCAGGTGCCGGTGCTGCTGCTGGACGAACCCACCACCGGCCTCGATCCGCAAGCCACCAGTGAATTCAACGCCCTGCTGCAAGGCCTGCGCGCACGCGGCAGCGCGATCTTCATGGTCACCCACGATTTATTGGGAGCGGCCGAGGTGGCCGACCGCATCGGATTTCTCGAGCGCGGCCATATCAGCCACGAGGTCGCGGCCAGCGGAGAAGAACGCTACGACGTGCGCGACCTGTACCGGAGATATGCGGGAACGAGCCAGGCAAAGGATGCGGCATGAGCGCCACCCTGAGGCAAGCGCTGCCCGCCATCGCCCGCAGCGAATGGCGCGCCATGCTGCGCAACCAGGTGGCGGTGGCCGCCGGCATCCTGATGCTGGCGCTGACCCTGGCCGCGATCCTGGTCAGCCATGAACGCGTGGACGCCGTGAACGCCGAGCGCGCGCGCTTTCAAGACACGGCCGACGAACAGTGGCACAACCAGCCCGACCGTCACCCGCACCGCGTGGTGCACTACGGGCACTACGTGTTCCGTCCACTGAGTCCCCTCGCCTTCTTCGACTTCGGCGTCGATCCGTTCACGGGCAACACGCTGTTCCTCGAAGGCCACCGCCAGAACAGCGCCAACTTCAGCGACGCCGGCCAGTCCTCGGTGCTGCTGCGCTTCGGCCAGCTCACCCCGGCCTTCGTGCTGCAGGTGCTGACGCCCTTGCTGATCGTGTTCCTGGCCTTCGGCAGCGTGGCGCGCGAGCGCGAGCGCGGCCAGTTGCGCCTGCAGATCGTGCAGGGCATCCCCGGCGCGACCCTGTTGCTCGGCAAGCTGGCCGCGCATGCCGGCGTGGCGCTGCTGCTCGGCCTGCCCGCCTTCATCGCGCTGGTCGCGATCGCCCTGCTGCATCCGGCCGTGGCGCCGCAGGCACTGACGATGCTGCTCGGGTATGCGCTCTACCTGCTGCTGTGGGTGGTGGCGGCGGTGCTCGTGTCGAGCAGCCTGCCACGTGCGCGCGATGCCTTGCTGGCCCTGGTGGCCGGCTGGATCGTCACCGCGATCCTGCTGCCTCGCGTGATGCCCGACTTCGCCGCCGGCGACGTCGGCCGGCCGAGCCGCATCGAGACGGAGGTCGCGATCCACGAACGCCTGGCAGCGATCGGCGACAGCCACGATCCCATTGACCCCTATTTCAACGCCTTCCGCGCGCGCACCCTGGAGAAATACGGCGTAGAGCGGGTCGAAGACCTGCCGGTGAACTATGGAGGCCTGCTGATGGCCGAAGGCGAGCGCATGACGAGCCAACTGTTCGACGAATTCATGCGCGCCGACTTCGCGCGCCAGCGCGAAGAGAACGCGATCGTGCACTCTGCCAGCCTGTTCAGCCCCGTGATCGCGCTGCGCCGCATGTCGACCGCGCTGGCCGGCACCAACCTCGACAGCCACGCGCGCTTCCTGGCCGAGGGAGAAAAATACCGCTACGCCTTCGTCCAGTCGCTCAACGGCCTGCACGCCAACGTCGTCTCGCCGCAAGGCGCCGGCGACGAACGTATCGACAAGCACCATTGGGACGACACGCCGCGCTTCGGCTATCCGCCCGCCTCCTATGCCGAGGTAGCCGCCCGCCACGCCTGGCCCGCCTTCGCCGTGTTGGGCGGGTGGTTGCTGGCACTGTTCGGCGCCGGCCATGTGATCGCGAAACGCCTCGAAAGGAAGGCCAAATGAACACGCTGAATTTTGAACTCCGCCAGATCGCGCATTCCAGGCTGGCCGTCGGCGCCATCGTGCTGCTGGCGCTCTTGTGTGCGCTGTCGGTCTGGACCGGCCTGCAGGCCGTGAGCCAGCAGCGCGCCGCGCTCGATCGCATCGCCTCCAGCCACGCGCAGGACTACGCCGCCATCGCCGCCAAGCAGCTCAAGAGTGGCGAAGCCGAAGCCGGTTCGGTCGGCTACTACCTGCCGCACCTGACGGTGAACCCGCCATCGCCGCTGGCCTTCGTGGCCATCGGCCAGCGCGACCTGCAGCCGCAGGCCCTGCGCGTGCGCCTGCTCGGCCTGCACTCCCAACTGTACGAGTCGGAAGCGATCAACCCCGAACTGGCCATGCCTGGCCGCTTCGACTTCGCCTTCGTGCTGGTCTTCCTGGCGCCGCTGTTCGTGATCGCGCTGATGCACGACCTGGTCTCGAGCGAGCGCGAAGCGGGCCGCCTGCGGCTGCTGGCGTCGCTCCCCGCGGCTGCGGCCAACACCTGGCGGCGCAGGGTTGGCTTGCGCTATGGCCTGGTGTGGCTGGCCGCACTGCTGCCGGTGGCCTGCGGCGCGCTGGTGGCCGGCGCCGGGCTGGCGGGCTTCGCGGCGATCGCGCTGGTAGCCACGCTCTATCTCGCCTTCTGGTTCGGCCTTGCCGGCTGGGTGGCCGCGCGCGCCCGCACCTCCAGCAGCAGCGCCGCGATCCTGCTGGCCTGCCTGGTCGGCCTGACGATGATCCTGCCGACCCTGGCCGACGCCGCGATCGCGCGCCTGTCGCCGGTTTCCAAGGGTGTCGAGCTGGCGCTGGCGCAGCGCCAGGCCGTGCACTCGGGCTGGGATATCCCGAAACCGGAGACGTTCGCGAAGTTCTTCATCAGCCATCCCGAATGGAAGGATACGCCGCCGGTCGAGGGGCGCTTCCACTGGAAATGGTATTACGCGATGCACCAGGCGGGCGACGACGCCGTGGCCTCCGACGTCGCCCAATACCGCGCCAGCATGCAGGCGAGGGAAAGCTGGACGGCGCGCGTCGGCCTGGTGCTGGCGTCGGTGAACGTGCAGGTGCTGCTGCACCGGCTGGCCGATACCGATCTGTTGGCGCAGCTCGCCTACCAGGACCGCATCGCGGCGTATCACACGCAGCTGCGGCGCTTCTTCTATCCGTATCTGTTCGAGGAGCGGGCGATGACGCAGGACGATCTGGCGCAGCTGCCGCGCTATGAGCATGTTGCATCGCCGGGCCGCCTGCCAGTGGGGCAGCTGCTGGCGCTGGGTGCGTTGGCGCTGGCGCTGCTGGCGATCGGACTGCGCAAGCTGCGCACGTAGTGGACGAAAAAAAAGCCAACCTTCAGGTTGGCTTTTTCCTTCCGCTGGCGTCAGGCAGGAATCAGAACTCTTCCCAACCGTCGCCGACGTCCGCGGTTTCGGCCTTCTTCGGCTTGGCAGCGGCTTCCGACTTCGGCTGAGCCGGCGCGGCCTTGACCGGCTTGGCCGCAGCGGCAGGTTTCGCCGCCTTTACCGGTGCCTTCGCCACCACCGCCGGCAAGGTCGTGGTCACGCGCGGCGCCGCCGCGCTGGCGCGGCTGGTGCCGGCATTGGTCAGCTTGAACGCGCCCACGGTATGCGCCAGCGCGGTAGCTTCTTCCTGCAGCGAGGCCGCCGCGGCCGACGCTTCTTCCACCAGCGCCGCGTTCTGCGTGGTCACCTGGTCCATCTGGGCCACGGCGCCGTTGATCTGTTCGATGCCGGCGGTCTGTTCCTGGCTGGCGGCGGTGATCTCGGACATGATGTCGGTCACGCGGTTCACGCTCTGCACGATTTCCTGCATCGTGGCGCCGGCGCGTTCGACCAGCTCGGAGCCGTGGTGCACCTTGTCCACCGAGTCGTCGATCAAGAGCTTGATTTCCTTGGCCGCAGCCGCCGAGCGCTGCGCCAGGCTGCGCACCTCGCCCGCCACGACCGCGAAGCCGCGGCCCTGCTCGCCGGCGCGCGCCGCTTCGACTGCGGCGTTCAGCGCCAGGATATTGGTCTGGAAGGCGATGCCGTCGATGACGGCGATGATGTCCACGATGCGGGTCGACGAGGCGTTGATCGCGCCCATGGTCTGCACCACCTGCTCGACCACCGCGCCGCCCTTGCCCGCCACTTCAGAGGCCGAGGTGGCCAGGGCGTTGGCCTGGCGTGCGTTGTCCGCGTTCTGCTTGACGGTCGAGGTCAGCTCTTCCATCGACGATGCGGTTTCTTCCAGCGAACCGGCCTGCTGCTCGGTGCGCGACGACAGGTCCAGGTTGCCGGCCGCGATCTGGCTCGAGGCGGTGGCGATATTGTCGGTGCCGGTGCGGACCTGGCTCACGATCTTCACCAGCGAATCGTTCATGTCCTTCAGCGCCTGCAGCAGGCGGCCGGTCTCGTCCTTCGAGGTCACTTCGATGGTCTGGGTCAGGTCGCCCTGGGCCACGGCGCCGGCGATCGCGACCGCCTGCTCCAGCGGACGCACGATGGCGCGCACCAGCACCCAGCCGACGAAGGCGGCCATGATCAGGCCGAATACCAGGCCGGCCAGGCAGACCGCGCGCACGAGCTCGAAGGTCGATTGCGAGGCCTGGTATTCCTTCAGCGCGGCGTCCTGCTGTTCCTTGACCAGCTTGGCGCCGAGATCGGCCACCGGCAGGTACAGCCTGGTCATCTGGCCGTTGAGCTGGGCCACGGCGCCGGCGTTGTCGCCGGCACGGATCGCGGCCATGGCCGGGCGGATGCCCTGCTCGACGAATACCTTGCGCGCCTCGGTGAATTGCTGGTACAGGGCCTGCTCGCCAGGCGTCATCGGCAGCTGGCGGTAGCTATCGAGGATCTTGCTGATCACCACGATATTCGCATCGACCGACTCGAGCGCGGCATTGCGCAAGCCGACATCTTCCAGATTGACCGCCTTGGCGACGGCCAGCTGGTTGGTGGTGATCAGCTGGGTGACCTGGCCCACCTGGCTCAGGCCGACCAGGCGGTGGTCGTACATCTGCTTGAGTTCGGTATTCGCGACGCCGAGGTTATAGATGCCGATGACCGCGCCGGCGACCAGTTCGACTGCCAGGAAGGCGATGACGAAGATGAGGCGCGACTTGATGCTGAGATGTTTGAACATGATTCGCTGGCCTTAAGCCCATGGATAAAAAATGTGGTATCCATTGGATTATAGAAACATTGTTCCCTTTATGGGAAGCATTGAGTATTTCCTTGCGTTATGACTCATCTTCCGTCGCCGTGCAGCAACAGATACCCGACAAGTCCAGCGGAACGCGATAATCGGCCGTCAATATGCGCTGAAGGCATAAGCAAATGTGACATTAACACTACGGCAAGGCAACTTTGCCGATAGAATGGCGCGATTCCTTGCTTCAACCGAGTGTCATGACCTTCCCCGTCCTCCTTAACCTGACCCTTGCCCTGGCCATCTGTGCACTCCTGTATGGCATGCAGGCGCGCCATGCGTCGTTCACCAAGCGCGTGTTCGCCGGCCTCGGGCTGGGCGTCGTGTTCGGCGCCGGGCTGCAAGCCGTGTATGGCGCCGGCTCGAGCGACATCGTGGCGACCAATGCCTGGCTCGACGTGATCGGCAGCGGCTACGTCAAGCTGCTGCAAATGATCATCATCCCGCTGATCATGGTGTCGATCGTGCAGGCCATCCTCAAGCTGCGCGATGCCGCGTCGCTCGGCAAGATCAGCACCCTCACCATCGGCATCCTGCTCATCACGACCGTGGTCGCGGCCATCATCGGCATCGCGATGGCCAAGCTGTTCGGCCTGTCGGCCGTAGGCCTGACCGCTTCGAGCGCCGAAGTCGCGCGCGGCGAATACCTGCAGGGCAACCTGGCCACGGCGCAGCAACTGTCGCTGCCGTCGCTGCTGCTGTCCTTCATCCCGGCCAATCCCTTCCTCGACATGACGGGCGCGCGCAAGACCTCGACCATCGCGGTGGTGGTGTTCGCAGTCTTCATTGGCATCTCGGCGGTCGGCATCGCCGGCAAGAAGCCGGAAGTGTTCCAGTCCTTCAGCGGCTTCGTGCACGTGGCCCACGTGATCGTGATGCGCATGGTGACCCTGGTGCTGCGCCTGACCCCGTTCGGCGTGTTCGCGCTGATGGCCAAGATGGTGGCCGGCTCCAGCCTGCAGGACATCCTGGGCCTGCTCAATTTCGTGGTCGCCTCGTATGCGGCGCTGGCGCTGATGTTCTGCGTGCACCTGGCGATGGTGGCCGGCGTCGGGCTCAACCCGCTGCGCTACGTGAAGAAGATCTTCCCGGTGCTGGTGTTCGCCTTCACCTCGCGCACCAGCGCCGGCTCGATCCCGATGAGCGTGGCGACCCAGACCGCGCGCCTGGGCACGCCGGAAGGCACGGCCAACTTCGCCGCCTCGTTCGGCGCCACCATCGGCCAGAACGGCTGCGCCGGCATCTATCCGGCGATGCTGGCGGTGATGATCGCGCCGACGGTCGGCATCGATCCGTTCACGGCCGCTTTTCTCTTGCCGCTGCTGGCGATCGTCGCCTTCGGCTCGATCGGCGTGGCCGGGGTCGGCGGCGGCGCCACCTTCGCGGCCCTGATCGTGCTGTCGGCGATGGACTTGCCGGTGGCGCTGGCGGGCCTGTTGATCTCGGTGGAGCCGCTGATCGACATGGGCCGCACGGCGCTCAACGTCAGCGGCTCGATCGCGGCCGGCAGCGTCACCAGCCGGGTGCTGGGCCAGACCGATATGCGGGTGTTCCAGGACGACGCCGACGTCAACCTCGACGGCGAAGAACAGGCCGTGTAAGCACGCGTAAACATTGCCGCAGGCGGCAGCAATCGTGCGCTGACGCCTTGCCGAATCCGTCATGATGACGCCATGTTAACTTTTCGGCGGACGGCGATGGAGCAAAAGTGGCCACAGGAAATCTGGCTGGTCAGGCATGGACAAAGCGCGGGCAACGTCGCGCGTGACCTGGCAGAAGCCGCCGCCGGGCACCGCATCGACATCGCCGATCGCGACGTCGACGTGCCGCTGTCCGAATTGGGCGAGCGCCAGTCCGAAGCCCTCGGCGCCTGGTTCGCCGCCCTGCCACCGCACCAGCGTCCCAATGTGGTGCTGCACTCGCCCTACGTCCGCGCGGCCGAGACGGCCAACATCCTGATGCAGCGCCTGGAGCGCGACGAGCTGCTGTGCGTGCTGTCCGACGAGCGCCTGCGCGAGAAAGAATTCGGCGTGCTCGACCGTCTCACCACGCACGGCATCGCCCACCACTTCCCCGATCTGTACGAGCAGCGCCAGCACGTCGGCAAGTTCTATTTCCGCCCGCCTGGCGGCGAAAGCTGGTGCGACGTCATCCTGCGCCTGCGCAGCGTGATGGACACGCTCGAGCGCGACTTCTGCGGCGAGCGCGTGCTGATCGTCGCGCACCAGGTCACGGTTAACTGCTTCCGCTACCTGTTCGAACACCTGAACGAGGCGCAGATCCTGGACTTCGACCGCGCCGGCGACGTGCCCAACTGCTCGGTCACGTCCTATGAGTTCGACCCCGACAAGGGCAAGCGCGGCGACCTGGCATTGCGCCTGGTGAACTTCGTGGCGCCGCTGGAAGCCACCGGCACGCCGGTGACCGTCGCCAAGGACTTGCCGACCTCGCCCAAGGCTTGACGCCACGCCATGGATTCCAGCAATCAAACCGTGCACGACCTCGACGCCGCCTGCCTGGCCGCATGGCCGCTGCCGCAGCCCCAGGCCGAGGGCGACAAGGAATTGCGCGGCCACGTCCTGGTGCTGGGCGGCTCGCGCGAAATGCCGGGCGCCATCATCCTGGCAGCCACGGCGGCCCTGCGTGCCGGCGCTGGCAAGCTGACCATCGCCACCGGGGCCAGCGTGGCCCAGCTGGTGGCGCTGGCGATGCCCGAGGCGCGCGTGATCGGCCTGGTGGAAAACGACACCGACGGTTTCCACCTCGACGCACTGGGCAGCCTGGATCCGCTGGCCGACAAGGTCGACGCGGTGCTGGTCGGCCCCGGCATGCGCGACGCCCCATGCACCGCGCGCCTGGTGCACGCGCTGCTGCCGCGCCTGATTGATGCCGACGTCGGCCTGGTGCTCGACGCCTGCGCCATGGACGTCATGCTGCACATGCCGCACGACTGGCCCGAGGGCAAGCCTATGCGCTTCGAGCGGCCCGTGATCATGACCCCGCATTGCGGCGAAATGGCGCACCTGACCGGCCTCGAGAAAGAATGCATCGTCGGCGCGCCGGACGCGCCGGCGCTGCAGGCGGCGCGCGACTGGAATGCGGTGATCGCGCTCAAGGGCGCGCGCACGGTGATCGCGGCGCCGGACGGCACGCTGTGGCAACACGAAGGCGCGGGCAATATTGGCCTGGCCATTTCAGGCTCGGGCGACGTCCTGGCCGGCATCATCGCCGGCCTGCTGGCGCGCGGCGCCGCGCCGGAACAGGCTGCCTGCTGGGGCGTGGCATTGCACGCGCGCGCCGGCGACCGCCTGGCAGAGCGCCTTGGCACCTTGGGATATTTGGCGCGAGAAATTTCTATGGAAGTTCCCGCGTTGCTGGAACAGATCGGCCGCGCCGACCACATCAAGCGCAGCGCCGATGACAGGAACATCCGGCCCGTGCCGGGGGACGAACAGCTGGGAGCCTGACGCCCGGCCAAAAAAAACTCTGTAAAAAATGTTACGGAGTTTCGCAAGAGTGCGGTATCTAACGAACCGGTAGCCGGGCATCCAGTCTAATGGGCACAGTTGGATTGAAGTACGCACCGGGGCCGCGTATTGCGTCGGTTCCCTGAGTGTTCCACCCCTGAATTGCAAAGGGGTTGGAACTAACTGGCGCCGTTGACCTTCCAGCGCCTCACCACAATGAGCTGGAAACTTCGGCACGAAGATAGACGTAAACGAGGAGTTAACAATGAATGCAATGACCAAAGCACCAAAAATCCTGCTGACCGCCGCCGTCCTGGCTTCCCTGCTGGGCGCCTGCAAGCGCGACGACGCAGCGACCACCACCACCCCGGCCGACACCTCGGCGACCATGCCAAGCAGCACCTCGGGCGCCACCGGCACCACGGGTGACGTGGGCACCGGCGCAACCGGCACCGGCACCACCGGCACCGGCACCACCGACATGGGCACCAGTGGCACCACCGGCGCAACCGGCACCGCCGGCGACACCAGCGGCGCAACGGGCACCACCGGCACCGGCACCGCGGAAGGCGCCACCGGCACCACCACCACCGATCCGGCGACCACCACCACGCCGCCGACCGGCACCACCGGCCAGTAATCGACTGGGACATCCACCGAACGACGCCCTGCTCGCGGGGCGCGCTCGGGGCAGCGTTCTACGCAAGACCAGCACCCGGCTCCTCACGGCCGGGTTGTTTTTTTCAGACCCACATCCGCCGCAGCCGGCTAGCCCGTCGTGCGTCTCTTCGCTGCGACGTCGCGGATCAGATTCTCCACGATCGTGAAATCGGCCGGCTTGGTCAGGTGATGATCGAACCCCGCTTCGCTCGAACGTCGCCGGTCCTGCTCCGCCCCCCAACCCGTCAGCGCCACCAGCGTCGCGTCTTCCATGCCCGGAATGCGGCGCATCGCCTCGGCCGCCTCGTGGCCGCTCATATCGGGCAGGCCGATATCCAGGAACACCACCTGCGGCAGGTCTGCGCCGGCGAGACGCAACGCCGCGGCGCCGTCGTTGGCGACGCTGACGGTGTGGTCGTTCATCTCGAGCAGGGCTTGCAAGGTCTCGGCCGCGTCCACATTGTCGTCCACCACGAGGATGCGCAGCACGCCGCCCGGCGTGGCGGGGACCGGCGCGGTCGCCGCTTCGTGTGCGGCGGCGCAGGGCGCCTCGGCCTGCGCATCCTTCGGCAACGGCAGCCACACCGTGAACTGGCTGCCCATGCCGGCGCCGGCGCTGCTGGCGGCGACGCGGCCGCCATGCAGCTTGACCAGGCGCTGGACCAGGTTCAGGCCCACGCCCAGGCCGCCCTGCGCCATCTCGGTGCCGAGATGGGCCTGGGCATACATGTCGAACACCGTCTCCAGCGCCGGTGCGGCGATGCCGATGCCATTGTCCGAAACGGTGATCGCGACCTCGTTCGCTTCGACCCGCGCCGCGATCTCGATCGCGCCGCCCTGCGGCGTGTACTTGGCGGCGTTGTTGAGCAGGTTGCTCAGCACCTGCGCCACCCGGTGGCGGTCGGCGTGCAGCGCCAGCCCCGCGTCCGGCGCACGCACGGTCAGCGCATGCTTGCGCGCATCCACCAGCGGCATGCTCATGTCGACCGCCTCGCGCATGACGTCCGCCAGCAGCATGCGCTCCAGCTTGAGCGTCACCTTGCCCTCGGCCAGGCGCGCCATGTCGAGCAGGTCGTCGACCAGGTGCACCATGTGGTCGACCTGGCGCCGCATGATCGCCTGCACGTCGCCGCCGGCGGCGCCGATGCGCATCAGCTCCAGCCCCGAACGGATCGGGGCCAGCGGGTTGCGCAGCTCGTGCGCCAGCGTGAACAGGAAGTCGCTCTGGGCGCGGTTCTTCTGTCCCAGCTCGCTGGCCAGGCGCTGCAGCTCCTGCTCGGCGTACTTCTGGCTGTCGATGTCGAGGGTCACGCCGTCGAAGCGCGCCGGCTGTCCATGCTCGTCCAGGCCGCACCAGCCAATCGCCCGCAGCCAGCGCGGCGCGCCGCCCGCCACGGTGCGAAACTCCAGGTCGAGCGGCGCGCCGGCGCGCACCGCGTGTTCCACGCTGGCCGCCAGCCGTTCGCGGTCTTCCGGGTCGACCGCCGCCAGCAGCGCGTCGACCGACGCCGGACGCGCGCCGTCCAGGCCGAAGTGCATGGCCATCTCGGCATTGAGCTGGAACTCGGCAAACGGCGCGTCGGCGTACCAGACGCCGATGTCGCCCGCCTCCGACACCCGCTCGAAGCGCTCCTGCAAGGTCTTGCGCACCTGGATGTCGATCACGGTGCCGACGTAGCCGTCCGGCTCGCCCGCCGCGTTTACGCGCGGCAGGCCGGCGTCGATGAACCAGCGATAGCTGCCGTCGTGGCAGCGCAGGCGGTAGTCGATCGAAAAAGGCTCGCGCCCAGCGTTCGCGGCCAGGAATATCTCGCCAGCGCGCTGCCGGTCGTCGGGATGGGTATTCTCGAGCCAGCCCAGGCCCAGGTCCTGCTCCGGCGTGCGGCCGGTGTAGTCGTACCAGCGCTGGCTGAGATAGGTGCACTGGCCGTCGTTGTCGGTAGTCCACAACATGGCCGGCGAGGCGTCGACCAGGGCGCGCACATGGGCTTCACGCGCGCGGGCATCGTGCTCCATCTGACGCCGCTCCCGCCCCATGTCCACCTGGGTGCGCACCCGGGCCAGCAGCTCGTTGGCCGAGAACGGCTTGACCAGGTAATCGTCGGCGCCGGCCTGCAGTCCCTCGACCTTGGCTTCCTCGCCGGCGCGCGCCGACAACAGCATCACCGGCAGCAGGCGCAGCGCCTCGCTGCCGCGGACCTGTGCGATCAGGCCGAAGCCGTCGAGCTTCGGCATCATCACGTCGCTCAGCAACAGGTCGGGGGGCTCCGCCAGCGCGAGTTCGAAGGCGGCCTGGCCGTCGGCGCACACGCGCACCTCGGCATGCGGCTCGAGCAGCGCCTTCAGGTAGGCGCGCATATCGTTGTTGTCGTCGGCGATCAGGATGCGCGGACGGGCCTCGCCGGCGATGTCGACCGGCGCCGAATGTCCCTTCTCATGCGGCGCGGCCTCGGCATCCGGCAGCCAGCGCAGCGCTTCCTCGACGAAGGCGGAACCCATGCGCTGGCGGTCTTCCATCGTGTCCGGCGCATACAGGATGCGATCCTGCGGAAGGTGAGCGTGGCCGAACGGCAGGTCGACATCGAAGCGCGTGCCTTCCCCGAACGTGCTGGTCACGGCGATGGTACCGCCATGCAGGCGCACCAGTTCCTGAATCAGGGCCAGGCCGATGCCGGTGCCTTCATAGGTGCGCCCCGGCGCGCCCTCGATGCGGTGGAAGCGCTCGAACATGCGCGGCAGCTCGTGCTCGGGGATGCCGGTGCCGGTGTCCTTCACCGACAGCCGCGCCATGCCGGCGTGCTCGCGCAGGCTGATCGTGACGCTGCCGTTCAGGGTGAACTTGAAGGCGTTCGACAGCAGATTGAAGACGATTTTTTCCCACATGTCGCGGTCGATATACACCGGCTGCCCCAGGTCCTGCAGCTCGATCCGGTAATCCAGGCCGCCCTTGGCCATGGCCGACTCGAACACGCCGGCCAGGTCGAGCGTCAGATGCGCCAGGTCCACCGGCACGTAGCTGGCCTGCACCCGACCGGCCTCGATGCGCGAGAAGTCGAGCAGCGAATTGACCAGCTTGAGCAGGCGCAGCGCGTTGCGGTGGGTGACCTCGATGCGCTTCCTCTGGGCCGCGCTCATGCTGTCCGCGTCATCGGCCAGGGCGTCGTCTAGCGGTCCCAGGATCAGGGTCAGCGGGGTTCGGAATTCATGGGACACGTTCGAGAAGAAGGCGGTCTTGGCGCGGTCGATCTTGGCCAGTTCTTCGGCGCGACGCTGTTCCTGCTCGTAGGCGAGCACATTCCCGACCGCCGTGTTCACGGCCGCGCCCAGCAATTCATAGAAATTGCGGTAGTCGGCGTCGAGCGCACGGCGCACGCTCACGCCCGCCACCACGAAGCCGAACAGCTGCTGCTGGCCTGGCAGCGACAGCGGCAGCACCAGGGCCGAGCGCGGCGGATCCTCGTAAGGTCCGCACGTCAGCCCGGCCAGGCGCGCCGCGACGTCGTCCACCTGTGCGGCCGCATGCGCGGCGGCGCAGCGCGCGAACGGCCAGCAGGCGTCGTCCAGTGCCGCCGAGCTTGGCGCCAGCGCGCCATGTGGCGGCAGGCCGCCGGCGCCGCGCAACTCCAGTATTCCGCTATCCTGGTCGATCTGGTAGAACAGCAGGAACGGCACGTCGGCCCTCATGCGCTCGACGTGCAAGCTCAGTTGCTGGCCGATCTCCGCCATTGAACGGGTCGAAGCCAGACTGGCCGTCAGGTCGCGCAGTCCCTGGGCACGGCGGGCGCCCAGCACCTGGGCCGTGGTCTCGGTGATCGGGTGAAAGACGCCGCCCACCGTCCCCGACTCGTCGCGGATCGGCGAGAACGAGAAGGTCATATTGGCTTCTTCGAGGTAGCCGCTACGGTCCAGGAACATCTGCTGGTCCTTGATGTAGGCGCCCTCGCCCTGGTGTGCGCGCTCGAAGGCCGCTCCCACCACCGGCAGGGCCGAGGCCCACACCACCTTGAACGGCGCTCCCATCGACGCCGGATGCAGGTCGCCGCAGATCGGGCGGTAGGCGTCGTTGTAGATCTGGATGTCGTCCGGCCCCCAGCACACCAGGATCGGGAAGGTCGAGGACAGGCACAGGCTGACCGAGGTGCGCAGGCTTTGCGGCCAGTCGGACAGCGGTCCGAGCGGCGTCTTCGACCAGTCCATGCTGCGGATCAGTTCGCCCATCTCGCCGCCGCCGGCGAGCCAGTTCAGGTCGGAACCGGCCAGAATGGAAGATGATAAGAGTTCGGACATGGAAGAAGACCTTACGGCGAGCGATAGAAGACGGGATTTTTGAGAAATTGATTACTGCAAGGCAAGCAGTTCAGTATCGAATTACCCACAAGCGCCTGCTATTAGACCATAACAACAGGAAACACTGGCGCAATACCACCGACTCCGCAGCGGGCGCCCATAGCGCAGCGCTGAAACGACAAGGCCAGCGCGTGGCTGGCCTTGTCGGGACTAAAGGCGGCTGACGCCGCACGCAGGGAACGATCAGGCCGGCAAGGCCTTGCCGCGGCCGGTCACGAAGCGGCCGATGCGGACGATGATGCGATAGACCAGGCGCACGAAGGTCAGGGTCAGGATCGCTTCCACGAAGGTCAGCAGGAAGGCCGGCAGCGTGTTCCAGCGTTCGGCGCGGCGGCCGAACTTGGCCACCATGCGGTCGCGGGCGATCTCGATGCTGTCGTAGAAGGTCGGCACCACCAGCAGGGTCAGCACGGTCGAGGTGATCGTGCCGCCGATGATGGCGATCGCCAGCGGCTGGTAGAACTCGCCCGCGTCGCCGAAGGCCAGCGCCACCGGCAGCATGCCGGCGATCAGCGCGAAGGTGGTCATCAGGATCGGACGCAGGCGCTTGCGGCCGGCCGCCATCAGGGCTTCTTCGCGATCCATGCCTTCGTGCTCCAGGGCGCGGGCGGCGTCCAGCAGCAGGATCGCGTTCTTGGCCACCAGGCCCATCAGCATGATGATGCCGATCATGCTCATCAGGTTGAGCGTGTGGCCCGTGATGATCAGCGCCACGACCACGCCGATCAGCGACAGCGGCAGCGACATCATCACGCCGATCGGCGCGGTGAAGGAACCGAACTGCATCACCAGGATCAGGTACATCAGGGCGATGCCCGACAGCAGCGCGATGATCATCTCGGTGAACAGCTCCTGCTGGTCTTCACCCGAGCCGCCCAGCGCCAGGCCATAGCCAGGCGGGAAGTCGAAGGTGCGCGCCAGTTTCATGGCGTCGGCCGTGACCTCGCCCGGCGAGCGACCCTGGGCATTGGCCGACACGGTGATCATGCGCTCGCCGTTCTTGTGGCGGATGGCCGACGGGCCCTTGCCCATGGTGATCTCGGCGATCTGGTCGAGCGGCACCATCATGCCGGTGCCGCCGACCGAGATCGGAAGGCGCTCGATGCTCTCGGTATTCACACGGTCGTCCGGATGCAGGCGCACGGCGACGTCGCGGGTCTCGCTGGTCGGGTCGACCCAGTCGCCCACCTCGATGCCGGCGAAGGCCACGCGCAGCGACTGGGCGGCGTCGTTGACCGAGATGCCCATCATGTTCGCCAGGCCGCGGTCGAGCACGATCTGCAGCTCGTTCTTCGGATCCTGCTCCGACAGGGTGACGTCGACCGCGCCCGGCACCTCGCGCAGCTTGGCCATATAGGCATTGGTCAGCTCCATCAGCTTACGCGAATCCGGGCCGCTGAACTCGATCTGTACCGGCTTGCCGTTGCCGCTCAGGTCATCCATGACCACGTATTCGGCGCCGACCAGGCGACTGATCTTCTGGCGCAGGTCGACCGCGATTTCGGAGGCGCTGCGGTCGCGCTGGCGGCGCTTGCCGATGTCGACATAGACCTTGCCGCCGTTCAGGTTGACGTTGCTGTTGGTGTCTTCGGTTTCGGGCAAGGTGCGCGCCAGCTCGGCGGCCGCCTCGACCTTGCGGCGGGCGTACTCGACGCTCGACGAGGCCGGCACGCGCACGTCGACCATGATCGTGCCCGAATCCATCTTGGGCAGGAAGCTCGATCCGCCGAAGGTCGAGTGCAGGACGATCGCGCCGACGAAGCTGGCCAGCGCCAGGCAGCCCATCCAACGGCGGTGGTGCAGCGCCCACGCGATCACGCGGCCGTAGCGGTCGGCCTGATGGTCGAACCAGTGGTTGAACTTGTCCAGCACGCGGCCAATGCCCTTCTTCGGCGCGCTGTGATGGTCGGGCGGATCGCCCCAGTAGGCCGACAGCATCGGGTCGAGCGTGAACGAGATGAGCAGCGACACGATCACCGAGCAGGTCACGGTGAGGGCGAAAGGACGGAACCACTCGCCGGACACGCCCGGCATGAAGGCCACCGGCACGAACACGGCCATGATCGAGAAGGTCGTGGCGGCCACCGCCATGCCGATCTCGGCGGTGCCTTCGAGGGCTGCGGTGCGGCGGTCGGAACCCATTTCCATGTGGCGCACGATGTTCTCGCGCACCACGATCGCATCGTCGATCAGCACGCCGATCGCCAGCGACAGGCCCAGCAGGGTCATGAAGTTGAGGGTGAAGCCGCACAGCCAGACCGCGATGAAGGCGGCCAGCACCGACGTCGGCAGGGCCAGGGCGGTGATCAGGGTCGAGCGCCAGGAATTGAGGAAAGCGTAGACCACGAACACGGTCAGCACCGCGCCCAGCACCAGCGCCTCGATCACGTTGTTCAGGCTCGACTGCGCGTCTTCGCCGCCGTCGCGCACCACTTCGAGCTTGGTGCCTTCTGGCAGTTGCTTGCTCGCTTCCTTGACGACCTCGTGCACCTTCTTGGCCAGGGACACGGTCGAAGCGTCACGTGAGCGGGAAATCTGCAGGCCGACGTTCGGCTTGCCGCTGCGCATGGACAGGCTGTTGATGTCGGCGAAGCCGTCCTGGATCTCGGCCACCTGGTTCAGACGCACAATGGTGTCGCCATTGCGCTTGACGACGATTTGCGAGAAGTCTTCGGGACGCTCGATACGGCCGACCAGGCGGATGCCCTTCTCGTCCAGCTCGTCGCGCAGCTTGCCGACCGGCGCATTGGTATTGCCGCTGCGCAGGGCATTGGTCACCTCCGTGACCGACACATTGAATTCACGCAGCTTCTCGGCGCGCAGCAGCACCGACAGCTCGCGCCGCAGGGCGCCGTTGACGGCCACCGTCGAGACGCCGTCGATGGCGCGGAACTGGTCGGCCAGCACGTCCTCGGCATAGCGCGAGATCTCGGCATGGCTCTGGGTGCTGGACGACAGCGCCAGCGACATCACCGGCTCGGCGGCCGGGTCGATGCGGCGCAGCACCGGCTCGCGCATCTCGATCGGCAGCTTGTAGCGCACCGCAGCGATGGCGTTGCGCACGTCGTCCGAGGCTTCGATCAGGTTGCGGTCGAAGTCGAATTCCATCCAGATGGTGGCGCCGCCTTCGTAGGAATTGGAATTGACCTCGGTGACGCCCTGGATCGCCTGCATCTGCTTCTCGAGGCGGTTGGTGATCTCGCGTTCCGACGTTTCGGGCGAGGCGCCCGGATATGGGATGTCGACAACGATGACCGGGATGTCGACGTCGGGGTTCTGGTTGACCCGCAGCTTGGACAGCGCGAGCAGGCCGATGGCCATCATCGCGACGATGATGACGATCGTCGCGACCGGTTTCTTGACACTGAAATTGGACAGGAACATGGTTTGTTTTCCTAGTTATTATTTCCCGTATTACTTGCCCTGAACCGGGGCATTGGCGCTGCCAGTCCCTGCGGCGCTGGCGACGCGGGCCGTCGGCATGTCGACCTTCTGGCCATCCTTCAGATTGGAGGTCGGGGCGCGCAGCACGATATCGCCGGCAGCCAGACCCTGCTTGATTTCCAGGTTGCCGGTGCGCGGGTCGCGCGCGCCAACCACCAGATTGACCTTGGACAGCGTTTTATCCTTGATGCGCCAGGTATGGCTGTTGTCGCCCACGCGCACCAGGGCCGATTCCGGCAGCATCAGGGCGTCGGTGGCGGAAGCATCGACGCGGCCTTCGGCGTACAGGCCGGCCACGCGCGGCTGGGATTTATCGGCGAAGCCCACCAGCACCTCGACCTGGCGGGTGACCGGGTTGGCGGCCGGATCGATCCGTTTCACGATGCCGGCGAACTGCTGCTCGCCATAGCCGTTGACGCGGAAATTGACTTTCTGGCCGACCTTGACGGTGCTGACCGAATCGGCCGACACCGCGCCTTCGAAGCGCATGCTGGTCGGATCGATGACTTTCACGAGTTCCTTGCCGATGGTAGCGGTGTCGCCGTTGGAGACCTTGCGCTCGGAGACGATGCCGTCGAACGGCGCGCGCACCGTGGTGCGGGCCAGCTGCTGGCGCGCGGTGGCGACACGGCTCTTCGCGCCCGACAGCTCGCTCATGGCGTTGTTGCGCGCCATCTCGGCATCGTCCAGTGCCTTGGCCGAGGTCATGCCGGAGGCGGTCAGGGTTTTCAGGCGTTCGAGCTGGCGATTGGCCTGCTGCAGCGCCAGGCTGGCGGCGCGCTGCGCATCCTCGGCCGAGGTCAGGGTGTCGCGGATCGAGGTTTCATCGAGACGCACCAGAACGTCGCCGCGCTTGACCGGCTCGCCGTTCTCCTTCAGCACCTGCAGCACGATGGCCGAGACTTCGGCGCGCAGGTCGGCCTTGCGTTCGGGCTGGATCGAGCCGGTGATGACCGGGCCGGACGAGATCGAGTCGCTCTGGATCGTCAATACATCCTCGGGCGCCACCGTCAGCTGCGTGGGCTTGTTGTCCTTGGCCTGGCCGGGGGCCTGGGCGGAATCCTTGCCGCAGGCGACGAGGCTTGAAGCGATGGCTAGAACGAGGAGGGTTTTGCGCAGCATTGTGGTTCTCCAGAGAAGGACTTGGTCTTTTTTATAAAAATGAGAATAGATACAGCCAGCGCGAAGTATTCAGGAGGGCCCTGATGGCGTCAATTGACGAACCTGTATAACGCCGAATTCGATGGATGAACTGCGTTTTTTGGCGATGAGCTGCATTCCAGCCCGGACGAGATGCGGGGTAAAACGGACAGGCGGACGTCCGGGGGATGGACGCCCACCGTATGTACATGGTCAGAAGCCGCCGAGGACGGCATTGATCAGGAAGCCCATTCCGATGCCGGTCAGGACGCCGCCAGCGATCTCGATCTTGGTATGGCCCATGCGTTCGCGCAGGATCACGTAGTCGGCCTTGCCGTCGTGCAGGCGGTTGAGCGACACCGCGTGGCGGCCGACGTGCTGGCGCAGGCTGTTGGCGTCGATCATGACGATGAAGGCCAGCGTGCAGGCCACGCCGAAGGCCGGATGGCCCATGCCTTCGCGCAGGGCGATCAGGGTGGCCATGCTGGACACGACCGCGCTATGGTTGCTGGGGAAGCCGCCATTGCCGACCAGGTCGAAGGCCCAGCGCCGCAGGCGGACGCTCGAAATGAGAAACTTGATCGGGCCGACCACCATCCAGGTCAGTATGGGCGTCGCGAGGTAGATAATTTCCATGATGTCTTATAGGTGAAAATGCTGGGCGGAATTATCTCAGAAGCAAGGCTCGCTGGGCTACTTTTGGAACGGACGCATCAGGCCGGGAAACGGTAATATTGACCCAACGAGTCAATACACACAAGAGGGGCATATGCGGCATTTCCGGTGGTCTTTCATCGTCACGGCAGTCCTGATGACCCTCGCCGGCTGGTGGGGCTACGAGCACAAGGGCATGTCCGGGCTGCTGCAGGCCCTGTGGATCACCGCCATCCTCGGCGTGCTGGAAGTGTCGCTTTCTTTCGACAATGCCGTCGTCAACGCCTCGGTGCTCAAGCACTGGAACGAATTCTGGCGCAAGCTGTTCCTCACGGTCGGGATCCTGGTGGCGGTGTTCGGCATGCGCCTGCTGTTTCCCCTGGTGATCGTCGCCGCCGCCACCGGCCTCGGCCTGCTCGACGTCTGGCATATGGCGCTCGACAACCCCAACGAGTATTCGCGCCACCTGACCGAACACCACGCCGAGGTGGCGGCCTTCGGCGGCGCCTTCCTGATGCTCGTGTTCCTGAATTTCCTCTTCGACGGGGAAAAAGAACTGCATTGGATCACCTGGTTCGAGAAAAAAGTCGGCAAATACGGCTCCGAGGGGCTGGCCGTGCTGCTGGCCCTGCTGTGCGTGATCAGCGCCATGAGGCTGATGCCGGAGGTGCGCAAGCTGGCGGTGCTGATCGCCGGCGTGACCGGGGTGCTGATCTATATCGGCGTCAAGTGGCTGAGCGGACTGCTCGAGGAAAAGGAAGAAGATCCCTCGGTCGGCGCCATGATCTCGCAGGGCAGCATCGGCGGCTTTCTCTATCTGGAAGTGCTGGACGCCTCGTTCAGCTTCGACGGCGTGATCGGGGCCTTCGCCATCACCAACGATGTCGTCATCATCATGCTGGGCCTGGCGATCGGCGCCATGTTCGTGCGCTCGATGACGGTGTTCCTGGTCTACAAGGGCACGCTGCAGGAATTCGTCTATCTCGAGCATGGGGCGCACTATGCGATCGGCATTCTGGCCCTGATCATGTTCGCCAGCGTGCACTATCACATCCCGGAATGGTTCACCGGGCTGTCGGGGCTGGCTTTCATCCTGGTGTCGCTGTGGTCGTCCATACGCTACCGCAGAAGGATCGCGGCGCAGGAGACGGAGATGGCGGCGCGGACCGGTTGAATCGGCAACGGCTGAGAATTGCGGTTTGCGATTACGGCAAGGCATGGCAGAATGGGCGCGCATCGCGCAAGCACTGCCATATTGACAACCCGTATTCATTCTTTAGATCGCCCTGCCCGACCATGCCCAAAGCCCGCGCCACCGCCATCCTGCTGTCCGTCATCGCCGTCGTCGCCGTGCTCGGTTCGCTGTACACCTGGTTCACCCTGACTTGGTCGTATTCCGAGGGCGACCGCGCCGGCTACCTGCAGACGTTCTCCAAGAAGGGCTGGCTGTGCAAGACCTGGGAGGGCGAGATTCTGCTGTCGAGCATGCCGGGAGCGATTCCCGAGCGCTTCGCCTTCACCGTGCGCGATGAGGCGGTGGTACAGCAGTTGAACAAGAATATCGGTCGCCGCGTGCAGATCTCGTACGAGCAACACAAGGGCGTGCCGACCAGCTGCTTTGGCGATACCGAGTATTTCGTGAAGCGGGCGATTACCGGGCCGGTGGATCCGGTATCGCCGAGTCAGGCGCAGGGAACGCCGGCGCAATAATTTCGTGGGGTGGACGGCTTTGCCGTCCACGCGTCCAATTAGCGCCAACAAGCCACGCGGCGATTCGAAAGCCGGTTGAACGCGTGGACGGAAAACCCGTCCACCCTACATGAAGGGTACGGGACCCTCGGCGTTATTCCCGGTCCGTCTTGCGATCCAAATCGCGATCCAGCTCGCGCTGATTCGCAATCACTTCCGCCAACCTCGCCGCCGCCTGCGCAGCCGAGGTGTCGCCAGCCCTGGCCTGCGACTGCTTGAACCGTCCCAATACCTCGCGCGTCAGGTCGGCCGACACCGAACGCTGGCCGGCTTCCACCTTGCGCTCGCCGATGACGCGCTCGGTTGCCGCCAGTTCGGCGGCCTGCTCGTCCTGGCGCTTGCTTTCCAAATTCACCAGGTGCTTGCGCGCATCGGCCATCTGCAGGGTCGCCTGCGCCGCCTTGCGCTGCATCTCGGCGTGAGCCTGGGCGTGTTCCAGCAGCGCGCGCTGGGCTTCGCGTTTCTCGACCGCCGCCTGCACCGCCGCCTGCTCGACCAGCTCGCGCTCGCGCGCCAACCGGGCTTGTTCTTCCTCGGCCTCGGCGCGCGCTTCGGCGGCCTGGGCGGCGGCATGTTCCGACGCCAGCCGCGCCGCCTGCGCCTCGTTCGCGCGGGCGTCGGCCGCGGCCTGGGCGCGCTGGGCGGCCAGCTTGCGCTCGACCAGGGCCAGCGATTCGCGCGCGGCCTGCGTGGCTTCGCGCTCGGCGCCGATCGCCTGCTCGGTCAGCGCCACCTGCTGGCGCTCGACTTCGGTCCGTTCCAGTTGAGCTTCTGCCAGCTCTTGGGCGCGGCGCGCGTGCGCCTGCTGGGCGTCGCGCGTGGCCTCGGCTTGCGTGGCTTCTTCCGCCACCGCATCCATCTGGGCCTGCTGCGCTTCGAAGGTCGCGCGCTGGGCTTCTTCAAGACGGCGCTCGGCCTGGGCCTTGGCGGCCAGCGCCGCCGCCGCGGCAGCTTCGGCTTCGCTGCGCGCCTGGGCCGCCAGCATCAATTCCCGCTCGGCCGCCACTTTCTGCTCGAGGTCAGCCAGCGCCTGGGTCTCGGCCGCCACCCGCTCACGCTCGAGCTGGGCCAGGCGCTCGGCTTCTTCCCGTTTTTGCTCGGCAAGTTGCGCAGCCTGGCGCTGCAGCTCGACCAGTTCGGCCTCGAACGCGACCGCTTCCGCCTCGTCGGCATTGCGCTTGGCCTGGACTTCGGCCGCGGCCTGGGCCAACGCCGCTTTTTCTTCGGCGAGAAGCCGCTCGCGCCGGTGCTCCTCGGCCTCGCGCAGTGCCGCCGCCGCCGCCGCCTCGTCGGCCGCGCGGCGCGCGCGCGCGTCAAGCGCCGCCTCGGCCTCGGCCTCGAGCCGGGCCTGCACCTGCTCGTCCGCTTCCTCCTCGGCGCGGACACGGTCCTCGGCCACCAGGCGCAGCTTGCGATCGGTCTCGATCCGGGCTTCGGTCGCGGCCAGGATGCGGGTCTCGGCCTCGCGCCGCGCCTCGGCGCTGGCAGCCGCCATCTGCTCCAGGCGCTCGCGGTGGGTGGCGGCGTCGCGCAATTCCTTTTCAGTCTGCAGGCGCATGCGCAGCGACTGGGCCGCGACGCGCTCGGACTCAGCCTGGGCCAACGCGATCGCCTCGCGTTCCTGTTCGATGTGGGCCATGGCGCGCGCTTCTTCCAGCGCGCGTGCCTCGGCCGCCGCGCGCTGGAACGCCGAAGCCAGGGCCACCTGGTCGGCGCGTTCGCGCTGCTGGGTCAGGTCGAGCGCTTCCGCCTCAGCCTCGGCCAGTTTCTCGGCGGTCTGGCGCGCGGCCTTTTCGGCGCGCTCGCGCTCGCGCGCCAGGATCGCGATGCGGGCATCGGCGCTGGCGTTATGCAGCACTTCTTCCTTGGCCGCTTCCACCGCCGCCATGCGCTCGGCGGCCTGCAGCCTGGCCTGCTCGGTATGCGCCACCAGCTCGTCGGCGGCGCGGGCGGCCTTGGCCGCCAGTTCGGCCTCGGCTTCCATCTGGACGGCGGCGCGGCGCCGCGCTTCTTCTTCGGAACGCGAACGGGCCTCCAGCGCCAGGCGGATCTCGGTATCGCTCTTGACCCGCGCGCGCAGCTCGGCGGTTTCTTGCCGGATCGCTTCGAGGCGCTCGGCGGACGCCTTGGCGGCGGCGCGTAGAGATTCCAAACGGTCGCGGTTGGCCGCGATCGCGTCTTCGGAGGCCTGCGAATTGGCCAGCGCGGCCGCTGCGGCGGCGGCATCGATGGCGGCGCGCTCGTCGGCCAGCGTGCGGGCGCGCGATTCGGCGGTCTGGCGGTTTTCAAGAGCGACGTTGGCCTTGGCCTCGGCTTCCACGCGCGCGATCGCTTCCTGGATTTCACGCATTTCCAGGGGCTTGCGCGCGGTTGGCGCCGGGGCGGCCGCAGGGGCTGCGGGCGCAGGTTCGGGCGACGCGTCGGGCGTTTCCGGCGGCGCCTCGGCCGGCGCCATGCCGGCGGCCTGCGACAGGTCGATCGAGAAGTCGGCTTCGTCTTGCTTGGCTGGGTTTGGTTCCATGCGAGGTCTCAATGGCGGCGGTCGGTTCGATTATCCGGCAAATCCGTTCAGTATGCTACGCGGAACTGGGCGGCAATATTGGCTCAGCTCATCCATTCGACCCTCACACCGGCCACAGGGGCGGTTCGTCCATCAGGGCCACCTGCTCGCGCAGCTCGAGAATCCGGTCTTGCCAGTAGCGCTGGGTATTAAACCAGGGGAAGGCGACAGGGAAAGCCGGATCGCTCCAGCGCATCGCCAGCCACGCCGCATAATGGATCAGGCGCAGGGTGCGCAGCGCCTCGACCAGGTACAGCTGGCGCGGGTGGAAATCGCAAAAGTCCTCGTAGCCGGCCAGCACGTCGGCCATCTGGCCGACCATCTCGTGGCGCTCGCCCGAGAGCAGCATCCACAGGTCCTGCACCGCAGGGCCCATGCGGCTGTCGTCGAAATCGACGAAATGGGGACCGTCCGGCGTCCACAGCACGTTGCCGCCGTGGCAGTCGCCATGCAGGCGAAGCAGCGGCAGTTCTCCGGCGCGCTCGTAGCAGCGCGCCACGCCGTCCAACGCCTGCTCGACCACGCTGGACCAGGCGGCCATCAGCTCGGGCGGCACGAAGTCGTGCTTGCGCAGCCAGTCATAAGGCTGGCGGCCGAAAGTGAGCGGATCGAGCGCCGGCCGGTGTTCATACGCCTTGACCGCGCCTTGGGCGTGGATGCGGCCGATGAAACGGCCGATCCACTCCAGCACCGCGGGATCGCCCAGCTCGGGCGCGCGTCCGCCCCGGCGCGGGAAGACTGAAAAACGGAAGCCCTGGAAGGTATGCAGGGTCTTGCCCTCGATCTGCAGCGCGGGCACCACCGGGATTTCCCGCTCTACCAGCTCGGCCACGAAAGCGTGTTCTTCGAGGATGGCGGCGTCGCTCCAGCGTTCGGGCCGGTAGAACTTGACCACTACCGGACCGCCCTCTTCGCGGCCGACCTGATACACGCGGTTCTCGTAGCTGTTCAGGGCCAGCAGGCGGCCGTCGCCATGCATGCCGACACTGTCGAGCGCGTCCAGCACCAGAGCGGGATCGAGGCGCGCATACGGATGCTCGGGCGTTTCGTTGTCGGTGGTTAAGTTATCCATGTGCCTATTGTACGGCGGCGCACCGCGAAGCGGGAATGGCCCGCATTTCACCCGCGCTGAGTTCGTTCACGCACGGAGTGCGGCTTTGTTACAAGGTCTCATGTCAGAAACGCCCCGGGCGCATGTCGCGCCGGGCGAGAAACCTGATAAGGAAG
Organism: Massilia oculi; assembly: GCF_017582745.1. Taxonomy (GTDB): domain Bacteria; phylum Pseudomonadota; class Gammaproteobacteria; order Burkholderiales; family Burkholderiaceae_D; genus Telluria; species Telluria oculi_A. Next base: position 30,809 of record NZ_JAFVIM010000018.1, read on the forward strand.
AATATGAAGAAACTGACCTTGACCATGGTTGCACTGGCCGCCGGCATGCTGGCCGGCACCGCGATTGCCCAGACCGCCGCCCAGCCGCCGAAGGCCGAGCCAAGCATGCAGAAGGTGCTGGACGCGATGGCATCGCTGAAACCGAAGCCGATCGAGACCCTGAGCCCGGAAGAAGCGCGCAAGCAGCCGTCGGCCGCCGATGCGGTGAAAAAAGTGCTGTCGGACGCCGGCCAGAGCACGGCGCCGGAACCGGGCGTGAGCATGAAGACCCAGACGGTCCAGGGCAAGGGCGGCAGCTTCCCGGTCCACGTCTTCACCCCGGAAGGCAAGGGTCCGTTCCCTGTCGTCGTGTACTACCACGGCGGCGGCTTCGTGATCGCCGACACCAAGGTGTACGAAGCATCGATACGCGCGCTGGCCAAGCAAGCCAAGGCGATCGTAGTCTCGCCAGACTACCGCCTGGCGCCGGAGCACAAATTCCCGACCCAGCCTGAGGACGCCTTCGCCACCTACAAATGGGCGATCGAGAACGCCAGGCAGTTCAATGGCGACGCCACCCGCGTGGCGGTGGCCGGCGAATCGGCTGGCGGCAACCTGGCGACAGTGGTCTCGATGATGGCGCGCGACCAGAAAGCGCAGCTGCCGGTGCACCAGCTGCTGGTGTATCCGGTGGTCGACAACGACATGAACAACGAGTCGTACAAGAAGAACGCCAACGCCAAGCCGCTGAACAAGGCGATGATGGGCTGGTTCTTCAAGCACTATGGCGCCGATCCGAAGAGCCCATACGCCTTGCCGCTGAAGGCAACCTCGCTCAAGGGTCTGCCGCCGGCGACCGTGATCACGGCCGAGATCGACCCGCTGATGACCGAGGGTAAAGCCTACGCCGACCGCCTCAAGAAGGAAGGCGTGGCCGTCAACTATCGCCATTACTCGGGCGTGACCCATGAATTCTTCGGCATGGGCGCGGTGGTGCCGAAAGCCAAGGAAGCCCAGCAGTTCGCAGCCGGCGAGCTGACCAAGGCCTTCGACGCCAAGCGTTGATGCCGTACCGGCGCCGCGGCCGTTGCGCCGCGGCGCCATCTGGCGTGCGGATAGAGGTTTTTGCTGCCGCCCGGCGGCGCAGGCGTTACACTGGCGCCTTTACGCAAAACCGGCGCCCAGGCGCCATCACCAGACACTCCCATGCATCTCGAACAGCCCCTCTCCGAAAAAGAATTCGACGAACTCGACCAGTTCCTCTTGTCCGACCGTTGCTCCGACGAAGCGATGACGATGGACACCCTGCACGGCTACCTGACCGCCATCGCGATCGGTCCGGAAACCATCATGCCGGCCGAATGGCTGCCGCTGGTCTGGGGCCAAGACGAGGCGGCCGCGCCGAAGTGGAAGAACAAGCGCGAAGAAGAAAAGATCATCAACCTGATCATGCGCTTCATGAACGAAGTGCTGATCACCTTCGAAGTCTCGCCGAAGGAGTTCGAGCCGCTGTTCGTCGAACACGAATTCGAAGGCAAGACCCTGATCGATCCGGAAGCCTGGTGCTGGGGCTTCTGGGAAGGCGTCGAGCTGCGCGCCGATTCCTGGGATCCGATCTGGACCTCGGACGTGGCCGAACTCATTCGCCCGATCTACCTGCTCGGCGCCGACGAAATCGAGGAAGAAGAGCTGGCCCTGGTCGACAATCCGCACAAGATCCACGCCCTTGCGCTGGAGATCGAAGCCAATGTGCCGGCCCTCTACCGCTACTGGCTGCCGCTGCGCAAGGCCGCGGTCGAGACAGTGGTGCGCGAGGAGCCGAAAGTCGGGCGCAACGACGATTGCCCTTGCGGCAGCGGGAAGAAGTTCAAGAAGTGCTGCGGGGCGGAATCGGCTTGATTCACCTGGATCGGGCTGATTCACCTCGATCGGCCTGATTCACCTGTATCGGCCCGATTCACCTGTAGGGTCGGCGGCTATGCCGCCGACGCGGTGATAGTTGGCAGCGAGATCATCTCAATTGAAATCAGTGCCGAGCCAGCATCAGTCTCCGTGTCGACGCCGCAGCCGCCAACCTTCCGTCGCCAACGCCACCCCATGCAGGGCATCGAGCACTTCGACCGGCCCCGCCATTCCGACCAGCATCCCCGCCGCATTGACCACCGGCACGCGCGCCAGCCCATGACGGCCCGCCAGCGCGGCCACCTCGCTCGCCGGCTGCGCCGCCTGCACCGCGATGCCGGTCATCATCAGTTCGGCCACCCGCTCCGCTTGCTTACGGCCGCGCAGTACGATCAGCGCCCGCGCCTTGATGCTCCACGCTTCGGCCTCGGCCGCCGCCCGCAGCAGCGATTTGAGGGTCAGCACGCCAAGCAGCCGCCCTTCCCCATCCACCACCGGCAGCGAAGGCAAGCCATGTTCGAGTAGGATGGCGCGCGCCGTCGCCAGCGGCATGTCGGGTTCGAGCAGAGCCAGCGGCGGCACCACGACGTCGCCGGCATGCAGGTGACGCACGCGCCGCTCGGCCGCATGGTGCTCGGCATCGTTGACGATGACGGCCAAGTCTTCGCGCGAGACGTCGACCGCCTCGCCAAAATGCTCCAGCGCAGCGTCGATGTCCTCGGCCGCCACGGCGGTCGGCGCCGGAGCGGGCTTGTGCGCGTGATGCGCGCCCGTCACCCGGTTGTACAGCAGCGCCGCCAGCACCAGCAACACGGTGTTCAGGCCCACCGGCGCCAGGGCGAACGACAGGCCGGCCTCGTGCACCGCCGGCCCGCCCAGCACCGCCGTCATCGCCACCGCCCCGCCCGGCGGATGCAGGCAGCGCAGCAGGAACATCATGGCGATCGACAGGCCGCCGGCTAACGGCGCGGCGAACATTGGATCGGGCAGCAGTTGGGCACAGCTAACGCCGACCAGGGCCGAGACCACATTGCCGCCAATGACGGGCCAGGGCTGGGCCAGGGGGCTGGCGGGGACGCAGAATAGTAAGACGGCGGAGGCCGCCATGGGGGCGACCAGCCAGGCGACGTGGGCGCCGGGGGCGCTCCAGGCGAGCACGACTTGGCTCAGCACGCCGGATAGGGCCAGGCCGAAGAGTGCGCCGAACGCGGCCCGCGCCTGGCCGATCGGTGGCAGGGCGACCGGATGCGGTCGCCGCAGGATGGAAAGAAGAAAGGATGGCATTGCACCAAGGTTGAGCGCAGAGAGCGTCATTACAGCACATTTGCACGAAATGCGTGCATAGCCATCCAAAAATAGTGCAAACAATCAAGCGCTGAGCGCATGGCTCTAAGTCGAAATTGCTTCCAGAGCAACAGCCAAATACACTATCTTCTAGAACGGCCACTATCACCCATAGGTAGAAGTCCCGCCGTTATCAAGATCGACCTGTTACGTGGAGCTTACGATGGAGAAGCTGTCGCTTTCCGGTCTTGCGGCCGAGTTTTGCTCAATGGCTGAGCAGCTGGATGTTGAGCCATATTACAAAGTATTTCACACTTCCCCGCAGCGGGACGGGACACCCCATGTTGAGATGAGGTTTGGGAAGTTTGAATTCGTGGTAACTGAGCGCGGTTCTGAACTCGAAAGAATTTCAGGGCTTGATAATGATGAGGTCCTGTATCTGCTTTTTGAGGGAATTACCTCTATCATGGCCACCTCGTACGAGCTGCGCAATCGAAAGTCGACTGGCGATGGCAGGGCCGTCTGGTTCCCATATCAAGAAAATTTGATGGCAGGATTGAAACCATCTTGGGGAACAAGGCTGAAAGCGGAACACCAACTAATCCTGCAGAAGTACCCGTTGCAGTAGTGAGACGGGACTTCGGTCGGAGAGCGTGAAAGCCTGCTGTACCTCACTTGGTGAACGTCTGAAAAGGATCAGAGGCGATCATACAAACCGCCTGACGACTGAGTATTCCTGGAGAGACTGACGCCGTTGCTCGGCTGCTTTCTCATCTCCTGCAAAAAGCGTCGAGCGGCCTCGTCAGCCGCGCGACACCTTCAGCCGTTGGCCGGAATCGGTCGCGGTGCCACGCCCTCAGTAGTCATGACCACCGGTTTGATCGTGCCATCCGCATTAAAGTACATGTGTTCTATCGCTGTCTCGCGGTGGTGGCCATCCTTGTCACCCAACGGCCGACGGTGATAAACAATATACCAATCGTCGGTGCCCGGAATGTTTGCCACCGAATGATGCCCGGCCCCATTGGCAATGGTCGTATCCTGCTGGAGAATTGTACCAATACGCTTGAACGGCCCAAACGGCGAATTGCTCATGGCATACGCGACGCGGTAATCCGGCCTCGTCCACCCTCCTTCCGACCACATGAAGTAGTACACGCCATTGCGCTTGGCCATGAACGAACCCTCCACATAGGCCGGGTCAGGTGTGATCTCCTTGTAAGTGGCCCCATCTGGGAACGGCACGACGCTCAGCAGGTCCGGCGCCAGCTTGACGACGTTGGCGTGCTTCCAGCCGCCGTAGTACATATACACCTGGCCGTCGTCGTCCTTGAACACCATCTGGTCGATCGGCTGGGCGCCGTTGTGGATCTTGTCGATCAGCGGACGGCCGAGCGCATCCTTGAACGGCCCTTCGGGACGGTCGCTGACCGCCACGCCGATGCCGCCCAGCTGACCATTGGCCTTGATGTCGTTGGCGCCGAAGAACAGATAGTACTTGCCGTTGTGCTCAATCGCGGACGGAGCCCACACCGCATACGCCGCCCACGCGACGTTCTCGATGTCGAGCACGTGGGTGTGCTTCGTCCAGTTGACCAAGTCGGTCGACGAGAAGGCATCGAGGAAGGTCTGCTTCAGGTAGGGTTCCCAGATCAGGTCGGACTTGGCGCGCATGCGCTCCTGTTCGGGAGTGAATCCGCGCGACTTGCGCGGGGCACCGTAGTGGTCCGAATAGGTGGGATAGATCCAGTACTTGTTGCCGTAGATGCGGATTTCGGGGTCGGCGTACCAGCCGGGGACGATCGGGTTGGCGGCGTAGGTCGACAGGCTGATGGCGCCGAGAACTGCGAGTGCCAACGTTCTTGCGATGAAGCGCGGTTTTCTATGCATCGGGTCTCCTCCGTGAAAACGGGTTTATTTTTGTGGCTGCTCTATGAGCTTGGGCACCCGTCTACGCGGGTGCGACGGTTTGCTGGTCCGGGTCGTGGGTTGCTCCAGCTCCTGTCCCGGCCACCGCCCCTGCTTCCGCTTCCCCTACGCAACCGCCACGCACGCCATCGAGCACGCGCAGCAGCACATCGACATTAACCGGCTTGACCAGATGATGCGCGAAACCCGCAGCCAACGCCGCATCCCGGTCCTGCTGCTGGCCATAGCCGGTAATAGCAATCAGCGTCGCGTCACGCGTCACTGGATCGGCCTTCAGCCTGCGCGCCAGTTCGCGCCCATCCATCTCTGGCAAGCCGATATCGAGCAGGCAAACATCCGGCCGCATACCACGCGCGCGCTCGAGCGCCGGCAACGAGGCATGCTCGATCGCCACCTCATGCCCCTGCGCCGACAGCAGCAGCCCCAGCGTCTCGGCGGCATCGTGATTGTCATCCACCACCAGCACGCGCAAGGGCGCGGCGCCGGCCGGGCAGGCAGCGTCCGACACGGGCGCTGCAGTTTCTTCTTCCTGCAGCAGCGGCAAGCTGATCACGAAGGTGCTGCCCTTCCCTAACCCGGGACTGGAACAACCCACCGTACCGCCATGCAGCTCGACCAGATGCTTGACCAGCGCCAGGCCCAGTCCAAGACCGCCCTGCGAGCGGTCGGACGAACGCTCGGCCTGGGTGAACAGGTCGAACACGCGTCCGGTGAGCTCGCGGTCCATCCCGATGCCCTCGTCGCGCACGCTCAGCACCAGCCGCGTGCCCAGCACCTCGGCGCGCAGGTCGATGCCGCGCCCCGGGGGCGTGTACTTCGCGGCATTGCCCAGCACATTGGCCACCACCTGCACCAGGCGCGCCTTGTCGCCGCGCACCGCGGCATAGTCCGGCGGCAGGCGCACGCCGAGCTGCTGCGAGCGCGCGTCGATCGTCGGCCGCACCTGCTCCACCGCTTCTTCGACCACGGCGCGCGCCGGCACCCGCGCCTGGCCTAGCGTGATCAGACCGCGCGTGACGCGCGAGACGTCGAGCAGGTCGTCCACCAGGCGTGTCATGTGACGCACCTGGCGTCCGATGATGGTGCTGCTCTGGTGCACCCGACGCTCGTCCATATTGCCCAGCCGGAGCAGCTCGGCGGCGGCGCTGATCGGCGCCAGCGGGTTGCGCAGCTCGTGCGCCAGCATGGCCAGGAATTCGTCCTTGCGGCGGTCGGCTTCCATCAGTTTTTCTTCGGCCAGCTTGCGGTCGGTGATGTCGCGGAAGAAGCTCGCAACGCCGCCGTCCTGGGTCGGATAGGCGCGGATGTCGGTCCAGATGCGGCGCCCGTCGGGGAACACGTGGCACTGCTCGGCGGCGCCGGCGCGGCGCGTGTCCATCACGCGGTGGTACATCTGGCCGGCCTCGCTGTCGGCCATGGCGGTGAACACTTCCCAGTGGTTGCGGCCGATGACTTCCTCGCGCGTGACGGCGCAGATGCACAGGCCCTCGGCGTTCATGCGCTGCATGATCCAGTTGCGGTCGAACAGGGCGAAGCCTTCGGAGATATTGTCGAAGATGTCGCGGCTGCGGTCGCGCTCTTCGCGCAGCAGCGCCTGGGCGCGCGCGGTCTCGGCCGCGGCCCAGGTGCGCTCGGCCACGTCGCGCGCGAGCTGGACGTCGTACTCGCTCCAGGAACGTGGCGTCGGCGTGTCCACGCCAAGACAGGCGGTCAGGCGTCCCGATTTGACGATCGGCACCACCAGCGCAGCGCCGACCCGGTCGTCGATGCCGCTGGCACGCAGGTTCGCAGTGCGCGGATCGTTGGCGGCATCGTGGATCCGCACCACCGACCCGCCTCCGAGCTCGGCAATGATGGCGGGACTGAAGGCAGAAAGCGGCAAGCTGGACGACCGCCGCGCCACACCCTTGGATGCCCACAAGCGCGGCACCTCGAGACGCCCGCTGAGCGGATCGATCTCGGCATACAGCACACGGCCTGCCCCGAGCTCGACACCCAGCAAGGCGCTCGCAGTCGCGATGACCTCTCCGGGATCTTCCAGCGGCGCCAGCGCGTCCGAAACCTTCAGCTGGAACGCGGCCCGGCGTGCGGCCAGCACGTGGCCGGTGGTTTCCATGACGGTGCAAGTCAGCCCCGCGACGTCGCCGCGGGCGTCATGCAAAGGCGCATACGAAAACGTGAACCAGGCGCGCTCCGGATAGCCGTTGCGCAGAAGATTGAGCTCCATATCCTGGAGGAAGACCGAATTTCCTGCCAGCGCACGTTCGATCAGGTGCGACAGTTCGGGCATGACTTCCGCCCACAGCTGCGCAAACGGGATGGCGGGCACGGCCGGGTGGCGCTCCCCAAGGATCGGGATATAGGCGTCGTTGTGCAGGAAGGCGAGCTGCGGTCCCCACGCGATGAACGTGGGAAACGATGAGTGCAACATCATGTCGACCGCCATCCGCAGGGACGGCGGCCAGCCCTCTGGCGGGCCAAGCGGCGATGTGCGCCAGTCGTGGTCGCGCAAGCGCGCGGCCGTCTGGCTGTCACCGAGAAAGGCGGTATGCGTGAACGGGACCATATCGGCCATTCTCGCATACCTTCTTGTCAATAGTGCGCCTTTTTGTACTGCTTTTGCCGAATTATTTCTGAATGAAATGTTCGCGGTAATAGCGCAGTTCTTCGATCGATTCGGTGATGTCGGCCAGGGCCGTGTGCTTCTGATGCTTCTTGAAACCACCGGCAACTTCCGGCTTCCAGCGGCGGCACAATTCCTTTAGCGTTGACACGTCCAGGTTACGGTAGTGGAAGAAGGCTTCCAGCTTCGGCATGCCGCGCGCCATGAAGCGGCGGTCCTGGCAGATCGAGTTGCCGCACATTGGCGATTTGTTCGCCGGCACGTACTGCTTGAGGAAGGCGATCAGCTCCTGCTCGGCCTGGGCTTCGCTGACGGTCGAGGCTTTCACTCGGTCGATCAGGCCCGACTTGCCATGGGTGCCCTTGTTCCAGTTGTCCATCTTGTCCAGCGTCGCGTCCGACTGGTGGATGGCGAACACCGGGCCTTCGGCGATGATGTTCAGCTCCGGGTCGGTAACGACCACCGCCACTTCGATGATGCGGTCGTTGTCCGGGTCCAGGCCGGTCATTTCCATGTCCACCCAAACCAGGTTGAACTCGTTTGGACGCTGGGCTGCGGCGGACTCGGTGGTTGGTGTAGCTTGTGACATAATTCTCTCTTTGCCTAGTCGTGTTTTAGTCTGTCTTACACTTAATCCTGCATTTTCTCACAGGCACAGAATGTCTTCATTCGGGTTTTCGGTTTTGTTCGTCGTTTTCTTCGTGCTCACCATGGTGCTGCGCACCTGGCTGGCCGCGCGCCATATCCGGCACATCGCGCGCCACCGCGCCAGCGTGCCGGCCGAGTTTGCACCAAAGGTGCCACTGGCGGCGCACCAGAAAGCGGCCGACTACACCGTCGCCAAGACCCGCCTCGGCCTGGTGGGCATGCTGTGGGGCGGTGCGGTCCTGATCGGTTTTACCTTGCTGGGCGGCTTGCAGCTGCTGTCGCTGGCGATCCTGCCGCTGACCGGTCCGGGGTTGTGGCACCAGCTGGCGCTGGTGGTGGCCTTCGGCGTCATCTCCGGCCTGCTCGACCTGCCATTGGACTGGTATCGCCAGTTCGTGCTGGAGCAGCGCTTCGGCTTCAACAAGATGACGCCCGGCCTGTGGTTCACCGACCTTATCAAGAGCACGATCGTGGGCGCCGTCATCGGCCTGCCGCTGCTGTGGGTCGTGCTCACCCTGATGGAAAAGTCGGGGGACCTGTGGTGGTTCTATACCTGGCTGGTGTGGAGCGGCTTCCAGTTGTTGATGATCGCGATCTACCCGAGCGTGATCGCGCCGATGTTCAATAAATTCAGCCCGCTCGAAGACGCCAGCCTCAAGCAGCGCATCGAGGGCCTGATGGCGCGCGTCGGCTTCGCTTCGCGCGGCCTGTTCGTGATGGACGGTTCCAAGCGCAGCGCCCACGGCAACGCCTATTTCTCGGGCTTCGGCCGCGCCAAGCGCATCGTGTTCTTCGACACCCTGCTCTCGCGCCTGGAGCCGCAGGAGATCGAGGCCGTGCTGGCGCACGAACTGGGTCACTTCAAGCTGCGCCACATCGTCAAGCGCGTCGCCGTGATGTTCGCCATGTCGCTGGCCTTCCTGGCCCTGCTCGGCTACCTGAAAGGCCAGGCCTGGTTCTATACGGGCCTGGGCGTGCTGCCCTTCATGAATGCCTCCAACGACGGCATGGCCCTGATCCTGTTCATGCTGGTGCTCCCGGTGTTCACCTTCCCGCTGGCGCCGCTGTCCTCGATCACCTCGCGCAAGCACGAGTTCGAGGCCGACGCCTTCGCGGCCCAGCATACCGATAGCCGCCACCTGGTGTCGGCCCTGGTCAAGATGTACGAGGACAACGCCTCCACGCTCACCCCGGACCCGCTGCACTCGGCCTTCTACGATTCGCATCCGCCGGCCTCGGTGCGCGTGAAACACCTGACGATGGCGGACGCATGAAGCTGGAGCATCGCGACTGCGTCCGCAACGCCAAGGCGCTCGATCCATGGGCGATCGACGCCTTGCTGAACGACGTCCCCGGCTGGACGGCGGTCGATGGCATCCTGTCGCGCGAGTTCCGCCTGCCGGACTACCGCGCCACCATCGCCTTCGTGAACGCCGTGGCCCAGGTCGCCGAAACGCAGGACCACCATCCAGAGATGACGGTCGGCTTCGCGACCTGCCGCGTCACCTGGAGCACCCACTCGGCCGGCGGCGCCCTGACTGAAAACGATTTTATCTGCGCCGCGAAAGTGAATGCGCTTTACCTTGGAATGACGAGCGCATGAGCGAACTCAAAGGCACCATCATCGCGGCCCACGGCCGCCACTACCTGGCCGACGTGGACGGCGAAAAGCTGCAATGCGTCACGCGCGGCAAGAAGACCAATGTCGCCGTGGGCGACGTGGTGCACCTCAAGCGCACCTCCGCCGACCAGGCCGTGATCGAAAAGATCGCCGACCGCACCACCCTGCTCTACCGCTCCGACCAATACAAATCGAAGCTGCTGGCGGCGAACATCTCGCGCCTGTTCATCGTCGTCGCCACCGAGCCAGGCTTTACCGACGATCTGGTCTCACGCGCGCTGGTCGCCTGCGAGGCGGCCGGCATCGAGGCCCACCTCATCCTGAACAAGACCGACGTCGCAGACCTGCTGCCGCGCGCGCGCGATCGGGTCGCGCCGTATGCCGCGCTGGGCTATCCGGTGCACGAGGTATCGGCCAAGGCCCAGCCCGAGCAGACGGTGGCGACCCTGGCCCCGCTGCTCGAAGGCCACTCGTCGATCTTCATCGGCCAATCCGGCATGGGCAAGTCGTCGATGATCAACCTCCTGGTGCCGGACGCCGACATCGCAGTGCGCGAGATCTCGGCCGCGCTCGACACCGGCAAGCACACCACTACATTCACCCGCCTCTACTGGCTCCCGGGCGCGGAAGGCAAATCGGCGACGATCATCGACTCTCCCGGTTTCCAGGAATTCGGCCTGTACCACCTGACGGAAGGGATGCTGGAACGCGCCTTCGTCGAATTCAAGCCCTATCTGGGCGGCTGCAAGTACTATAACTGCCGCCATCTGGCCGAGCCGCAGTGCGCCGTGCTGGACGCGGTCGCCGACGGCAAGATCGCGCGCATGCGCCACGAGCTGTATGCGCAGCTGTTGCACGAATCCTCACAGACCTTGTACTAGGGAAGCGCTGAATTATTCATGGCGGCGGTCTTGGCACATAAAAAATCGCCCTGCTGCGTTGCAAATCCTCGCCATACCACGCGGTATGGCTGCGGTGTGCGCCTTGCCGGACGCTTTTTTATGTACCAATCCCATCCGCCAGAATAATCCAGTGCTTCCCTAGACTATACTTTCCCTAACGGAAAGAAAAACCCCTTATAATTCAAGGGATAACATTCGAGTAGACCCACTATGCCAGGCACCACTCCGATCAAGCACTTCCTGCAATTCTCCGACTTCACGCGCGATGAGTTCGAATACGTCATCAAGCGCGCGGCGATCATCAAGCGCAAGTTCAAGGCCTACGAGGTCTATCACCCGCTGGTCGACCGCACCCTGGTGATGGTGTTCGAGAAGAGTTCCACCCGTACTCGCCTCTCGTTCGAGGCCGGCATGCACCAGCTGGGCGGCGCCGCCATCTATCTGAATACCCGCGACAGCCAGCTGGGCCGCGGCGAGCCGGTCGAAGACGCCGGCCAGGTGATGAGCCGCATGTGCGACATCATCATGGTCCGCACCTTCGGCCAGGACATCATCGAGCGCTTCGCCGCCAACTCGCGCGTCCCGGTCATCAACGGCCTCACCAACGAACACCATCCCTGCCAGGTGCTGGCCGACGTGTTCACCTTCTGGGAACACCGCGGCTCGATCGCCGGCAAGACGGTGGCCTGGATCGGTGACGCCAACAATATGCTGTACTCGTGGCTGCAGGCGGCCGAAGTGTTCGGCTTCCACCTGAACGTCTCGACGCCGAAGGGCTACGAGATGGACCCGAGCCTGGTCTCGACCTCGCGCTACACCCTGTTCGACAACCCGTCGGACGCCTGCGCCGGCGCCCACCTGGTCAATACCGACGTCTGGACCAGCATGGGCTACGAGAAGGAAAACGCAGAGCGCCTGAAAGCCTTCGACGGCTTCATCGTCGACGAAGACAAGATGGCGCGCGCGGCCAGCGACGCCCTGTTCATGCACTGCCTGCCCGCTCACCGCGGCGAGGAAGTCTCGGCCGGCGTCATCGACGGCCCGCAATCGGTGGTCTGGGACGAAGCCGAGAACCGCCTGCACGTGCAAAAAGCCCTGATCGAGTACCTGCTGCTCGGTCGTATCGAAGATAATTAAATTTTTTCATCCACTGAAGCTTGATCGTTGGCCGTTCATCGCGTCCCCTGGCGCGGTGAACCTGTGCGCCAGCTGACCATCTCTCCTCTACCATCCCTCCATCACTGGAACTCCCATGAGCGACATCAAGAAAGTAGTCCTTGCCTATTCCGGCGGTCTCGACACCTCCGTCATCCTGAAATGGCTGCAGGACAATTACAACTGCGAAATCGTCACCTTTACCGCCGACCTCGGCCAGGGTGAGGAACTGGAACCGGCGCGCGCCAAGGCGCTGAAGTTCGGCATCAAGCCGGAAAACATCTACATCGACGATGTGCGCGAGGAGTTCGTGCGCGACTTCGTGTTCCCGATGTTCCGCGCCAACACCGTGTATGAAGGCGAATACCTGCTGGGCACCTCGATCGCGCGTCCGCTGATCGCCAAGCGCCTGATCGAGATCGCCAACGAGACCGGCGCCGACGCCGTCTCGCACGGCGCGACCGGCAAGGGCAACGACCAGGTGCGCTTCGAGCTGGGCGCCTATGCGCTGAAACCCGACGTCAAGATCATCGCCCCATGGCGCGAATGGGACCTGCTGTCGCGCGAAAAACTGCTGAAGTACGCGGAAGACGCCGGCATCGACATCGACATGAAGCACAAGAACGGCGGCGCGCCGTACTCGATGGACGCCAACCTGCTGCACATCTCGTTCGAAGGCCGCCACCTGGAAAACCCGAGCGCCGAAGCCGAGGAATCGATGTGGCGCTGGACCGTGTCGCCGGAGCAGGCGCCGGACGAAGCCGAGTACCTGGACATCGAATACGAAAAGGGCGACATCGTCGGCCTGAACGGCAAGCGCCTGTCGCCGGCCGCCGTCCTGACCGAGCTGAACCGCCTGGGCGGCAAGCACGGCATCGGCCGCCTGGACCTGGTGGAAAACCGTTATGTGGGCATGAAGTCGCGCGGCTGCTACGAAACCCCGGGCGGCACCATCATGCTGCGCGCGCACCGCGCGATCGAATCGATCACGCTGGACCGCGAAGTGGCGCACCTGAAGGACGACCTGATGCCGCGCTACGCTTCGCTGATCTATAACGGCTACTGGTGGGCGCCGGAGCGCGTCGCGCTGCAGACTCTGATCGACCACACCCAGCAGACCGTGAACGGCTGGGTGCGCATCAAGCTGTACAAGGGCAATGTGATCGTCGTGTCGCGCGATTCGAAGACCGATTCGCTGTTCGACATGAACATCGCTACCTTCGACGAAGACGGCGGCGCCTACAACCAGGCGGATGCGGGCGGCTTCATCAAGCTGAACGCGCTGCGCATGCGGATCGCGGCCAAGGCGCGCGCGAAACGCGGCCAATAACAGGTCGACGGAACCGGCTTCGCAGCCGGTTTCAAGCCGATCGGGAAGCCGCCTTCGGGCGGCTTTTTTTCGTCCCACGTCCGCGCTAGAATTGGCCATCATGAGCGCCGACGACGTCCTTCCCTGCCTGAGCTGCGGAGCGTGTTGCAAGAGCTACCGCGTGTCCTTTTACTGGGCCGAAGCCCTCGACCTCGGGCTGCCCGAGGCCATGACCGAACAGGTCACGCCCCATATTTCGTGCATGAAGGGGACCAATGCCTCCCGCCCCTATTGCATCGCCTTGGGAACGGGCAATGCGGGGCCGATGGCTTGCGGGGTGTATGCGCAGCGGCCGTCGGCGTGCCGGGAGGTCCAGATCGGGGATGACAAGTGCAATGGGGCGCGCGAGCGGCATGGCTTGCGGCCGCTCGTCGCCCCGATTCCAGGGTAGGCCTACAACAATCCAAGCGACTGCAAGGCCGCCTTCCCCAGCGGCACCCGCTTGGCGCCAATCGTATCGTCGGTGATGTCGGCGTTCAGCGCAAACGCATACACCTTGCCATCCTTCTCGACCCAGCCCACCCACCAGCCGATCTGGTTCTTGCGATCGTCGGGCATATACCAGCCGGTCTTGGCGTACAGGTTCGCGTTGTCGTCCTGGCGCACGATCTCGCGCACCGCCGCCATCGCCGGCTTCGGGAACGGCAGCTTGCCCTGCGCCAGCCGGCCCAAGAAACGGGTCTGCTCGACCGCGCTGATCTTCAACGGTCCCTCGAGCCAGAAGGCGTCGATGACTGCCCCCGCATCCATATTGCCGTAATCGAGCTGGCGCAGGCCCTCTCGCATGCGCGGCATGCCGATGCGGCGCGCCAGTTCCTTGTACACCGGGACGTTCGATATCCTGATCGCCTCGCGCAGCGGCATGTCCTTGGCCCATTGCGGTAGATAGGTCGGCCCGCCGCCGTAGGGCAACACTTCGTCGACGCTGGAGACGGCGCCGGTGGCCAAGCCAATCAGTGAATTGGGGATCTTGTAGGTCGACGCCGGGACGTAGCGGATATTGGCGCGCTGGCGGTCATGCCCGGTGTAGACGTTGGCGGCGACATCGTACATGACGAAGGTGCCGGTCACGCCTGCCTTCTCGAACATCTCGCCGATCTTCGCATCGTCGCGCCAGACGATCGGCTGCGTCTTCGCTTCCGCCGCCAGCGTTTTTTGCAGCCGCGCGCGGCCCTTGTCGGCATAGGCGCTGCAAGCGGTCTTGTCGACGAAGGCTGCGTTGCCCAGAGTGGCGCGTTGCGCGTGACGCTTCCACAAATCACTCCCTTCAGGATGGGCCGAGACCAGCACGTCGCAAGGCAGCGCCGCGACCCTCGCGATCGAGCGTTCAATGTCGCTGCGCGCGTTCGGATAGGCCGGGTCGCCGCTGTAGCGGAAAGCCCCGGCGCCGATGGCGTTCAGGCTGTCGGCATACACCATGTTCACCCGCTTGCCGCCATCGTTCGATACCCATGTCCAGGTCGAGCCGCCCTGGGTATGGCCAGGCGTCGAATGCAGGGTGACAGCCAGCGGACCGACCTTGACCGTCTCGCCGTCGCGCACGACGCCGACATTGGCTACCGGCGCCATGTCGAGTTCGAGCAGGCCGGCATATTGCGGATCGCCCCGGCTGGCCTTGCCGGTGCGCAGGACCGGCGCCGCGGCCAGCGTGGCCCTGACCTCGGCGCCGGACAGCCGCTGCAGCTCGGCGATCCCGCCCGCGTGGTCGAAGTGCTCGTGCGAATTGAGGATGATGCGGATGTCCTCGACCTTGAAACCGAGCTTGCGGACGTTCGCCGCGATCTGGCCGGCCGCTTCCGGGCTGGCGCCGTCGATCAGGATGTGGCCCGCTTTCGACGTGATCAGGACGGAGCTGAGGCCGCGCGTGCCGACGTAGTAGCTGTCGGCGGAAAGCGCGAACGGTTCCTGCGGCGTGTTCCAGTCACTAGCGGATGCGAAAGGCATGCACGTGACGAGGCCAGCCGCGGCCAATGCCAGGCTTGTGATCTTCATGAAGGGTTCCTCAGGGTGGGTTTAGAGCGCGTCCAGCCTTGACGGCAGTTCGCGCAGGAAGGCTTCTTTCAATAGCGGCCCGGCCGCGCGATCGGGGTGCTCCCGGTCCAGGATCAGGCGCGCGAACACGATCGTGCGCCCTTCCTTGCTGGCCCAGCCGACGAACCAGCCATAGGAGCGCGGCGGGTCTTGCGAACCCTTCGGCTGATCCAGCACGGCAGTGCCGGTCTTGGCGTAGACGTCCCAGCCGTTCGGCAGCGCGGGCAGGCGCAACAGGGTCGCCGTCATATCGTAGGCCTGCGGATTCAAACCCAGCTCGCGGTTGACGACCTTGCGCAGGAACGCCGCCTGCTCTTGCGCCGAGATCTGCAGCGAGGAACCGATCCAGGCATCGGTCACGCCGCCAGACAGGTCCCGGTTGCCGTAGTCGAAACGCTGCAAATACGATTGCAGGCCATCGAGACCAAGGCGCGAGGTCACTTGCTGCGCATACCACACGGTCGAGTTGCGGATCCAGCTGGTGGGATCGGTGGAGGTGCGCCAGGCCGGCAGCCAGTCGACATAACCCTTCTTGAACGGCAGCGCCGGCGTGTGGGCGTCGACCAGGATGCCCGCGTCATAGCCCATCAGGCTGACGACGATATTGAACGTGGAGGCCGGCGTGGCGCGCACATCGCAGTCGCCCTGCTCGACCAGGCGCGCGCCGCTCGCGGCATCGAGCATGAGGGTGCAATCGAGCCTGGCCGGCTGATTGTTCCAGGCCAGCGCGGGCTGCAGCGCCAGGTTGCCGCCGAAGGCCAGCGCCAGGATCGCGAGTCCGGCGCCGCGCGCCCAGGCCGCGTGGCGCGCGGCGCCGGGAGCACGGATCAGTTCAACGCGGGCCGCCAGCGTATCGGGGCTGACGCCGCCAAATGCCAATGCCCCATTCACCGTACGGTGCTGCATGCGCAGCTGCGCGACCAGGGCGGCGGCGTAGGCGCGGCGTTCGAGCGGCGTCCGGCCGCGCAACACGTCGCGGTCGCAGCCGAGTTCCTGCGCCCAGGTGAGTCGTTCGCGCAGCAGGCGCATGGCGGGATTGAACCAGCACAGCGCCTGCAGCGCGGCGCCCGCCGTCAGCCACCACAGGTCGCCGCGGCGCCAGTGCGTCAGTTCATGGGCCACGATCAGCTCGCGCTGCAGCGGATCGATGTCGCGCAGGCCGCGCGGCAGCAGCAGGCGCGGCTTGAATGGGCCGACCAGCATCGGGGGTATAGGGGCGTCGACTTCGATGACGGCAGGATGCGCAGGATGCGCCTGGGGCGCCCCGCATCGCATCAGGCGCTGCACGATCCGCTGGCCCTGCCACAGCCTGCCGACCATCCAGGCGAGGCCGCAGGCATAGATCGACACCCAGGCCCAGGCCAGCCACGCCAGCCAGGAACGCTCACCTGCGATGGTGGCCGGCATGCCGGCGGCGGGGCCCGATGGCGCCAGGGCGGCGGGCAGGCTTGCTGCCACCGCCCTCACGTCGACTTCGAACACCGGCTGCATATTCGCCTGCTGGGCAGGAGCCATCAACAGCAGCAAGAAAGTGGCCGCGATCGCGGCCTGCCCCAGCAGCCAGGTCGAGCGCTGCATGCCCAGCACCGGCAGCGCGCGGCGCGCCAGCCGGGTCGCGCCCCACACCGCCAGCCCGGCCGCCAGGCAGCCCGCGCTGGCGAACAGGAAGCGGATGGCGAGCTGGTCGAGCGCGTTCATGCGGCGCCATCCTTGTCATCGGGCCAGTCGTTGAGAAGCTGCTCCAGGCGGGCCAGCTCCGCATCGTCGACCAGCTTGCTGCCGGTGAACATATTGACCGGCAGCGGCGTATCGATTTCCATCACGCGCCGGCCGAAATCATGGGCGAAGGCGGCCAGGGTGTCGACCTTGTCGCTCACCGCTTCGTAGACCTGCACGCCATGGCGCAGCTCCTGGCGCACCATGTTCTTTTCCAGCATGCGCTCGAGTGTCTTACGGGTCGACGAATACGACCATGCCAGCTCCAGGGCCACGGCATCGTGGATTTCGCGGGCGCTCAGCGGTTGCTGGCGCCACAGCGCCTTCAAGAGACTCAGTTCCGAAATCGAGGGGACGGCCATGACGACAACTCCAGATTGCGACGATTGACGCAATAATGCGACAAGTGTCGCATGCCTGTCAACTAGTTGCGCAAATCGTCGACCGGTTCGCTGCCGAATCCGGGCGCCAGCAGGTAGTCGGCCAGCTTGCGAGCGCAATCCTCGGGAGAGTCCAG
Source organism: Massilia oculi (assembly GCF_017582745.1). GTDB lineage: Bacteria > Pseudomonadota > Gammaproteobacteria > Burkholderiales > Burkholderiaceae_D > Telluria > Telluria oculi_A. Next base: position 48,485 of record NZ_JAFVIM010000018.1, read on the forward strand.
CGCACCGCCCTCCTTCAGCGCGACGAACCGCTCGCGCATCGGGAAGTTCGCGTCCGGCGTGGCGCGGATCGCGGCCTGCATATCGGTATCGATCACGCCCGGCGCCAGGCTGCAGGCGCGCACCCGCACATCGCCGTCGAGGAGCACCGCGCGTGCATGCTGGTCGAGCGCGGCCTTGGTCGCGCAATACACGGCCCAGCCGGGATAGGCATTGCGCGCCGCGCCGCTCGAGACGTGCAGGATGCGCCGCTCGGCCTGCGGCGCGGCCTGGACGAAGGCAGCCGCGAGCGCCAGCGGCGCCCCGACGTTGAGCAACACCGCACGCAGCACTTCTGCAGGGTCTTGCGCGACAAGGGGGCCGACCGGCGTGACGACGCCGGCATTGTTCACCAGCAGCGCCTGGCTGGCGTCGGCCAGGAATTGGCGCAAGGAGACGCTCGCCAGCCAGGCCTGCAAGGCGGCCGGATCGGCCATGTCGACCTCGACCTGTTCGATGCCGGCCAGTGGCGAGCGTCCGCGCGCCAGGCCCAGCACGGCAATGCCGCGCGCCTGCAGTTCGGCCGCGACGGCGGCGCCGAGGCCGCGGGTGTGGCCGGTGACGATTGCCTTCTTCATGGTGAATTCCTTAAATGAATACGGGTTCGGGTTCCAGCGCCACGCCGTAGCGGGCCGCCACGTCGGACTGGATGGCCTGGGCCAGGCGCACCACATCGGTCCCGATCGCGCCGCCCAGGTTCACCAGCACCAGCGCCTGCTTGTGGTAGACGCCGGCCGGGCCGATGTTCTTCCCCTTCCAGCCGCACTGGTCGATCAGCCAGCCCGCCGCCAGCTTCTCGCTGCCGTCCGGCTGGGCATGGTGGACGAGGTTCGGATACGTCTCGAGCAGGGTCCGGCATTCCTCGTTTGAGACCACCGGGTTCTTGAAAAAGCTTCCGGCATTGCCGATCTCGAGCGGATCGGGCAGCTTGCGGCGGCGGATCGCTTCAACGATGGCGCCGATATCGCGCGGCGTCGGCGCCGCCAGCGCCGCTTCCTGCACCGCGTTGGCCAGCTCGGCATAGCGCAGGTTCGGCTGCCAGGCCGCCGGCAGGGCGAAGGTGACGTCCAGCACGATCAGATCGCGACCCTCGGCGTGCTTGAAGATGCTGTCGCGATAGCCGAAGCGGCAGGCGGCGGCGTCCAGGGTGCGGATCTCGCCGCTGGCCATGTCGAAGGCCGTCAGGCTGTGGAACACATCCCTGGTTTCGACGCCGTACGCCCCCACGTTCTGGATGGGCGCGGCGCCGACCGTGCCGGGGATCAGGGACAGGTTTTCCAGCCCGCCCAGGCCCTGCGCCAGGGTAAACTGGACGAAGGCGTGCCAGTTCTCGCCGGCCTGGGCGCGCACGAGGACCTTGTCGCCCTGCGGGCCCAGGATCTCCCGCCCCTGGCCGGCCATGTGCAGCACCAGGCCGTCGAAGTCCTGGGTGAACAGCAGGTTGCTGCCGCCGCCCAGCACCAGGCGCGGCAGATTGGCAAGCTCGGAATCGGCGCGCACTGCCGCCAATTGCCCGGCGCTTGTCACGCGCACGTATTGACGGGCGGTGGCGGGGATACGGAAGGTATTCAGCCCGGCAAGCGGCTGGTCGTGGACGATGGACAGGTCTGGATGCATGACGGTTGGGATAGAAAATGTCGTTTCATTATAGTGGTTCACGCATTCCCGACTTTCCAGCCTGGCAAAACGGTCGCGATCCGGGCCGTTGTCCGCTAAAATAGAGGGATTAATCTAAACGCATTATCAAAAAAGGACATTCTTCATGCCATCGTTTGATGTGGTCTGCGAAGCAGACATGGTCGAAGTCAAGAACGCGGTCGAGCAATCGAACAAGGAAATCACGACCCGCTTCGACTTCAAGGGCAGCTCGGCCAATGTCGAACAAAAAGAGCGCGAACTGACGCTGCTGGCCGATTCCGACTTCCAGCTCGGCCAGGTCAAGGACGTGCTCATCAACAAGATGTCGAAGCGCAAGGTCGACGTGCGCTTCCTCGACGAAGGCAAGGTCGAGAAAATCGGCGGCGACAAGGTCAAGCAGGTGATCAAGGTGCGCAACGGCATCGAGACCGAAGACGCGAAAAAGATCACCAAGCTGATCAAGGAAAGCAAGATGAAGGTGCAGGCCAGCATCCAGGGCGAGTCGGTGCGCGTAACTGGTGCAAAGCGCGATGATCTGCAGACGGCGATGGCGATGCTGCGCAAGGACGTGCAAGACCTGCCGCTGGCTTTCAATAATTTCCGCGACTGATTTTTTAGAACTGAGTCGCATGTGGCCGGCATGACCGGCTTGAGAGCGAGGCGCGCGTGGACAGGTTCCGCGGCGCCTTGCCCCGCTTGGAGTAGAATGGCGCCGTGCGAAATTCGTACGCGCTTTTACGACGCTGCGCGCCGCCGCAACCCCGGGCAGATTAGGTAGTCTAAGGATAGCAATGAAACGTGTTGATGATTTCCGCCTACGTATGGGCAACAAGGAATATGTGCCCATCATGATCGGCGGAATGGGTGTGGACATTTCGACGTCCGAGCTGGCCCTCGAAGCGGCCCGCCTCGGTGGTATCGGTCATATCTCCGACGCCATGTCCCAGGACGTGTCCGACCGCAAATTCGACACCACCTTCGTTAAAGACAAGACGAAGACCTACAAGTTCAACATCAACAATATGAACAAGGCGGTGGTCCAGTTCGACCTGGATCACCTGGCCGAGGCAACCCGTCGCCACGTCGGTGCGACCATGGAAGCGAAGAAAGGCGATGGCCTTATCTACGTCAATTGCATGGAAAAGCTGACCATGAACGCGCCGAAGGAAACCCTGCGCGTGCGCCTGGCGTCGGCGCTGGACGCCGGCATCGACGGCATCACCCTGTCGGCCGGCCTGCACCTGGGCTCGTTCGAGCTGATCAAGGACCACCCGCGCTTCCGCGACGCCCACCTGGGCATCATCGTGTCTTCGGTGCGCGCGCTGCAGCTCTTCCTCAAGAAGGTGTCGCGCCTGGACCGCAAGCCGGATTTCGTCATCGTCGAAGGCCCGCTGGCCGGCGGCCACCTCGGCTTCGGCATCGATGACTGGAAACAGTACGACCTGCATACCATCATGGACGAGGTGCTCGCCTTCATGCAGGCCGAGCAACTGGGCATTCCGGTGATCGCTGCCGGCGGCGTGTTTACGGGTTCGGATGCGGTCGGCTTCCTGGAAAAAGGCGCCGGCGGCGTGCAGGTGGCGACCCGCTTCACCGTCACCCACGAGTGCGGCTTGCCGGACAACGTCAAGCAGGAATACTTCCGCGCCAGCGAAGAAGACATCGAAGTCAACGGCGTGTCGCCGACCGGCTATCCGATGCGCATGCTCAAGAATACCCCGGCGATCGGCTCCGGCATCCGTCCGGGCTGCGAATCCTACGGCTACCTGTTGGACGCCACCGGCAACTGCGCCTACATCAACTCGTACAACCGCGAGGTGCAGGCCCATCCGGACCAGAAGAAAGTGGTCGTGATGGACAAGACCTGCCTGTGCACGCACATGCGCAACTTCAATTGCTGGACCTGCGGCCACTACACCTACCGCCTGAAGGACACCACCCACCTGCTGGCGGACGGCAACTACCAGATCCTGAGCGCGGAACACGTGTTCAAGGATTACCAGTTCAGCGTGAACAACGAGATCGCGCTGCCGGTGAAGCAGGAAGTAGTGGCGGCGTAAAGCGCCCTGCCTTCCCCATGAAAGCCACGACCGGGTCGTGGCTTTTTTTATGGCGCTGTCATCGTTACCTGTTGGTGACCCCGAATGCAAGACGCAGCAATTGCTCGACAGAAGTGACTCGGCCGCCATTGAGCGCCCAATGCCAGCCCAGATAATTGGGTAGCCGGCGCGACGCCACGCCATGGAAGCGCGCGAGCCATTCCTTGAAGCGCCGGTGGTATGCGTTCACATTTTGAATATGGATCGCGCAAGGCGCCGCGGCCGGTCACGGCGTCGACGGTCTGCCCGCTGCGGTCGCGCGCCACCAGGATGCAGTCGAGATGATGGGAAATCCCGCGCAGGGCGGCCCTGCCACCGCGCTTGCGCGGCGGGCGATCGAGCTTGCGTGAACCCTTCTGCGATTCGAGCAGGAACGTTTCGTCGGCCTCGACGATGCCGACCAGGCGCTCTGGCCGGTCGTCCTTGACCCGGTCGAGAAAGCGGTGCCGCCAGCGGAAGGTGGTGTTGGGGTGCACGCCGACCCGCTTGGCCGCAGACCTTACCGTGCGGGAATCGAGCACCGTGTCCAGATAATCGAGCCACTTTCCCTTGTGTCTGAGCCGCGCCAGTGGCTTGCCGGTCAGGTCGTTGAAGGTGCGGCCGCATGCGCAACAGCGAAAGCGTTGCAAGTCGTTGGCCTGGCCATGACGGTGGCAGCGCTCGCAGCCGCAATCCGGGCAGCGGCGCCCCTTCGACCGGATCTCGCCGATGAGGGCGACCACCCGGTCGAGTCCGGCTGCCGGGTGCAGGGCAGCGAGGACCTGCTGACGCTGCGGCTGGTTCAGTAGCGGTAGTTGGGCGACCAGCTTCGCGAACTCCGGCGCTTTCATAGTGCGCTCCCGATCGATGGCGACCAGGGTTGGACCGCGAATCAGCTCAGCAGTTCAATGCTCATCCATATTTAACGATGACAGCGCCTTTTTTATCCCTCCCTGGTTCAGCTCGCGTCGAACCAGCGCATGATCGCGCCATACTCGCCCATCACCTGCTCGGCGCCGCCCCCTTCCGTCACCAGGTCATGGTTGGCGCCAGGCAGGCGCCGTATCGTCACGTCCCTGCCTTGCGCGCGCAGCTGCGCGTACATCACTTCGGTCGAGAGGATCGGCACGCTCGCATCGCGCATCCCGCTCACGATGTACACCCGGGCCTTCGATTGCAGCAGGTTGTCACCCGGCGACTGGGCAAAGAAACTGCTCCAGCGCCGGTATGAATGGCCCCAGGCGAACTTGCTGCCGCTACCCGGATTGGCCTGGATGTCCTTGAGCGTGGCGTCGAGCGACGCCAGTTCGCGCAGCTTGTCGTCATCGCTGCCGCCGCCCTGGTGGATGCGCGCGATACTGTCGAACAGTTGCGTGGTGCCGGAAACACCGGCCAGCGCCACCGCGCCCACTTCGGGCACGGCGCGCGCCAGCCCCGCCGCCATCACGCCGCCTTCGGAAATCCCGACCACGAGGACCCGCGTGGCATCGATCTCGGGCCGCGCCAGGGCGTGGCGCAGCGCCGTGCCCAAGGTGGCCAGCCAGGTATCGTAGGAAAACTGGTTGTTGAAGGCGTCGCCGCAGCCATTGGCGCTGCCGCCCTGCCCGCCCTGCTGCGCAGGCTGATAAGGCTTGTCCACCGACATCACTGCATAGCGACCGCTCTGCGCCAGCGGCACCCATGGCAGGATCGAGGCGCTGCGTTCTTCCGTGCCGAGGCCGCTGAACGGCGGCGTGCATCCCGACCCTTGCACGAACAGCACCAGCGGCGCCTTTGCCTTGGGCTTCGACAGGTAATAGCTGACCGCAGGCCCTGCATCGGCTGGCAGCGTGACGCGATCCAGGCTCCAGCCATTGAATTGAAAGGTCTCCTGCTGCTGGGCACCTGTGGCGGGCAAGCTGGCGGCCAGTGCCGTCGTCAAGGAGAAGGCAAGCATGAAGCGATGGGCGGAAGTGCTCACGAAGGTCCTTTGCAATGTAAAGACTTCGATATTGCCTTTCCACCCATCACGATGCAATGCGATGCGGGTAAGTCGCGCTTATTCTTTCAGCGCCGCAGCCAACGCCGCGATCTTCGCCGGATCGCCGCCGACCGCCTTCACCAGGCGCTTGCCGTAGTCGGCATCGGCCTTCCAGAAGTGCGACAGCATGGTCTCGCGGGTTTCGACGTTCTGCACACGCTTCAGGTCGCCCGACAGGTTGACGATCAGGTCGTCACGGTCCTGGCTGCTCAGCGAGCGGTAGAACTCGCCTGCCTGGCGGAAGTTCAGCGTCCTGGCGATGCGCTGCTGCTGGGTCGCGCCGGTCAGCGGCAGATTGCTCGAGCGCGCGTTCGGGTCCTCGACCAGCGGCGCCAGGCGGCTCGGCTGGTTGTTCACGCTGCCCTTGCGCCCATCGATATTGCCCTGGCCATCTTGCTGGTGGTTACTTACCGGCACCAGCGGCTTGTTGATCGGCAGCGACTGAAAGTTCGCGCCCAGGCGGTGATGCTGGGTGTCGATGTACGAGAACAGGCGGCCCTGCAGCATGCGGTCTTCCGAAGGTTCGATGCCCGGCACCAGGTTGCCCGGCGCCATCGCCACTTGTTCGGTCGCCTCGAAGAAATTGTCCGGCACGCGGTCCAGGGTCATGGTGCCGACCTTGCGCTCCGAGATGCCGGGCCAGATCTTGGTCGCATCCAGCGGATCGAAGTCGAACTTGTCCAGTTCTTGCGGCTTCAGCACCTGCACGGTCAGGTCCCAGCGCGGGAACTGGCCGACCTTGATCGACTCGTACAGATCGACGGTGGCGTGGGCCGTGCTCTTGCCCTGCACCAGCGGGATCTCTTGCGGACGCAGGTTGCGCTCGCCCTGGCGCGATTTCCAGGCGAACTTGGCGTACACGTACTCACCCTTGGCATTGACGAGCTTGAGCGCATGCACGCTGCTGCCATCCATCTGGCGGTAGTTGGCCGGCGTGCCATAGTTCGAATACACGCGGGTCAGCATGGCGGTCGCTTCCGGCACGTGCGAGAAGAAGTCGAACACGCGCTCGGGTTCCTGCACATTGGTAACCGGGTCAGGTTTCAGCGCGTGGATCATGTCCGGGAACTTGATCGCGTCGCGGATGAAGAAGATCGGCAGGTTGTTGCCGACCAGGTCCCAATTGCCTTCCTGGGTATAGAACTTGGTGGCGAAGCCGCGCGGGTCACGCGTGGTTTCCGCACCCGAGCGGCTCGGAATCACGGTCGAGAAGCGCACGAATACCGGGGTCACGGTATCGCGCTTGAACAGCTTGGCCTTGGTCAGGTCCGACAGGTCGTCGGTCGCGACGAAGCTGCCGTGGGCGCCAGTGCCGGTCGCGTGCACCACGCGTTCCGGGATGCGCTCGCGGTCGAAACGCTGCAGCTTCTGGATCAGGTGCACGTCCTGCAGCAGGGTCGGGCCGCCGGGACCGGCGGTCTGGCTGTTCTGGTTATCGCCGACCGGGGCGCCATTGTCCTTGGTCAGCGTCTGGGCATAGGCGCCCTGGGCCAGCGCCATGGCGCCGGCGGACAGGGTCAAAGCGCACAAGGCCAGGCGCCCGGCGGATGGGAGAGCAAAACTCATAGTGAAAACCTATTCAATTTCAAATCGAGATAGTTATCTTATAGATGAGTATGTCATTTATGAAATCAATTATCTTTATAGAAACGATAGGCATTTAACGTATGCAACACTTGTGGTAATGCACTCTTTGGCGCATGTCGCCCAGCGAATGACCCGTCATTTGTTCAGGATTCCCGGCCAATGTGCGCGGTCGCACCGAGAGTCGGCCAAGGTGGCGGCTACGGTAGACCTTCCACTTGCAGGGAGAGCCCATGAGCCAGCAACAGAAACCCGTCCGTGTCGAACCCGCCACCATGCCCGCAGGCGGCTGGGGCTCGGTCGATGACGTGAAGAAGGCCCTGACCGGGCAGCACGTGGTGCTGAAGGACACCCGCCTGCTGCTCAAGCAGAACAAGCCCGACGGCTATGCCTGCGTCAGTTGCGCCTGGGCCAAGCCGGCCGATCCGCATCCTTTCGAGTTCTGTTCCAGCGGCGCCAAGGCCACCGCCTGGGAAACCACGAGCAAGTCGATCGGTCCCGATTTCTTCGACCGCCACACGCTCACCGAGCTGGAAAGCTGGAGCGACCATGCGCTGGAAGACCACGGCCGCCTGACGATGCCGCTGCGCTACGACGCCGCCAGCGACAAATACCGCCCGGTCGACTGGGACGTGGCCTTCGCCGAGATCGGCGCCCGGCTGCGCGCCTGCGAGCGCAAGCAAGTGGTGTTCTATGCCTCCGGCCGCGCCTCGCTGGAAACCTCGTATATGTACCAGCTGCTGGCGCGCATGTACGGCAACAACAACCTGCCTGACAGCTCGAATATGTGCCATGAAAGCACCTCGGTCGGCCTGCAAAAGACCATCGGGGTCGGCGTCGGCACCGTGGGGCTGAACGATTTCAAGCACACCGACTGCATCCTGTTCTTCGGCCAGAACGTGGGTGTGAACAGCCCGCGCATGCTGCACCAGCTGCAGGAAGTGCGCGAGCGCGACGTGCCGATCATCACCTTCAATCCACTGCGCGAGCGCGGCCTGGTGAGTTTCACCAACCCGCAATCGCCGGTCGAGATGCTGACCGGGCACGAGACCGTGATCAGCACCCAGTACCACCAGATCCGTCCGGGCGGCGATACGGCCGCCATCATGGGCATGTGCAAGGCCGTCTTCGCGCTGGACGATGCCGCCAGGGACAGCGGCGCGCAACGCGTGATCGACGTCGCCTTCGTCCAGGAGCACACCCACGGCTTCGAAGACTTCGAGCGCGCCGTGCGCGCCTGCGGCTGGGATGCGATCGAGCGTGAATCGGGCCTGCCGCGCGCCGCGCTCGAAGGGGCGGCCGGGGTCTATTGCAAGGCCGGCGCCGCGATGGGTGTCTACGGCATGGGCCTGACCCAGCACCGCAACGGCGTGCAGAACGTGACCATGCTGGTCAACCTGCTCCTCTTGCGCGGCAATATCGGCAAGCCCGGGGCCGGCATCTGCCCGGTGCGCGGCCACTCGAACGTGCAGGGCCAGCGCACGGTCGGCATCACCGAGAAGCCCGAACTCGCCCCGCTCGACAAGCTCAAGGAGCAATACGGCTTCGAGCCGCCGCGCGACGAAGGATTGACCACGATCGATGCCTGCGAGGCGATCCTGAAGCACGAGCTGCAAGCATTTATTGGCCTGGGCGGCAATTTCTTGCGCGCGGTGCCGGAGACCCGCCTGATGGAGGCAGCGTGGCGCGAGCTGCCGCTGACGGTGCAGGTCGCGACCAAGCTCAACCGCAATCACGTCATCCACGGCAAGGCCGCCTATCTGCTGCCCTGCCTGGGACGGATCGAGATCGACCGCCAGCGCACGGGAGCGCAGGCGGTGACGGTCGAGGACAGCACCTCGTGCATGCACGGTTCGCGCGGCATGGCCGAGCCGGTCGCGCCATCCCTGCTGTCCGAACCGGCCATCGTGGCCGGCATCGCCAAGGCCACGCTCGATCCGAACCCGCGCGTGGACTGGGATGCCTGGGTCGCCGACTACGGCACGATCCGCGCCGCCATCGCCGAGACCTTCCCCGAGATCTTCCACGATTTCAATGAGCGCATGTGGACCCCCGGCGGCTTCCGCAAGCCGCTCGCCGCCGCCGAACGGATCTGGAAGACCGAGAGCGGCAAGGCCGAGTTCACGGCGCCGGACGAGCTGCCCGGCAACCCGGACATGGACGGCGGGCCCAAGGTGCTGCGCCTGTTCACGATCCGCAGCGACGGCCAGTTCAACACCACGATCTACAGCCACGACGACCGCTTCCGCGGCGTGTACGGCAGCCGCATGGTGCTGTTCATGGGCGAAGCCGACATGGCGAGATACGGTCTCACCAAGGGCGACGTGGTGGCACTGCGCACGAAAGCCGACGACGGCGTCGAGCGCCGCGTCGACGGCCTGCAGATCGTACCCTACGACGTGCCTCCCGGCTGCATCGCCGGCTACTACCCGGAATGCAATCCCCTGATTCCGCTGTGGCACCATGCCAAGGAAAGCAAGGTGCCGGCGGCCAAGTCGATCGACGTGCTGCTCGAACGCAGCGCCGCCGTGACGACGCCATGAACGCGCGCGCACCGATTGCCGAAGCCGGCGACGCGACGTTCGCGCTCGCCAGCAGCGTGCCGGCAGCAAGCTGGCGCGATGGCGCGATCGAGGACGGCAGCGAGCTGCTGGCCGAGGAAGTGCCGGTAGCCCTGGTCTACAACGGCATCAGCCACGCCGTGATGCTGGCGTCGCCGCAAGACCTGGAAGACTTCGCCATCGGCTTTTCGCTCTCCGAACGCATCGTCCGCGCCGCGCATGACGTCCGTGACATCGAGATCGAGGCCGGCCCGCACGGCATCGCGCTGTCCATCGACATCGCGCCCGGCGCCATGGCGCGCCTGAAGGCAACGCGGCGCGCACGCCTGGGCCAGACCGGCTGCGGCCTGTGCGGCATCGACAGCCTGGCCTGGTTCGAGCACGAGATGGCGCAGAACGACCCGCGCGACGGCGGCGCCCGCGAGACCAACGCCCCGCTCGCCCCGGCCGCGCTGCAGCGCGCCATGGCCGCCATGCCCGGCCAGCAGCGCCTGCACCAGGTCACCGGCGCCATGCATGCCGCCGGCTGGGCCGACCGCGACGGCCGCCTGCTGCTGGTGCGCGAAGACGTGGGCCGTCACAACGCGCTGGATAAGCTGGTCGGGGCGCTGGTGCGCACGGGCATCGATGCTCACGACGGCTTCGCGCTCGTCACCAGCCGCGCCAGCTTCGAGATGGTGCAGAAGGCGGCCCGCGCCGGCATTGGCTTGCTGGCGGCCATCTCGGCACCGACCGCGATGGCGGTGCGACTGGCGGACCGGGCCGGGCTGACCCTGGCCGGTTTCGTGCGCGGCGGCCGCCACGTGACCTACACCCACCCGCGCCGCCTGCATGACGCTACTGTCGCGCACGTCACATAACGCTTGCCAAGCTAATTTGGAACAGGTGTAAGCTGGCTTCACGCAAGCGCTGGCCGTGGCGGCACGCGCTGCGTTGCAAGAAAGGCGATCCGGCATGTCAGCGTTCGACCCCTCCGAGCAGGCCAGTTTCCTGGCCGACGACACAGGTACGATTGTCACCTGGAACCCGCGATGCGTCGCGTTGTTCGGCCTGGCGGCGGCGGATGCGCTCGGCCGGGAGGTCTCGCGGTTGCTGGGCGCGCCGCCCTGGCCCGAGCTGCTCGACGCCGGCGCCGTCCGGCTCGTGTTGCCGGCGGGGCGCGCGGCCAGCGTCACGCTCTCGGCCCAGCTCGATGCGAGCGGCGGCGCGCACGGCGTCAGCGTCACCGTCATTCCGGCAGCCGATGCCATGTCCGACGCCGAGCGTCTCGGCGCCACCGCGCTGAAGGACGTGGTCGATCTGCTGCCGGGCACCTTCTACATCCTCGACCGCGAAGGTCGCATCCTGATGTGGAACCACAATCTTGAACGCGTCTGCGAAATGATGCCCGACGAACTGGCGGCAGCCAATGCGTTCGAGATGCTCGATCCGTGCGACCGTGTCGAATTCACCGACAAGGTTCATCGCATGTTCGACGACAACATCGAGCTGGAGATGGAGGTCGACTACGTCGCGCGTAGCGGGCGGGAAATTCCCGTCCTGCTGCGGGGCGCCCGCATCGACTGCGAAGGCGGCCGGTACCTGTTCGGCATGGGCATCGACATCTCCAGGCGGCGCGCGCACGAACGCCAGCTGAACCTGTACAAGCGGGCCCTGGACGCGGCCAGCAACGGCGTGATCATCGCCCACAACGGCGACCCCGACCATCCGGTCGAGTACGTCAATCCCGCCTTCGAACGCATCACCGGCTACACGGCCGACGAGATCCTCGGCAAGGATACGCGCTTCATGGCCGCACCCGGGCTGGACGAGGACGAACGCAAGCGCTTGAGCAGGGCGCTGCACGAGCAGCGCTCGGTGCACGCGGTGCTGCGCAACCTGCGCAAGAACGGCGAGCTGTTCTGGAACGACCTGCACATCACGCCGGTGCATGACGACAACGGCCAGGTGACCCACTTCGTCGGCATCGTGACCGACGTCACGGCCAGCAAGCAGCGCACCGACCACCTCGAGCACGAGGTCAACCACGACAACCTGACCGGCCTGGCCAACCGCACGCTGCTGTGGGACCGGCTCGGCCACGCGGTGCACCTGGCCCAGCGCCACCAGACGCTGGTGGCGACCGTGCTGATCGACCTGGACAACTTCAAGCCCATCAACGACACCTTTGGCCACGACGCCGGCGACGTGGTGCTGAAGGTGGTGGCGCGCCGCCTGCAGGCCACGGTGCGTGACAGCGACACGGTGGCGCGCATGTCGGGCGACGAATTCGTGATGGTGCTGGTCGACCAGCCCAACCTGCGCTATACGCTGCGCATGGTCGAGCGCGTGCGCCGTGCGCTGACCATGCCGGTGGCCTTCGGCGGCAGCGAGATCCCGGTCGGCGCCAGCCTGGGCGTGGCGTCCTTCCCGCACGACGGCCGCACCCCGGCCGACCTGGTGCGGGCGGCGGACATGGCCATGTACCGGGCCAAGAACAGCGGCGGGGGCGTGCATTTCTATTCCAGCGAGATGCGTTTGGCCAGCGAGGCGCGCGCGACCCTGGCCGGCAGCATGAAAAGCGCGCTGGACAACGACGAACTGTTCTTGCTGTTCCAGCCGCGCATGGACGCGCGCAGCGGCAAGGTGCGCGGCTTCGAGGCGCTGCTGCGCTGGCGCCATCCCGAACACGGGGTGATGCTGCCGGCGGCCTTCCTGAGCGAGGCCGAGGAGAACGGGCTGATCGTCGAGATCGGCAACCGGGTGCTGGACCAGGCCTGCGCCTTCGCGCGCGAGCTGCGCCATGCCGGCTTTACGGCGCTGCCGGTGGCGGTCAATGTCTCGCACCGCGAATACAGCCGGCCCACCTTCATCGCCGGCATCGCCGAGCGCATGTCGCGCTACGGCCTGCCGCCCGGCGCCCTCGAGATCGAGATCCCCGAGGCCGACCTGATCAGGAATCCGGGCCTGGGACGCGACCTGGCGGCCCAATTGCGCGACGTCGGCGCCATGCTGTCGATCGACCAGTTCGGGCGCGGCATCTCTGATCTGAATTTCCTGCAGCAGCTGTCGGTGCGCCAGGTCAAGCTGTCGAAGGCGGCGGTGCACGATATCGCCGACCACGGCCGCGGCGGCTCGCTGGCCAGGGCCCTGATCGACATCGGCCGCAACCTCGACATCACGGTGGTCGGCGAGGCGGTCGAAACCGAGGAGCAGGTGGAATTCCTGCGCAGCCACGGCTGCGACCAGATGCAGGGCCAGTGGTTCTGCGAACCGCTGTCGGCCGACGCGGCGCGGCATTTGCTGGCGCAGCGGCAGCATACTGCCTGAGCACTATCCCTCGCTGGTAATGCGCTTGACCAGCGCCCCAAGCACGTCCTCGGCCAGCTCGTTGTCCACCTGGCAGGTGCCGGCATTCTCGTGCCCGCCCCCGCCGTATTCCAGCATCAGCGCGCCGATATTCGTCTTCGAAGACCGGTTGAGGATCGACTTGCCGGCGGCGAACACCGTGTTTTGCTGCTTGACGCCCCACAGCACGTGGATCGAGATGTTCGTCTCGGGGAACAGGGCATAGATGATGAAGCGGTTGCCGGCATAGATCACTGGCTCTTCCCGCAGGTCGAGCACCACCAGGTTGCCTTCGACCCGCGCGCAGCGCCGGATCTGCTCCTTGCAGCGCTCGCTGTGCTCGCGGTACAGGGTGCTGCGTTCGACCACGTCCGGCAGCGCCATCAGTTGTTCGACGTCCTGGGTGGCGCAGTAGCCGATCAGGTCCATCATGAGCTGGTAGTTCGAGATGCGGAAATCGTGGAAGCGCCCGAGGCCGGTGCGCGCATCCATCAAGAAATTGAGCAGGTCCCAGCCCTGCGGATCGAGCACTTCTTGGCGTGTAAAACGCGCCGAATCGCCCTTGTCGACCGCCGCCATCATGGTGTTCCAGGCGGCCGGGAAGGTGCGCGCGCCGCCGTAGTGGTCATACACCACGCGCGCCGCCGACGGCGCTTCGGGGTGGATGATGTGGTTCTCGCGGCGGCCGGTATTGCGGATGGTTTCCGACAGGTGGTGGTCGAACACCAAGTGGGCGCCGGCGACGTACGGCAGATTGGTCGTGATGTCGCGGGCGGTGATCACGATCTTGCCGTCCTGCATGTCCTTGGGATGGACGAACAGGATGTCGTCGATCAGCTCGAGATGCCTGAGCAGCACGGCGCACACGAGACCGTCGAAGTCGCTGCGGGTCACGAGGCGGAATTTACTGGCAATAGCGGACATCTGGCACACCCTTTCGTCGTCGGTTGTGATTGGTCCCAGAACGTGCCCAAAAGGCCCGGCCATCGGAGAAGATCATCATACCTTGCAATGTTTCTAATTAATAGCTGTTGAGTTCGATCATTTCGAGCGCATGAGCACCGTCCATTCCCCGAATCCTGCAGGCTGTCGCAGGGGGCTGGTCCTGACGCGTCCGGCGCGTTAAAGTTGCAACATTCCAACGCTCCATCCTCCGACTATCCGTCGGCGATGGCGGACACACAAGATTGACGACCATGCAAGCACGCAGTTCGACACAACAGTATTTGACGGGCATCCTGTCCTGGCTCTACCGGGCCTTCGACGCGGTGGCGACCTGGGTTACCCAGCTATCGTGGTGGAAATTCCTCCTGTTCGCCTGCCTGACCCTGACCGCCGCCGGCATCCTGCAGGAAGAACTGTTCAACGGCCCGGCCCAGGAAGAGATCGCGCGCGCCGAGCGCGAGGCCGGGCGGCGCAGCGAAGCCAGCATCCTGATCGACGAGAGCGGCATCCGCTTCAATCCGCGCACCCGTGCGCGCAGCGGCGCGGCCGAGCCGGCGGAACCTGTCGAACCGGTTCCGCCGGCCGATCCGGATGCCACGGAGGCGCCGCGTCCGCCGCTGCCGCCGAAACCGCCCGCCACCGGCGGCAGCGGCAGCGGCAGCGGCAGCGGCAGCGGCATCAATATCCACCCGGGCGACGATTCCGTCCATATCGAGCTGCCGCCCCAGATCGGCGAAGAACTGTCGAACGCGATCGAAGCGGCGGTCGAGGACGCCGCCGAGCAGAAGGTGTCGCGCTACCACAAGCAGGCCTCGACCTGGTTCATGAACTTCGTGCTGCTGCTCCTGCTCGCCCTGTTCGGCACCAAGGCCCTGGTCGGCGGCAAGAAGCGCGCCGATGCCGAGGCCCAGGTCGCCAACGCCGCCGCCGAGCGCGAAGCCATGCAGCGCCAGCTGTCCGAAACGAAGATGCAGATGATGCAGGCCCAGGTCGAACCGCACTTCCTGTTCAACACGCTGGCCTCGGTCGAGCACCTGATCCGGGTCGACCCGCCGCGCGCCTCGGCCATGCAGCGCAGCCTGATCCAGTACCTGCGGGCGGTGCTGCCGCAGATGCGCGACAACGCCGTGCTCACCGGCCTCGGGCGCGAGGTGGACATGGTCAGCGCCTATCTCGCCCTGCTCAAGATGCGGATGGAAGAACGCCTGACGGTCGATCTGCAGATCCCGGAGGGCCTGCGCAGCGCCGCCTTCCCGCCGATGATGCTGC
This sequence comes from Massilia oculi, assembly GCF_017582745.1. GTDB lineage: Bacteria > Pseudomonadota > Gammaproteobacteria > Burkholderiales > Burkholderiaceae_D > Telluria > Telluria oculi_A. The sequence goes on from NZ_JAFVIM010000018.1 coordinate 63,944, forward strand.
AGTCGATGGTCGAGAACGCGATCAAGCACGGCCTGGAGTGCAAGCCCGAAGGCGGTACCCTCAGGATCGTGGCCGAGGTGGCCGACAGCAAGCTGCGCGTGACCGTGACCGACGACGGCGTGGGCTTCGGCGTGGTGCCGAGCGACGGCACCGGCCTGGGCCTGCAGACGATCCGCGACCGCCTCAAGCTGCTGCATGGGGACAGCGCCCGCCTGCACATCGGCGCCAACAGCCCGAGCGGCGTGATCGCGACGATCGAGGTGCCTTACCAGCTGTCGAAACAGGCTTGAAGGTAGGGCTGGAAATGCGCGTCGCTGGCGGCCCGGCTTGCCTGACGCCCGGTTTCATTGAATAATCATTGCATAATAAACCTGAGAAGAGACTCACCATGCCTACCGCGATTATTGCCGATGACGAGAGACTGATGCGCGACCAGCTGCGCATGCGCCTGCAGGAAGCCTGGCCCGAACTGCAGATCGTCGGCGAAGCGAAGAATGGCGAAGAAGCCGTGCAGCTGGTCGGCGAGCTCACGCCCGACCTGACCTTGCTCGACATCCGCATGCCGGGCAAGACCGGCATGGAAGCGGCGCGCGAGATCGGCGACGCCAGCCAGATCGTGTTCGTCACCGCCTACGACCAGTACGCGGTGGAAGCCTTCGAGCGCGGCGCGATCGACTACGTGCTCAAGCCGACCGAGCCGGACCGCCTGAAGATCACGGTCGACCGCCTCAAGGAGCGCCTCGAGAAGCCGCAGGCAGCCGGCAGCGTCAACGACAGCGTGTCGGCCATGCTGAGCCAGCTGGCCGAGAAGATCGCCGCGCCGAAGCAAAAACACCTGCAATGGATCCAGGCCAGCATCGGCCAGGACTTGCGCATGATCCCGGTCGAGGACATCCTGTTCTTCCGGTCGGACGAGAAATACACGGCCGTGCAGACGGCCAGCTTCGAAGCCCTGATCCGCAAGCCGGTGCGCGACCTGGCCGACGAGCTCGATCCTTCGCTGTTCTGGCAGATCCACCGCGCGACCCTGGTCAACGTGAATGCGATCGAGGGCGTGACGCGCGACATCCGCGGCCGTCACCTCGTGCTGGTCAAGGGGCGCCCGGAAAAACTCGAGGTCAGCCGCAGCTTCCTGCACCTGTTCAAGCAGATGTGAAGCCGGCCGGCGCGGCTGAGCGCTGGCGCCTTGTCTCGTCTCAACGCCCACCCTCCTCCTTGCGCATAATGTAGAGGGCCAGGTCCGCGTCTGCGGCCCTCCCCTCTATATATCTATTCCGCATGAGACCTCAGCGCAGGGCACGCAGCCGCCGCACGGGTCCGGCTGAGCTGGTGGCCGGCTTCCTGTCCGACTATTGCACCGGCAATATGGCCGCTGCGCCGAGGCGCGCCCGCGGCCCACAGCGCGGCGCGCGCGGCTTCGACAGCCGCCGCATCGTGCACAGCGCGAGCGACGCCATCCTGTCGGTCGACGAGCACACCACCATCCTGCTGGCCAACCCGGCCGCGGCCCAGATGTTCAATTCGAGCGTGAGCGCCATGCAGGGCAGCCGTTTGTCGCGCTTCATCCAGCCGCCCTCGCCAGAAGCGCATACCCCATTCGACTACTTCCCGGCCGGCGGCGGCCGCGCGGGACGGCGCGCCACCGACTACGCCGTCACCGGCATCCGCGCCGGCGGCCAGCTGTTTCCCATCGAGGGATCGATCTCGAGCGTCGAGCACGAAGGCCGCCTCGTGTTTACGGTGATCCTGCGCGACGTGTCCGAGCGCCACCTGGTGCAGCAAAAGCTGGCGCGCTCGCACGACCAGCTGCGCCAGCTGTCCTCGGCCCTGCAAAGCATCCGCGAAGAAGAGCGCACCCACATCGCGCGCGAGCTGCACGACGACCTCGGCCAGCTGCTGGCTTCGCTGCGCATGGACCTGACGTTGCTGGCCCGGGTCGACCAATTGCCGGACGATAGCGTGCGCCTGGTCGCCGGCATGGAAACCAACCTGCTCACCGCCATCGCCTCGCTGCGCCGGATCGCCGCCAACCTGCGTCCGCGGGCCCTCGACGAAGGCGGCCTGTATTTCGCGCTGCAGGGCTTGCGCGACGAATTCGTCGAACGCCACGGCATCGCCTGCACCCTGCTCGCCGACGAGGCCGAGCTGCGCCTGGACGATGCCGCAAGCACGGCCGTGTTTCGCATCGTGCAAGAGGCGCTGACCAATATCGCGCGCCATGCGGGGGCCCAGAACGTCCTGCTCAACCTCTACCGCACCAATGGAGAATTGCTGGTGACGATCCAGGACGACGGCCGCGGCATCCGCGCCGAAGACATGGAGAAGGCGCAGTCGCTGGGCCTGGTCGGCATGCGCGAACGGGTCTGGGGGATGGGGGGCGACATCACCATCGCCGGCGACGAAGCGCCGGGCACCCGCATCGACATCGTGCTGCCGCTGAGCGGACATGTCGTCTAAAGTTTTCTACGGCTCCCGAAAGTAAAGAATATTATTCGGGCTATTGCGTAAAAACAACATAGTCAGGATGTCATGAACTCGACATATTGGCTCGATAAGATCGCTGTCGATCTGAGTTGATTGATAACTCAACATCTTGTCGAAACTAAACTGGAGATCTTCATGAAGTATAAGTTCCTGGCTGCCGCTGTGCTGTCGTCCCTGCCACTGTTCGCCCAAGCCCAGACCAACGTCCAGATCTACGGCGTCATGGACGCTGCCATCGCCCTGGAAGACACCGATGCACCGGGCGAAGACCGCCGCACCACCGTCAGCTCGGGCAACCAGTCGAGCAGCCGCCTGGGCTTCCGCGGTACCGAAGATCTCGGCAATGGCCTGAAAGCCCTGTTCAACATCGAAGCCGGCGTGTCGCTCGACACCGGCGCCACCGATTCGCAGACCTTCGGCCGCCGCGCCGTGGTCGGCCTGCAGGGCGACTTCGGTACCCTGACCGTCGGCCGCGAATACTCGCCGATCGCCGCCGTCGCCGCCGCATCGGACATCAACGGCCAGGGCCTGTACGGCTCGAACCTGTCGGCCTTCGGCACCAACCGCCTGACCCGCCGCCTGGCCAACTCGGTCAACTACAAATCGAACTCGCTGTCGGGCTTCGTCGTCAACGCCGCCTACTCGACCGGCGAAAAGACCGTCGACCCATCGGGCGACCTGCTGGGCGCATCGCTGGAATACAAGAACGGCGGCCTGTACCTGGGCGCCGGCTACCACACCATCGAGCGCCTGAGCGAAGGCGACGACAAGGAAATGGCCTTCGGCGCCGGCTACAACTTCGGCGCGTTCGAAATCAAGGGCAACTGGATGAAGGCCGAGGTGGAAGGCACCGGCGCCGCCGCCGACATCGAGTACACGAATGCCAACATCGGCGCTTCGTACGCCGTCGGCGCGAACAAGTTCTTCCTGAACTTCCAGCAGCAGAAGCTGGACAACTCCGATGCCAAGGGCAACACCGTGTCGGTGTCGTACACCTACTCGCTGTCGAAGCGCACCAACATCTACACGACCTACGCCCAACTGCGCAACAACAGCCGCGGCGTGTTCGGCATCAACGCCTCGTCGAACAACGTGACCCCGCCAGCGACCGCGCTGGGCGCCGATCCTTCGGTGTTCACCGTCGGCCTGCGTCACTCGTTCTAATGACGCAGGGCCGCGCAGGTCGCCTCCGGCGGCCTGTGACGGTTTCCTCTTCGTTCCCGTGTCCGCGGGAATGCCTGACGCCGGCACATGCCGGCGTTTTTCATGGCGCCCACAATGACTTCCGTAGCCGCGTCGGGTCATCGCTTGCGACCGATCAATCATCGGACATACTCCAACGACCGTTTGTCTCACCTGAAGTAGAGTGAAGGATCAAAGGAGACGATCATGTCCAAGTCGAGAAAAGTGAAAGCAGGCGCAACGGCAGCGCGCACCCGCAAGTCCGGCCATGGCGGCGCAGCATCCGGTCTGGCCGATGCCGTCACCTATCCCGCCGCTGCCCCCACTGGCGAGTCCACCCATTTCGTCGCCGAGGCGAGCCAGCTCTACCACGTCGACCCACAGGCCAGGATCGCGCTCATCCGCGAGGGTGTTCCCGCCTCCAGCATCGGCGAGCTCTCCACGCACATGGGCATCAGCAAGGAAAACCTGCTCGCGAGCCTCGGCCTGTCGCGGGCCACGATCAATCGCAAGGAAAGAAGCGCCACGCCCCTGTCCAGGGACGAGTCGGAGCGTGTGCTCGGGGTGGGCATGTTGATCGGCATGGTGCACACAATGGTGCAGCAATCGGGCGACCCGGCCGGCTTCGATGCGGCGCGCTGGGTGGCCGGCTGGCTCGCCAGTCCGGTTCCGGCGCTGGCTGGCGCGACGCCTGCCAGCTATATGGACACCATCGAAGGCCAGCGCCTGGTGGCCGAACTGCTCGCAAGGACGCAAAGCGGGGTCTACGCGTGACCGTCACGGCCTGGCGGATCGCAAGCGAAACGCCGGACTACAACCCGCACGATATGCAAGGCATCGGCGCCAGCACGACCGGAGGACGATGGAACAGCAAGGGCACACCCGTCGTCTATTGCGCCAGCAGCATCGCCCTCGCCACGCTCGAAACGGTGCATTACTTCAGCGGTGAAGGCCTGCCGTACAACCGCTACCTGGTAAGGATCGACATTCCCGATGCGCTGTGGGCCGCACGCAGGGTGCTCGATCCACCGCCTGCGGGATGGGATGCGATTCCGGCCGGCCTCACCTCCAGGCCCCTCGGCGACGCCTGGGTCTTGGCGCGCACGACGGCGCTGCTGCTGGTTCCTTCCGTGATCGTGCCCGAAGAATACAATGTCCTGATCAATCACCGGCATGATGGCGCCGCGGCGATCGGCGCGACCACGCTCAAGCGCTGGCACTACGATCCCGGGCTCTTTTCCTGAGCCCACCGGCTGGCCACGTCCTGGCTCAGCGATCGGCGTCGGCGACCTCGGTGCGCAGCAGCCGGGCCGCGATGCCCCGTTCCTCTTCCGGCGAAAAGAAATAGGGGTAGAAGGAGCGCTCGCCGGTGTCGATGCCGCGCTTGAACGCGCCGCCGACCGCCTCGACCTGTTGCGCCACATAGGCCAGGCTGACGTGCAGCAGGAAGGACGGCGCGTTCACCCGCGGATTCACCTTCAGCTCCCCGACCTGCCGAAAACCGAGCATGCGTTCGTAGAAGCGGCGATGGCGCGGATTGACTTCAATGACGGCGTCGGTGCAGCCGTGCATCTCGCGCGCGTAGATGAAGGCAAGATGAAACACGCTGGCCAGCGCGTGCTTGGACTGGACCGAATGGTCGAACGCGAGCTTGGTGACCTCGGCCAGGCGCGCGCCCTGGCGCCGCAAGGCATCCAGTTCTTCCTTGTACATGTGGTCGGCCATCAGCCCACGGCCGGCATCGATCCCGATGGTCAGGGTGCCCACCACCTCGCCACGGTCGGACGCGGTCAGGGTGATGCGGTGCGGGTCGTCGGCGTCGAGCCTTGCCGCCTGGTAGCCGCGCCAGGCGTACATGCGCTCGATCAGCAGGCTGGCGCCGCTGCGGCCGTCGGGGCTGTCGGGCGAGCGCAGGCCGTAGCGGGTGCGCGTCATGCGGCCACCCTCGGGAATACTGACGACAGTGGCTTGGTGCGGTGATCGGGTAGTACGTTGGCGTGCATGGCAAGCTCTCAACGCTCACGCCCGCGTCCGGTTGACATGGGCGTGAACCGTTACGCGTGGCGGCCCGACCATCGCGCATCCTGCCACGCCATCACTAGCGCGTGCACCCTTGACAAATTATAACAAGAACAACATTGTTATCAACGACACAACCGTATCGTGCGCGGGTCAATATGTGTTGCCATTCGGCGCTGCCGGTCTAACGATCCGGCGCGCGCGGCCTGGACCGCGCCAGCTGGCGATCGAGCGCATTGGCGAAGTTCTGGCGGTCGGCCTGGCTGAAGGCGGCCGGCCCGCCGGTATCGACGCCGCTGCCGCGCAGCTCTTCCATGAAGGCGCGCATCGTCAATTGCTGGGCGATGGTGTCCCTGGTGTACCACTCGCCGCGCGGATTGAGCGGCAGGCCGCCCTTGTCCAGCACCTGCGCCGCCAGCGGAATATCGCCGGTCACGACGATGTCGCCCGGGTTCACGCGCGCGACGATCTCGGCGTCGGCCACGTCGGGCCCGGCCGGCACCTGCAGCGCGCGGATGAAGCGCGAGCCCGGCACCCGGATCAGCTGGTTCGCGACCAGCGTGACGTTGAGCTGCAGGCGCTCGGCCACCCGGAACAGGATGTCCTTGATGACGGCGGGACAGGCGTCGGCGTCGACCCAGATGTGCAAGTCCTGCGACATCACTTGAGGCGGCAGGTCAGCACCCAATAAAACTCCCAGCGCGCGATCTTGATCTCGCGGCCGACCTTGTCCAGGCGCTTGCGCAGGTAGCTGTCGGTTGGGTAATTCTTGACCAGCTCGTGGCGGTTGCCGTCGGCGTCGAGCTGGAATTCATGGGTATTGCCCTGCAGGTCGGTGCGGGCGATGGTGGCGCTCTCGGTTTCGACATACGCATCGTCGAAGACCACCAGCAGCACGTCCTTGCCCAGGCGTTTCTTGAGCGACAGCAGCAGCGCTTCCTGCTGGTCGCGCGTCAGGCGCGACCACAGGCCGGCCATGAACACCGCGGTGAACTTGTCCTCGCCGCTGCCGATATCATCCGGCAGGGCCAGCGCATCGGCGAGGCGGTATTCGACATTGTCCAGGTCTTCGCCATGCATGCGCGCCAGGTCGAGCATGGCTGCGCTGGCATCAGTCGCGAGTACCGATTCGGCGCTCTCGCTCAGCACCTCGGTCCAGGCGCCGGTGCCGCAACCCAGTTCCAGGATGCGGTGACCGCTGAGCAAGGTGGCGAGCTGCTCGCGCGCCTCGTCCAGGTCTTCCAGCTGCTCTTCCGAATAGTCGGCGCTAGCGTTGTCGTAGTGGGCGGCGATGCCGTCGTAGTAGGCAATGACCTCGTTCTTGTCCATCGTTGATTCCATCACAGTTCGTAGTTTTCCCCACCGCGCATCGCCGACTCGACCATCTTGCGGTTGAGCGTCGGCGTCAGCAGCTCGATGAAGGTATAGATATAGCTGCGCAGGTAGGCGCCCTGCTTGATCGCCACGCGCGAGGTGTTCATGCCGAACAGGTGGCCGACCGGCAGCGCGCGCAGGTTGCGGTCGCGCTCGGGGTCGAAGGCCATGCCGGCGATGATGCCGACGCCCATGCCCAGCTCGACATAGGTCTTGATCACGTCGGCGTCGATCGCTTCCAGCAGCACGTCCGGCTTCAGGTTGCGCAAGGAGAAGGCGTGGTCGATCTTGCTGCGGCCGGCGAAGGCGGCATCATACGTGATCACGGGGTAGCTGGCGATTTCTTCGAGCGAAATGGCGCGCGACTTGAACAGCGGGTGGTCCGGCGGCGCCACCACCACGTGCTCCCACTGGTAGGCGGGCAAGGTGATCAGGCCTTCGACGGCGGCGATCGATTCGGTGGCAATGGCCAGGTCGGCCTGGTCGTTCTTGACCATGTCGGCGATCTGCTTCGGATTCCCCTGCAGCAGCGACAGGCGCACTTTCGGATACTTCTGCATGAAGCCCTGCACCACCTTCGGCAGCATGTAGCGCGCCTGGGTGTGGGTGGTGGCGATGGTGAAGCTGCCGCTGTCGTGGGCGGCGTATTCCTTGCCGATGCGTTTCAGGCTGTCGATCTCCTGCATGATCAGCTCGACCGATTGCAGCACCAGCCGTCCCGGCTCGGTCAGGCCGCGGATGCGCTTGCCGTGGCGGGTGAAGATGTCGACGCCAAGTTCTTCTTCCAGCTCGATGATGGCCTTCGAGACCCCGGGCTGGGAAGTGAACAATGCTTTGGCGGCATCGGTCAGATTGTAGTTCTGGCGTACGGCCTCGCGCACGAAGCGCAGTTGGTGGAGATTCATTTGATAATTATTGTTGTTAAAGAGACAGCAGACCGGTAACGAACGACATTCTAAGATGCTTATTCGGGTTACGTATATAAGCAAATAAATTATCCGTAGTTTGGAATATAAGCTTAGCTCCGTATCATCGGGACATTATTTAATGGGCGAACACCATCCGCCTGCCCTTCACGGACCCCAGCACATGTACCGTTACGACCATTACGACCACCTCATCGTGCGCGAGCGCATCGCCCAGTATCGCGACCAGGTCGCGCGCCGCCTCTCCGGCGAGCTGCTGGAAGAAGAATTCCTGCCCCTGCGCCTGCAGAATGGCCTGTACATGCAGCGCCACGCCTATATGCTGCGCGTCGCCGTGCCGTATGGTCTGCTGTCGTCGAGCCAGGTGCGCATGTTCGCCCATATCGCCCGCAAGTACGACCGCGGCTATGGCCACTTCACCACGCGCCAGAACATCCAGTACAACTGGATCGAGCTCGAGCAGACGCCGGACATCCTGACCGACCTGGCCTCGGTCGAAATGCACGCGATCCAAACCTCCGGCAATTGCATCCGCAACATTACCACTGACGAATACGCCGGTGTGGCGGCCGACGAGATCGTCGATCCGCGTCCCTTCGCCGAAATCCTGCGCCAGTGGAGCACCTTCCACCCCGAATTCCTGGCCTTGCCGCGCAAGTTCAAGGTGGCCATCAACGGCGCCCTGGAAGACCGCGCCGCGATCGCCGTGCACGACATCGGCCTGACCGTCGTGCGCAGCGAATCCGGCGAAGTCGGCTTCAAGTTCATGGCCGGCGGCGGCATGGGCCGCACCCCGATCCTGGGCAGCGTGATCCGCGAGTTCCTGCCGTGGCAGCACCTGCTGACCTATACCGAAGCCGTGATGCGCGTGTATAACACCCACGGCCGCCGCGACAACAAGTACAAGGCCCGCATCAAGATCCTGCTCAAGGCCCTGGGCGTCGAGGAATTCACGCGCCAGGTCGAGGAAGAATGGGCCGACCTCAAGGATGGTCCCGAGACGCTGACCCAGGAAGAATTCGACCGCGTGGCCAAGTGGTTCCAGCCGCACGCCTACCGCGAACTGGCCGACACCGACGTCGCTGCGTCGCAGCTCGCCTCCGCGCACGGTGACAACCGCGCCTTCGCCAACTGGCTCAATCGCAACGTCAAGCCGCACAAGGTGCCGGGCTATGCCGCCGTCGTGCTGTCGCTCAAGAAGACCGGCGTGCCGCCGGGCGACGCCACCGCCGAGCAGATGGACTTCGTGGCCGAACTGGCCGACCGCTTCAGCTTCGGCCAGGTGCGCGTGACCCACGAGCAGAACCTGGTGCTGGCCGACGTCGAGCAAGATAAACTGTTCGAGGTGTGGCAGCTGGCCAAGTCGAAAGGCATGGCGACGCCGAACATCGGCCTGCTGACCGACATCATCGCCTGCCCGGGCGGCGACTATTGCTCGCTGGCGAACGCGAAATCGATCCCGATCGCCGCCGCCATCGCCGAACGCTTCGACGACCTGGACTTCCAGCACGATATCGGCGACATCGAACTGAATATCTCGGGCTGCATCAATGCCTGCGGACACCACCACGTCGGCAATATCGGCGTGCTGGGCGTCGACAAGGACGGCAGCGAGTGGTACCAGGTGTCGATCGGCGGCGCCCAGGGCAACGAATCCGCCATCGGCAAGATCATCGGCCCGTCGTTCTCGGCGGTGCAGATGCCTGAGGTCATCGGACGCCTCCTCGAAGTCTATGTCCGCTGTCGCATCGAAGGTGAGCGCTTCGTCGACACCGTGCAGCGCCTGGGGATCACCCCATTCAAGGAACATGTATACGCCACGCCGATCGCGGCGGAAGAACTGGTTGGAGAGGACCACTATGCTTGACCGACACCCACAGATCATCAAGGGTCGCGAAGTGGTCGACGACGACTGGAGCGTACTCAAGCTCGACGAGAACCAGACCGCGGAGACTGTTGAAGTCCCGTCCGGCAAGATCATCGTGCCGTTGACCGTGTGGCTGGCCCAGCGCAATGTGCTGGCCGACCGCTCCGAACTTGGCGTGTGGCTGGCGCCGGACGAAAGCGCCGCCGCCATCAAGGACGACCTGCAGCGCTTTGCCGTGATCGCCATCGACTTCCCGAAATTCACCGATGGCCGCGGCTATTCGATCGCCTACAACCTGCGCAAGCGCCTCGGCTGGACCGGCGAATTGCGCGCGATCGGCGACGTGCTGCGCGACCAGCTGTTCCAGATGGCGCGCTGCGGCTTCGACGCCTACGCCACCAGGCAAGACCGCAGCATCCACGACGCACTCAAGGGCTTGTCGGTGTTTTCGGAAACCTACCAGGCAACGGTCGACAATCCGATCCCGCTGTTCCGCAGGGTCCCACGCGATACCCCGGCGGAGCACCGCGACCTCGGCGCCAGCATCTAGGAGCTTCAACATGAGCGACCTGCATCATCGCGTGGAAGAAACCCACGCGATACTGACCCGTATTGCCCGCGATTTCACGCCCGCCGTGTTCGCATCGAGCCTGGCGGCCGAAGACATGGTGCTGACCGACCTGATCTTGAAGGCGAAACTGCCGATCGCGATCTTCTCGCTCGAGACCGGCCGCCTGCATGCCGAGACGCTGTCGATGGTCGAGCGCGTCAAGCAGGTGTATGACTACGACATTGCCCTGTACAGCCCGCAAGCCGAGGCAGTGGAGCGCTACGTCGCGGACCACGGCCTGAACGCCTTCTACGACAGCGTCGAGATGCGCAAGGAATGCTGCCGCATCCGCAAGGTCGAGCCGCTGGGCCGCGCCCTGGCCGGCAAGCGCGCCTGGATCACCGGCCAGCGCCGCGCCCAGTCGAGCACGCGCGCCGAACTGGCGGTGCAGGAAGACGACCATGCACACGGCATGCAGAAGTTCAATCCGCTGGCCGACTGGAGCGAGCAGGACGTCTGGGACTACCTGCGGAGCAACAACGTGCCCTACAATGCCCTGCATGACCGCGGCTACCCGTCGATCGGCTGCGAACCCTGCACCCGGGCCATCCAGCCGGGCGAGGACGTGCGCGCCGGACGCTGGTGGTGGGAAAACCCGGAATCGAAGGAATGCGGCTTGCACGTAGTGGACGGCAAACTTATTCGCATCAAATCCGTGGCCGCTTGAGCCACGACCCGAGAAAAGAACAGGCACAGCCATGACAACTGTTAGCGACAATGTAGTACTGAGCGACGTGAACGCCGCCCACCTGGACGCGCTGGAATCGGAAGCGATCCACATCCTGCGCGAAGTGGCGGCCGAATGCAGCAATCCTGCCCTGCTGTTCTCGGGCGGCAAGGACTCGGTGGTCCTGCTGCGCCTGGCCGAGAAGGCTTTCCGCCCGGGCAAGTTCCCCTTCCCGCTGGTGCACATCGACACCGGCCACAACTTCGACGAAGTGATCGCCTTCCGCGATGCGCGCGCCGCCGAGCTGGGCGAACGCCTGATCGTCGGCAGCGTCGAAGACTCGATCAAGCGCGGCACCGTGCGCCTGCGCAATCCGCAAACGGATTCGCGCAATGCGGCCCAGGCCGTGACCCTGCTGGAAACCATCGCCGAGCACGGCTTCGACGCCTGCATCGGCGGCGCCCGCCGCGACGAAGAAAAGGCGCGCGCCAAGGAACGCATCTTTTCCTTCCGCGACGAGTTCGGCCAGTGGGATCCGAAAGCCCAGCGCCCCGAGCTGTGGGACCTGTATAACACCCGCGTGCACCCGGGCGAGAACATGCGCGTGTTCCCGATCTCTAACTGGACCGAGCTCGACGTGTGGCAGTACATCGCCCGCGAAAAGCTGGCGCTGCCGTCGATCTATTTTGCCCACCAGCGCGACGTCATCCCGCGCAACGGCCTGCTGGTGCCGCTGACCCCGCTCACCCCGGCGCGCGAAGGCGAGACCGTCGAGAACCGCACCGTGCGCTTCCGGACCGTCGGCGACATCTCCTGCACCTGCCCGGTGGCGTCAAGTGCGGATACCGTGGCCGGCATCATCGCCGAGACGGCCGTCACCGAAGTGACGGAACGCGGTGCGACCCGGATGGACGACCAGACCTCCGAAGCCTCGATGGAAAAACGCAAGAAAGCGGGATATTTCTGATGAACGCCATGACTGAAAAACTGAACCAACAAGCGGGTTCGACCCTGCTGCGCTTCATCACCGCCGGCTCGGTGGACGATGGCAAGAGCACCCTGATCGGCCGCCTGCTGTACGACAGCAAGGGCATCTTCGCCGACCAGCTGGCAGCCGTCTCGCGCGCCAAGCACAAGCGCACCGTGGGCGACACCATCGACCTGTCGCTGCTGACCGACGGCCTCGAAGCCGAGCGCGAACAAGGCATCACGATCGACGTGGCCTACCGTTATTTCGCCACGCCGAAACGCAAGTTCATCATCGCCGACACCCCGGGCCACGAGCAGTACACCCGCAATATGGTCACCGGCGCTTCGACCGCCGATGCCGTCATCATCCTGATCGACGTGTCGAAGGTGAAGTTCGGCGAAGACGGCAGCGTCCAGCTCTTGACGCAGACCAAGCGCCATTCGACCATCGCCAAGCTGCTGCAGATCGAGCACGTCGTGGTGGCCGTGAACAAGATGGACCTGGTCGGCTACGACCGCGGCGTCTACGAGCGCATCGTGGCTGAATACGAAAAGTTCGCGCAATCGCTGGGCCTGAAGGACATCACCGCGATCCCGCTGTCGGCGCTGGCCGGCGACAACGTCGTGGACCGTTCGGACAAACTGGCCTGGTATGAAGGCCCGACCCTGATCGAGCTGCTCGAATCGCTGTCGGTCTACGACCAGTCGCACGCCGCGCCATTCCGCTTCCCGGTGCAGCTGGTGGCGCGCCACAACGGCCACGAGGCGAACGACTTCCGCGGCTATATGGGCCGCATCGAATCGGGCGTCGTCAAGGTCGGCGACAGGCTGGTCGTGCAGCCCTCGAACCAGAGCGCGACGGTGAAAGAGATCGTCACCTTCGACGGTTCGCTGGAATCGGCCGTGGCCGGCCAGTCGGTGACCCTGGTGCTGAACGAATACGTGGACGTCTCGCGCGGCGACATGCTGGCCGGCAGCGCGCAGCCGGCGACCTTGCTCAAGCAAGTGACGGCCGACGTCTGCTGGATGGCCGACGAGCCGCTGGACCTGCGCCGCAAGTACTGGATCAAGCACGGCACGCGCCAGACCGCGGCCAAGGTGGCGCGCCTGGACACCATCCTCGACGTCAACACGCAGCAACGTCATCCGGCCGAAGGCCTGAAGCTGAACGACATCGCGCGCGTGCAGCTGACGGTCCAGCAGCCGCTGGCGGCCGACGCCTACGCCGACATCCGCGCCACCGGCGCCTTCATCCTGATCGACGAAGTCACCCACCAGACCGTCGCAGCGGGTATGATCCGCATCGAAGAGTAATCGTTATAGAGGAACGTATGGCGGCGCTGGGAAAAGTGTATCTGGTAGGAGCCGGACCCGGCGCGGCTGACCTCATCACGGTGCGCGGCGCGCGCCTGCTGGCCCAGGCCGATGTCGTCCTGTACGACGCCCTCGTTACGCCCGAGATGCTGGAGCTGTGCGCGCGGGCCGAGAAAATCTCGGTCGGCAAACGGTCTGGCCAGCGTTCGACGGCGCAGACCTTGATCAACGAACAGCTGGTCGAGTGCGCGAGAAAGTACGCGCTGGTCGTGCGTTTGAAAGGCGGCGATCCGATGCTGTTCGGCCGCGCTGACGAGGAATTGCGGGCGCTGGAGGCCGAGGGGGTCGAAGTCGAAGTCGTCCCCGGCATCACCACCGCGGTGGCGGCCGCCGCCGCGACCAAGCAGCCCTTGACGAAGCGCGGACTGGCGCGCAGCGTCGCCTTCTTCACCTCGAGCACGGCGCCGGACGAGCCCGATCATCCAGCCCTGCCCGAAACCGACACCCTGGTCCAGTACATGGGCGGCCGCGAAGCCGCCGCCACCGCCGAGCGCCTGCTGGCCGAGGGCCGGCGCCCCGACCTGCCGGTGGTGGTGGTGGAAAACTGCAGCCGCGCCGACGAGCGCATCCTGCGCCTGACGCTTACCGACCTTGCGCGCGGCCTCGAGCCGGGCCATGGGCCCGTACTGGTGATGATGGGCGAGGCGCTTGCCAAGCGCGAGCACCAGGCCTGAATTTTAAAACCACGGAGTGAACGCGATCCCGTCCTGGATCGCCGCGATCACCTGCGCCTGGTTTTCCGGGCTCTCGCTGAACTGCGCCAGCAACTCCTCGCGCGGCGCGTGCTGCACCTGCATCGCATCGACCCAGAACTGGCGCCCGTCCGCATCCGGCGCGCGGTGCAGCGTGTTCTGGTACAGCAGGTCGACGAATTGCGCATCGCTCGTGTGGGCGCCATACAGGTCGATGAATTCCTGGCTGTTCGTGAATCCGGCGGCGGCGGCGCGCAGGCTCACGCCCTTGTCCATCATGTCGATCCAGTAGCCCAGCCCCTTCGGGTCCGGCGTGCGGTCGAAGGCCGCCGCATACAGCCGGTAGGCTTGTCCGGCGACGCCGTCGATGTCGTGCCTCAGCGCCAACGCCTGGGGTTCGGCGGCGGCCAGCAGCCGCGTCTCGATCCGTCCAGCGCCATCGGCCTGGGTGTCGACCCAGGCCGCGGCAAACCCGCCATCCGCCAGCGCGCTCAGCGCCGGGCGGGCCTGGTCGCCCTGGCGCAGTTCGTTGATCGCGAACTCGCTCACGTCGAGCGCGTTGCCCGCGGCGTCGAAGCGGCGTCCGTAGATCCCATTGCCGTCGAAGTCGCCCGCCTGCCAGGCCACGACGAAGCCGCCGTCGGCGAGCGCCGTCACCTGGGCGTCGAACCGGCCCGTAATCGCGTAGTCGGTGTTGACCTGGGTGATGCCGCCCGCCGGCTGGCCGGCTTCGTCGTAGCGCTGGAAAAAGATGTCGCTGCTGGCAAAGCCGATGGGGTTGTTGGCATAGCTGTCCCAGGCCACCACGAAGCCGCCGTCCGCCAGCGCGGTCATGCCCGGGAGCGGCGCGCCGGTGCTGTCGCTGGCCGCCATGCCGTCGCCATTGACGGCGACCGGGGCTGCGCCGCTACGCGCCAGGTAGACGTTGCCGTCGCCGATCTCGCCCCACGACACCGCATAACCATCGCCGTGCGCGACGACTTGGGGGCTGTAGGCCGTCCCGAGCGCGCCGAAGGTCTCGACGGCGCCGCGCGCCGCGCCGTCGGCGTCGAACTGGCGCACCGCGACCTGCCCGCCTTCGCGCCAGGCCAGGGCGAAGGCACCGTCCTGCAATAACGCCAGGTCGGGCATGGCGGCGTCCGCGTGCGCGCCGGTGTCAAGCCTGTGCTCTCCACCGATGCTGCCGTCGGCGCCCACGATGCGCCAGGCGATGCCGCTGTCGACGCCATAGGCGACCACGCAAGCGCCGTTGGCGAGCCCCATCACCGCAGGTGCGGTCGCGGCCGCGCCGGTGAGCTCGAACGCGGTCTCGCCGATCCGGCACCAGAGCGACGCGCCAGCCGACTGCCACACGGTGACCAGGCGGCCATCGGCCAGGGTGGCCATGGCCGGATCGGTCCCGGCGCCGTTCGCATCGAGCGCGGACTCGGCGCCGAAACCCGCCAGGTCCTGCGTGCGTCCCGCCTCCACCGCATACACCAGCGTCTCGGCGACGCCACGGCCGGGCAAGGAATTGCCGCGCGCGTCGAGCCCGTTGTGGTCGTAGTAGTGCACGGTTACCGAGGTCGGCCGGCCTTCCTCGAGCAAGGCCGCATTCGCCACCAGCAGGCGCGCCGAGGTGTCGACCGCCGGATCGTAGGCGATCCTGAACAGGCCGGGCTGCGCCTAGTCGTCGATGATCCAGCGCCCGCCGGTCAGCGGGCCGGTGTCGATCGCGCTCAAGGTAGCGGCGAGGTCGCCGTCGTGCAGGGTGGTGAACAGCGTGTCGCGGTCGTCAACGATGCCGACCGGGGCGTAGTCGAGTTCGGTGCTCATGCCAATATCCTGAAGAAGACTTCAGGCGATCATGCACCATGCAAGCTGTTCCTGATAGGGAGCCACTAAATTTTATGCGGCAATGCGACGCAAAACCAACATATTATTTGAACAACAAGCCATCAAGGCAAATATCAGTTGCCGAGCGCGGCCAGGCAATAGTCGGCCATGGCGCGTTGCACGCCCGGGTCTTCACCGATCGCGCCGACCACGTCGAGTGTCAAGCCGGGATGCGCGGCGCGGATGGTGTCGCACAGCGCCGGCAGGTCGCGCAGCAAGTGGCCGCCCTGCCCCAGGAAGACCGGCACCACGGTGACCCGATCGATCCCGCGCGCCGCCATCGCCGCCACCGTATCCGGCAGGCTGGGCGTCATCAGTTCCAGGAAGGCCAGCGTCACCTCGGCGTCCGGCGCTTGCGCCTGCGTGGCGTCGCGCAGGCGCTCGAACGGCGCGGCCCAGCTGGCGGCGCGCGCCCCGTGGGCGAACAGGATCAGTCCTCGTTGGGTTGGCTGCGTCATCAATGCCTCTCCACCCACCACAGTGCCCCGAGCGCCATCAGCAGGAACAGCAGGCTCGGCGCCACTGCAGTCAGGAAGGCCGGCAGGATGGTCAGCACGCCCAGGTGCGAGAACAGCGAGTTGATGAGCAGGAAGCTCACCCCGATCATGATGCCGATAAAGATCTTGAGGCTGACGCCGCCGCTTCTCGTGTGCAGGTAGGCGAACGGCAGCGCCAGCGCCATCAGCACGAAGATCGAGAACGGGTCGATGACTTTCTTCCAGAACGCGACCTTGAAGCGTTCGGTCTCTTGCCGGTTTTCGGCCAGGTGGCGCGTGTACACGGCCAGTTCGGAGGCCGACATGCGTTCGGGGTCGGAGCGGGACACCGACAGGATCTTGGGCGTGATCTCGGAAGCGAGCACGTAGCTGTCGAGCTTGCGGGTCGAGACCGAAGCCGTTTCCTGGCCATAGGTGCTCTGGATGGTCTGCCCTTCCGGAACCTTTGATCCGGGCGCCGGCAGCTCGCGGCTGTTGGTGAACATGGTCTCGGTGACGTCGGACAGGCGCCAGGTATTGTTGCCGCCATAGGTGCCGCGCACCGCCGTGACGATCGAGCGCATGCGCATATTGTTGTCGAACTCGTAGAGGCGCACGTCCTCGAGCTGGCCGTCGGCCGCGATGCGGCGCACGTTGAAGAAGCGCGAGCCGGTGATATTGCCGCGCACCCCGTCCGCGTGCACGCTGTCCTTGGTCCACATGCCCGAGCGGAACTCGGCCGACACCGACCCGCCCTTGGCGGTCAGGCGCATGCGCTCGGCGATCGGCGCCGTGCGCGGCGTGATCAGCTCCCCGAACACGAAGGCGATCAGGACGAACACCGCGCCAATCTTGAACAGCATCATGGCGGCCTGGCGGGTCGACATCGACGAGGCGCGCATGATGGTGAACTCGGAGCTCGAGGCGAATTGCGCCATCGTATAGATGGTGCCGATCAGGGCAGCCACCGGCATCACCTGATAGACATTGCCCGGCACCAGCAACAACACGTACAACAAGGCGTGCTGCATGCCGAAGTCGTTCTTGCCGACCGACGGCAGGATGCTGGTCAGGTCCATGAAGGCGACCAGGGCCAGGAAGGCGGCCAGCACGAAGGCCACCGCCTGGAAAATATTGACGGCGAAATAGCGTTGGAGGATTTTCATTCTGCGCGCGCCTCCTCGCGCTTGGCAGCCGGCGATTTCTTCAGGTGGCGGCGGCGCTTGAAGGCGCTGATCAGGACCAGCGGATGATAGCGGTGGTTCACGTTCAGGCGCCAGGCGAACAGGCCCACCACCACCAGCAGCGCAGCGAAGTGCAATGGCCACCAGCCCATGGCGAAGGCGAGCTTGCCCTGCTTGACGCTGGCTTCGGTCAGCCGCACCAGGTTGTTATAGGTGAAGAAAATCAGCAAGGCGACGATCAGGTTGGCCGACGAACCCGCGCGCGGATTGACGAAGCCGAGCGGAATCGCCAGCAGCATCAGGACGAGGCAGGTGATCGGCGCCGCGATACGGGCCAGCAGCTCGGCCTGGGTGAAGCGGTTGGGGGCGACCAGGAGCGCCGGCGTGGACAGCGCCGCGACCGGCACGTCGGCGCCGATCATCGGCGCCTGGGTCGCCACGCGCATGCTGTAGCGCTCGAATTCCATGGTCTGGAAATCGGCCTGGCCCGGCACGCCCTCGTAGCGGCGGCCATTGCTGAGCACCAGGAACTGGCCACCCTTGCCGTCCGATTCGATGACGCCCTGCTTGGCCACCACCACCGAGTGGCTGTCGCCGTCGACGCCGCCGACGAACACGTTCTGCACCACGGTCGAGCCCTCGGCGCTGCGTTCGACGAAGAACACGCGGTCGCTCGAGCTGGACTCGCGGAACTGGCCCGGCGCCACACGCTGCAGGTCTTCGCGCTTCTGGAAGCGCTCGACGAATTCGGCGCTCTTCATCTTGGCCCAGGGCGTGACGACGAAGGACAGCGCGCCGACCAGGGCCACCATCGGCAGGCCCAGGACCAGCACCGGCCGGATCCATCCAAGGAGGGATTGACCCGAGGCGAACCAGACCACCATCTCGGAATCGCGATAGCTGCGCGTGATGGTCGCGACCACCGCGATGAAGGACGTGAGGATCAGGATGATCGGCAAGAGCTCGGCGCTGCGGAATACGATCAGCGCCAGCACGTCGCCGGATGCCACCTTGCCGCCCGCGGCCCGGCCAAGAATGGCGATCAGGGTCCAGGTGACGAGGATGGAAAACAGCACCGTGAAAGTGGCGCCCGCGGCGCTCGCCAGTTCACGTTGCAGGGAACGTCGGAAAATCATTCAATAGAGTAGTTATAATTGCAGATTAGGCAGTCCGC
Organism: Massilia oculi; assembly: GCF_017582745.1. Taxonomy (GTDB): domain Bacteria; phylum Pseudomonadota; class Gammaproteobacteria; order Burkholderiales; family Burkholderiaceae_D; genus Telluria; species Telluria oculi_A. Next base: position 82,817 of record NZ_JAFVIM010000018.1, read on the forward strand.
CGCCAAACATCGAAACGGAGAACCAAATGGACTTTAGCATAAAAGCATTCGACACAAAAAACACCCTGGCCGCTGCGAAATCCGGCTGCATCGCGGTTGCGGTGTACGAGAACAAGAAACTGTCGGCTGCGGCAAAAGCACTCGATGTGAACGGCGACATCAGCGCGGCGCTCAAGTCGGGCGACATCAGCGGCAAGCCGGGTTCGACCCTGCTGCTGCGCGGCGTGGCCGGCGTGGCGGCTCCCCGCGTGCTGCTGGTCGGCCTCGGCGCCGATGAAACCGTCAGCGAGAAAAGCTTCGCCACCGGCGTCACCGCCGCACTGAAGGTGTTTTCCACCCTGGGCGCGGCGGACGCCATTATCGCATTCCCGCTCGACAGCGTGAAAGAGCGCGACGCAAACTGGGCGCTGCGCGCCCTGGTGCTTGGCGCCAGCGAAGCGGAATTCCGTACCGACGGCCAAAAGAGCAAGAAAGATCCGGCCATCACCGGCGTGCGCAAGATCGTCGTTGCGGCGCCGGCCGCTGGCCTGGACAAGGCTACCTTGAGCCAGGCCGCGGCCATCGCCAACGGCATGAACCTGACCCGCGAGCTGGGCAACCTGTCGCCGAACGTCTGCACCCCGACCTTCCTCGCCACTACCGCGCGCAAGCTGGCCGACGACTATGGCTTCGACATCGAAGTGCTGGAGCGCAAGCAGCTCGAAGCGCTCAAGATGGGCAGCTTCCTGTCGGTGGCCAAGGGCAGCGACGAAGCGCCGAAGTTCATCGTCCTCAAGCACAACGGCGGCAAATCGAAGGATGCGCCGGTGGTCCTGGTCGGCAAGGGCATCACCTTCGACACCGGCGGCATCTCGCTCAAGCCTGGTCCAGGCATGGACGAGATGAAATACGATATGTGCGGCGCCGGCTCGGTGCTGGGCACCTTCCGCGCGATCGGCGAGATGGGCCTGAAGCTCAACGTGGTCGGCATCGTTGCCGCCTGCGAGAACATGCCATCGGGCCGCGCCAGCAAGCCGGGCGACATCGTCACCGCGATGAACGGCACCACGATCGAGATCCTGAATACCGACGCCGAAGGCCGCCTGATCCTGTGCGACGCCCTGACCTACGCCGAGCGCTTCAAGCCGGCCGCCGTGGTCGACATCGCAACCCTGACCGGCGCCTGCATCGTGGCCCTGGGCCACCACACCAGCGGCCTGTTCACCCGCGACGACGCCGCCCACGACGGCCTCGCGAACGAGCTGCTGGACGCTGGCAAGCAAGCCGGCGACGTGGCATGGCGCTTCCCGCTGGGCGAGATCTACAACGACCAGCTCAAGTCGAACTTCGCCGACCTGGCCAATATCGGCACCCCGGGCGCGGCCTCGATCACCGCGGCCTGCTTCCTGGAGAACTTCACCCGCAAGTACACCTGGGCCCACCTGGACATCGCCGGCACCGCCTGGAAATCGGGCGCGAACAAGGGCGCGACCGGCCGTCCCGTGCCGCTGCTGACGACCTTCCTGATGAATAGGGTGTAAAGCGAGGGTGTAGTCGCCGCCTGAGGCGTGCAACGAAGACGGCCCCGCATGCGGGGCCGTTTTACTTGGTGGCTCAGAACACCCGCGTATCGAGCGGATTCGCCCCTGCCGCCTCGGCTGGCGGCGCAGCCGGCTGCATCACGACGGTCAGAATGGCCGGATAGCCATACCCCGCCCCCGAATGGCGGTCGACGAAATAGCCGAGCCCCGCGCTGATGACGAGGTTGCCCATCAGGTTGCTGGTGTCGAGCCGGGCCTGGACGACTTCGGCGGCGGTGGCGGCCGAGCCCTTCTTGCAGCTGATCGACAGCGGCTGGCTGCTGCGGGTGACGGTCACGCGTCCGGGCGCGATCATGTACCAGCGGCCCACGTCATTGCTGAGGATGCAACCGACCCCGCCGATCTCGCGGTAATCGAGCACGGCGCGCACCTCGAGCTGTTGCACGGGGGATTCAGACATGGTCGCGCAGCCGCCCAGGGCAAGGGAGGCAACAGCGGCAACGGCAAACGAGCGGTATGGAAACGGCATGGCGAGCTTCAAGAGGCAGATACCCCGTTAACGGCAGCAGTGCGCCGACACTGAAGCCCTGCCTGCTCCGCTCACGCGGGTGTGGCGTCGAGCAAGGTGAATCGCGGCAGGGTATTGCCGTCGACCGCTACCTCCTCGAAGAAGGCGTCACGGGGCCGTACCCACACGACACCATCCTGGCCGCGATAGACGATCACGGGTGTGTGATCGGCTTCCAGCACTGCTTCGCACACCAGCTCGTAGATGCCGCCCTTGTAATGGCGGTAACGCGTCGGCATGCGGACGGGGTCAAGCCTTTTCGGTCTCGGCCTTCTGCTTTTTCTTCAGGCCCTGGATGACCTTGAGCACGCCTTCCATGCCGGCGGTCTCGTCCAGTTCGCTGAAGGCGTCCAGCACTTCGTTCAGCACGCGATTGCGCACGGCTGCTTCGTCCTGGGCGATCGCCGGCTTCTGCTCGCCATCCTTGGCGAACTTCGACGGCGTGTCGGCGGCGGCCTTGGCGCCATGCGCCAGCGCTGCCTGCCAGATCACCCAACGGCGCTGGGTTTCAAAAACGAGGTATTCCTCGGGCTTGTCTTCGCGGCGGCGAACAATATGACCCTCACGCTGGGCCCACGCTTCAAATGCACTGCGCATTTCTGTCCTTTTTCAAATCTGCGTTCGGATTATTAACTCGTGAAACCGAATATTTCACAATAGTACCACTACCGCGTGTCGATGGTCCTGGACAACTGTGTGGTCCGACCGAACCTGCCTCACGACACGCTAATGGTACAATGGAAGTTGCCCGTACGCAATTTTATTATTACCGAAAAGCAACAAACTCACACTGCCGAGTTCGTTCGTATCAAACTCCACCTGATCTCGTTTATAGCGCCGACCCGGCGGTGGAGCAATACTCTTTGGCAATCTGTTAATCAATTTTATTATCACCTGTTGCGACTTAGCCAAGTTGGCGCCTCACTTCCCTCCAAGGAAAGAGAGGCCGCCCAATGGCCGATCGCGGACTCGGTGATAATAGCTCGTTGGCAAGCAACTTGGCCGCACGACAGTATGTTACAGCCAACACTCTACCATGACACACATAGAACAATGAAAATAGTTACTTGGAACGTAAACTCCCTGAAAGTCCGACTCTCGCATCTGCTGCAGTGGCTGGAGGCCAATCCGGTCGACGTGCTCTGCATCCAGGAGACCAAGCTCACGGATGACAAATTCCCCCTGGCCGAGCTGAACGCCGCCGGCTACCAGGCCGCGTTTTCCGGCCAGAAAACCTATAACGGCGTGGCCATCCTGTCGAAGCATCCGATCGAGGACGTGGTCAGGAACAACCCGCATTATGAAGATGCCCAGCAGCGCCTGCTGGCGGCCACGATCGGGGGCGTGCGCTTCATCTGCGCCTACGTCCCGAACGGGCAGGAAGTCGGTTCCGACAAATATACGTACAAGCTGGCCTGGCTGGACGCGCTGCGCACCTGGGTGGCGGCGGAAATGGCCGCGCACGAGCAATTCGCGATCCTGGGCGACTACAATATCGCGCCCGAAGCGCGCGACGTGCACGACCCGGCCGAATGGGAAGGCCGCATCCACTTCTCGCTGCCCGAGCGCGCCGCGCTGCAGGAACTGATGGCGCTTGGCCTATCGGACGCCTTCCGCCTGTTCGAGCAGCCCGAGAAGCAATACAGCTGGTGGGACTACCGCCAGATGGCGTTCCGCCGCAACCGCGGCCTGCGCATCGACCACATCCTGCTGTCGAAGACACTGGCCGATCGCTGCACCGCCTGCCATATCGATCGCGAGACGCGCAAGTGGGAACAGCCGTCGGATCATGCGCCGGTGGTGGCGACGCTGGCGGACTGATGGTGCGTTCGACCGGCGGGTGTGCGCCGGCCGGTCGAATCAGCCGGCCAGCAACCTGGCCACCTGCTCCGCCGGCAACGGCCGCGCGAACAGATAGCCCTGCGCATACTGGCAACCGAAGGAGCGCAGCAAGGCATACTGCCCTTCCGTCTCCACGCCTTCGGCCACCACCGACAATTGCAGGCTGTTGGCCAGCGCCATCACCGCCGCCACGATGGCGCGGTCCTCGGTGCTGGCTTCGAGTTCGCGCACGAAGGCGCGGTCGATCTTGATCTTGCGTACCGGGAAGCGCTTCAGGTAGGCCAGGCTCGAATACCCGGTGCCGAAATCGTCGATCGAGAGGCACATCCCCATCGCATTTATCTGGCGCAGGATCTCGAGCGTCTGGCCGCCGTGCTGCATCAAGGCGGTCTCGGTGATCTCGAATTCCACCATGCCTGGCGCGATCCCCGTCTCGTCGACGATGGCGCGGATCGAGTCGATCAGGCCCTGGTGCGTGAACTGGCGCGCCGACAGGTTGATCGCCAGCGGCACGACGTCCAGCCCCTCGCGCTGCCACTGCATGGCCTGGACGCAGGCGCTGCGGATCACCCACTCGCCGACTTCCATGATCATGCCGCTCTCTTCCAGGATCGGGATGAATTCGTCCGGCCCCACCAGCGCGCCGCCGCGGCGCCAGCGCAGCAGCACTTCCAGCGCGCGCGGGCGGCGCGTTTCGGTGCACATGATCGGCTGAAAGTGGAGCTCGAACTCGTCTCGCGCCAGGGCGCCGCGCAGGCTCGACTCGAGCTCGAAATGGCGCGCCGCCGCCAGGTTCATGCGCTCGGTGAAGAACTGGTAATTGTTGCGGCCGGCCGCCTTGGCCTGGTACATCGCGGCGTCGGCGTGGCGCATCAGGGTCTCGACGTCGACCCCGTCGTCCGGATACAGGCAGATCCCGATCGAGGGCGAGATGTGCAGGCTGTGGCCGTCGATCTGGCAGGACAGCGACAGCGCGGCGATGATGCGGCCGGCGACCGCGGCGGCATCGTCGCGGCCGGCGATCTCGGGCATCAGCACCACGAACTCGTCGCCGCCGAGGCGCGCCACCAGGTCGTGGGGCCGCACCGCCGTCACCAGGCGCAGCGCGACGTTGCGCAGCAGCTGGTCGCCGACCATGTGGCCCAGGGTATCGTTGATGTTCTTGAAGCGGTCGAGGTCGATGAACATCAAGGCCAGCTGCTGCCCATGCTGTGGCGCGTCACCCGAGGCCACGACGCGCATCCCCGCATCGAGCCGCTCGGACAGCATGGCGCGGTTGGGCAGGCCGGTCAGGCTGTCGTGGTAGGCCATGTGGTGCACGCGCGCCTCGGCCTGGCGCCGCTCGTTGATCTCTTCCTGCAGCAGGGCGTTGGCGCCGGCCAGTTCGGCGGTGCGCTCGGCCACCCTTACCTCGAGTTCGTCGCGCGCGCGCAGGATGGCGTCGGCCGCCTCGCGCTGCGCGGTGACATCATCCACCAGCCACACGCTCCTGCCGCTCGCTTGCGCCAGGTCGAACAGGCGGCCCGACAGGCGCGCCCAGAAGCGGCTGCCGTCGCGCCGCACCATCTCGTGCTCGGCCATGTGGGCCTGGCCCTCGGCGAACTGGCGTCCGGAGAGCGCGCGCGCCTCCTTCCAGCTGGGGTGGTCGGGATACAGCGAGCGCACCGCGATGCCGTCCATGCCGCCCGGCGGCGCGCCGAACAGCTCTTCCATCTTGCGGTTGCAGTGCAGGGTGCGGCCGCCCTCGACCACGGCGATGCCCAGCACCGCGTTGTCGAGGATGGCGCGGTTTTCCATCAGCGCCTCGCGCAGCGATTGCTCGTCGCTGCGCTCGCGGGTGCGGTCCTCGAGCATCCAGATCGTGCCCTTGTCGGGGTCTTTCGCATTGACCTGGTAGCCGATCATCTGGACCCAGGCCGGCGTGCCGTCCTTGCGCACCAGGGTGCGCGAAGTCGTGAACGGCCGGCCGTCGGCCAGCTGCGGATAGGCCTCGGCGCCGAGCTGGCGATAGGCGCCTTCGTCCGGGTAGATCACGCGCGTTGACACCCCGATCGGCTCGCCCTCGGCATAGCCGAACATCTGGCAGAAGGCGGGATTGGCGCGCCGGATCACGCGGTTGCGGGTGAACATGATGCCGATCGAGGCATTGTTCATGATCGCCTGCACCTCGCTCATGGCCTGGCGCGCCTCGGTCACGTCCTCGACGATCCAGATGGTGCCGGCGCCGCGGTTGCCCGGTTCGACCGCGCAGCCGCGCAGGCGCGCCCAGAAGGTGCTGCCGTCGCGGCGCCGGAACTGCTGCTCGCTCTTCTCGAACAGGCCGCCGCCGGCCAGCACCGCGAACGCTTCCCGGATCAGCGTGTCGTAATCCTCGGGCGAGACGCAGACCTCGGCCGGCGCGATGCTGCCGACCTCGTCCTGCGCGAAGCCGAACATCTCGCCCGCGCGCGGGTTGAACGAGCGGATCTGGTCGGGCTGGGTGACGGCGATGCCGACCGGTGCGTTTTCGAACACGGCGCGCTGCTCGCGCACCATGCGCCGCAGGGCGGACAGGTCCGCCAGCTGCGCATCGTATCCACCGGTCTCCGCAACGTCGCCTAATTGCAGGTTCGAAAATCCATCCATCGGTTGTTGCAATCGAGGCTAATACTCATGGTTGCCTTCAGTTGCCGATTAGCAACAAGGGCGACCATCATACCCCGAAACGGGCCTGGATTTGAACTGCCAGCAGCAAGAAAACGACACCTTGCAGATGCCGCCCCGTGGTTTCAGAACATATCACCCGGCACGCATACCCGCCCTTCCATCAAGACCCGCGCGCTGCGGCTCATGATGGCCTTGCTGACGCTCCAGGCGCCGTCCCGCTGCACCGCTTCGGCGCCCACGCGCAGGGTGCCGGACGGATGGCCGAAGCGCACCGCGCTGCGTTCTCCGCCGCCGGCCGCGAGGTTGACCAGGGTGCCGGGAATCGCCGCCGCGGTGCCGATCGCCACCGCCGCCGTCCCCATCATCGCGTGATGCAGCTTGCCCATCGAGAGCGCGCGCACCAGCAGATCGACGTCGCCCTGCGCGACCTGTTTACCGCTGGACGAGAGGTAGCCGGCCGCTTTCGCGACGAAAGCGACTTTCGGGGTGTGCTGGCGCTTGCCGGCATCTTCGATGCTCGCGATCAGGCCCATGCGCAGCGCGCCGTGGGCGCGGATGGTCTCGAACATGGCCAGCGCGCGCGCGTCGCCATTGATGGCGTCCTGCAGCTCGGTCCCGTCGTAGCCCACCGCACCCGCCTCGACGAAGATGGTCGGGATGCCGGCATTGATCATGGTCGCGCGCAGGACGCCGACGCCGGGCACGTCCAGTTCGTCGACAAGGTTCCCGGTCGGGAACATCGCGCCGGCGCTGCCCTCCTCCTCGGCCGCCGGATCGATGAATTCGAGCTGCACCTCGGCCGCCGGGAAGGTCACGCCATCGAGCTCGAAGTCACCCGTTTCCTGGACTTGTCCGTCCGTCATCGGCACATGGGCGATGATGGTCTTGCCGATATTGGCCTGCCAGATGCGCACGACCGCGATGCCGTCGCGCGGCGCACGTGCGGGGTCGACCAGCCCGTTGGCGATGGCGAAAGGCCCGACCGCGGCCGACAGGTTGCCGCAGTTGCCGCTCCAGTCGACGAAGGGCTTGTCGATCGCCACCTGGCCGAACAGATAGTCGACGTCGTGGTCGGGACGGGTGCTGCGCTCGACGATCACGGCCTTGCTGGTGCTGGAGGTGGCGCCGCCCATGCCGTCGATCTGCTTGCCGTAGGGGTCGGGGCTGCCGATCACGCGCAGCAGCAACGCGTCGCGCGCGGCGCCGGGCACGCGCGCCGCTTCGGGCAGGTCTTGCAGCTTGAAGAACACGCCTTTGCTGGTGCCGCCACGCATATAGGTGGCGGGGATCTTGATTTGAGGAGTGTGGGGCATCGTGCGGTTCTCCATCAAGCCGCCGCCTTCGGCGCCGACGATTCAAGGAAATCCTGGGCGAAGCGCTGCAGCACCCCGCCCGCTTCATAGATGGCGACTTCCTCGGCCGTATCGAGGCGGCAGGTCACCACCACCTCGAGCTGTTCTCCGTTCCTGCGATGGATCACCAGCGTCAGGTCGGCGCGCGGCGTGCGCTCGCCCACCACGTCGAAGGTCTCGGTGCCGTCGATGCCGAGCGTGATGCGGTTGACGCCCGGCTTGAATTCCAGCGGCAATACGCCCATGCCCACCAGGTTCGTGCGGTGGATGCGCTCGAAACCTTCGGCCACGATCGCTTCCACGCCCGCCAGGCGCACGCCCTTGGCCGCCCAGTCGCGCGACGAGCCCTGGCCATAGTCGGCGCCGGCCACGACGATCAGCGGCTGCTTGCGTTCCATGTAATGCTCGATCGCTTCCCACATGCGGGTCACCTCGCCCGAAGGCTCGATGCGCGCCAGCGAGCCGGCAATCACATTGCCCATGCCATCCTTCACCATCTCGTTCTTCAAGGTCGGATTGGCGAAGGTCGCGCGCTGCGCCGTCAGGTGGTCGCCGCGGTGGGTGGCGTAGGAATTGAAGTCTTCTTCCGGCAAGCCCATCTTCGCCAGGTACTCGCCGGCGGCCGAGTCGGGCAGGATGGCGTTCGACGGCGACAGGTGGTCGGTGGTGATGTTATCGCCCAGGACCGCCAGCGGGCGCATCCCGCGCAGGGTGCGCTCGCCTGCCAGCGCGCCTTCCCAGTACGGCGGGCGGCGGATATAGGTGCTCTGTGGACGCCAGTCGTACAGCGGGCTGACCGCCGCGCCATCGTCGACCACGCGCGCGAACATCGGCGTATAGACCTTGCGGAACTGCTCGGGCTTGACGCTGGCGGCGACCACGGCGTCGATCTCGTCGTCCGATGGCCACAGGTCGGCCAGGCGGATCTCCTTGCCGGCGGCGTCCAAGCCCAGCACGTCCTTCTCGATGTCGAAGCGGATGGTGCCGGCGATCGCATACGCCACCACCAGCGCCGGCGAAGCCAGGAAGGCCTGCTTGGCATACGGATGGATGCGGCCGTCGAAATTGCGGTTGCCCGACAGGACGGCAGTCGCATACAGGTCGCGCTCGATGATCTCTTGCTGGATGATCGGGTCGAGCGCGCCGCTCATGCCGTTGCAGGTGGTGCAGGCGAACGCCACGACGCCGAAGCCCAGCTGGTCCAATTCGGGCGTGAGGCCGGCTTCGTCCAGGTAAAGGGCGACGGCTTTCGACCCCGGCGCGAGCGAGCTCTTGACCCAGGGCTTGCGCAGCAGGCCGGCGCGATTGGCGTTGCGCGCCAGCAGGCCGGCGGCGATCATATTGCGCGGGTTGTTGGTGTTGGTGCAGCTGGTGATGGCGGCGATGATCACTGCGCCGTCGGGCATCAGGCCAGGCTCGTTCTCCACTTTCCCGGCGATGCCGCGCGCCGCCAGCTCCGAGGTCGGCACGCGCTTGTGCGGGTTCGACGGGCCGGCGATATTGCGCACCACGCTGGAGAGGTCGAAGCTCAGCGTGCGTTCGTACTGCGCGTTGTTCAGGGTGTCGGCCCACAGGCCGGCCTGTTTCGCATAGGTCTCGACCAGGTGCACGGTCTCGTCCTCGCGGCCGGTCAGGCGCAGGTACTTGATGGTCTGCTCGTCGATGTAGAACATCGCGGCGGTGGCGCCGAATTCCGGCGCCATGTTCGAGATCGTGGCGCGGTCGCCCAGCGTGAGAGCGGCTGCGCCCTCGCCGTAGAACTCCAGGTAGGCGGAGACGACCTTCGACTTGCGCAGGAATTCGGTCAGCGCCAGTACGGTGTCGGTGGCGGTGATGCCGGGGCCGGGCTGGCCGGTCAACTCGACACCGACGATGTCGGGCAGGCGCATGTAGGAGGCGCGGCCCAGCATCACGCTTTCGGCCTCCAGCCCGCCGACGCCGATCGCGATCACGCCCAGCGCATCGACCATCGGCGTGTGTGAATCCGTGCCGACCAGCGTGTCCGGATAGGCCACGCCGTTCTCCACCTGGATCACGGGCGACATGCGTTCCAGGTTGATCTGGTGCAGGATGCCGTTACCGGGCGGGATCACGTCGACGTTCTGGAATGCCTTCTTGGTCCAGTCGATGAAGTGGAAGCGGTCTTCGTTGCGGCGATCCTCGATCGCGCGGTTCTTGGTGAACGCGTCCGGGTCGAAGCCGCCGCATTCGACAGCCAGCGAGTGGTCGACCACCAGCTGGGTCGGCACCACCGGATTGACCAGGGCCGGATCGCCCCCTTGCAGCGCGATGGCGTCGCGCAGGCCGGCCAGGTCGACCAGGGCGGTCTGGCCCAGGATGTCGTGACAGACCACGCGCGCCGGGAACCAGGGGAAATCGAGCTCGCGCTTGCGTTCGATGATCTGCTTGAGCGAGTCGTTCATGCAGGCGGGATCGCAGCGGCGCACGAGGTTCTCGGCCAGCACGCGCGAGGTGTAGGGCAAGGTGTCGTAGGCGCCAGGCTGGATGGCCTCGACCGCAGCGCGCGTGTCGAAGTATTCCAGGTCGGTGCCAGGCAAGGGTTTCAGGTGGTTCGAATTCATGGCAATGCTCTTATTTGCGCTCGGCCAGCGGCACGAATTGTAGGTCTTCCGGACCGACGTAGTTCGCGCTCGGGCGGATGATCTTGTTGTCGATGCGCTGCTCGATCACGTGGGCGGCCCAGCCCGAGGTGCGCGAGATGACGAACAGCGGCGTGAACATGGCGGTCGGCACGCCCATCATGTGGTACGACACGGCCGAGAACCAGTCCAGGTTCGGGAACATCTTTTTCACTTCCCACATCACCGACTCCAGGCGCTCGGCGATGTCGAACATCTTCATCGAGCCGGCCTCGGAAGACAGCAAGCGCGCCACTTCCTTGATCACCTTGTTGCGCGGGTCCGAGATCGTGTACACCGGATGGCCGAAGCCGATCACGACTTCCTTGTTGGCCACGCGGTTGCGGATGTCGGCCTCGGCTTCGTCGGCGTTCTCATAACGCTTCTGGATGTCGAGCGCCACTTCGTTGGCGCCGCCGTGCTTCGGACCGCGCAGCGCGCCGATGGCGCCGGTGATGGCCGAGTGCATGTCGGAACCGGTGCCGGCGATCACGCGCGCGGTGAAGGTCGAGGCATTGAATTCGTGCTCGGCGTACAGGATCAGCGAGGTGTGCATCGCCTGCACCCAGGATGCGCTCGGCTTGAAGCCGTGCAGCAGGTGCAGGAAGTGACCGCCGATCGAATCGTCGTCGGTTTCCACTTCGATGCGCTTCCCGTTATGGCTGTAGTGGTACCAGTACAGCAGCATCGAGCCGAACGAGGCCATCAGGCGATCGGCGATGTCGCGCGCGCCGGCGAGATTGTGGTCATCCTTCTCGGGCAAGGTGCAGCCCAGCACCGACACGCCGGTACGCATCACGTCCATCGGATGGGCGCCGGCCGGCACTGCCTCGAGCGCGCTCTTCACGGCGGCAGGCAGCCCGCGCAGCGACTTCAGCTTGGCTTTATAACCGCGCAGCTCGGCCTCATTCGGCAGCTTGCCGTGCACCAGCAGGTAGGCGATTTCCTCGAATTCGCAGGCACCGGCCACGTCCAGGATGTCGTAGCCGCGGTAGTGCAGGTCATTGCCCGATTTGCCGACCGAGCACAACGCGGTATTGCCGGCGGCGACGCCGGACAGGGCCACGGATTTCTTCGGTTTGAAGGTCGGGGTCTCGTTGTTGGTGTTGCTCATGTCCTGGTCTCCTGATTACTTGGCTTTATTCTGGGCAAACAGCGCGTCGAGCTTCTGTTCGTAGCTATGGTAGTCGATGCGGTCGTACAGTTCGGCGCGCGTCTGCATGGTGTCGAGCACGTTCTGCTGGGTGCCGTCGCGGCGGATCGCGTTGTACACGTTCTCGGCCGCCTTGTTCATCGCGCGGAAGGCCGACAGCGGATACAGCACCAGGCCGACGCCGGCGCCCTTCAATTCGTCGACGGTGAACAGCGGCGTGGAACCGAATTCGGTGATATTGGCCAGCACCGGCACCTTGACCGCGTCGGCGAACTGTTTATACATCTCCAGGCTCGTAATGGCTTCGGGGAAGATCATGTCGGCGCCGGCTTCCACGCACGCCACGGCGCGCTCGATGGCGGCGTCCAGCCCTTCCACGGCCAGCGCATCGGTGCGCGCCATGATCACGAACTCGTCGTACGGACGGGCATCGGCCGCCGCCTTGATGCGGTCGACCATCTCGTCCTTGCTGACGATTTCCTTGCCCGGACGGTGGCCGCAGCGCTTGGCGCCGACCTGGTCTTCGATGTGGCAGGCGGCGGCGCCGGCCTTGGCCAAAGTGCGCACGGTGCGCGCGACGTTGAAGGCCGAGGCGCCGAAGCCGGTGTCGACGTCGACCAGCAGCGGCAGGTCGCACACGTCGGTGATGCGGCGCACGTCGATCAGGACGTCGTCCAGGTTCGAGATGCCGAGATCCGGCAAGCCCAGCGAACCCGCCGCCACCCCGCCGCCCGACAGGTAGATCGCCTTGAAGCCGGCACGCTTGGCCAGTAGGGCGTGGTTGGCATTGATCGCGCCGACCACTTGCAATGGGGATTCTTCCTGCATTGCCTTGCGGAATGCGGCGCCGGCGGAGAGCTTGGTCATGCGGTGTCCTTTCAGATGCGGTTGATGTCGGGTTTGATATTGCAAACCGCGTGCCAGCCCCGATCATCATCGCTATTTAGCGGCATTTTTTCATTGTATTCAAACACTTAGTTCGTATTTCCGCGCGCGACCACCGGGTACTGCCGGCGCCGCATCGTTTCACACTGAAACGACGGGATGCAACGCGTGAAACAATTACGTCCAGCTTAAACGCCACTGCGATCGAAGCAAGCCGCTTGACATATCGGGATATCCCGATATACTGGAATCCATGGAACTGCTCGATATCTTCAAAGCCCTCTCGAACCGCACACGCCTGGACATATTGAAAGGCTTGAAGGATCCCGAGAATCATTTCCCTCCGCAGGATGAGGGCGATGTGCACACGGTTGGCGTCTGTGTCAGCAGCATCCAGGAAGGTGTCGGCTTGTCACAGTCGACCGTGTCCGATTATCTCGCAACGCTGCAAAGAGCCGGCCTGGTGGAAGTCAGGCGCATTGGCCAGTGGACGTACTACAAGCGCAATGAGGCAGCCATCAGTGCGCTCGCCGAGATCATTGGCAAAGAGCTGTAAATTTTTTTACCACTATATATCGATAATTCCCGATATCCCTTTTTAACGAAACGAGGAAATAATCATGAAAGCTCAAGTGCTCACATCTTTTGGCGGCCCGGAATCGTTCGAACTGCGCGACGTGCCGAAACCGGTGCCGCAAGCCGGCCAGGTGCTGGTCCGCGTGCAAGCGACCTCCATCAATCCCCTGGACTATCAGGTGCGCCGCGGCGACTACGCCGACCTGGTGCCGCTGCCGGGCATCACCGGCCACGACGTCTCGGGCGTGGTCGAGGAAGTCGGTCCAGGCGTGACGGCGTTCGCGCCGGGCGACGAAGTCTGGTACACCCCGCAAATCTTCGACGGCCCCGGCAGCTATGCCGAATACCATGTCGCCAACGAGAGCATCGTCGGCAGGAAGCCCGCTTCGCTGACCCATCTCGAGGCCGCCAGCCTGACCCTCGTCGGCGGCACCGTCTGGGAAGCCCTCGCCGTGCGTGCGCAGCTGAAAGCCGGTGAAAACATCCTGATCCACGGCGGCGCGGGCGGCGTGGGCCACGTCGTGATCCAGGTCGCCAAGGCAATGGGCGCCCGCGTGTTCACCACGGTGAAGGAAGAGAATTTCGAGTTCGCACGCTCCCTGGGCGCCGACGTGGTCATCGATTACACGAAAGAGGACTATGTTGAGGCCATCCAGCGCGAGACCGGCGGCCACGGCGTCGACGTGGTGTTCGACACCATCGGCGGCGACACGCTGACCCGCAGTCCGGACGTGCTGGCGCAACTCGGTCGGGTGGTCTCGATCGTGGACATCGCGATACCGCAGAACCTGATCCAGGCCTGGGGCAAGAACGCGAGCTACCACTTCGTCTTCACCCGCCAGAACCGCGGCAAGCTCGACGAACTGAGCGCCCTGATCGAGCGCGGCCAGCTGAAACCCCACGTCGGCGCCGTCTACTCGCTGGCCGACATCCCGCTTGCCCATGCGCGGCTGGAAAGCCGAGACAACGGCCTCAGGGGGAAGATCGCAATCGCGGTGGGGCCGCTGGCCGATCGCACGAGCGCGCAAGCCTGAGCCGGTTGATTCACTTCGAAAGGAACATCATGGTTTACGAAATCGCCACCCTGCTCGTCCGGCCTGAACACACCGACGCGTTCAGACATGCATTCGCCGACGTCGCTCATCTGCTGACCCGCGCGAACGGATATCGCGGCCATTTGCTGGCGCCCGGGATCGAGTTGCCGCAACAGTTCACGCTCATCGTGCGCTGGCAGACACTGGAAGATCACACCCCGCGCTTCGAAACGAGCGACGACCACCAGCTGTTCATGGCGGGCTTGCAGGACTATCTCGCGGGCGAACCCGTCGTCCGCCACATCGAAGGTGCGGCCTTCAGCATCGGGCCGTGGGACGCGACGTTCAGTAAGTAAAAAGGCGCTGTCATCGTTATCTGTTGATGACTCCGAATGCAATACGCAGCAATTGCTCGACAGAAGTGACCCGCCCGCCATCGAGCGCCCAGTGCCAGCCCAGGTAGTTGGGCAACCAGCGTGACGCCACGCCATGGAAGCGCGCCAGCCATTCCTTGAAGCGCCGATGGTAGGCGTTCACGTTTTGTACATGGATGGCGCCTTCGACGCCATCGCGGACCCGTTCGCCGGCGCTGAGATTGACTGCCTGATGGGCGATGCCATGGGCACGGGCAAAGGCGGGGTAGGCGGCGTTTGCGTCGGTGACCAGCAGCGCTTGAAGATCGAGTTTCGGCAGCAGATGCTTGACCAGTTGGGCCACCTTCAAGGCGCCGCGGCCGGTGACGGCGTCGATGGTCTGGCCGCTGCGGTCGCGCGCCACCAGGATGCAGTCGAGATGATGGGAAATGCCGCGCAGAGCAGCCCTGCCACCACGCTTGCGCGGCTGGCGATCGAGCTTGCGTGACCCCTTCTGCGATTCGAGCAGGAACGTTTCGTCGGCCTCGACGATGCCGACCAGGCGCTCGGGTCGGTCGTCCTTGACCCGGTCGAGAAAGCGATGACGCCAGCGAAACGTGGTGTTCGGGTGTACGCCGACACGCTTGGCCGCAGACCGGACCGTGCGGGAATCGAGCACCGTGTCCAGATAATCGAGCCACTTGCCCTTGTGCCTGAGCCGTGCCAGCGGCGTGCCGGTCAGGTCGTTGAAGGTGCGGCCGCACGCACAGCAGCGAAAGCGTTGCAGGTCGTTGGCCTGGCCATGGCGGTGGCAGCGCTCGCAGGCGCAATCCGGGCAGCGGCGCCGCTTTGACCGGATCTCGCCAATCAGGGCGACCACCCGGTCGAGCCCGGCTGCCGGATGCAGGGCGGCGAGCACCTGCTGGCGCTGAGGCTGGTTCAGCAACGCCAGCTGGGCGAACAACTCCTCAAACTTCGGCGCTTGCATGGCGGGCTCCCGATCGATGGCGACCGGGATTGGACCGCAGGATCAGCCCAGCAGTTCAATGCTCATCCATATTTAACGATGACAGCGCCAATAAAAAAGGGCGGCCCTCACAGGCCGCCCCTTTTGGATACTCAACGACGGTTTAGTGCGCCGACGCACCCGCCGCACCGATACCGGTCTCGGCGCGCACTTCCTGCGCCTCGAAGCCGGCGCGGTCGATGCGGGCGCGCGGGCCCTTGTCGGTGATCGAGAAGATCCAGATGCCGAAGAAGCCGACCGCCATCGAGAAGATCGCCGGCGAGGCGTACGGGAAGATCGCGGCGCTGTTGCCCAGCACGTCGACCCACACCGATTTCGACAGCAGGGTCAGCACGACCGCGGTCGCCAGGCCCAGGAAGCCGCCCACGGTGGCGCCGCGGGTGGTGCAGTCTTTCCACAGCACCGACATGAACAGCACCGGGAAGTTGGCCGAAGCGGCGATCGCGAAGGCCAGCGACACCATGAAGGCGACGTTCTGCTTTTCGAAGGCGATACCCAGCAGCACCGCGATGATGCCGAGGCAGATAGTCGTGATCTTCGACACTTTCAGTTCGTTGGCGCTGGTTGCCTGGCCCTTCTTGAACACGGTGGCGTACAGGTCGTGCGAGACCGCCGAGGCTCCCGACAGGGTCAGGCCAGCCACCACCGCCAGGATGGTCGCGAAGGCCACGGCCGAGATGAAGCCCAGGAAGACGTCGCCGCCCACGGCTTGCGCCAGGTGGACCGCCGCCATATTGTTACCGCCCAGCAGTGCACCGGCTGCATCCTTGAAGGCCGGGTTAGTGCCGACCAGCACGATCGCGCCGAAACCGATGATGAAGGTCAGGATGTAGAAGTAGCCGATCCAGGTGGTTGCCCACAGCACCGATTTACGTGCTTCCTTGGCGCTCGGGACGGTGAAGAAGCGCATCAGGATGTGCGGCAGGCCGGCGGTGCCGAACATCAGCGCCATGCCGAAGGAAATCGCGGAAATCGGATCCTTGATGAAGCTGCCCGGGCCCATGATCGCCTCGCCCTTGGCGTGCAGCTCGGTGGCGCTCTGGAACAGCTGGGTCGGGCTGAAGTTGTACTGTGCCAGCACCGAGAACGCCATGAACGAGGCGCCCGACAGCAGCAGCACGGCCTTGATGATCTGCACCCAGGTGGTGGCGGTCATGCCGCCGAACAGCACATAGACCATCATCAGGATGCCGACCAGCACCACCGCGATCCAGTAGTCCAGGCCGAACAGCAGCTTGATCAGCTGGCCGGCGCCGACCATCTGCGCGATCAGGTAGAAGGCCACCACGACCAGGGTGCCGGAGGCCGCGAACACGCGGATCGGCTTCTGGGCGAAGCGGTAGGAGGCGACGTCGGCGAAGGTGAAGCGGCCCAGGTTGCGCAGGCGCTCGGCCATCAGGAAGGTGATGACGGGCCAGCCGACCAGGAAGCCGATCGCATAGATCAGGCCATCGAAGCCATCCAGGAACACGGCGGCGGAAATACCCAGGAAGGAGGCGGCCGACATGAAGTCGCCCGCGATCGCGAGACCGTTCTGGAAGCCGGTGATGCCGCCGCCGGCGGTATAGAAGTCGGATGCCGACCGGGTCTTGGCGGCAGCCCATTTGGTGATGTACAGGGTGCCCAGCACGAACACGCCGAACATGATGATGGCGGTCCAGTTGGTGGCTTGCTTGACGCCCTGGCCGAGGTCGGGGGCGGCCTGGGCGATGCCGGCGGCAGCCAGCAGGGCGAGAGCGGCTGCGGTGTGGAAGCGTTTCATCAGGCACCCACTTTCGCTTTGATGGCGTCGCTCAGCTCGTCGTAGTCGCGATTGGCGCGGCGCACGTAGATGCCGGTGATGACGACGGTGAACACGATGACGAACAGGCCCAGGGGAATGCCCCAGGTCATGACGCCTTCACCGATGCGGGAACCCATGAACTCCTTGTTGAAGGCGACCAGCAGCGTGAAGCCGTAGTACACGATCATCATGGCCCAGGTCAGCGTCCAGCCGAACTTGGAACGGGTCTCTTTGAGCTTGAGGTAATTCGGGTCGCTCTTGACCCTTTGTACGACGTCTTGATCCAATTTTGTCTCCTGATTTTTCTGGTGTTGCCTTTGCGGCTGAGACCCATCCTACGGGCGGCCCCTTACCGGATTCTTACGGCATGGAAGTAATTGACCGCTCGTTCGCTTACGCCGCGGCGTTTCAAATTGAAACTTCACGCTGAAAAATGCACTAAACTTGAAACATGAATTCGCCCCGCTCCCCGCTCGATGCCGGCGACAAGCCCGTCATCTGGACCGTCTCCGTCTCGCGCCTGTCCGACCTGTTCCGCGATATCACCGTCGAATACGACCACCTAGCTTTGATCGAACCGCTGCATCTTGGTTTTGACGAGGCTGCGAAACATATCCGCGAGCGCCTGGCTACTGAACACTGTGACGTGGTTATCGCGGCCGGCTCGAATGCCGCTTGGCTCAAGGGCCGCGTGTCGGTGCCGGTGGTGGCGGCCAAGGCCAGCGGCTTCGACGTGCTGAAGGCGCTGGCGCGGGCGCGGCGCGTCTCGAACCGCATCGGCGTCATCAGCTACCAGGCGCCGTTGCCGGAACTGGGCGACTTCGCCGCCACCTTCGGCCTCGACCTGGCCCAGCGCACCTATGTCACGCGCGAGGATGCGCGCGCCGCGGTGCACGAGCTGAAGGCCGAAGGCATCAAGGTCATCGTCGGCGCCGGCCTGATCACCGACCTGGCCGAGGAAGCTGGCCTGACCGGCGTGTTCCTGTATTCGGCAGCCTCGATCCGCCAGGCCTTCGACGATGCGCTGGAGCTGGCGCGCCTGACCCGGCTCGAGGCCGGCCGTGGACGGCGCAAGCCCAATGAACAACGCGCGCGGCGCGGCATGAACGACTTGCGCGGCGACTCGCCCGCGATGGAGCGCCTGCGCCAGACCGTGGTGCTGTACGCGCGCTCGCCCAGCACGGTATTGATCGAGGGCGAGACCGGCAGCGGCAAGGAACTGGTGGCCCAGGCGATCCACCGCGAGAGCCCGCGCCGCGGCGCCAATCGCCCCTTCGTGGCGGTGAACTGCGGCGCGATCGCCGAGTCGCTGCTGGAGTCGGAACTGTTCGGCCACGAGGAAGGCGCGTTCACCGGCGCGCGCCGCGGCGGCCACGCCGGCCTGTTCGAGGCCGCCAACGGCGGCACCCTGTTCCTGGACGAGATCGGTGAAATGCCCCTGGCCCTGCAGACCCGCCTGCTGCGCGTGCTGGAAGAACGCGAGGTGATGCGGGTCGGCGGCACCCGGCCGGTGCCGATCGATGTGCGTGTGATCAGCGCCACCCACTGCGACCTCGAAGCACGGGTGCGCGACGGGCGTTTTCGGGCCGACCTGTTCTATCGGCTGGCGGTGCTGCGCCTGGCACTGCCGCCGCTGCGCGCGCGGACGCAGGACATCGCGCCGCTGGCCGAGTGGTCGTTGAAACAGGCGCTGGCCGCGCTCGACGCACGCCCGCATCCGAACCTGGCGGCCGAGATCACCGCTTGCGCACCACTGCTTGCTTCCTATGCGTGGCCGGGCAATGTGCGCGAGCTGCGCAACCTGATGGAGCGGGTGGCGCTGTTCCTGGCGGCCGAGCCGCTGCAGGCGCTCACGCCGGCCTTCATGCTGTCGGTGGCGCCGGAACTGGGGCGGCAAGCGGCGCCGGCGGTCGACGTATTGCCCACGCCCGGCTCGGCGCGCGAATCGACGGCGGCCGTGCTGGCCCGCTTCGGCGGACAGCGTGATCTTGCCGCGCAGCATCTAGGCATCAGCCGCACCACCCTG
Organism: Massilia oculi; assembly: GCF_017582745.1. Lineage (GTDB taxonomy): Bacteria > Pseudomonadota > Gammaproteobacteria > Burkholderiales > Burkholderiaceae_D > Telluria > Telluria oculi_A. Next base: position 102,221 of record NZ_JAFVIM010000018.1, read on the forward strand.
TGGCGCCGTATCAAGGCCGAGGGCTCTTAACAAAACTTTAAGCTGATCCAAAGCAGCGCTCGACAAAAACTCGTATCATGAATCTTTAAAGTGCTGGCGCCTACCCGCGCCAGTTCGTCGTAGCACGTCGGCCCGCCGCGGACTCTTGCGCTACCCGCGCCGGCTGGTCGGCTTAACGGAGGCAATATGCAACATGCGTCGCAAGCTGCACTGTTTTCGCTGATCGGCGATACCCCGCTGGTTGAAGTCACCCGGATCGATACCGGTCCCTGCCAGCTGTTCCTCAAGCTCGAATCGCAGAACCCGGGCGGCTCCATCAAGGACCGCATCGGCAAGACCATGATCGAGCAGGCCGAGCACGACGGCCTGCTGCAGCCCGGCGGCACCGTGATCGAGGCCACGGCCGGCAATACCGGCCTGGGCCTGGCGCTGGTGGCGCGCATCAAGGGCTACCGCGTGGTGCTCGTCGTTCCCGATAAAATGGCGGCCGAGAAAGTCCTGCACCTGAAGGCGCTCGGCGCCGAGATCCACCTGACCCGCTCCGACGTCGGCAAGGGCCATCCCGAGTATTACCAGGACTACGCCGCGCGCCTGGCGAAAGAGATCCCCGGCGCCTGGTTCGCCGACCAGTTCAACAATCCGGCCAATCCGCGCGCCCACGAAACGACGACCGGCCCCGAGATCTGGGACCAGACCAACCACAAGCTCGACGCCATCGTGGTCGGCGTCGGCTCATCCGGCACCCTCACCGGCCTGTCGCGCTATTTCAAGAAGACCCAGCCCCTGCTCGAATTCGTCCTGGCCGATCCGAAAGGCTCGATCCTGGCCGAGTACGTCGAGACCGGCCACGTCTCGCAACACGCGGGCTCGTGGGCGGTCGAGGGCATCGGCGAGGATTTCATCCCCGGCATCGCCGACCTGTCGCGCGTAAAAACCGCCTATACCATCAGCGACGAAGAGAGTTTCTCCACCGCGCGCCTGCTGCTGCAGCGCGAAGGCATCCTGGCGGGCTCCTCCACCGGCACCCTGCTGGCCGCTGCACTGCGCTATTGCCGCGAACAGACCCGACCCAAGCGCGTGGTCACCTTCGTGTGCGACACCGGCACGCGCTACTTGAGCAAGGTATATAGCGACGGCTGGATGGTCGACCAGGGCCTGATCACGCGGCCGAAAACGGGCGACCTGCGCGACCTGATCGGCCGCCGCCACGACCTGGGTGAAGTCATCACGCTCTCGCCCGACGACACCCTGCTCACCGCCTTCAACCGCATGCGCTCGAGCGACCTGCAGCAGCTGCCGGTGGTCGACGCCGGCAACCGGCTGCTGGGCCTGATCGACGAATCCGACCTGTTGCACCAGGTGACGCAAGATACCGCGCGCTTCAATGCGCCGGTGTCCGGCACCATGACGTCCGAACTGCAAACCCTGCATCCGGCGGCGAGCATGGGCCAGCTGCGCGAGATCCTCGACCGCGGCCTGACCGCCGTCATTGCCGACGGGCCGACCTTCTACGGCCTGATCACGCGCTACGACCTGCTCAACCATCTGCGAAGGACCCTGTCTTGACTCATCCAATCGAATTCAAGCGCCACCTGGCTACCCGCGTCATCCACGGCGGCCAGGCGCCCGAACCGGCCACCGGCGCCGTGATGCCGCCCATCTTCGCCACCTCGACCTTCCGGCAAGAGAGCCCCGGCGTGCACAAGGGCCTCGACTACGGCCGCTCGCACAACCCGACGCGCTGGGCGCTCGAGCGCTGCGTGGCCGACATCGAGGGCGGCCGCGCCGCGTTCGCCTTCGCTTCCGGCTTGGCCGCGATCGCGGCGGTGCTCGAGCTGCTACCCAGCGGCTCGCACATCGTGGCCGGCGACGATATGTACGGCGGCACATACCGTCTGTTCGAGCGCGTGCGCCGCGACAGCGCCGGCCTGTCGTTCAGCTACGTCGACCTGTCCGACCCTGACGCGCTGGCCGCCGCCATCAAGCCCGAAACGCGCATGGTGTGGGTCGAGACCCCGACCAACCCGATGCTCAAGCTGGCCGACCTGACGGCGATCGCCGGCGTCTGCCACGCGCGCGGCATCATCAGCGTGTGCGACAACACCTTCGCCAGCCCGATCAACCAGCGTCCGCTGGAACACGGCTTCGACATCGTGGTGCACTCCACCACCAAGTACATGAACGGCCACTCGGACGTGATCGGCGGCGTGGCCGTGGTCGGCGCCGGCGACGCCCAGACCGGCCTGGCCGAGAAGCTCGGCTTCATCCAGAATGCCGTGGGCGCCATCCAGGGCCCGTTCGACAGCTTCCTGGTGCTGCGCGGGATCAAGACCCTGGCCCTGCGCGTCGAGCGCAGCAACGCCAACGCCCTGCTGCTGGCCAGCTGGCTCGAGCAGCAGCCGCAAGTGCGCAAAGTGTACTACCCGGGCCTGGAATCGCATCCCCAGCACGCGCTGGCGCGCCACCAGATGCACGGCTACGGCGGCATCGTGTCGATCGACCTCGACACCGACATCGCCGGCGCGCGCCGCTTCCTGGAGGCCTGCGAAGTGTTCACCCTGGCCGAGAGCCTGGGCGGCGTGGAAAGCCTGATCGAGCATCCCGCCCTGATGACCCACGCCACCATTCCACCGGAGCAGCGCGCCGAGCTGGGGATCGGCGATGGGCTGATTCGCCTGTCGGTGGGCATCGAGCACATCGACGACCAGCGTGAGGATCTGCGCCGCGCATTGGCGGCGATCTGAAGGTCGATCAAGCCGCTTCGAGCAGGCGCTGATGCGGCTGCTCCGGCGCGGCGAGCGCGCTGCGCAATTTGAACGTCGCCACCAGCGCCGACAACTCCGCCGCCTGCTGGCGCATCGAGGCCGCCGCCGCCGCGGCTTCTTCCACCATCGCCGCGTTCTGCTGGGTCGACATGTCGATCTCGGCGATCGACTTGCTGACCAGGGTGACGCCATCGGCCTGGCCCGCGCTGGCGGTGTGGATCTGGCCGAGGATGCCGGCCACTTCGTGCACGTGCTGCAGCATCGCGCGCATGGTCGATCCGGCCGATTCGGCCATGCCGGTGCCGGCCTCGATCTCGCTCGACGACTCCTGGACCAGCTTCTTGATTTCCTTGGCCGCCCCGGCCGAGTGCTGGGCCAGGTTGCGCACCTCGCTGGCCACCACGGCAAAGCCGCGGCCTTCGCTGCCGGCGCGCGCCGCTTCTACCGCCGCGTTCAGCGCCAGGATATTGGTCTGGAAGGCGATGCTGTCGATCATGCCGGTGATGTCGACGATGCGCGCGGCCGAAGCCTTGATCGCTTCCATACGCGCCACCAGTTGCTCGACCGCCCTTGCGCCTTCGGTCGCGACGCCGGACGCGGTCTGGGCCAGCGCATTGGCATTCTTCGCATTGGTGTTGTTGCTGGCGATCGCCTCGCTCAGTTCATCCATTGCGCTCACGGTCTGGCGCAGCGCATCGGCCTGGCGCTCGGTACGGGTCGACAGGTCCTGGTTGCCTTCGGCGATCTCGTTCGAGGCCGAATCGATCGCCTGTGCGCCGACCAGCACCTGCGACACGGTATTCGAGACGCCGTGGGTCATGCCGTTGAGGGCGTCGAACAGGCGGCCGATTTCGTCGCTGCGCTGGTGGCTGATGGTCGGCCGCAGGTCGCCGTGGGCCACCTGCTCGGCCAGCATCGCGGCCTGCCGCAGCGGCACCACCAGGTTGCGGCTCAAGGCCCAGGCCAGGCCGACGCCGACCAGCAGCGCCGCGCCGCCCAGGCCCAGCAGCAGGATCTTGCTGAAGCTCGACGACGCGGTCGTTTCGTCGGCCAGGCGGTGCGCCTCGCTGCTCTCGTAGGCGAGCAAGGCTTCGAAGGCGCCGACCTTGGCCTTGTAGCCCGGTTCCCATTTCTTGGTCAGGATCTCCTCGACCAGGCCGGTCTGGCCCAGGTCCTTGGCCTTGAACAGCGCTTCCTGCACCGTGCCGAGCGCGGCCTTGTGACGGGCCGCGTCCTGCAGCATCGCGCGCTCGCGTTCCGACACCGGCAACTTGGCCAGCTTGGCCTCGATGGCGGCGATGTTCTTGCGGCCTTCGGCCAGCTCGGCCTGGAAGTAGTCGGCCAGTTCCAGGCTGTCGCTGCGCGCGATCGAGACCGTGCGCGAGCCATTCAGGCGTTCGATGCCGAGCAGGTCGGATACCAGCTGCTGCTTGGCCAGCTTGTCGTCGACCAGGTTGGAGGTGATGACATCCGCCGCGTGCATGCGCCATACCGCGACGGCGGCGATGATCACGATGACGAGGGAGAGGATGCCGAAGGCGCCGATGAGCTTGGCGGAGGTGTTGAGCTGTGCGAGTCGCATGGGTAGTCCGTGATGAGGTGGGGCAACGATGCGTGCATTTTAGAAATGTTATATGACACAGTCATGAACTTACATTTCAAGAATTGCCATAAGCCTTTGCAAACCTTATTGCACTTCGATCAATATAGTTATCAGGAATGCCAGCCGCAGTCACAGCGCCGCGATTTCTTCGATCAACTGGGGGTTGCGATCGATCAGGCTCAAGAGAATGGCGGCCTGCGCGTTTGGCTTCGCCGTACCTTGCTCCCAATTCTTGATGGTTTGCGGATTGGTACGTAACTTGCGCGCGAAGACCGGCTGCGATACACGCAGCTTTTCCCGCACCGCTCTTACCCTTGCCGCGTCCATGACAGGCGGCGCCTTGATTTCCACTTCGGACGTTTTGAGCGTAACTTTTCCTTGCCGTGCACCTTCCAGTGCGTCGAACCCTTCCATTAGCTCAGAAAAAAAATCTCTTTTGGCCATTGATGCTCCTTGCAGCGATAACGCTTTCTACCGTCACCCGAAAAACGAAGGTCGGCAAGCGGCTTTCTTCCAAGTGTACCCAAGTTGGTGATATTTGAGTGGAGTTTCTACACTCCGGCCTTGGCTCCCCGATCGTCATCGTGCTAATTCCGACAAATCACATAATCGCAGCGAAAAGTAAAAAAGCCCGCTGCACATCCGTGCGCGGGCTTTCTTGAATGAGACGACTGTCGGCCGCCTCAATCTGGCCTAATCGATCGCGATTACTCGATCTCGACCGTCTCGGCCGGCGCCGGTGGCGGCAGTGCGTCGCCCTCCGGGAACTCGAGGACCACGTCGTCCTTCTCGTTCAGGTCGACCGTCACGCGGCCGCCGTTGACCAGGCGGCCGAACAGCAGCTCGTCGGCCAGCGCCTTGCGGATCATGTCCTGGATCAGGCGCGACATCGGACGCGCGCCCATCGCCGGGTCGAAGCCCTTCTGGCCGAGGAACTTGCGCAGCTTCTCGGTGAACACCGCTTCGACCTTCTTCTCGTGCAGCTGCTCTTCGAGCTGCATCAGGAACTTGTCGACGACGCGCAGGATGATGTCCTCGTCCAGCGCGCGGAAGCTGATGATCGCGTCCAGGCGGTTACGGAACTCCGGCGTGAACATGCGCTTGATGTCGGCCATCTCGTCGCCGGTCGCGCGCGAATCCACGAAGCCCAGCGAACGCTTGGTCAGGCTTTCGGCGCCCGCATTGGTGGTCATGATGATGATCACGTTGCGGAAGTCCGCCTTGCGGCCGTTGTTGTCGGTCAGGGTACCATGGTCCATCACCTGCAACAGGATGTTGAAGATGTCCGGATGGGCCTTCTCGATCTCGTCCAGCAGCAGCACGGTGTGCGGCTTCTTGGTGATCGCCTCGGTCAGCAGGCCGCCCTGGTCGAAGCCGACATAGCCCGGCGGCGCGCCGATCAGGCGCGACACGGCGTGACGCTCCATGTACTCGGACATGTCGAAGCGTACCAGCTCGATGCCCAGGATGAAGGCCAGCTGCTTCGCCACCTCGGTCTTGCCGACGCCGGTCGGACCGGAGAACAGGAAGGAGCCGATCGGCTTGTCGGTCTTGCCCAGGCCCGCGCGCGCCATCTTGATCGCGGCCGACAGCGCCTCGATCGCAGGGTCTTGCCCGAACACGACGTTGCGCAGGTCGCGGTCGATCGTCTGCAGCTTGCTGCGGTCGTCCTGGTTGACCGTTTGCGGGGGAATCCGCGCGATCTTCGCGATGATGTCCTCGATCTCGGTCTTGCCGATGGTTTTCTTCTGCTTCGACTTCGGCAGGATGCGCTGGGCCGCGCCGGCTTCGTCGATCACGTCGATCGCCTTGTCCGGCAAATGACGGTCGTTGATGAAGCGGGCCGCCAGTTCGGCCGCGGTCGACAGCGCCGACGCCGAGTATTTCACGCCATGGTGCTCCTCGAAGCGCGACTTGAGGCCGCGCAGGATCGCCACGGTCTGCTCGACCGACGGTTCGTTGACGTCGACTTTCTGGAACCGGCGCGAGAGCGCATGGTCTTTCTCGAACACGCCGCGGAATTCGGTGAACGTGGTCGCGCCGATGCACTTGAGCTGGCCATTTGCCAGTGCCGGCTTGAGCAGGTTCGATGCGTCGAGCGTGCCGCCCGAGGCCGAGCCGGCGCCGATGATCGTGTGGATCTCGTCGATGAACAGGATGCCGTTCGGGGTGTCCTTGATCTGCTTGAGCACGGCCTTCAGGCGTTGCTCGAAATCGCCGCGGTACTTGGTGCCGGCCAGCAGCGCGCCCATGTCGAGCGAGAACACGACGGCGTTCTGCAGGATCTCGGGCACGTCCTCTTGCACGATGCGCCAGGCCAGGCCTTCGGCGATCGCGGTTTTACCGACGCCAGCCTCGCCCACCAGCAGCGGGTTGTTCTTGCGGCGGCGGCACAGGATCTGGATCACGCGGTCGACTTCTTCCTCGCGTCCGATCAGCGGATCGATCTTGCCGTCGGCGGCCGCCTTGTTCAGGTTCTGGGTGAACTGGTCGAGCGGCGATTCCTTCGCCTGGCCTTCGACCTGCGCTTCTTCCACGCCTTCGGACGCCTTCTGGGTGTCCATCTGCTGGTCCTTGCGCACGCCATGCGAGATGAAGTTGACGACGTCCAGGCGCGTCACGCCCTGCTGGTGCAGGTAGTAGACGGCGTGCGAATCCTTCTCGCCGAAGATCGCGACCAGCACATTCGCGCCGGTGACTTCTTTCTTGCCGTTCGAGGCCGACTGCACGTGCATGATGGCGCGCTGGATCACGCGTTGGAAACCGAGCGTCGGCTGGGTGTCGACCTCGCCCGTGCCTGGCACGGTCGGGGTGTTATCACCGATAAAATTAGTCAAGGTCTTGCGCAGGTCTTCGATATTGACCGCGCACGCACGCAGGACTTCGGCGGCCGATGGATTATCGAGGAGCGCGAGCAGCAGGTGTTCCACGGTGATGAATTCGTGGCGTGCCTGGCGTGCCTCGACAAAGGCCATGTGTAGGGATACTTCAAGTTCCTGCGCAATCATACTTCCTCCATCACGCACTGCAGGGGGTGCCCGGCCTTGCGCGCATGCGTTAAGACAAACTCCACTTTGGTACACGCTATATCTTTGGAAAACACCCCACACACACCCTTACCATGACGGTGAACAGAGAGCATGATCTGGGTTGCGGTTTCGCGATCCTTGTTGAAGTACTCCTGGATCACGGCGACCACGAACTCCATCGGCGTGTAGTCATCGTTCAGTAGCGCCACCTGGTACAGCGGAGGCGGTTTGACGGTCTGCCGCTCAAGCAGTTGTTCAGTATCGTGCTTCGTTGCCATGGGGTTATTCTAATACTTCCGAGGTTGGTGCCAAGCGTAAACATCAGCTCGTTTTCTGGTGCTTCCATCTTACGCGTTTTCGGATATTTGCGCAGATGGCGTTCCGATTGAGGAAATCAAGAGCACCGATGAGTTGGCGCGGAAATATTTGGCAATAGGCACGCAAACGCGCTTGACTTCAGTGATTATTCCACCAACAATGCAGTTATTGACATTGTACTTATGTACTTGTTGATAAGAAGTGAGCAGGCTGAGGAGGGGGCAAGAAGCTTCTTGCTTTTATGGCTCGTGTGATTTGTTAAATTTGAAAGTTCTTTTATGGCAACTGGTACTGTTAAGTGGTTCAATGATTCCAAAGGTTTTGGCTTCATCACTCCTGATGACGGCGGCGAGGATCTGTTTGCTCACTTCTCCGCGATCAACATGAACGGTTTTAAGACCCTCAAAGAAGGTCAAAAAGTCCAATTCGAAGTCACGCAAGGCCCTAAAGGCAAGCAAGCTTCCAACATCCAGGGTCTGTAATCTCTCCCCTCCCGGAAGCGAAGAACCCCGCGCATGCGGGGTTTTTTTTCGTCCTTTTTTTGACCATCAACCAGGCGCATCTCCGTGCGTCCAGCCGCTCTCCCGTACGAATGCCTCCGCGTCGGCGAGAATCGCATTCAGCTGATCGTCGTCAATCGAATCGGGCATGGCTTGCGCGCTGTTGCGCTGGAGCGCATCCAGCGCCTCGTCGTAACGGCGCACCAGCGACGCCGCACGTTCGGCCAGGTCGGGCGCCAGTTCAGCGGTCGCGGCTGCCGCGCGCAATCGTTCCGGATCGGCGTGCCGCTGAAAGGCATAGATAAAACGTCCGATTCTCTCGTATCTGGCTTGCGTGATCGATTCTTCGCTCACAGTCCCTCCTTATGCGAATTGAATGAAATGACGCCTACATGTTTTCGATCATGGCCTCGCCGAATCCCGAACACGACACCTGGGTCGCCCCTTCCATCAGGCGCGCGAAATCGTAGGTCACCGTCTTCGCGGCGATCGCCCGGCCCATCGCCGAGATAATCAGGTCGGCCGCCTCGCTCCAGCCCATGTGGCGCAACATCATCTCGGCCGACAGGATCAGCGAACCCGGATTCACATAATCCTTGCCCGCGTATTTCGGCGCCGTGCCGTGGGTCGCTTCGAACATCGCGACCGAATCGGACATATTCGCTCCCGGCGCGATGCCGATGCCGCCGACCTGGGCAGCCAGCGCGTCCGAGATATAGTCGCCATTCAGGTTCAGCGTGGCGATCACGCTGTACTCCGCCGGACGCAGCAGGATCTGCTGCAGGAAGGCGTCGGCGATCGAATCCTTGATCATGATGTCGCGCCCGGTCTTCGGATTCTTCACCTTGCACCACGGGCCGCCGTCGAACAGTTCAGCGCCGAATTCCTTCTGCGCCAGCGCGTAGCCCCAGTCGCGGAACGCGCCTTCGGTGTACTTCATGATATTGCCCTTGTGGACCAGGGTCACCGAAGGCTTGTCATGGTCAATCGCGTACTGGATCGCCTTGCGCACCAGGCGCTCGGTCCCTTCGCGCGAGACCGGCTTGATGCCCAGCCCCGAGGTGTCCGGAAAGCGGATCTTGTTCACGCCCATTTCCTCGGAAAGGAAAGCGATCAGTTTCTTCGCGCCTTCGGAGCCGGCTTCCCACTCGATGCCGGCATAGATGTCTTCGGAGTTCTCGCGGAAGATGACCATATCGGTCTTTTCCGGCTGCTTGAGCGGCGACGGCACGCCGGCAAAGTAGCGCACTGGACGCAGGCAGACATACAGGTCGAGTTCCTGGCGCAGCGCGACGTTGAGCGAACGGATGCCGCCGCCCACCGGCGTCGTCAGAGGGCCCTTGATCGAGACCACGTAGTCCTTCAGCACGGCGAGCGTCTCGTCCGGCAGCCAGGTATCCGCACCGTAGCGTTGCGTCGCCTTCTCTCCGGCGAAGATTTCCATCCAGCTGATCTTGCGCGCGCCGCCGTAGGCCTTGTCGACCGCCGCGTCGACCACCTTGACCATGACCGGCGTGATGTCCACGCCGGTGCCATCGCCCTCGATATAGGGAATGACCGGGTTGTCCGGGACGTTCAGGGTAGAGTCGGCGTTGACGGTGATCTTCCGGCCAGCGGCCGGGACGGTGATATGCTGGACCATCCATTCCTCCATTAGGGCGGCGGCCGGCGGCGCGAACTCGCTTACAATGACGCCCGGCCTGCCGCCACGAGACATCGGCGTGCCCTGCATTATGCCTCAGCTATCCTCATCCGTTCACACGCTATCCCATGCCCCTGATTCTCTTTAACAAGCCATTCCAGGTCCTGTGCCAGTTCTCGCCGCAGGAGGGCCGCGAGTCGCTGGCCGATTATCTCGATATTCCAGGCATCTACCCCGCCGGCCGGCTGGACGCCGACAGCGAGGGCCTGATGCTGCTGACCGACGACGGCAAGCTGCAGCACAAGATCGCCCACCCCGACCACAAGGAAGCCAAGACCTATCTGGTGCAGGTGGATGGCGTGCCGGACGCCGCCGCGCTGGCGCGCCTGCAGGCGCCGCTCGACCTGGGCGACTTCACTACCCGCCCATGCCGCGCGGTGCGCATCGCCGAGCCCGAATGGCTGTGGCCGCGCAATCCGCCGATCCGCGCGCGCCAGGACAAGCCGACCGCGTGGATCGCGATCACGCTCGAAGAGGGAAAGAACCGGCAGGTGCGGCGGATGACGGCGGCGGTGGGCTTCCCCACCCTGCGCCTGGTGCGAAGCAGTATCGGGCCGTTCTCGCTGGCGACGCATCCATTGATGCCAGGTGAATATACCGAGGTAAGAATATAAAAAAACCCGCCGACCTCACGGTACGGCGGGTTTTTTATTGACGCTCCAGATTACGCCAGCGATTGCAGCGCAGCGTTGAAGGTCGCGCTCGGACGCATCACGGCGCCGACCTTGGCTTCGTCCAGCTTGTAGTAGCCGCCGATGTCGGCCGGCTTGCCCTGCACTTCCAGCAGTTCGGCGACGATCTTGGCTTCGCCCTCGCCCAGCTGCTTGGCCAGCGGCGCGAACTTGGCGGCCAGTTCGGCATCCTCGGTCTGCGCGGCCAGCTCTTGCGCCCAGTACATCGACAGGTAGAACTGGCTGCCGCGGTTGTCGAGCTCGCCGGTCTTCGGCGATGGCGACTTGCGGTTGTCCAGCAGCTTGCCGGTGGCCGAATCCAGGGTCTTGGCCAGCACCTTGGCCTTGTTGTTGCCGGTCTTGATGCCGAGGTCTTCCAGCGAGACGGCCAGGGCCAGGAACTCGCCCAGCGAATCCCAGCGCAGGTGGTTTTCTTCGACCAGCTGCTGCACGTGCTTCGGCGCGGAGCCGCCGGCGCCGGTTTCGTACATGCCGCCACCCGCCATCAGCGGCACGATCGACAGCATCTTGGCGGACGTGCCCAGTTCCATGATCGGGAACAGGTCGGTCAGGTAGTCGCGCAGGATGTTGCCGGTCACCGAGATGGTGTCCAGGCCGCGCTTGACGCGCTCCAGGGTGTAGCGCATCGCGCGCACCTGCGACATGATCTGGATGTCCAGGCCGCTGGTGTCGTGATCCTTCAGGTAGAGCTTGACCTTCTTGATCAGCTCATTCTCGTGCGGACGGTACGGGTCGAGCCAGAATACGGCCGGCATGCCCGAGTTGCGCGCGCGGGTCACGGCCAGCTTGACCCAGTCGCGGATCGGCGCGTCCTTGACCTGGCACATGCGCCAGATGTCGCCCTGCTCGACGTTTTGGCTCATCAGCACTTCGCCGGTGGCGAGGTCGGTGATGTTGGCCACGCCGTCTTCGGTGATTTCGAAGGTCTTGTCGTGCGAGCCGTATTCTTCGGCTTGCTGGGCCATCAGGCCGACGTTCGGCACGGTGCCCATGGTCTTCGGATCGAAGGCGCCATGCCATTTGCAGAAGTTGATGATCTCCTGGTAGATGCGGGCGAAGGTGCTTTCCGGGATGACGGCCTTGACTTCCTTCAGGCGGCCATCGGCGCCGTACATCTTGCCGCCGGCGCGGATCATCGCAGGCATCGACGCGTCGACGATCACGTCGTTCGGCGAGTGGAAGTTGGTGATGCCCTTGGCCGAGTCGACCATGGCCAGCTCAGGACGGTGTTCCTGGCAGGCGTGCAGGTCGCGGATGATTTCCTCGCGCTGCGACGACGGCAGGTCGGCGATCTTGTTGTACAGGTCGGCCATGCCGTTGTTGACGTTGATGCCGAGGCTGTCGAACAGCGCGCCGTGCTTGGCGAAGGCATCCTTGTAGAACATGCGCACGCAGTGGCCGAACACGATCGGGTGCGAGACCTTCATCATGGTCGCCTTGACGTGCAGCGAGAACAGCATGCCGGTCTGGTGCGCGTCTTCGATCTGGGCTTCGTAGAAGTCCAGCAGGGCCTTGCGGCTCATGAACATCGAATCGATGATCTCGCCGGCCTGCAGGGCGACCTTCGGTTTCAGGACGATGGTCTGGCCGCTCTTGGTGACCAGTTCCATCTTGACTTCGCGCGCCGCGTCGAGGGTCATCGACTTCTCGCCGTGGTAGAAGTCGCCATGGGTCATGTGCGAGACGTGGGTACGCGACGCCTGCGACCATGGGGCCATCGAGTGCGGGTTCTTGCGCGCGTATTCCTTGACGGCGCGCGGTGCGCGGCGGTCCGAGTTACCTTCGCGCAGGACCGGGTTCACGGCCGAGCCGATGCACTTGCCGTACTTGGCCTTGATGGTTTTTTCTTCGTCGGTCTTCGGATCGGCCGGGTAGTCGGGGATGTTGTAGCCCTTGTCCTGCAGTTCCTTGATCGCGGTGGTCAGCTGGGTGACCGAGGCGCTGATGTTCGGCAGCTTGATGATATTGGCTTCCGGCGTGAGCGTCTTCTTGCCCAGTTCGGCCAGCGCGTCGGGCACGCGCTGTTCCGGAGTCAGGTTCTCCGGGAAGGCGGCCAGGATACGGGCTGCGACCGAGATGTCGCTGGCCTCGACCGTGATGCCGGCCGGCTTGGTGAAGGTGCTGACCACAGGCAGGAAGGCGTGGGTCGCCAGCAGCGGCGCCTCGTCGGTCAGGGTGTAGATGATGGTCTGATCACTGCTCATGCACATTTTCCTCGGTAGTCGCGAACGCTGTCGCGAGTATAAAACTGACAATTGGCCACAGGCCAAGACCGTGGCGCACCGCACTGATGCCGGACATTCTACCCCTCCCGACTCCGGGATGGCAGATCGCAAAGGAGTGATCAGATCACCCTGCGGCGTCGCGGTCAGCGCCGAAGTCTTCTATAAGACATAAGACGCGCCATATTATGCCCGAGCTTTGCACGGCTTACCAGTTTTTAAGCGTTCGACAACCCCTGGCCTGGAAAATGAAGCGCCAAGCAAAAAAACCCGCCAGGACCGAAGTCGGGCGGGTCTTTCCAACTGCACAGAACTTTGCCGTCGCGGCCCTATAGGGCCGCGTCGCACGCGGGCTATTAAGCCGACAGTGCTTTCAGGGCTGCAGCCAGGCGGCTCTTGTGGCGCGCTGCCTTGTTCTTGTGGATGATCTTCTTGTCAGCGATGCTGTCGATCTTCGACACGGATTGCTGGAAGATGGTGGTCGCGGCAGCCTTGTCGCCAGCCTGGATGGCTTTGCGGACGGCCTTGATTGCGGTGCGCAGGGTCGAACGCTGCGACGAGTTGTGTGCGTTTTGCTTAACTGCTTGACGAGCGCGTTTGCGCGCTTGTGCGGTATTTGCCATGGAATTTCCTAAATCGGGGTCAAGTTGCGTTTGCAAACATTAGCGACTGTCAAACCGGCGCATGCGTGCCTGCCCAACGATTAGTGTCTGCTAACAGAATTCAGTACAGCCCACGATTATAGCGAAGGTTTCAATTCGGAGCAATTCCTAAATCACAGAATGTGGGTTTACGAGCCTTTAGGGAGTGCCGTTCGACACTGTATATCGTGTCCGTACGTGACGAGTTGCCCAAGTATAATCTTGCGCCATGAACCTGCTCAGAACCCTCGCCGCCATCTCCAGCATGACCATGCTGTCGCGCGTCACCGGCCTGCTGCGCGAAAGCCTGTTCGCGCGCGCCTTCGGCGCCTCGGCCTATACCGACGCCTTCATCATCGCCTTCCGCCTGCCGAACCTGCTGCGCCGGCTGTTCGCCGAGGGCGCGTTCTCGCAAGCCTTCGTGCCGATCTTGTCGGAATATAAAACCCAGCACGGCGAGGGGGCCACCAAGACCCTGGTCGACCACGTCGCCACCGCCCTGATCTGGGCCACGGTGCTGACCAGCATCGTCGGCATCGTCGGCGCCCCGCTCCTGATCACGCTGCTCGCCGGCGACCTGCGCGAGACGCCGGGCGCCTACGACGCCTCGGTGATCATGACGCAGATGATGTTCCCGTATATCGCCTGCATGTCCTTCGTGGCCCTGGCCGGCGGTATCCTGAATACCTGGCGCCAGTTCAAGATTCCTGCTTTTACCCCAGTCTTGCTGAACCTGTCGTTCATCTTCGCATCGCTGGTCCTCGTCAACTACCTGGAGCAGCCGATCTATGCGATGGCGATCGCGGTCTGCGTCGGCGGCTTGTTGCAGGTGGCGATCCAGATCCCCTCCCTGGTCAAGATCGGCATGCTGCCGCGTATTTCGATCAACCCGATGCACGGCCTGCGCGACGCCGGCGTGCGGCGCATGCTGAGAAAAATGGGCCCGGCCGTGTTCGCGGTGTCGGCGGCCCAGATCAGCCTCTTGATCAATACCGGCATCGCAGCCAGCCTGGCAGCCGGCGCCGTCTCGGCCCTGCAGTATGCCGACCGCCTGATGGAATTCCCCACCGCGATGCTGGGCGTGGCCCTCGGCACCATCCTGCTGCCGTCGCTGTCGAAAGCCAATAGCGAAGGCAATGCCGAAGAATATGCGGCCCTGCTCAACTGGGGCCTGCGCCTGACCTTCCTGCTGGCGCTGCCGGCGGCCGTGGGCCTGGCGACCCTGGCCGAGCCGATGATCGCCACCCTCTTCCACTACGGCAAATTCGACGATGCGGCGCTGGCCAACTCGGCCATGCCCCTGATGGCCTACAGCGCCGGCCTGCTCGGCATCATCCTCGTGAAAATCCTGGCCCCGGCCTTTTATGCGCGCCAGGACGTCAAGACGCCGGTGCGCATCGCGATCATGGTGCTGTTCGCGACCCAGCTGATGAATGTCCTGTTCGTGTTCCTGCTCGACCTGGGCGTGGCGGGCCTGGCCCTGTCGATCGGCCTGGGCGCCTGCATCAACGCCACCTGCCTGTACGTGGGCCTGCGCCGGCGCGGCATCTATGCGCCGCAGCCGGGCTGGCTGACCTTCTTCATCAAGCTGGCGATCGCGGTCGGCGTGATGGGGCTTCTCGCCTGGTTCGGCCAGGCGCAGTTCGATTGGGCGGCAATGAAGGCGACCCCTGGCTTGCGCATCGGCGCCCTGCTCGCCATCATCACCGTCTGCGCCTTCGCCTACTTCGCCGTGCTGGCCGTGCTGGGCTTCAGGCCGCGCGACTTCCGCCGCCGCGCCAATTGATCAGGACTTGTACTTGACGTTGCAGCCGTAAGGACGGGTAGTCGCCTGGGCCACGTTCTGGCCCTTCACGACCGCTTCCATCGCGGTCTTGAACAGCGGGCTGGCCTTCTCGATGTCTTCCAGCTTGGCCGATGCGATGCTGTCGATGCCGCCCGCGTAGCGCAGCACGCCCTTGGCGTCGATCACGTACATATGCGGCGTGGTGCGCGCGTCATAGGCCTTGCCGACCGTGCCTTGCGGGTCGAGCAGCACCGCGCTCGGCGCCGCGTTGCGGCTCGCCGTCAGTTCATCGGCCTTCTTGCCATCCACATGGCCCTGTTCGCCCGGCGCCGACGAGATCACGCTCAGCCAGACCACGCCGGCATCCTGCGCCTGTTTCTGCAAGTTCGGCATATTCGCCTGGTAATGCTTCTTCACGTAAGGGCAATCGTGGTTGGTCCATTCCAGCACCACGACCTTGCCCTTGTAGTCGGCCAGGCTATGCTGCTTGCCCTTGCTGTCGACCGCCGTGAAGGCGGGCGCCGGCTGGCCGACGACTGGCGCGGCAAAGGCCGGCGCCGCAATGGCGCCCAAGAGCAGGGCCGCCATCGAGACCGTAGTGCGCAGCATGGCGCGACGTGGGGAAGCTTTCATGACATCTCCTTTAAAAAAAAGAATGGTTAGTGCTCGAACGACTCGGTGACGATGGCCTGGGTCAGCACCGGCGGCAGGACCACCGGCTCCTTCCCGGCCGGGTAGAAGGCATAGAATGGCAGGCCGTCGCGCTGGAACGATTGTAAGAATGCCGTGATGGCGGGATCGCGGTTGGTCCAGTCGCCCTTCATGTAGACCACGCCCCGCTCCTGCATGGCCTGCTGGACGACTGCCGTCGACAAGGTCGTGCGCTCGTTGACCAGGCAGGTGATGCACCAGGCGGCGGTCATGTTGACGAACACCGGCTTGCCTTCGGCGCGCAAGGCGGCCAGGCGCTCGGCGCTGTAGGGTTCGGCCTGCGCGGATTGCGCAGGGGCCGAGGCGGCCTGCGGCTCGGCGCCATGCAGCATGACCATCAAGCCGGCGATCCCGGCCACGCCGGCCACTGCCGCGCCGCGCGGCCACCAGCGCTTCCTGGTCCCATGCTGGCCCAGGCCGACCAGCCAGGCCACCAGGCCCACCAGTACCAGCCCGGCCAGCGCCATGCGCAGGCCGGCCTCGCCCGCCTGCTGGGCCAGCACCCACAGCAGCCAGGCGGCCGTCGCATACATCGGGAAGGCCATCGCCTGGCGCAGGGTCACCATCCACGCGCCGGGCCGCGGCAGGCGCCGGGCAACCGCCGGGAATAAACCAAGCAACAGGAACGGCAGGGCCAGGCCGAGGCCCATCATCGCGAACACCACCAGGCTAACATAGGCGGGCGCCACCAGCGCCGAGCCGATCGCCGCGCCCATGAACGGCGCGGTGCAGGGCGTGGCCACCACCACCGCCAGCAGGCCGGTGAAGAAGCTGCCGGCGTGGCCCTTGCGCCCGGTGAGGCCCTGGCCGGTTCCAGCCAAATTCGCGGCGAGCGCGCCGCCGATCTCGTACACGCCGGACAGGTTCAGGCCGATCGCCAGCATCAGCCACGACATCGCCGCCACGAACAGCGGCGACTGGAACTGGAACCCCCAGCCGACCGCACTGCCGCCAGCGCGCACGGCCAGCAAGGCCAGCGCCAGCGCCATGAAGGCGGCCAGCACGCCGAGGGTGTAGAACAGGCCGGACAGGCGGACCTCGCGCCGGTCGCCGCCCGACATGCCGGCCACCGCCGTGGCCTTGATCGCCAGCACCGGGAAGACGCAGGGCATCAGGTTCAGGATCAGGCCGCCCAGGAAGGCGAACAAGGCCATCTGCCACAAGGGCAGCGCGGCCGACGCTTCAGCGGCGGTGGTGGCCGTGGCCGCAGCAGCGGGGGTGAGTTCGAGCGCGAACCAGCGTTTCTGTCCGCCGCCGTCCGTGATCGCCAGCAGGCCGGCGGATGGTCCGGGCGCGTAGCCCTGGCCCTTGGTCGTCGCCAGCGTGAGCCTGCCCTCTTCCACTGTCAGGGCCTGGTCCGCCACATGGTCGACGACGCCCCAGCTGTCGGGGAAATACAAGGCCGATTGCACGGAGGCCGGCGCGATGCCTTCGCCTTCGACCGCCAGTTGCAAGGTGGATTCGCCGGCGCTCACCGAGGCGCGCCAGTCGGCGGGCTGTGGCTGCGGCTGGCGTGCGTCGGCGCTCTTGAAGGCGGCCAGGATATCGGCGCCGGCTGGACGGGCGCTCGCTTCCACCGGCAAGGCCAGGCGGAACTTGCCTTCCTCGGGAATGCACTCCTTTTCGCACACCACCCAGTCGGCATCGGCCTCGAGGACCAGCTGGCTGCCGGGCCGCGCATCCCGCGGCACCGTCAGGGCCATCGGGAACACGATCTCGTTCTCGTAGCCATAGCTGGCGACCGGGCCGATGATGAAGCGGTCGGGCCCCGGCCAGGCGATCTCGCCCACCATGGCGCCGTCCGGCGCCCTGAACGTGATGCTCGGCGGCGAGCCGGCGTCGCCGGGATTCTTCCAGTAGGTATGCCAGTGCGGCGCCAGGCGCTGGCGCAGGCCGATGCGCAATTGCTGGCCCGGACTCACGGCGGCGTATTCGCTCACCAGCGACACCGTGGCGCGCGGGCTTTGCTGCACATTGCTTTCGGCCGCCACGGCCAGTATTGGCATCAATACGACGAGCAGCAACGCGATGGGCAAGCCGCGCCAGGACGTTCGGCCAATGTGTAAAGACAGATGCATGCGATTGTCGGTAGTGTCGGGCAGTCGTGCAAAAGTATCACGTTGCCTCACTCCCGATCAACCGCTTCGCCCTCATCCTCGGTCGGCTCCGGCGGCGCGGGTTCCTCCTGGACCGGCTCCGGCGGTGGCGGTTCCTTAACCTCTGGAGGAGGCGGAGGCGCAGCAGGCTGCGGCGCGGGCGGCGCCGGCTGCGCGCCCGGCCCGCCGGACTGTGTCGTCGGGACGGCGGGCGCCAGGCTGCGTTCGCCCGCGCTGAAGCGCCACTCCGAAATCATCTCCTTGTTGTCCAGTCCCTTGAAGCGGCTGTCGAAGTTCGCGACCTTCAGCGGCTTGGCGGTCGACAGGCTGTGGATGGCGACCACGCCGGTCTCGCCGCCGCCCAGGTAGACGATGCCCCACTCGGCCTTGCCGGTCAGCGGATCGACGTAGATCTTGCGCAGATGGCGCCGCACGGCGGGCGAGCGCGGGTCCTTCAGCAGCTCCGCCAGCGACGGTGGATAGGGCGAGGCGCCGCGCGGCGTGGCGGCGGCATAGCTGTCCAGCGCGGCGCTGAAGGCGGCGCCGATTTCCAGCAATTCTTCCTCGGCCGCAGCACGCTGCAGGAGCGATCCGATCTTGAGCGTGGCCGCGCCCACCAGGCCGATGATGGCCACGAAGATGATCAGGCCGAGGTAAGTGAAACCGGCCTGGCGCCGCGCATGCATCACCACTCCAGGTAGGGACGTCCGCGCCGGTCGTTGCCGGGCGCGCCGCTGCGCAGGTTGGAAAAGCCCCCCTGCTCGCCGTCCTGCGGCGCCTCCAGCACCCAGGTCTCGCGGCTTTCGGTGACCGGGTCGAGCGGGATCTCGCGCAGGTATTTTTCTTCCACCAGCTGTTCGAGCGACTCCGGATAGCGCCCGGTGTCGGAGCGGTACTGGTCGACCACGGCGCGCGTGTTGCGCAGGTTGTCGGCCAGGATGGTCTCCTTTGCGCCGTCGATGCTGGGGAAGAAGCGCGGCACGGCCAGCGTCAGCAGCAGGGCCACGATGCCCAGCACCACCAGCAGTTCGATCAGCGTGAAGCCGCGCGCGGTTTTCATCGGGTTCACCATTTATTGTAGGGGATGCCGTTCAGGCCGATCCGCTGCGAGGTCGAGTACACGTCATACACGTCGTCGCCCTCCTTCGGCTCATCGGGTTCGCTGGCGTAGCTGCGCTTGCCCCAGGTGGCGGCATCCGACAGCTCGGGATCGGGATTGAAGGGGTCGCGCGGCAGGCGCCGCAGAAAATAGATCTTGGCCTGCTTGGGGCTGCGCAGGTCGGGCACGCCCTCGACCAGCAACTCCAGGCGTTCCGGATAGCCGCTGGCGTCGGCGGCCTTGCTCACGCGGCCCTCGTCGCCCGCCTTCTTGAAGGCGTCCAGCCCGGCCCGGATCTCGCGCAGCGCGCGCCGCAGCTCCTGCTCGTCACGGCGCTGCACCGTGACCTCGGCCACCGGCAGCACCAGGGTCCCCAGCAGCGCGAGGATGGCCAGCGTGACCAGCAGCTCGATCAGCGTAAAGCCGCGCCGCGCCTGGAAATTCATCGCTGCGGGATCGGCGGATTGACACCCGGCGGATAGGCCGCCGGCACGACTTCCGGTTCGGGCGCCGGCGCCGGTTCGGGCGGTGGCACCGGCGCGCCAGGCGGCGCTGATGGCGGCGAGCCGAGTTGCGGCGTGGCCGGCAGCGCCGACGGCGGCACCGAGAAGCTCGGGGTGCCGTCCGGCGGCGGCGCGACCGGGGTCGTCTCGACGGGCGCCGCAGTTGGCGCCGAGGCCGGAGCCGACAAGGCGCGCGCCGTCCCGACCTGCACGCGCACCACGTTGTCGGGGCGGCGGCGGAAGCTGGCCTCGGTGCCGGCGCCGAACTCCGACGCCGACGCCGGCGGGCGCTGCACGGCGCGCACGATGCGCGGCGTGATCGACAGCACGATCTCGGTGCGGTCGCGCTGGTCGCGCTGGCTGCCGAACAGGCGGCCGACCACCGGCAGGTCGCCGATGCCCGGCACCTTGCTGCCGCTGCTGCGGTCCTCGTTGCTGATCAGGCCCGCCAGCACCTGGTTCTCGCCATCCTTCAATTGCAGCAGGGTGTTGGCCGAACGGCTGCCGATGCGGTAGGCCACGGTGCCGTTGGTGGTGCGCACCGATTCGCCCAGGCTGCTCACCTCGAGTCCGATCCTGATCGCCACCTCGTTGTTCAGGTAGATGGTCGGCTCCACGTTCAGGGTCAGGCCGACGTCGATATAGTTGATGTTCTCGGAAGCGAAGCCGCCGATACCGGAGGACACCGTGGCCGAGATGTTCGGGATCTTGTCGCCGATGACGACTTTCGCCTTCTCCTTGTTGCGCACGCGGATGCGCGGATTGGCCAGGGTGTTCGTGTCACCGTCGGTCTTGTTGGCGTTGACCGAGGCGGTGATGTCGCTGACCGCGATATTGCTGCTGTTGAACGTGCGCAGGTCGTCGATCGTCAGCGGGATGCCATCCAGCGTCTGCAACGGCGTGAACGAGAGTCCCGCCGGCCAGGCGATGCCGAGGTCCATCACGCTGCTGCGCCGGATCTCCAGCACCTCGACGTCGAGCATGACCTCGGGCTCGGGAACGTCCTGCAAGGCCACCAGCTGGGTGGCGATGCGGATCGCTTCCGGATTGTCGCGCAGGATCACCAGGTTCAGCTTCTCGTCCACCACCACGTCGCGCGCCTTGAGGATGGTCTTGAACGTGTTGGCGATGCTCTTGGCTTCGGCATTGGCCAGGAAGAAGGTCTTGACCGTCATCTCTTGGTATTCGCGCACCTTGGCCGCCACGTTCGGGTAGATCAGGACCGTGTTGCCGTCCATGACCTGGCGCTCGAGCTGGTTGGTCATCAACAGGTAGTACACCGCCGCCTCGACCGTGCTGTTCTTGAGGAAGATCGAGGTGCGGCCATCGGCCTTGACGTCCTTGTCGAAGATGAAGTTCAGGCCCGAGTGGCGCGCGATGACCTCGAACACCTGCTTGAGCGGCGCGTCGCGAAACTCCAGGCTGATCGGTTTGCGATAGCTGGCCGCCAGCGCCGCCTGCCCTTTCGGCACAGCAGCGGCCTTCTCGTCGACCTCCTGCATCAGCTGGCGCGCAGCCTCGTGCGCGGGGCGTTCGGTGAGCACCGCCGCCAGCTTCTGGCGCGCCGTCTCCAATTCATCCTTGTCGAGGGCGGCGCGCGCCTCGCCGATCGCGGCCGCGTGGCGGCGCTCGGCCTCGACCTGGCGCAGGCCAGCGCGGGCGCGGTCGTTGACGGGGTCGATCGCCAGCACGCGGCGGAAGTCCTGGGTCGCCAGCTCTGCCTGGCCGGACGCCAGCGCGCGCTCGGCCTGGTCCACCAGGCGCGCAGTGGCGTTGTCGCGCGCGCGCAGGAAGGCCGCCCGGTAGACCGGATTGTCCGGCTCGGACGCCAGCGCTTCCTGGTACTTGGCCAGGCCGGCGCCCACCTGGTCCCGGGCCACCAGCTCATTGCCTTCCTGGTAGGCGCGCTGGGCCGCGCACCCTGCCAGCAGCAGTGGAAGCAGCAGGGCCAGGCCTTGAATCCGGGTTCGCACCATCAGTCGAATACTCCAATATTGAGCTGCTGTCGTTGTTCCAGCGGCAGGTAAGTCAGGGTCAGCACCGGTGGACGGATCTCGTCCACGCGGTAAGTGCCGTCGATGGTGTCGCCATCGTTCACGAGATAGGTGCGTTCGCCGCGCGCCAGGTAGATTTGCCACACGCCGTCCTGCAGCGACTTGCCGAGATAGGTGAACGGCAGCGGCGGCGCGCTCGGCGGCGGTGGCGGGGGCGGCGGCTCGTTCGATGGCGGCGGTGGCGGCGGCGTCCAGTCATGGCGCGCGAACAGGCTATTCTCGCCTTCCCCGAAACGGTCGCCGCTGGCGCCGATCAAGGTCTCGCGCGGGATCAGGCGCGCGATGGCGACGTCGTCGCCGGATTTCTTGACGGATGGCGCGGCGCTGCGCGCAGGCTCGGTGGCAATCGTGGCCGTCGTGGCCGCGCGTTCGACCGGCTCGGCCAGTTCCGTCTCTGGCGCCTTGTCGCCAAAGACGACCAGGCCGGCGGCCAGCACCAGCGCCACGCCCATGGCAATGTGGCGCGGCTTCATGACTTGCTTCCTTCCGTGAGATAGAAGGTCAGGCGCAGGCGCGCCTCGACCCCGGCCTCGCCCACGCTGTCGCGGCGGAAGGCCACGTCGTCCAGCGAGGCGTGCGGGATCGCGCGCAGCACGTCCATCGCGAATTCCCAGATCGCGCCATAGCTGCCCTTCACCGGCAGGTTTACCTGGTACGCAACCAGCCTGGCATTTCGATCGTTGGTGGCCCGATATTCTCCCTGGCGCAGCGCCAGGCCGTGGCGCTCGGCCAGCGCGAACACCTCCTTCAACTGGCGCTCCACGCCGCGGCGCTCGCCCAGGGTTGCATAGAAGTGCTGCAGGTTCTGGTCGCTGCTGGGCGGCTGCGCCGCCGGCGCGCTCTGCGGCGGGAGCGGCGTGCGCGCCGCCAGGCGCGCCGCCTCGTATTCCTGGTTCAGTTGCGCGCGCGCCGGCACCAGCGCCACCTGGGCCGCGGCGCCGGCCAGCAGCAGCGCCAGCACCAGGGCCACCAGCGGGTCGATGCGCGCCAGCAGCAGGCGCGCGCGCAGCAGCAACGCGCCCGTCTTCATGCGGCCTCCCACTGCACGCTCACCTGGAACCGCAGCGGGCGGTTCGGATCCTGTTCCATCACCTCGTGGCGCAGCAGCACCACGCTGCTGAACCATTCCTCGGCCTGCAGGCGCGTGATATAGGCGAGCATCTCGTCGCTCGAGCGCGCCTCGGCGCTGATGCGTACCGTGCGCCGCTTGGCGTCCGGTTCCAGCGCCAGCAGCGCGATCGTGTTCGGCGTGGCTTCGCCCAGCGCCGCGGCCAGGTCGCGCCACGGCAGGTTCAGTTGCAGGATGGCGGCATTGACGGCGCCGGCCTGGGTCGGCGACACCGCGATCCTCGCGACCGGCGGCGCGGCCACGGGCGCCGGCGCGCTGCGCGCGGCCAGCGCGGCCTGCAAGTCGCGCACTTCTTCCTGCTGCTCGACGTAGTGCTGCGTCATGAACAGCGCCGGGATGCACAGCGCCAGCACGCCCGGCACGGCATAGATCAGGGTCGGTGGCGCGCGGAACAGCGTGCGGCGCAGGCCTGGCGGCGCGAAATCGATGCGGGTGCGCCTCATGCTGCTACTCCCGTGCGGGCCAGCCGCGCCAGTTCCGACCACTCGTCCGCCTGCTCGAGCAGGCTGCAGGCGAATTTCAGCCGCCCCGGGCTGCTGGCCCAGGCGCCTGGTGCGGCGCCGCTCAACTGCAGGCGCTCGGGCCGCGCGATCCCGACCCGCAGCGCTTCGCGCGCAATATGGGATTCGAGCCAGTCGCGGTCGGCCCCCGCCGGGATCGGGGCGCTCCTCACCGCCGCCAGCTTGCGGCCCTCATAGGCCGCCAGCGACAGCACGCCGCCGTGCACGAGGCCGAACCAGGCCCCGGGCCTTCGCTCGCGGCGCCAGGCGTTCATGGCGGCGACGAATTGCGGGCTGATCTCGACCAGGTTGAAGCCATGTTCCCGGGCTGCGGCCGCCAGCGCGTCCAGCAAGGCCACTGGCGCAGCCGCGGCCAGGAAGGGATCGACCGCATCCCAGTCTGCGCTGATCTTCCACTCGGCGCCGGACGCCCCGAACAGGTGCTGGAAGCGCAGCGCGGCGGCCGCCTCCAGGTCGCCCATGCGGGTAGCGCCCGGCGGCGGCGGCACTTGCCACAGGCGCACCAGCTCGTCGGCCAGCACCACGCTCACCGGCCAGCCCTTGACCGGCAGGTCGGACAGCAGCATGGGGAGGCCAAGCGCCAGCGCGTCGGGGGCGAACAGGTCGAGCGGCTGCTCCGACAAGGCCAGCGGCGCGCCGCCGAACAGGCGGCTGGTCTTGACCAGGGCCAGGCCGTTGGCGGCCACGCCCAGGCGCAGGGCCTGGCCCAGGCGCGGCAGCGGCGGCGAAAAGCCAGGGGAAAAGCGCAGTCTACGCATGCAGTGTCACCCGCTTGATCTCGTCGATCGTGGTGGCGCCGCGGCGCACCAGGTCGAGCGCCGCCAGGCGCAGGCTGCGGGTGCCGTTGGCGTGGGCCGCGGCCTTGATGC
Organism: Massilia oculi; assembly: GCF_017582745.1. Taxonomy (GTDB): domain Bacteria; phylum Pseudomonadota; class Gammaproteobacteria; order Burkholderiales; family Burkholderiaceae_D; genus Telluria; species Telluria oculi_A. Next base: position 126,461 of record NZ_JAFVIM010000018.1, read on the forward strand.
GGCGGATCGGCTGCTTGTCGACGATCAGTTCGCGGATCTCGTCGTTCAGGGTCAGGATCTCGGCGATCGAGCGGCGGCCCTTGTAGCCGGTGCCGCGGCAGTCGCCGCAACCCTTGCCGCGCATGAAGACGTAGTCCGTCACCTCTTCGCGCGCCAGGTGCACCGAGGCCAGCTCGTGCGCGTCCGGTTCGTAGCGCTCGGCGCAGCGCGGACAGCACATGCGGATCAGGCGCTGGGCCCAGATGCCGTTCAGGGCCGAGACGAAGGCATACGGATCGATCCCCATGTGGGTGAAGCGGCCGAACACGTCGAACACATTGTTGGCGTGGACCGTCGTGAGCACCAGGTGGCCGGTCAGGGCCGACTGCACCGCGATCTCGGCGGTCTCGCGGTCGCGGATCTCGCCCACCATGATTTTATCCGGGTCGTGGCGCAGGATCGAACGCAGTCCCTTGGCGAAGGTCAGGCCCTTCTTTTCGTTGACCGGAATCTGCAGGATGCCCGGCAGCTGGTACTCGACCGGATCCTCGATGGTGATGATCTTTTCGCGACCGTTATGGATCTCGGTCAGCGCCGCGTACAAGGTCGTGGTCTTGCCCGAGCCGGTGGGCCCCGTCACCAGCAGCATCCCATAGGCCTCCTGGGCCAGATGCCGCAGGGTCACGAGGGACGGCGCATCGAAGCCCAGCGCCTCCAGCGTCAGGGAGCCATAGGCCTCGATCATGGCGCGCTTGTCGAGGATACGGATCACTGCGTCCTCGCCGTGGATGCTGGGCATGATCGAGACCCGCAGGTCGATGTCGCGCCCACCCGCCTCGACCCGGAAGCTGCCGTCCTGCGGAACGCGGCGCTCGGCGATGTCGAGTTCGGCCAGCACCTTCAGGCGCGAGATGATGTGCTCGGCCAGCTCGATGCCGCCCACGGTGGCGGCGTGATCGAGCACGCCATCGACCCGGTATTTGACGGCCAGCCCGCCGGCGGTGCTCTCCAGGTGGATGTCCGAGGCGCCGGCCTTGAGCGCATCGTACAGGGTCGAATTGACCAGCTTGACGGCCGGGCTGCCCGCTTCCGATACCGAGGCGAAGGACAGCACGGTGCCGGACTTGCCGTCGCGCCGCGCGTCCTGGGCGCCGCCCACCAGCGAGTCGACGGCGCGCGCCGACTCTTCCTGCTTTGACAGGTAGGCCTGGATGTCCGATTGCAGCGCCAGGCACAACTCCAATGGTTGCCTGGCGCTCGCGCGCGCCTGGGCCCCGAGCCAGGTCTGCAGGTCGAGATCGAAGGGATCGGCCAGCACCCCGGTCAGGCGCCCGTCGGGGTGGCGCAGCAGCGCGCAGTGGCGCGACAGCGCCTGGGCCAGCGGCAGCAGGTCGAAGGCCGGGGACAGCGCCAGCATGGCGCCGGTCTCCATCACCGGCAGGCCGAAGGGCGCCGCCAGCTCGCGCACCAGTTCGCGCGGATCGCGCCCGCTCAAGGCTTCCAGCTCGGCCACCAGGCCGCGCCGCGAGACGGCCGCCGCGGCCCGCGCGCGCGCCAGCAGCGCCGTGTCGAAGGGTTCCGCGCTCACGACATGTCTCCCGCCAGGTCGAAGATCGGCATGTACAGCAGCACCACGATGGCGCCTACCACCAGGCCGATGGCGGCCATCAGCAGCGGCTCGAAGGTGCGCGTGAAGCGGTCGATCCAGCGCCCGATCTCGCCGTCGTAGAAGGCGGCCGACTGGGTCAGCATCGGCCCCATTTCTCCGGTGCGCTCGCCCACGCGCAGCATGCGCAGCGAGATCGGCGTGGTCAAGCCGTGCGCCTCGAAGGCGTTCGACAGCGGCTGGCCGGCCTCGATCGCGGCGCGCGCCGCGGCCAGGTTGCGGGCCAGGTGACTCGACACCATCGGCTGCACGGTCTCGATCGCGCCGACGATGGTGATGCCGCCCTCGGTCAGCATGCCCAGGGTCAGGTACAGGCGCGACAGCTCATAGACGCGGGCCCGCTCGCCGATGCCCGGCAGGCGGGCCAGCAGGCGCGCCATGCCGCCGCTGCGCAGCAAATGGCGCACGCCGGCGACCAGGCCCGCCACCAGCAGCGCCGCGGTGACCAGGATCGCCGTGCCGTGGCCGGCCGCGAACTGGCCCCAGTCCAGCAGCAGTTGCGACATCCACGGCAGGTCGCGGCCGGCGCCGTGGTACACCTCGGCGAATTTCGGCACCACGTAGCCGATCAGGAAGGCGCTGACGCCGCCGCCGACCATCAACAGGATCACCGGATAGATCGAGGCGCTGACGATCTTCGAGCGTACGGTGTCGATGCGCTGCTGGTAGTCGATGTAGCGCGCCAGCGCGCGCGGCAGGTCGCTGGTGCCTTCGGCGGCGCGCACGATGCCGACGTACAGCGGCGGGAACAAGGCCGGCTGCGCCGCCAGCACGCTGGAAAAGCGCTTGCCTTCGCGCAGGCCGCCCAGCAGCCGTTCCAGCACGCCGCGCGTGGACGGCGAGCCTTCCTTCTCGAGCAGGGCCTCGAGGCTTTCGACGATGCCCAGGCCGGCATTGAGCAGCGCCAGCAGCTCCTGGCTGAACAGCACGAGGGAGAGCTTGCCGCCCTTGGGACGCGCCAGCGCCGCCCCGCGCGCCGGTTCGACGGCGCTGACGAACAGGCCGCGCGCCTCGACCTGGCGGCGCGCGTCCTGGGCGTCGAGCGCATCGACGACGACGTTCGAGATCGACATATCGGACGCAAGGGTGCGAACGGCGAACTGCATGGAAGGCCCGGCGAAGTTGGGATGAAGCGAAAAGGGAACGCGCGGTGCGTGTCCGGTCAGTTCGTGATGTCGGCGTTGTCGCCGCTGCCGCCCGGCTGCCCATCCTTGCCGAGGGACAGCACCTCGTACTCGCCGCGGGCGCCCGGGGCCCGGTACTGGTAGGGATTGCCCCAGGGGTCGAGCGGAATCGCCTTTTTCAGATAAGGGCCGTTCCACTTGGCGCCGGCGCTCGGCGGCGCCGTCATGAGGGCGGCCAGGCCCTCCTCGGTGGTCGGATAGCGGCCGACGTCGAGCCGGTAGGTGTCGAGGGTCTTGTCGAAGGCGTCGATCTGGGCGCGGGCAGCGGTCACTTCGGATTTGCCGAGCTGCGAGAAGTACTTGGGTCCGACATAGGCGGCGAGCAGGCCGATGATGACGATCACCACCAGCAGTTCCAGCAGCGTGAAGCCCGCGCTGCGTCCGCGACGGACGACGGCGCCCTGTTTCATAGCAAAAACCATCAAGCGACTCCTAGATTGCTTCTTTGAAATCCTGCCCTCGAAAGGTAACACGCTGCCGAGCGCTGCGACAACACTTCTTTTCAAAAAAACACCATGTCTGCGCAAGTCCTGGAACGATTAATGACATGAGAACGATGTTTCCATAGTGCAATGATGCATATATCAAACAGGTGACGATTAGTGAGAAATAATGATTGTTCATAGAGGAAACCAAATTTAATCAATGCAACTTGCGAAAAGTCAAAATATTGCTTGTTAAACTTTTTTACACTTTTATTACTTCCATTGATATATTTCTTAACAACCTGAACCTCAGGTGCCAAAACGCAGTGCCCCGCCGTATCCAGGCGAGAGAAATCCCAACCACAAAGGCAAATCATGACTCGGAAATCGCACATGGCATTACCCTCTCTGACCAGTCCCCTCACCAAGCTCGGCGTCGCTGCGTTCGCCGCTGCGGCCTTCGCTGCTCCGGCCCAGGCCGCGACGATCAATTTCGATGCTGGCGCGGGCGCGCTGTTCGGCAGCGGCGACAGCTGGACTGAGCAAGGGTACAAGCTGACCTTCGAAGCCTACAATCCGGCGGACGTGGGCAGCCTGGTCGGCGCCATCGTCGACACCAGCGATCCGGGTTACTGCATCAGCATGGCGTGTCCGATCAACGGCGAAGGCGGCTATTACGGCGCCTTCAACGACAGCATCGTCTGGGTCGAGTCCGAGACCGCCGGCGCCTCCTTCATGGTGAAGTCGATCGACGCCAGCTTCATCGGCCTGGATGCGGCCCTGGGCGGCTATCCGATCTATTCCGGCCTGCTGCGGATGCAGGGCTTCCTGGCCGACGGCAGCTATCTGCTGCAGGACCTGCTGCTCGACGGCCCCAGCTCGCAAGGCTTCCTGTTCGGCCGCTACTCGCCGTTCGAGACCTTCGCCAACACCGCCTTTGTCAGCGTTGCCATGTTCGGCTTTACCTGCAACACCAGTGGTAGTTGCTCGGCATTCAACAGCAACCGGGGCCAGTTCGCCATCGACAACCTGGTGCTCGACGAGGCGCTGGCCGAGGTGCCCGAGCCGGCCAGCCTAGCACTCTTCGGCCTCGGCCTGCTCGGCCTGGCCGCCCGGGCCCGCCGCCGCAATGCCTGAGCACGCAGTTCCATCACAGCCGAATCCCGCAGAACCCAAGGACATGCATCCATGAAACTCCGCCCAATTTCCGCAGCCATCCTGTTCGCACTGTCCGGCCTGTCGCTGGCAGTCCAGGCCGACGACGTCCGCCGCCCCTACGTCGTGCAACTGACCGACAAACCGATCGCCTCCTATGATGGCGGCGTCAATGGCCTCGCCGCCACCCAGCCGCGTCAGGGCCAGCGCCTCGACCTGAACAGCTCCAGCGTCCAGCTCTACAGCGGCTACCTCGACCAGAAGAAGGCGGCCGTGCGCGCCGCCATCGGCAGCGCCCCGCTGGTGCACGACTACAAGGTGGTGCTCAACGGCTTCTCCGCCATGCTGACCGACGCCGAAGTGCGCGCCCTGGTCGCCCGCGGCGACGTGCTGGCGGTCACGCCCGACGTGCCGCGCGAACTGACCACCGTGTCCACCCGCGACTTCCTTAAACTGACCGGCCCCAATGGCGCCTGGTCCAAACTGGGCGGCCTGACCGAGGCCGGCGAAGACGTCATCATCGGCATCGTCGACGGCGGCATCTGGCCAGAGCACACCTCCTACGCCGACCGCGTGGATGCCAACGGCAAGCCGACTCACGACACCAGCGGCAGCCTGGTCTATTCGGCGCCGCCGGATCGCTGGCAGGGCGACTGCCAGACCGGCGAAGGTTTCACCACCGCCCACTGCAATAACAAGCTGATCGGCGCACAATACTTCGACAGCACGTACCTGAGCACCGGGCGCACCACCCACTGGAGCGAATTCCGCTCCTCGCCGCGCGATTCGCTCGGCGGCGACGTCGGCGAAGGCAGCCACGGCACCCACACCTCGACCACCGCAGGCGGCAACTACGGCGTGGACGTGACCATGGCCGGCGTCAACATCGGTGAGATGTCGGGCGTGGCCCCGCGCGCGCGCATCGCTTCGTACAAGGTCTGCTGGACCTACGTCGACCCGAGCGTGACCATCGGCCGGCGCAACAGCTGCTACGTGGGCGATAGCGTGGCCGCCATCGAGAAAGCGGTCGCCGACGGCGTGCATGTGATTAACTTCTCGATCAGCGGCGGCACCAGCCTCACCGATCCGGTCGAGCAGGCCTTCTTCGGCGCCGCCAATGCCGGCGTCGTGGCCGTGGCTTCCGCCGGCAACGACGGCCCGGGCAACCAGGTGGCCCACATCAGCCCGTGGCACACCACGGTCGGCGCCTCGACCCATAACCGCGAATTCCAGGCGACCGTCACCCTGGGCAATAACCAGAAATACACCGGCGCCTCGATGAACACCACCCCGCTGCCGCCCGAGCCGGTGGTGGACGCCTCGACCGTCGGCCTGCCGGGCGCCAACGCCGCCCGCCTCGCCTTCTGCTACAGCGCCTCGTTCAACGGCGGCCAGGCGGTGCTCGACCCGGCCAAGGTGGCTGGCAAGGTCGTGATCTGCAACCGCGGAGAGAACGACCGCGTCGACAAGAGCCGCGCGGTGCGCGAAGCGGGCGGCGTTGGCATGATCCAGGTCGACAACGGCAGCGGCCTGGTCGCCGACATGCACTCGGTGCCCTCGGTCCACGTCACCCAGGCCGACGGCCAGGCGATCCGCAGCTATGCGGCCGCGAGTGCGGCCAACGCCACCGCAGCAATCAGCAAATTCGTGGTCGGTACGTCGCGGCTGAACGCCCCGATCATGGCGAGCTTCTCGTCGCGCGGCCCGAATCGCGCTGACGCCAACGTGCTCAAGCCGGACGTGACCGCGCCGGGCGTGGACATCATTGCCGGCGGCACGCCCGGCCTGACGCAGGAACAGCATGACGACATCGTCAACGGCACCCTGGTGCCGCCGGTCGAGTTCGTATCGCTGCAGGGCACCTCGATGTCGGCCCCGCACGTGGCCGGCCTCTCCGCCCTGCTGCGCCAGAAACACCCGACCTGGACGCCGGCGATGATCAAGTCGGCGCTGATGACCACCGCGACCGACACCTTCCCGGATACCCAGCAGGGCGATCTGCGCGGCATCCTGCCGTTCGCGCAGGGCGCCGGCCATGTCAACCCGACCGCCGCCCTTGACCCGGGCCTGGTCTATGACATCGGCGAAGCCGATTACCGCAAATACCTGTGCGGCGCCGGCGTGGCGGGCCAGTGCGCGGGCGGCCAGATCCCCGGCTACGAGCTGAACCTGCCGTCGATCGCCGTCGGCAACGTGCTCGGCTCGCTGACGATCAACCGCACGGTGACCAATGTCAGCGCCAGCACCTCGAGCTTCAGCTCGCAGATCTCGGTGCCGGGCTACAGCGCCGTGGTGTCGCCGGCCACGCTGGCGATCGAGCCAGGCCAGACCAAGTCGTTCACTGTGACCCTGACCCGCACCAGCGCCCCCGAAAACGCCTGGCAGTACGGTTCGCTGACCTGGACCGGCGGCGGCCATACCGTGCGCAGCCCGATCGTGGCACGTTCCGGCAAGCTGATCATCGCCCCGACGTTCTTCTCGAGCGACCGCGCCAGCGGCAGCAAGGCGCTGAGCATCACCACCGGCTTCGCCGGCAAGATGGGCTCGAGCGTCGGCGGCCTGAAGGAAATCGTGCGCACCGCAAACACGATCGCCCCGGCGCCGGACGGCAGCCTCGAATCGCTGGATCTGATGGCCAACGCCTGCCACCGCGGCCTGTACGGCACCCGCGTGCTGCCGGTGACCTTCACCGCCGACACCATGGCGGCGCAGTTCGAGCTGTTCGATCGCGATACCAGCGGCAATGGCGGCGACGACCTCGACCTCGTGATGGTGAACGCGGCCGGCCAGCTGGTGGCCTACTCGGCCACCTACGGCTCGGACGAGACGATCGCGCTGGCGGCCCCGCCGGCAGGCAATTACAAGGTCTGCACGCTGGGCTACAGCACTGCATCCGGCAGCACCACTTCGTATGGCCTGCATGCGGTGGTCGTCAACACCAGCGACAAGGGCGGCAATCTGCGCGCCATGGTGCCGGCGACCGTGTATGCCGGCGGCAAGGCGACGGTCGCGGTAAGCTGGTCCGGCCTGCCGACCGGCAAGCGCTTCCTGGGAGCCGTGCGCCTGCTGGACGCCAGCGGCGCGGTCGGCTCGACCACCGTGCTGCAGGTCGAGACCAACCAGCCGGTGCCGAAGGCAGAGCGTCCGCAGCGCGTTAAGGAGAAGGACGTCGGCGTGTAAGCGGTGAGTGGCAGCAGTAGATAGACAAAGCGCGCCTCGGCGCGCTTTGTCGTTTTGAATGGATACGAAATGAATCAGGTTGCGGGCGAACCGAGCTGGCAAGCGCCGGCGACGCAGACGGCGCCCGGATCGGGGCGGTGGATGCAGATCGACATTTCGCCGGTACGCTGGATCTCGGCCTGGCGCTCGGTCTTCGAGCGCTCGGCCAGGGCCAGCAAGGCCTTTTCGTCGGTCTGCGCGGTCGAGTACGGCAGGTACTCCTGCGGGCCGCCGCAGGCGAGCGCGCCGACCGGGAGCGAACGGCATTGCGCATTGTCGCTGCAGGCGGGCGTGCCGATCAGGCGCTTGATCTCGGAGACGGTGGCGCCGGGCTGCAGCGCAACCACCGGCGGCGCGCCGTCTTTCACGGGCGGCGAGGCAGGATCGTGGGCCTGGGTGGTGCAGGCGGCGGTGGCGCCGAACAGGAGAATGAGGATGAGTTTTTTCATGCCGCCATCTTCGCGCGCACGATATGACCGGTCAAGCAGATCACATTGACTAACTGTTACCAAATGTGTCCACTTGGCTGTTGCGTGGAGCTTACGGAACAATCCGACGCTCAAATTCTTACTTCAGATTATCTTTAATTTCGCTGAGGATATATTTCTCATTTGCAGGCAAAAAGCGTAAACGTCGCGCATCCTGTTTTCATCGAATGCAAACCTGGACGTTCGCAAATGTAAAAAATTGAGCGCAGGAAAAATTTACTCACTACAATAGATTCGTTACAGACGAGCTTGTCCGAGTTCATACATGACCCTCCTGCGCACCCTCATCGCCCTCTCCCTGACGTCCTTCCTGGCTGCCTGCGGCGGCCAGTACGACGTCGACACGACCGTCCACACCGCCTCCGCCATCTCGATCGCCAGTGCGGCCGCCTCCGCGAACGCGCCGGACACCGTGCCGGACGCCACCCCGACTACGGCGCCGGCACTGGCCGCAGGCGCGCCGGTCGTCGCTACCGTCGCCTCCGCCACGACGCCGGCGCCCGATTGCGCCGCCGAAGGATGCGCCAGCCTGCGCATCATCGACGGCAATGCGGAGGCCTGGCGCATCGATGCCCAGCGCCGCGCCGCGCTCGAGGCCCGCCTTTCCCAGTCCTGATCCGCAGTTTTCAGCAGGTATCAGCGCTGCCGCAGGCGGCGCGTCGTCACCAGCAGGAACAGGCCGCTCGCGAGCAGCAGCCAGGCGCCCGGTTCCGGCACCTCGGCCACGCCGGCAAACGCTCCATCCACCAGCTGCAGCTCGACGCTCTGGCCAGCGACCAGGTTCATCTCGATCACATTGCCGGCGGCGCCCAGGTAATTCAAGGCGTCATCGACGAAGGCGACGCTGAACAGGCTGCCGTTGGCGCCCTCGCCCAGGTCGAACTCGACGTCGAAGCTGAACAGGCCGCCGAAGGTGACCAGCTGGTCGAAGAAATTCCATTCCGGACCGTTGCGCAGCACGATGCCGTTCACGACGTCGCCGCCGACGTCGCCGGACGTCATATTCCCCTCCAGGAAGGCGCCGCTGAAATTGCCGAGGCGGGCCACCGTCGGCGCGGCGTCCAGCGGGCCGTTCAGGCCCAGGTCGAGGTAGCCGACGGTACCGGCCAGGGCCGAGGTGTCGAGCGAGACGCGATACATCGGACCGGCCAGGGCCGCCGGAGCGCCGACCGCGATCGACAGCGCCAGCAGCGCGCGGAACAACAGGGATGCAAAGTTAGACATGATCATTTCCTTTAGAACGAGCCGGAGACGAGCTGCGGCGTATAGGTGAAGTTGCGCTTGGCGCCGTTGGTGAACGCCGTCGGGACGGTGACCGTGGCGCCCGGGGCGATGCTCGCCTGCGGCAAGGTCAGATACGGCGCACCCGCGTGCATGCCGGCCGGATTGTCGAGCGTGATCCCGTCCGGCAGGCCCTGCAGCACCAGGTGCAGCGGACCGGTCAGCGCCTTGGCGCTCGTGTTGGTGATGGTGACATTGCCGGTGGTCTTGCCCGTCGCGCGGTTGATGCTGAAGCCGCCGATCACGATCCTGCTCGACGCGGTGACGTCGGTAATCGAACCGGCCAGGTTCAGGCTGACCACCAGCGGATCGTGGTCCGAGGCGCGGTAGGCGTTCTTGCGATAGACGTCGGTGCCGGTGCTCTCGATGTTGTAGTCAATATCCTTCGGCTCATCCGCATTGTTGTGCCACTCGGCCGCGCCCACCACCTGCGGCGCCAGCGAGCTGCTGGCCAGGACGTGGTCGAGCGAGCCGGCCAGGCCGTTGAACACATAGGAGTACGGCATCGCGTGCGGGCGCACGAACTGCTCGATCACATTGACCATGCCGCCGGCGCCGGTCAGGTGGTTGATCGGGCGCTCGAAAGCGTAGGAGTTCAGGTCGCCCAGCACCAGCACATCCGGATCCTTCGCCGCCGCGACCACTTGCGGGATGAAGAAGCTGGTCAGGCGCTGGGCTTGCTGGACGCGGGTGGCGTCATAGCAACCCTGGCCGTAGCCCTGGTCGGCATCGCCGCCGCTGGCGCCGCCGCAGCCCTTCGATTTCAGGTGGTTGGCGATGACGGAGAATTTGCCGCCGTTGCCGGCCATGAAGGTCTGCGCCATCGGTGGACGGCTGTTGATCTCGTGCGGGTCGGACAGCGCGCCCCCCACCAGGGTCAGCCTGGAGGGCTTGTAGATCATGGCGACGCGGATCGCATCGGTGCCCAGTCCAACGGGCGCCGGCACCACGGCGTAGGTGCCCGGCGCGGTGACGCGGTTGATCTCGTCGACCAGGTACTTGGCCGCGATGTCGCCGTTGTTCTGGATTTCCATCAAACCCACCACGTCGGCATTCAGCGCGGCCAGCGAGGCGACGATCTTGTCGCGCTGGCGGACGAACTCGGCTGCGTTGTCGGCGCCGCGGCAATTGCCGGCGGATGTGCTGTCTCCCAACTTGCAACCCTGGCCCGACCTGCCCCAGGCATCGCCGCCATTGGTGAAGGTGGTGAAGAAATTCAGCACGTTGGCGGCCGCGACCTTGACGCCTTCCGGCAGCACCGGCGCCGCCGGGCGCTCGTTGGCGCGCACGATGACCGGGGCTTCGGTCGGCTGCAGCTTGAAGCCGGTGCTGGCGCCGCTGCTGGTGCCGGTGGAGCCGAAGTCGATCACGCCGGTCAGGTTGTCGATCGTGTCGCCGGCGCGCACGGTGCCGTCCTCGGCCAGGTAAGGCATGGCGGCCGGAGCGCGGAACAGGCCGTCGTCCAGCACGATGCGGTTGGCCATATGCTCGCGATAAAGGGCTTCCGCTTCGGCCGAGCCCTGCGGATAGCGGCTGGTCGGCTGCTCGCGGCGGCCGTTGGACAGGGTCAGCTCGCCGCGGTTGGCCAGGTCGCCGTTGCCGTTGATGGTGAGCGTATTGGTGAAGCGCACCAGCATGCCTTCCACGCTGGCCAGGTCGGTGCCGGGCAGCGTGATATTGGTCGGCACGATGGCCGGGCCGGCGCCCAGCGCGGTGATATTGGTGACGTCCTTGAACTCGGTATAGGTGCGGTCGGCGCCGTTGGGGCGGAACTCGACCACCTGCCCGGTCACGCTGACCAGGGTGCCGATCGCCAGCGTGGTGTCGGTGCCGTAGACATAGATGCCGTCCGAGGTCGTCGGATCGCCATCGCCCTGTGGATCCTGGATGAAGAAGCCGCCGTCGACCTTGGCGGTAATCACGCCGCGCGCGGTCTGCACGGTGTTGGCGTAGGGGCTGGTGTCGCCGGAGCCCTGGATCTGCGGAATGGTCAACAGGCCGGCAACGGCGACGTCGACCGTGCAGCGCTCGGTCTCGCCGGCATCGTTGCCGAACTCGACCTGCACCGGATAGCGGCCGCCGGCCAGGGTGGCGGCGATGTCGAGGCGCGCCTCGGCCTTGCCGCCGGTCACCGTGGCCGGGGTGAAGCCGCCGAGGGTGATACCGGCGACGCCGCCCGACACGATGCCGGCGCGGTTGACGATGGCATCGCCATCGATTGCCGACAACAGCGCCGATCCGCCACGGCCCTGCTCGACCTGCACCGTTGCCGGGCAGGCCAGCACGATCGGCTTGGGTGTCGGGCCGGTGTCGCCACAGGCCTGCAGCGGCGATGCAGTGGTGCGCGGGCCGATCGCCGGCGCCAGCACGAAGTCAGCGCGGTTGTCGTCGCTGTCCTGGCAGCCGGCTGCGGCGCGCTGGAGCGAGTTTTCAAGCGTCGGCGACGGCGCCGGTGCGCCTTCGGACAGGTTGGCGCTGCCGTAGCCGACCAGGTCGAGGATGCGGGTGCCGTCGCTGATGGCGACCTTGCCGGTCCCGCCCGCCATATTGAAGCTCGGCGCCTGGACATCGAAGTTCTCGATCGGGTTCTTGCCCTGGTCGCGCGCGCCGCGCAGCAGGAAATACTGGCCCGGGGCCAGCGTGACCGGCGGCAGTGGGGTGACGCTGCTCCAGCTGCTGCCGTTGGCCGACTGGTATTGCACGCGCATGCCGTCCAGGCTCACTGGCGCACTGCCACGGTTGAACAGCTCGACGAAATCGTGACCGAAGTTGCTCGAAGTGCTGTGCGAGTGGGCATACAGCTGGTTGATGACGACGTCGGCGGCATGGGCCGGCGCGCCCGCGGCAAAGCCGGCGACCAGGGTCGCCAGCAGCGTACGCCGCGGTGTGAAAGTTGCAAAGGTGGTCATTGATTCCCCATTAGTTATCGCACAAGATGTGCCTGCCGTTTCTATTAGCAGAATGATAGTAAATGCGGATATTGACAACATGATGACTAGAAATTAGCCCAGATGGGTAATTTCTAGCTTAGCGGAAACTCAACTACGCTGAGTTGGTTTGCCGCAGGGAATCAACGAAGTGCAAGTCAGCGCTGGCGGCGCCGCACGGCCCAGCAGATCACGCCGAGGCCGCCGGCCAGCAGCGCATGGGCGGGTGGCTCGGGCACGAGTGAAATGGCATAGGTCTCGAGCGCCTCGACCCGCCTGAACTGCCCGCCAAAGGTGCCGTCGATGATGCTGCGGCCTTCGAAGGCAGGGTCGCCATAGCTGAGTTGCCAGGAGATGGAGGTCGTCAACCCGGTGTCGACGAAGAGGTCGGGCCCGGCGCCGAAGGTGGGACCGTGATCGGGCCAGTTATAGGTCTGGCGCGAGCCCTGGCTGGGCAGCACGTTATCGAGCAACAGCTGGCGGTAGACGGCCGGATCGGTGTAGTTGAACAGGAAGCCGGTGCGTTGCCAGTCGAACTCGGACACGTGCCAGCCGTCCGTGGACGACCAGCTGCGCGGATTGTAGCCACCCACGATCCAGCTGTCGCCGGCATCGTTAGCGACGCGCATCAGGGTGAAGTTGCTGCCGCGCCCATCCGCAGCGGCGTGAAAGTCGAGCGAGTCGTCGCCCGGCTGCCGCGTATAGATGTTCTCGAGATAGAGGGGGCCTGCGCCGAGCCAGCGTTCGAGCTGGCCCTGCAGGCCGGGATCGAGCAACCGCGTCTCGGTCTGCGCCACTGCCGGCGATGCCGCCATGCCAACGGCTGCAACAAGGATGGCGGTCGCCCCGCCCCGTGCCAGGATCTTGTTCATGCAACGTCAGACTGGCCGTCGCAGGACAAGTTCCAGGCCCGCTGTCGGGAGCAGGCCTGGAAACTCTCTATTACGCGCGCTTGTAGATGTCCTCGAAGCGCACGATGTCGTCCTCGCCCAGGTAGCTGCCCGATTGCACCTCGATGATGTGCAGCGGCAGCTTGCCCGGGTTTTCCAGGCGGTGGTTCATGCCGATCGGGATATAGGTCGATTCGTTCTCGGACAGCAGGCTGACCGTGTCGCCGCAAGTCACGCGCGCGGTGCCCGACACCACGACCCAGTGCTCGGCGCGGTGGTGGTGCATCTGCAGCGACAGCTTCTCGCCCGGCTTGACCGTGATGCGCTTGACCTGGAAACGGTCGCCCGCATCGATGCCCTCGTAGTGGCCCCATGGACGGTAGACGCGGGTGTGGTGCAGGTGCTCGGTGCGTTCCTTGGAGGCCAGGTGTTCGACCACCTGCTTGACGCGCTGCACCTTGCTCTTGCAGGTGACCAGCACCGCATCCTGGGTCTCGACCACGACCACGTCTTCCAGGCCCACCACCGCGACGATGCGGCTTTCGGCGCGCACCAGCGAGTTCTTGACGCCGTCCAGGTAGACGTCGCCGCGCTGGGCATTGCCGTTGGCATCCTTGGCCTGGGTTTCCCACAGGGCCGACCACGAACCGACGTCGTTCCAGCCGATATCGGCCGGCACCACGGCGGCGTCGCGGGTGTGTTCCATCACCGCGTAGTCGATCGAATCCGACGGGCAGGCCGAGAATGCGTTTTCGTCGAGGCGGCAGAAATCGAGGTCGCGGTAGGCCGCGTGCATGGCCTGGCTGGCGGCGCCGGCGATCGCAGGGGCGTGCCGCTCCAGCTCTTCGAGATAACGTGCGGCGGCGAACATGAACATGCCGCTGTTCCAGTAGTAACCGCCCTCGGCCAGGAAGCCTTCGGCCGTGGCGGCGTCGGGCTTCTCGACGAAGCGCGCCACCTTGTAGCATTCGCCGCACTCGTCCACCGCTTCGCCGCGGCGGATGTAGCCGTAGCCGGTTTCCGGGGTCTTGGGGACGATGCCGAAGGTAGCCAGGGCGCCCTTGGCCACCAGGCGGGTGGCGCGGTCGACCGCTTCACGGAAGGCTTCGCCGTTCTCGATCACGTGGTCGGCCGGCAGCACCAGCATCACGGCCTCGGGGTCGATCTGCTGCAGATGGTGGGCGGCGGCGGCCACGGCCGGCGCCGTATTGCGGCCGACCGGCTCGAGCAGGATGCCCAGCGGCGTGATGCCCACTTCACGCAACTGCTCGGCCACCATGAAGCGGTGGTCATTGCCGCACACCACGAGCGGTGCCATCATCTCCGGCCAGCCGGCCACGCGCAAGGCGGTTTCCTGCAGCATGGTCTTGTCGGCAACCAGTGGCAGCAACTGCTTCGGCAAGACCTTGCGCGACAGGGGCCACAGGCGGGTGCCGGCGCCGCCGGAGAGGATGACTGGATAGATCTTCATGCGCTGACTTTCTCTTTCTCTAACTCGTTGGTATTCTGATCCGCGATTTCCTTGCGCCGGGTACGGCGACGGTCGCGTGCATTGAGCCACTCCTGCGAGGAATACTCGGAGGCGTGCTTCATTTCGCCTTTTCGGTCGACACTATATTCCTTAAAGACAATCATTTCATTCAATGTTACATCATGCAACACGCGGGTGTACTCGAACAGCACGCTGCGCACGATCTCGGCGCCTTCGCAGATATGGCTGCCGTGGCCGATCCAGGTCGGGCCCACGATGCGGGCGCCGGCCTCTACTTTAACCCCGGAGCCGATGTAGACGGGTCCCTCAACGGTCGTACCTTCCCAGTCGATGCTGGTGTTCAGGCCCACCCAGACGCCCGGCTTGATCTGGATGCCCGGCACGTCCATATTGTTGACTTCGCCGGTGATGACCGACTGCAGCACTTCCCAGTAGTCGCCCATGGTGCCGATGTCGAGCCAGTTGAACGGGCGGCCCTGGGCATAGAACGGCAGGCCGCGCTCGGCCAGCAGCGGGAACAGCTCGGAACCGATGTCGAACGGCACGCCCGACGGAATCAGGTCGATGACTTCTGGCTCGAAGATATAGATGCCGGTGGAAATGAAGTTGGACTTCGCTTCTTGCTGGCTTGGTTTCTCCTGGAATTCCAGGATGCGGCCCTGCTCGTCCGAGACCACCACGCCATAGGACGATACCTTGTCCCATGGAACTTCCTTGGTGATGACGGTGGCCATCGCGCCCTTGCGGCGGTGTTCCAGCAGCGCGGCCTTGAGGTCCAGGTCGATCAGGGCGTCGCCGCACAGCACGACGGTGGTGTCGTCGAAGAAGCCGCCGAATTCCTGGATTTTCTTCATGCCGCCGGCCGAGCCGATCGGTTCCGGCACGACTTCGCCGTCGTCCTTCGTATAGCCTTCGAAGGAGTAGCCGATCTGGACGCCGAACTGCTCGCCTTCGCCGAAATACTCTTCGATTTTTTCGTGCAGCCAGCTGACGTTGACCATGATTTCGGACACGCCATTTTTCTTGAGGTGTTCGATCAGGTAAGCCATCACGGGTTTGCCCAGAATCGGGATCATGGGTTTTGGCAAGTCATAGGTGAGCGGACGGACGCGTGTGCCCTTGCCTGCGGCGAGAATCATGGCTTTCATTAGACTATCCTTTGCATTATTTGGCTGTGGTTTGGTAGCGCCATACGTCAGCGCACATTTGAGCGACATCACGTTCGGCAGTCCAGCCCAGCTCCTCGCGGGCCAGGGACGGATCGGCGTAGCACTTGGCCACGTCGCCGGGACGGCGGTCGACGATCTGGTAGGCAACCGGACGCCCGCTGGCCGCTTCGAAGGCGCGCACCATTTCCAATACACTGTTGCCCCGGCCAGTGCCGAGGTTGTAGGTGACGATGCCCGGGCCCTTGTTCAGGCGATCGAGCGTCCTGACGTGGCCGATCGCGAGATCGACCACGTGGATGTAGTCGCGCAGGCCGGTGCCGTCCGGGGTGTCGTAGTCGCCGCCGAACACCGACAGCTTGTCGCGCTGGCCGTTGGCGACCTGGGCGATGTAGGGGACGAGGTTGTTCGGGATGCCGCTCGGCTCTTCGCCGGCTTTGTTGCACAAATCGGCCCATCAGCGGCCGAGGCGCAGCACGGGTAAACTGACGGCATGATTGCTCCCGTAAAGCTGAAGTACCGAACGACCAACTGGAAAGACTACAACGCGGCAT
>NZ_JAFVIM010000019.1:0-139208 GCF_017582745.1 Massilia oculi
GGCTGTGCGAGCTTACGCCCAACCGTGCAGCGACTTCCGTAGCCGCGTGCCCACGCTCTGTCACTTGCTTGACTGCTTCAATCTTGAATTCTTCGGTGTACCGCTTGCCGCTCATAACTTCTCTTTGAACCTACAATTATAGGCTCAGGAGTGTCTAGTGAACTCGTGGCGATTCACTCCACGTGATCGCCGAAGGCGTCGAGGAGCGCGCGCAGGCGTACTTCTTGCACGATCTCGACTGCGGTGCATTGCAGGGCTTGCTGTTTTCGTCTGCCATGCCCGCATCCGATGCAACGACGTGGCTGCTTGCCAATCGCGTCCAGGATGCTTCAGCGCTACCGAACTCCACTAATTGAAGAGACTCGATTGGTGCGTTCGTGGTTGCCAGGGTCATGCGCGCGGCCGCCACGAACGCGCAACTGCCGTCGTTGACCAACCTCACTGCTGCGGGTGCTCGCCGCCCCTGTCCGGCGCCAGGGCATGACCGGATAGTCGTCCGCATTGTCAGGATTCGCGCGCCAGGGCGCCGCTGCCCGGATGGTTCCTGCGAACGGCGTCACGGCCATGGCCAGGCCGATGCGCGCGCGGTGCGCAGCGTCGCCAGACGGCTGGACCTTACGTTTCCTGATGGTCCCAGCCTTTTTGCATGGCTGGCGCGAGTTCTTCCCGGGACCATGGCTTGCCTTCAAGATGGCCACGTGACCATTCCTGGCGCAGATCGTCCTGGACGTCGTCCCAGTCCCGGCCCCGAAAGACGCTTCTGCGGCGCGCATTGTTACCGTAGCGATAGACGGGGGCAATATCGTCGTGTGGTATCGGGATAGGCGCTCGCATGGTGCAGCCGGTAGTCGGCTTCGTCCATGTCGATGCCGATCACGATCCTGCTCCAGCCATGGCGTACTGCATCCATGAACGCTTCCCACGGCGGGAGTTCCCCTGGGTGGCGCCGTCTCCAGTCGGCCTCGGGGGCGCGACGCGGCCTGTCCGCGTTGGCCGCTATGCTTGACGGAGCCGGCGTGGCGCTGCTGGCATAGCGCGTCCTCCAGTGACTGCGATCATAATCGTCGCCATCGATTTCCGGGCTGGTGCTGTTCCATCCAGCGCGCACGGACAGCGCCGACGATGCCCAGTCAGGTCCTGTCGGCATCCGTTCTTCCCATAACCTGGTCGCGGTCTGTGAAGACCGCTGTCATTGTGTGTCGCATGATGTCCTCCTGCGGTGAACTAGGGGAGCATGCTGGCCCGTAACCATCGTATTGCCGCCATGCCTGGAATGCAGGCGGTGATGGATCGGTGTCGCATGCGTGGTACGGCCCGCAGCGTGCGGGCTGTGGTGACCTGCGGGCAGTGTGTCCATGTCCCTCCACGACCGGAGTCAACGTCGTGCAGCGGGGATGACATTCATGGCGCTGCATCCAGTGTGCTCCGGTGCGGCGCGGATGCGGACGTATAGGCGATTGCCGTGCCGAATCGTGCGTGTCTGTCGCTTGCCCGGGTTCGCGCTCGCACGACACAGTTCATTGCCGCGCGCCACGGCGCGCAAATAGATGCGCGCATTCGCCGCACGCGCGCGATAAATAGCGCATAGTGTGCAAGTCACATGCGATCTTCAGGGATCGTTTTCTTCCAGTCGGCATCCGCCACGCGACCATTCCCGCCAGACATTGCAACGTATTGCGTCCAGCGCGCGTTTGGCCAGTTTCTTTTCTCCAATGAAAGGTACACCATGTATCCGTTCGACCAATCCGTCAATCCCGCCGTGCGTTCGCATATCGATGCACATACCGCGTTCATGAACGAGCTCTCCCAAACTGTCGCGCGCTCCTTCCAGCAGGTGATCCAGCTGAACATGCAGCTGTGCCAGACCCTGTTCGACGAAACTACCAGCACCGCCCAGCGCATGCTGAACGTCGATCGTCCGATCGACGCGCTATCGAAAGCATCCCTGGGCGCCCAGCCCGCCACCGACAAGCTGCGATCGTATCAACAGCAGTTGTCGGAGCTTGCCGCCAGCACCCAGGTCGACCTGTCACGTGTGAGCGAACAGCATGTGCAGGAAACCTCGCGTACCGCGCGTACGCTGGCCGATGAGGTCACGCGCGCTTCGGTCGAAGAGACCGACAAGAACCTGCGCCAGCAGGACGATGCCATGAAAGAAGTGCGCGCGTCGTTCGTGAAGGAGGCAGAGCGGGGCGCCAGGTCAGGCGCGCAGTTCCTGAGCGAACTGGGAGGTGATCTCGCGGACGCGAAGCCCGATGGCCAGGCCGTCCCGGCACGCACTTCGGGCGACACCGGTGACGGCTATCGCCAGCCCGGCGCCAGGACTGCGCCGCCGGCACGCTGAGCGTCACCATCGCCCCGGTTGCGCGGGGCATCCGTCGCGGCGGCGCTGAGCATGCAGTGTTGCCGTTGTCATCCGCGCGCGCCGTTTGTCATCCACCCCGGCGGCGCTGGTCCACTCCTGCGCCGGCCGCGATGCTTGCCAGAACAGTGGGCACGATGGTGGGCAATGCGCGCAGGCTCCGCATTGCTCATCATACCGTTGAGCGAACACGATGACTTCCGAACCCGCGAACACGTTCCGCGGCCTGCCGCTCACCGCCGTGCAGGATAGCGAGATCAGGCATTACATTCATACCAGAGTGCGCTCGGGCCTCCCCTGGGACACGCTGGAGTTGGAAGCGATGCTTTCCGACATGCTCGACCCACCCGAGACCGACCAGGAAGATCAGCGCACGCTATCGGACAGCATGACACTGGAGCGGGCGGCGCTGGTCCTGGATGGAGGAAAAGACCTGGATCGGGCAGATGCTCATCCCGAGTCTTGCATGATTGCATCGTCTCCGACGGGCCGCTTGCGCGCGCTGTTTCTTCGCCGCATGCTGAACTGTGTGGAGCGCGCACCGGTCACGGATACTTGCCGGTGTCGAGCATGTACTGCATGCGCGTCGCATCGACAGGATGGCTGAACAGGAATCCTTGCCCTTCGTTGCAATGATGGTGCTTGAGAAAGGCGAGCTGCGCTTCTTCCTCGACGCCTTCGGCGATGACGCGCTGGTGCAGGTTCTTTCCCATGTCGATCACTGCGCTGACGATTGCCCCGTTGCTGACAGCGCCTCCCTCAGCCTTGATCGCTCGGACAAACGACTGATCGATCTTGAGCACGTCGATCGGAAATTCGTTCAGGTAGCTCAGGCTCGAGTAACCGGTGCCGAAGTCGTCGACCGCGATCTGCACCCCCATTGCCTTGAACATCGTCAGCAGGCGGGCGCTGGCGGCAACATCGTGCATGAGCACGCTCTCGGTCAGCTCAAGCTGCACATGCATGCGATCCACGCCGGTGGCATCGAAGATCGCGAGGACATCGGCGAAAAAATCGCGGTGGCGAAACTCCAATGCAGATATGTTCACTGCGATGGACACGTTCGAGATGCCGAGACTGGACCAGCGTGCCAGCTGCGCACACGCCTCGCCCAGAACCCACCGTCCGATGGGTACGATCAGGCCGGTTTCTTCGGCGACCGGTATGAAACGCTCGGGTCCGACCAGTCCGCATTCCGGATGCTCCCAACGCAGAAGTGCTTCGACGCCTGTAATGCAACCGGTTTCCAGGTCGACCTTGGGCTGGTAGTACAGCCTGAACTCATTGCGTTCCAACGCCCACCGCAAGCTGGTCTCGATGCGTTGACGCTCGACTGCGCGCGTATTCATGTCCTCGCGGAAGAACTGGTAGTTGTTGCGTCCGAGCTCCTTGGCACTATACATGGCCGTGTCGGCGTTCTTGATCAGCGTGGCGGCATCCCTACCGTCGGAAGGAAAAGCGCTGATGCCGATGCTGGTGGAGGTATGCAGTTCCTGCGAGTCGATCATGAACGGCGTCGACAGCGCTTGCAGTATTTTCTCGGCGGCCAGCGCCGCATCCTGGGCGCGCCTTTCGTTGGCAAGCAGGATCACGAATTCGTCGCCTCCATGGCGGCTGACCGTATCGGACGTGCGGACGCAGTCCGCCAGGCGCTGCGAGACGGCCTGCAGCAGCCGGTCGCCAACGGCGTGACCCTGCGAGTCATTGATGTGCTTGAACTTGTCGAGGTCGAGGAAGAGGAGGGCCGGCGCGGTGTTGTTGCGCCCGGACAGGGCGATCGCCTGGGTGATGCGGTCGTTCAGAAGCGCCCGATTAGGAAGGTCGGTAAGAAAATCGTGCTGTGCCAGATGCCGCATTCTGGTGGTCAAGGCCACTGTGTCGGAAATGTCCCGGAACACCATCACGGCGCCGACGAGTTGACGGTTCCAGTCGTGGATGGGGGCGGCCGAGTCTTCGACTGGAATGCGCTGGCCATGGCGGGACACGAGAATGGCGTTGCCGCTCAGGTTCAGGGCCTGGTTGTTATGCAGGATATAGTCGATCGGACTGGCGATCGCGTGCCCGCTGCTGGCGTCGACGAACGTGAGGACGTCGGCGACCGGCAGTCCCGTCGCTTCGGTGCGGGTCCAGCCACAAATCGTCTCAGCCGCAGTGTTCAGATAATCCACGCGCCCCGCCACGTCGACCGAGACGACGGCATCGGCGATGGAATCGAGCGTGATTTCGGCGCGTGCTTGGGCCACATAGACGCTACGCTCCACCTTCATGCGCTCGATGATGTTGCGCAGCGACTGCGGCACCAGGTAATTGTCGTAGTAGCCCCTGGATAACCAGCCCTGCGCGCCGCGCTGGACTGCTTCGATGGCATCGGCCTCGTCATCGAGTCCGCACAGCGTCAGGATCGGGGTGTGGCGTGCCGCCGCGTGCAGCCGGTCGAAGCAGGCCAGCCCCTGGGCATCTTCGAGCAGCAGATCCACCAGGATCGCATCGATCGTGCCGCTGCCGATACTGCGCAGTCCATCCAGCATGGTGGACGCGGTCTCGATCTCGAACGGGCCATCGCGTGCGTTGGCCAGGGCACGCTGCAGCACGCGGACATCGTCTGGGCGAGCAGAAAGAATCAGGACTCGAAAAGGCATGGCGTCTCCCACTGCCGTCGCTCACCAATCCATGAGAGCGTTACCCCGGACGTCTCCCCATCCGGGAACGATGATGAGCGTCAGTATAGTACGAATCGGGGCATTGTCAAATTTACAATATTCAACTGTCGTAGTGCATTAACGTGGGCTCCAGGCAGGCGTGCGGCGCCAGGCTCGGTCATCGGTCGACGTGTCCCCCCGTGCAGCGGCGCTTCAAAGGACTGCTTCATCGATCCTTTCCTTCACTACAAGGATGATGCGCTCCAGGGCGTCTGCGGCACTGTGCTGCGGATTGACGAGCGAACCCCGGATGGTGTGTTCCCCCTCCTTGATCGCGTGAAAGTGCCCCAGCCATTTGGTGGGCTGATTCTGGGATGTGATGGTTGCCCATTCGATGCGATAGCCGCGGTATCGCTCGTCGAGCTGGGTAAACACCAGGTCATTCGCGCCTGTCAGGTTCTCCATGGTCCCTCCGGATGTGGCGCAAGCAGGCGCGACGGCTGGTGCGGCTCATGCCGGCACGCGCGCCGGACGAGGATGCCAGGCGCTCTAATGGATTTGCGGTATGTGCCTGTGGTCGATCCACTTGCGGGCATTGTCGAAGGACTCGTTGATCGCTTCCTGGGCCGTCAGAAACCCCTTGCTGCCCATCGCCTGGTCATGGCAAAGAGGGAAGGTGGCATGTTCGCTCTCGTAGATCGTGAAAATGGCCATGAAGCGCCGGCGAATCGTCTCTACCGGATTTGCCACGATGGTATAGCCCTTGTAATGCGTTTTTGGCTCGATGTGCATGGCATGCTCCTTGGTGTGGAGACCACATTAGCATGGAACCATGCAGCTGACCCGATTGGCAAAAAATATATTCGCCGCGTTCGCCACCCGGGTGCTAGAGTGGCCAATGCGCACCCGAATCGACAGCCTGAACGCCATTCTCATCGACGCCATCGTGAGCAACCATCGCCCGCTGGGCATTCGATCCGCCGCCGAAGCCCTGGCAAGCAATCATATATCGCTGGAGGTGGCCTTGCGGGTGCTGACCCGGCCATGGCAACGGCGCTGCGTGCATACCCGCGCTACGGTTTTCGGGCAACGGATAGCGCCCGACTGAGCAACGCCCCCGTGCGGGGCTGGCGCCGCGCAAGCATTGGCTCATGTTCGGAAAGGCGGCATATGTATTACGGCGAACGTTTCAACAGCGTGACCCATGCCGTGGGCACGGCGGCGGCGGCCCTCGGTGGCGCGCTGCTGGTCGTCGTGGCGGCGCGCACCGGCGATGTGTGGAAGATCGTCGGCATCAGTGTCTACGCGCTCATGCTGCTGTTGCTGTACCTGACCTCGACGCTTTACCACAGCGCCCGCGGCGTTACCAAGGAAGTGCTGCGCAGACTCGACCATTGTGCGATCTACCTCATGATTGCAGGTACCTATACGCCGTTCACCCTGGTGACTCTGCGCGGCGCCGTTGGCTGGACGATGTTCTGCGTGGTCTGGAGCCTGGCCCTGCTCGGCATCGCGCAGGAACTCTGGTATCCCAGGCAGCGGCGCATCCTGTCGCTCGCGATCTACCTTCTGATGGGCTGGCTCGCCGCCGGGTATGCCGGACCCCTGGTGGATGCGCTCGGTGGCACTGGATTTGCCTGGCTGGCGGCCGGCGGTGTGTTCTATACAGCCGGCATCGTGTTCTATGCCAATGACCACAGGGTGCGCCATGGCCACGGCATCTGGCATCTGTTCGTGCTGGCCGGTAGTATCTGCCACTACATCGCCGTGCTGGTGCATGTCGCCTGAAAGCGGCGCGACGTTCGATGCGCCGGGCCGACCGGGGGAGCACGAGGCGTGGGAATGGCAGGTGGGAACGCGGCCCGACCTGCCTGGCGGACCTCCATGAAAAGCGCTGGCAGCCAGCCGGTACGGCGCGTATGATGAATCGCACCGGGGCTTGAAGCGCCGGCAACGCACCTCTCCCGCGGCGGCCCTCGTTCCGGTGGAGAGTGATGGAGGAACGATGTGCAGCAATGAACGTCAGCGTCGAACAGACGAGCCGACCGCGAACGCGGTCGCACGCGGCCTGAATATCCTGGCAGCGCGTAATGGCGACCTCGCCAGTCGCTACATGCGCTACAAGCATGTCCCTGACCGCGTGATCGAACGCGTTCTCGGCCATCCGCTCCTGCGCCGTCGGGAAAGCGCAGGACAGTCGGTATCGGAGGCAATCACCCCGTCCTCGCCCGGCGGCTGATGAAACCGAGCCATGGCTGCGGACTAACGCATGTTGAGGAGCAACGATGACACGCACTACCGAACAGGGTCCGGAAGCAGAAATAAGGCGATTGCGCGCCGTGGTCGCCATGTCGCGTGAACTCATGCAGGTCGACAAGGCCTCTGACGCGCTTGCGCTGGCTGGCCGGGCGATGACGGAACTCGCCGACGTCGACAGCGCCCTGCTGCTCGTACGTGGAGAAATCAACGAATGCATCGAGTTCGACCGCAACGGTGATCCACGCAAGGGGCCGCCCGACCCCGACCGGTACGGCATGGCGCTAGAGCGCCTGGGCAGCGGTCCGGGCAAGGCCAGGATGGTAGCTCCGCGCACGATGCTGATGGGCGTGCCGGCCCCGCATGCCATGGCGGCGCTGGCCGCGGCCTGGACCGGCGATGCGGCACCGAAGACATGGGTCGTGCGGCGCCGCCTGCTGGGCACGATACTCGAACTGGCCGTTGCGACTCTCGGCAGAATCCTGGAACGCACATCGCTCGAGACCCAGGTCGCCGTCCAGCGGCAGCAGATGGAGGGCAGCGCCGTGGCGCATGCCGACGAACTGGCGCGCCGCGACGAGTCAGAAGGTGCGGTGCGCACCCTCGCCCTGACCGATGTCCTGACTGGCCTGAACAACCGGCGCGGCTTCTTCGTCCAGGCCGAGCACATGTTCAGGCTGGCCCGGCGCAAGCATGCCGGCTGCGCCGTCATCTATGCCGACATCGATGGCCTGAAGCTGGTGAACGATCAGCTCGGCCATGCCGCCGGAGACCGGCTGATCCAGGACGCTGCGGCCGTGCTGCGTGAATCGCTGCGCGACAGCGACGTGCTGGCGCGGTTCGGGGGCGACGAGTTCGTCGCATTCGTAATCGACGATGCGCACCCGGGCGCGATACTGGCGCGACTTCGGGACAACCTGCACGCATTTAACCTGATGCAGGAGCGCACTTACTTGCTCGCAGTCAGCGCCGGGGCCGTGCAGTGCGATCCGGGCAGCGGTACGGCACTGCTGGACTATGTTCAGTTGGCAGACCGGGAAATGTATATTCACAAGCGCAGCTGCCTGCATTAGACGTCAGGCGCTACCCGCGCGTGCGCAATGTCGAGGGGGGGCCCAGGTGCGCCTAGGCTGGTGGACGCTGGTCGCGCATCACCTCCAGGACAGCCTCGATGGCGACCGGTTTTGTCATGTGCCTGACGAAGCCCGCAGCGCTGCTTGCCGCCACCGTGCGTGCATCGCCCCAGCCCGACACCGCGATCAGCATGGGCTTGCAGCCATAGCCGCCATCGCGGATGCGCCTGGCCACATCATGGCCGGAAATGTCGGGCATGCCGATATCGCAGATGACGACATCGGGCATGAAGGCCCGAACCGCTTCCAGTCCCTCATGGCCGGAATAGGCGGTTCTAGTCACGTAGCCGTTAGCCTCGAGCAGCATCGCGAACATATTGGCCAGGTCGATGTTGTCGTCGATGACCAATACCCGTCCAGGTGGGATAGCCGTCATGTCGATTATGGTCCTGTAGAAGCGACGGACCGTGGCACGACGCGGGTAAGGGAAGAACTCCCCAATATCAGACAATACCATGGCGGCCCACGGATATCGCGTTCGCTAGACCGGCTGCATGAGTCCAGCAGGTCCTGGGACGACGCGCGCACTGTCCATGCTCCTACGTTGCATGACTGCGCAACCGGCGAGAATGACTGCCAGACCAATGACGGATGGAGAAGCAATGACGACGGACCGGATCGCGATGACCGAGCCGGGCTGGCCGGTTCCCTGCATGTGGCTGATCGACCAGATCGCCTGCCCGGCATTTTGCTGCGCCAGGAACGGGGAGGTCTTGCATAGCAACCGCTCGGCGAAGCGATTGTGGGGCGAGCAGTCGCATGTGGGCGAGCCCGACAGGTGGGATGGCTTTGCCGCGCTTTACGATGCTGGCGGCAGTGCGCTGCAGAGGTCGGTCTCACCGGCCGCCCGAGCAGCGGCCACCGGGCATGCCCAGGCGCCGTTCGAATGCATCGCCGAATCGGCTGATGGCCAGCAGCGGCGGCTGGTGATCCATGCCCGTCCGGTCGTTGCGGATGGTGGCGAGGTCGTTGGCGTAGTCTGTTCGTTGACCGACATCAGCGAACGCTGCCGTCTCGAAAGCGAAGTCGACCACGCCGCGCAGAATCGGGACGTGTTCCTGCGCATCCTCGCCCACGAGCTGCGCAATCCGCTCGCGCCGATCATGAGCGTGGCCCAGACCATGGGCAGGATGGCGACCGAGCCCGAGATCGCGCGCATGGCCGGGATCGTCGAGCGGCAGACGCGCCAGCTTGCGCGCTTCATCACCGATCTGCTCGACGCCTCGCGCATCGAGCGCGCCTGCGATATTCCAGTAGCGATCCGCGCGGCGACAGTGGGAGAGCTGGTCGGCCTGGCGCATGACGTGGCGGCCATGTCGATCGGCACGCGCCGTCAGACGCTGCGTATCGATGTCGGTGACAGCGACGAGCACGTCGCACTGCTGTGCGATCCCGAAAGGCTCGCGCAGGCGCTTGGAAATGCGCTTCTCAACGCAAGCGACTTCTCGGACGATGGCGCTTCCATTGCATTGTCCGCACGCATTGATGGTGCGCTGCTCGAGATTTCGGTGGAGGATGTCGGGATCGGTGCGCCGCGGCACCAGCTGCGCGAACTGTTTGTCCCGTTTCGCAAGTTCGCCCACCACCCTCGCCGGGTGCCTTCCGGCGTCGGAGTGGGGCTGGCGATCGCGAAAAGCGTCTGTGACGCCCATGGCGGCATGGTGTCGGCGCATAGCGCCGGACCAGGGCAGGGGATGCGGCTGAAATTCGTCCTGCCGGTCGTCAACCTAGCCGGGACCGCCTAGGACAAAGTGGGCCGCGTGACTCCTGGCCGCCACGACTTCCATGGCGGGCAATTGCACTTCGAACGTG
Source organism: Massilia oculi (assembly GCF_017582745.1). Classification (GTDB taxonomy): domain Bacteria; phylum Pseudomonadota; class Gammaproteobacteria; order Burkholderiales; family Burkholderiaceae_D; genus Telluria; species Telluria oculi_A. The sequence goes on from NZ_JAFVIM010000019.1 coordinate 10,203, forward strand.
CTCCCGGCGCCGATGCCGACGCTGTGCACCGTCACGGAGCCGCCATGGGCTTCCACGAGGCTCTTGACCAGGGCGAGCCCGAGGCCGAGCCCCCCACTCCTGCCATCCGGGCGCTCGGCCTGCGTGTACAGGTCGAACAGGTGCGGCATCAGCGTCGCCGGGATGCCGATGCCATCGTCGGCAACGCGCACTGCGACCGCGGCGTCGCGGATCGACACGGCTACTTCGATACGGCCACGTTCGGGTGTATAGCGGATCGCGTTCCCCAGCAGGTTGGCGACCACCTGCAACAGTCGCGTCCGGTCGCCTGTAACCAGGCATTGGTGCTCTGGCAACGTCACGACGATCGCGTGGCGCCGCGCGGCAGCCGACGCCTCGAGCTGCTCCACTGCCGCTTCAACGACGTGGCGCACATCCACCGGCGTCCGGTCCAGCGTCACGAGGCCCCGACTGACGCGGGAGATATCGAGCAAATCCTCCACCAGGCGACTCATGTGGCGCACCTGCCTGCCGACCAGCTGGCCGAGTTTTACGCTGCGGTGCTGGGAATCGGCATCGCCCTCGAGCAGTTGCGCGGCCATGGCCGTCGCTGACAATGGACCACGCAGCTCGTGGCTTAGCACGGAGAGAAACTCGTCCTTGCGCCGGTCCGCCGACATCAGCGCTTCGGCCTTGTCGTGCAGCCTGGCATTGAGTGCGACGACTTCCTGGTTGGTGCGTTCGAGCCTCGCCGACACGCCAATCAGTTCATCCTGCTTGGCCTGCAGTGTGGCGAGGGCGTCCGTCAATTCGCGGTTCTGCTGGTGCGCCTCTGAAAGCGCAACATTGCCTGGCAGCGCGTCCATATGGGCAACGGCGCCGGCGATGGCGTCGTCGTCCATGGCTTGTCCCGGCTCAGGGAACGCACGGACCAGCGCGATGCGGGTGCCGCGGGAATCCGAGTCGATTCCCCAGGCATCGACGAAGCGGCGAGCCGCGGCGAGGCCACCGGTCCCACGGGCCAGCAGGCCTGCAAGTGCGGGAATGCCCTGACCTTCGTCCTCGATGGCGACGATGAGCTGCCTTGACGCTGCTGTCGTGGCAGCAAGGAAGCGGACCCGTCCGCCACCCGCATGCGCGACGGCGTTGCGTGCCAGTTCCGACACCGCGGCCGCGATGCGCGCCTGGTCATGCGCGCCGAAGCCGCACAAGGCGGCGACCTGGCGTGCTCGCAGGCGCGATGCAATGACGTCGAGTTCGTTATGAATGACGACGTCGAGCAGTGGTTGCAGGCTGCCTAAGCCGGCCAGCAGTGCATCGACCGGTCCCGGCATAGGAGCGTGTCGCATAAATGATCCTTGGATTCGTGGTAACTGCCGCTGGCAGCGCATGTGGGATAGCGGATACGGAGCGCGACTGCACACCCTCGCTTCGCGTATTGGATGTCAGCATTATCCTACAAGCGCGTCAGTTTCGTGTAGGCCGCGTCTGGCGGCGTGGCAAATTGCCGACGCATGCCAATTGCTGCTGCAGTCAGCTGCTGGAACAAGCAGGATCCGATGCAGGCAGCGCCGCAATTTCGACCCCAGCTTCAGGCTCGAGGTCGTCCGAATGATCACAGAACAAGGCCTCAGTATCTCGCACGTCGGTCAGTCGATGGACATCGGGGTGAGCTCGATCCGTCGCTGGACGGAACAGTACGAAGCCGAGCAACAAGGCCAACCCGGTATCGGCAAGCCGCTGACGGCTGAGCATCAGCGTATCCGACAGTTGGAGCAGGAAAACCGTCAGCTTCGTAGTGATGTAGACGTCTTAAAAAACCGCCCCACACGGTCGCCCGTGGCCCTCATGAACAGAAACTCCAGACGAGTACACTGGTTGCACGCCGGACCGTGACCGAACACTTTTTGGAGGCATGGACCCCGTCAAAAAACCTGGTCCAGGGGAAGCTGCGGACTCATATGTGGCGGCGCCGTCTGGCGACCCCGTTCAGGAAGTTGACCAATTCCGAGTCCCCGTCCTGCGCCTGACTATCCAGGAGGTGGGCCATGTCCAGAGGGCGTTCACGATCCAAGCCCAGCGGGCTGCCGATCATTCATCCATTCGCGGCCGGCATCGATATCGGTTCGCGATTCCACGTCGCCGCTGTCAGTCCAGATCTATGTGACGAACCGGTCCAGACTTTTCAGGCTTTTACCAGTGACCTGGAGCGAATGGCCAGCTGGCTGGTCGCGACCGGAACAAAAACGGTCGTGATGGAATCGACCGGTGTCTACTGGGTCGCCGCTTTTGAGGTACTCGAGTCGCACGGGCTGGAAGTCATCCTGGCCAACGCCCGCGAAGCGCATGCCGTCCCCGGCAGAAAAAGCGACGTCAACGACGCCCAGTGGCTGCAGCGCCTGCATGCCTGCGGCCTGCTGCGTGCCAGCTTCCGTCCTGGCCGCGATATCGCGGAGTTGCGCTCCTATCTCCGTGCACGCGAGAAACACACCGACTACGCCGCCGCGCATATCCAGCACATGCAGAAAGCGCCAATCTGGGCGTGATGTTCGACGCGGTTCTTTCGAGCATGAATGTGCTCAATCAGTCGCCTGCCCAAGACCGGCAAGACTAGGGCACGTGCCGCCTGTGGTGTGCCGCATGCCAGCCGCGAAGGGGCGCCGCGGCTCGCCGCTTTCCCCTTCGCCTTGCGCCGCGTCAGAAGAAGTACCGCAGCGACGCGCCGCCGCTGGCCTGCGGCACCGTAGTCACCACCAGCCCGCCCGCCGTGCCGTACGCGATGTCGCTGGCGAACTTGTGCGGCTGTGGCGTCGCGAACAGCGCGCCCTGGAACCTGCCGATGTCGTAGGTCGCCTTGACGTCGTAGCGCACATAGGTCGGCATATCGCGTTCATAGAGCGGCGTGCCCATGTAGTAGGGATTGCCGGCCGTGACGTACACGTCGCCGGCAAGCGTCAGCCGGCCCGGGCCGAGTGCGCTGCGTTACTGGGCGCCGGCCTTCCAGGTATGTTCCGGCACCGACAGGCGGTCGCCCGCGCCGGGGTCCGGGTTGTCCAGTTGCGCGCGCAGGATGCGGCCATGGTTCAGGTACGTACTGAAGGCGCTGCTGAACTGGTAGCGCAGGTCGAGTTCGACGCCGCGGCGGTAGTCTGGCCGGAGGCCACGAAGACGTCGGGCGCCGTGTTGACGATCTCGTCGTCGTTCTGGACATAGTAGAACGCGCCGGCCACGCTCAGGCCGTCGAGCGGCCTGGCGTTGAACCCGACATCGTGCGAGCGGACCCGGCTCGGGTCGATGCCTGCGTTGATGCATCCGCCCGCGGCGCCCAGCGGTCCAAGGCTGCCGCTGGTGCTGATCTGTTCGGCGGCGGGCGAGCGGGTATCCCGCCGGCACCACGAGAATGGGCCGGGGGCAGCGCACGACGAGCTGTTCCGGCAGGTGACGGCGTCCCGGGAGGAGATTGGCGCTGAAAGGCGCGTCCTGGCTCCGCGCGACCAGGTCCGCGCAGCGCGCCTGCAGTTGCAGGCTGGCGACGGGCAGGTCGTCCGCCAGCCGCGCTTCCACCGATCCGACGCCCGCCCGCTGCGCGTGCCGGGCGAAGGCGTCCAGCAGCCTGGCGCCGGTCGCGCGCAGCGCGTCGAAATCGACCAGGGGACGAGGGGCGTTCATCGACCCTGCTGACAGGGACAGGTCGAGCCATGTAATGCCCGTCGAGGGCAGTCGATGAGATGCGAACCCTGGTTTTCGGCGACGATGGCGGCGGCGCGCACCCTGCTTTCCCGCGCAGGGCTGCCGTCGACGCGAACAAGAATGGTTTTATACACTTTGCACTCCTGAGCGGGGCCAGGGAACGGGGCCGCCTTGCCAGCATGCGCCGCGCACGACCGTGAACGCTTGCGCTGCCTCCGATCCGCCGACGGAGGCGCGCCGCCGGGACCGGCCGTCCCGGCGCCACGGATGTCGGGTCGGGCGGGGCCGGCACCGGCGCGCGGATGCGCGATTAATCTGACCTTAATGTTCGGCGCATAAGTTGCAGCCTGGAACAACATCAGGAGAACCCCGTGCCGCTTACCCTGCCAACCCCGCCCTGCCGGCCAGGCCACGTGTCCGCCGCGGGCGACGATCGGGCCGACGACCAGGATGGCCTCGAACTGGTTCCGCCGGGACATCCCGCGCGGCCTGCGCTGGAAGCCTTCATCGGCGCGCAATTTGCCCGCACGTATGGGGCGCGGCTCGCGCATTTCTGCCACACGCTGGCCGGACACCGCGACGCTCACGGAAGGTGGGTCGCGGCGCCGGGCTACACGCCGGCCTCGGACGACAGCCTGTTCCTCGAGCAGTACCTCGATTTGCCGGTCGAGACCGCCATCGCCGGGCATGTCGGTCATCCGGTCGCGCGCATCGACGTGGTCGAGGTCGGCAATCTGGCCGCCATCGACGCCGGCGCGGGGCGCAGGCTGATCGTGGCCATGACGCGCCACCTGCACCGCCAGGGCCTGGCCTGGGTCACCTTCACCGCCACCCGGGCGCGCTGCCGACCAGGTGCGCGTCCATGGCGCGCGCCAGCCGCGCCGCCAGGCGGATGCGGCCTTGCGCCTCGGCTTCGGGCGCCGCGTGGACCAGAATCGTCTTGTATGCCATCGATGCGCTCCGGTGATCGCATCCGTTTCCGTCGGCGCGGTCAGGTGGAACTGCCCGTGCGCCGTCACAAGCATCACAAATACTGCTTTCCGGAGGTTCGAATCTGACATGAATCAAATTCGCCGCACTGCCTTTTCGCCAGGCGCGGCGCGCCAGCTCGATGCCCAGGCCCATGATGACGGGCGGCAGCACGGCAAGGCCCATCCACGCCGCAGGCCAGTCCGAAAAAGAACGCGGCGCGTCCCGGCAGCGGCCGCATGGTGGAGCCGGAGCGCTCGCAGTCGCTGCGCGCGGAGCTTCTGCGCGAGCATGCACAGGCGTAAAATGCGCCCTTGACCCACTATGCACAAGGCATTCCCATGGAAACCATCGACCAGCGTTACCTCGTCCAGCAAAAAAAGCGCACCGAGGAGGGCAAGCCGCCCGTATTCGCCAAAGTAATGCGCAGCAAGGAAGGGAAGTTCGAGGGCGTGTCCTTTATCAAGAACAAGGAAAAGGCCACCGTCATGACGGTGGCCGACGCTCAGGAGGTCATCGACTGGGCTGCCAGGAAGAAAGGCAATGCCCAGGAATACGACACCAAGATCATTTGCGTTGGACAGTAGCCGGGGATGCGGCGGCACGCGTCAACTGGGCATCCCCCCAGGTCGCCACCACGGGCGCCCCATCGGCTGCCTGCGACCCACGCACCACCAGCTCAATGACCTTGACGCCCCGGACGTCCGCTTTCAACAGCGGCGCCCTGGCGCCAAACGCCAGCGGTGCACTCTCGGCCAACAGCTTGCCATCGCCATACACGTAGAAGCGCACGGACTGACGCGTGTCCTCGGTCGAATCGTCCACGCCGACCGCGGCCGTCAGCTGCGCATAACCGCCATCGTTCTTCACCTGCAGCCGCGAGTTCGACAGCACGCCGAGTCCCGACTCGAACACCCGTCCCGCCACCTGCAGGCTCTGGCCATACGGCGTCGTATCCGCCTGCGCGCCGCCCCAGCCCGCATACTGGGGACGCGAGCCGCCCGAGCGGGTGCTCGACCACGGGTCGATCATGCGGTGGACGGTCGGATCGAGTTGCGGTTGCCGGGTGCCATCGACGGCGACGTTGATCGAACCGGGGATCTCCGACAGGTACACGCCGTTTTCCAGCTGCCGCTTGCCGGTCGCCTCGAACACCAGCGTCTCGTGCGGCGCGAGCGTGAACGCCTTCTCGCCGGTGAAGGTCGAACTCTGTTTCGACCACAGGTCACGCAGGGTGACCGGTGCGCTGCCCGAGAGTTTCAGGTGGCTTGCCAGCAGGGTCACCGGCGCCGGCGCGGCGCCGCGGTTGAACAGGGCCACCGCCTTGCGCTCACCAGAGCCCAGCGTCTTGACGATGATCTGCGCATCGTCGGAATCGTAGGTGACCACGCCCTGGTGTCCCGCCTTGTCCTGGTTCAGGCCGACCACGTCGGCGTTGCCCAGCACCTCGAGGTAGGATGCCGGTCCGTTGCGCAGGTCATAGCTGATCAGGAGCGGCGCATTGATCATCGCCCATAACGAGAAATGCGAACGCACTTCGACCGGGTTGGCGACATCGAATTCGCCGTGGCCGATGTGCAGGATGTCGGGATCGTTCCAGTGGCCGGGGCCGGCGTACAGCGCGCGTTTCGCCGCGCTGTCGAAGTTGTGCAGCATGCTCGTCCAGCTCGGCGTGATGTCGGCGCTGGTGCGCCACAGGTTGCCGACGTCCTTGCCCCAGGTACGCACGTTCGCCATGCCCCAGGCGCAGATCGACAGCACGTAGTCGTTGTTCGGCCGCGCCTCCTTGAGCGCCGCGGCGACGTCTTCGTAGCGGGCGCGCACGGCCTCGATATCGGTGCGGTTGATCGAGCCGCGTTCGATCAGGGGCGGCGCCGCGCGGTACTTCTGTTTTTTCACCAGGTCCGAACCCGGCAGGAAGTCGGCCAGTCCGCAGGCGTCGATCTTGATGTAGTCGAAGCCCCATTCCTTGAAGTACAGGTTGATGTCCTGGGTGACGTGGCCTTCCAGTCCCACCTCGCGCTCGGCGGTCGTGCCCTGCGGCAGGTTGGGCGAATGCAGGTCATAGGCTTGCGAACAGGCGTTGCGTCCGATGTCGGTGTAGATGCCGGCCTTCAGGCCCATCGCATGCAGCTTGTCGGTGAATGGCTTGAAGCTGGTGCCGGCAGGTCCACCGGTGGCTGCCGATGGAAAGATATTGGTGCGGATCTGCAGCCGGCCATCGCCGGTCCGGCGCTTCACCCACCAGCCGTCGTCGATGTTGACGTGCTTGTAGCCGAGCTTGGCGAGGCCGGTGTCGACCAGCGTTTGCGCGGCGCCGATCACCTTGGCTTCGTCGACTTCGGTGCGGAACGCGTTCCAGCTGTTCCAGCCCATCGGCGGCGTGCCGGCGCTGCCGCTCGTCGCGCCCTCCCAACGCCCCGCAGGGGCCAGTGGATCGTTGGCGCGCGTGGCATGCGCCGGCGCACACGACAAGGCCACGGCGGCAGCCAGGCTGCTGCAGACAAGTTTCCACGGCTTGGGTTGACGCCTCTTGGTCGAGCGGTCTTTCATCCAGATCTCCTTATTGTCGTTGTCATTCGATGATAATCGAACGAAATTTTTCGCCTTACTGTACGCGCAGCGTCGTTCCGACGCGAAACGCCCCCAGTGCGTCATCCCATCCCTGCGACCGCGCGGCATCCGCGGCATTGGCGGGCCGCACGCTGTAGCGGACGTCGCCGGCGAGCGCGGCGGCGCCATCCGGCAATGCAAGCAGCACGTCGTAGGCGCCGGCGGGTGTGCCGGCCGGTACGGCAAGGCGTGCGTTCACCTTGCTGGTGGTTCCCGGCAGCCAGTCGCGCGGGTCGATCGACGGCAGGGGTATGCGCACGACCGCGCCGGTCGGGCGGTGACTGAGCAGGACGTGCACGGCGCGTGGATTGAAGGCGCGCGCCCAGCCCCGGTTGCTGACCGTCAGCGCCAGGTCGCCCGACCGGCCTGCCGCGACCGTGGCGCTGTGCCGCAGCGCCGCCAGCTCGAAGCGGTAGCCCATGCTGCGCCTGACTTGCGCCATGCAGCCCTGCGCCTCCCAGCGCGCATGAAACAGCTGGCGGTAATAGGTGTCGTTCAGGTAGGTCAGGCCGAACTGCCGTCCTTCGCGCAGGATGTCCTCGCAGTTCCCGCGCGGCGTCGGATCGACCGCATCGGCCGGATTGCAGGTCTCGCCGCCGAACGGTGCGACCGCCGCCAGCGCCGCCACGTAGTCGCGCTCGCGGCGGCGTGTCGGCGCGTCTTCGCCGTAGGTGCCGACGTCCGTGTCGGAGGCCAGGAAGCAGTCGTTGTGCACGCCGATGCGCGCAGCCTTCGAGCCGTCTTGCCAGCGCGGCGCCTGCGGCGCCCACACCATTAGATAGGGAGGGTAGCGCAGTTGCAGGAACCGGTCTTCCGGCAGTGCCGCGAGCAGCGCGTCGCGGATGCGCGTGCGCGCCTCCGGCAGGGTGAGCTGGTTGGACGATGTATGCCATTCGCCCCAGGCCCCGACGAAGCCGGCCTGCAGGTAGGCGATGACGTCCGCATTGGCCGCCAGCAGCGGCTGGAGCTGACCGATGTGCTCCAGCACGCGCGCCAGCGGCGCATCCTGCGCCGCCTGGTAGCCGGTTTCGCCCGCCGGGTAGTTATAGATGAAGCGCGGAATCACCTTCAGGCCCGCCCGGCGCGCCCTGGCGAAGCCTTCGGACAATTCGTCCAGCAGGCTGGCCGGCAGCGCGCCACCGGCATGCCGGTCCAGCCGCACCGGCGCATAGACCAGGCGATAGCTGGCCGCGAACTGCGCATTGGCCTCTGCTTGCGTCCATGCGGCCAGGTCGTCCGCCGCCCAGACGTACATGCCGCGCTCGGGATTGGCGATCTCGTCGTCCGTTGCGCGGAATGTGGTCTCGACGGTGTCCGCCGCCTGGGCCGAGAAAAGAACCGCCCCGGACAACAGGGCGGCAAGCGGAGAGACGACGAATCGCATCAGAACTTCAGGCTTGCACCCAGGGTGAAGGAGCGGCCATAGCGGTAATAGCCGTTGGGCAGGCTGATGATGCCGTTGGTCAGCTTCGGCGCCTGTTCTGCGTCGCTCAGGTTGTTGCCTTCGAGGCTGATGCGCAGCGACTTGTTTACCTCGTAGGCGATCTGGGCCGTGACCCAGGTCATCGACTTGGCCATCTCGTTGAAGCCCGAACCGATCACATTGGTGGCGGTGACGAAGGAATCGGTATAGTCGGCCGTGGCGCTCATGCTCCATGGGCCCTTCTCGTACAGGACACCCAGCGAGGCGGTCGCCGGCGCGATTCCCTCGAGCGGACGTTCCTGGCCGTCGACCCAGCTCTTCGACAGGTTGCGCGTGTATTGCGCACGCACGCCGAAGCCGTTGTCCCACAGGTGCTGCAGGCCGATCTCCATGCCGCGCGCCTTGGCGCTGTCGCCATTGATGGGGCGCTGCACGTTGAACAGGCGTCCTCCTGGCGCACCGATGTCCTGGCCGGTCAGCCACTGGTTGGTGATCTGGTTCTTGATGTTCTTCTGGTAGACGGCGAAGGTCAGCGCGGAGCTCTTGGCGTAATACCACTCGAGCGACACGTCGGCCTGGCGCGCGGTGTACGGCTTCAGGTCGGCATTGCCGCCGTAGATCTGCGTGAAGTCGCCCCACGAGATGCTGGCGGTGGTGCTGGACGGCGCCAGCTTGTCGACCGACGGGCGCGCCATCGTCTTGGCGGCGCCGAGGCGCAGCTGCAGGTTGTCGGTCAGCGAGTAGGTGAAGTTACCCGATGGCAGTGCGGAGGTATAACTGGCGTCCTGCTGGATGACCGACGGATCGGCGTAGACGGCCGTGAAGTTGAACGCGCCGTTCTGCAGGATGTCGTTGATCTTCGCGTCCCAGGCCTGGGCGCTGGTCCTGGTGCGCACCAGGCGCACGCCGACGTCCGCGAACCAGCGGTCGCCCGACATGTCCGCCTGCACGAACGCAGCCGTTGTTTTCTCTTCCACGCGGTAGCTTTCCAGCGGGTTGAAGGCGGGCGCCGACAAGGTCGAGCTGTAGACGCCGCCGCCCGGGCGGGGCTGGCCGTCGAGGCCGGCCAGCGCCTGCGCATAGTTGTTGACGTCGAAACCGAGGAAGCTGCGCGGGAAGTTGCCGCTCACGCCGGACAGGAAGCCGCCCGGGCTGAATGTCTGGTTGATGACGTTGTTGCCCAGGGAGCCCACATTGATCGCATTCTCGCCGGAGTAATGATCCTGGCCCGCATTGAATGCGTTGTTGATCATGTCGCGCGACTTCTTGCGGTTGGTCTGGCTGACGCCGAACTTCAGGTTGTCGACGTTGAACCGGTCTACCCGCCAGTCGGCATCCAGCGTCAGGCCGCCGATGCGGTCCTTGATGTTGTCGCCCGTGCGGCTGTAGTAGTGGGTATTGAAGTCGTTGGCGGTGAACAGGCCCTGGGCCAGGCCGGTCTGCAGGTCGCGGCCGTCGGCCAGCGTGGTCGTCACGTCGGGCACGGAAGAGCCGGTGAGGCGGATGCGCGTGGTGTTGGGCTGGTTCATGCGCAGCACGACATAGCTGTCGTTGCCGCCGGAGTTGCGCTCCGAGGTGGAGATGTAGCCGTCGGCCGCCACCTTGAAGGTCGGCGACACCTTCCATTCGGCCCGGGTGCCGTACATGGCGGTATCCACCACGCGGTACTCGGTCTGGTTCAGGACCTCGGGATTGAGGCGCAGCTCGGGGTCGGTGCTGTCCAGCGTGAGGTCGGTCACCACGCCGTTGGAGACTTGCATATTGGACCAGCGGCCCGGCGCGAACAAGGGGTAGTACGACAGCTGGTAGCCGACCTGCGGCGAGTCGAGGCGGGTCTTGAAGCCGTCGACGATGACTTTCACGTCGCTGGTGGGGCGCCATTCCACCTTGCCCGAGAGGGCGATGCGTTCCTTCTTCTCCATGATGGAGCCGAAGCGGAACTGCCCCGGCCCGATCAGGCCTTCTTCTTCGGGATCGAGGATGCCGTTGCCGTTGGGGTCGATGTGGCCGCCCCAGGTGTTGCCGGATTCCCAGAACTGGCTGGGGTCGCTCGGGATCGCATTGCGCGACCAGCCGCCTTCGTTGCCGGCGGTGTCGGTGCGCACGTCGCGCTTGGCGTAGACGACGCCGAGCAGCACGCCGACCTTGTTATCCCAGGTGTTGCTGTACGTGCCGGACAGCTTCTTGCCGTTCAGGCTGCTCATATCGTTGTGATCGCCTTCCAGGCGCAGCAGCCCGCGCTGGCCTTTCTGCTCGAACGGGCTGGCCGAACGCAGGTTGACCAGGCCGCCGATGGCGCCTTCGACCAGCTGCGCCTGGGTCGACTTGACGACATCGGCGCCGCTGATGACGTCGGCCGGCAGCACGTCGTAGGCGAAGTAGCGGCCTGCGCTGTCGGTGCCGAGCAGGCGGCCGTTGAAGGTGGTGATCGTGTAGTCCGGGCCCAGGCCGCGGATGCTGACCTGCTGGCCTTCGCCTCCGGCGGTGCGGGAGATCGAGACGCCGGTGACGTGGCTGAGCGAATCGGCGACGTTATTGTCCGGGAAGCGTCCGAGTTCCGTTGCACTGATGCTGTCCTGCACGACGGCCGAGTTGCGCTTGAGCGCCAGCGACTGCTGCAGGCTGGCGCGGGTGCCGGTCACGACGACCTGCTCGACCTTCTCGGTGTCCGGCGTGGCGGCATCCTCCTGGGCGCGGGCGGGCGCCGTGAGGGTGGCCAGTGCGAGCAGGCAGGCGGAAGTCAGGGGCTTGAGCACGAGGCGGGCATGACTGGCGGCGTGCGGGCGGCATTGCATATGAGAACTCATTAAACGCTTCCTTTTTTATAAGTTGTTGGAGCAGTACGGCGAGTGCAGGTACACGGGAAGGCTGACCGGTCGCGCTCGCACCATCCGCCGGCCACGGCGCGGGCAAGATGGTGTGAGTCGAGTGGTACTTTCGTTTGATTTCGTATCACGTTGTCTCTCACGTGTGAAGGTTTCGGTCCTTTGGGTATCGAAAGCGTCCGGCTACTGCTGTTTTTACAGCGATATTTAATATATAGCGCAGCATTCCTGCCAGCACTTCCGCTTCGAGCGGCCGCGCGCACAGGTAGCCCTGGTAGGCCTGGCAGCCGTTCTCGAACAGGAAGTCGCGCTGGCCCTCGGTTTCCACGCCCTCGGCCAGCACCTTCAGGCCAAGACTGGAGCCCAGCGCGATGATGGTGCGGGCGATCACCGCATCGTTGGGATTCGTCGTCAGGTCGAGCACGAAGGAACGGTCGATCTTGAGCATGTCGAGCGGCAGCCGCTTGAGGTAGGCCAGCGACGAGTAACCGGTGCCGAAGTCGTCGATCGCGAAGGTCAGGCCGTGGGCCTTGAGGGCCTTGATCTTGCCGATCGCATCCTCGACGTCGTCCAGCAGCGAGCCTTCGGTGATCTCGAGTTTGAGCTTGCGCGGATCGGCGCCGCTCGGGCCGATGCAGTCGAGCACCTGGGCCACGAAGGCCGGGTGGCGCAATTGGCGCGCGCTGACGTTGACGGCAATTTCCAGGTGCGCGGTTTCTGCCTGCTGGCCCCATGCGGACAATTGGCGGCAGGCGCGTTCGAGCACCCAGTGGCCGAGTGGAAGGGCCAGCCCGATCTCTTCGGCGAGCGGAATGAATTCGGCCGGCGAGACCGTGCCGCGTTCGGGATGGCGCCAACGCACCAGGGCCTCGACGCCGGCGATGCGGCCGTCGCGCTCGACTTGCGGCTGGTAGTGCAGGAAGAACGCATGGTCGCGCAACCCGGCGCGCAGGTCGCCTTCCAGCGCCAGGCGGGTCGCGGCCGCGGCCTGCAGGGCGGGTTCGAAGAAGCGGACGGTGCCGCGTCCGGCCGCCTTGGCCCGGTACATTGCCAGGTCGGCGCGCCTGAGCAGTTCGCCGGCATCCATGGCGTCGTTGGAAAAGACGGCGATGCCGATGCTGGCGCCGAGATGCAGCCAATTGCCGTCGAGCTGCACCGGCTGGTTCAGCAGGTGATTGACGCGTTCGGCTTCGTGCTTCGCCTGGGCGCAGGCCTGTTCCTTGTCCGGGGACAGGTCTTCAAGCAGCACGCCGAACTCGTCGCCGCCAAAGCGGGCGGCGAGGACGTCGACGGGGAGGCCGGCGCTCAGCCGTATCGCCATCTGCTGCAGCAAGCGATCGCCGACGGCGTGGCCGAGGGTCTCGTTGAGCGTCTTGAAGTTGTCGAGGTCGATCAACAGCAGCGCCTTGCGGCGCGGTTCGTGGCGGGTCGCGGCCAGGGCGGCTTCCAGGCGCTCGGTCAGGAAGGCGCGGTTCGGCAGGTGCGTGAGCGTATCGTGAAAGGCCAGGTAGCGGATGCGCGCGTCGGACGCGTGGCGTTCGGACACGTCGACCACGGCGCCCACCACGCGCAAGGCCTTGCCGTGGTCGTCGCGCAGGATATGGGCCCGGTCGTGCACGTGGGCCACGCTGCCGTCCTTGCGCATGAAACGGTAGTCGTCGCTCCAGTGGACGTCGCCGCCGTCGCGCAGCGCATGGTCGAAGCGGGAAACCACGCGCTGGCGGTCGTCCGGATGGATGCGGTCCATCCATAGCGCGAGCGAGGCCGCGAATTCCTCCGGCGCGTAGCCGAACAGCTGGTGCAGGCTGGCGCCGAACCACAGGGTGTCGGTGCGCACGTCGAGATCCCAGATCGCGTCGCTGGTGACGCCGGCGACGATGCGAAACCGCTCCTCGCTGTGGCGCAGGGCAGCCTCGGTCAGTTTCTGGTGCGTGATGTCGCGCATATAGACTGCCAGCCCGCCATCGGACGGGTAGGCGCGCACTTCGCAGTAGAGCTGGGGCGCGGCGTGGAAATCGTCGAACGCGACCGTGCAACGCTCGCGCATGGCGCGCCGCAATTCCTTGCGCGCCAGCCGCGCGCCCAGTTCGGCGAACTCGTCCCACATCACCTTGCCCAGCAACTCGGCGCGCGAACGCTGGAACAGCTGCTCGGCTTCCACATTGAGGAAGGTGAAGCGCCATTCATGGTCGACCGTGTAGAAGACGTCGGTGATGCTTTCCAGCGTGGTGCAAAGGCGCCGGGCCAGACGGGCGGTGGCCTGCTCGGCCTTGCGCCGCTCGGTGACGTCCTGCACCGAGCCGTAATAGGCCGGTTCTCCGTCCCTGCCGTGCATCAGGTCGCCGCGAGCATGCACATGGCGCACCTGGCCATCCGGCCACACGACGCGATGTTCGAGGTCGAGCGACGTGCCGTGGCGCAGGGCGTTCGCGACCTCGGCCTCGACGGTTTGCTGGTCGTCGGGATGCACCCGCGCGAACATCGTCGCGAAATCGGGATCGGGCGCATCGGCGCAGATGCCGAACAGGGCGCGCAGCTCGTCCGAAATGTACAGGCGGCGGTCGCGGACCCGCATCTCCCATAACCCGACCTGGGCTACGCGCTGGAGAAAGTCGAGCCGGTCTCCCAGCGTCGCAGGCGGCACTGGAGCGGGGGTGGAGCTGGCGTTCGGAGAAGGCATGGCGCAGCGGTCCAGGGCGTAGGCGACGCGACTGCGCGGGGCATGGCGAGGTCGAGGGAAGGTCGAGGACGATGTCGAAGGCGACGCGTGCGGCAGTCGGACAGGCGTCATGTTTATCACCCTCGGTCAGGCCGCGCAAGCGCCGCTTCGATTGGCGCGCGAAGACCGGAGCAACCGTCCGATGGTTTCAACATTGACAAGTACATTTGTACGAATCTGCATTGCTGGGTTACAATATGTTTTTCTGCCGCCAGTCATGGCCTGGCATTCATCGATGCTTCCCCCCAGCCGCTGCGGCGCCGAGCGCGCGTGCGGGCATGGTGCGCATTGAGCAGCGTTCGAGATCGCTGTCTTGTCCGGATCGATCCCATGCGCCAGGCAGGGCGCCCTGTGCGGCGTCGTCACCCGTGCGGGTGACCCTGGTCCTGTATTCCCTCGACGGTGACGTCACTGGCCTGGCCGTGCCGGTCATCGAGGGCAATCGCAGGCCGCTTCGACCTCGGGAACTTGCAGTCGCGCACCATAGATCGCTCGATATCGAGCCCTGCTGCGCCATCAACAGGCCGTAAGCCCGGGATTCCTCGTCAATTGCGCCGTCGCCCGCTCGACGCCGGCCGCGGCGCGCCGATCATCACTCAGGACATCTACGTGAATTTGAACAACACCATTACTCCGCAAGACAAAGATTCGAGAACGGCGGCGTTTGCCGCACGCACGCAAACGAAGACGGCGGCACGCCTGTGCGCCGCCCTGGCCGGCATCGCGGTCCTCGCGTCCGGCCATGCTCACGCCCAGGAGACCGCGAGCGCGCAGGAAGAAGCAGCATCGCCGCTGATGATCGGCGGCGCGATCCGCTTCAATTACGGCCACAAGAGCTGGGACAAGGACCGCCGCAGCGGTTTCGTCGGCCTCGACACGGCGCGCCTGGACGTCAACTACGACGACGGCCGGATGATCGGCTCGGCCCAGTACCGCTACAATAATTACCCGAAGGGGCAGGGCGACTACTGGCAGCATTTCCTGCGCCATGCCTGGGGCGGCGTGCGCTTCGACGACAAGAGCGAGCTGCACGTCGGCCTGGACAGCAATCCCTTCGGCCTCCTGCCGTTCGCCTCGAATAACTTCTACGAGTCGATCGCCTTCTACGCCGGCTTCGAAGACAAGTACGACCTCGGCGTGAAATACATCAGCCGTCCCGGTCCGGTCGAATGGCAGCTCGCCTTCTTCCCGCGCGATGGCGGTTCCTATGGCGGCGGCAGCAATACGGCGGGCGCCTCGAACCGGTATTCCTACAATATCGTCAAGGACGACGACGAGCAGGGCTACGGCACCGGCCAGACCGACAGCGAGCGCAACACCCTGGTGGGGCGCGTGGTGTGGAACGTGGGGCCGGAAGGCCGCCACCAGTTCGGCTTCTCGGGCCTGACCGGCGAGATCGACAACGGCCGCGGCACCGACACCCGGCGCCACGCCGGCGCGGTCCACTACACCGGCAAGTTTGGCCGCGTCACCGTGATGCTGCAATCGATGCGCTACAGCTACCGCACCGCGCACGGCCCCGAGCAGACCTATGGCGGACTGGATCCCAACAGCTTCGTCCTGATCGGCGGCTTCGGTTATCCGTTCCCGGTCGCATCGAAGGGCGACATCCATATCGCCAACGTCAGCTATGACCTCCCCGGCAGGATCGGCCCGTTCAGCGGGTTCAAGGTCTACAACGACTACAGCGTCCTGAAGAAGCGCAGCGGCGACTACAGGGACTCGGTGCAGAACGTGACCGGGATGAGCTTCGGGGCAGGGAAATGGTCGTTCTATGCCGACCTGATGATCGGCAAGCACCATCCTTATCTGTCGCCCGATCTCGGCGGCCTGGCCGCGACATCGTCCGCGCATCAGGGGTTCACCCGCAGGATCAATCTGCAGGCCGGCTACTACTTCTGACACTGCCGGTTCGAGGCGCGCCGAGAGTCTCGGTCGCCCCTGCAGAAAAACCAGTCGTTGTGATTATGAATGCAAATGAATATAATTCTCATTTGCATTCATTAAAATGACACTGACTGGACCCTTCATGACCAAGCTTCGGCGCTCGCCCATCTTCCGCAACATCCGCCAATCCACCCTGTCGCTGCTGGTCGGCCGCGCCTGGGGCATCGCCTTCGTCGCCGCGCCCATCGCCCTGCTGGCCGGCGCCGCGCACGCCCAGGACAGCGGGGCGCCGCAGATCGAGCAGGTGCTGGTGACCGGCGCCCGCGCGCTGGACGAGGCGCCGTACATGAACGGCGGCGTGGCGCGCCGCGGCGGCGTGGGCGTGCTGGGAGCAAGCGACATCATGGATACGCCGTTCAGCACCACCAACTACACCTCGCAGCTGCTGGAAGACCAGCAGGCGCGCACGCTGGCCGACGTGCTCGTCAACGAAGCCTCGGTGCGGGTGCAGACCTCGACCTCCGGCTTCAGCGACGACTTCCAGATCCGCGGCTTCGGCGTCGGCAGCGGCGACGTCGGCGTGAACGGCCTGTACGGGCTCGCCTCGGGCAACCGGATGCCGGCGGCGATGATGGAGCGCGTCGAAGTGCTGAAAGGCCCGGGCACGCTCATGTATGGCATTCCCCCTGGCGGCAGCGTCGGCGGCAGCATCAATATCGTCACCAAGCGCGCGGGCGACAAGCCGCTCACCCGCGTCACCGGCACCTTCGAGAGCAAGTCGATCTTCGGCACCCACGTCGATGTCGGCCGCCGCTTCGGCGACGCCGGCCAGTGGGGCGTGCGCTTCAATGGCGTCTACCGCAACGGCGACAACACGCTCGACCACAGCAAGACCGAATCCGGCCTGGCCGCGCTGGCGCTCGACTATCGTTCCTCGAATCTGCGCTGGGTGGTCGATGCCTATGCACAGCGCGAGGACACCGACGGTTTCCGCGGCCAGTCCAGCTTCCGTCCCAACGTGACGCGGATCCCCGATGCGCCGTCCGGCAAGCGCGCGATGTATCCGGGCGTCGAACTCGCGATGCGCGATTCGACCATCTCGTCGCGCCTGGAATACGACCTGGCCCCGAACGTGATGCTGTACGCCGCCGCCGGCTACCACTACAACGCCTACGAGCAGGACTTCCCTGCGGCGCGCGGCAACGATGCGATCGACATGGCGGGCAATCTGCGCATCACCAATGCCTGGTACGACGCCGCCACCCGCAACAAGACCGGCGAGGTCGGCGCCCGCGCCACCGTCGAAGGGTTGGGCGTGAAGCACCTGTTCGCCGTCTCGGCCTCGCGCCTGGAACAGGAATCCGGCAGCTTCTACCTGCCCGCGCCGGCCGGCACCGCGGTGGAGTCGAACATCTATCATCCGGTGCCGCTGCCGGCCATGACCGGGGTGCGCCAGTCGCCGACCACGACCTCGGGCACCGAGCTGTCCAGTATCGCCCTCACCGATACCCTGTCGTTCTTCGACAACCGCGTGCTGGTGACCGGCGGCGTGCGCAAGCAGAAGGTCGTCGCGAAGAACATCGCACCGAGCGGAGCCAGCACGACCTCGTACGACGAGAGCGCGACCTCGCCGCTGCTCGGGATCGTGGTCAAGCCGATGGCCAATGTGTCGTTGTACACCAACTTCACGTCGGGCCTGACGCGCGGCGCCACGGCGCCCCAGACCGCGGCGAATGCAGGCGAGGTGTTCGCTCCGTATAAATCGAAGCAGTACGAGGCCGGGGTGAAGGTCGAGCAGGGCAAGCTCCTGACCGGCATCTCCGTGTTCCAGATCGACCGTCCGAACGCCGTCACCGATCCGGTCACCACGATCTACAGCATGGACGGCAACCAGCGCAACCGCGGCCTGGAACTGTCGGCCATGGGCGAGGTGGTGCGCAACCTGCGCCTGATGGCCAGCGCGACCTTCTATGACGCCGAACTGCAGAAAACCCAGGGCGGCGTCAACGAGGGCAACGACGCCAACGGCGTGCCGAAGCGCGCCCTCAGCGCCGGCCTCGACTGGGATCTGGCGCAGGTGCCGGGCCTGAGCTTCAATGCCCGCGCCATCCACACCTCCGACATTCCGTACAACGCCGCCAATACGCTGTTCCTGCCGTCGTGGACCCGCTTCGATATCGGCGCTCGCTACCGCACCAGCCTGATGGGCCGCCCCGTCATCCTGCGCGCCAGCGTCGAGAACGTCGCCGACAAGGCCTATTGGCTGGCCAACGGCACCTTCGCCACCGCGGCCGCGTCGCGCACCGCGCTGGTGTCGGCACAGTTCGACTTCTAAGCGCTCGCCTGGCGCATGAATGCATCGCCGGCTGGCGCCGGCGATGCCGTTTCACCTCATCAGCGCAGCGCTTTCACGATCTCTTCCGCCAGCGGACCGGCCGAGGCCGGGTTCTGCCCCATCATCAGGCGCCCGTCGACGATCATCTTGACCTGCCAGGGATCGGCCGCCGAGAACTGCGCGCCTTCCGCCACCAGCGCATCCTCGAGCATGAAGGGCACGTCGTCCTTCGCATAGTTTTCCTCTTCGCTGTTCGAGAACCCGGTGAGCTTGCGGCCCTTGATGAGCGACGCGCCGTCCTCGGTCTTCACCCCGAGCAGGGCGCAGGGGCCATGGCAGACGGCCGACACGATCAGGCCGGCGTTCCAGGCGCGCGCCAGGGCCTGCTTCACCTCGGGGTCCGTGGCCAGGTCCGCCATCGGGCCCAGGCCGCCGGGGACGAAGACCGCGTCGTAGTCGAGCACGTCCACCTCGGCCAGGCGGCGGCTGCGCGCCAGGCGGCGGATCGACTTGCCCTTGCGGTAGGCCGCCTGGGCCGGGTCGCTCTCGTCGTAGCCGTCGTCCGACGGCGCGCCGCCCAGCGGCGAGCAGTATTCGACCGCCACCCCGTGCCGTTCGAACACCTCGACCGGGTGCGCGATCTCGGGGAAGAAATAGCCGGTGCGGCGCTTGTGCGGACCGATTTCGTGGGTGTTGGTCACGATGAACAGGACGTGCTTCATGCTCATGAGGTTCTCCTTGACAGTGAATGGCCCGGATGGGTGAGCGGGTGCGGGCGACGCCGCCTATTGCGCCTGCGCGGCGTCCCGGATGACGCGGGCGACGGCTGCCGGCTGCGACATGAATACCGCGTGGCTGCCCTTGATCTCCACGGTCTTGCTGCGCGCACGCTGCGCCATGTGGCGCTGCAGGTCGGGATGGATGATGCGGTCCTCGGTGGCGATGATGTACCAGCTGGGCTTGGCAGCCCAGGCGGCGTCCGTGACTGGCGCGGCCAGCGCCTTGGTGGCAACTGGCACTTGTGCGATGGCCATGAATCCTGAAACGTCGCGCGGCAGGTCGGCCGCGAAGTCGGCGCCGAAGCTGTCGGGGCGGCGGATGATGAAGCCGTCGCCCACCGCCACCACGTTCGACGCGGGTGGCGGATACAGGGCGCGCAAGGCCTTCGGGTCTTCCCCGGCCGCGGGCGCATAGGCCGCGACGTAGACCAGCGCTTTCACCTTGGGGTGGTTGCCGGCCTCGGTGATGACCGTGCCGCCATAACTATGGCCGACCAGGATCACGGGGCCGGCCTGCAGGTCGATGGCGCGCCTGGTGGCGGCGACGTCTTCGGCGAGCGAGGCGTTGGGATGCTGCGCGACGCCGACCTTGTATCCTGCCGCCTGGAGGATCTCGGCCACCGCTTTCCAGCCCGAGCCGTCGGCGAATGCGCCGTGCACCAGGACGATGTCGTTGGCAGGCGCGGCGGAGCCGGGCCCCGTATGAAGCAGCAAGGCCAGGGCCGCGAGGCAGGCGCGCAGTCGCTCGGCAGTCATCGCGCCTCCTGCGCGGGCGCGGCGTCGCTGCCTTCGACCAGCAGCATCCGGTAGTCGGCGCCAAGGTGGCGGTGCTCGCGCGCCTGCCGGTAGGCCGGGCTGTCATACCATGCGCGCGCCGCCGCCATGTCGGGAAAGCGCAGGATGGCGACGCCTTCGGCGGCCGGGCCTTCCAGCACCTCGAGCTGGCCATAGAAGGCGAGCCGGGTGATGTCGTGGCCGGCGCGCGCGGCGGGCGCCGTTTGCGCGTACTGGTCCATCTGGGCCTGGTCGGTGGTTTTTTCGCGGATGAAGACGACGTATGCTGACATGGATTCCCCTTTGGTTCGGCGGTCGCCGACAGGTCATCGGCGCCATGTCAGCTTAATCGCCTCCGCCAGGCGATGAAAGTTAAACACGGTAAATCCTGCGGGTAGGGAATCGCGATCCATTTTTCACCGGAACGCATCGGCTACCGGCGCGCGGCCGTCATCGATCCTGTGCAACAGCTCGCCCGTGGCCGATTCGAGCCTGAGCTGCGCCTCCATCAGCTGCGCGACCAGTTCCTGCTCGGCCAGCGCCAGCTCGACGCCGCCGCGCGTCGCGTCGAGCAGCTCGGCGATCGAGGTCTTGCCGAGCCGGTAGGAGTCGTGCGCCATGCGTTTCAGGTCCGCCGTACGGGCGCCGGCGCGGCGCCGGAAATCGTCCAGCGCGTGGCCGTGCTGCGCCACCAGGCGCGCCATGCTGTCGACTTCGGCGCTGTGCCTGGCCTCGCTCAGTTCGCGTTGCAGCGCGGCCGCGCCGGCCTGCGCCCTCGCCTTGTCGAGCCCGCCCTTGCGGCGATCGAACAGGGGCAGCTCGACGGCCACCCCGATGCCGGTCGTGCCGCCATACGGCTTGCTGGTCCAGAAGCGGCCCACGTTGACCGATACCGCCGGCATGCGCTCGGCCCGCGCCACGTCCACCAGTGCGGCCGCCGCGTCTTGTTCGCGGCGCGCGAGCAGCACTTCGGGGTGCACCTCGGGCCGCGCTGCGGCGGCGTGGCCACGCAGCGGCGCGAACGGCGCCAGCGCGCCGCGCGCAACCGGACGCCAGCCGGCGACGCCGAGCGCCTGCGCCAGCGCGGTCTGCCGTTCGACCAGCGCCGCCTCGGCCTCGGCCACCCGGGCGCGCCAGGTGGCTTCCTCGACCTCGACCCGGATCGCCTCGTACTCGCTGGCCAGGCCGCCGGCCAGGCGGCCGTCGACCACCTGGCGCAGGCGCGCCAGTTCGTCCAGGCCCGCCTTGACCGTGCCAAGCCGTTCCTGCGCCAGCAGCAGCGCCACGTGCGCCATCGCCGCCTCGGACGCCACCTCGTGGCGGGTGAGCGCGACCCGCGCCGACGCGGCGTCGACGGCGCGGCTGGCCGCGTCGATGCGGGCGCCGCGCTGGCCGCCGAGCAGCAGCGGCTGTTCGATGGTCCAGTCCTGGGCGCGGTCGGAATCGAAGTTGGTCAAGCGTCCCGGCTGGCGCTGGCGGTTGTACGACAGCGTCGGATTCGGCAGGGCGGCCGCCTCGAGGCGCCCGGCGCTGGCGGCGTCCACCTGCGATCGTTCGAGCGCGACCGCCAGGCTGGCGTCGCGCGCGAAGCCGAGCACGGTGCGCAGGTCTACCGCTTGCGGTAATAGCTGGGCCTGTAACGGCTGCGCCGGCAGTGGCTGGGCGTGGAGCGGGGCGCCGGCCAGCGCCAGCAGGATCAGTGTCAGGATGCGTTTCACGCGTCGGCCTCTTCTTCAAGCGTGGTCAGGACGGTCGGGGTCAGGATGCGGTAGAACAGGGGCAGCAGGAACAGCGCGACCAGCAGCGTGCTCACCATGCCGCCGACCACCACCAGGGCGAACGGACGCTGGATCTCGCTGCCCACGCCGGTCGACAGCGCCATCGGCAGCAGGCCGAAGAACGCCAGGCACGATGTCATCAGCACCGGCCGCAGGCGGTCGGCCGCGCCGGCCACCAGCGCGGTCGGCAGGTCCTCGCCAAGGCGGCGCCGGGCATCGATCGCCGACAGCACCAGCACGCCCATCAGCGACACCTGGCCGAGCAGGGCGATGAAGCCGATCACCGCGCTGACCGACAGCGGGATGCCGAACACGAGCAGGGCCAGGATGCCGCCGGTCAGGGCGAACGGCACGATGGCCAGCACCGCGATGGCGCTGCGGCCGCTGTTCATGGCCGCGTACAGCAGGCCGAGCACCAGCAGGATCGCGACCGGGATCACCAGCTTCAGGCGATCCAGCGCACGCTGCTGGTTCTCGAATTCGCCGCCCCAGCTGAAGTAGTGTCCATCCGGCGGACGGACCCTGGCGTCGACGGTCGCGATGGCTTCCTTGACGGTGGAGCCCATGTCGCGGTCCTTCACGTTGAACTTCAGCGCCAGCAGGCGGGTATTGCCCTCGCGGACGATGTAGGCGGCGCCGTCGACGATGCCGATGCTGGCCAGTTCGCGCAAAGGGATCCGGGCGCCGTTCGGGGCCGCGATGGCGATCTGGCCGATCTTCTCCAGGTCGTCGCGTTCCACCTTCGGCAGGCTCAGTCGCACCTCGACCGGCCGCTCCTTTTCCCAGAACCGGGTCACGATCCGGCCCGCGAGCGCCGCCTCGAGCGTGCGCGCCGCGTCTTCCATCGCGATGCCGGCGCGCGCCAGCGCGGGGCGGTCGAACTCGACGTTGAGCTGGGGGCTGGCGGCGTCGCGGTACAGATCGAGCTCGGTCACGCCCGGCACCTGCTGCAGCACGTCCTTCGCCTGCTGCAGCGTGGCGCGCATGGCCGCCAGGTCGTCGCCGAAGATCTTGAGCACCACCTTGCCGCGCACGCCGGCCACGGCTTCCTCGACGCTGTCCTTGATCGGCTGCGAGAAATTGAGGCGGATGCCGGGGATTTGCGCCAGCGAGGCGCGCATCTCTTCGATCAGCGCCGGCTTGTCCAGGCCCTTGCGCCAGTCCGGCGCCGGCTTCAGGCGCACGAAGGTGCGGATCACGTTGACCCCTTCGTTGTCGGTCCCGTCCTCGGGCCGGCCATGCTCGCTCAGCACCTGGTCGGTTTCCGGGAAGGCGCGCAGGCGGGCGTGCAGGTCCACCAGGATGTCCTGGCTCTTTTCCATCGCCACGCTGGCCGGCAGCTCGACGTAGACCATCAGGTCGCCCTCGTCGAGTTCGGGCAGGAACTCGGATCCGATGCGGGTCGCCGCCAGCGCGCTCAGGCCCAGCAGTAGCACGGCGAGGGCGATGGTGGCGGTACTGTGCGACACGATGCGGCCCAGGCCGCGCCCGTAGGCGGCCTTCATGCGCTCCATCCAGGCCGGTTCGTCGGGCAGCCTGGCATTGGCCTTGAACAGCAGCGCGCACAGCGCCGGCACCACGGTCAGCGTGAACACCAGGGCGCCCACCAGCGCGAAGGTATAGGTCAGGGCCAGCGGCCTGAAGATCCGGCCTTCGACCGACTCGAGCGTGAACACCGGCAGCAGCGCCGCGATGATGATCAGCATGGCGTAGAAGGCGGGCCGCACCACTTCGACCGAGGCGCGGATGATCACTCCCAGCGTTTCCTTGCGCGTCGCCGGCTTCTGGTGGCGCACCGCGTGCAGCACGTTCTCGATCAGGACCACCGCGCCGTCGACCAGGATGCCGAAGTCGATCGCGCCCATCGAGATCAGGTTGGCGGGCAGGCCCAGCGCGTGCAGGCCGAAGAAGGCGGCCAGCAGCGACAGCGGAATGATGATGGCCACCGCCAGCGAGCCGGTCACGCTGCGCAGGAACAGCCAGACGATGCCCACCACCAGGATGAAGCCGTGCAGCAGGTTTTCATGGACCGTCCCCAGCGATTCGTCGACCAGGGTCGAGCGGTCCTGGAACACCTCGAGCTTCATGCCCTGCGGGAGGATGGACGTATTCAGCCGCTCGACCTGCTGGTGGATCCCCTCCAGCACGGTCGAGGGGTTTTCGCCGCGCCGCATCAGCACCAGGCCTTCGACGATCTCCTTGCGTTCGTTCCAGCCGACCGAGCCGCGGCGCGGCGCCGCGGCCAGCGTGACGTCGGCGACGTCGCCGAGCGTGATCGCCGCGTTACGGGTGGTCTTGAGCGGAATCGCCTTCAGGTCTTCCACGCTGTTGACGTAGCCGATGCCGCGCACGGTCAGCTCCTGGTCGCCATGGCGCAGGAAGCCGCCGCCGACGTTCAGGTTGGCCTTGCCGATCGCTTCTTCCAGGTCGCCGAAGCCCAGGCCGGCCGCGTGCAGGCGGGCCGGATCGGCCTCGATGTGGATCTCCTTCAAAAAGCCGCCCCACGCCACCACGTCGGCCACGCCCTGCACCTGGCGCAGCACGCGGGTGACCGTCCACTCCATCTCGGCGCGCTGTTCGTACAGGTCGTGGCGCTCGCTGCTCACGCGGAAGCGGTAGATCTTGCCGAGCGGCGTCGCTTCCGGCGCCAGGGTCGGGGTGATCCCGTCCGGCAGCCCGGCCTGCGCCAGGCGCTGCCCGACCAGCATGCGGCTGGTGAGGGGATCGGCGTCGTCGTCGAAGATGAGGGTGACCAGCGAGAGCCCGAACAGGCTCTCGCTGCGGATCAGGGTCATGCCCGGCGTGCCGTTGAGCGTGCGCTCCAGCGGCACCGTCACCTGGCGTTCGATTTCCTCGGCGGCGTAGCCGGGCATCTGGGTGATGACCTGGACCTGGGCATTGGTCACGTCGGGAAAGGCCTCGATCGGCGTGGCCAGGTAGGCGCGCAGGCCGAACGCGGCGAACACCGTCGCCAGGAGGAGCACGGCCAGCCGGCGCTGGACGCAGGCGTGTATGAGATTGCGCAGCATGGTGCCCTTACAGGAGTTGTTGAGCTTCGTTGTCGAGCAGCAGGGCGCCTTGCACGACCACCTTGTCGCCTGCCTTCAGGCCTTCGAGGATCTCGACCCGCCCCGCCCGCGCGATGCCGGTGCGCACCGGGCGCGCGACGTAGTTGCCGTCTTCTCCCTGCAGGTAGACCTGGCGCTGGCTGCCGTTCTTGATCAGCACCGCCGTGCTCGGGACGGTCGGCGCGCCGCGCGGCCCGCCCGCCAGGCTGACCTGGGCGAACATGCCGGCGGTGAGCCCGGCGTCGGCCGTCTTGTCCTGGAAGGCGAGATAGATCGGCATGCGGCGCTGTTCCGGGTCGACCGCGTGGCCGATGCTGTCGATCGCCGCCGCGAACGGGGCGTCGATGCCGGGCACGCGCACCTGGGCCGCGCGCCCGGGCGCCAGGCCCCCGAGTTCGCGTTCCGGGACCTCGGCCACGATCCACAGCTGACCGGGGTCGCCCAGTTCGACCAGGGCGTCGCCGCCGGGCGCCGCCACGGCGCCGGCCTGGGCCTGGATGGCGAGGACCACCCCGGCCGCGGGGGCGCGCAAGACCAGCCGGTCGCCGTTGCCGGCGCCGGCCAGCGCGGCCGCCTGGCGTGCGCGCGCGGCCTCCGCCTGCGCCTCGCGCAGCGCGGCCTCGGCCGAGTAGCGCTCGACCTCGACCCCGATCCCGCGCGCCATCATGTCTTCCTGGCGCCGCAGCAGGTCTTGCGCGACCGCCAGCCTGGTCCGGGCCTGTTCCAGCGCGGCGCGAACGTCGGCCGCTTCCGCGCTCTGGAGCACGACCAGCGGCGCGCCGGCCCGCACCGCTTGCCCGGGACGCACCTCGACCGACAGCACCCGGCCGGCGAGCGGCGCGCCGACCGCCGCCATGGCGCCGGGACGAAACGCCAGGCGCCCCGGGAAGGTGCCCTGCAGTCCTTCGCCATCGACGCCCACCGCTTCGACCTTGATGTAGTGCTGCGGCTGGGACTGTGCACCAGCGTTGGCAGCGGCGGGCGGCTCCGAACTGGAACAGGCGCCGAGCAGGGCCATGGCAAGCGCCGGCACGAGTGCGCCGGCGCGGCGCGGCCGGCGCCCGGATGGGGTGGTGGTATGGGACATGCGGGCTCCAGCTTGATTTTGAGAAAGTTATAATCGCCGGAGTTTCCTTAAAAAATCCTTTCTCCCTGCCCCTTGATGCGAGTATTGCTGGTCGAAGACGATGACACCCTGCGCCAGACCCTGGTCCGGGCGCTGGCGGCGAACGGTTACCACGTCGACCCGGTGGGCGACGGGCTGGCGGCCGAACTCGCACTGGGCACGACCGAGTACGGACTGGTCGTGCTCGACCTCGGCCTGCCCGGCCTCGATGGCCTGGAGGTGCTGCGGCGCCTGCGCCTGCGCCGCAACCGCACGCCGGTGCTGGTATTGACGGCGCGCTCGGGCCTGGAGGAGCGGGTCGGCGGCCTCAGGGCCGGCGCCGACGACTACCTGGTCAAGCCATTCGAACTGCCGGAACTGGAAGCCCGGATCGAGGCGCTGCGGCGCCGCGCCAATGGCGGCTCGAGCCACCTGGTGCACGGCGCGCTCGAAGTCGACGTCGACCAGCACGTGGCGACGGTGGACGGGACGCGGATCGACCTGACGCGGCGCGAGCTGGCGATCCTGGCGGCGCTGATCCTGCGCGCGGGGCAGGTGGTGGTCAAGCGCCGCCTGGCCCAGCAGATCGGTTCGTGGGAGGACGAGGTCAGCATCGGCACGGTGGAAGTCTATATCCATCGCCTGCGCAAGCGCCTGGCGCCGTTCGGCATCGAGATCAAGACCATCCACGGACTGGGCTATCTGCTGGAAGCGCACGATGCCGGCTAGCGGCACCTCGCTCGGCCGGCGGCTCATGCTGTGGCTGCTGCCGCCGCTGCTGCTGCTCAGCGTCGTGTGGGCCTGGGGCGTGTATGCGGTGATCCTGCACTTCACCAATATCGCCTACGACCGCGCGCTGGAGGATTCGGCGCAGACGCTGGCCGGCCAGGTCAGCGTGCGCCACGACGGAGTCCACGTCGACCTGCCGCAGGCGGCGCGGGCGATGCTCGAATTCGACCAGGTGGACACCATCCACTACAGCGTGTCGGACCGGCTCGGTGCGCGCCTCGCCGGCAACGCGCGGATACCCGAGGCGACCCGGCGCGACACCTGCGTCGACCACACCTGCTTCTACGACGCGGCCATGGACGGCAAGCCGGTGCGGGTGGCGGAGTACACGCTGTCAATCTACAGCCCGGCCTCGCCGCTGACGGTGCGGGTGGCCGAAACCGTCAGGAAGCGCGAGATGCTGGCGCGCGAGGTGCTGCGCTTCGTCCTGCTGCCGCAGGCGCTGTTCGTGGCCTGCATCGGCATCCTGATCTGGTACGGGGTCAAGCGCGGGATGGCGCCGCTGCGCCGGATCCGCGACGCGATCGCGCAGCGCACCCACGACGACCTGCGCCACATCGAGATCGCCGACATGCCGGCCGAACTGCAGGAACACACCGCCGTCATCAATGACCTGATGAGCCGCCTGGGACGGGAGATCGACGCCAAGAAGCGCTTCATCGCCGATGCCACCCACCAGCTGCGCACCCCGATCACCGTCCTGCGCACGCAGGCCGAGCTGGCGCTGCGCCTGCGCGAGCATGGCGAGCTACGGGCGGCCGTGAACGGTTTCGACGCCGCCACCGCGCGCCTGGTGCGGCTGGCCAACCAGCTCCTGAGCCTGAGCCTGGCCGAGGCCAGGGCGCTCGGCCCGCGCGACTTCGAGCGTTTCGACGTGGCGGCGCTGGCCGAGGACGCGATCGCGGAACTGGTGCCGCTGGCGCTGGAAAAGGAACTCGACATCGCCGTCGAGGGCTGCGCCGCGCCGCTCGTGATCGTCGGCCATCCGCAATTCGTGCGCGAGATGATGGCCAACCTGATCGACAACGCGATCCGCTACACGCCGGCCGGCGGCGCCATCCGCATCGCCATGGCTGGCGCCGGCGAGGGCGCCGACGGGCGCATCGCGTTCAGCGTCGCCGACACCGGGCCGGGCATCCCGCGCGCCGAGCGCGACAAGGTGCTGCAGCCCTTCTATCGCGGCCTCGGCATGCCGGGCGGGGGCAGCGGACTCGGATTGACGATCGCCAGCGAGATCGCGGCGATGCATGGCGGCGAGGTGAGGATCGAGGACGGGGCCGGGCAGGGGACCACGGTGGTGGCCAGCCTGCCGGCCGTGCCGCCGGAACCGCGCACCTAGGCGCCGATGATCCGGTCGCCCGTGCGCCGCCCGGCCTCGAGCATCGGGCGGCCGGCGCGCAGTTGCAGCGCTTCCCACTCCTTGTGGCGCCAGACCCAGTTCCAGCGCCGCGCGCCGGGCGCGAGCGAGCGGTCCTCGCCCGGCACCAGGTATTCGAGGAACATGTGGTCCGCGCCCTGCTGGAGGGCGAACACGCCGTCCAGCAGCGCGCGGTCGTCGTCGCCGAGCGCGCGCCGTCGGCGCCGACCAGCAGGTCGCCGGTCTCGCCGCGCGCGCCGGCGAAATGGGCGCGCACCTGGCCGCCCGCCTGCTCGAAGCGCGGCAGGGTTTCGCCCGGATGCACCTGCGCGTCCGGCAGCGCGGCGCGCATCAGCGTGTGCAGCATGTTCCACGAGATCTGGGTCTGCGGCTGGTAGCCGCGCTGCACGACCTTGCCGTCGCGGTCGAGGAAGATGCGGTCGCCCGACGCCCCGCCCAGCGCGCCGGGATGGCGCAGGCCCGCGAAGTGGAAGGCGTGCAGCACGTCGGGCTGCAGCACGATGCCGCCGCTCCGGCTGTCCAGGGCGTGCCGCGAACGCTCGAATACGTCCACCCGCCAGCCGATGGCGCGCAGGGTGAGCGTGGTGAACAGGCCGCCGAGGGAGCCGCCGATGATGAGGGCGCGCGGTGCGGTGGTGTCGGTTATGGCGGCTCCGGATGGTCGAGGTAAGCGCATTATCCGGACGCCGCGCGCGGCCGCCTATCGTCGCATCGGATAGGGCGGGGCATACATTGGTATGCGTCCGCCGTTTGCGGTCAGCGCGGCTGGCGCGCGCCGCGGCCGGCCGTTCGCTTGCGCAGCGCGGTGACGAAGGCGTCGTTGATGGCGCCGAGCGACGCGGGCTTGCGCACGAACCCCACCTTCAGTTCCTGCAGCCGTTCGGGCGACAGCATGTAGCCGCTGGTGAGCACCACCGGCAGCGCCGGATGGTGGGCGGCCAGCCAGCGCGCCAGGTCGATGCCGTCCATCTCTCCCGGCATCATCACGTCCGAGAACACCAGGTCGACGTCCGCCAGGTCGCAGGCGAACGCCGCATCGGCGCCCGTGGCCAGGCGCACTTCGACGCCCAGCGACTGCAGTAGCGCGCCAGTTGCGTCGGCCACGTCGGGGTCGTCCTCGACGTACAGCACGCGCAGGCCGCCCAGGCCGTCGGCGCGCAGGGCGGACGGATCGATGCCCGGGGCCGCGGCCTGCTCCTCGCTGCGCGGCAGCAGGATGCCGATCGTGGTGCCGACCGGATCGCGCCGGATGAAGGCCAGGCCCTGGCTCTGGATGGCGAAGCCGTACACCTGCGACAGTCCGAGCCCGGTGCCCTTGCCCATCGGCTTGGTGGTAAAGAAGGGCTCGAAAGCCTGGCGCGCCGTCTCCTCGCTCATGCCCTCGCCGTCGTCGCTGATGAACAGGCCGACGAAGTCGCCGGCCAGGTGCCCGCCTTCCGGCAGCGCGGGGTCGGGCAGGGACCAGTTGCGCGCCGCCAGCTTCAGCACGCCGCCATCCGGCATGGCGTCGCGCGCATTGCCGGCGACGTTCAGCACCGCCGCGTCGAGCTGGGCCGGATCGACCACCACCCGCCATAGGTCGGGTGCGACGTCGCTGCGCAAGTCGATGCCAGGCCCCAGCGTGCGCAGGATCATGTCCGAGGTGGCGCGCAGCTGCGCGCGCAGGTCGAGCGCGACGCTGGCCAGCGGCTGGCGGCGGGCATAGGCCAGCAATTGCTGGGTCAGGGCGGCGCCGTGGCCGGAGGCGCGCCGGATGCCGTCCAGCGCGCGCGTCACGCGCGCGTCAGGGCTGTTCGCCAGCAGCATGCGCAGCAGGGTTTCGCTGCCGGCCACCACCTGCAGCATATTGTTGAAGTCATGGGCGATGCCGCCCGTGAGCTTGCCGAGCGATTCCAGCCGGCGCGCCTCGGCCAGCGCCTGCTCGACCCGGCGCCGCTCGAGCACCTCGCGTTCCAGCGAGGCGGTGCGGCGCGCCACCGTCGCCTCGAGTTCGCCGGCGTGGCCGGCCAGCTGCGCCAGCTGGTCGCGCACGGCGAACTGCAGGCGCCGCGTGCGCAGCGCCGAACGCAGCGCCATCGCCAGCACCAGGCGGGCGGTGGGGCGGATGAGCAGGGTGACGTTGCCGAGTTCGCCGAGACGCCGGAAGCGGCCGTCGTCGACGTCGCGGCTGTCGGCGTCGGCCAGCACCAGGATCGGCAGGTCGGACCATGCCGGCTGGTGATGCAGCCGGTCCGCCAGGTCTTGCAGCGCGCAGCGCGCCAGGCCTTCTTCGGTGATGACGATCGCGAGCGCGCCGTCGTCCAGCGCCGCATAGAATTCAGGCGCGTCGGCGCAGACCCTGGCCGCCACGCCCTCGTGGTCGACGATCGCGCGCAGGGCGGCAGTGTCGCCCGCCAGCGGGGCGAACACCACGACCGCTTGTGTCGACTCAGGCGCCAAGGGCCGCCACCCCGATGTCGTCGTCCTTGCTCTGCACCCGGGCGCCGATGCGGATGCCGTCGTCGGTCAGCTCGAGCTCGCGGATCTCGTGCACGTGCGGTCCCTGCCGCTTCTTGAGCACGCACAGCGCCTTGCACACGATGTGGTCGCGCTCGTAGTAGCGCAGCGAGATGATGTTGTCGGTGATGATGCTGACGGCATCCGGCTCCTTCGAGGTGTCCAGCGTCTGCGAATGGGCGCCGACGATGATCGAGGACACGCTCATATTGCTCAGGTAAGAGAACAGCTCGTTCATCTGCGGCAGCAGCGACTTCTCTTGCCGGATCACGTCCAGGTAGGAGTTGATGCTGTCGACGATCACCAGCCTGACGTCGTGGTCTTCGACCATGCGCCGCACGTTCCAGATGAATTCACCGGGTGAGATGCGCGACGGATTGACGCGGCGCAGGAAGAAGCGGTGCCTGTCGTCGGGGACAGCCGCCTCGCCGCCGTCGCCGGTATCGAGGTCCCTGACCGGCCCGTCGCCCATGTCCGCGACCAGGCGAGAACGCAAGGTCGACTCGGATTCGTCGAAATTGAAGTAGGCGACCCGCAGGCCCGACCCGACCGCCGAGCGCGCATACTGGAGCGCCAGCGTCGTCTTGCCGACGCCGGAGGGCCCCAGCAGCATCGTGGAGCTGCCGGCGACCAGCGGTCCTCCGGCCAGTTCGTCGAGGGTCTCGATGCCGCTCACGATGTCGCTGCGTTGCGGCGGCCGGTGATGCTCCTGCGCGATCAGGCTGGGAAAGACCAGGATCTCGCCGGGCAGGATCTTGTAGTCGTGCCAGCCGCTCTGGAAGCTGCCGCCCCGCATCTTGACGACGTGCAGGCGGCGGCGGGCGGCGCCGAAGCTGCGTTCCACGTACTCCAGCGAGATCACGCCATGCACGGCGCTCTGCAGCTCGTATTCGCGGCCGTCCGAGGTGATGTCGTCGAGCAGCAGCACGGTCGCGCCGATGCCGCTGAGACGTTCGCGCAGGGCGATGATCTGGCGCCGGTAGTGGGAGCTGTCGCGCGCCAGCAGCCGGATCTCGACCATCGAATCGATCACCACGCGCGCCGCGCGCGCCTGCTCGACGCGCTCGGCGATGCGGTTGACCAGCTCCGCCAGCTCGCTCTCGGTCGGCAGCAGGATGCTCTGCGGCGCCGGCTGGGCGGGCAGCGGGATCATCTCGACGATCTCGACCCCGTCCAGGTTCCAGCCGTGGTTGGCGGCGGTGGCGCGCAGTTCGTCCTCCGCCTCGGACAGGCCCAGGTACAGGCAGGCATCGCCGCCGGCCACGCCCTCGATCAGGTAGCGCAGGCCGAGCGTGGTCTTGCCGGTGCCTGGCCGGCCTTCGATCAGGTGGATGCGGTTGCGCAGCAGGCCGCCATGCAGCACGGCATCGAGTTCGGGAATTCCAGTGACAACGCGTTGCGGACAATGGGTCATGTTGGTTTCGTCTAAGGCGCAAAGGCCTGCCGTGTAGCGGGCAGGGCCGGGATTTGTGATGAAAATATGATAACAATCTGTGGCTGGACAGTGGCGCGAGATTGGAACTCCCGGCGTTTATTGGCTTGTGGCAATGCTTCTTGCCGGTGGCGGGACTACCATGCGCTCAGGTCCTGTCGAGGAGGTGATATTGCCATGGCGCATGACATGAAGTCCGTCAGGGAAGCCGCCGCCGAACTGCGGCGCGTGTGGCGCGCAGCGTCCGGATTCCTGCTCAGTATCGAGCTATGGCTAATGGTGCTGGTGGCCGCCAGCATGGTTGCCGGCTTCTGGCTGGCCTTCATGGGCGAGCCATGCTGCCTGCTGGCTTTCGGTGTCGCGCTTGGTTACCCGGCGCTGCGCATCGTGCTGCACCTCAGGGGTCGGCTCGCCTGGCCATTCTTCTGAGGCTGCCGGCCGGCGCGATCCGGTCCAGCTCAATAAATCTCGTGGACGATCCGGTAATCCTGATCCGATACCGGCACGAAGCGCGCGACGTTCAGCTTGTCCAGCACGTCCGCGCTTTGCGGGCCGCCCCGGTTGAAGAAGGCGGCGCGGATCTTCTCCTGCAGGTCGTCGCACAGCTGGCCCCTGAACACGAAGGGATCGGTCGGGATCGGGCCGGAACGCCAGACGACGCGGATCCGGCGCTCCTTGCCGGGATGCGAGGCCGTCTCCGCCGCCAGGTTCTGGCTGCCGACGAAGGCGGCGTCGATCTGTCCCGCCAGCACCCGGCCGATCGACTGGGTATGGCTGCCCGAATAGCCGACCTGGGAAAAATACGCTTCCAGCGGCCGGCCGACCTGTTTCGCGAACACGTGGCGCGGGATCAGGGCCCCCGACGTGCTCTCGGGATCGACCAGGGCCAGGCGTCTTCCGCGCAGGGATGGAACATCGACGATCGCAGTGCCGGCCCTGACGATCAGCAGCGAGTGATAGAACGCGCCTGCGGGCTGGAACCTGCTCGCCTTGTTCGCATAGTTGGCGAACGGCGTGAGCATGGGATCGGCGCGCCTGGCGGACACGTAGGACGCGGGCCCGAGCCGGGCCAGGTGGACCGCGCCGGACAGCAGGGCTTCGACCACCGCCCCGTAAGACGGCGCCGCATAGACTTCCACCGGGATCCCCAGCGCCGCGCGCAGCTGGTCGAGCAGCGGCAGCAGGTCCGCGATCTCCTTCCTGACGTGGCCGCGCGGGATGATGGAAAAGCGCAGCCGGTCCGGCCGTTCGCAGGCCGCCGCCAGCGCCGGCGCCCCTTGCACGGCCAGGGGCGCCAGGAGCGGCAGCTGCAACAGGGTCCGGCGGCGGGAATCGGGCTTCATGTGGGCTGGAAGGATAGGCACTGCTTGTGGAGGAGAGGCGCGATCTGCGCGGCGGCGCACGGGCGCTGCAGGTAGAAGCCCTGCACCTGGTCGCATCCGGCGGCCTTCAGGTGCACCAGCTGGTCGCGCGTCTCGACGCCTTCGGCCACCACGGTCAGGCCCAGGTTGTGGGCCAGCGAGATGGTCGAGGCGACGATCACCGCATCGTTGGTGTCGTTGCGGATGTCGCGGATGAAGGAGCGGTCGATCTTGACGGTATGGATCGGGAACTGTTTCAAGCGCGAGAGGCCCGAGAAGCCGGTGCCGAAGTCGTCGAGCGCCATCCGGATGCCGGCGCCTGCGAGGGCCTCAAGGTTGCGCTGCGCCAGTTCTGCATCCTCGATCAGGCTGCTCTCGGTGAGCTCGATCTCGATCAGGCCGGGTGCGATGCCGTGAAGGGCCAGCGCGCCGAGGAAGTCTTCCAGCAGCCGTTCGTCGCGCAACTGGCGCGCCGAGACGTTGATCGCCACCGGCACCAGCGGCACGCCGTCCGCCCGCCACTGCGCCAGCTGGCGGCACACGGCGTCAACGATCCAGCGCCCCAGCGGCGCGATGAAGTCCTGCTCCTCGGCCAGGGGGATGAAGTCGCCCGGGAAGATCAGGCCATGGTCGGGGTGCTGCCAGCGGATCAGGGCTTCGAGGCCGACGATCTGCAGGCTGTCGAGCGTCAGCTTGGGCTGGAAGTGCAGGCAGAATTCATCGTCCTGGATGGCCGTCCTGAAGCGTGCGGCAAGCTCAGAGTGCAGCGCGCTGGAAGCGTTCAGCGAGGCGTCGTAGAAGCTGAAGAAGCCGCGCCCGCGCGCCTTGACGCTGTACATCGCCTGGTCGGCATGCAGCAGCAGCTCGTCCAGCTGCTGGCCGTCGCGCGGATACAGCGCAATGCCGACGCTGGGACTCGTTTCGACGTCGTGGCCGTCGAGGTCCGGATAGACCGCCGACAAGCCCTGCACCAGCTTGCCCGCGAGCTGGGCGACGAATTCCTCCGACGGCACCTCGGACAGCAGGACCACGAACTCGTCGCCGCCCAGCCGGGCGACCAGGTCGTATTCGCGCACGGCGCCGCGCAGGCGCGCGGCCACCGCCTTGAGGAGCTGGTCGCCGACGCCGTGGCCCAGGGTGTCGTTGATCACCTTGAAGCGGTCGAGATCGAAGAACAGCAGGGCGTACAGGTTGCGGCTGCGCCTGGCCCGCTTGAGTTCCGCCGACGCCATCTCCTGGAACATCCGGCGGTTGGCCAGCCCCGTCAGGTGGTCTTGCGAGGCCAGCGCCAGGGCGCGGCTCTTTTCCTGCTCCAGCTGGGCGATCAGGCGCTGCTTTTCCTGTTCCGACACGGCCACGGCGCTGTGCAGCCGCTGTTGCTGCCACAGGCCGGCCGCGATGCCGATCGTGATGACCAGCACCAGCAGCGAATAGGCGCCCGCGCGCAGGAAATACGCCTGGTGCTGCGCATCCAGCTGGCCCAGCACGACTGCCGGATCCTGGATCACGGTCACCCGGATCGGGATGTCGGCCAGGACTTCGCGGGCGACGATGGCGCCGGCGGCGGGCGCCGCCCCTTTCCCGATGCCGGGCACCAGGATCCCGCCCTGCATGACGGCCAGCGGCGCGCCGTCCTGGCGGACGATTTCGATGCGCCCCTCCGGCCCCAGGTCGACGTTGCGGTAGCTGCCCAAAAAATATCCCAGGTCGACCATCGCGCCGTAGTGGCCCCTGTCTCCATCGAGGCGGACCAGGAGCGGCAGGCGCCAGGGATACTTGCCGCCCGCCGCGGGGCGTCCGATCGTCATCGCCGGTGCGTCGGAAGAACGGCCGCCGGCGCTTTCCAGAAGCTGTTGCAGCTCGGGTTCCCGGTCCTGGTTGGCGGACGAGTACAGCAGGGCGCCGTCGGCATTGAACAGCGCGGCGCGCACATAGGCCGAATCGCCGACCAGTTGTGGATTCAGGTGGAAGGCGGCCGGCTGCGCCGCATTCGCTTCGCCGGCGGCGATGCGCGCGTAGAGCGTGGCCCGGCCCAGCACTTCCTCGAGATTCGTCGCGACGATGAGGACGATGTTCTCGCTGCTGGTGGTCGCCGCCTGGCGCGCGACGGTTTTTTCCTGCTCGGCGCGATCGACGTAGAAGGCCCAGATCGAGAGCACGATCGTGAGCCCCAGCACGCAGGTCACGGGCAGCAAGGCATTGGGGCTGACCAGGGACAGGACGCGGCGGCGCAGGATGGCGAGTGGAAGAGGGATGGAGACAGGCACCGGGCTGTGATTTATCGATCCGAACGAGCCATGCTAACAACGTGGCATGACAAGTCCATGACATGGCGATGCCAGGCGTGCTTGCTGGATTGTCAAGTCTGCTATGCTGCCCGTTTGCAGTCATGGAGGAATGCATCGATGACGTTTGACCTTTGCGCCAGGCCGCGCAGCCCCGGTTGGATCCGGCGCGCGACTGCCATCGCGCTGGCCGCCGCGACGATGGTCGGCAATATAGCCCATGCCCGTGAACCCGCCCAGGCGACGGCGCCGCAATGGCGCCAGCAAGACGCCGCTTCCAAACCCACCGCGCGCCACGAGAACGGTTTCGTGGCCGTGGCCGGACGCCTGATCCTGCTCGGCGGGCGCGGCGAGCGTCCCCTCGAGATATATGACCCGGCCTCCGGGCGCTGGACCCGGGGCGAGGCGCCGCCATTCGAGATCCATCACCTGCAGGGCGTGGAGTTCGGCGGCAAGCTGTATGTGCTCGGCGCCCTGACCGGCAAGTTCCCGCAAGAGCAGCCGGTGCCCGACATCCTGATCTACGATCCGGCGGCCGACCGCTGGAGCAAGGGGCCCGAGATCCCGCCGCAGCGGCGGCGCGGCGCGAGCGGCGTGGCGGTGCATGACGGGATGATCTACCTGGTCGGCGGCAACCGCCGCGGCCATATGAGCGGCTACGTCGCCTGGTTCGACGCCTTCGACCCGGCGACCGGTCGCTGGACCGAACTCCCCGACGCGCCGCATGCGCGCGACCACCTCCACGCCGCCGTCATCGACGGCAAGCTGTATGCGGCAGGCGGCCGGCGCTCCGCGCATGACCTGGGCAATGCCCTGGCGCAGACCGTCGGCGAGGTCGACGTCTACGATTTCAAGGCGAAGCGCTGGAGCACGCTCCCGGCGCCGCTGCCGACGCCACGCGCCGGGACGGCCAGCGCGGTCATCGGCGGCAAGCTGGCGGTGATCGGCGGCGAGAGCCTGAAGCAGGTGGAGGCGCACCGCGAAGTCGAGGCCTGGGACCCGCAAACCGCGCGCTGGCAAACGATGCCCGCCTTGCCGGTCGGCCGCCACGGCACCCAGGCCGCCACGCTGGACGGCAAGGTCTATATCGCGGCCGGCAGCGGCAACCGCGGCGGCGGGCCGGAGCTCGACGATCTGTGGCGCATCGAGCCTGGCGCCCAGCCCGGCGCGCCCGCCGCGCGCGATCCCGCCTACGATGCATTCTCCCTGATCCCAGAGGCGCCGGGATCCGGCTGGATCGATGCGACCCTGCCCAACGTTCCGGTCGCACCGGCCCTGCACGCCGCCGACTCGGTGTTCATCGACGTCGACCACGACGGCGACCTGGACGTCGTGGTCTCGGTGGAGCATGGCGTCAATCGCCTGTACCGCAACGACGGCGGCGGCAAACTGACCTACGTCCCCGATGCCTTCGGCACCCGCATGCACGACAGCGAACACGTGCGCGCCGCCGATTTCAACGGCGACGGGCATATGGACGTCGTGTTCGTCGCCGAGGCCGACGAGTACCACCAGCTCTACCTGGGCGACGGCAAGGGCGGCTTCGTCGACGCCAGCGAGCGCCTGCCGGCCCACAGCCAGGGCAACGGGCTCGCGGTCGGCGACGTCGATGGCGACGGCCTGCCCGACATCTTCATCGGCAGCACCGGCGAGGCGGGCGGCGGCAAGGAGGTGCCGGCGAAGAACCTGCTGTTCCTGGGCGACCCCAAGCGGCCCGGCCACTTCGTCGATGCCTCGGCCACCCACCTGCCGCAGGCGAACGACCAGACCGAGGGCGCGGTGCTGGCTGACATGAATGGCGATGGACACCTCGACCTGGTGCTGGCCAGCCCCAGCCAGCCGAACCGTCTCTTGACCAACGACGGCAAAGGGCGTTTTCGCGATGAGTCGCACCGGCTCGAGCTGACGGTGCCGATGGAGACGCGCGAAGTGCACGTGCTGGACGTGAACGGCGACGGCAAGCTCGATATCGTGTTCTTCAATATCACGAGCAACAACGCCGGCTGGGAAAAAGACCCGCAAACGCGCTTGCTGGTCAACGACGGCAAGGGCAACTACCGCGACGAGACCACGGCGCGCCTGCCGGCGCACACTTTCTCGAGCTGGGCCGGCACGGTGGTCGATTTCAATGGCGACGGCGCGCCGGACCTGCTGGTCGGCGCGATCCAGGTGCCGGGCTTCGTGCCGCTGCAGCCGCGCACCTGGCAGAACGACGGCAAGGGCAATTTCAAGGACGTGACCCTGTCGGTGCTGCCGGGCGTGACCGTCGGCCGCAGCTGGAGCATGGGCCGGGGCGACCTCGATGGCGACGGCAAGGATGATGTCTTCATCGGCGGCTGGGGCACCCAGGCGCGCCTGCTGCTCAGCGACATCGAGAAGCACCGGGCGTCGCTGCCGCCGGTGCCGAAGCTCGAGAAGAAGGGGCGCTAAGGGTCAGCGCGCCGGCCTGAGGACGAATTCCGTGATCTCGGCCGGCACCCCGAGCCGGATCGGGAAGCCATTCCACAGCCCGGTGCCGTTGCTGACGTACAGCTGCATCCCGCCGATGCGATAACTGCCCGAGACATAGCCGCCATTCGCGCGCTTCACCACCTGGTCGACGCCCCGGATCATGCCGCCATGGGTATGGCCCGACAGCTGGACGTCGATCCCGGCTTGGGCATTGGCGGCGACGCCGATCGGCTGGTGGCTGAGCAGCACGACCGGTGCATCCGGCGCCGCGCCTTCGAGCGCGCGGCGCGTATCCGGCCCTTCCATGCCGAAGCGCGGCGCCACCCGGTCGGTGACGCCGGCGATCGTCAGGCGGTCGCCGTCGTGGTCGATCGTGGCGTGGCGGTTGGCCAGTACCCGCATCCCGAGTCCTTCGAAGGCCCGCGTCCAGCGCTCGGCGCCGAAATAATACTCGTGGTTGCCGAGGCTGGCGATGACGCCATGGCGGGCGGCCAGGTCGGCCAGCGGCCGCACGTCGCCTGCGCGCGCCTGCGGCGAACCGTCGATCAGGTCGCCGGTGACGACGACCAGGTCGGGCCGCAGCGCATTGCTGCGCTCGACCACTTCGCGCACCCAGTCCCCGTGCATCAGGCGGCTGATGTGCAGGTCGGTCAGCTGCACCATCCGGAAACCGTCCAGGGCCGGAGGAAGGTCGCGGATCGCCAGTTCGACCCGGCGCACCTCGGGCACCTGGACCGCCTGCTGCACGCCGGCGGCCGACAGCAGGGTGCCGACAGCGACGACGGCATAACGCAGGCGCAGCGTCAGGCGCGCATCGAGGGCGCGCCCGCGCCGCAGCGCCCAGGCGGCCAGCATCGCCAGGTCGGCCAGCAACTGCAGCAGGAGCACCAGCAGGAAGCTGCAGTACAACCAGCCCAGCAGGATGATGAAGATGCGCGGGAGCTCGGGCGAGAACATCGTGCCGAACACCCAGCGCTGGATCATGTGGTGCTGGCAGACCAGGAACAGGATCAGCGCGATGCCCACCCGCGTCGCGCGGCGGCAGGGCAGGGGAACGATCAGGCGCAGGACAAGATAAATGTAAGCGATGTAAACATAGGGGAAAAACACTTCAGCAACACTCTTGTCTTCTGTTGAGTTGCCGCATGATAACGCAGCCCTTCAGCCGCACGACCTATACCGAATTGCCGTCGCAAAACTTAACCGGTATCAAGGAACCTCGACGAAGTCTTCTATAAGAGCATATAATAATATTTCTCGAACTTTAGTTCGCATTCCGAATTCTTAATTTCCTCAGATAGCAGTAGCAAAGCCAGATCATCCACCGACGTCCTCGTAGCGAACTATAATTCGCATTCCGAATTATCGATCGAGATTGCCATGAAAAAAGCCGATTCCACCCCCGCCGATCCGAAGAACACCGTCCAGTCGCTCGCCAAGGGCTTCAAGGTCTTGCAGGCCTTCACCGCCCAGGAGCCGGAACTGACGATGGCCGAAGTCGCGCGCCGCGCCGACATGGATAACGCGACGGCGTTCCGCTTCCTGAACACGCTAGTCAACCTCGGCTACGTCGACAAGGTCGACAACAGCCGCCTGTTCCGTCTCTCGCTGAAGGTGCTGGACCTTGGCTTTCACGCGATCGCCCGCTCCGACCTGCGCACGCATGCGCGACCGATCCTGCGCGGCCTGGTCGGCGAGGTGAACGAAGCCGCGTCGATCGGAGTGCTCGACGGCAGCAGCGTGATGTATGCCGAACGCGTACAGGCAGGCCTCACCCAGTTGGGCGTGGACGTGCGCATCGGCAGCCGGGTGCCCGCGTACTCGACGGCAGTGGGGCAGGCGATCCTGGCATGGCTGCCGCGCGAGACCCAGGCCAAGGTGCTGGCGGGCCAGCCGATGATCAAGCTGACCGACACCACGATCACCGAGATGGATGCGCTGCTGGCCCGGCTGGACCACGTGCGCGACATCGGCTACGCCCTGTCGAACCAGGAAACCGTGACCGGCCTGTATGTGCTGGCGGTGCCGGTATTCGACATCGACGGCATGCCGGTGGCCGCGCTCAGCGTGGCTGCTCCGGTGCATCGGGGCACGCTGGAACAGTTCAAGGAAAACACGCTGGAGGCGGTGCTGGCGGCTGCGCGCCAGTTGTCGACATCGCTCCAGGCGACCGGCGGCTATGCCAGCCATCGCCCGGGCCACTAGGCGCGCCGCACGCGTCGTCGGAACGGGATTTGCATGCAGACGCCTGGATACCGGAGCACCGTCATCATCGCGATGGTCGTGTCCTACATTGCCCTGACCGCGTGGCTGACGGCGCGCGCGCGCAGCACCACGTCCAGCGAATTCATGGTCGGCGCGCGCAGCCTGTCGCCGCTGGTGGTGGGCGTGCTGATGGCGTCCGAATTCGTGGGCACCAAGTCGATGATCGGCACCGCCCAGGCCGCGTTCGAGTCGGGCATGGCGGCCTCGTGGGCCGTGCTAAGCGTGGCGATCGGCTTCCCGCTGTTCGGTCTGGTCCTGGCGCGCAGGCTCTATAACTCCGGCGAATACACGATCTCGGGCGCCGTATTCCAGCGTTATGGGCGTCCCACCCAGCTGATCGTGTCTCTGATCATGATCTACGCGCTGTTGCTGGTCAACGTCGGCAATTATCTCAGCGGCGCCGCCATCGTCGCGGCCGCGCTGCACCTGGACCTGCCGCTGGCGGCGATCGCCATCGCCCTGGTCAGCACCTTCTATGTGGTCTTCGGCGGCATGAAGAGCGTGGCGCGCGTGACCGTCTGGCACAGTGTCATGAAATTCCTTGGCCTGCTGGTGGTGCTGGCCGTGGCCATGCGCCTGACCGGCGGCGTCGCCTCGATGAAGGCGGCGCTGCCGCCGCTGTATTTCACGTGGGACGGCGCGCTCGGCGCCTCGACCCTGGTCGCTTTCTTCATCGGCAATCTGGGCGCCATCTTCTCGACCCAGTACATCATGCAGGCGATCTCCTCGACCGCCAGCGCCGAGGCGGCGTCGCGCTCGACCTTCATCGCCGGCGCGCTGGCGCTGCCGCTGGGCCTCGCGCTGGGCCTGATCGGGGTCGCGGCGCGCACGCTGTATCCCGACGTGCCCAGCCTGTACGCACTGCCCATGTTCCTGGAATCGATGAACGACTACGTGGCCGGCTTCGTCACGGTGGCGCTGGTGGCCTCGATCTTCGCCGGCGTGAGCACCGTGGCGCTCGCGATCGCCTCGCTGGTGGTGCGCGACTTCTATCTGCCGATCTGGCAGCCGGCGCCCGAGCGCCAGCTGCGCGTCACGCGCCGCATCGCGCTGGCGATCGGCTTCGTTCCGCTGGCCTTCGTGTTCCTGGCCCCGGGACTGCTCGAACTGTCGTTTTTCACCCGCGCGCTGCGGCTGTCGATCTCGGTCGTCGCCGTCATCGGCCTCTACCTGCCGTTCTTCGGCAGCGGGCGCGGCGCGGCCTGCGGCCTGTTGGCGTCGGTGGCGACCACCACCGCCTGGTACCTGCTGGGCAACCCCTACGGAATCGACAATATGTACATCGCGCTGGCCACGCCGGCGCTGGTGATCGCGGTCGAACGCGTGTTCGACCGGCACTGGGTACCGCGCTGACGGCGCGGTTCGCCGGGCAGCATTGCCCGGATTTTTCGCCGCCCGTCCGCGATGGGCGGCTTCACTTGCAGACGAAGGACTGACGCTGCTGGCCTGGCCAGCCTGGTGGTGGCGGTCTTCAAGGTAAAACATGAAACAGACACCATTCCTGGTCCTGGGCGGCATGCTGCTGTCCGGCGCCTGCGGCACCGCCGCCGCACAATCGAGCCTGACGGTCTACGGCATCGCCGATGCCGCGCTCACCCACCTCGACCATCGCGCCGGCGGCGCCACCACGTATATGCGGGGCGGCCCGAAGGATGGCAACCGCATCGGCTTCAAGGGCACCGAGGACCTCGGCAACGGCCTCAAGGCGCTGTTCGTGCTGGAAGCCGGCTACAACATCGACGACGGTTCGATGGCGCAGACGGGCACCCTGTTCAACCGCGCCGCCTATGTCGGCCTGAGCGACGCGCGCCTGGGCACGCTGACGGTCGGCCACCAGTACGCGCCGTACTTCGATTTCCTGACTCCGCTCGGCCCCTTGCCGGTAGTGACCGGCGCCGCCGGCGACCATCCGGGCGACATCGACGGCTTCGACGTCACCATCCGCAACAACAACGCGGTCAAGTACACCTCGCCCAACTGGCATGGCCTGACGGTGGGCCTGCTGGCCGCCTCGGGCGAGCAGCCCGACCGCGCCGGCGACAGCGGCAGCGGCGACGCCTTCAGCGCGGCCGCCAAGTACGACAGCGGCGCCTGGCACTACGCGCTGGGCTGGCAGGTGCTCAGGAACGGCCCCGAGCGTAGCGCCTGGGACGCGAGCTCCGCCGCCAGCTTCTCGAAGTCGCCGGTGAACGCCGGCTACCTGTCGGCGAGCGAGGTGCGCTACGTGGCCGCCGGGATGCGCTACCAGTCCGGTCAACTGAGCCTGGGCGGTACGCTGAGCAACGTCCAGTACCACGCCGACGGCGCTTCGCTGTTCCGCGACACCGCCATCTTCAACACGGCTTCGCTCCTGGCCGGCTGGCAGACCGCCAGTCCCTGGTCGCTCGGCGCCGGCGTGACCCACACGCGCGCCAGCCGCGCCAACG
The DNA here is from genome assembly GCF_017582745.1 of Massilia oculi. GTDB lineage: Bacteria > Pseudomonadota > Gammaproteobacteria > Burkholderiales > Burkholderiaceae_D > Telluria > Telluria oculi_A. The sequence continues at coordinate 53,030 of NZ_JAFVIM010000019.1, forward strand.
GCATCGACGACGCGGCCAGCTACCTGCAGTTCTCGCTGATGCAGGGCTACTGGCTGTCCAAGCGCACCGTGGTCTACCTGCTCGAAGCCACCCAGCGCGCCCATGGCCGCACGCTGGCGGTGGGCGCCGCCGGCGCGATCGACGCCGGCGCCGCGATCGGCGTGTCGCAGTCTGGCCTGGTGGCCGACAGCCGCCGCCAGAGCATGCTCACGCTCGGCCTGCGACACGCATTCTGAGTTTTTCGCGCCGCGCGGCACGGTTGCCGCGCGGCGCACGACTACTAGCACACGAGAAAAATATGGCTATTTCTAGACGCAAGTTCGTGCTCGGGGCGATGACCGTTCCCGCCACCTGGCTGGGCTGGAGCGGCATGCCGGCCTGGGGGCTGCCGGCGCCGGCCGCGCGCCCGATCCCGGTGGAGCAATTCATGCAACTGTCCGCGCTGCTCGTCAACCACCGGCTCGACGCGGCCATCGGCGCGCGCATCGCGCAGGCGGCCCCTGGCATCCACCCGGAGGGCGCGGCGCATACCGGCGCGATCCTCGCCATCGCACAAGGCAAGAACGCGCGCCAGGTCGAAGACTTCTTCGACGCTATCCCGCCAGGGGTCCTGCAGGACTTCGCGTACTGGGTGATCTTCGCCTGGTACGCCGGCTGCTCGTCGCCGAAGAAGGACGCCCAGGTGTTCAGCTTCGAAGGCGCGCTGACCTATGCGGTCACGCGCGACACAGTGGCGATCCCGTCGTATGGATTTTCCGGTCCCAACCTGTGGCAGCGGCCAATCGCGCCATTGTCGGCCATGCCGCATTTCTGAGGTAGCACCATGACTAATATAAAGAACGCCGACGTCGTGATCGTCGGCACCGGTGTCGTCGGCGTGGCGATCGCCGAACAACTGCTGGACGCCGGCATCTCGGTGTTGATGCTGGAGGCCGGCCCGCGCGTGAGCCGCGCCGAAGTGGTCGAGAATTTCCGCAACCTGCCCCTGGCGCGCAAGGGCGATCCGTCGTCCTGCTACCCGCCCCGGCCCTGGGCGCCGCATCCGATGCCGTCGCTCGAGACCCCGGACGAGACTTACCTGCAATTGAGCGGTCCGGACAAGTACGCGCAGACCTTCATCCGCTACGCGGGCGGCTCGACCTGGCACTGGGCCGGCACCAGCTGGCGCCTCACGCCGCAAGACATGCGCCTGCGCACCCTGTACGGCGTCGGCCGCGACTGGGCCTTCGACTACGCGACGCTCGAGCCGTATTACGCGCGCACCGAACACCTGCTGGGCATCTGCGGCCCGGCCGACCCGGCCCTGCAATGGCCGCCGGTCGACATGGGCACGCCGCGTTCGCGCCCGTATCCGATGCCGCCGCTGCCGTTCGGTCCGGGCGAGCAGCGCTTCACCGAGGTGGTGGCGGGGCTGGGTTTGAAGAACATCCCGACCTCGCAAGCCCGCAACAGCGGCATGCCCTACGACGACCGGCCGGCCTGCTGCGCCAGCAACAACTGCGTGCCGGTGTGCCCGGTCGGCGCCAAGTACGATGCCGCAACCGCCTTGTCGCGCCTGGAGTCGAAGGGCGCCACCATCCTTGCCGACGCCGTGGTGTACCGGGTCGAGGCGAATGCGGCCAACCGGATCGAGGCGGTGCATTACCTGGATCCGGACAAGCGCTCGCACCGCATCGGCGGCAAGCTGTTCGTGCTGGCCTGTAACGGCATCGAAACGCCCAAGCTGCTCCTGATGTCGAAGGACGCGCGCAACCCGAACGGCCTGGCCAACAGCTCCGACCAGGTGGGTCGCAACATGATGGACCATCCGCAGCTGACCATGACCCTGACCTTGGACGAACCTTACTGGGCCGGGGTCGGCCCGGTGGTCAACAGCGGGATCATGGAAACCTCGCAGGGCGCTTTCCGCTCCGAACACGCCGGCGCCTACTTCCGCTTCAATAACTTCGCGCGCAACCGCTTCGTGACCTTCACCGCGCTGAACAAGGGGCTGGTGGGCAAGGCCCTGGACGCCGAGATCCGCCGCATGACGGCCTGCACCGCCGACGTGGTGCTGGCCCACGAGGTCTTGCCCGACCCCGAGAACCGCCTCACGCTGTCCGACAAGAAGGACTGGCTGGGCCTGCCCAAGCCGGCCATCCATTACGACGTCGGCGACTACACGCGCAAGTCGGCCGAGGTGTATTCGGTCCCGATCGGCAAGCGCATCGCGCGCGCAATGGGCGCGACCGACATGAAGATCGCCACCAGGTTCGCGCAGAGCAAGCACATCATGGGCGGCACGATCATGGGCCTGGACCCGCGCGACTCGGTGGTGGACGCCGATTGCCGCGCCCACGACCACGAAAACCTGTTCCTGCCCGGCGGCGGGGCCATGGCCAGCACGGCTTGCGGCAACAGCACGATCACCATGGTGTCACTCGGCCTGAAGGCGGCCGACGCCATCGTGCGCCAGATGCGGGGGGCTTGACGATGAAAGCATGCTTCCTGTCCCCGCGCGCGCTTGCCGCGCTTGCGCTCGCACTTGTGCTGGGCCCGAACCTGGCGCATGCCGAGGGCTTCGACGCCGTCACGCTGGCGCGTGGCCAGTACCTGGCCACGGCGTCGGATTGCATCGCCTGCCACACGGCGCACAAGGGCCAGCCGATGGCCGGCGGCCTGGTCATGTCGTCGCCGGTGGGCGACATCGTTTCGACCAACATCACGCCGTCGCGCCGCTACGGCATCGGCAACTACACCGAGCAGCAGTTCGCCGATGCGCTGCGCAAGGGCATCCGCGCCGACGGCCAACCGCTGTACCCGGCGATGCCCTACGTGTCGTACGCGGCCATGACCGACGCCGACGTGCACGCGCTGTACGCATACTTCATGCAGGGGGTGCCTGCGGTGGAGCAGGCCGCGCCGCCCACCGAGCTGCCGTTCCCGATGAACGTGCGCGCTTCCATGAAGCTGTGGAATGCGCTGTTCCTCGACCGGCAGCCGCTTCTCCCCGCGCCCGATCGCTCGCCGCAATGGCTGCGCGGACGCTACCTGGCCGAAGGCGCGGCGCACTGCGGCACCTGCCACACGCCGCGCGGCTTCCTGATGCAGGAGAAGAAGGAGCTGAACATGTCCGGCGCCCAGGTCGGCCCTTGGTATGCGCCGAACATTACGCCGCACGCCACCGGCATCGGCGCCTGGAGCGAGGCGGAGCTGGTGCAGTACCTGCGCACCGGCCGCCTGGAGGGCAAGGCGCAGGCCGCTGGCAGCATGGCCGAGGCGATCACCCACAGCTTCAGCCAGCTCGACGAAGAGGACTTGCAGGCCATCGCTCACTATGTGAAATCGCTGCCCTCGATCGAGGCGGTCGAGGAGGGCGCCGGCATGGGATCGCGCTTCACGCAGGGCAAGCCGGGCAACGCCTTGCCTGAGCTGCGCGGCAAGGGCTACCAGGCCGGCATGGACGGCGCCTATCTCGGCGCCCAGGTGTATTCGGCCAACTGCGCGGCCTGCCATGGCGCGAGCGGCGAGGGCACGCCGGACGGCTACTACCCGAGCCTGTTCCATAATTCGGCCACCGTCGGCAAGACCAACCTGATCGCGTCCATCCTGTACGGCGTGGACCGCAAGACCAGGGAGGGCCACGTCTTCATGCCGCCGTTTGGCGACCAGCCGAACGCGGTCAACCACCTGTCCGACCAGGAGGTGGCGGCGTTGGCCAACTACGTGCAGGTCCGCTTCGGCGGCGGCGCCCCCACTGTCAAGGTCGAAGACGTCGCTCGCTCGCGCGCCGGCGGTCCGCAGTCGCCGCTGTTGCCGCTGGCGCGGATCGGCATGGGACTGGCGGTGCTGGTCCTGGTGGCGTTGAGCGCTTTCATGCTGGTGCGGCGGCGCCGCGCGGGAGCACGGCCATGAAGCGCGCGTCATTCCCGCGCCGGCGCGCGCTGCAGGTGCTGGGCACTGCCGTGCTGGCCGGTTCGGCTGGCCGCCTGCTGTCGGCGACCCGCAACCAGGCCCTGATCGAAAACGGCGGTCCCGTGCTGGCCGACTTCACGGCCGTCTCGAGCATCCTGACCGGCAAGGCCGGCGCCGATCCGGCCCTGGCGCTGGCCCTGTACCACGCGCTGCGCCGGGCGACGCCCGGCTTCGACGTCGCTTTGCCTGCCCTCAGGGCTGCGCTGGAACAAGGCACGGCCCCCGGCATGGACGGCAAGCTGGCGTTCGGGGAGGAGGGCAAGCCGCAGCTGGCGCTGAGCCAGGCCATCCTGCAAGCCTGGTTCCTGGGCGTGGCCGGCAAGGGCGCCAAGGCGACCTGCGTCGCCTACGTCGATGCCCTGGCCAACCGCGCCGTCGGCGCCACGCTGGTGCCGCCGAGTTACTCCTATGGCGCGCTGGGCACCTGGCAAGCCAGGCCCTGAATCACAAAGAGAACCTATTCATTCCATGACTACCAACCTTTCTGCCGACATCGTCGTGATCGGCGCGGGCATCTGCGGCTCGCTCCTGGCGCGCAAGCTGGCCCTGGGCGGCCATTCGGTGCTGATGCTGGAATCCGGCCCGCGCGTCAAGCGCGCCGAGCTGGTCGAGCGCTACCGCCATTCTCCGTTCAAGTCCGATTTCATGTCGCCGTATCCGTATTCGGACAAGGCGCCGCATCCCACCTTCACCCCGGAACCGAACCGCTATATCGAGCAGGCCGGCCCGCATCCGTTCGCGGCCCAGTACATCCGCATGCTGGGCGGCACCAGCTGGCACTGGGCGGCCCAGATGTGGCGCTACCTGCCGAGCGACTTCCGCACCCGGACCCTGTACGGTGTGGGCAAGGACTGGCCGCTCGGTTACGACGAGCTCGAACCCTATTACTACGAGGCCGAGGCGATCACCGGCGTGGGCGGCTCGATGGAGACCGGCTCTCCGCGCGCCAAGCCGTATCCGATGGAGCGCGTCCCGGCCTCGTGGTTCCAGCAGCGCATCACCGAGCGCCTGGCGCCGCAGTTCAAGGTGATCGACGACTCCACCGCGCGCAACAGCCGCAGCTTCGACGGCCGCCCGGCCTGCTGCGGCAACAACAACTGCATGCCGGTGTGCCCGATCGACGCCCAGTACCACGGCGGCATCGCCGCCGCCAGCGCCGAACAGGCCGGGGTGCAGGTGATCACCGAGGCCGTGGTCTACCGGCTCGAGCACGATGCGCGCGGCGCCATCGTCGCCGCCCACTACTATGACTGGAACAAAGTGTCCCACCGCGTCAGCGGCAAGACCTTCGTGCTGGCGGCGAACGCGATCGAATCGAGCCGGCTGCTGCTGCTCTCGAGCAGCAGCGCCTTCCCCACCGGGCTGGCCAACCGCAGCGACCAGGTGGGCCGCAATCTGTGCGACCACCCGGCGATCGGCGTCACCTTCGACGTCGACGAGCCGGTCTGGCCCGGCCGCGGCCCGGTCAGCCCGTGCTCGATCGGTCAGTTCCGCGACGGCGACTTCCGCGCCGACCATGCGCCGTTCCGGATCGACATCTCGAACGCCTCGCAGGTGGCGGCGGTGACCAGGGAACTGATCCAGGACGGCTATTACGGCGTCAAGCTCGAAGGGGCGATCCGCGACCGCGCGGCGCGCCGGGTGAGCATCAAGAACGCGCTCGAGCAGCTGCCGGACCCGGACAATCGCGTCACGCTCGGCGACGGCAAGGACGCGCTCGGGCTGCCGGTGCCGCGCATCTACTGGAATGTCGACGACTACGTGATCAAGGGCACCGCGGCCACGCGCCGGCGCTACGACGGGATCGCGGCGCGCCTGGGCGCGACCAACGTCAAGCACAGCAAGCCGGGCGTGTTCGGCAACCGCCAGCACATCACCGGCACGCTGTCGATGGGCAGCGATCCCGCCGCCAGCGTGACCGATCCCTACGGCCGTGCGCACGACCACCCGAACCTGTACATGGCGGGCACCGGCGTGATGCCGACGGTCGGGACCTGCAACGTTACCCTGACCGCGCTGGCGCTGGCACTGCGCACGGCGGACCGGATCGACGCGGAGATGCGCCATGCGTGACGCACTGCGAACCCTGTTGCGCCGCTTCGTCGGCGCCGGCGCCGCGCTGGCGCTGTCGAGCGGCCTGGCCCTGGCAACCGACGCGGCCAACGACGCCGCCCTGGTCGAGCGCGGCCGCTACCTGGCCGTGGCCGGCGATTGCGCGGCCTGCCATACGGCGCACGGCAAGGCCCCGTTCAGTGGCGGCCTCGCCATCGCCAGCCCGCTCGGCGCGATCTACTCGACCAATATCACGCCGTCGCGCAGCCACGGCATCGGCGCCTATACGCTGGAGCAGTTCAGCCGCGCCGTGCGCGCCGGCGTACGCGCCGACGGCAGTCACCTGTATCCTGCCATGCCGTACACCGCCTATGCGAAAGTAAGCGACGCGGATACGGCCGCGCTGTACGCGTACTTCATGCGCGGCGTGCAGGCGGTCGACACGGCGCCGCCGCCGACCCGCCTGCCGTTCCCGTTCAACGTCCGGCTGTCGATGGGGCTGTGGAACTGGCTGTACCTCGACAGCCGGCCGTTCGTGGCCGACCCGGCCCGCTCGGCCGAGTGGAACCGCGGCGCCTACCTGGCCCAGGGCCTGGCCCATTGCACCACCTGCCATACGCCGCGCAACTTCCTGATGGCCGAAAAGCCGGCGCTGTACCTGCAGGGCGCCTCGCTCGGGACCTGGTATGCGCCGGACATCACGCCGGGCAAGCCGGGCTGGGACCACGCTGCCATGGCGAGCTATCTGCGCACCGGGCACGCCGCCAATGGCGCCACCGCGGGCGGCCCGATGCGCGAAGCGATCGACCTGAGCTTCTCGAAGATGGCGCCAGCGGACCTGGCGGCGATCGCGACCTACCTGCAGGAGCTGCCGGCGCCTTCGATGCCAGCCGCGCCAGCCGCGGTGAGCAAGGTCGTCACCAGCGACGTCACGGAAATGGCGGGCGGCCTCGCGGATGGCGAGCGGCTGTACCGCAACAACTGCGCTTCCTGCCACCAGGTCGATGGCGACGGGCTGCGCGGCCTGCCCGCGCTGCGCAACCACCCGATGCTGCGCCACCAGAGCGCCGACAACGTCGGCATGGCCATCCTGGACGGCGTCTGGCCGGAACACGGACAGGGCATGCCCGGATTCAGGGAAGAGCTCGACGACCGGGAGGTTGCGGCGATCGGCAACTACGTGATGACGGCGTTTGGGGGCAGCGCGGTCGGCATCACGCAGCAGCGCGTGGCAGTGTTGCGCGCGGGCGGCGAGTCGTCGCCCCTGTTGTTGCTGGCGCGGGTGGGCATCGTGCTCGCAATCGGGCTCGTCTGCATACTGGCCGGGTTGCTGTGGCGGCGCTGGCGGCGCCGTCGCGGGCTGGCATGATCCCTTGCCCGGGAACGCGTAAGCGCCTCGGGCAACTCTGCATTCCGCGCAGAAAATCTCGTGACTGTCGTTTACTAAACATCGCTAAACTTCACGTAAATATGTGAACTTTGTTGAGTGCTTGTAATTTCCTTTGTATAAATTCGCTTTGTTGGAATGCGAAGTGTCCGATATGCAAGCGGCATCAGGCGTTTAGTAAATTCTGTGAACGCTATCATTTCCGGTCTTGCAGGCATGTGGCCACTTCGCATCGAAAAGGTGGATCGTCGTCGCCGGTGGAAGCAACGGACGGTGCGGCATCCAGGCCACTTCGCGGCGCAGCGCGGGGGGCCGGCGTCCATGGGCGTCCGGAACCTGCTGCCGTCATAAAAGAAAGCCCGCCACAGGGCACGACCAGGAGACACACGATGACTTCAAGAACCCAATCCGCTTCCCGGCAGCAGCGCTGCCGCGTTACGCCCATCGCCATGGCGGTCGGCGTTGCGCTGATGTCGCTTTCCAGCGCCTATGCGCAAACCGAGACCGCGCCGGCGCCGCCGGCCGACCAGCCGGTCCAGCCCGCGGTCCAGTCGCCGGCCGATACCGCACTGCCGACCCCGGCCCAGCAGAATGCCGCCAGCCCGGCGGCGACCGTCCAGGTGACCGGCTATCGCTACGCGATCGAGAAAAGCCTCGACCAGAAACGCGACGCCAATTCGATCGTCGAGGTGGTCACCGCCGAAGACGTCGGCAAATTCCCGGACAAGAACGTGGCCGACGCCCTGCAGCGGGTGCCGGGCGTGGTGGTCACCCGCAGCGGCGGTGAGGGCAAGAACGTCTCGGTACGGGGCCTGTCGTCGGAACTGACGCTGACCCAGTTGAACGGCAACTACGTCGCCACCGCCGAATCGAACGGCGACCCGTCCCGTTCGTTCAACTACACGCTGATGCCGTCGAATATGCTGGCCAGCGCCGAACTGTACAAGACGTCGGAAGCACGCTTCGACGAAGGCGGCATCGGCGGCACCGTGATCCTGCGCACCCGCCGTCCGCTCGACGTGAAATCGGGTTCCGGTTTCCTGAACGCCGAAGGCACCTGGTCCGACACCACCAAGAAGACCGACCCGCAGATCTCGGGCCAGTATGCCTGGCACGACGAGAGCAACCGCATCGGCGTCCTGATCGGCTACACCCAGCAGAAGCGCACCATTCGCACCATGGGCGGCAGCACCTCGAACTGGCAGTGGTACAGCGACAGCCGCGCCACCAATCCGTCGGTCGACGTCAACGGCCAGCCGAACGGCCTGAACTCGTACTGGTGGGGCGAATCGGGCTTCTACACCCAGGATGGCGATTACTACACCAACTTCGCGCTGCCGACCTCGGTCAACCTGGACGTGGTGAACAATGAACGCGAGCGCAAGGGCGGCCAGCTGACGCTGCAGTTCAAGCCCCTGCGCAACCTGAACATGACGGCCAACTATTTCCGCTTCGACTTGAAGCAGAATACGCAGACCAATTCGCTGAAGATCCCGGAATGGAGCATCGCCCGCTACAACGGCGACGGCAATTATCCGGGCGGCCGCATGCTCGACGGGTTCACCTTCGACCCGAGCGGCACCATCGTCACCGGCGCCCAGTACAGCGCGCGTCCGGGCAAGGACTATTACTGCAGCTCGGCGCAGGCCGGGGCGGCAGGGCTGACCAATACCGGCGGCTTCGGTCCCGACGACTGCACTATTCCGACGCCTCAGATCGCCGGCAACATCAGCCGCGAAAAAGCCTTGTCGCAGACCGCCGACTTCGAACTCGAATGGAAGGGCGAATCGCTCGACGCCAACATCAAGCTTGGCCGTACCTGGGCCGAGGGCGGTCCCGAAATGACGCTCGGCATGCCGATCAAGCCGCGCCGCCAGAACGCCGACGGCAGCTGGAGCCTGGGCAACCACTATTCGGCGTGGGACCTGACCGGGACCCCGACCATGAACTTCTCGCCGGAACTGATGGCCAACCTGCGCAACGGCGTCGGCGAGATCGACCTCGGCTCGACCAGCTCGTCGTGGACCCGCAACAAGACCGACCAGAACTACGCCCAGGCCGACCTGACCTGGCACGTCGACAACAGCAGCTGGCTCGATACGGTCCAGTTCGGCGCCAAGTACCGCGACGGCGGCACCAACCGCCGTACCGGCAACAACTACTGGGTTTGCCAGGGCGCCGATCCGGGCGACTACGACAGCCGCTTCCAGAACGGTTGCGACGTCAATGCCAACAAGTTCCGTCCCGACTTCCTCTACAGCGAAGAGCTGGGCAACCTGACCAACGGGCTGAAAGCCAGCGCCTTCCCGGCCATTAATTACCCGGCCTATATCGCGCACCTGAACAGCACCTACGGCCCGATGCAGACCCGTAACGAGGATAACTTCGTCTACAACGTCGACGAGAAAATCACGTCGATGTACGTCCAGGCCAATATCAAGACCGACCGCCTGCGCGGCAATCTCGGCATGCGCGTGGTGCGCACCCGCCAGCACGCCGATTCGACGGATCAGGTCGATTACTACAACGATTACTTCTTCGACGGTCCCGACGGCAACCCGGCGCCATGCCTGCCGGGCGGCGCGCCGGCCGCCGGTGCACCGGCCGGTTCGGGCTGCACCAGCGGCTTCACTGTGCTGCCGGACAGCCAGACCAATCCGGCCAGCGGCCACATCTCGACCTTCGTGGTGAGCGCGCTCGACCGCACCTACACCGATTACCTGCCGAGCCTGAACCTGGCCTTCGACCTCACCGACACCCTGCTGCTGCGCGGCGCGGCGTCGAAGGTGGTGGCGCGTCCGAGCTACAACTCGATCGCCGCACCGGGCAGCCTGCGCAACTTCGGCCAGGAATACGTCGACGACCGCCGCCTGATCGGCGGCGGCGACCAGGTCGGCTGGTTCGGTTCGGGCAGCAACAAGGAACTGGACGCCTACAAGGCCGCCCAGTACGACCTGGGCCTCGAGTGGTACTTCACGCGCGGTTCGGTGCTGGGCGCGGCCGTGTTCCGCAAGAACGTGAGCAACTTCGCGGTGCCGGTGGTGCGTGACGTGACGCTGGACATCGGCGGATCGCCAGTCGCGGTGCAGAACTACAGCACCAGCGCCGGCGGCCGCGATGCGGTGTCCAAGGGCATCGAACTGTACGCCCAGCACACCTTCAGCTCGGGCTTCGGCTTCCAGGCCAACTACACCTACAACAAGACCAACCAGGCTGCGATCACGCTGTCGGACGGCACCGAGATCGGCACCTCGCCGCTGGTGGGCAGCGCCAAGAACCAGGCCAACCTGACCGTGTTCTACTCGGACGACAAGATGATGCTGCGTGCGTCGTACAACCGCCGCGGCGAAGTGGTCAACGGCCTGGTCAACGGCTTGAACGTGTATGACGAGCCGTACAGCCAGGTCGACCTGAACGCCGCCTACAACTTCACCAAGGAACTCAGCCTGACCGCGTCGGTGCTGAACCTGACCGAGGAAGAGTCGCGTTCCCGCCTGGGCAACGACACCAAGGCGCGCTACTACTCGAGCGGCTACGCCGGCCGCGTGGCATACGTGGGCCTGAACTACAAGTTCTGAGTCCCGGCGTCGCGCCTCCCCGCACCTCGACCAGGAGGCGGGGAGGCGTTCATACGGCCTTGTCCGCGTGCCGGACAGGGCCGCCAGGAATGGATTGCCGTTGCTGGAAGGCTCACCTCCCATGATTTCCATGTATTCACTCATGTCGTCCACGCGTCTGCTGCTCGGACTGGTCATGGCGCTGTTCGCCGGCGCCGTCCAGGCCGAGGCGCCGCTGCAGTTCACCATCGACCAGGGCTGGACCTTCCGCATGGTGCCGGGCGACGCCCAGGCCGGCGCCTATCCGGAAGCGGCGCCGTCGCGCGCGGCCACGGTGCCGGGCACCGTGCACACCGACCTGATGGCGCACGGCTTGATTCCCGATCCGTACGTCGGCGCGCCCGAGGCGGGCCTGCAATGGATCGGCCTGGCCGACTGGGAATACCGCGTCGAATTCGATGCCCCGCGCGCGGCCCTGCGCAACGCGCGCAGCGACCTGTTGTTCGAAGGACTGGACACCTTCGCCGAAGTCTGGCTGAACGGCCACAAGGTGCTCGACGCCGACAACGCCCACCGCACCTGGCGGGTGCCGGTCGAGGGCCGGTTGCGCGCGAGCGGCAATATCCTGCGCATCGTGCTGCGTTCGCCGATCGCGCGGATGCTGCCGCAGGTCGCGGCGATGCCGCACAAAATCGCCGGCAACTATCCGTCGCCCTACGGCGACGAGCCGAAGGACGCCATGACCGCCAACTTCGTGCGCAAACCCGGCTATCACTACGGTTGGGACTGGGGGCCGCGCTACGTCGGCGCCGGCATCACGAAGCCGGTCGTGCTGCAAAGCTGGGACGTGCTGCGCATCGACGACCTGCAACTGCGCCAGGACCGCGTCGATGCCACGCGCGCTGAGCTGGCCGCGATCGCCTCGCTCGACGCGGTGCGCGCCGGCGCGGTCGAGCTGCGCCTGTGGCAGACCGCGCCCGATGGCGCGCGCACGCTGGCTGTCCGCCAGCGCGCCGATCTGCGCGCCGGCGCCAACCGCATCGCGCTGCCGGTGACGGTCGACGGGCCGCAGCGCTGGTTCCCGAACGGCTACGGCAAGCAGCCGCTGTACCGCTATGAGCTCGAGGTGATCGACACGGCTGGCGACAATGCCCGGCTGGCGAGCGTGTCCGCCCGCACCGGGCTGCGCAGCGTCGAACTGCGCCGCGACCGCGACCGGCGCGGCACGGCCTTCTATTTCGTCGTCAACGGCATCCCGGTGTTCGCCAAGGGCGCCAACACGATCCCGTTCGACATGTTCCAACCGCGCGTCAAGAAGGCGCAGCTGCGCCGCGCGCTGCAACTGGCGCGCGATGCCAATATGAACATGCTGCGCAGCTGGGGCGGCGGCTACTACGAAGGGCGCGACTTCTATGACCTGGCCGACGAGCTGGGCCTGCTGGTCTGGCAGGACTTCATGTTCGGCGGCGGCATGCAGCCGGCCTATGACCCGGCCTTCCGCGCGAACGTCGTGCACGAGGCGCGCGACCAGGTGCGGCGCCTGCGCAACCATCCCAGCGTGGTGCTCTGGTGCGGCAATAATGAGCAAGAGATCGCCTGGAAATACTGGGGCCACGGCAAGACGCTGAAGGCGGCCGATCCGGCTTTCGCCGACCAGGTGTGGAAGGGCTATGTGCAGCTGTTCGGCGCCGACCTGCGCCAGGTGGTGCGGGAAGAGGGCGGCGGTATCGGCTATTGGTCCAGCTCACCGGGCGAAGACTTGCAGGAAGTCGCCAACACCGAAGCCAGCGGCGACATGCATTACTGGGAAGTGTGGGGCAATCCGGCTCATCCGGTCACCAAATACCTGGAGATCACGCCGCGTTTCATGTCCGAATATGGCCTGCAGGCTTGGCCGGTCCAGCGCACCATCGACGCATTCGCCCGGCGCGACCAGCAGCAGCTCGGCTCGCCCGTGATCGACGCCCATCAGAAATTCATGGCCGGCAAGGGCAACGAGCGCCTGATGAAGTACATCAATGACGAGTTCGGCGAGCCGCGCGACTTCGCCGGCTTTGTATACCTGAGCCAGGCGATGCAGGCCGAAGGCATCGCGCTGGCGGCGCTGCATCACCGGCGCAGCCGACCTTATACGATGGGCTCGCTGTACTGGCAGCTCAACGACGTCTGGCCGGGCGCTTCTTGGTCCAGCATCGACTGGTATGGCCGCCCGAAGGCGCTGCACTTCCACGCGCGCCGCTTCTTCGCGCCGGTGGCGCTGGCCGCGCTGCGCGACGCCAGGGGCGCGACCGGGGTCAGCCTGCTCAATGACCGCACCCGCCGCGTGCGCGGCGAGCTGCGTACCCGCGTGATGACGCTGGACGGCAAGGTGCTGCGCGACGAACGCAAGGCGGTCGAGATGGCGCCGCTGTCGGCGACCAGGGTGGCCGGTTACCGCGACGCCGAGCTGCTCGGCAAGGCCGATCCCGCGTCCACCGTCGCCGTGTTCGAGCTGCGGGCCGAGGGCGAACCGGCCGCGCGCGCGGTGGTGTACTTCGCGCCGGCCAAGCGCATTACGTGGAAAGACGCCGGCCTGCGCGCCGAACTGCGCCGCGATCCCAATCTGGCCGGTGTCTACCTGCTCGACGTCTCCGCCTCCAGCCTAGCGCGCGCGGTGTGGATCGATTTCGGCGACCTCGATGCCGACCTGTCCGACAACGCCTTGACCCTGCTGCCCGGCGAGCGCATCACGCTGGGCTTGACGTCCGACGCCAGCGAAGACGCCTTGCGCGCCGCCCTTCAACTCCGCACGCTGGCCGATGTCGTGCCAGCCACCCTTCCACAGACCAGGAGCCCTTCCGCACCATGACGCAGAAAGCAACCGCTCACGATTCCCGCAGCGCCGCCTTGCTGTCCGACCAACCACGCAGCGCTGGCCCGCGCCTGCGCGCCATCGCCGCCCAGGTCGCCGCCGCCGCGCTGCTGCTCGGCTGCGCCAGCGCCACGCCCGACACCCTGGGCCCCGCCAATGGAGCGACCCGGTTCTCGAGCTCGTTCGAGGCCAACGACCCCATGCCCGCAGGCCAGTCCGCTGCCGGCGCCGGCGTGCGCGTCGAACCCGGTGCGGGCCCGGAGCGTCCCTACACCGCCAAAGCCAAGGCCGGCTACACGGGTCTGCGCGCGCTGCGCTACCAGGCCGAAGGCAGCGGCGGCAGCATGCAGCTGTTCCCGGTCGACATCGCCATCGATGCCGACACCACGCTGTCCTGGAAAGTGCTGCCCGAAATCGTCGACGGCGACACGATCGCCTCGACCGGCGTGTCGCTCGACCTGGTGCTGGACGACGGCAGCCGTCTCTCCAGCCTGGGCATCCTCGACCACCACGGCGTACGCGTCGGCGCCGCCTCCCAGGCCGAATCGAACACCCTGTACCCGCAGCAGTGGGCGAACAAGTCGGTGCGCCTGGGCCAGCTGAAGGGCCGCCGCATCAAATCGATCGAACTCGAAGTGCGGCCGGCCGGTGGCAATGCAGGCAAGGCCGTCGGCTGGCTGGACGACATCGTCATCGCCGATCAGGCCCCGCTGGCCGTTACGCGCGTGTCGGACTACGTGCGGGCCACGCGTGGTACCCAGGCCAATGGCACCTTCTCACGCGGCAACAACATCCCGGCCACGGCGATGCCGCACGGCTTCAACTTCTGGACTCCGGTCACCGACGCCGGCACGCTCAGCTTCATGTACAGCTGGAACGAGAAGAACGGTCCCGACAACCGGCCGCGCCTGCAGGCGCTGTCGCTCAGCCACCAGCCTAGCCCGTGGATGGGAGACCGCCAGACCTTCCAGGTGATGCCGTCGGCCGCCAGCGGCCAGCCCGACCCCGACCGCCAGCGCCGCGCGTTGTCGTTCTCGCACGAGCAGGAAGAGGCGCGCGCGCATGGCTACCGCGTCGACTTCGACAACGGCATCCGCGCCGAGATCGCGCCGACCGAGCGCGCTGCCGTATTCCGCTTCCGTTTCCCTCGCGACGGCGACGCCAATCTCCTGTTCGACAACGTCGACGCGCGTGGCGGCCTGACGCTGGACGCGGCGACCCAGACCCTGCGCGGCTATACCGACACCCGCAGCGGCCTGTCGAACGGCGCCTCGCGCATGTTCGTGTTCGCGCGCTTCGACCAGCCATGGACCTCCAGCGGCGCGCTCGAGACCGGACGCCCGACCGGCTACGTCAAGTTCAAGCCCGATGCCAACGGCGAGGTGCGCATGCGCATCGCCACCTCGCTGATCTCGCTCGAGCAGGCGCGGCGCAACCTGGAGATGGAAGTCGGCGACGCCGGTTTCGAGGCCGTGCGCGAGCGCGCCCAGGTCGCATGGGACGCGGAACTGGGCCGGGTCAACGTGCAGGGCGCCAGCGAAGACCAGCTGGTGACCGTGTACTCGAACCTGTACCGCCTGTTCCTGTATCCGAACATGGCCCACGAAAACGTCGGCACGGCCGAGCGGCCGGACTGGCGCCATGCCGACCAGAGCGGCTGGTCCAAGGACAATGCCGGCGGCGACGCCGCCAGCACCTCGGCCCGGATCATCCCGGGCAAGAACTACGTCAACAACGGCTTCTGGGACACCTTCCGCACCACCTGGCCGGCCTATGCGCTGCTCACGCCGACGCGCGCCGGCGAGCTGGTCGACGGTTTCCTGCAGCAGTACCGCGACGGCGGCTGGATGGCGCGCTGGTCGTCGCCGGGCTATGCCGACCTGATGGTCGGCACCAGCTCGGACGTCGCGTTCGCCGACGCCTGGCTCAAGGGCGTGCGCGGTTTCGACGTGCACCAGGTCTACGAGGCGGGCCTGAAGAACGCGACGGTGGCGCCGCCGGTCTCGAACGTGGGCCGCAAGGGCCTGGGCAAGTCGATGTACCGCGGCTATGCCGACACCTCGGTGCACGAGGGCATGTCGTGGACGCTGGAAGGGGCGCTGAACGACTTCGGCCTGGCCAGGATGGGGCAGGCGCTGGCGATTGAAGAGGCCGGCAAGGGCAATTCGGCGCGCGCGCGCCGCTACCGTGAGGAGAGCGAATACTTCGCCTCCCGCGCCACCGACTACGTGCACCTGTTCGACCCGGCGACGAACTTCTTCCGCGGTCGTGACGCCAAGGGCCAGTGGCGCCAGCCGGCGGCCAGCTTCGAGCCGCGCCTGTGGGCGGCGGACTACACCGAAGCCAACGCCTGGACCTTCGCCTTCACCACGCCGCATGATGTCGAGGGGCTGGCCAGCCTGATGGGCGGACGCGACAAGCTGGCGGCGCGCCTGGACCAATTCTTCGCCACCCCGGAGACGGGCGAGGAAAAATTCTCGGGCCGTTACAAGCGGGTGATCCACGAGATGACCGAGGCGCGCGACGTGCGCATGGGCATGTATGCGCACAGCAACCAGCCCTCGCATCACATTCCGTGGCTGTACGCCTCGGTCGGCCAGCCGTGGAAGACCCAGGCGCTGACCCGGGAAGCGCTGCGCCGCCTGTACCTGGGCAGCGAGATCGGCCAGGGCTATGCCGGCGACGAGGACAACGGCGAGATGTCGGCCTGGTATACCTTTGCCATGATGGGCCTGTATCCGATGCGCATGGGGTCTCCCGAGTACGTGATCGGTTCGCCGGCCTTTGCGCGCACCGACGTGCGGCTGGAAAACGGGCGCATGCTGAGCGTGATCGCGCACAACAACAGCCCGCAGAACGTGTACGTGCAGTCGCTCAAGGTCAACGGCAAGCCGTGGAACCAGGCCTGGATCAAGCACGCCGACATCGCCAACGGCGCCACCCTGGAATTCACCATGGGCAGTACGCCATCGGCCTGGGGCAGCGACGCATCGAACCTGCCGGCCTCGCTCACGGCGCCAGGCGCGCAGCCGGAGGGCCTGACTGATCGCAGCGGCGGCGCGCGCAGCGTGACACTGGACGGCAAGCGCACCGCCGGCGCGCTGGTGGACGACGACGCGGCGACCGCGCTGTCGCTGCCGCCGCGCGCCAGCGTGGCGTTCGCATTCGCGGCGCCGACCCGGATCAGCCACTACACGATCACCGCAGGCGCATCTGCGCCCAAGGGCCTGGGCTGGACGCTGGAAGGCCGCGCCGGCAAGGGTGGCTGGACCGCGCTCGACCAGCGCAGCGGCGAGCGCTTCGACTGGGAGCGCCAGTTGCGGCCGTTCGGTATCGCCAAACCGGGCGCCTACCGCGAATACCGTTTGCGCTTCGACAACGGCAGCATGGTCGAGCTGGCCGAACTCGAACTGCTGGAGCAGGGCGTGCGCAAGCCATCAACCGGTGTGTTGAGCGCCAGGTAAACACAGAGTAAGTACGTTCTGCCGAGGTAAGACATGCCTCGGCAGAGCCAGGTTTTAGGCGGCGGCAGGCTTGTTTACTAAAAACCGCTAAAAAGAACCGGAGCAGCTTCTCTTCGATTGACGCGTCGAAAGTGCGACTGTTATAAAACCTGCTGGATATACGCATATTCGACGGCCCGGTGCGAGACCAGGAAACACGGTGTCGGGCGTTTAATAAAACAGCTTTGAATAATAAATTACGGAGACACAGCATGCTGTCGATTTTGGTGCTGCCATGAGCCAGGTGACCCTGCGCGACATCGCGGGCGAGACCGGCCTGTCGATCGGCACCGTCTCGCGCGCACTGAAAAACCAGGGCGGCATGACCGAGGCGACCCGGTCGATCGTGCGCGAGGCCGCCATCCGGCTGGGCTACGACTTTTCCTTGCTCAAGAAGGGCCGCATCCGCCGCATCGCCTTCCTGCTGCACAGCCAGCACAACACGCTCACTTCGAGCCCGTTCTTCACGCCGGTGCTGCACGGCGCCGAGGAAGCCTGCCGGCGCGAAGGCATCGCCCTGTCGCTGATCGTGGTCGGCCCGGCCGAGCCGGTGCTGGAACAGATCCGCCTGCACCAGCCGGACGCGATCCTGTGCGCCGGCTTCTTCGAGCCCGAGATCCTGAGCGCGCTGCAGCAGACCGGCAAGCCGATGGTGCTCGTGGACATGCACCGGCGCGGCTTCACCTCGATCAATCCGGACAATATGGGCGGCGGCTACCTCGCCACCCAGCACCTGCTGCGCTGCGGCCGCAAGCGCATCGCCATGCTGTCCGGCTCCCTGGCCCACTACAGCATCCAGCAGCGCAACCGGGGCTTCCGCCAGGCGCTGTTCGACGCCAAGGTGCATGCCGACCCGAGCCTGGAAGTGAGCGTGCCCACGATGGGCGAGGGCGAGGAGGGCGTGATCGAGGCCATGCGCAGCCTGCTGGCCCTGCCCAAGCGCCCGGACGCGCTGTTCTGCTACAACGACAGCACCGCCCTGGTCGCCATGAAGTACTGCCTGGCCGAGGGACTCAAGATTCCCTACGACCTCGCGATCGTCGGTTTCGACGATATCGCCGCCTCGGCCGCCGCCATTCCGCCGCTGTCCACCGTCCACGTGGACAAGGAAGCGCTGGGGCGGGCCGGGGTCGACTCCCTGCTGCACAAACCCGAAGAAAACCCATCCCAGATAACCCTGCCAGTCGAGATGATCGTGCGCGAGAGCAGCTACGACGACTAGCGCACACCACCCTTAGCCACCATGACCACTTTCCCGAACTTCCGCAGCCCGGACGTGCTGCTCGACCATGCGCGCCACACGATGCGCTTCTACCATCCGCGCGCGATCGATCCCGCCGGGGGCATGTACCACTACTTCAAGGACGACGGCGCGGTCTACGATGCCAGCCATCGGCACCTGGTCAGCAGCACGCGCTTCGTGTTCACCTATGCCATGGCGTACCGCCATTTCGGGGATCCGGCCTATCGCGAAGGCCTGGAGCACGCGGTGCGCTTCCTGCGCGAGGCGCACCGGGCGCCGGACGGCGACGGCTATGC
This sequence comes from Massilia oculi, assembly GCF_017582745.1. Lineage (GTDB taxonomy): Bacteria > Pseudomonadota > Gammaproteobacteria > Burkholderiales > Burkholderiaceae_D > Telluria > Telluria oculi_A. The sequence goes on from NZ_JAFVIM010000019.1 coordinate 71,873, forward strand.
CTGGACGCTGGACGGCCGCGCGATCGAGGACGGCACCCAGCATGCCTATGGCGAAGCCTTCGTGCTGCTGGCCTATGCGCATGCCACGATGGGCGGCATGGAGGAAGCGCGTCCCTGGATCGCCGAAGCCTTCGACTTGATGGAAAAGCGCTTCTGGAACGCGGCGGACGGGCTGTATGCCGACGAGGCGAGCCAGGACTGGAGGGAGCTGTCGACCTACCGCGGCCAGAACGCGAACATGCACGCCTGCGAGGCGCTGCTGGCGGCCCATGCGGCGACCGGCGAACGGCGCTACCTCGAGCGCGCCTACACGGTGGCCTACAACATCACCCAGCGCCAGGCCGAGCGCTGCGGTGGCCTGATCTGGGAACACTACGACACGAACTGGCAGCCCGACTGGAAGTTCAATATCGACGACCCGGAAAACCTGTTCCGTCCCTGGGGCTACCAGCCGGGCCACTTCACCGAATGGGCCAAGCTGCTGCTGCAGCTGGAAGCGCGCGGCAAGGACGTGCTGGAACAGGATTTGGGCTGGCTGCTGCCGACCGCGGAAAAGCTGTTCAAGGTGGCGGTGGAGAAGGGCTGGGACCCGGAATACGGTGGCCTGTGCTACTCGCTGGCGCCGGACCTGACCGTGTGCGACTTCCACAAATACTTCTGGGTGCAGGCCGAAAGCGCCGCGGCGGCGGCCATGCTGGCCGCGCGCACCGGCAATGCCGACTACTGGACCTGGTACGACCGCCTGTGGGAATACAGCTGGACCCATTTCGTCGACCACCAGCACGGCGCCTGGTACCGCATCCTCGACCGCGAGAACCGCAAGCTCTCCGACGAGAAGAGCCCGGCCGGCAAGGTCGACTATCACACCATGGGCGCCGCCTACGACATCGTGGCCGTGCTGAAGGGTGGCGCGCGTGCTTAATCCTCCCCGCATGCTGTGCGCCGGCGAGGCGCTGACCGACATGATCCACCAGGGCGACGAACAATGGGTGAGCCGCGTGGGCGGATCGACCTGGAACGTGGCGCGCGCGCTGGCGGCGCTGGGCGAACCGACCGCCTTCGCGGGCGCCATCAGCCTGGACCGCTTCGGCGACGCGCTGTGGACTGCCAGCGAGGCCGTCGGCCTGGATACGCGGCTGCTGCAGCGGGTCGACCGTTCGCCGCTGCTGGCCGTGGTGGAGCAGGGCGAGCCGCCGCGCTACTTCTTCATCGGTGACGATTCCGCCGACCTGCACTTCGAGCCGGCGCTGCTCCCGGCCGGCTGGGCCGAGAGCCTCTGCTGGGCCCACTTCGGCGGCATCAGCCTGGCGCGCGAGCCGCTGGCCTCGAAACTGGTTGGGCTGGCGCGCCAGCTCAAGGCCCAGGGCGTGGCCATCAGCTTCGATCCCAACTACCGCAACCTGATGGACGAGCGCTATGCGCCCACGCTCGAAGCCATGGCCGCTATCGCCGACCTGGTGAAGGTGTCGGACGACGACTTGCGCGGCCTGTTCCCCGGCCTCGAACTGGACGCAGCGCTGGCGCGCCTGCGCGCCTTCAATCCGGCGGCGTATTGCCTGCTGACGCGTGGAGGACAGGGCGCGAGCCTGTTCCACGGCGCCGAGCGCTGCGATGCGCAGGCCCCAAAAGTTTCGGTGGTGGACACCGTCGGCGCCGGCGACGCCAGCGCCGCCGGCCTGCTGACCAGCCTGATGCGCCACCCGGAGCGCCGCCTGCAATCGCATCTGCACGCGGCCCTGGCCGCCGGTTCCGCCGCCTGCCTGCAAGCCGGCGCCACGCCACCGCCGCCCGCGGCCATGCAACAACTATTCGAACAACTCGAAGGAGACGCAGCGTGACGATTCATCCTCGCACCAACCCATTCCAGCCCATCCTGCGCGGCGTCTGCCTCGCCCTGGCCGCCTGCCTGCTGCCGCTGTCCGCGTTTGACGCGACCGCGGCCGGTGCACCTGCCAAAGCCGCCGTCGCTGTCGGCACGCTGCCAGTGAACACCTTCATCGGCACCCAGGACGAAGGCAATACCTTCCCCGGCGCGTCGGCCCCGTTCGGCATGATCCAGGTCAGCCCGATCGCCGATCACTACGCCGGCTACCGCTATACCGACAAGAAGATCCGCGGCTTCGGCCATTCCTTCCTGTCCGGCGCCGGCTGCTGGGAGCAGGGCGGCCAGCTGTCGGTTTTGCCGGTCACCGGCACCATCGGCCCCGGCGGCGACTTCGACACCGCCAAGAAGGGCGCGTTCGACCACAAGCAATACGCCGCCGAGTACACGCATGACGGCGAAGTCGGCCAGGCCGGCTACTACAAGGTCAAGCTGACCAGCTATGGCGGCATCACGGCCGAGGCAACCGCGCTGACCCGTGCCGCCGCCGAGCGCTATACCTATGCGCCGGGCACCAAGACCGGCCACGTGCTGCTCAACCTGGGCCAGGCCAACGAGCGCCATTCCGTGATCGGCAGCACAGTGAACATCGTGGGCGACCGCAGCGTCGAGGGCCAGATCGTCACGAAGAGCTTCTGTGGCGGCGCCAAGTACACGACCTGGTTCCGCATGGAGTTCGACCAACCCTTCGCCAAGCGCGGCATCTGGGACGACCGCGCTGGCTGGCCGGACGTCGACGGCCCGAGCCAGCAGGGCGAGGCCAAGCCGCACGGCGTGTGGCTGAGCTTCGACCTCAAGGACGGCCAGGCGGTGACCGCCGTCAGCGCGATCTCGCACGTCGATGCGGAAGGCGCGCGCATCAACCTGAAGGCCGAGGGCATGGAAGGTGGCAAGCCGATGACCTTCGACGCCATGAAGGCCAAGGCCCAGGCCAACTGGCAGCGCGAGCTGGCCAGCGTGCGCATCGAGGGCGGCAGCGTCGACGACCGCACCGTGTTCTACACCGCGCTCTATCACACCTTGCTGCAGCCATTGACCGGCAACGACGCCGACGGCCGCTACCGCGGCTACGACGACGCGATCCACACCGCCAAGGACTGGACCTATTACGAGTTCTTCTCGCTGTGGGACACCTATCGCGCGCAGAACCAGATGCTGGCGCTGCTGCGTCCGGAGCGCGCGAGCGACATCGCGACCTCGGTGCTCAAGATCCGCGAACAGGGCGGCTGGCTGCCGCGTTGGGGCTATGCCAACTTCGAGACCAATATCATGACCGGCGACCCGGTGACGCCGTTCCTGGTCGACCTGTGGCGCTTCGGCGCCTTGCAGGGCCGCGAGGCCGAGGCCTATGCCGCGCTGCGCGAGAACGCCTTCGGCGTGCCGGCCCACGGCATCCGTCCGCAAGGCCGTTCGGGCAACCCGAGCTACCTGAAGCAGGGCTTCGTGCAATACGACCGCAGCTTCATCTCGAAGGGCATGGACACCGACCCGCACCACGGCGCTTCGGCGACGCTCGAATACGCGGCGGCCGACGGCGCGCTGGCCGGCATGGCCCAGGCGCTCGGCCACGCCGACGATGCCAAAGTGCTGGCGCAGCGCGCCCAGAACTGGAAGGCGATCTGGGACCCGAGCGTGGTCGACGCCGAGACCGGCCAGAAAGGCTTCCCGCGTCCGCGCCTGCTGGACGGCAGCTGGTTCGGCGACGTCGGCAGCGGCTACGATCCGCGCGGCGACCACGGCTTCCATGAAGGCACGGCATGGCAATACCAGTGGCTGGTGCCGCAGGACGTGCCCGGCCTGGCCGCCGCCATGGGCGGCGTGACGCCGGCACTTGGCCGCCTGGACCAGTTCTTCGACTATCCTGCGGTGCTGGCCGACCCGAACGCGGTGCGCAAGTCGTGGGTGGTGGGACCGTACAGCTATTACGCCCAGTTCCGCTACAACCCGAACAACGAGCCCGACCTGCACGCGCCGTGGATGTACACCCTGATGGGCCAGCCGTGGAAGACCACCACCGTGGTGCGCGCGGCCGAGACGCTGTTCACCAACGGTCCCGGCGGCGTGACCGGCAACGACGACCTGGGCACGATGTCGTCCTGGTACCTGTTCAGCGCATTGGGCATCTATCCGGACATGCCGGGCAGCGGCCGCTTCCTGCTGCATGCGCCGCGCTTCGCCAAGGCCGAGATCGACCTGCCGCAAGGCCGCATCCTGCGCATCGAGGCGCAGGGCGCCAAGCCGGGCGAGCGCCGCTTCGTCAAGTCGGTGAACTACGGCGGCCGTGCGGTGGAGCGCGTGTGGCTGGACTGGGAGCAGCTGCAGTCGGCGGGCACGCTGAAGTACCAGCTCACGACGCAGCCGGATAAGAAAGGGTGGGGCACGCGGGCGCGTGATCTGCCGCGCCCACCGGCAGGTGTTGCCAACTAAGCGTTCGTCGCGAAAATAATCAGGAGACAGCATGGCCAATATGCCATACAAGGCGGCGCCAGCCGCCCAGAACCAGGGCGCGACGACGCAGCTGGACAGCAACACGAGCGCGCTCGTCATCGTGACGATCCTGTTCTTCATGTGGGGACTGATCACGTCGCTCAACGACGTCCTGATCCCGCACCTGAAGGCGGTCTACACCCTGACCTATGTGCAGGCGATGCTGGTGCAGTTCTGCTTCTTCGGGGCCTACGCCATCGTGTCGCTGCCGGCCGGCGCCCTGATCCGCCGTATCGGCTACCAGAAGGGAGCGGTGGCCGGCCTGCTGGTGGCCGCCGCCGGCTGCACGCTGTTCTATCCGGCCTCGTTCGGCGGCTACGCTTTGTTCCTGCTGGCGCTGTTCGTGCTGGCCTCTGGCATCACGGTGCTGCAGGTGGCGGCGAACCCCTATGTGGCGGTGCTCGGCCCGGCGCGCACGGCGTCGAGCCGCCTTACGCTCACCCAGGCCTTCAATTCGTTGGGCACCACGATCGGGCCGGCCGTCGGCGGCCTGTTGATCCTGTCGGCCGCGGGAGCGGTTGCGGTGACGGGTAGCGATGCAGCGGCCGAGGCGGCGTCGGTGCGCGGCCCCTACCTGGTGCTGGCCGGCGTGCTGGTCGTCCTGGCCGTGCTGTTCTGGCTGGCGCGCCTGCCGGAGATCGCCGACACCGAGGACGTGCCGCTGGCAGGGGAAGCCCAGGGCTCGGCGCTGTCGCACCGCCATCTGGTACTGGGCGCGATCGGCATCTTCTTGTACGTGGGCGCGGAGGTGAGCATCGGCAGCTTCCTGATCAACTTCATCGGCGAGCCGCACATCGCCGGCCTGTCGCATGCCGACGCCGCGCACTATGTCAGCATCTACTGGGGCGGTGCGATGATCGGACGCTTCATCGGCTTCGCCGTGATGCGCGTAGTCAGCCCGGGCAAGACGCTGGCCTTCAATTCGTTGGCCGCGATCGTGCTGGTGCTGGTGGGGACCTTCGCCCAGGGCGACCTGGCGATGTGGGCGATCCTGGCCGTGGGCCTGTGCAATTCGATCATGTTCCCGACCATCTTCAGCATGGCGCTGCATGGCCTGGGAAGGCACACGGGCCAGGCCTCGGGCATCCTGTGCATGGCGATCGTGGGTGGCGCGCTGGTGCCGTTCGCGCAAGGGGCGCTGGCCGATTCCTTCAATGTGCAGGTGTCGTTCCTGCTGCCGGCCGCCTGCTACGCCTTCGTCCTGTACTTCGGCGCCAAATATGCGTCGATGTACACGGCAAAATAAGCTTCAAGACATGCCGATCGCCGACTGCTAGTCGGCGATCGGCACGACGATGTCGTTCCTCGGGATGGCGACCCATTTGCCCTTGATCTCGACCCAGGCTTCCTCGTAGTCCAGCCGTATCCGGACTTTGCTGCCCGGGCAGCCGGCTCCCGCATTCAGGACGGCGTCGGTCCTGCGGCCCTTGAAACTGGTGAGCGTGCCGAATTCCGGCTTGCCGTCCGTGAAGCACTGGAAGAAGAATTGTTGTCCCTCCGCCGTCGCCGTCACGACCAGGTTGAACATGCCGTCCGGCGAATGGCTGCGGGCGCTGCTGAACGTGCCCGATGCCGGCGGATCGGAGGCCTGGGCAAGGGACGACAGGAACAACATGAGCAATGCCAGGTGTTTCACGCGTCCCTCCACGGGTTGGCCTAGTTGAACGAGTAGTTTACGCTGGCATAGAACCGCCGCCCGCGCGGATCGGTATAGCTCGGATCGTAGCCGGACAGGAAGAAGTAGGCCTGGTTCGAATACGGCGGGCTCTCGTCGAACAGGTTCTGCACGCCCGCGCGCAGCTTCAGGCGCGGCGTGGCCTGATACGCCGCCGACAGATCCCACAGCGAGTACGACTTGACCTTGTTGGCTTCCACCACCGAACCGTCGTCGATATTGATCGCCGTGTTCTGGTCGTCGTAGCCGCTCGACCAGGTGTTCTGCAGGCTGGCCGACACTGGCCCGCGCTCCCAATCGAAGCTCACCGTATGGCGCCAGCGCTGCACCACGCCGTCGGTCACGAACTTGTTCAGGTTACTCACGAAGGCATCGCCCGGCGCGTTCTGGATCTCGGACGACAACACATAGGTGCCGTTCAGGCGGCCGCCGAAGCGCCCCAAAGGCGTGTCGACGCCGCGCACGGTGACCGCCAGGTCCAGGCCCTTGGCCACCTGGGCGCCGCGGTTTTCCTTGCGCAGTTCGATGTAGTCGATCACGTCGTCCTCGTCGCGGTGCACCAGGTCGCCGTACTTGGCCAGGTTGCCCAGGATGATGTCGTCGCCGATCTCGCTGATCAAGTCGGTGCGCTTGATGTTCCAGTAGTCGAGCGAGGCGCTGACGTTGCGGCCGGCCGCGAACACGGCGCCGAAGGAGAACTGGCGGCTGCGCTCCGGCTGCAGGTCGGCGTTGCTGTAGCGGCGCGTATCCCAGTTGTCGGCGCAGTCGGCGTAGTTGTTCTCGACCGTGGCGCAATAGACCGGATCGGGCAGGGTGGCGGTGCTGCTGTAGACGGTGGGGCGGAACAGCTCCGTCATGGTCGGCGCACGGAAGCCGCGGCCGGCCGAGGCGCGTACCAGCAGCGCGTCCGTCGGGCGGTAGGAGAGGCCGATCTTGGGGCTGGCCGCGCCGCCGACCTGCTCGTAATGGTCGTAGCGCGCCGACAGCTGCGCCTCCCACTGCTTCGCGAACGGCACCAGCACTTCGCCGTACAGGCCGGCGACGTCGCGCTTGTCGCTGGTGGCGCGGCCGCCTTCCGGCGCGGCGTCGTTGTTGATGTTGTCGGAGAGGAGCAGGGCGGACGGCGTGAAGTTGTTCTTCTCGCGCCGCACTTCGCCGCCGATGGCCACCGCCAGCTCGCCGCCGGCCAGCGGCATGAGCGCGCGCGAGAACTTGAAGTCCAGCGCATCGAGGGTGCCGCGCGCACGGCGCACGACGTCGTCGACCTGGATGCTGTCGAGCAGGGCGCGGCCCTCTGGGCTGGATGGGCCGAACGGATTGATGCGGCCGTCCAGGATCCCTTCCATCAGCTCGTTGTACAGCACGTAGCCGTGGGTGTCGCGGTCCTTGACCGTGTTGACGCTGTGGTTGTAGGCGGTGTCGTAGTCCCAGCCGCCCACGGTGCCGCTCACGCCGACCACGAAGCGCATGCCTTCGCTGGTCAGTTCGCTGGTGCGCTGGCCGGCTTCGGACAGGCGCATGCGCAGTTCCAGCTCGCCCGGATAGTCGTCGTCCAGTTCCTCCAGGCCGGTGCCCACCAGCTGCGGCACCAGGCGGTAGTCGATATAGCCGGTCACGCGCGCCGACGAACCGGTGTAGTACGATTTGGCGCGGCTGAGCGCGACCTCGGCATAGGCCTGGTGGCCTCCGCCGAGCCTCAAGACGCCGCGGCTGAGCAGGCTCGCCTTTTCCGTCTTCGGATACAGCTCGGTGTCGCCCATGTAGTTATAGGTGCAGGCATCCACGCCGCCGGTGCCGTCGGGCAGGTAGACATTGGCCGGCGGCGCGCAGTCGGGCGCCGACAGGTTGATCAGGCGGTTGGTGATCGGGCGGCCGTTGATGGTGAAGCCCAGTTCCTGCAGGTGGTCGCGCTGGTTCGAGGTCAGGCGGATGTTGGCCGGGCCGGTATAGCCCGACAGCAGGTGGCCCAGGCGTTCCTCGACCCGCAGGCCGGGGATGAAGCTGCGCTGCGAGGTATTGAGCGCATTGGTGCGCTGGAAGTCGGCCACCGCGAACACATTGTAGCCGTCGCGTTCGAGGTCGCCCTTGCCGGCGCTGATGCTGGCGGTGCGCTTGCCGGCGCCGCCTTCGTCGGTGGTGCTGCCGTAGGCGTTCAGTTCCAGGCCCTGGAAGTCCTTGCGGGTGATGAAGTTGATAACGCCGCCGATCGCATCGGTGCCGTACAGCGCCGACGCGCCGTCCAGCAGCACCTCGACCCGCTCCAGCGCGGCGGCCGGGATGTTGTTCAAGTCGACGCCGCTGTCGTCGCCGGGGGAGGCGAAGTTGGCCATGCGCCGCCCATTGAGCAGGACCAGGGTCGACGAGGTGCCGATGCCGCGCAGATTGGCGCTGTTGAAGCCGCGCTGGTCGCCGCCGACATTGATGCTGGCGCCGTCGGTCAGGCCGCCCACGTTGGCCGAGACACGGGCCATGAGTTCGGAGGCGGTGGTCACGCCGGCCTTCTCGATCTCGGCGCGCGAGACGATCTGCACCGGCAGGGCGGTTTCCGCCTGCACCCGGCGGATGGCGGAACCGGTGACTTCGACCTTCGGCATGTCGGCCGGCGCCGTCGCCGGCGCAGGCGCAGGCGCAGTCGTCACCGCCGGTGCTTCCTGCGCCAGTGCATTGCCCGATACCCCGGCCGACACTCCTGCCGCCATCCAGGCGCCTGCCAGCAACGCACCGCGCACGGCGCGCGCCGCCGCCTTCAACTTCATATTCATCAATTGTCCCTATGAAACTACGTAAATATCGAGGAGTGTAAACGCGCGGCGAGCAGTAATGACAACAATCGCCGCCGGAAACGAGGGATGTTGCGAATCTGATACGCGGACGTTGCCGATCCGGCTCGGTATTCCCTTTGGAGAAATAATGAATTGCGGCTTGCACCGATTCCCTGCGTTTGCATAATTCATGAAAATGCTCCCATGACGAACGCGGCCAGACAGCCGCCAGCCCGGGAGAACGCAGCATGACGACTTCTGTTTACCATGACGGCGAACGCGCCGTGCAGCACAGCGCCGGGGAGGTCGGCATCGCCGACCGCAATGGCGTGGTCATCGCCGACACCATCCTGGGCGGCGCCCGGCCCTTCATCGGGAAGCAGTCGATGGTGGTGCTGGCCAGCGTGGACGCCGACGGCGCGCCCTGGTCCACCGTCCTGTTCGGCCAGCCCGGTTTCGCCCATGCCGACAGCGCGGCCCAGGTGACGGTCGACCTGCCGGCGGCGCTGCGCGACCCCCAGGAGCCGTTCTGGCGCAACGTCGCCACCAATCCGGCGATCGGCAGCCTGTTCATCGAACTCGGCTCGCGCCGCCGCTACCGCATCAATGGGGGCCTGCAGCGGCTGGACGATGCGGGCTTCGACCTGGCCGTGCGCGAGGCCTATCCGAACTGCCCCAAATACATCCAGCGCCGCCAGCTGCGCCGCATCGATGGGGAGGCGGCGCCGGCCTTGCTGGGCGAGGGCCGCGCGCTGGACGAGACCGCGCGCGCCATCGTGCGCCGCGCCGACACCATTTTTGTCGCCAGCAACCACCAGGAGCGCGGCGCCGACGCCTCGCATCGCGGCGGCAGTCCCGGCTTCGTCCAGGTGGTGGACGACACCCTGCTGCGCATTCCCGACTACAGCGGCAACAGACTGTTCAACACCTTCGGCAACCTGACGGTCGATCCGCGGGTGGGCCTGTGCATTCCCGACTTCGAGGGCCAGCGCCTGCTGCAGCTGAGCGGCCGCGCACGCATCCTGCATGGCCAGGACGATCCGCACGGCCTGACCGGCGGCACCGGGCGCTTCTGGGAAATCGCGATCGACCGCTGGCTGCTGCGCCGCGCGCCGCAGCGCCTGGACTGGGAGTACCTGGACTCTTCGCCCTTCAACCCGGCGGTGGAGGTGGGCCATGCCTGACTTGATGCGCTACCGGATCGCGGCCATCGTCCGCCACGGCCCCGCGGTCAAGGAATTCCGCCTGGCGCCGGAGGACGGCGCGCCGCTGCCGCCCTGGCAGCCAGGAGCCCACGTCGAACTGGAATTCACCTCGCGCGCCGGCGTCCGCCACCGCAACGCCTATTCGGTGGTGGGTGAACAGGGCGGCATGCTGCGCATCGCCGTCCAGCGCGAGGAAGGCGGCCGTGGCGGATCGCGCGTGCTGCACGACGAATTCGAGCCCGGCATGACGCTCGAGGCCAGAGCGCCGCTGGACGCGTTCAAGCTGCATGCGGGCCGCACGCGCACGGTGCTGATCGCGGGCGGGATCGGCATCACGCCGATGCTGCCGATGGCGCGCGCGCTCGACGCGGCCGGCGCGAGCTACCGGCTTCACTACCTGGCGCGCGAGGCCGAACGCCTGGTCCTGACCGACGACTGGAGCGCACTTGGCCCGGAGCGCGTCCAGACCCACGTCACCGCCACCCAGGGCCGTCCCGACCTGGCAGGCCTGATCGGGCCGTGGGAAGAAGGCTGCGAGCTGCACGCCTGCGGGCCGTCGCTGCTGCTGGAAGCGATCCGCGCCGCCGCCACGGCGCAGGGCTGGCCGCAGCAGCACGTGCGCTTTGAGAGCTTCGGCGCGCGCGCCCACGATGAAGATGGTCCGCTGCAGGTCGTCCTGCGGCAGACGGGGATGACCCTCGACGTCGCGCCGGGCAAGTCGATCCTCGATGCGATGATCGAGGCCGATGTATTCGTCTCCTACGAGTGCAAGCGCGGCGAATGCGGCAACTGCTATGCTGGCGTGGTGTCGGGCGAGCCGCTGCACCGCGACGTCTGCCTGAACGCGCAGCAGCGGGCAGTCGGCATGACGCCCTGCGTCTCCTGGGCCAGGGGCCCGCTGCTGGAACTCGATCTATAAGCTGTTTTCACCACCACCAACCGAAAGGTCTCACGATGACAACGCCCTCCGCAGTGCGTCCGCCGCTGCCGCCGTTCACCCGCGAATCCGCGATCGAAAAAGTGCGCCTGGCCGAAGACGGCTGGAATACGCGCGACGCCGCCAAGGTGTCGCTGGCCTACAGCCTGGACACCCGCTGGCGCAACCGCGCCGAATTCGCCAACGGCCGCATTGAAGCGCGCGCCTTCCTCGAGCGCAAATGGAACAAGGAGCTCGAGTACCGCCTGATCAAGGAGCTGTGGGCCTTCACCGACAACCGCATCGCGGTGCGCTATGCCTACGAGAGCCGCGACGACTCGGGCAACTGGTACCGCTCGTACGGCAACGAGAACTGGGAATTCGGCCCGGACGGCCTGATGATCAACCGCTACGCCAGCATCAACGACATGCCGATCACGGAAGAAGAACGCAAGTTCCGCTGGCCGCTGGGACGTCGCCCTGACGACCACCCGGGCCTGTCCGACCTGGGACTGTAACGGCGCACCTGGCAGGATTCCGGCCCGCGTAGGAATGCGCGGGCGAGCTGCGTGAGTGTTGCCTTTAGCGAAACAATGAATTTCTAGCGGTATCCATTCCCTAAATGGTCAGTATTTACGACAATGATGACGTGCGCCTGGCTGGCCGGGGGGCTGGCGGCGCCGCGCACTATCGGTGAACCATGATGGGAACTACGACCAGGGACGAACGCGCCAGCTACACGCTGTCGTTCGCAGACTTCGACATCGAGCCGCGCCTGCGCCGCCTCAGCCGCGGCGGCGCCGTCGTGAACATCGGCGCGCGCGCCTTCGACATCCTGTGGCTGCTGGCCGAGGCGCCCGGCCAGGTGCTCGAGCATCGCTACCTGCTCGAACGGGCCTGGGCCGGGCGCGTCGTCGGCGAGGCCAACCTGCGGGTGCAGATCGCCGCCCTGCGCCGCGCCCTCGACATCGAAGGGGTGGAACGCTACATCCTGAACGTGCCGGGACGCGGCTACCTCCTGACTGCGCCGGTGGTTCGCCGCTGAACGTCAGCCGGCCTCCCGCCTGACCCGGGCAATCGCCGCGTCGATGCCGTCCGGCCCGTAGCCGGCGTCGTGCATGCGCCGCAGCGCCTCCGGCGAGGGCGCGCCCGGTCGCGCCAGCAGCGTCGCGACGAAGGCGAGGCAGGCGGTCGCCCTGGCCTCATGGCTGCTGCCTTCCTCGTTGGCCATCATTTCGGCGGTGTTCAAGCCGGCCGCCCGGCCGCGCTCGCGCAGGCGCAGGATCCTCGGCGTGGTCGCTCCCGTCCCGGCGCGGCGGCGCGCCAGAAACAGGTCGATGCGGATTCGGGTGCGCAGGTCGAGTCCCGTGGCGGCAGGGCGCTCGTCAGGCGAATTCATACGAACTGGTGGTCCATCATAGTGGGGATTGCGGCGGCAGATAATTGCTGAGACTGCCATTCTGCGAAATAATGAAGCCCATTGGAATCCGCGTGCTACGCAAGGCACTATTTCGCAGGGAGTAATGAGTGGACCAGATCCATCTGATGAACGTCTTCGTGGCCGTCGGCGAAGAAGAAGGTTTCGCCGCGGCGGCGCGGCGCCTCGACCTGTCGCCGGCCGCCGTCACGCGCGCCATCGCCGGTCTCGAGGAAAGGCTGGGCGTCAAGCTGCTGCTGCGTACCACGCGCAATGTGCGCCTGACCGAAGCAGGGCGGCGCTACCTGGACGACACGCGCGCCATCCTGGCCAGCATCGATGAAGCCAACGAGGCGGCGGCCGGGGTCAACGCGGCGCCCAAGGGCCATCTGTCGGTGACGGCCTCGGTCCTGTTCGGCAAGGCCTTCGTCATGCCCTGCATCGTGCGGTTCCTGAACGAGTATCCGGAAGTCGAGGTGTCGGCGCTGTTCCTGGACCGGATCGTGAACCTGGTCGACGAGGGCATCGACGTTGCCGTGCGCATCGGCCACCTGCCCGATTCGAGCCTCAGGGCGCTGCGCGTGGGCCAGGTGCGGCGCGTGCTGTGCGCCTCGCCAGAGTACCTGGCGCGGCAGCCCTTGCCGCAGCATCCGGCCGACCTGCTGCGCCATACGATCATCGCCGCCACCGGCATCTCGCCGCGGGTCGAGTGGAAGTTCGGCGCGGTCGACGATCCGACCATGGTGCGCCTGCGGCCGCGCCTGACGGTGACCAGCAACGACGCCGCCATCGAGGCCGCCTGCGCCGGCCTGGGGATCTGCCGGCTGCTGTCCTACCAGATCGCCGAGCACCTGACCGCCGGCCGCCTGAAGATCGTCCTGTCCGAGTACGAGGAAGCGCCATGGCCGGTGCACCTGGTGCACCGCGAGAGCAAGTTCGGCTCGTCCAAGGTGCGCAACTTCATCGACCTGCTGGCCGACCACCTGCGCGCCGACCCGCACCTTAACTAGCCTACTGTCCGGCATTTCGGCAGGCGCAACGATGTATTGTCCTGCGCGGGATTTCTCTTGGCGTCTCCGCTTTCTAGAATGGCTTCATTCGCTGCATGGCGCGGCGGACACAAGCCCACCAACGACACCAGGAGAACTCCATGAAAGCAGCCATCATCATCCTGTCCGATCCCAAAGCCGGCGAAGACGCGCTGGGACGCATGTTCAACGGCCTGGCCGCCGCCTACGACTTCAAGCAGAAAGAGACCGAAGTCGGCATCTACTTCCAGGGCACCGGCACCCGCTGGCCGGGCGTGCTGGCCGACGACAAGCATCCGATCCACGCCCTGTACAAGGCGGTCGAAGACAAGGTGGTCGGCATTTCCTGCGGCTGCGCCGACGTGTTCGGGGCGCGTGAAGAAGCGGAGAAGGCCGGCTTCGACCTGATCACCGATAACAGCGTGCCGGGCACCTCGGGCCTGCCGAGCATCGCGCAGATCTCGGCCGACGGCTATACCGTGTTCACCTTCTGAAAGGTCGGCGGGGCGCGCCGTGCACACGGGCTCCCCCGTTGTCTCCGGTTCAGACGATAATGTCAGGGTTTATCAAAAAAACTCGGAGACAGCATGTTCGACAACGCAAGCCGGCCCGGCACGCTCGCTGCAGGGACCGGCCCGGCCACGTTGGAAGGAGCGTACCGCAAGGCCACCTGGCGCCTGATCCCCTTTATCTTCGTCTGTTACCTGTTCAACTACCTGGACCGGGTCAACGTCGGTTTCGCCAAGCTCGAGATGCTCGACGCCCTGCAGTTCAGCGAAACCATCTATGGCCTGGGCGCCGGCATCTTCTTCATCGGCTACGTGAGCTTCGGGGTGCCGGGAAATCTGATCCTGCACCGGCTCGGCGCGCGGCGCTGGATCGCCATCATGATGATGGCCTGGGGTTCGCTGTCGGCCTGCATGCTGTTCGTGACCACGCCGCTGGAGTTCTACCTGCTGCGCTTCTTCACCGGCGTGGCCGAAGCCGGCTTCTTCCCCGGCATGGTCCTGTACTTCACCAAGTGGTTCCCGTCCCACAAGCGCGGCCAGGTGATGGCCTTGTTCATGTCGGCGATCCCCGTCTCGGGCCTGGTCGGCGGCCCGCTCTCGGGCTGGATGCTGAGCCACTTCGCCGACGGCCAGGGCGGCATGGCTGCCTGGCAGTGGCTGTTCCTGCTGCAAGGGCTGCCCACCGTGTTCCTGGGCCTGGCGGCGCTGTTCTACCTGAACGACGGCGTGGCCCAGGCCAGCTGGCTCGGCGCCGATGAAAAGGCCGCCCTGCGGGAGGAACTCGCGCGCGACGAGCGCGAACGTCCGCCCGGCGTGGCCGTCGTGCATTCGCTGCGCGCCTTGCTGCTCGACCGCCATGTGTGGATGCTCGGCTTTATCTATTTCAGCATCAAGATGGGGGCGTATGCGATCAACTTCTGGCTGCCGTCGATCATCCGCGAACTCGGTTTCGAGGACGTCGGCACGGTCGGCTGGCTGAGCGCCATTCCCTACCTGTTCGCCTGCGTATTCATGGTCATGGTGGGCCGCTCGGCCGACCGCCGGCGCGAGCGCCGCTGGCACCTGTCGGCGCCGCTCCTGATGGCGCTGGCCGGCCTGGCGATGGCCGCGCACTTTTCGGACAATGCCATCGTCGCCATGATCGGCCTGTGCCTGGCGACGATGGGCGCGCTCGCCGGCCTGCCGATGTTCTGGCCCCTGCCGGCCGCTTTCCTGAGCAGCGCGGCGGCGGCCGGCGGCCTGGCCCTGATCAATTCGATGGGGCAGGTGGCCGGCTTCGCCAGCCCCTTCCTGGTCGGCTGGATCAAGGATCTCACCGGCAGCACCGACGTCGCGCTGTACATCCTGTCGAGCGTGATGCTGGTCGGGGCCTTGCTGGTGCTGACCGTGCCGGCGCGGCTGGTCAACCGTTGATCATCAGGCGGTCGCAGGACTGAGCAGCGCCGACACGTACAGCAGCAGCTTGTCTTCGCTGCGCGCCAGGTCGAGCCCCGTCAGCTCGCCGATGCGGCGCAGCCGGTAGTCAAGCGTGTTGCGGTGGATGCCGAGCGTCGCCGCGGTGGCGGCCGAGTTCTCGTCCTGGGCGAACCAGGTGTCGAGCGTGGTGCGCAGCATGGCGCGGCTCTTGTCGTGGGCCAGGCGCGCGATCGGCATGCGCAGCTGGTGCGCCTGCCAGCCGCTGTCCAGGCCGGACAGCAGCACCGGCAGGGCCAGGTCGTCATAGCTGAACACCTGCTGCTGCGGCGTGCGCAGGCGCCCCAGCCGGCTGGCGCTGCGCGCGCTCTGGTAAGAGACGGCGGCGCCTTCCAGGCCGGGCAAGGCGATGCCCATCGCCAGCGTGAAGGGCAGCTCGCATTCCTCGCGCACTAGCTGGGCCAGCAGGTCCAGGCGCCGCTGCGGCGTCGTCTCGTAGCCCTTGCGCGCCGGGTCCCAGGAATCGAGCAGCACCATCTCGGACGGGCCGACGGTGGCGGTCAGCGCATCCTCGCGCCGCGCCAGGAGGCGCATCTGCAGGCGCTGGATGTCGTGCAGGGCGGCCCCGGCGTCGGCGCCGTCCGGCCGCGGCTGCAGCTCGAGCAGGAATACCAGCTGCATGCGCTCGAGGTCCAGGCCCAGGCGCCGCGCCCAGCCTTCGAGCTCCGGCCGCTGGGCGCTGTCGTTGCGGATCAGGTTCAGCACGAAGGCTTCGCGATAGCGCGCGTTGTCCTGCAACTGGTTCGCCAGCGCCGCCTGTTCCAGGATCATCTCGGCCGTCAGGCGCACCAGTTCGCCGAACTGGCGAACCTCGTCCGGCGCGCCGGAGAGGCCCACCGCGCCGCACGGCTGGCCGCCCACGGAGAGGGGCAGGTTGGTGCCCGGCTGCGCGCCATGCAGCTTGCGCGCGGCAGCCGCGTCGATCTCCACGGTCAGCTTCTTGGCCAGCGCGAGCAGGGCGCCCGCATGCAGTTCGCCGACCCGCTCGGGATTGCCGCTGGCGAGGATCACGCCGTTGGCATCCATCACATTGACGTTGAACGGGATGATCCGCATGGTGCGGGTGACGATTTCCTGGGCGAGCCGGGTGTCGAGGATGTGCATTGGGTAGGGCCTGGAAGGTGGAACGGTCCTTGTGATTATGCACAAAACTCTTTGCGTCGATGGGGCTATTTTCGGCAGATGATGGTGAATATTGTGAGGTTGCACGAAAAATGCCGACTATTTCCCTCTCCGTTTTGTGCGTGTCGCCGACGCCCGATATCCCTTGTTTGGCCGATAATCTTGCAGATCACCCTTATTAGAAATTCGGAGACAGCATGAGCATCACCGCAAGCACATCCGGCGTCCAGGGCGGCGGCGGCGGCGCGGCCCTGTTGGATGGCGCCTACCGCAAGGCCACCTGGCGCCTGATCCCCTTCATTTTCGTCTGCTACCTGTTCAACTACCTGGACCGCGTCAACGTAGGTTTCGCCAAGCTCGAGATGCTCGACGCGCTCCAGCTCAGCGAAACCGTGTACGGCCTGGGCGCCGGCATCTTCTTCATCGGCTACGTGACCTTCGGGGTGCCGAGCAACCTGATCCTGCACCGGCTCGGCGCGCGGCGCTGGATCGCGATCATGATGATGGCCTGGGGCTCGCTGTCGGCCTGCATGCTGTTCGTGACCACGCCGATGGAATTCTATGTGCTGCGCTTCTTCACCGGCGTGGCCGAAGCCGGCTTCTTCCCCGGCATGGTCCTGTACTTCACCAAGTGGTTCCCGTCGCACAAGCGCGGCCAGGTGATGGCGCTGTTCATGTCGGCGATCCCCGTCTCGGGCCTGATCGGCGGCCCATTGTCGGGCTGGATGCTGAGCCACTTCGCGCATGGCCAGGGCGGCATGGACGGCTGGCAGTGGCTGTTCCTGCTGCAAGGCCTGCCGACCGTGCTGCTCGGCGTGGCGGTGTTCTTCTACCTCAACGATGGGATCAGGCAGGCCGGCTGGCTGAGCGATGCCGAGAAAGCGGCGATGCAGGATGCGCTCGACCAGGACGAGCAGCAGCGCTCGAAGGGCGTGCACGCGGTGCACTCCTTCGGCGCGGTGCTGCGCGACTGGCATGTGTGGATGCTGGGCTTCATCTACTTCAGCATCCAGATGGGCGTCTACGCGATCAACTTCTGGCTGCCCTCGATCATCAAGTCGCTGGGCTTCGAGAACGCGACCACGGTCGGCTGGCTGAGCGCCATTCCCTACCTGTTCGCCGGCGTGTTCATGGTGCTGGTGGGCCGCTCGGCCGACCGCCGGCGCGAGCGCCGCTGGCACCTGTCGGCGCCCCTGCTGATGGCCCTGGTCGGCTTGCTGATGGCTGCGAATTTCTCTGACAACGCCGTGATCGTGCTGGTGGGCCTCTCCCTGGCGACGATGGGCGCGCTGACCGGCCTGCCGATGTTCTGGCCCCTGCCGGCGGCCTTTCTCGGCAGCGCGGCGGCGGCCGGCGGCCTGGCCCTGATCAATTCGATGGGGCAGGTGGCAGGCTTCGTCAGCCCCTTCCTGGTCGGATGGATCAAGGACGCCACCGGCAGCACCGATGTCGCCTTGTACATCCTGTCCACCGTCCTGTTCATCGGCGCCATGCTGGTCCTGGTGGTGCCGGCACGTCTCGTCAATCGCTAAAGGAGAGGTCCATGAAAATCGTCATCGCTCCAGATTCGTTCAAGGAAAGCCTGTCGGCGCTGGAAGCCGCCAGCGCCATCGAGGCCGGCTTTCGGGAGGTCTTCCCCGACGCGGACTACGTGAAGGTGCCGGTGGCCGACGGCGGCGAAGGCACGGTCGAGGCCATGGTCGCGGCCACCGGCGGCCGCCAGGTCGTGCTGCAGGCCACCGGTCCGCTGGGGCGGCCGGTCGAGGCCTTCTATGGCCTGACCGGCGACGAATCGACAGCCGTGATCGAGATGGCCGCCGCCAGCGGCCTCGAACTGGTGGCGCCCGACGAGCGCGATCCGCTGGTGGCCACCAGCCGCGGCACCGGTGAACTGATCCGCGCCGCGCTGGACGCTGGTGCGCGCCGCTTCATCCTGGGCGTGGGCGGCAGCGCCACCAACGATGGCGGGGCCGGCATGCTGCAGGCGCTGGGCGTCGGCCTGCTCGATGCAAGCGGCGCCGAGCTGGCGCCGGGCGGCGGCGCGCTGGCCCTGCTCGATCGCATCGACGTATCAAGGCTGGACCCGCGCGTCAACGAATGCGTGTTCGAGGTGGCCTGCGACGTCAGCAATCCCCTGGTGGGCCCCAAGGGCGCCTCCGCGATCTTCGGGCCGCAGAAGGGCGCCACGCCCGGGATGGTCGAGCAGCTCGACGCCAACCTGCGCCACTACGCTGGCGTGATCGCGCGCGACCTGGGCCAGGAGGTGGCCGACATTCCAGGCGCCGGTGCCGGCGGCGGCATCGCCGCGGCGATGCTGGTGTTCCTGAAAGGGCGCCTGCGTCCCGGCAGCGAGATCGTCGCCGACGCGGTAGGCCTCGACGCGGTCGTGCGCGACGCCGACCTGGTCGTCACCGGCGAGGGGCGCATCGACAGCCAGACCGTCAACGGCAAGACGCCGATCGGCGTCGCGCGCGTGGCCGGACGCCACGGCAAGCCGGTGATCGCCATCGGAGGGTGCCTGGCGAACGACGCCAGTGCGGTGCATGCGCACGGCATCGCGGCGACCTTCAGCACCGTCATGAGGGCGGGGACGGTGGCCGAGGTGCTGGCGGGCGCGCAGTTCAACCTGCAGTGCACGGCGCGCAATATCGCGGCCGCGCTCGAGCTGGGCATGAACCTGCAGCGCTAAGCGATCAGCGGCGTATCGACTTTCTTCAAGGTGCGCAGCACGAAGCTCGACTTGCTGTGGCGGATGCCGGGGATCTTGTACAGGCGTTCGCGCAGCAGGCGCTCGTAGTCGCGCGTGTCCTTCACCGCGATGCGCAGGAAATAATCGTAGTCGCCAGAGATCAGCGAGGCTTCCAGTACCTCGGGAATCGATTCGAGCGCGCGCCCGAATTCATACAGCGTCTCTTCGCTGTGGCTGTCCAGCGTGACCTGCACGATCAGCTGGTCGTGGTAGCCGAGGCTGGGCAGGTCGACCTTGACCGTGTAGCCCTGCAGGGCCCCGCAATCCGTCATCCGCTTGATGCGGTTCCAGCACGAGGTAGTCGACAGGCCGACAGTGGCGCTGATCTCCTGCAGCGGCGTGCGCGAGTCGCGCAGCAGGATGCCCAGGATGGTCAAATCGGTCGCATCGAAAGATTTTCTTTCTTGGCTCATAAGGGATGAAAATTATTCAGGTTAGATGCCAATTCTAGCGGAAAATATGAAGCACTTTCATGTCCTGAGTCGATAGACTTCAAGGCATGAAACCACATCCCGAATTCCTCCCGCCGCCAGCCGGCAAAGTCGCGCTGACCGGCGCCGGCCTGTTGCTCGACACCCTGGTCGCCTGCGGCGTCGACACCGTGTTCGGCTATCCAGGCGGCGCCGTGCTGCCGCTATACGATGCGCTGGCCCAGGACGGGCGCCTGCGCCACGTGCTGGTGCGCCACGAGCAGGCCGCCGTCCATGCGGCCCAGGGCTATGCGCGCTCGACCGGCCGGCTGGGCGTCGTGTTCGTGACGTCCGGGCCGGGCATCGCCAACACCACCTCCGGCCTGCTTGACGCCCTGAGCGATTCGATCCCCATCCTGTGCATCAGCGGCCAGGTCGCGACCATGTCGATCGGCACCGATGCCTTCCAGGAGTGCGATGCGCTGGGCATCTCGCGCACGGTCACCAAATGGAATACGCAGGTCCGCGCCACGCGCGACATCGTCGCCACGGTCCGGCGCGCGGTGCTGGAGGCCACCGAGGGGCGGCCCGGCCCGGTGCTGGTGGACGTGCCCAAGGACATCCAGGCGCGTGCGGTGGACGCGGCCGACTTCGGAAGGCAAGTTAAACCGGCCCCGCAGCTGCGCGCCGCGCGCGACGACCTGGAAGGCCTGGAGGCGGCGGCGCTTCTCATCCGCCAGGCGCGGCGCCCGGTGTTCTACGGCGGGGGCGGATTGATCAACGCGGGGCTCGACGCCTGCGCCGCCTTCACGCGCCTGGTGCGCTGGAAGGACGCGCCGTGCACGCTGACCCTGATGGGTCTCGGCGCCTTCCCGGCCTCGGACCGGCGCTGGCTGGGCATGCTTGGCATGCACGGCACGCTGGAGGCGAACCTGGCGATGCACCACGCCGACCTGGTCGTGTGCGTCGGCGCGCGCTTCGACGATCGGGTGACGGGACGGCTGGCCGACTTCTGCCCGGGCGCGAAGATCGTCCACGTCGACATCGACCCGCGCTCGATCGGCAAGGTGGTGCCGGCCGACGTCGGCCTGCGCGGCGATTGCGGCGCGGTGCTGCGCGGCCTGCTGGACCGCCTTGACGGCCTGCGCGCCGATCCGGTCCTGCTCGAAGCCTGGTGGCGCACGATCGGCGACTGGCGCGCCGAACGCTGCCTGGACTTCGCCGCGCAGGATGCCGAGATTGTCCCGCAGCAGCTGATGTCCACCCTGGCCAAACGCCTGGCGGGCAGGAACGCGATCGTCTCGACCGACGTCGGCCAGCACCAGATGTGGGCCGCGCAATACCTGGGCTTCGAGACGCCGCGCCGCTGGCTGACCTCGGGCGGCGCCGGCACCATGGGCTATGGCTTGCCGGCGGCGATCGGCGCCCAGGTCGCCCATCCCGATGCGCTGGTCGTGTGCGTCAGCGGCGATGCCTCGGTGCTGATGAATATCCAGGAGCTGTCGACCGCGGTGCAGCACCGCTGTCCGGTCAAGCTGGTCCTGTCGAACAACGGCTGCATGGGCATGGTGCGCCAGTGGCAGGAGCTGCATCATGGCGGGCGCTATAGCCATAGTTATACCGAAGCCTTGCCCGACTTCGTGGCGCTGGCGCGCGCCTTCGGATGGGAAGCGAGGAAGGTAGAGGATGCCGGCGAGCTGGAAGAGGGGATGGATGCCTGCCTGGCGTCGAACCGGCCATTCCTGCTCGATGTGAGGGTGGCGCAGGCCGAGAACTGCTTCCCATTGACCCCGTCCGGGCGTGGGCACCACGAGATCATGCTGGGCAAGGATCGCTGGTATCGCTAAGTAATTGCGCTTATTGAAAATGATTCTCATTCGCGCTAGGATGCCGGCATCATTCATGAATCTTGCATGCCATGCCTCTCGCGCCCCGTCGTCCGCTGTTGATCGTCCTTGCCCTTTCTCACGCTTTCCCTGTTCTCGCAGCGCCGCAGGAGACTGACGAACAGGACATGCAGGCCGTGCGCGTCACCGCCACCCGCGCACAGGGCTTCATGCCGAATACCGTGGAGGCGGGCAGCTTCCGTGGTTCCGACGTCATGGACGTGCCCTCGACCGTCAACGTGATCACGCGCGAAGTGCTCGAGCTGCAGGCCGCCGCCGGCCTGTACGACGCGCTGCGCAACACCGCCGGCGTCACCCGCCAGCAGAATGGCGGCGACACCTGGGACCAGCTGGTCATCCGCGGCATCGCGGTCGAGAACCGCACCAACTACCGCCTCAATGGCTCGCTGCCGTTGATGAATTTCGGCCAGGTCTCGATGGAGAATAAGGAGCGGGTCGAGGTGCTCAAGGGCGCCACCGCCCTGTACTACGGCTTCACCTCGCCGGCCGGCGTCGTCAACTTCGTCACCAAGCGCGCCGGCAGCGCGCCTGTCAACGCGATCGGGCTGGCGCTGGATGACAACGGCTCCGCCATCGCCAGCGCCGACGTGGCGCGTCGCTTCGGGCAGCGCCAGGAATTCGGCGTGCGCGTCAATGCCGCCGGCGGCACGCTCGGCTCGCACCTCGACGGCGTCGGCAACGACAACCGCGGCTTCGCCTCGGCCGCCCTCGACTGGCGCGTGAACGAGCGCCTGCGTCTGCGCGCCGACCTCGAATACGACAAGCGCCGCGTGACCGAGCAGGCCGGCGTCAACCTGCCGCCGGTGGTCGGCGGCGCCATCCAGTTGCCGCGGCCGGTCGATCCGCGCCGCCTGGTGGGCCCGGACTGGGCGCGCTTCGAAACGCATGCGCGCAACGTCCAGCTGCGCGCCGACATCGCGCTGAACCAGGACTGGGCCCTGACCCTGGAAGCCGGCCACGCCGAGACCAAACGCGAGCGCAACCTGCCGATCTTCCGCTTCGACAGCGCGGCCAGCGTCGCCACCGGCGCCGGCCGGATCACCGGCAACTCCCAGTTCGCCGACGTCGACTCCGACATGCTGCGCGCCGAGCTGGCCGGGCGCTTCGCCACCGGCGCGCTGAGCCACGACCTGACGCTCGGCGTGAGCGGCACCGACAAGGGCCAGGCGCCGGTCTACCAGTCCAACTACACGATTCCCTCCCAGAACCTGTACGACCCGGTCCCGATCCGCACCGCCAGCTTCGGCGCCGTGCCGACGCGGCCCACCACGGCCGCATTGGACAGCCGCGACAAGGGTCTTTACCTGGTCGACCGCATCCAGTTGGGCAAGTGGCAGCTGATCGGCGGCGTGCGCCGGGTCGACTACCAGAGCACCCAGGGCGCCAACCGCTACGACGTGAGCGAGACCACGCCCATGGCGGCGGTGATCTGGCGCGCCCGCGACGACTTCTCGCTGTATGCCTCGATGGCCGAAGGGCTCGAGGAAGGCGAGGCCGCACCCGCCGGCAGCGCCAACGAGGGCACCCGCATGGCGCCGGGCGTGAGCAAGCAGAAGGAAATCGGCGCGCGCTGGAGGAGCAGCGGCGGCTTCCTGACCCAGCTGGCGCTATTCGACATCGACCGTCCCGGCTACTACACCAATGCCGCCAACGTGTTCACCGCCGACGGCGAGCAGCGCTATCGCGGCATCGAGCTGTCGGCGCAGGGGCGTCTCACGCGCCGCCTGTCCTGGCAGGGTTCGGCCCAGGTGCTCGATCCGGAATTTCGCGACATCGGCGCCGCCTATGACGGCAAGCTGCCCGAGAATGCGTCGCGCCGCACCGCCAGCAGTTACCTGGCCTACGACCTGGACGCGGTGCCCGGATTGTCGCTGACCCTGGGCGCTTATTACACGGGAGAGCGCCCGGTGAATGACCTGAACCAGGCCTGGCTGGGCGGCGTCACGCTGTTCAGCGTGGGCGGGCGCTATGCCACGCAGGCGTTCGGCAAGCGCACCACCTGGCAGCTCAATGTCGACAACGCGGGCGACAAGCAGTACTGGGCCGGCGCCGGCACGCGCCTCTCGGCCGGCCTGCCGCGCCTGGTCAAGCTGTCGGTGAAGGTGGACCTGTGAAAGGTACACCCGTGAAGGCGGCGCCGGATGCGCCACCGCGCTGGCGCCTGCCGACGATGCGCGAGGTCTGGTTCCAGCTGCACTGGTTCGTCGGTATCACGGCCGGCACTTTGCTGGCGGTGATCGGCCTGACCGGCGCCATCCTCGCTTTCGAGGACGAGATCCTGGAAAGCATCAACCCCGGCGTGTTCGCCGTGCCGGTGCAGGAGCAGCCGCGGCTGGAACCGGAACAGATCCTGCGCGTGGCCCGCCAGGCCCATCCCGGTGAACGGGTCGCCAGTCTCACGTTCGAGGCGCAGCCCGGCCGCACCGTCGGCGTACGCTTCGCCCCGCCGCGCGGGGAGCGGCATGGCCTGGAGATCCACGTCCATCCCTATGACGGCAGCGTGCTGCCCGCCGCGCGCGGCGTGGCCTTTTTCCAGTTCGTCGATTCGCTACACCGCTGGCTGCTGCTGCCGCGCGCGCCGGGCCGCATCGTGCTCGGCATCCTGGCACTGTGCCTGGTCGGGCTGGCGCTCAGCGGCCTGTACCTGCGCTGGCCGCGCAACAAGGATTGGCGCAGCTGGCTGACCTTCAACACCTCGCTGCGCGGCCGATCCTTCCTGTGGGCGCTGCATGCGATCGCCGGCACCTGGGCCCTGGTCGCCTACCTGGTGGTGGCAGGCACCGGGCTTTACTGGAGTTTCGATATCGTGCGCGGCACCTTGCAGGATTGGGCCGGCGCACCAATGGCACAGCCGCGCGAGGCCAGGCCCGCTGCCACGACGGGTGGCGACGCAAGCCTGGCGCCGGCGTGGCGCACCTTCGTGTCGATGGCGCCCGACTGGTCGAGCGCCACCATCCGCTTGCCGGAGCGCGGGAGCGGCGCCTATCAACTGACCTGGCTTGCACAGGATGCGCCGCACGACCGCGCGCGCAACCGGATGACCCTCGGCGGCGACGGTGCGGTGCGCCAGGACGAGCGCCATGCCGACAAGGACGCCGGGCAGCGCGCCTTGACCACCATCCGTCCGCTGCACACCGGCACCTATTTCGGCCTGCCGGGCCGGCTCGTCATGATGCTGGCCAGCCTGGCCTTGCCGGGCTTCGCGATCACCGGCTGGATGCTCTACCTCGGCCGCCGGCGCCAGAAGCGTGCGCTGGCGCGCGAGCGCAGCCTGGCGGCGCAGGCCGGCGCGAACACCAGCGGCGCGCCGGTCCTGGTGGCCTTCGCGACCCAGGGCGGCCAGGCCGAGCGGATCGCGCTGCACAGCGCCGGCGCCCTGCGCGCCGGCGGCCGCGCGGTCGACCTGCGCGCCGTGTCGGCGCTGGCGCCGGGAGACCTGGCCGGCTACGGGCAGGCGCTGTTCGTGGCCAGTACCTTCGGCGAAGGCGAGGCTCCCGATTCCGCACGGCGCTTCAGCCGCGAACTGGAGGCGTGGCAGTCGATGTTTGAGGGCTGCCGCTTCGCCGTGCTGGCGCTGGGCGACCGCAACTACGCGCGCTTCTGCGGCTACGGCCATGCACTGGACCGCCGCCTGCAGGCGCTGGGCGGCAAGCCGCTGTTCCCGCTGATCGAGGTGGACCAGGGCGACGAAACGGCGCTCGGACGCTGGATGCATGCGCTGGGCGGGCTTGGCGCCGCCAAGGGAAAAATGCCGCCAGCCGGAGAGGCCGCACCGTTTTCGGACTGGGTACTTCATTCGAGGCGCCTGCTCAACCCGGGCAGCCTGGGCGCGCCGCTGTACGAAATCGCCCTGCGGCCAGGCCGCGAGGCCAGCTGGCAGGCGGGCGATTTGCTCGAGATCGCCGTTCCCGCGGCGCCGTTGGCGCCGCGCCGCTATTCGATCGCCAGCGTGCAGGAGGACGGCGCGGTGGAACTGCTGGTGCGCCAGCAGCGCCACGAACACGGCCTCGGCCTGGCCTCCGGCTGGCTGACCGAGCACCTGGCCATCGACGGGTCGGTGCGCGCCCGCCTGGTCGCCAATCCGGGCTTTCATGCACCTGGCGACGACCGCCCCTGCATCTATATCGGCAACGGCTCGGGCATGGCCGGCTTGCGCGGTCACCTGCGCGGCCGCGCCGCCATGGGACGGGGCCGCAACTGGCTGCTGTTCGGCGAGCGCCAGCGCGCCTTCGACAGCCTGTGCGACGCCGAGCTGGCGGTCCTGCGGGCGGCGGGCATGCTGCCCGAACTGGACCTGGCGTTCTCGCGCGACCCGCAGCCCGAGTATGTCCAGGACCGCCTGCATGCGCGCGCCGACCTGCTGCGCCAGTGGATCGACGACGGGGCCACGATCCACGTCTGCGGCAGCCTGCAGGGCATGGCCGGTGCGGTGCACGAGGCGCTGGCCGCGATCCTGGGACAGGCGGAACTGGAACGCCTGATGGACACGGGGCGCTACCGGCGCGACGTCTACTAAGCTGCGTTCACTTGCCGCCCTGGAGCCGCTGCACGGTCTGGTCGGTGGTCCACAGCGCGTTGGCGATGTAGCGGTAGTTGACCAGCGCGCTGGCGTAGCCGTCGCCTTCCGGGGTCTTGGGGCCGGCCACCGCATCGCGCACCACGGCTACCTCAAAGCCGCGCTCGAGGAATTCGCGCAGGTGCGACTCCACGCACAGGTTCGACAGCATGCCGGCCAGGATGATCTTGTCCACGCCCTGCTTGCGCAGCTGGAGCATCAGGTCGTTCGATTGCGGGCCGTACAGCTTGTGCGGCGAGGCGACGACGGTCTTGCCGTCCTCGATGTACTGCTTGAATTCGGGCATGAAGTCGGCGCCGGAGCCGCGAAAGCCCTCCAGGCTCAGGGCGCTGGGGCGGTCGAAGATCTTGATCTTGTGCTGGAAGATCTCGGCCGGGCCGCCGTGCTTCCAGGCGTGGTCGTGCGGATAGTAATAGTGGGGCGAGATCGACACCACGATGCCGGCCGCCTTCGAAGCCTTGAACAGCTTGGTCAGGTTGGGCACCAGGTTCTGCTCGGTGACGCTTTCGCCGACCACGCCCCATGCCGCGCCCTTGGCGCTCATGAAGTCGATCTGCGGATCGATCACGACCAGCGCCGTGCGCTTGAGGTCGAGCTGCATGCCCGGATCGGGCAGGGCCGGCTTGGCGGGATCGGCATACTTCGATGGAATCTGGGCGGCGGCGCCGGTGGCCAGGACCGCGCCAAGAATGCAGGCCAAAGCGCAGGCCAGTGCGTGGCCGATAGGGAAGGGTTGGGTGCTCATCAGGGTTCTCCTCGTGGATGGGATTCCATTACATCGCTGCGGCGCATGGCTCGCCAGCCTACATTTGGCGAGTCCGGAGTCCCCCTGATTCCGGATAGCATCAATGGCTGAGAACGTGGTAAATTGGTGTCTTAGGCCCTTGATCAGGGTGGCGCCCTAAAAAGACGCCGGCTCGAGCCTCGGGCAGTGGCGCGCCCCGCCGCCGGCCTTACTGACTACGCCGTACGGTGCCTGCAGGGCGGCACCGCTCTCGTTATACTGCGCGCATGAACATTCCCCAATCCGACGCCGGCGGCGATTTCCAGGCCCTCGTGGCGGCGCGCCGCAATTTCACCTTGCGGCGTCTGCACGCACCGGGACCCGACGCGCACGCGCTGGAACGCATGGTCGAAGCGGCCGCGCATGCACCCGACCATGGCCTGCTGCGGCCATGGCGCTTCGTGCTCATCCCGCAAGAGCGGCGCGCCGACCTGGGCGAGGTGTTCGCACAAGCGCTGGCCGCGCGCGACCCCGGATGCGGCGAAGAAGCGCTGGCCACCGCGCGCGACAAGGCCCAGCGTGCGCCCTGCCTGCTGGTGGCGGTGCTGCGCGACGATACGGCGGCCAAGGCGATTCCGGTGGCCGAGAAGCTGGTTTCGCTCGGCTGCGCCTTGCAAAACCTGCTGCTCGCGGCCGGCGCTGCCGGCTTCGCGACCGGACTGGCCAGCGGCGCCGCGATGGACGCGCCGGGCATGCGCCGCCTGCTGCGCCTGGAGGTGCACGAGCGCGCGATCTGCTTCATCGGCCTCGGCACGGCGGCGATGGAAAAACCGCCGCGCCCGAGGCCGGACGCGGCGGATTACCTGAGCAGCATCTAGATTCCTGCGGCGCTAGGCCCCGCCACAGGCGCCGCAGCAACCGCCGGCGCGCGCCTGGCGCACCGGAAATCCCGCGCGCGTGGCCGTGATGTCGATCTCGCGCGACGTGGTCAGGTCGCCGTCGTACAGCACCCTGACGTGGCTGGCGCCGGCATTGGCCTCGACGGCGTTGACGCCGGGGATGGCGCGCAGCCAGTACAGGATGTGGTCGGCGCCGGGCTGGTCCAGCGCGGCGTCCAGTTGCAGTCGGTGTTCCATGGTTGGATCCTTTCGGTAGTGGTGAACGGTCAGCCGCAGCTGCCGATGTAGTGGCATTCGGCGCAGCGCGCGCAGCCATCGACCTTGTGCAGGGCGCGGGCGCCGCATTCCGGGCACTTGGCGGCGGACGTGCGCGGCTCGGCGGAGATGCTTTCCGCAACTGGTGCGGGCATGGCTTCGTCGTGCTCCGCCCCGCGCGCCGCCAGCACACGGTCGAGCCGGTCGACCGGCACCTGGTTGCCCCAGGTGTCCAGGAAGCCGCGCCGGATCAGCATCCGCTGCAGCATGAAGGCGATCGCCGCCACCTCGGAATCGTGGTAGACCGGCACCTGCACGCCGTCCTCGCGGGTCAGGTGGCCGCAGCGCACCGGACCTTTTTCCCACACCACCTCGCGCATGTCGGCCAGGGCCTTGGCCACCGGGCTGCCGGCGCGCGCCGCCAGCGACAGCAGGCGCATGGTCGAAGTGATCCACTGGTGGCCGTCGCTGCGCTGGTTGGCCGGCATGAAGAATTCGAACGGACGCTCGATGGTGACCGGGCGTCCTTCGTGCAGGCCCTCGACGCGCAGGAAGCTGATGGTCAGATAGACCGCCTTCTTGCCTTCCTGGGTCGTGTACTCGACCTTCGAGGTGAGCGACTCCAGCTCGCCCAGCGGTCGCGATTCGAAGCGCTTGCGCAGCGGATCGTCTTCGGACGGCGCGGGCGAGGTCGATGCCGGGGCCGGATCAGCTGCGACGCTCAGCACGCTGCCGGTGACGCTGTTCGGGCGGTAGGTGGCCAGGCCCTTGAGGCCGGCGCGCCAGGCCTCGGTGTACAGGTCCTTGAACTCGGCATACGGATAATCGGCCGGCACGTTGACGGTCTTCGAGATCGCCGTGTCGACGTAGGGCTGCACCGCCTCCATCATGCGCAGGTGGTCGAGCGCCGACATCTCGAGCGCGGTGACGAATTGCGGGGGCAGCGGCTCTCTTTCCTCCTGGAGGCCGAGGTGGCGGTACAGGCGCCAGGCGTGGTCCGCGACCTCATAGGTGCGGATGGAATCGTCCGGCATGCGCTTCCTGCGCTGGTAGACCCACGAGAAGGCCGGCTCGATGCCGTTCGAGGCATTGTCGGCGAAGGCCAGCGAGATGGTGCCGGTCGGCGCGATCGACAGAAGGTGCGAATTGCGGATGCCGTGGCGCGCGATGTCCTCTCGGAGCGCATCCGGCAGGCGGCCGACGAACTGGCCGGCCAGGTAGCGCTCGGCGTCGAACAGCGGGAACGGGCCCTTCTCGCGGGCCAGCGCGATCGAGGCCGCATAGGCGGCGTTGCGCAGCTCGCGCGCGATGCAGGCCGCCATGGCGCGGCCTTCCGGTGCGTCGTAGCGCAGGCCGAGCATGACCAGGGCGCTGCCCAGGCCCATGAAGCCAAGCCCGATGCGGCGCTTGCTGGCGCCTTCCTCGGCCTGCTGCGGCAGCGGCCACTGGTTGGCGTCGAGCGCCAGGTCGAGCATGCGCACGCCGATCGCGGCGACTTCGCGCATGGTGTCGAAGTCGAAGGCGGCGCCGGGCGTGAACGGCTGGCTGATGAAGCGGGTCAGGTTGAGCGAGCCGAGGTCGCAGCAGCCATACGGCGGCAGCGGCTGCTCGCCGCAGGGATTGGTGGCTGCCAGCCGCTCGCACCAGTACAGGTTGTTCTCGGCGTTCATGCGGTCGATGAACAGCACGCCCGGCTCGGCATGGTCGTAGGTCGAGCCGATCACCTTGTCCCATAGCGCCCTGGCGGGCACGCTGTGGTAGACCCACAGGCCGTCGTCGCGCTGGAAGGCCCCGGTCTCGATGGCTTCCTGGGCCGGCGGGGCGCGGTGCACCAGTTCGACGGCCTCGTCGGCCAGCACCGCCTCCATGAAGGCGTCGCTGACGCCGACCGACAGGTTGAAATTGCTGAAGGCGCCGCCGTCCTTGGCGGCGATGAAGCGCTCGATGTCGGGATGGTCGATGCGCAGCACGCCCATCTGGGCGCCGCGTCGCGCTCCGGCCGATTCGACGGTGCGGCAGGAGGCGTCGAACACTTCCATGTACGACACCGGGCCCGAGGCGCGGGAATGGGTGCCTTTGACGGCGCTGCCGGCCGGTCGGATCGGGCTGAAGTCGTAGCCGACGCCGCCGCCGCGGCGCATCGTCTCGGCCGCCTCGGCCACCGCCGTGTAGATGCCGGGCAGGCCGTCGGCGTCGCCGGTGATCGAGTCGCCCACCGGCTGCACGAAGCAGTTCATCAGCGTGGCCTTGATGCCGAGGCCGGCGGCGGAGTTGATGCGGCCGGCCGGCACGAAGCCGTGCTCCTGGGCCCACAGGAAGCGCTGCTCCATCTCGGCGCGCACGGCTTGCGGCTCGTGGCTGGCCAGCGCATGCGCCACGCGGGCGCGCACTTCCTCGATCGTGGTTTCCAGGCCGCGCGCGTATTTCTCGCGCAGGACGTCGGTCGACACCTCTTGTGGAGGCATGGCGGCGGTGAACAGGTGGTCTTTGGCGTTCATCTGGTTCTTCGAAGGTGGGGGAAATCCGGTATCCATCCACTATCCGCGCATCAATCGTCCGGCGCCTTAAACCGGTTCAAGAATCCTGGACCGGGGCCTCACCCATGCCGTCGGCCCGGGCGCCGGGGGACGAGCGAAGCCAGCTCGAACACCGGGCCGTCGATCGCGTCGAGGGTGTTCTTGATCGTCAGCCCGAGCTCGGTGTCGCCTTCCATCAGCAGGCGGCGGCTGAAGAACAGGGTATCCGGGTCTTCCTTGCGCGCCGCCAGCTGGGCGAAGTCGCGCAGGCTGGCGCTGATCGTGAGATCGGGCGTCTGGCTGTGCGCGGCCGTGCCGAAGGCGCTGCCGTTCCAGGTGAAGTCGAAGGCGACGCCGGCATCCGGCGCGCACAGGCGCAAGCGCTTGCCGCGCAAGGCGGCGCGCACATCGTCGGGCAGGTGGTGCGCCAGGGCCAGGTTGAGCGCGGTGGCGAACAGGCGCGAGCCGGGAGCTGCCGGCAGCAGGGACAGCAGGCGCTTGACGGGAGCGGGCAGGGGATGCGATTCAGGGTGCATGGTGGATCCTTGTCGTGTGGTCAGGCGGCGATGCGTTCGAGTCCCGGCAGGCCATACCAGAAACCGTCGCAGGCCTCGGCCGGCATCAGGGGCGCCATGCGCGCGGCCGCTTCGCCTGGCGCGACGGCGCCGTCCAGGGCGGCGCGCACCAGGGCCAGGATGGCGGGCATATTGCTGGACTGCGGGCTGAGACGCACCACGTCCACGCCCATGGCGCGCATCGCATCGAGCTCGCCCAGCAGGTTGTAGACCAGCGCGGACTGGGTCTGGATGCCGTTCAGGACCAGGAAAGGCTGTTGTTCGCGGGTCTGCATCACCAGCCCGTCAGGATGCTCGATGCAGCTGAAGCGGCAGTCGTCCTTCGGCAGGTTGCGGTGGCGCGCGGTGAAGCAGCGCGCCGAGAACGCGAGCGGCAGGCGGCCGTAGGCGAAGACCTCGGTCTCCAGGCCGGCGGGACGGTCGGCCAGCAGCGCGGCCAGGCCGGTCTTCGACATCTCGAGCGGCATCACCCAGCGCGTCGCGCCCAGGCGCGCCACGATGCCCAGCGACTGGGCGCTGTACAGGTTCAAGTGCGGGCCGGCCACGAAGGGCTGGCCGCTCATGCAGTTGACGGCGCCCATGTCGTTGGCCTCGACCAGGAAGCGGCCGTTGGCGGCGACGCGGCGCATGGCGCCGAGGTCGGAATGGGATTCGATCAGCACCTGGGTCGACAGCACCACCTGCTTGCCGGCGCCCTGCAGCAGTTCGGCCACGGCCAGCCAGTCGGGCAGGCGCAGCTCGTGGCGGCGCGAGCACACGGCCTCGCCGAGATGGACGATGTCGACCGGGCTGTTCGCCACCGCCTCGTAGAAGGCGAGGACGGTGGCGCGCGGCCAGTAGTACTGGATGGGGCCAAGGGAGATTTTCATGATGTTCACTTCCAGGGACGGTGATAGGCGCCAAGCGTGTGCTGCCGGCCTTCGGCCACCTTGTCGAGTTCCGCCATCCAGGCCGGCTTGGGCGAGAAGCGCTGCCCTGCCAGGCAGGTGTCGATCGCCTCGCGCCAGACCCGCGTCACCTGGGCCACATAGGCCGGGCTG
Source organism: Massilia oculi (assembly GCF_017582745.1). Classification (GTDB taxonomy): domain Bacteria; phylum Pseudomonadota; class Gammaproteobacteria; order Burkholderiales; family Burkholderiaceae_D; genus Telluria; species Telluria oculi_A. The sequence continues at coordinate 104,000 of NZ_JAFVIM010000019.1, forward strand.
CGCTGGCGGCCCTCGATCTTGATCGCGCGCGCGCCGAGGGCTGCCAGCTGGGGCAGCAGTTCGAGCGTGTTCAGGCTGGTCGGCTCCTCGACCGCATAGTAAGTCTCGTCGCCGATGTCGAAGCGGCCCTTGCACAGGGTCGGATAGCCGGCGTGTTCGCCATCGGCGTAGCGGTCGATCAGCACCTCGTTCAGGCGCGCTTCCAGCCCCTTGGGCGTGTGCTGCCAGCGCACCGCCTTGGCCGGCGAGCAGACGCCGTGGGTATTCGGCGATTCGCCCGTCACGTAGGACGACAGCTGGCAGCGGCCTTCGACCATCACGCACAGGCTGCCGAAGCCGAACACTTCGATCTCGACCGGCGTGCGCCCGATCAGGTGCTCGACCTGGCTCAGCGACAGCACGCGCGGCAGCACCGCGCGCACGATGCCGAAGTGGCGGTGATAGAAGTCGATGGCTTCCAGGTTGGTGGCCGAGCCCTGCACCGACAGGTGCAGGCGCAGCCCGGGATGCACGCGCGCCGCATACTCCATCAGGCCGGGATCGGCCAGGATGACGGCGTCGATGCCGAATTCGGCGGCGCGGTCGATGGCGGCGCGCCAGGCATCCCAGCCGGCCGGCTGGGGATAGGTGTTCAGGGCCAGGAAGACCTTGCGGCCGCGCCGGTGGGCATAGTCTATCCCGGCGCGGATGGCCTCCTCGCCGAAGTTCAGGCCGGCGAAGTTGCGGGCATTGGTGGCGTCGCGAAAGCCGAGGTAGACGCAGTCGGCGCCGTTGTCGACGGCGGCCTTGAGGGCGGGCAGGCTGCCGGCGGGGCAGACCAGTTCCATGGGTGGGCGGGTGGCGGGTGAAGTTGTTTCGATTGGCGATGGGGACATGGGTGGCAGGACGGTTGTTACGTGCCCTGACTATAGCCATGCCCCCTTGGAGTCGCCATGAACTGGTTCAAGGAAGCCGCCGGACACCGCGCGCTTCAGGTAAATCGCATGGCCTGGCCCTGCGCGCCGAAGGCGATGAAGCGCTCGATGGCGCCACGGTGCACGGCATCGACCATCATGCGCAAGGCGCGCTCGACTTCGGGCGCTCGGGGGGCGGCGCCGTCCTGGCCGGTCAGGGCAGCGGCAAACACCACGTCCCAGGGCTGGCCGGTGGCGGCCGACTCGCGCGCCAGTGCGGCGAAGTCTGCCAATTCGCCGGGCTCCTTGTCGACGCACATCACCGGCGTGAGCGCGCCGCCCTGGCCGGCGTCGAATCGCTTCTTCTGGCCCGGCGTGTGGTTGACAGGCAGTTCGCGCACCGCGAACAGGAACAATAGCCGCTGCGGCGCGCCTTGCGCACGGGCGGCATCGAGCAAGTCGGAAAAATTCGTGATCTGCATGAAGGGTAGAAAAGTTGGCGGGCCGCCGGTTCAGTGCGCGAAATAGCGTCCCGGGCGGTGGTTGACGGCCAGCGTGAGGTTGAGGACAACGGTGCCGAGCAGCGACAACAGCCAGGCAGTGGGCGCGACCAGCGCCAGCGACAGCAGCAGGATCAGCGCGTCGAGCGCCAGCTGCACCAGGCCGGCGCGCCAACCGAAGCGTTCCTGCAGATAGACGCACAGGATATTGAAGCCGCCCAGGCTGGCGCGGTGGCGGAACAGCATCAGCAGGCCGACGCCCACCAGGATCCCGCCCATCAACGCGGCATACAGCGGATGCACGCTTTCCAGGCGCAGCATGCGCGGCAGGTATTCGGCCGACAGGGAAAACAGCAGCACTGCGCCGAGGGTCTTGAAGGTGAACATTGGGCCGAGCCGGCGTAGCGCGAAGGCATAGAAGGGCAGGCTCAGGACGAAGAAGATCTGGCCGAAGCCGATGCCGCTGGCGTAATGCAGCAGCAGGCATAGCCCGGCGATCCCGCCGGTCACCAGGCCGGCCTCGCCCATCAGGGAGACGCCAAGCGACACCAGCATGGCGCCGCCGACCAGGGCCTGCAGGTCGTCCAGCATGCTGTGTGCGGCCGGTGCTGCGATGCGTTGGGGCGAAGGAGGCGGCATGGGCGGGAAGAGGGTTTGAAAGGTGCCGCGACTATATCCTTTGGCAGAGCGCGGCGCCTTGAACCCGTTCAAGAATGGGGATCCTACTGTACCAGCGGCGTGGTCGCGCCTTCGAGCGTGACGCCCTGGACGTCGGCGCGGCCCACCAGCAATTGCAGGTACTGGTGCACGCCGCGCTGCCAGGCCGCCATGGCCAGGTAGTCGGCGATCCTCTCGCGCACCGCATCGAGCGGCAGCAGGTGGCCGTCGACCCGGCGCTGCACCTGCACGATGTGCAGGCCGAAGCGGGTCTCGACCGGGCGCTCGGCCAGTTGGCCCTGCTCCAGGCGGAACACGACGGCGTCGAACTCGGGCACGCACTGGCCGCGCGCCAGCTGGCCCAGCCTGCCGCCAACGGCGCCAGAGGGACAATTCGAATACTGGCGCGCCAGCTCGTCGAAGCGCTCGGGCGCCGCCTTGAGCGCCGCCAGCACCGACTCGGCCGTCTCGCGCAGCAGTTCAAGCGGCGCGTTGGGCGTCACCTGGAACAGGATGTGGCGCGCCTCGACCAGCTCGCCGCTGGTGAACTGCTGCGGATTGGCCTTGTAGTAGCGGGCGCAGGCTGCGTCGTCGGCCTGCGGCACTTTCACTTCGCTGGCCAGCAGCGCCTCGATGCATTCATCTTCATCTTCTCCCAACATGCACAGGCCGAGGCGGTCGGCTTCCTGCAGCAGCAGGGTGCGCAGCACTACCTCGTGCACCGACTGCTTGAGGGGATTGGCGGCATGCTGGTGGTGCGCCAGCTCGCGTTCTATGGCCGCGTCGTCGATGTCGACGCCGTTGACGGACAGTCCCATGATGACACTCCTCAGCGTGGACGGACCAGCTGGAAGGCGCGGCCCAGGTAAGCCAGGGCGCCGAAGCCGCTCCACACGTGCACCAGGCGGGTGAACGGGAAGATCACGAACAGCGACATGCCCATGAACAGGTGCAGCTTGAAGACGATTGGCGCATCAATCACGTAGGAGGCGGCGTCGCCGCGGAAGGTCACGATGTGCTGGGCCCAGCGCATCAGGCTGACCATGGTCTCGCCGTCGAGGTGGTCGAAGGAAGTGAAGATCGAGCCCAGGCCCAGCAGCAGGGTGGCCAGGATCCACAGCAGCACGATCTTGTCCTTGAAGGTGGTGACGCGGCGCAGGCGGTCGGAGGTAAAGCGGCGCACCAGCAGCATCGTGATGCCCACCAGGCAGATCGTGCCCATCACGCCGCCGGCGGCCATGGCGAAGATCTGCTTGGCGCCATGGGCGATGCCCATGGCGTCCCATACCCAGACCGGGGTGAGCAGGCCGACGGCGTGGCCGAACAGCAGGCCGATGACGCCGATGTGGAACAGCGCCGAGCCCCAGCGCAGGCTGCCGCGATGCAGCACCTGGGTCGATTCGGACTTCCAGCTGTATTGTTCGCGGTCGAAGCGTATCAGACTGCCGAGCAGGAAGATCGCCAGCGCGATATAGGGATAGATCCCGAACAGGAATTGGTTCAAGTAGTCCATGGTGGTTCTCCTGGGTCGTCTCAGGCGACGGCGCGCGCCGGGGCCTTGGGATAGAAGTTGATCGGTTGCGCCCCGCCGGAGGCGTGCTTGAGGAGCGGTTCGACGCCATCGGCACCAGGGCCGAAGGTCTCGAGCGCCTCGTCCATGTCCTTGACCGGCGGTTCGCTGAGCTCTTCCGCCAGCACGGGGCTGAGCTGTTCCAGCACGTCGAACACGCAGGCGTAGACGTTGCCGTTGGCCGAGAGCTTGTTGCCGATATGGGCCAGCACGTGGACGGCATCGCCCAGCAGCGGGCCGGCGTCAAGCTCGCCCTCGAGCTGGGACAGGAATTCGAGGAACAGCGGCACGAAGTCGGGCAGCTCGTCGCCCTCCATCTGCAGACCATGCTTCTTGTATTCCTCCATCAGGTCGACCATGGCCTGGCCGCGGTCGCGCGACTCGCCGTGGATGTGCTCGAACAGGTGCAGTGAATGCGAGGGCGTGCGATCGAAGGTCTGCACGTAGTACTGCTGCAGCGTGATCAGGTCTTCCTGCGCCAGGTGGGCCAGCAGCGGGCGCAGGGCGGCGCGCATGCCGGGCCTGGCGTCGAGACCCGCTTCCAGCTCGGGCAATGCGGCCACCAGTTCCGGCTCGGGGTAGAGCAGCAGGGCGGAAAGAATGCGGTAGTGTTTCATTACGTTCTCCTGTATCACGCCTGTTCGGTTTCTTTTTTCTTGCGCGACTTCGGCATCGAGACGAAGTGGGTCGAGCCTTGCTTCTTCTTGCCGAACAGCGAGGCGTCGCTGACGCCGTCCGAGCAGCCGTTGCCGAACGAGAAGCCGCACGAACCCTTGTCGTTGAAGCTGTCTTCGGCCATCTCCTTATGGCTGCTCGGGATCACGAAGCGGTCTTCGTAGTTGGCGATCGCCATGATGTGGTACATGTCTTCGACCACGTCCTGGGACAGGCCCACCTGGCCCAGCACTTTCAGGTCGGGTTGGCCATCGACCGTCTTGGCGCGCATATAGGCGCGCATCGCCAGCATGCGGTCCAGCGCGTGGACGATCGGCGCTTCCTTGCCGGCGGTGAGCAGGTTGGCGAGATAGCGCACGGGGATGCGCAGGCTGCGGGTGTCGGGCAGGATGCCGTTCATGCCCATCTTGCCGCTTTCGGCCGCGGCCTGGATCGGCGACAGCGGCGGGATGTACCACACCATCGGCAGGGTGCGGTATTCGGGATGCAGCGGGAAGGCGATCTTCCATTCGACCGCCATCTTGTAGACCGGCGAACGTTGCGCGGATTCGAGCCAGGCATCCGGGATGCCCTGGCGCCGCGCCTCCGCGATCACGTCGGGATCGTGTGGATCGAGGAACAGGCCGAGCTGCGATTCGTACAGGTCCTGTTCGTCGCCCACCGAGGCGGCGGCCTCGATCTTGTCGGCGTCGTACAGCAGCACGCCCAGGTAGCGGATGCGGCCCACGCAGGTTTCGGAGCACACGGTCGGCTGGCCGGCTTCGATGCGGGGGTAGCAGAAGGTGCACTTCTCGGCCTTGCCTGACGACCAGTTGTAGTAGATCTTCTTGTACGGGCAACCCGAGATGCACATGCGCCAACCGCGGCACTTGTCCTGGTCGATCAGCACGATGCCGTCGTCCTCGCGCTTGTAGACCGAGCCCGATGGGCAGGACGCCACGCAGGCCGGATTGAGGCAATGCTCGCACAGGCGCGGCAGGTACATCATGAAGGTGTTTTCAAAAGTGGAGTACATCTCCTTCTGCACATTGTCGAACAGCTTGTCCTTGCTGCGCTTGGCGAACTCGCCGCCCAGGTCATCTTCCCAGTTCGGGCCCCACTCGATCTTGTCCATCTTCTTGCCGGTGAGGACCGAGACCGGACGCGCGGTGGGCGGTGTCTCGCTCAAGGGCGCGTTCTGCAGGCGCTCGTAGTCGTAGGTGAACGGCTCGTAGTATTCGTCGATGGCCGGCAGATTGGGGTTGGCGAAGATATTGGCCAGGATTTTCAGGCGCGAGCCCTGGCGCGGCTCGATCCTGCCCGCCGCATTGCGTTTCCAGCCGCCGTTCCATTTGTCCTGGTTTTCCCATTCCTTCGGATAGCCGATGCCCGGCTTGGTCTCGACGTTGTTGAACCAGGCGTATTCCACGCCGTCGCGGCTGGTCCAGACATTCTTGCAGGTCACCGAGCAGGTGTGGCAACCGATGCATTTGTCCAGGTTCAGCACCATCCCGATTTGTGCTCTGATCTTCATGTTTGGCTCCTGTTGTTCTCAAGCGTGCGCAGGGCTCGTATCCGCCAGCGCACCTTCCATCCACTCCACGTCGCGCATCTTGCGCACCAGGACGAATTCGTCGCGGTTCGAGCCGACCGTGCCGTAGTAGTTGAAGCCGTACGACAGCTGGGCATAGCCGCCGATCATGTGGGTCGGCTTGGTGACGGCGCGGGTGACCGAGTTGTGGATGCCGCCGCGCTTCTTCGACATTTCGGCGCCCGGCACGTTGACGATCTTTTCCTGGGCGTGGTACATCAATGTCATGCCCTCGGGGACGCGCTGGCTCACCACGGCGCGCGCGGTCAGCGTGCCGTTGACGTTGAACACCTCGATCCAGTCGTTGTCCTCGATCCCGGCCGCTTTTGCGTCGACTTCCGACAGCCATACGTGGGGGCCGCCGCGCGACAGCGTCAGCATCCGCATATTGTCCGAATAGGTCGAGTGGATGCCCCATTTCTGGTGTGGCGTGATGAAGTTCAGCGCAATCTCCTTGTTGCCGTTCGGGCGGGCGTTCAGTAGCGCGTCGGTGGTCTTGGTGTCGATCGCGGCCTTGTACACGCACAGTCCCTCGCCGAAGTCGCGCATCCATGCGTGGTCCTGGTAGAACTGCTGGCGGCCGGTGAGGGTGCGCCATGGGATCAGTTCATGGACGTTGGTGTAGCAGGCGTTGTAGCTGACTTCTTCGCTTTCCAGGCCCGACCAGGTGGGCGACGAGATGATCTTGCGCGGCTGCGCCTGGATGTCGCGGAAGCGGATGCCGTCATGCTCGCGCGGGATCGCCAGGTGAGTGTGATCGCGCCCGGTCATCTTCGACAATGCATCCCAGGCTTTCACGGCCACGTGGCCATTGGTCTCGGGCGCCAGCGACAGGATCATCTCGGCGGCGTCGATCGCGGTGTCCAGGCGCGGCTGGCCTTTCGAGACGCCGTCCGCCAGCACCGTGCGGTTGATGCCGCGCAGGACGTCGACTTCGTGGCCGGTCTTCCAGCCGATGCCCTTGCCGCCGTTGCCCACTTTCTCGAGCAGCGGGCCGACCGAGGTGAATTTCTTATGGACGTCCGCGTAGTTGCGCTCGACCACCGTCATGCTGGGCATGGTCTTGCCCGGGATCGGTTCGCACTCGCCGGCGCGCCAGTCCTTCGGGTCAAACGGCTGGCCCAGTTCACCCGGGGTGTCGTGCATCAGCGGCGTGAGCACCAGGTCTTTCCGGGTGCCCAGGTGGGCGCCGCCGATCTCGGAGAACTTGGCGGCCAGGCCCTTGTAGATCTCCCAGTCCGACTTCGATTCCCACAGCGGCTGCACGGCTTCGGACAGCGGGTGGATGAAGGGGTGCATGTCCGAGGTGTTCAGGTCGTCCTTCTCGTACCAGGTGGCGGTGGGCAGCACGATGTCGCCGTACAGGCAGGTGGTGGACATGCGGAAGTCGAGCACCACCAGCAGGTCGAGTTTTCCTTCGGCGGCCGGGCGCACCTTGACGTCGCGCGGCTTGACGCAGTCGTCTTCGTCGCTCATCAGGGCGTTCTGGGTGCCGAGCAGGTATTTCAGGAAGTACTCGTGGCCCTTGCCCGAGCTGCCCAGGATATTGGAGCGCCACACGAACATATTGCGCGGGAAGTTCTTCGGATTGTCCGGATCGTCGCAGGACAGATTCAGCTTGCCGGCCTTGATCTGGTCGACGGCGTACTTGACCGGATCCTCGCCCGCGCTTTCGGCGGCCCTGACGATGTCCAGCGGATTGGTCTCGAGCTGCGGCGCCGACGGCAGCCAGCCCATGCGCTCGGCCTTGGCGTTGTAGTCGAGCAGGGACATCCCGGCCCGTTCGCCGTCGGCGGTCGGACACAGGATCTCGGACGTGCGCAGCTTCTCGTGGCGCCACTGGCTGGTGTGGGCATAGAAGAACGAGGTCGAATTCATCTGGCGCGACGGACGGTTCCAGTCCAGCGCGAAGGCGAGCGGGGTCCAGCCGGTCTGTGGACGCAGCTTTTCCTGGCCCACGTAGTGCGACCAGCCGCCGCCGCTCTGGCCAATGCAGCCGCACATCATCAGCATATTGATGATGCCGCGGTAGGTCATGTCCATGTGATACCAGTGGTTCAGGGCGGCGCCCACGATCACCATCGACTTGCCGCGGGTGCGGTCGGCATTGTCGGCGAACTCGCGCGCCACCGTGATCACGTCCTGGGCTTTCACGCCCGTGTGCTTGACCTGCCAGGCCGGGGTATAGGGCAGGTCGTCGTCGTAGCTCGTCGGGGTATTCGGGCAGATGCCGCGGTCGACGCCGTAGTTGGCCATCGACAGGTCGAACACGGTGGTGACCAGGGCTTGCGTGCCGTCGGCCAGGGTGACCTTCTTGACCGGCACCTTCCGCTCGAGGAGGTCGCCGGCATCCTTGCCGCCGAAGTAGGGGAAGCCGACGCTGACGATGTCGTCGTGCGCGCCCAGCAGCGACAGCTGCGGATCGATGGCGGCGCGCGAGCTGCCATCCTTCTGCTCCAGGTTCCACTTGCCGGTCTCGCCCCAGCGGAAGCCGATCGAACCGCTCGGGGCGACGATCTTGCCCGTAGCCCCGTCGAGCACCAGGGTTTTCCACTCGGGGTTATTGGTCTCGTCGAGGTTGTTGGCCAGGTGCGAGGCGCGCAGGAAGTAGTCGGGCACGAGCAGGCCGTCCTTTTCCTTGAGCAGTACCAGCATCGGGAAGTCGGTGTACTGCTTCGCGTATTCGTTGAAATAGCTTGACTTGCCGGTGGCGTGGTATTCCTTCATGATGACGTGGCCCATGGCCATCGCCAGCGCGGCGTCGGTGCCCTGTTTCGGGGCCAGCCAGATGTCGCCGAACTTGGCCATCTCGCCGAAATCGGACGACACGGCCACGGTCTTGGTGCCCTTGTAGCGCACCTCGGTATAGAAGTGGGCGTCCGGGGTGCGCGTCATCGGCACGTTCGATCCCCACACCATCAGGTAGGTCGAGTTGTACCAGTCGGCCGATTCCGGCACGTCGGTCTGCTCTCCCCAGACCTGCGGGCTGGCCGGCGGCAGGTCGCAGTACCAGTCATAGAAGCTCATGGCCACGCCGCCGATCAGGCTCAGGTAGCGGGTGCCGGCGGCGTAGCTCACCATCGACATCGCGGGGATCGGCGAGAAGCCGATGATGCGGTCCGGCCCATACTCCTTGATCGTGTAGGCGTTGGCGGCGGCGATCATCTCGTTGACCTCGTCCCATTTTGCGCGCACGAAGCCGCCCTGGCCGCGGATCGATTTATAGCTGCGCGCACGCTCCGGATCCTGGCTGACCCAGGCCCAGGCCTGGACCGGATCCATGGTCTTGCGCGCCTCGCGCCACATCTGCATCAGGCGGCCACGCACCATCGGGTGCTTGACGCGCTGGGCCGAGTACACGTACCACGAGTAGCTGGCGCCGCGCGGGCAGCCGCGCGGTTCGTGGTTGGGCAGGTCGGGGCGGGTGCGCGGGTAGTCGGTCTGCTGGGTTTCCCAGGTGATCAGGCCGTTCTTGACATAGACCTTCCAGCTGCACGAGCCGGTGCAGTTCACGCCATGCGTCGAGCGCACGATCTTGTCATGCTGCCAGCGCTGGCGATAGGCGTTTTCCCAGGTGCGGTCTTCCTCGACCACGGCGCCATGGCCGTTCGAGAAGGTTTGCTTCGGTTTGCCGAAAAAATTCAGGCGGTCCAGAAAGTGACTCATGATTTCTCCATTGGTGCGTACAGCCTGGAACCAGTGTAGGTTCGCGCTGCAACGCCGGGTATTCGCAGGAAGTCGGTCGCCGCCCCGCATCGGGACTAGACCGACTAGTCCTTTCGATCTAATGAAAAACTAGCAAGGCATCTCGGCGCCCTTGCGCGAGTAGTACCACCAGGTGATCGCGATGCAGGTCGCGTAGAAGCCGACGAAGCACCACAGGGCGGCGCCTGGGCTGCCGGTCAGGGCGATCGAGGTGCCGTAGCTCTTGGGGATGAAGAAGGCGCCATAGGCCGCCACCGCCGAGGTGAAGCCCAGCACCGCGGCCGCTTCCTTGTTGGCGTTGACGACCGCCTGCTGCTGCACGGCCTCGGGCTTGCCTTTGGCGGCGCGCTGGTGCAGAGTCAGGAAGATCACCGGGATCATGCGGAAGGTCGACGCGTTGCCGACGCCGGTGCAGGCGAACAACGCCATGAACATCCAGAAGAAGCCCCAGAAACTGCCGGCATTGCCCTGCAGCGGCAGGAATTGCAGCACGCCGATCACGGCGGCGATCATGGCCACGAAGGTCCACAGGGTGACGACGGCGCCGCCCAACTTATCGGAGATCCAGCCGCCGGCCACGCGCGCCAGGGCGCCGACCAGCGGGCCGAGGAAGGCGTACTGCAGCGGGTCGACTTGCGGGAACAGGGTCGTCGTCAGCAATGGGAAGGCGGCCGAGTAACCGATGAAGGAACCGAAGGTGCCGACGTATAGCCAGCACATCAGCCAGTTGTGCTTGCGCCGGAAAATCACGGCCTGCTCCGCGAACGATGCCTTGGCGGAGGCGAGATCGTTCATGCCGAACCAGGCCGCCAGCGCGGTCAGCGCGATGAAGGGAACCCAGATGAAACCGGCGTTCTGCAGCCACATCTCCTTGACCACGCCGGCCCTGGTCCAGGCCTGCGGCTCGCCGCCGAAGACGGCGGCGGTGATCACCAGCGGCACCACGAACTGCACCGCCGACACGCCCAGGTTGCCCAGGCCCGCGTTCATGCCGAGGGCGTAGCCCTTTTGCGCCTTGGGGAAGAAGAAGCTGATGTTCGCCATCGACGAGGCGAAGTTGCCGCCGCCGAAGCCGCACAGCAGGGCCAGCACCAGCATGGTGGGGTAGCCGGTGGTCGGGTCCTGCACTGCGTAGCCAATGCCGATCGCCGGCAGCAGCAGCGAAGCGGTCGAGATGGCGGTCCATTTGCGCCCGCCGAAGATCGGCACCATGAAGGAATAGAAGATGCGCAGCGTGGCCCCGGACAGACCGGGCACGGCGGCCAGCCAGAACAGCTGGTTGGTGCTGTAGGTGAAGCCGATGTTCGGCAGGTTGACCACGACCACGCTCCAGACCATCCAGACCGCGAACGCCAGCATCAGGGCCGGGATCGAGATCCAGAGGTTGCGGTTGGCCGTGGCCTTGCCCTGGCTTTGCCAGAAGGCGGGAACCTCGGGTTCCCAGGTCGAGATGAGATAACGGCTCACGTTGTTCTCCTGAAGATTTTAATGGGGTGATGTCAGGCCGCGCGCTTGAGCGGGGCCGCCTGGGCCGCCAAGGTGTCGTGGCGGCCGGGCTTGAACGAGAAGTGCATCCACACCAGCGAGACGCAGACGGTCCCGTAGAGCAGCATGAAGGAGCTGGAGCGGACGCCGGTGAGGTCGACCACGGCGCCGAACATGATCGGCAGGATGAAGCCGCCCAGGCCGCCGGCCAGGCCCACCACGCCCGAGACGGCGCCGATGTTGTCGGTGAAGTCGTCCGAGATGAACTTGAAGACCGAGGCCTTGCCGATGGCCATGGCGACGCCGACCACGAACAGCAGCACGGTGAACAGGACCGGGCCGAGGCCGATATCGAGGCCCATGCTTCCCTCGACGGTCTGGATGGTCATGCTGGTCTGCGGATACGAGAGGATGAAGAAGCACACCCAGCACACCCACATCACCCACCAGGTGACCTTGTAGGCGCCGTATTTATCGGAGATCCAGCCGCCCAGCGCGCGCAGCACGCCGCCCGGCAGCGAGAAGCAGGCGGCCAGCAGCGCGGCCAGCTTGAGGTCGAAGCCGTATTCGCCGACGTAGTACTTGGTCATCCACAGGGCGAGGGCCACGTAGCCGCCGAACACCACCGAGTAGTACTGGCAGTAGCGCCACACGCGCGGATCCTTCAACACCTTCATCTGCTGGGCGAAGGTGACGCCGGTGGGCGCCTTGTGCGCCGGATCGGAGTAGGAGAAGAACCAGAACAGCAGGGCGGTGCCCAGCATCAGCGCGGCGTAGGCATGGGGCAGGGCCTGCCAGCCCCAGGCCGCGATGATGGCCGGGGCCACGAACTTGGTCAGGGCCGAGCCGGAATTGCCGGCGCCGAACACCCCCATGGCGAAGCCGCGCCGCTCCTGCTTGAACCAGCGCGCCACGTAGGGCGTGCCGACCGAGAACGAGCCGCCGGCCAGGCCGACGAACAGGCCGCAGACGAGGAAATGCCAATACTGCGTGGCGTAGCCGATCATCCAGATCGGCACGACGCTGGCCAGCATCAGCAGGAAGAACACGATGCGTCCGCCAAAGCGGTCGGTCCAGATCCCGAGCGGGACCCGGATCAGGGAACCGGTCAGCACGGGCGTCGCGACCAGCAGGCCGAATTCGGTTTCGTTGAGGCCCAGTTGGGTCTTGATCGGGATGCCCAGCACGGCGAACATCATCCAGATGGCGAAGCAGATCGTGAAGGCGAAGGTGCTGCTCACCAGGACCGCGAGCGGCCGCCGGTCGTGATGGTTATCGGTTCCCATGTTTTTCTCCTTGGGTGGTGGGACGGTTACCACCAAGGTTAGGGAATGTGGGCGTGCGCGGCCATTCGCCGGAGGTCGGCGCAGGGCTGCGATAAAGGAGTAGGCGTGGGGTAAGCGCCGCCCGCCGGATGGGCTAGGGCGGCGGCGCCGACTAGTCCGGAATGACTAGGACGACGATGTCAGTGCCGCAGTTCGCCATGTTGCGTCGACGACTGCGGCAGCCAGCCGCCAGCCTGGTCGCTGTGCTCCGCCACCCGAATGACAGACAGCGGATGCGCGAACTGGATCCGTTCGCGTTCGAAGCAGCGGTAGATCTCGAGCAGGATCGCCTGCTGGGCGTCCATGTGCAGGTTGTAGTCCGGGCTCTGGAAATGATAGACAACTTCGAAGTCGAGCGACCATTCGCCGTAGCGGAAGAAATGCGCGCGGTCGAACACCACGTCGTCGCGCGCGCTCACGATCTCGCGCACCAGTTCGGGAATGCGCGCCATGCGCTCGTCGCCGGTGCCATAGGCGACGCGCAGCACGAGAGCGATGCGGCGCGTTTCCATCCGCTTGTAGTTGTGGATGCGGCTCTTGAGCAGGTCGCCGTTCGAGAACACGATCTGCTCGCCGCCCAGGCTGCGCAGGCGCGTGGTCTTGAGGCCGATGTACTCGACCGCGCCGAGGGCGTCGCCGACGATGATGAAGTCGCCGATCTCGAACGGCTTGTCGATCATGATCGACAGCGAGGCGAACAGGTCGCCCAGGATGTTCTGGGTGGCCAGGGCCACGGCGATGCCGCCGATGCCCAGGCTGGCCACCAGGGTGGTGATGTTGAAGCCGAAGTTATCCAGCAACATCAGGAAGGCGACGGTCCAGGTGACCAGGCGCAGCATGAAGAACATGATCATGCTCGAGGCCTTGCGCGCGCCGTCGCTGTGGGTGGTCATGAACTGGGTGCGCCAGGCGCGCAGGGCGGTGTCGCCCCACACCGCCAGCTGCAGGACCAGGGCGGCGACGGCCACGCGCGAGATGATCACGCGGTACCCGTCGGGCATGAACAGGAACAGGCTGCCGAAGTAGATGCCGAAGCACAGCAGGAGTGTCACGTAGGTGCGGCCCAGCATCGTGGCCACGAACTCGTCGAAGCGCGTCTCGCTGCGCTCGGCGATCGTGCGCATCCTGCGCACGGCGAAACAGCGGACGTAGTACATCAGGGCGGTGCTGCCCACCGCGATGGCGATGGCCGTGATCCAGTTTTCCAGTTGATTATCGGGCAGTAGCGTTTCCATCCATGCTCCAGGGCCGTCGGGATCGGCAAACGGCTAGTTTGCGGCCCGGCGGCATTGGAGCGCGCACGATAGGCGCTGGCTCAGGCCGCGATCCTCGGCATATCGGGGTACGGGAGGGCGGCCGCCGGCGCATTGGCCGCGCCGGCAATCCGGAACACCGCCACCGCCTGCGCCAGGCCCGCCGCCTGCTCGCGCATCGTTTCCGACGCTGCCGCCGACTGCTCGACCAGGGCAGCGTTCTGCTGGGTGACGGCATCCATCTGGCCGACCGCCTCGCTGATCTGCTCGATGCCGGCCGACTGCTCGATCGCCGCGCTGGTGATCTCGCCCATGATGTCGGTGACCCGCTCGACGCTGTGCAGCAGCTCGTCCATGGTGGCGCCGGCCTGCGCGACCAGGGCCGAGCCGTCGGCCACGCGCGCCGACGAGTCGCCGATCAGGCCCTTGATCTCCTTGGCCGCGGACGCCGAGCGGTGGGCCAGGTTGCGCACCTCGCTGGCCACGACGGCGAAGCCGCGTCCCTGTTCTCCGGCGCGCGCCGCCTCCACCGACGCATTGAGCGCCAGGATATTGGTCTGGAAGGCGATGCCGTCGATGACGTTGGTGATGGCGCCGATACGGTCGGCCGAGACGCGGATGGCGTCCATCGTCGCCACCACCTGTCCGACCACGGCGCCGCCCTGTTTCGCGATGCCCGACGCGCTCTGGGCCAGCGCATTGGCCTGGCGCGCATTGTCGGCGCTCTGGCGCACCGTCGAGGTCAGTTCTTCCATCGAAGAAGCGGTTTCTTCCAGCGCGCTGGCCTGTTGCTCGGTGCGGCTCGACAGGTCCTGGCTGCCGGCCGCCACTTCGCCCGCCGCCATGGCGATGGTCTCGGTGCCGGCGCGGACCGTGCCGACGGTGCGCGCCAGGCTGTCGTTCATCGCGCGCAGGGCGGCCAGCAACTGGCCGGTCTCGTCCTGGCTGGTGACCACGATGGTGCTGGTCAGGTCGCCCGCGGCGACCGTGTTGGCCACCTCCAGCGCGCGCCGCAGCGGCGTCACGATCGACGCCGTGATCCACCACGCGGTGAGCGCGGACAGCAGCAGCGCGGCCGCGCCGATCGACCAGGACAGCAGCATCGATTGCGTGTAGGCACTTCGGCCGCCGCAGCCGACTGCGTGGTGAGCGTCTTCTGGTAGTCGATCAGCGCCGTCGCAGCGCCTTTGAGGCGCGCCAGGATGGGACGCAGCTCGTCGGTCAGGATCGCGCGTGCGGCAGACAGGTCGCCGGCTTCCACGGTGCGCATCAGCTTGTCCTGGCCGGCGACGTACAGTGCGTTCTCCTTGCGGATCTGCGCCAGCAGCTCGCGGCCGCGGGCGCGGTCGAGCGTGCGGTCGAAATACTGCAAGGTGCGCTCGGCCGCGTCGCGGGCGTCGAGGATGGCGCGCGCCTGGGCCGCGCGGTCGTCCGCGCTGTCGGTGAGGATCTGGTTGCGCAGGGCGATCGCGATGTCGTTCACTTCGGACAGCAGCGATTGCGTGGCCTCGATGCGCGGCATGCGCTGGCCGATGATCTCGTCGGTGCTGGCCTTGACGCGGCCGAGCATCGTGCTGCCGATCGCGATCATGACGACGAGCAGGATGCTCACCAGGCCGAATCCGGCGGCCAGCCGTTTGCCAATCGATAAATTTGCGAGTTTCATAGTCGACTTCTTCGTGTTTCGGGTACGGCGATACAGCGTGTGACCCGGGTTGTGACGCGGGCCGCCATGCGTCATGCGCGGCGGCGCGGCCGGGATGTGGAACGACATGTCATGTGCTGCCGGATGGGGCGCGGACGGTCGGTTCGCATGGCTTGTGCGCATCCTTGCGATGCGCGAATCCCGTCGACGAGAAGTTGCAGCGGGTGCTGGGCTGCGTGTTCGCAGTGTAGCAAAGAGGCCTGCAAGGAAAGGTTGATCTGCATCAAATTTAGATGATTTTAGGAAATGTCAGCAGGTAAAAGGTAGTACGCGGCGATATCGGATCGCCACCCGGCAACGCATTCCGTGTCTTTGCTGCGCGACAACTCTATCTTGTTCCTGTACTATTCCTCGTAGTATGGCCATAGGCCATTTTTTATTTTCCGCGTCGACCTATGAACACAGCCGTATTACGCCAGGCAGGGATGAGCGAGCAGCAATGGCGTGATTCGCCGCTGGGAGACCCGAGCGACTGGCCTTGCGCGCTGCGCCTGGCCGCGGCGCTGGTGCTCGAATCGCCGGCGCCGATGTGGCTGGCCTGGGGCGATACGCTGGCGCTGCTGGCCAACGACGCTTGCGGTGCGTTGTTGCCGGCGGCGGACGCCCGGCGGGCCGGCGCGCCCGCGGCCGAAGCCTGGGGCGCGGCCTGGGACGCGCTGCGGCCCGCGGCCCTGGAGGCGCTCGATGGCCGGGGCAGCCGCGTCGACGAACTCGAATTGCAGGATGCCGGCGCCGGGCCGGCCTGGGCGACGTTCGCGTTCGCGCCGCTGCGCGACGACACCGGCCGCGTACGCGGCCTGCTGTGCACGGTGCAGGACGTGAGCGCGATAATCTCCACTCGGCGCAGCCTGCGCGAGAGCGAGGCCGCAGCCGCACACGGCAACGCGCAGACCTTCGAGACGGCCGAGCGCTACCGGCTGGCCCTGTTGTCGACCAACGACGCCATCTGGGACTGGAACATGGCCGACGGCCACGTGATCTGGAACCAGGCGGTTCAGACGCTGTTCGGCCACCAGTTCGACGCGACCAGCGCAGATTGGTGGCTCGAGCACATCCATCCCGAGGACCGGCCGCGGATCGACAGCACCATCCACGCGGTGATCGACAGCCAGGGCAGCAACTGGTCCGGCGAGTACCGCTTCCGGCGCGCCGACGGCAGCTATGCCGAGATCTTCGACCGCGGCACCGTGCTGCGCGACACCGAAGGGCGTGCGCTGCGCATGATCGGCGCCATGCTCGACCTGAGCGAGCAGAACGCGACCCGGGCCGCGCTGCAGGAAAGCGAGCGCCTGTTCCGCACCCTGTTCGAGTCGATCGACGAGGGCTTTTGCGTGATCGAGTTCCTGGACGGCCCGCATGGACCCATGAGCGACTACGTGCACGTGCTGGCCAATCCGGCCTATGCGGCCAATGCCGGCATCGAGGACGTGGTGGGGCAACGGGTCAGGGACATGGTGCCGCTGGAGGCCGAGGGCTGGGTCGAGATCTACCGCCAGGTGCTGCTCGAAGGCCAGCCGATCCGCTTCGAGCGCGAGCTCGAGCACACCGGGCGCTTTCTCGAGCTGGCGGCGCTGCGGATCGAGCCGCCCGAGCGGCGCCAGGTCGCCGTGCTGTTCCAGGACATCACGCCGCGGCATCGCGCCGAAGTGGCGCTGCGCGACATGAACGACACGCTCGAGCGGCGCGTCGCGCTGGAACTCGAACGCCATGCGCGCATGGAAGAAGCGCTGCGCCAGTCGCAGAAGATGGAGGCGGTCGGCCAGCTTACCGGCGGCATCGCGCACGATTTCAACAATATGCTGGCGGTGGTGTCGAACGCGATGGAGCTGCTCGGCCGGCGCCTGGGCGAGGGCGACGAGCGCGCCCTGCATTACGTGGGCATCGCCACGGGCGGTGTGCGGCGCGCGGCCCAGCTGACGCAACGCCTGCTGGCCTTTTCGCGCCAGCAGCCGCTGCAGCCGGAATCGGTCTGCGCCAACGACCTCGTGGCCGGCATGTCCGAGCTGATCCGGCATTCGCTCGGCGGCAGCATCCGCGTCGAGCTGGAGCTGGGCGGCGACCCGTGGCGCCTGCACGCCGACCACAACCAGCTGGAACACGCGATCCTGAACCTGGCGGTGAATGCGCGCGACGCGATGGAGCGCGGCGGCCAGTTGCTGATCCAGACCGCCAACCGCGTGCTCGACCGGTTCGACTTCGTGGAGCTGGGCGACGCCGCGCCCGCCGACTACGTGATGATCGCGGTGGCCGACACCGGCGCCGGCATGCCGCGCGAGGTGCTGGCCAAGGCCTTCGAGCCGTTCTTCACCACCAAGGAAGTAGGGCGCGGCACGGGGCTGGGCCTGAGCCAGGTGTATGGCTTCGTCAAGCAGTCCGGCGGCCAGGTGCGCATCGAGTCCACGCCAGGTGCGGGCACGCGGGTCGAACTATATCTGCCGCGCCACCTGGCGACAGGCAGCACGGCCGCGCTGCCGGTGGCGGCGCCGGACATCGTCCGCGCGCGCGCCGGCGAAGTGGTGCTGGTGGTGGACGACGAGGCGGCGGTGCGCATCCTGTCGGCGGAGATGCTGCAGATGCTGGGCTATGTGGTGCACGTGGCCGACGGCGCGGCGGCGGCCCTGCGCCTGCTCGACGCGCATCCCGATATCGCCCTGCTGTTCACCGACGTCCTGATGCCCGAACTCGACGGCCGCGAGCTCGCCGTGCGCGCCCTGCAGCGCCGGCCCGGCCTGCCGGTGCTGTTTACCAGCGGGCATACGCGCGACGTGGAAGCGGTCGAGGGCATGCCGGCGCGGGCGAGGATTTTGCCCAAGCCGTTCACGCTGGCCCAGCTGGCGAGCCAGGTGAGGATGGCGCTCGACGGCGAGTGAGCTAGTCGCGCCGCTCCTGCCCCGACTGCAGCCCGTGCTCGACGGCGAACACCGCCGCCTGCACCCGGCTCGACAGGTCGAGCTTCTTGAGGATGTTCTGGACGTGGATCTTGACCGTGCTCTCGGCCAGGTCGAGCGCGCGGGCGATCACCTTGTTGCTTTCGCCGCGCGCCAGGCAGGCCAGGATCTCGCGCTCGCGCGGGGTGAGCTTGTCCAGTTCCGAGGCCGGCGACGGCGCCCTGGGCACGCCGGCGCGCTGCACGTGGGCGAACAGCTTGCCGGCCAGCGACTCGGCCAGCACCGATTCCCCGGCGGCGGCACGCTCGACGGCCCGGGTCAGGTAATCGGCGTCGATGTTCTTGAGCAGGTAGCCGCGCGCGCCGGCCTGCAGGGCGGCGGCCAGGTCCTCGGCTTCCTCGGACACGGTCAGCATCAGCACCGCGGCGCCGGGCCGGTCCTGCAGCATCAGCTGCAGGGTCTCGATGCCCGACATGCCGGGCATGTTCAGGTCGAGCAGGACGACGTCGGGTTTGAGTTGCAGGGCGCGCTTGACGCCGTCGACCCCGTCGGCCGCTTCTCCGACCACGTTGAAACGCGGATTGCGCTGCAACAGCGAGCGCACGCCGCTGCGAAACAGGGTATGGTCGTCCACCAGCAGAACGCTGATCGTTTCAACTTCACTACGCATTCATTCTCTCCGTGTCATTTGTTCAGGCGGCGCGGCGCTGCGCCTGCCCGAGGTGGAGCCGCACCGTGGTTCCGGCTCCCGCTTGCGATTCGATCCCGAGGCTGGCGCCGATCCGGCCGGCGCGCTCGCCCATGATGTGCAGCCCCACGTGGCCGCCATCGGCGTCCGGCCTGGCGCCGGCGTCGAAGCCGGCGCCATCGTCCGTGACCGTCACGAGGTAGTCGTCGCCGTCGTCGACCCGCACCTCGACCCGGCTGGCGCGGGCGTGCTTGCGCACGTTCGACAGCGCTTCCTGGACGATGAACAGGATCTGCAGCTGCGCCTCGCGCTCGATCGGCGGCCCGCCCTTGCCGTGCACCGAGAAGGCGGTGTCGATGCTGGTCTGGTCGGCGAACTTGCGCACCGTTTTGTGCAGGGCCGCGTTCAGGTCTTCCTCCGCCAGCCGGCTGCGGAAGTTCAGCAGCAGTTCGCGCACGTCCTCGTAGCTCTCCTGGACCCCGGCGCGCAAAAGCGGCACGATCTCGCTTGCTTCGGCAGGGCGTCCCGCGGCGAGCGAGGTTTCCAGCATCTGCACCTGCAGGTTGAGGAAGTTCAGCCCTTGCGCGATGCTGTCGTGCAGGCCGCGCGCGACCAGGTTGCGTTCTTCCGAGATCGCCATCTCGCGTTCGCGCGCCGCTAGGCGCATGTTCTCGATCGCCACCCCGACCAGCTTGGCCAGCGTCTCGAGCAGGGCCTGTTCGCGCTCGCTGAAGCTGCGCGCCTGCAGGAAGTGAAGGCTGAACAGGCCGACGTGCTGGTCCTGGGCGTGGATCTGGAATACCGAGATCGTCGCGAAGCCTTCGCGGCTGCAGGCCAGCGGGCCGGCTTGCGGCATGTCCTCGAGCTTGTGCACCACCGAGATCTTCCTGGCCGCGGCTTCGCCGCACAGGCATTCGCCGATCTTCATGCAGCGCTCGGCCTCGGCCATCTCGTTCGACAGGCCGTCGTGCACCACCATGTGCATGTTCTCGTTGCCCGGGTCGACGATGCGCACGGTGCTGCCGGCCGCGCCGAAGTAGGCGGCGATGCGCGACAGGAAGCCGCTGCACATGGTCTCCAGCGTGTGGCGCTGCTGCAGGAAGGCGGCGCAGTCGTACAGCAGGGCCAGTTCGCGGTTCTTGTCTTCCAGGCTGGCGGTCTTGCGCCGCACTTCGTCTTCCAGGTGGCAGTACAGGTGCTGCAGGCGGTCGGCCATTTCATTGAAGCCGCTCGACAGCTGGCCGAATTCGTCGCGGCTCTCGACGTCCAGGCGCACCCCGAAGTCGCTCCCGGCCATGCTGCGCATGCCTTCGCGCAGCCGCATCACGGGCGCGACGATCATCGCGAACATCAGGTAGACCAGGGCCACCGTGCCGCCGATCGCCAGCGCGACCAGGACCAGCTGCGAGGCGCGCAGCCAGAAGGTGCGCAGTTCGTTGTCGCGTTCGATCAGGTTGACCAGGCGGTCGAGGTCGGCCACGTAATCCTCGAGCTGGTTGTCGAACAGGCGCAGCGCCTCGCTGCGCGCCGGCCCCTCCAGTTGCAGCACCTGGCGCGCGGCGGGCCGCACCTGGCCGCCCCAGCGCCGCGCGACGTCGAGGAAGGCGCTGTGGATCGCCGGCGTCGGCGGCAATCCCAGTGGACGTTGCGGATCGCCGCGTTCGAGCAGCAGCAGGGTGGCGTCGATGGTGGCGATCTGGCGTTCCACGCGCGCATAGGCATCGATGATGGGCGCTTCCTGCGTGCGCGGCAGGGCCAACGCCAGCCGGTAGTTGTGGCGCCGCAGGCTGCCGGTCTCGTTAATCGCCGCCGCCGCGCCTTCGAGCTGCCACGACAGCCACAGCGTGGCGCCGATCGCGGCCAGGGCCAGCAGCAGGAAGCCGATCAGGACGCCGACGATCTTGGTGGACAGGCGTTGGAAGGGGGCGAGGGCGGAATAGGCTGGCATGCGGTTCAGGCGGCGCGCGGCACGTTCACCGCGACGGGATCGAGTATGGGCAGGAATTCCTGCTTGCGCGCCGAGTAGGCGAGCAGGGTGCCGGCGGCGAGGTCGAAATACCAGCCGTGCATCGCCAGTGTACCAGCCTCGACGCGGCGGCGGATCCATGGATAGGTCAGGAGGTTGTCGAGCGAGTGCAGGATGCTGGCCAGTTCGGCCGCGCGGCATTGCTCGTCGCCGTGCTTGTGGTGCAGTTCGCGCAGCACGTCGAGCCGCACCGGTTCGGCCAGCCGCATCCAGCGTGCGACGAAGCCGGTCTGCTCCGCCTCTTCGTTGATGCGCGTGCCCGACATCAGGGCGCGTATGCCGCCGCAGCGCGCATGACCGAGCACGATGATGCGCGCCACTTCGAGGCCGCACACCGCGAACTCGATGGCCGAACTGACGCCCGGCGGGGCGTCCGGGGCGCACGGCGGCACCAGGTTGGCGATATTGCGCACCACGAAGATGTCGCCCGGATCGCAGCCGGTCAGCAGCGCCGGATCGACGCGCGCATCGCAGCAGCCGATGACCAGGGTGCGCGGATGCTGGCCCTGGCGCAGGCTGTCGAGCGCGGTGGGCTCCTTCAGGTATTGCTCCTGGAAGCGGCTGAAGCCGCGGATGAATTTTTCGATGTCCTGCATGTGGGCCTCCGATTGGCCCCATTGTAGGCAGCGGTGGCGGCGGCGGCTGTCGGCATGACGACGTACGGTTTCTAGGTCAAATTGACTATTTCCACAGCTAGCTCGGCCGTTTTTGATCCACATCAAGTTTTTGTTTCGTCAACGAATTGTAGGATGCGGCATGCGCAATCGCCGCTTTGGCGCGACTGCGCTTTCCGGTGCGCCGGATGTTCCAGGCGCCCCCGTTTCGTTCGTTTCCACGGGCTACGCCCTGAATTTATCGTGAGCCGACATCGCATCGCACCCCGCCAGTTCCTGGCAACCCTGCCCCTGTTCGCCGATCTCTCGCCCGAGCAGCTCGACATGCTCGCGCAAGCGACCACCGAGCTGCACGTGCCGCGCGGCCGCGTGGTCGTCGAACGCGGCGAGTCCTGCAGCGGCCTGCACGCCGTGATCTACGGCGACGTCAAGCTCTCCATCGTCTCGAGCGAAGGCGACGAGAAGGTGGTCGAACTGATCGGCCCCGGCCAGAGCTTCGGCGAGGCGCCGCTATTCATGGAGCGGCCCTACATGACCCAGGCCGAGACGCTGGCCGACAGCATGCTGCTGCACATCTCGAAGCACGCGATCCATGCCCAGATCGAGCGCAATCCCGGCTTCTCGCGGCGCCTGCTGGCGTCGATGAGCCGGCGCCTGCACGGCCTGATCTCGGACGTCGAGTCCTATACCCTGCGCAGCGGCAGCCAGCGCATCGTCAGCTACCTGCTCAAGGACGATCCGCCGCAGGGCGCGCAGGTGACGCTCGCGGCGCGCAAGAAGATGATCGCGTCGCGCCTGTCGCTGTCGCCCGAATACTTTTCGCGCGTGCTGCACGACATGGCCCACCGCGGCATGGTCGGCATCGCCGGGCGCAGCATCACCATCCTCGACATCGAGCGCCTGCGCGCCTACGAAGGCTGATGCCGCGCCTTCATCACCCACCCACGGAGGCGTTCATATGTACATGCACCTGACCGAATTCACCGACAACGCCCTGCGCCTGCTGGTCTACCTGGGCAACCATCGCGAGCGGATCGCGACCATCAACGAGATCGCCGAGCGCTACGGCATCTCGCGCCACCACCTGGCCAAGGTGTCCTGCGTGCTGGCCGCGTCTGGGCTGATCGAGACCTCGCGCGGCCGCCTGGGCGGGATGCGCCTGGCCGGCGCGCCGCGCGACATCCGCCTGGGCGAAGTGGTGCGCTGCACCGAGCGCGGGCTGGCGCGCGGCGCGCGCGGTGGCCAGGATGGCGAGCGGCCGCCATGCGGCCAGACGGACGACCGCCTGCAGCAGTCGCTGGCGGTGGCCACTGCCGCCTACCTGGCCGAACTCAATCGCGTGACCCTGGCCGACCTGATCCCCGGCGTCGCGCAGGCGGACGACCAGGTGCCGGGCTGGCTGGCCACCAATGCCTGGCGCTGGCAGCATTCGGCGCTGGAGGAGGGAGCATGAGCGCCGTCGCCGCCGACACGGTCCGCATCGACGTCTCGGCGCTGGCGGCGCCCGAACCGATGGAACGGATCCTCGATGCGCTTGCCGAGCTGCCGCCGGGCGCCCGCCTGCAGGTGCTGATCCACCGCGAGCCGTTTCCGCTGTACGAGATTCTCGACCGGCGCGGCTGGGACCACCGCACCACGCGCCGGCCGGACGCCAGATACGACCTCGTGATCGAAGCGATGGCATGCAGCGCGCCCTGAGCTACGCGGCGATGCCCGCGCTGCGGGTGCCGCTGCCGTTCATGCTGGCGGCGCCGTGCTTCGCGCTGGCGGCGGCGCTGCTGCTGGTGTGGCAGGGCGAAGCGGCGCTGGTCTTGCGCTGGACCCCGGTCACGCTGAGCATGACCCACCTGCTCGTGCTGGGTTTTCTCACCATGACGATCGTCGGCGCGCTGTTCCAGCTGCTGCCGGTGACGGCGGGCGTGGCGGTGCCGCTGGCGCGGCACGTAGCGGGCTTTTGCTGGTGCGCTCTGGCGCTGGGCACGGCCTTGCTGGCCGGCGCGCTCGGCCTGGGCCTGGGCCCGACGGCGTTTCGGCTCGCCGCCGGCCTGCTGGGCAGCGCCGGCTTCGTGTTCCTGAGCGCGATCGGCGCCGCCATCGCGCGCCCGGCGCCTGCGGGCGCCAAGCCGCTGTTGGAAGGCGTGCGCTACGCCGCGGCGGCGCTGGCCATCACCATCGCGATCGGCGCCGCGCTGGCGCTCTACCTGGGCGGAATGGGCAGCGTCAACGCGCTGCTCCTCACCGACATCCACGCCACCTGGGGCCTGGTCGGCTGGGTGATCGTGCTGACGGCCGCCGTGTCGTTCCAGGTGATCCCGATGTTCCAGGGCACCGCCACCTATCCGCGCCTGCTCGAGACCTGGCTGCCGCCGCTGGTGTTCGTCCTGCTGTTCGGCTGGAGCGCGGCGAAACTGCTCGACGCCGCCTGGTGGCGCCTGGCCTGCGAGATCGGGATCGGTGCGCTGTTGCTGCTCTATGTGGCTACCACGGTGTCCTGGCTGGGGCGCCGCAAGCGCAAGCCGGACACCGGTACCCGCTACTGGCTGCTCGCGATGGGCAGCCTGCTGCTGGCGGCGCTGCTGCATTTCATTCCGTTCGAGCTGGTCTTCGATTCCGTGGATGCGCTGCCCCTGCTCAGCGGCGTGCTGGTGATCGTGGGCTGCGCGATGTCGGCGGTGAACGGCATGCTGTACAAGATCGTGCCCTTCCTGGTCTGGTACCACCTGGCCCATGACGAGCGCCTGCCGCGCGAGCGCATCCCGAAGATGTCGGCGGTACTGGGCGAGTCGCAGGCCGCGCGCCAGTGGCGCTGGCATCTTGCCGGACTGGCGCTGCTGGTGCTGGCCTGCCTGTTCCCCGCCGTGCTGGCGCGGCCCGCCGGCCTGTTCCTGATGGTGGCCCTGCTGCTGCTGGCGCGCGATGTCGCCAGTGCGGCGCTGCTGTATGCACGGCTGCGCGGCGCATAAAACAGCACGACCGTGCGCAAGCGCGTCCACACGCGATGGTGTCGCTTCGGCTAGAATGTTTGCCCATGAATGGAAGGCCGCCTTCCACGCCGCGACACCCAAGTTATAGGAAGACCATGAGTACCGATAGTAATCTGAACGAAGCCCAGAACACCCAGTTGCGCATCGACGCCCTCGAATACCACCGTAGTCCAACCCGCGGCAAGATCGAAGTGGTGGCCACCAAGCCGCTGTCGAACCAGCGCGACCTGTCGCTGGCCTACTCGCCGGGCGTGGCCTACGCCTGCGAGGAAATCGCCGCCGACCCGGCGACCGCCTTCGACTACACCTCGCGCGGCAACCTGGTGGCCGTGATCTCGAACGGCACCGCGGTGCTGGGCCTCGGCAATATCGGCCCGCTGGCATCGAAGCCGGTCATGGAAGGCAAGGGCTGCCTGTTCAAGAAATTCGCCGGCGTCGACGTGTTCGACCTGGAGCTGGACGAACTGGATCCGGACAAGCTGGTCGACGCCATCGCCATGCTCGAGCCGACCGTGGGCGGCATCAACCTCGAGGACATCAAGGCGCCGGAGTGCTTCTACATCGAGAAGAAGCTGCGCGAGCGCATGAACATCCCGGTCTTCCACGACGACCAGCACGGCACCGCCATCATTTCGACCGCGGCGCTGCTCAACGCGCTGAAGGTGGTGGGCAAGGACATCGGCCAGATCAAGCTGGTCTGCTCGGGCGCCGGCGCGGCGGCCATCGCCTGCCTCGACATGATGGTGCTGCTGGGCGTGAAGCAGTCGAACATCTACGTCACCGACTCGAAGGGCGTGATCTGGCAGGGCCGCGAAGCGAATATGGAAGCCAACAAGGCGCGCTATGCGCAGGCGACCGATGCCCGCCTTCTTTCCGACATCGTCAAGGACGCCGACGTGTTCCTGGGCTGCTCGACCGCCGGCGTGCTCACCGCCGAGATGGTCAAGACCATGGCCGACAAGCCGGTGATCCTGGCCCTGGCCAATCCGGAACCCGAGATCCGTCCCGAAGTGGCCAAGGCCGCGCGTCCGGACGTCATCATCGCCACCGGCCGTTCGGACTATCCGAACCAGGTCAACAACGTGCTGTGCTTCCCCTACATCTTCCGCGGCGCGCTGGACTGCGGCGCGACCCGCATCACCGACGAGATGAAGCTGGCCTGCGTGACCGCGATCGCCGAACTGGCCGAAGCCGAGGCGAGCGACGTGGTGGCGCTGGCCTACGAAGGCCAGGACCTGACCTTCGGCCCCGAATACATCATCCCGAAGCCGTTCGATCCGCGCCTGCTGGCGGCGATCGCGCCGCGCGTGGCCGAAGCGGCCGCCGCATCGGGCGTGGCGACCCGTCCGATCGAGGACATGGACGCCTATCGCGACAAGCTGGGCCAGATGATCTACCACACCGGTTTCTTCATGAAGCCCGTGTTCAACAAGGCGCGCGCAAACCTGCGCAAGGTGGCCTACGCCGAAGCGGGCGAGCCACGCGTGCTGCGCGCCGTGCAGGCGGTGGTGGACGAGGGGCTGGCCCAGCCGGTGCTGATCGGCGACGAGACCGCGATTGCGCGCGCCGTCAAGCAGGCCGGCCTGCGTCTGCAGGCGGGCGTGGACTACACGGTCATCGCGGCGGAGCTTGATACCACCCTGCAAGGCACGCGCCTGCTGAAGTCGGGCCAGGTCGACGCCCTGATCTGCGGCATGACCGGCAGCTACGACAGCCACCTGGAACACGTCAGGAACGAGATCGGCGTGGCGCCGGGCGCCGAAGTGCTGGCCGCGATGAACGCGCTGGTGCTCGACAAGCTGACCCTGTTCATCACCGACACCTACGTCAACGAGACCCCGAGCGCCCAGGAACTGGCGGCGATCACCCGCCTGGCGGCCGACGCCCTGCAGCATTTCGGCCTGGAGCCGAAGGCGGCGCTGCTGTCGCACTCGTCGCAGGGTTCGTCCGAGCGTCCGTCGGCGCGCCGCATGCGCGAGGCCCGCGCACTGCTGGCCGAACAGGCACCTAGGCTGGCGGTGGTCGGCGAGATCCACGGCGACGCCGCGCTGTCGCAGGAAATCCGCGACATCTACAACATCGACGCCGGCTACTCGGGCAGCGCCAACCTGCTGGTGATGCCGTCGCTGGACGCGGCCAACATCCTGTTCAATGTGCTCAAGGTCGCCAGCGGCAAGGGCGTGACGGTCGGTCCGATCCTGCTGGGCGCGGCCAAGTCGGTGCACATCCTGAGCCCGAGCGCCACGGTGCGCCGCATCGTCAACATGACGGCGCTGGCGGCGGCGCAGGTCGTCTAAGGCGTTAATCCTTCCCATCCGGCGGCCCCTTGCGAGGGGCCGTCGCGTTTTTGGCTTCTCTATGATTTCGGTGATCGACCTTGCATTGAACTTCGGCCTGGGCGCCTCGCTCGGCATCGCCGGCGGCATGCTGGGCATCGGCGGCGGCCTGATCGCCATTCCGGTGCTGGGCCTGTTGTACGGCATGAACCAGCACCTGGCCCAGGGCACGGCGCTGGTGATGATCGCGCCGAACGTCGCGATCGGATTCTGGCGCTATCACCAGAAGCACCCGGTCGACCTGCGCTCGGTCGGCGTGGCCGGCCTGTGCTCGATCGGGACCGCCTGGCTGGCGGCGCGCTTCGCGGTGGCGATCGACGCCCAGGTGCTGCACTATGCGTTCGCGCTCTTCCTGCTCGCGCTGGCGCTGTATTTCGGCTGGCCGTCCCGGCGCAAGACCGGCACGGCGCCACCGCCCGCGAAGGAAGTGCCGCGCCGGCTGATGCCGGCGATCGGCATCGCCAGCGGCGCGGTGTCGGGCTTCTTCACGATCGGCGGCGGCATGGTGGTGGTGCCGGCGCTGGTGAGCCTGTTCAAGATGCCGCAGACGCGCGCCCAGGGCATGGCGCTGGCGCTGGTGGTGCCGGGCGCCTTCGTGGCGCTGGCCACGTATGGACACAGCGGCGCGGTCGACTGGCAGGTCGGCCTGCCGCTGGCGCTGGGCGGCGTGCTGACCGTGTCGTGGGGCGTGCACTTGGCGCATACCTTGCCGCCAAGGCTGTTGCGGGTGGCGTTCAGCACGGTGCTGCTGGCGGCCGCCGCCACCATGCTGGTGACCGGCGGCGCTTGATGCTCAGCGCTTGCGGCGGCTGGCCGCCAGGCCGGCGAGACCGAGCCCGAGCAGCGCCAGGCTGGCCGGCTCCGGGACCTCGTTCGGGCCGATGTATTGCGGGACGATGCGGTCGACGAACACCTCATAGCCTCCATTGAAGTCGAGCCAGCGCGCCTGGTCGGGGTCGACCGGGCCTGCGGAGACGGTTCCACGGTGGGTGCCGGCGAAATCGAAGAAGCCGTCGCCCTCGCTCGTCACCAGATAGATGGAGCTGGCATAGGTGGCGGTGTAGTACAGGATGCCGGACGCATCGTGCGCGAAGCGGATGCTGAAACTGGTGTACTGGTCGGCGCCGAAGTCGCTGTAGATGCTGAAATTGGTCGGGCCGTCCTGCAGGAAATGCGTGCTGACTTCCGTGATCCGGGTGCTGCCCTCGGAGTCTTGCGGAGACAACTGCATGACGAACGGCCAGCCGACTCCCTGGATCGGCAATCCGAAGCGGAAGTCGGCGATCGACCCGTCGGTATCGTGCTGGATGAAATTCCCCGAAAGCGGGCCATTGAAGTTGTATTGCACATAGCCGGCCCATGCCGAGAACGAGCACAGCACACCGGCGACGAACACCATCATTTTCCTGATCATGTCGATTCCCCTCCCTGGTTGAGTGAAACTCAGCGGGGAGAAATTAGCATGCCAAAAAATTAATCCGATTGCGATCAAGGACTTGGCTGCACGGCGCTGAGATTCGGACGCTGCTTGTAAAGCCGGCCGACATCCAGCGCGGGTCAGATGGCCATGGCGCCGGTGTCGTCGAACCGGTCGAGCAGGAAGTCGATGAAGGCGCGCGCCCGCGCCGACTGGTGGCGGCGATTGCGGTAGTAGAGATACAGGTCGGCCCCCGGCTGCACATAGCCGGGCATGACGATCTTCAGGCGCCCGCTGTCCACATACTTCTTCAGGTCCCACTCCGAGCGCACCAGGATGCCGTGTCCATCCAGCGCCCAGCCCAGGGCGATGTCGCCGTCGTTGCTCGACAGCGTGCCCCCGACCTTCACCGACACGCTGCGCCCCTCGTGCACCAGGCGCCACACGCCGTAGGCGTCGTCGTTCTGGCGGTGGACGATGCAGCGGTGCGCCGCCAGTTCTTCCAGCGTGCGTGGCTCGCCGTGCTGCTCCAGGTAGCGCGGCGAGGCGCACAGGAAGCGCCGGTTCGACATGACGCGGCGCGCCACCAGGCGCTGGTCGGGCAGTTCGCCGAAGCGGATCGCGAGGTCGATGCCGCCCGCGGCCAGGTCGACCGGGCGGTCGGTGACGTCGAGCTGCACCTCGACCTGCGGGTAGCGCTGGGCGAAACTCGACACCAGCGGCGCGATGGCGGTGCGTCCAAAGCCCAGCGGGGCGTTCACCCTCAAGAGGCCGCGCGGCACCGAGCGCGTGCCGGACACCGCTTCTTCCATCTCGCGCAGCTCGGCCAGGATCCGGGTCGCGTAGTGCAGATAGGTTTCGCCTTCGGGCGTCAGGCTGCTGGTGCGGGTGGTGCGGTTCACCAGGCGCACGCCCAGGTGTTCTTCGAGCTGGGCCAGGCGCTTGGTGGCGGCGGGCGGGGTCAGGTCCAGTTCGCGGGCGGCCGCCGACAGGTTGCCGTGGCGCGCCAGCAGGACGAAGAATTCGAGGTGGGAAGCGAGGTCGTTTTTCACTGCAGGTTAAGAATCTAGTGAATCCGGCTCAATCATAACCGCCTTTGAAGCGAATAATCTGGCGGCTCGTTCAACCGCAAGCGAAGGAATACCAGATGAAAATCGTCGAGATCCGCGAAAAAACCGTCCCGATCAGCTCCCCGATCCGCAATGCCTACATCGACTTCAGCAAGATGACGCTGAGCGTGGTCGCCGTCGTCACCGACGTCATGCGCGACGGGAAGCCGGTGGTCGGCTACGGCTTCAATTCCAACGGCCGCTACGGCCAGGGCACCCTGATGCGCGAGCGCTTCATCCCACGCATCCTGGAGGCCGATCCGGCATCGCTGCTCGATGCCGGCGGCGACAACCTGGATCCGCACAAGGTGTGGCAGGCGATGTTCACCAATGAGAAGCCGGGCGGCCATGGCGAGCGCTCGGTGGCCATCGGCACCATCGACATGGCGGTGTGGGACGCGACCGCCAAGATCGCCGGCAAGCCGCTGTTCCAGCTGCTGGCCGAGCGGTATGGCAACGGTGAGCCGGACCGGAAGGTGTTCGTGTACGCGGCCGGCGGCTATTACTATCCGGGCCAGGACCACGGCAAGCTGAAGGACGAGATGCGCAGCTACCTGGATCGCGGCTACACGGTGGTCAAGAAAAAGATCGGCGGCGCCTCGCTCGACGAAGACCTGCGCCGCATCGATTCGATCCTGAGCGTGCTGGGAGATGGCCAGAAGCTGGCGGTGGACGCGAATGGCCGCTTCGACCTGGACACCGCGATCCGCTATGCCAAGGCGCTGTCGCAATATGACCTGTTCTGGTACGAGGAAGCCGGCGATCCGCTCGACTACGAGCTGCAGGCCACCCTGCGCAACTACTACGACAAGCCGATGGCCACCGGCGAGAACCTGTTCTCGATGCAGGACGCGCGCAACCTGATCCGGCATGGGGGCATGCGTCCCGACCGCGACTGGCTGCAGTTCGATTGCGCGCTGAGCTACGGGCTGGTGGAGTACCTGCGTACCCTCGACATGCTGCGCCAGCATGGGTGGTCGGCCAGCCGCTGCATTCCGCACGGCGGCCACCAGATGTCGCTGAACATCGCGGCCGGGCTGGGACTGGGCGGCAACGAGTCGTATCCCGACCTGTTCCAGCCGTATGGCGGGTTTCCGGATGGGGTGAAGGTCGAGAATGGATTCATCACGATGCCGGACTTGCCGGGGATCGGCTTCGAAGGCAAGGCCGACCTGATCGCCGAGATGCGGAGGTTGACCGATTGATTGCTGCCGGTTGAACGCGTGGACGGCAAGCCGTCCACCCTACGGACGCCAGGCGGCCGTCAGTTTTTCAGGCCCGACCCGGGCCTGGCCTGCGCCGCGTGCAGGTCGGCCTTGACGGTATCGGGCGCCAGGTTGTTGACGACGTTGCCGATGAATTTGCTGCTGGTCAGCCCGGCGACGATGCGGTCCTTGCCGTCCTTGAGCGCCCCGTAGCCTTCGGCGGCCACCTTCGCCGGCGACGCCTTTTCGCCCACGCCGAGCTTATTGGTCAGCATGTCGGCGCGCGGCCAGAAATTGGTGTCGACCTGGCCCGGCATCAGGAGTGTGATGGTGATGCCTTCGATGCCGCTGTCCTTGAGCTCGGACTTGACGGCCTCGGCGAACGACACCAGGAAGGCCTTGGTCGCGCCGTATACCGCTTCGTACGCCGTCGGCATGGTGCCCGAGATCGAGGCGGTGAACAGCAGCTTGCCTGCGCCTTGCGCGACCATATCGGGCAGGATGCGCTTGCTCAGGTGGACTTGCGAGATCGTGTTCAGCTGGATCATCGCGATTTCGCGCTGCAGGTCGGTGCCGCCGACGAAGCGGCCGCCCAGGCCGACGCCGGCGTTGAGGGCGGCGGCGGCCAGCGGGCGGCCGGCGGCGCGCACCGCCGCGTACAGGGTTTCGACGCCGTCGAAGTCGGTGAGGTCGGCGACCACGGTGGAGACCTGGGCGCCGAGGCTGCGCAGTTCTCCGGCGGCGCCATCCAGGCCCGCCTGCGTGGTGGCGGTGACGATCAGGTCGTGGCCATCCATCGCGAACTGGCGCGCCAGTTCGTAGCCGATGCCGCTCGACGCGCCGGTGACGAGGGCCAGCGGTCGGTTCGTTTGCTCTGCCATTGCATGCTGCCTTGCGTTGATTTCCTGGAGGGGCAGCCTAGCATGGGGCGGCATTCATCGACGCTCGGCTGGCTCAGGCCTCGAGCAGGCGCGCCACCGCCTGTCCTACTTCGGTGGTGTTGGCCGTGCCGCCCATGTCCGGCGTGCGCGGCCCCTCGACCAGGCATCGTTCGATCGCCGCCAGCATGGCGTCGTGCGCGGCGGTATAAGTGGCGTCGCCCTGGCCCAGGAACTCGAGCATCATCGCGCCGGACCAGATCATCGCGATCGGGTTGGCGATGTTCTGGCCGTAGATGTCGGGCGCCGAGCCGTGCACCGGCTCGAACAGCGAAGGGAAGGTCCGTTCCGGGTTCAGGTTGGCCGACGGCGCGATGCCGATCGTGCCGGTGCAGGCCGGGCCGAGGTCGGACAGGATGTCGCCGAACAGGTTCGAGGCCACCACCACGTCGAAGCGCTCGGGCGAGATCACGAAGCGCGCGCACAGGATGTCGATGTGGTATTTGTCCCAATTGACGTCGCCATACTGCTGGCCGATGGCGGCCACGCGTTCGTCCCAGTAGGGCATCGAGATCGAGATGCCGTTCGACTTGGTGGCGGCGGTCAGGTGTTTCTTTGGACGGCGCTGGGCCAGGTCGAAGGCGTACTTGAGGATGCGGTCGGTGCCGTGGCGGGTGAAGACCGATTCCTGCAGCACGAATTCGCGCTCGGTCCCTTCGAACATCTTGCCGCCGACCGAGGAGTATTCGCCTTCGGTGTTCTCGCGCACCACATAGAAGTCGATGTCGCCCGGCTTCTTGTTGGCCAGCGGGCAGGGCACGCCCGGCATCAGGCGCACCGGGCGCAGATTGACGTACTGGTCGAACTCGCGCCGGAACTTGAGCAGCGAACCCCACAGCGAGACGTGGTCGGGCACGGTGTCGGGCCAGCCGACGGCGCCGAAATAGATGGCTTCGAAGCCGTCGAGCTGCTGGCGCCAGTCGTCCGGCATCATCTTGCCGTGCTGGGCGTAGTAGTCGCAGTCGGCCCAGGCGAAGATGGTGAATTCGAGGCCGATGCCGAAGCGGCGGGCGGCCACCTCGAGGGCGCGCAGGCCCTCGGGCACGACTTCCTTGCCGATGCCGTCGCCGGCGATGACCGCGATCTTGTGGGTGTTCATGTGGCGTGCTCCTGGTGCTGGATAGGTGTGGTCAGCATAATCCGAAACGTGGTGTTTATAATGTGGCTTTTCGTGGTGGCAAGGAACACGATTCGTGAATAATCTGCTGGAGAATGCCGACCTGCGTGTCTTCGTGACCGTCGTACGCAAGGGCTCGTTCGCCCAGGCCGCCGCGGAGCTGGGCATGTCGGCGGCCTATGTCAGCAAGCGCATCGGCGTGCTGGAAGAGGCGCTGGGCGTGCGGCTGTTCCAGCGCACCACGCGCCGCATCGTCATCACCGAGGAGGGCGAGCAGGCTTTCGGGCGGGCCCAGGCCATCTTGGACAGCCTGGACGACCTGGTCGACGAGGTATCCGAGCGACGCCGCGAGCCCAGCGGCCGGGTGCGTATCTGCAGCAGCTTCGGCTTCGGGCGCAATGTGGTGGCGCCGGCCATCGCCAAGCTGGTGCGCGCTTATCCGGCGCTGCAGATCCGCTTCGAGGTGTTTGACCGCCTGGTCGATCCGGTGGCCGAAGGTTTCGACCTCGACGTGCGCATCGGCGACGAGATCGCGCCGCAGTTGATCGCGCGCCGCCTGATGGCGAACCACCGCATCCTGTGCGCCGCACCGGACTACCTTGCACGGCACGGGGCGCCGCGCTCATTGCCGGAGCTGTCCGGCCACCAGTGCCTGGTGATCAAGGAGCGCGACCATCCGTTCGGCGTGTGGCGGCTGCGTTCGCGCGCAGGCGAGGAGACGGTGAAGGTCTCGGGCGCGCTGTCGACCAACCATGGCGAGATCGCGCTGCGCTGGGCGCTCGACGGCGCCGGCATCATCCTGCGCTCGCGCTGGCACGCTCAACCCCATCTCGATGCCGGGCGGCTGGTGCAGGTGCTGCCCGACTTCACCCAGGAAGCCAATGTCTGGGCCGTGTATCCTCGGCGGCTGGGCAATTCGGCCAAGGTGCGGGTGTGCGTCGAATTCCTGGAACGCGAGCTGGCGGCGGGGCGGGCACCGGAATAGGGCTTCTGGCGGTCGAATCCGCACCGGAACAGGGGCTGTGCGCACTGCAGTAGTGCGCCGCACAAGGGCGTTCCATAAGGTGTTTCTCATCTGGTACGGTTCGATGCGTGGCGTATCGACATTGCGCCGCAACATGAGCGATAATAGCGGCCCGAAGCACACCGTATCCCGTGCGTTTCGCGCATATGCGCCTACCCGGCGCGCTCGCATCCCTGTTACCACAATATCGCAAGGAACATGAACTTCAGCTCTACGCTCGTCGCTAACCCCTGCACGGCCACCCGCCGGACCCTGTCCGTTCGCGTGGCGATCGCTTCCATCGTCGATGCGGCGGTGCGCGGATGAGCCAGTCTGCCATGTTCCCCGGTTCGGCATCGCCGGCCCCGCGTGCGGTCGTGGTCAAGCCGCATTCTCCGCTCGATGACGTCTACGGCATTGCGGTCGGCGTGCTGTTCGTCGTGATCGGCATCGTGCTGCTGCAGGCGGCCCAGCTGATCACCGGCGGCGTGGCCGGCATCGCGCTGCTGACGTCGTATGTGAGCGGGGTGTCGGTGGGCACCCTGTTCATGATGATCAACGTGCCGTTCTTCCTGTTCGGCTACCTGTTCATGGGGCCGCTCTTCACGTTCAAGTCGCTGGCCGGCAGCGCGCTGGTCATGGGCCTGCTCAAGATCATGCCTTATGTGCTGGTGATCGACCACATCCACCCCGCGGTGGCGGCGCTGGGCGGCGGCACATTCTGCGGCATGGGCATCCTGGCCATGGCGCGCCACGGCGCCGGCGTCGGCGGCACCGGCATCGTCACCCTGTGGCTGCAAAAAAAGTACGGCATCAACGCCGGCCGCACCCAGGTCATGATCGACAGCGTCATCCTGCTGCTGGCCCTCGGCCTGGCGGCCCCCCACCTGGTCGCCTGGTCGGCGCTGAGCGCGGTGGCAATGAGCAGCATGGTCATGGTCTGGCACCGCTCCGGCCGCTACTTCGGCAGCTAAATCCCAATTAGGGTCAGAGTAGAATTATTGAGCAATTTCTCCGCTTGATTGGCAGCTATTCTCAATGAACAGCTGCCCATAATCAGGCAGAGAGATAATGAGGGTCAGAGTCGAATTATTTGCCAATTGATTTTAAAAAATTGGCAAACAATTTGACACTGACCCTCTTTGTTTTGAAGCTGTGCGAGCGCTATCAACAGTAAGAATAGTTCTTCATTCTAATTGGTTCTCCATCAGCAACAAAAATCGCGCCAAATACAGCGCTAGAAATTAGGGTCAGAGTCGATTTGTCGAGCAAGTTCTTAGGTTGCCGATCAGCTCGCCGCCGATCCCTCGATTCGATCAGAGATATTGCGCAGTAATTAGGGTCAGAGTCGATTTATTGACCAATTGATTTGCTGAAGTTGTCAAACAATTTTACTCTGACCCTAATTAATGGTTGGGGTTGCGGGGGCTTTGTTGCACAAATCGGCCCATCAGCGGCCGAGGCGCAGCACGGGTAAACTGACGGCATGATTGCTCCCGTAAAGCTGAAGTACCGAACGACCAACTGGAAAGACTACAACGCGGCA
>NZ_JAFVIM010000002.1:0-451554 GCF_017582745.1 Massilia oculi
CAATGCCGCGTTGTAGTCTTTCCAGTTGGTCGTTCGGTACTTCAGCTTTACGGGAGCAATCATGCCGTCAGTTTACCCGTGCTGCGCCTCGGCCGCTGATGGGCCGATTTGTGCAACAAAGCCCTCGAAAGCGGGTTCCACTTCCCTCGGTGCATGCATCATGTTTGTCTGGTCCAATCGCATCGAAGATATGCCTGGCCGCTTCACCTTCAACAGAGAATGCAATCTTCTTGTCGTCCGCCTTCGGAGGGACTGGATCTCCAAGTCCGCCGCCGTACAGCCAGTATGACGCTGTTGCCGGCTTATACGGTTCGAGGTTGTCGCTGGCGACAGCAAGGGGCGAGACCAAGAGGATCAACAAAAAACGCGAGAGTTGAATGTTCATCGCCTGCCTCAAGCTAGCCCAACATGAAAGTGATCGTCGTGCCCACGGCTGGGCCGGACGCCAGTAATGGAAGTGTCATTAAAAATTATCCCTTGAACGTAGGGATGGCGCAGGAATAGTCCAATCAAGACAGCGGTTGCTGCCTGATCATATTGCGGATCGTCGATGCTGCATCCGATTTCACGGCCGTCTTTCCGGATTGTGCGGACATCTACTTGCAGCCCGTCTCGATGTGAGCGATGAGGCTTGAATTCGGCACCATTCGCGAGACTGATATTTCCCACGCCGAACTTTCGGCGGTCGAGTTGACTCCACTGGTAGCCCACCAATAACAGAAGCGTGATCATGCGAGGATGCGCATATTGTCCCTGTCCTTGGCCAGGCATGCCGTAAGTGTAGTAACCGCCACCCTCGTATCGCTGCGGGAGAACGAAGAAGCCACGATTGTCCTGCGGTGATGCTGTCATCGACGCTCTCCAGGATAGGCTTGGACACCATGCCTACTTTAATCAAGCGACATCGCTAAGAGATGACAAAAGGCAAGCATTGAAGAGGAGAGAAAAGGGTGTAGTCGACCAGAAGGTGCATTGATATATGGGGCGGCGCGCCACAGGCCAGCAGAACACCCCCATGCATGAGAATGGTCTACACTGAGTTGGCTTTTTACTATCCCTGTAGATTTCTCGAAGGAGCAAACAATGAAAATGCGATGGATGAGCGCCGTCCTGCTGAGCGCCGTATGCGCTACCGCAAGTGCCGCCGATAACACCGTGACTCTCAAGCTGGCCACCGACAAGGGCGATGGCGCCACCGTTGGCACTGTAAAGCTCAGCGAAACCAAATATGGTGTGGTGTTCACGCCCGACCTCAAGGACCTGCCCACAGGCCTGCACGGCTTCCACATCCACGCCAACGGCAGCTGCGCGCCGAACCAGGCCGACGGCAAGACCGTCCCTGCCGGCGCGGCGGGCGGCCACCTCGACCCGGCCAAGACCAACAAGCACGGCACCCCATGGGGTGACGGCCACCTGGGCGACCTGCCTGCGCTGACCGTTGATGCCAAGGGCGTCGCCACCAATCCAGTCCTGGCGCCGCGCCTGAAGATGTCGGACATCAAGGGAAAGGCCCTGATGGTCCACGTCGGCGGTGACAACCACTCCGATCATCCAGCGCCGCTGGGTGGCGGAGGCGGCCGCATGGCTTGCGGCGTGATCCAGTAAGCCTCGACTCGCACTGAAAGCGGATGGCAGCGCATGGCGCGCCGTCCGCGATCAATCCACGCGTACTTGCCCGCGCAGCCACACCAGGCTCGATGCGGCGTAGTTCATCACCGAGATATGCCCATCGTCCGGCCGCTGCCACAGCTCGGCCCAGCGGCAGTGACGCGCCAGCCATTCGCTGTGCGATGCTGGCACCACGCGATCGCGCATCCCATGCACGAACAGCGTTGGACAGGCGATATGCGTGCAATCGAACCCCCACGGCGTCACATAGGCGATATCGTCATCGATCAAGCCGTCGACCCCTTTGGCCACCGCCGGTCCCACCACGCTGTCGAACCATGACCACGGCCCCGCCAGCGCCTCCCAATCCTCGGGCGTGAACATCTCCCGGTCGAATTCGAGCCCGAGCGCCTCATGATATGCCTTGGCCGCGCGCCCCTGCGCCGCCGCGCGCAACGCCGCCGCGCCATATGCGCCCATGCCTTTGAACCAGTCGAGTCCCTGCGCGTCGGGCGGCGCCAGGCCCGCGATGCTGACCGCGCCCACTACCCGCTCGGGCAGCAGGGCGGCGCAAGCCAGCGCATGCGGCCCGCCGCCCGAATGTCCCATCACCGCGAAGCGCCTGACGCCCAGCCGGTCGGCGATACGCTCGACGTCGAAGGCCGCCGAGGCGACATCCCGCCCGCTGCGTTCCGACGAGCCGCCATACGCCGGGCGGTCGTAGCCGATCCAGCGTATGTGCAGCTGCGCCGCGAGGGCGAACAGCGGCTCGGGCGGGCGGCCGATGTTCGGCGTGCCGTGGTGCCAGAACACGGCCAGCTCCTGCTCGCCGGGTGGCGCCAGGTCGTAGAAGTGCAGCGTGCGGCCGTCGCCGAGCACCAAGTCTTCTTCCCGCATCGTTCGCCTCTCTCGTCAGTGGATCGGAAATCGTTGGCCCCAAAACGGGTCGTTCCCGCGGAGGCGGGAACCTAAGTGTGCCAGCGTTATCGTAACGCGAACAACTTGGGTTCCCGCCTGCGCGGGAACGACGTGCTACTGCTAACTAAACGTGAAGCCTGGCGGGTGCGATTACTTCGCCGCGCGCGCCTTACCGAACGGATCGCCTTCCTTCCACGCCGGCATTTTCGGCGCATCGGCCACCGCGCGGCCCAGGTTCAGCGTGTACTGCGCCTGCTGCACCATGCCCGA
This sequence comes from Massilia oculi, assembly GCF_017582745.1. Taxonomy (GTDB): domain Bacteria; phylum Pseudomonadota; class Gammaproteobacteria; order Burkholderiales; family Burkholderiaceae_D; genus Telluria; species Telluria oculi_A. The sequence goes on from NZ_JAFVIM010000002.1 coordinate 2,797, forward strand.
CAGGTCCCAGCTCGGATCGTATTCGTCATTCGCCTGGTGGTACTTGTCGCGGTAGGTCGCGGCCTTGGCGTTGTTCGCTTCGACGTCCTTCACCCAGCTGCGGCCCGCGCCCACCGAGAAGGCAGGCACGCCGGCCTTGGCGAAGCTGAAGTGGTCGCTGCGGAAGTAGCCGCCGGCCAGGTCAGGCTTGGCCGGAGCCACGCTCAAGCCCATGGCCTGGGCGGTGGCGGCGGCCATCGCGCCCAGTTCGGTGCGCTCGCTGCCTGGTACGCTGACGTCCTTCACCAGACCCACCCAGTTCAGGCTGTCCAGGTTCAGGTTGGCGGCGGTCTTCTCGATCGGCCACAGCGGCTTGGCGACGTAGGCGGCGCTGCCCAGCAGGCCTTGCTCTTCGGCGGCCACCCACAGGAACATCTGGCTGCGCTTGGCCGGATGCTTGACGGCCTGCTCCGCCATCGCCAGCAGCGCGCCGGTGCCCGAGGCGTTGTCGACCGCGCCGTTGAAGATGGTGTCGCCTTCAGTGCCTTGCTTGCCCATGTGGTCCCAGTGCGCGCTGTAGATCACCACTTCGTCCTTCAGCTTCGGATCGGTGCCCGGCACCACGCCGGCCACGTTGAACTCTTCGAGCTTGCGTACTTCCGCGCGCGCCGTGCCCTTCAGGCGGGCCTTCAGGGTCACCGGTTTGAAGTTCTTGTCTTCGGCGGCGGCGCGCAGTTTATCCAGGTCCTGGCCGGCGGCGGCGAACACCTTGCGTGCGGTGTCATCGGTCATCCAGCCCTGCACGCCGGTGCCCACTTTACCTTCGGTGAGCTGGAAGCGCTCGGCGTTGGCCCAGCTGTTCTGCACCACGCTCCAGCCGTACGAGGCCGACTTGTCGGTGTGGATCAGGATGGCGCCGGCCGCGCCCTGGCGCGCCGCTTCCTCGAACTTGTAGGTCCAGCGGCCGTAGTAGGTCAGGCCTTCGCCGTTGAAGCGGTTCGGTTCCGCCGCGGTCGGCAGCGGGTCGTTCACCATCATCACCAGCACCTTGCCCTTCAGGTTCATGCCCTTGAAGTCGTTCCAGCCGCCTTCTTCCGGCGCCACGGTGCCGTAGCCGACGAAGACCAGGTCGGCATCCAGCTTGTGCTCTGCCTTGCCGTCGCCCGGGCCCCAGACCCAGTCAGCGCCGAACTGCAGCGGCAGCGCCTTGCCGCCAGCGGTGATCGCGATGTCGCTCTTGGCCGGCAGCGAACGCACGCCGGCGATCTTGACCGCCTGGCGGAAGCTGTTGCCGTTGGCTGGCTTGAGGCCAGCGGCCTTGGCCTGCGCCTCGAGGTAGGCGACGGTCAGCTCGCCGCCGCGCTGGCCAGTGCCGCGGCCTTCCATGGCGTCGTCGGACAGGTGGGCCAGGTGCGCGCGCAGTGGCGCTTCCTGGACGGTTTGCGCATGGGCCGGATAGGCCAGCGCCAGGCTGCCGGCGAGGGCGGTAAGGACGAGGGAAGAGACGATCTTGTACATAAAATCCTGCGACTTGAGTTGATCGGGAAGGGCACGTTCGTGGCGTGCGCGGAACATTTTATGACAAGTCATCAATAAAATCGCAGGATATCGGTGGACATCGTCATTCCCGATTGTTCCCGTAAATACGGGGCGTCTTCGTCGCGCGACGGTAGCAGGTGCTGGGGCAGGCCGGGCATGCGCTCCTGCACGGTGATCGCGAAAATCTCATCGGGCGCGCTCTCGATCTCGAAGTGCAGCACCCGGTCTTCCATCCCGTACAGCGACAGCAGCCACGGCGCCTCCTTCGACGTGAGCGGCACGCCGTCGAGCCGCGAGCGCAGCGCCTTGGCGCCCGACATGCGCAGCTCGATGTGCGGCGCGCGATTCTTCGAACGCACAGTGAACGTGCCGCGTCGCACCTTGCCGACGGTGTTGAGCAGGGCGAAGCATTCTGGGAAGGCGATCGCATCGTCGCGCGGCGCTTCGGCATACCACTGGCGCGGGCTGTTCCAGCCGAAGACTTCGACGAAGATGGTCGGCTGGCGGCCGGGGAACAGCTGGCCGATCCAGTCGCCCTGCGCCTGCTCCGGCAGCAGCCAGTAAGCGCGCCAGGTGTTCGCGTCCTTGTAGTAGACCAGCCGTTCGAGGCCATCGGATGCGGGTGGCAGCGTGGCGCGCGGCGCCGCCTGTCCGGGCAGGGCGAAGCAGCTTGCGGCCAGCAGCGCCAGCGCGGCGGCGACGGCCGGCGCGATGGACAGCACCAGCAGCAGGCTGGCGAAGCACAGCATCGGCAGCGCCATCAGCATCGGCGGCAGGTACATGTGGTGCGGCGCGAGCAGCAGCCAGGCATCGCGCAGCGCCGGGGGGAACAGCGCAGCGGCCGGCGCCAGCCCGGCCACCAGAATCAGCAGCCGCAGGGCGAAGGCCTGGCGCCGGCCCCAGCGCGACTGCAAGGCCAGGAAGGCGGCCAGCGCCGCCGCCAGCGGCCAGGCCAGCACATAGGCAGCGCCGGGCAAGAAGAAGACAACCAGCAGCAGCGTCAGCGCAGGCCAGGCCAGCGCGCCGAGCACCATCGCCGCGGCGCCGACGCTGCGCCGGAACAGATACAGCCCGGCGACGAAGACGCAGGCCGCGACCACCATTACCACCAGCGGCAGACGATGCTCGCCCGCGAGACCGGCGGCGGCAATCTCTTCGCGCCAGGTCCAGCTGCCGACCCGCACCACGAGCAGCAGGAAGCACACGCCGAACACGCCTTGCGCCGCCTCGACCGCGCCGTCCGCGCCGAACTGGCGGCGCCAGGCGAAGGCCAGCATCAGGCAGGACAGGATCGCCGGCGCCCAGGTGAGCCAAGCCGTGTGCTGCACCAGGCCCACGACGGGCAGCGAAAAATAGGCGGCCGCCGCCTGCGTCCCGCGCTCGAGCGGCGTGTCGCCGTAGGCTTGCGCCAGGCGCAGCATCGCGTCGCCCAGCTGCTGCGGATTCCCTTCGCCGCCGGCGAACAGCAGCACCGGCGTATCGAGCGCCGCCAGCGGACCGACGTGCGGCGCGTCGTTCAGCATGCGCGCCAAGGTCGTCTCGAGCGAGGAGCCGCGCAGCTCGGGCGCGGCGCGCATCCAGCCGGCCAGCGCGACGCCGCCCGCGCCGCTGGTCTCGACCAGGCGCAGCCCTGCATCGCCGGCAGGATCGAACTTGAGCGCCAGGCCGATATTGGGGGCCAGCGGATGCTGTTCGACGAAGCCCTTGGCGCCCAGCGCGCCGACGTGGTGGCCGTCGGCGAACAGCAGCACGACGTCGTTGGCGGGCGGCGCGGCGCGCAGGGAGCGCGCCGTTTCGAGCAGGGCCGCCATGGTGGCGGCGCCGCGCGCGGTATCGCGCATGGCGTTGCCGCTGTCGTAGTGCGCCGTTAGCAGCAGCGCCGGGCGGCGGCCCGCATCCGGCGCGCTGCCGGGAATCCTGGCGACGACGTTATGGACGATGCCGACCGTGTTGTGGATGGCGCCAAAATAATAGACGACCGACTTGCGCACCGTGGCGCGCTGCACCGCCGGCGCCAGCCCCATCGCTCGCAGTTCCGACAGCAGATAGGCGCGCGCCTGGGCATTGCCTTCGGTCGCGATCGAACGCGGACTGGCTGCCAGCACCCGCATGTGCTCCTGCACGCGGGCGTTCCAGCTGTTGGCCGCGATCTCTGCCTTCGGCTCGGGCGGCGCCGGTCGCGTCAACGCCATCCAGCCCAGGATGGCCAGGACTACCAGTCCCAGGCCACCGCCAAGGGCGTGCATGAACCCGGTGAGACGTATCGCCGGTATCGGTGCGCTTGCTTCCATGTGTTCTCTCTCCATTGTTGTTGTGATCGGATATCGCCCGCGCCGGCGTCTATGCGCCAGTCATAGGGGCGAAAAAAAGCCCGCCGGATGAAGATTGGCGGGCTCAAGAGGGGAAAACGGTCTTACTCGAGTGTCCAGACATAGGCGAGCTGCGCCCACCCGGCTTCGGCTGTGCCGCCGTTCATCGCCGGCTGGAATTTGCACAGGCTCAGGGCGTTCACGGCGGCGCGATCGAGCTCACGCGAGCCGCTGGAAGACTGGATGCGGGAGTCCTGCACCCGGCCATCGGTCCCGACCAGCAGCGCCAGCGTCACGGTCCCGGTCTCGCCATTGCGCGCAGCGCGCACCGGATAATCGGGTTTGGCGCAGCCATTGGCGTCGGCCAGCACGGCGCTACGCATCTGGCCGCTGTTCGACGACGGCTCGGCGGCCGGCTGCGGCGGGGCCTCGGACTGGGTCTGCTGGGCCGGTTCGGGCGACGGTTCGGTGCTCGCTTCGATGACCTGTTCGGGCGGCGGCTCGGCGATATCGACTTCCACCTTCGGCACCACGACTTCGGGTGGCGCGGCTTTCACTTGCGGCTTGGGTGGTTCAGGTGGCGGCGCAGGCGGAGGAACCTCAGGCTGAATCCACACCAGCTTGTCTTCCAGCATGGCCGGCAGCGAAATCGACTTGGCGTTCATCGTGCTGATCACGCCCATCGCCACCAGCACGTGCAGGCCGGCCACCAGGGCGAACTTGCCGGCCTTGCCGCCGGCGCCTTGATTGATGTCAGAAAAATGCATGGCAACCTCCTTTATTCGTCCCGCCATCCCTCGGGATGCCAGGTTTACTACCTTGGAAGAATGCATATCTACAGCTCGTTGGAATCAATATATGCTATGTCCTAGCAATTTGCAAATCCATAATCTGGTAAATTTGTTTCTAGTTGTGTGTGCGCCAACGTACCAAGCAGTGCCAGCCGTAGGGTGGACGGCTCCGCCGTCCACGCGTCCAGCAAAAGGAAGCGCCCAAAAAACGCCTGCCAGAGAGCACAAAAGTTCTCCGCCTTTCCATTCGCTTCCCCGCCCGTTGTATGAAATAATTCCCAACTGTGCCGTGGCTTTTCGCCCCGGCCTCAGCAAAGCCAGACCCACGCCAGACACTGGGAAAGCACACCGGCCACGCGCCAGGAGAATCAAATTGGCAGAACAGAACAAACCCATCCGCGTCATGCTCGCGGATGATCACCCGATCGTCATGACCGGTTTCGCCATGTCGCTGGAAGCGGCCGGCATGCAGGTGGTGGGACAGGCCAAGACCCCGAGCGAGGCGACCGCGCTGTACGCCGCCGAGCATCCCGACGTCGCCGTGCTCGACATGCGCTTCGGCACCGAGCTGACCGGCATGGACGCGGCCCAGGCCATCCTCAAGTCCGACCCGTCGGCCAAGATCGTCTTCCTGAGCCAGTTTGACCAGGACAGCCTGATCAAGGAAACCTACCGCCTCGGCGCCCACGCCTTCGTCACCAAGGATTGCGACCCGGCCGACCTGGCCACCGCGGTGCGCCATGCCCACGAGGGCAAGCTGTACTTCCTGCCGCATATCGCATCGCGCCTGGCCAGCATGGCGGTGCGCGGCGAAGTCACGCCGCAGTCGCAGCTCGACGAGCGCGGACTGGAGATCTTCAAGCTGATGGCCGAGGGCATGACCAATGCCGAGATCGCGGAGCGCCTCGACCTGTCGACCAAGACCATCAGCAACATCAGCCAGTCGATCAAGGAAAAGCTGGGCGTGCACCGCCAGGCCAGCATCACGCTGCTGGCGGTCAAGCACGGCCTGATCGAGCCCTGACGCGATGGCCATCCTCCCGCGCCGCATGCCCCACCAGCGCAGGCGCGCGCCCGCGCTGGCGCCGCTGCTGGTCCTTGCCTTCATGCTGGCGCTTGCCGGCAGCGTCCACGCCGCCCAGCAGGCGGAACGCGAGCGCGAAGAAACGCAGGGCTACCGCTTCCAGATCCTGACCGGCGACGACAGCGCCGTCACCCACCGCATCGCCGACGACCTGTACAAGCGCCTGGTGCCCACCTTCGCCGCCTTCCGCACCGAGCTGGCGCAGAAGCGCCGCATGCTGTATGTGGCGATCGGCCCGACCGCGCTGCGCGACGCGCTGTCGCGCCGCTGCGATTGCGTGGTGATCTCGGCCTATACCTCGAGCCAGGTATGGCGCACGCTCACCGCGCGCCTGCCCAAGCCGCGCCGCATGGCCATGACCGCGATCTATGCCGAGCCGGCGCCGAACGACCAGATGCGACTGGCCGAGCTGCTGTACGGCCGCCCGGTGCGTGTCGGCGTGCTGCTCGGCCCCGACACCGCCTTCCTGAAGCCGGCGCTGATTGATGCGACCGAGATCCAGATGTATGCGCCGGGCGACGACCTGAATCACACGCTGGGCAGCATGACGCGCGCCGAGACCTTGCTGGCGCTGCCCGACAGCGACATCTACAACGCCGAGAACGTGCGCAATATCCTGCTCTCGACCTACCGCCGCAAGCAGGGCGTGATCGGCTTCTCGGCCGACATGGTCAAGGTGGGCGCGCTGGCAACCACGTATTCCGAGATCGAGGAGATCAATGCCCAGGTGGCCGAGCTGGCCGCCGACTTCGTGCGCACCGGCGAACTCGATCCGCCGCAGTTCCCGCGCTACTTCCGCACGATCATCAACGAAGGGGTGGCCAGTTCGCTCGACCTGCGCGTGACCGACGCCGCCCGCAACTTCGCACGGCGCGCGCCGCTCCCGCAATGAACCTGCGTTTCTGGCGCGGCTGGGGTGTCGGACGGCGCATGGCCGTCATCACCATGCTGCCCGTGATCCTGCTGTTCACCTCCTTCGTCTGGTATTCCTGGTATGCGCACCGCGCCCAGGTGGCCGAGGAGCTGGCCGAGCGCGGACGCATCCTGGCGCGCGCGCTGGCCGAGACGTCCGAATACAACGTCATCTCGGGCAACCTGTCCGACCTGCGCCTGACCATCAACGGCCTGGTGCAGTCGGACCGCAGCATCTATAAAGTCGACGTGATCGACGGCAGCGGGCGCGCCGCGGTGCGCGTGGTGTCCGACTCGGCCAGCGACGCCCAGGCCCATTACTACGAGGCGCCGATCCGCAAGCAGGTGGTGTGGATCAACCTGTTCTCGGACAACGGCACGCCGCACGTGTCGGCATCGAGCGATTCGCGCCCGCCCACGCTCACCACCGAAGTCGTCGGCTGGGTGCGGGTGACGATGTCGCCGGCGAACATGATGGCCAAGCAGACCGACCGCTTCCAGATCGAGCTGTCGATGGCGGCGCTGGCGCTGGCCGCGAGCGGCATCCTGGCCTGGGTGCTGGCGCGCTCGCTGATCGTGCCGCTGCGCGAGGCGATCGGCACCCTGCGCCAGATCCGGGGCGGCAACTACCGTGTCCATCCGCCGGTCACCACCGGCGGCGAGATCGGCGAGCTGCAGGCCTCGATCGGCGAGATGTCGCTGGCGCTGGACGAATCCAAGCGCGACCTCGAGAACAAGGTGGCCGAGCGCACGCGCGACCTGCTGGCCTCGCGCAACGAGGCGCTGCGCGCCGACGCCGACAAGCGTAAACTCATCCAGAAGGTCAACGAGATCATCGAAGACGAGCGCAAGAGCATCGCGGTCGAGATCCACGACGAGCTCAATGCTTCCCTGATCGCGGCGAGGCTCGAGGCGCAGTCGATCGGCCTGCTGGCGGCCAAGGCGCCGCCAGGGCCCGAAGTCGACGAGATCCGGCGCAAGTCCGAGGCCATCACCAAGCTGGCGCTCGACCTGTACGCCAACGGCCGGCGCCTGGTGCGCCGCCTGCGCCCCGAAGTGCTCGACATGCTGGGCCTGCACGGCGCGGTGGAAGAGATGGTGCGCCACTACGACACCACGTCCGGCTGCCGCTTCGACCTGCACAGCGAGGGCGATTTCGCGCGCCTGTCGAACGAGCTGGCGATTTCCGCCTATCGCATCGTGCAGGAAGCCCTGTCCAACGTCATGAAGCACGCCGCCGCGCGCTCGGCTCACGTCAGCCTGCTGCTGGACGAAGGCAAGGGCATGCTGCGCATCCGCGTGGTCGACGACGGCGCCGGCTTCGACACCGCCAGCGCCTCGGAAGGCATCGGCATCATCGGCATGCGCGAGCGCGCCTATGCGCTGCACGGCACGATCGAGGTGCGCTCCAGCCCGGGCGAAGGCACCGACGTCGCGATCGCGCTGCCGCTCAACCTGCCGGCCCAGGCTCAAGCCGTGCCGGCGACGATTTCCGAAGCATCAACCTCACAACGATAAGATCCATGTCCACTGAACTGCTGACGCCCTACGAGAAGGGCAACCTGAACCAGACCACCACCTGGCTTGATTGCATCGCCTGGTACGAAGACCTCGCGCGCCGCTTCCCTTCCGTGCTGCGCTTCGAAAAGGTCGGCGTATCGGATGCGGGCGTGCCGATCCACGCGGGCGTGGTCAGCAGCGATGGCGTGTTCGAACGCGAGGCAATCAAGCTCGCCGGCCGGCCGGTCTTCTTCAACAATAACGGCATCCACCCGGGCGAGCCGGAAGGCGTCGACGGCTGCATGGCGATCGTGCGCGACTTCTGCCTGCAGCCCGAGAAACTGGCGGCGCTGGGCAAGACCGTGTTCCTGTTCGTCCCGCTGTACAACGTGGACGGCAGCTTCAACCGCGCCGACACCTCGCGCGTGAACCAGGACGGGCCGGAGCAGTTCGGCTTTCGCGGCAACAGCCGCCACCTCGACCTGAACCGCGACTTCGTCAAGTGCGACACCCTGACCGCGCGCACGTTCAATCAGCTGTTCACGAGCTGGGATCCGGACGTGATGGTCGACACCCATACCTCGAATGGCGCCGACTACAGCTACACGATGACCCTGATCCACACCCAGGCCGACAAGCTGGGCGGCGGCCTGGGCGAATTCCTGCGGGCCGAGATGCTGCCCGCGATGTACGCCGGCATGGATGCGCGCGGCTGGCCGACCTGCCCCTACGTGAATCCGGTCAAGGACAGCCCGGACCACGGCATCGCCGAGTTCCTCGAAACGGCGCGCTTCTCTACCGGCTACGCGGCGCTGCACCATACGATCGGCTTCATGCCCGAAACGCATATGCTCAAGCCGTTCAAGGACCGCTACGAGTCGATGGTGGCGCTGGTCGAAGTGGCGCTCGAGTTCACCGTCAAGAACGCCGGCCGCATCCAGGCGCTGCGCCGCGCGGCGCGCGAGGAAGGCCGCAAACAAAGTGAATGGCCGGTGCGCTGGAAGATGGACGAAGCCAATCCGTCGAGCTTCCGCTTCAAGGGCTATGAAGCCAAATACAGGAAGAGCGCCATCGGCGACTATACCCGCCTGTACTACGACCGCAGCAGCCCGTGGGAACGCGACATCGCCTATTACAACAGCTTCCCGGTCGACGTCGCGGTGCCGGCGCCGCAAGCCTATGTGGTGCCGCAGCAGTGGCGCGAGGCGATCGAACGCCTGGAATGGAATGGCGTGCGCATGGAGCGCATCGAGGCGGATCGCCTGCAGGAAGTGACGTACTACCAGATCCGGTCGGTGACGTCGCGCCCGTCGGCCTACGAAGGCCATCTGTTCCACGACGAGGTGGTGCTGGAGCGCCGCATCGGGCAGGTCCTGCTGCGCGCCGGCGACTACATCGTGCTGCTGGACCAGGACCGGGCGCGCTATGCGGTCGAGACGCTCGAGCCGCTGGCGCACGACAGCTTCTTCCGCTGGGGCTTCTTCAACAGCGTGCTGGAGAAGAAGGAGCATTACTCGGATTATGTGTTCGAGGACGAGGCCGAGAAGCTGCTGGCGGAGGAGCCCGAGCTGGCGGCGAAGTTTGCCGAGTGGAAGGCGGCGAATCCTGGGCTGCTGAGCAGCCAGGAGGCGGTGCTGGACTTCATCTACGCCAACTGCGCGCGTTATCGCGAGCCGGAGTGGAACCGCTATCCGGTGTTCATGATCGCGCGCTAGAAGCCAGCCGGCGACATGTTACGTCGGCGTAACGAGCAGGGGGAGACAGTGGGAAACAAGACCGCGATACTGGCTTACGTGGATGAAGGCAGTGATCTGCATTCTGTCCTGAAGTCGCGGCCAGTACTGGACCGCGAAGCCACGGCACTGGCGCTCGCTGAGTTGTTTCCCTCGCATAAGGCGATGCCACTTGCGGACGGTCACCTCGGGAGCGTCTATCCTCCGCGCGATGAAGTCGGCATCGCTTGCTATCCCGGCCTTACGATCGTGTCCGCACAAGCCCTGATTGTCGAACCAAGCCAGCTCGATCAGCGCTTCCTCGAATTCGCCAAGGGCAGGACGATGCTGCATCACGTGACAATCAGCACGGTCGATGCTTTCTCTTACGGGGTATGGAAGAACGGGGAGCTGGTCCGCGCGTTGTCGATGAGTTCGGATGGTGTCACTGAGGATATCGGTGCGCCACGTGCGGTCGAATTGCCCTACTGGGCCGGCAAGTATCCATGCGCGGACGACGACGCAGATGACGACGGGCTTGTCGAGCTCGATGAGCATGACCGCCCCGAGTTTGGCGACGATCTCGAAGGTAGTGCAGTGGATCGCCATGCCGGTTCGCTGCCATTTCACCCGCTTGAGCTGGGGGATGCGGTGTTGCTCGATTTGTTTGGCTATGCCTTGGACGGCTACGATGCCGAAACCCAACTGGATCCGGACAGCATCGCGCTCATGCGATTTACGCTGAGGCAGACTGCGCGCCAACAAACCGGCAGTGACCCGGTCGTAGGCATGAGACCGTGGTGGAAGTTCTGGTAGAGCAGCGTCAAGTGCGGAGACGAAGGACAAGCGTCCGCATCCGCACTCGCATCACATCACCTTATTTGGAAGCCGCAATCCACCGATCGACCTTCGCCTCCAGCACCGCCAGCGGCAAGGTGCCTTCGTCCAGCACGACCTCGTGGAACTTCGGCAGGCTGAATTTATCGCCCAGCGCCGCCTGCGCACGCTGGCGCAGTTCCATGATCTTCAGCGAACCGATCTTGTACGCCAGCGCCTGGCCCGGCATCACCATATAGCGCTCGATCTGGGCGCGCGCTTCCAGTTCGGAGTAGCCCAGCGTATCGCGGAAGTACTTGATGCCCTGGTCGCGGCTCCAGCCCTTGGTGTGCATGCCGGTGTCGACCACCAGGCGCGCGGCGCGCAGCATCTCGTCGTTCAGGTGGCCGAAATAATCTTCCGGCTGCTCGAACAGGCCCATCTCCTTGCCCAGGGTCTCGGCATACAGCGCCCAGCCTTCGGTGAAGGCGGTGTTGCCGCCGAACTTGCGGAAGTTGGGCAGGCCCAGCTCCTGCAGCAGCGCGATGTGGAAGTGGTGGCCCGGCTGGCCTTCATGCAGGTACAGCGTGACCATGCCGGTGCGGCCGTACTTGGTCGGGTCGTTCACGACCGACCAGAACACGCCCGGACGCGAGCCGTCGGCGGCCGGCGCCGAGTAGTGGTCCGATGCGGTCTCGCGCGTCAGTTCAGGCTCCAGCCGCACTTCCAGCGGCGCTTTCGGCATCAGGGTGAACAGGGCCGGCAGCTTGGCGCGCACTTGCGTGTCCAGCTTCTGGAACACCTCGATCACCTGCTGGTCGGTGGTGAACGGCTTGTACTTCGGCTGCTCCGACACCCACTTCGGCAGGCCGGCGGCCGGGCCGGTATAACCCATCTTCGGGCCGATCTTGCCGTATTCGCCCTGGATGCGCGCCACTTCCTTCAGGCCGATCGCATGGATCTGCTCCGGCGTCATATCGGTCGTGGTCATCGCCGCCACGCGCGCCTTGTACCACTCGGCGCCGTTCGGCAGCGCGTTCCAGCCGGCCGTGGTGCGGGTCTTCGGCAGGTAGTCCTTCTCGACGTAGCTGGCCAGGCGGTCCAGGGCCGGATTGAGCTTGTCGATCGTCTTGCGATAGGCCTCGCTCAGGCTGCGCTTGTCGGCGGCCGAGAAGCCTTCCGGCAGCTTCTTGATCGGGGTGTAGAAGATGCTGGCTTCGGCGGTCTTGGCCTGCAGCTGCTTGAGCTGCGGCAGCAGCGACTGGATCGGCTGGCGCGGATGCACGATGCCGCGCTTGACGCCTTCGCGCATGTTCGCGATCGACTGGTCGATGTAGGCCACCATCTGGTCCAGGCGGTTCAGGTAGTTGCGGTAGTCCTTCGGCGTGGCGAACGGCTGGGCGCCTTCGCCGCCGGCGTAGTTCGCGATGAAGGCCGGCATATTGAACATCTGGTCCATCGGCAGCAGGTGCTCGGGGAAGGCGCCCAGGCGCAGCGCGGTCTCGAGCTCGAACTTGACGATGTCGTAGCTGGCCTGCTCGTGCGCATTCAGGCGCTCGCGCGGGATCGAGGCCAGGCGCTTCAGGTAGCCGCGGTACAGCGCAAACTGCGCTTCGCGGTTCTTCGGCGCGATCGACAGGCCGAGCTGGTCGAAGAAGCGGCCGTCGCCGCTCTCGGTCGCCCACACCGGCTCGAAGCGGGCATAGGCCTCGTAGTACTCGTCGACCAGCTTGTCGATCGCCTTGCCGGCCTCGGTCGTGGCGACCTTCTGCCTGGCGGGGGCATCGGCAGCAGGCGCGGCCTGCACGGATGCGCAGACGAGCAGGGCGCCAATCGCCAGCGCGCCGAGCTTGAAGTTCTCTCTCATCGTTTTTTTCCTTGTTGGATCAGTAGCTGGCCAGCGGCGTCAACACGCCGTTCTTGAAGGTGTACACCGTCACGGCCGTTTTCTTGAGATTGCCCTTGGCGTCGTAGCCGTAGGCGCCGACCACGCCCTGGTAGCTGATCGCGTGCATCGCGGCGCCGACCTGCTTGGCATCGACCGACTTCGCCTGCTGGATCGCCTGGGCGATGAATTTGGTCTGGTCGTAGAACGACGGCGCGTAGACGTCCGGATCGCGGCCGAAGCGCTTCTTGTAGCTGGCCAGGAAGGCCGGGCCGCCCGGCTGCTGGGCGACGATGGCGCCGGCCTGCGCGCAGCGCACGTTCTCGCCGACCGCGGCGCCGCCCAGCCTGGCCATCTCGGGGCTGCACAGGGTGTCTCCGCCCAGCAGCGGCACGTTCAGGCCCAGCTGCTTCATCTGGCGCGCCATCGGGGCGCCTTGCGGGGCGTAGCCACCAAAGAAGATCGCGTCCACCTTCTTGGCGCGCAGCGAGGTCAGGATCGCGGCGAAGTCGCTCGCCTTGTCGTTGGTGAATTCGTGGCCCGCGACCTTGATGCCGGCCTTCTGCGCCTGGCGCTTGAATTCCATCGCGATGCCCTGGCCGAAAGCGGTGCGATCGTCGATCACGCCGACGTTCTTGACCTTGAGCTCCTTGGCCGCATAGCCGGCGACCGACGCTCCTACCTGCGTGTCGCTGGCCACGATCCGAAACACCGTCGGGTAGCCGGCGCTCGTGATCTTGGGGTTGGTGCCGACGGTCGACATCAGGATGCCGTTGTCGTTGTAGACGCGCGAAGCCGGAATCGCCACGCCCGAGTTGTATGGGCCGAGCACGTACTTGACGCCGGCGTCGGCGAACTTCTGGGCCACGGTCACGCCCTGTTTCGGGTCGCCCGCGTCGTCCTCGGACTGCAGCACGAAGCGCAGCACGTTGCCGCCCACCTGGATCTTCTGTGCGTTGAGTTCTTCGATGGCGAGGCGCACGCCGTTTTCATTGTCCTTGCCGGCGAAGGCGTTGGAACCCGACAGCGGGCCGCTCACGCCGATCTTCACGACTTGTTCCGCGGCGGTTGCCTGGACGGCGAACAGCGCCGCCAGCGCCAGCGGCGCCATCTTTATTTTCGATCGCATTCCCTTGGTCTCCGTTGATGTCAACGGCCGCCATCATCGCACGATCGCACGCCGGGCGAAAGCGCCAGGCGTCCGCGTAAACACGCTCAGGCCGGCACGCCGTGCGAGATCAGTTCGAGCGGCAGGGCGGTGGTGGACTTGATCTGTTCCATCGAGAAGGCGGACGACACGCCGTTCAGGCGCGCGGTCTTGATCAGCTTTTTATAGAAGCGGTCGTAGCCGGCGATGTCGGTGGTGACGACCTTGAGCAGGTAGTCGACGTCGCCGCTCATGCGATGGAACTCCAGCACTTCGGGCAGGGCGATCACGGCGGCGGCGAAGCGCGACAGCCATTTTTCGTCATGCTCGGTGGTCTTGATGCTGACGAAGACGGTCACCGGCAGGCCGACCTTTTCGCGGTTGACGATGCTGACGCGGCTTTCGATATAGCCGTCTTCCTCGAGGCGCTTGACGCGTTTCCAGCACGGCGTGCTGGAAAGGCCGACCTTTTCGCTCAGGCCCGAGATGGAGAGGGTGGCATCCGCCTGCAAGGCGGCGAGAATCGCACAATCAAACTTGTCGAGTGAGTTCATATTCCGTAAAGCTTGTTTATAAGAATAATTATTCTATTAACAGCCCACAAATCGAGAAATTTGGGACGTTTCGATTGGCGTAATTCCGTACCATATTACTGGACAATAACGTGTTGTGCGACACCTTTTTTTATGTTTATGGCAGCTAATCCATGATCACCGAAATCTACCTCGACGCCAACGCGACTTCGCCGGTGCTGCCGGCCGCCGCCGCTGCCGCCATGGCCGCGCTGCAGGAGTGCTTCGGTAATCCGAGCAGCAGCCATGCGAGCGGCCTGCGCGCCCGCGCGCTGCGCGAGGGCGCGCGCGCCTGCGCACGGCGGGTGCTGGGCGCCCCGAGTGGACGGCTGATGTTCAATAGCGGTGCCACCGAGGGCATCCAGACCGCGGTGCTGTCGGCGCTGTGCGCGGTGCGCGAACGGCGCGCGCGTGGCGAGGCATGCGGGGATGTGGTGCTGGTCGGCGCCACCGAGCACAAGGCGGTGTCCGAAAGCCTGGCGCACTGGAACCGGCTGCTGGGAACCGGCCTCGAACTGCGCGTGCTGCCCGTCGACGGCGACGGCCGCCACCGCCTGGACGTGCTGCGCGCGCTGGCGCCGCGCCTCGCCTTCGTCTGCACCATGGCCGCCAACAACGAGACCGGCGTGGTGTCCGACCTGGACGGCATCGCGGCGGTGTTGATTGATACGGCCAGCCCGGCGCTGTGGATGGTCGACTGCGTGCAGGCGCTCGGCAAGCTGCCGTTGGCGCTGGGCGCGAGCCGCATCGACTACGCGCCGTTCTCGGGCCACAAGCTGCATGCGCCGAAAGGCATCGGCATGCTGTACGTGCGCGAAGGCGCGCCGTTCACGCCGCTGATCTGCGGCGGCGGCCAGGAAGACAACGACCGCTCGGGCACCGAGAACATGGCCGGCATCGCGGCGCTGGGTGCGGTGCTGGAAGCACTGGAACGCGGCGACACCTTTCTTGGCCATGAAGCGTTGCAGGCCTGCCGCGCGCGCCTGGTGGACGCCCTGACCCGCGCCTTCCCCGGCATCGTGTTCAACGCGCCGCCCGCGCATACGCTGCCGACGACGCTCAACTTCTCGATCCCCGGCGTCGCCAGCGCCGAGCTGCTGGACCTGTTCGATGCCGCCGGCATGCGCGTCAGCGCCGGTTCGGCCTGCGCCGCGTCGAAGGCCGCGCCGAGCTATGTGCTCGACGCGATGGGCTTGCCGGCCTGGCGCAGCGCGTCGGCGGTGCGCCTGTCGATCGGGCCGCTGCTGGACGCCGCCGCGCTGGAGCAGGCGTGCGAGCGCATCGCGCGCTGTGGGGCGGCGCTGGCCATGCCGGCGCCGGCGGCGGCGCCCGAGGCAGCGCAGCCGGATGCCGCGCTGGACGCAGGCATGGAACTCGACGCCATCGCGGCGCGCCGCTGGCTGGCGGCCCATCCCGACGCCATCGTGGTCGACGTGCGCGATGCGCGCGAGCACAGCGTCGCCGGCCAGGTGGAACTGCACGGCCGCATGGCGCTCAACGTGCCGCTGGCGAGCGTGGCCGAACACGCCGCCGCCTGGCTGGGCGCCGATGCCCGCCCCTTGCTGTTCGTGTGCCGCAGTGGCGCACGCAGCGCCCGCGCCGCGCGCACCCTGCGCGCCCTGGGCCATCCGCGCGCCTGCTCGCTGGCCGGCGGTTTCGCGCTCGCCAACTGACCATCCCGGACGCCTGCCGGCCCGGCAGGCGGTGTGTGTACGCCAGCGCACGGTAACTTTTCGTTCCTTTCCCTAGCATGGAGTCAGCCGTGCGCGCCCAGCATTGTTTGTCTGGTCCTTTGCCCTGATTGTCCCGGGGTGTCCCGTCCTCCGGCGGTCCGCCGCGCACGCCTCCGTCCCGAGGTCCCCGTTGAAAGTTGAGAACGACAAGATGCCCTCCGGGCAGCATGCGCCACATGGCGCCGGCGCCACCGCCCCAGTGGCGCTGCTGGCCGCGAATGCGGAGGCCATCGTTCGTTCCTGCGATACGCTCGACCGCGCCATGCGCGCCGGGATCGAACTGCCGCCCGCCGGCGCACGCCTGCTCGATGGCTACCACCTGCTCGACACCCAGCTGCGGCTGGCGCGCGCGCAGGCGCGGCAGGTCGCCGCCCGGGATGGCGATGCGCGCGTCTGGCGCCTGGCGGCCGATGCGGTAGCGCGCGCAGATGGCGTCGTCGACACCGAAGAACTGGCGCGCGTCCTCGCCGCCAGCCAGCAAGACGCGCCCCTGCGCGTCGCCGAACTCGATGCGCTGCCCGCGCTGTTGCGTCTTGCGCTGATCGACCGGCTGGCTGCCATGGCGGCGCGCGCCGCGCATGCCTGCACCGGCCGCGAACGCGCCGCCGCCTGGGCCGCACGCTTCCTCGACACCGCCGAGGCCCGCCCGGGCGACCTGGTGCTGCTGTTCGCCGACATGGCGCGCAGCGAAGACGCGGACAACAGCGCATTCGTCGCCGAGCTGGCGCGCCGCCTGCAGGGCCGCGGCGCGCCGCTGGCCCAGGTACTGGACTGGATCGACGCGCGCCTGGCGGATGGGCAGGGCAGCATCGCCTGCCTGACGCAGGACGAAAGGAGCAGCCAGGCGCAGGACGCCATCTCTGCCGGCAATGCCCTGGCCAGCCTGCGCGCGCTGGGCGGCGTCGACTGGCGCGCCTTTGCCGAGCAACTGGGCGTGGTCGATGCGCTGCTGCGGGACGATCCGGACGGCAGTTATGCGCGCATGGACGGCGCCACGCGCGACCGCTACCGCCACACGGTCGCGCGCCTGGCGGACTCCCTCGGCGTGAGCGAGGCCGCGGTGGCGCAAGAGGCGGTCGCGCTGGCCGGCGTCCATCGCGCGCCGGGCGAGGGCGGGCTCGATACGCGCATCCGCCACGTGGGCCACTACCTGGCCGGCCCCGGCCTGGCGATGCTCGAGGCACGGCTGCGCGGACGGCGTGGATGGGCATCGCGCGTTCGCGCCGCGTTGCCGGGCGCTTCCTCCGGTATGCATACGGGCGCCACGGCGGCGCTGGCCCTGCTGTTCACGGGCGCTGGCCTGGTCCATGCCTGGCAGGGCGGGGCCGGGCCACTGCTGCTGGTCCTGATGGGCATCCTGGCGCTGCCGGTGGCCGGCGCCCTGGCGCGCGCCCTGGTGGGGATGGCCGGGAGCTGGCTGGCCCGGTCCCAGGCCACGCCGCGCATCGACGTGGCGGCCGGCATTCCCGACGATGCGCGCACGCTGGTGGCGGTGTCGGCGCAACCGGCCGACGCCGCCCAGCTCGCGGCGCTGTGCGAAGACCTCGAAGTGCGCTACCTCGGCAACCGCGATCCGCGCCTGCGTTTCTGCCTGTTGCTCGACCTGCCCGACGCGCCTGAAGCGACGCTGCCTCTCGACGCCGACTTGCTGGCCCGGGCGGGTGGCGCGATCGAGGCGCTCAACCGCAAGTACGGTACTGAACAGGATGGCCCCTTCATGCTGCTGGTGCGCCCGCGCGCCTGGAGCGAAGATCAACAAGCCTGGATCGGCCGCGAACGGCGGCGCGGCCAGCTGGCCGACCTGAATGCCTGGCTGTGCGGCGTGCGCGACCGCTTCGCGCTCGCGGTCGGCAATACCGGCGGCGCGGCCGGGATGCGCTACGTGATCGCGCTCGATGCCGATACCGGCCTGCCGCGCGACGCCGCGCGCAGCCTGGTGGCGGCGATGGCGCACCCGCTGCACCGGCCGCTGCAGGACGAAGCGGGCCGGGTGCTGGAAGGCCATGCCATGCTGCTGCCACGGCTCGGGACCGCCTTGCCGAACCAACGTGCGATGCGCTACCAGCGGCTGTGGCCCGACGGTGGTGGTGGCTGGGCCGCGATCTACGACGTCGACGCCTGGCGCCGCGCGATGGGTCTCGAGCTGCGCGACGAGGGCCGGGCGCAACCCGGCGCGGTCGAGGAAGACCGCCTGCGCGCCGCGCGCGTAAACGACGTGCGGCTGGATGCGGCGCATCCGGGCAGTTACGGCGAACACGTGCTGCGCCGTCATGGCGCCTTGCGCGCCGCCTGGCAGGAAGCGCGCCGCCTCGGGCGCGGCGCCGAGCGACTGCGCGCCGCGCGGGTGCGCCGGCGGCTGTTCGACGCGTTGGCCGGGAGCCTGGCCGCGCCGGCGTCGATCGCGCTGCTCGTGTTGTGCTGGAGCTTGCTGGCCGCGCCCGTGTTCTGGACCGCGGCCATCCTGGCGCCGCTCTGGCTCCCGGCGCTGCTCGACATGCTGGCCACGCTGGCCGGCCGCGCGCCGGACGCGCCGCTGCGCCAGCACCTGGACGCCTGGGTGCGCGGCGCACGCACGACCCTGGTGCGCGCCGCGCTGGCGCTGGCCTTCCTGCCGCACCGGGCCTGGCTCGACGCCGACGCGGTCGTGCGCGGCCTGTGGCGGCGCGACGTGAGCCGCCGCAAGCTGCTCGAGCTGCGTCCCCCGGCGCTGGCGCGTCCCAGCAGCGCGATGGAGAACAACTGGCGCACGATGTGGTTTCCTCCGCTGCTGGCGGTCGGCGTCGCGGTGCTGCTGACCTTCGCCAACCCCTACGCCCTGTTCGCGACCGCGCCGCTGCTCCTGGTATGGTTCCTGTCGCCGGTGCTGGCCTGGTGGGTCAGCCAGCCGTCGCGGCGCGGCATGCGCCTGGCGAAGGGGCAGACCCTGTTCCTGCGCACGCTGGCGCGCCGCAGCTGGGCCTTCTTCGAACAGCACGGCGCGGGCCAGAACGGCCTGGCGCCGGAAGCCGTGTTCGACCATTCCGAACCTACCGTCGACGAGCGGGTGTCGCCCGCCGGCATGGGCATGACCTTGCTGGCGACCCTGGGCGCGCGCGACTTCGGTTATCTGCCGCTGGGCGGCCTGCTCGCGCGCAGCGAGCAGGCGCTGGCGTCGATGGCCTTGCTGGAACGCTGGCATGGCCACCCCTTCGAATGGTATGACGGCGTCACGCTCGCTCCCCTCGAACCGGCCCATGTCGATACCGCGGCCAGCGGCGGCCTGGCGCTGGCGTTGCGCACCTTCGCCGCCGGCCTCGATGAGTTGCCGGATCGGCCGATCCTCGATGCCGCCGCGCTGGACGGCATCCGCGTCACGCTGTGCGTGGTGAGCGAGAATGCGCCGCCCGGCGTGGCGCCGGCGCTGGACGCGCTGGAAGAATCGCTGGCGCCGGGCCGCTGCCGCGCCACCGATACCTTGCCGGGCCTGGCCGACTGCCTGCGCGCGGTCGCGGCCAGGGCGGCCGAGCTGGATGCGGGCCTGCCTGGCGACGTCACGCCTGCGCTGCGCGCCTGGACGGCGCGCCTGGCGCGGCAGTGCGCGGCGCAGCTGGACGACCTGCATGCGCTCACGCCCTGGACCCGCGCGGTGCAGGAATACGTGCTCGATGCCGGCCTGACCCGCATCCCGACCTTGCGCGAACTGGCCGCGTTCGAGGCGCCAGGGGGCAACGAGGGCCTGGGCCAGCTGGTCGCACAGGGACGCGACTGCGCGCGTGAACGCATGGAGAACATCGCGCGCCTGGCCGCGCAGGCGCGCGAAGCGGCGCGCATGGATTTCGGCGCGCTGGTCGACCCGTCTACCGGCCTGCTGGCCACCGGCTGTCACGTGCGCGAGGGGCGCGATGGGCGCCTGGACGGCGACAGCTGCGACCTGCTGGCGTCCGAGGCGCGCATGGCCAGCTTCGTCGCCGTCGCCCAGGGCCAGCTGCCGCAGCAGCACTGGTGGTCGCTCGGCCGTCCCTTGCGCATGACGGGGGGGGGCGCATTGCTGCTGTCGCGTGCGGGCGCGCTGGCCGACTACCTGGCGCCGCAGCTCGTGATGCCTTCGTTCCGCGACACCCTGCTGGACGACGCCAGCCGGGGAGTAGCGCGCCTGCAGGCGGCCCACGCCAGGGGCCGGGGACTGCTGTGGGGCTATACCGAATCGGGCTGCAACGCGGTCGACGCGGCGGCGCGCTACCGCGTTCAGCGCTTCGGCCTGGACGCCGCGGCCCTGCAGCGGCGCGCGGGCGACGACCTGGTTGCCGCGCCCCATGGCGCCGCGTTGGCGCTCGGCGTGGCGCCGGCGCTGGCGGCGGCCAACCTGCGCCGCATGGCGGAGCAGGGCCTGCTGGGCGAGACCGGCTTTCATGAGGCGCTCGACTATGCCCCGGCGCGCCTGCCGCAAGGCGAACGCCAGGCGGTGGTGCGGGCCCAGCTCGCGCGCCACCAGGCCACGACCCTGCTGGCGCTGGCGCGTCACCTGCAGGGCCAACCGATGCAGCGCCGCTTCATGCGCGATCCCGAATTGCGCGCCGCGCTCGGCCTGCTGCAAGAGGCGGCGCCGGCAGCCGGCGCCGAGCCGCCCCTGCGCATCGATGCCGGCGTGGCGCTTGACGGCGTCGCGGCGACCCGTCCATATGCGCGCGTGCTCGAGCCGGACGCTTCGCCGCTGCCGGAAGTCCAGCTGCTGTCGAATGGCCGCTACCACCTGGTCGTCGACAGCGGGGGCGCCGGCGCCAGCCGCTGGGAGGGAACCGGGCTGACGCGCGGCGGCGAGACCGGCCTGGCCCTTCACGTGCGCGATACGGCCTCCGGCGCCGCCTGGGCCAACGTCTTGCTGCCCGGCGCGTCGGCGCCGGACGAGGTCGAGGCGGTGCTGGCCGAAGGACGGGCCAGCCTGCGCCGCGTGGACCACGGCATCGAGATGCGTACCGATGCGGTGGTAGCGCCTGGCGACGACGTCGAGCTGCGCCGTATCCGCATCGTCAATCGCGGGCTTGAACCGCGCACCCTGGAGCTGACGGGCTGCGTGGCGCTGGCCGGGCCGCCGCTGGAAGAGGGCGGGCGCAGCAGCATCCGGATCGAATTCGACGGCGCCGCCGACAGCCTGCTGTGCGTGACCACGCCAAGCGCGCCCGTGCTCGTGCAGCGCATGACGGTGCGCGAGATGGCGGGACAGCCGAGCGTGGAAACGAATCGCGCGCGTTTCATCGGGCGCGGGCATGAGTTGTGCCGGCCGCAGGCGGTGAGTAACGGCGGCGCGCTGCCGGGCCTGGACCCGGAGCCCGACGAAGCGCTGCTGGCATTGCAGCGCAGCGTGACGCTGGCGCCGCAGCAGGAGATCACGGTCGACCTGGTGCTGGGCGCTGCCTCCAGCCGTGCGCTGGCGCGCGAGCTGGCGGCGCGCTATGGCGTCGCGCACGAGGTCGACCACGCGATCGAGGCCGCCTGGACCCTGGCCCAGGCCGAGCTGCGCCGCGCCGAGATCGGCGAAGCCGACGCCCAGCTGATCAACCGCCTGGCCGGCTGCCTGCTGCAGCCCGTGCCGGCGCTGCGCGCCGATCCCGCCGTCATCGCGCGCAATCAGCGCGGGCGGGCCGACTTGCCGGCCTATGGCGTCACGGGCGACTTGCCGCTGCTGTTGCTGCAACTGGGCGACGGACCGGACACCGGCCTCGCGCGCCAGCTGCTGCAAGCCCACGGTTATTGGCGCGACCATGGCCTGGCGGTCGACCTCCTGGTCCTGTGCGACAGCCGCTCCGCCCGCGAAGCCCTGATGCACCTGGCGGCGCCGCTGGTCGATCCGTCCAGCTTCGACCAGCCCGGCGGACTGCACCTGCACCTGAAGGAAGACGTGCCGCAAGAAGACCGCATCCTGCTGCGCTCCGCAGCAAGCGTGCTGCTGTCCAGCGAGCGCGGCGACCTGGCCGACCAGCTGCGCCGCGCCGGACGCCCGGGCCACGCCGAGGCGCCGCCCTTCGTCGCCACCACGCCGGCGCAGGCATGGACTGCGGACCCCTTGGCCCAGGCCGCGCCAGAGCTGATGTTCGACAACGGCGTCGGCGGTTTCACGCCGGACGGCCGCGAATACGTGGTTCGTAGCAGCCAGGGGATCGCCGCGCCTGCGGCGCCGTGGATCAACCTCCTGGCCAACGATGCCTTCGGCAGCATCGTCTCGGAACGCGGCCATGCCGTCAGCTGGAGCGGCGAGCGCGCCACGCGCCTGACGGCGGGGAGCATTGATGCGATTGCGCCGCAGGGCGGCGAAGCCTTCTACCTGCGCGACGAGGACAGCGGCGCTTTCTGGTCGCCGACCCCGTGGCCGGCGCCGTCGCCAGAGGCGTACACGACGCGCCACGGCATCGGATACAGCGTGTTCGAGCACCGTGTCCACGGCATCCATTCCGAGTTGCGCTGCTTCGTTGCCCAGGATGCGCCGCTCAAGTACAGCGTGCTGCGCTTGCGCAACGACAGCGATGCGCCGCGCCGCCTGAGCGCGACGGGGTATGTGGAATGGCTGCTGGACGAGCGCGACGCGCCGCCCGGCCTGCAGGTGGTGACCGGACGCGATCTCGCCAGCGGCGCGCTGTTGGCGCGCAATGCCTTCGGCGCGGGTTTCCACGACAAGGTCGCGTTCTTCCACGTCGATGCCGAGCAGGCCGCCGTGACCTGCGACCGCCAGGAATTCATTGGCCGTTGCGGATCCATCGCGCGGCCGGCGGCGCTGGGGCGCGCCGGCCTGTCGGGCGCCGCCGGCGCGGGCTTCGACCCGTGCGCGGCGCTGCAGGTCGGCGTCAGCCTGGCCCCGGGGGCCGAGTGCGAACTGGTCTTCGTGCTGGGCGTGGCCGGCCCCGGCAGCCTGGACGCCAGCGCGGTCGTGCAGCGCCATGGCACGGCGCAAGCCGCCGCCGCCGCATGGCAGCGCCAGCGCGACTGGTGGGACGACACGCTCGGCGCCCTCGCCGTGCATACGCCCGACCCCGGCTTCGACCTGCGCGTCAACCGCTGGCTGCCTTATCAGGCGCTCGGCGCCATGATGGGCGAGCGCGACCCGGCGCTGCGCCTGCAGTCGGCCCTGGCCTGTGTCCACGCCCGTCCCGAGCTGCTGCGCGAGGCCTTGGTGCGCGCCGCGCCCGCGTTCACGGCGGGTTGCGCCGTCGAGGACTTCCTGTGGCTGCCGTATGCACTGACGCGCTATCTCGCGGTCACGGAAGACCATGCGCTGCTGGCCGTGCCCCTGTCGGACCGCGACGATCTGTACCAGCACTGCGTGCATGGCCTGCGCGGCTGCCTGCGCTTCGGGCCGCGCGGCCTGCCGCCGGCGGCGGGGCGCCTGCACGAGGAGGGCGTTGCCGGCCGCGTCGAAAGCGTGCGCCTGGGCTTCTTCATGGCCGCCGTGCTGCAGCGCTTCGCCGAGGTGGCCGACCGGCGCGGCGACTTCGGCTTCGCCACCGCCTGCCGCGGCGCGGCGCTGGCGCTGCGCGCGCAATGCGAGGAACACGGCTGGGACGGCGACTGGTATCGCTGGACCTGGCTGGACAGCAGCAACGCCCTCGGCTCGATCGCCAATGCCGCCTGCCGCGTCGAGCTGTCGACCCAGTGCTGGGCGCTGGAGGCGGGCGCGGCGCAAGGGCCGCAAGCGCTGCGCGCGGCGGTGCGGCGCTTGCGCATCGATGGCGCCGTGCCGCGCTGCGATCCGCCGGTGGATGGCGAATGGAGCGAGCGGGTAAGGTCGAGTCCCGGCCAGGACCACCGCACCACCGCCTGGGCCGCGGCCGGATTCGCACGGCTGGGCGACGCCGGCGGCGCATGGCGGCTGGCGCGCATGCTCGACCCGATGGCGCATGGCGGCGGGCCGCCCTACCTGATGAGCGATGGCCTGCGCACGATCGCGCCGCATGCCGGCCGCGCTACCGGCGGTGTCGCGACGCCGGCGGCGGCGTGGACCTGGCTGCTGTTCGTCGAAGCGCTGCTGGGCCTGGAACGCCATGGCGACATGCTGCGTTTGAGGCCGCGCCTGGCGCCAGGCTGGGATGGTTTCAGCCTGCGCTACCGTCATCGCGGCGCGTTCTACGAGATCACGGTGCGCGCCACGGATGGCTTCGAAGAGATGCTGCTGGACGGCCAACCCTGCCCGGATTGGACCATCGTGCTGCGCGACGACCGGCGTGACCACAAGGTAGAATTGCGGGTTGCGCGCGCCCCTGGCGCGCCGGAAGCATAGGATCAAGATCATGAACATCGTCACCCGCGTCCTCGGCTGCGGCGCCTGCCTGCTGGCCGCCGGATTCGCGGCCAGCCCCGCGCAGGCGCTCGACTGGAGCGATACCGCCGTCAGCTGGCGTTACGGCAGCCGCTTCGCCGAGCCCTTCAATCCCGACCACATCGACAAGCACGTCCTCGCGCTGACCCACGCCAGCGGCTACAAGTACGGCAGCAACTACCTCAACCTCGACTGGCTCAAGTCGGACCGCAACGATCCGCGTTCGCTCGACGGCGATTCCGGCGCCGAGGAAGCTTATCTGCTGTACCGTCACACGCTCGACATCGGCGCGCTGAGCGGGCGCGAGCTGCGCTTCGGGAAGGTGAAGGGCGTCGGGCTCACCGCCGGCTTCGACGTCAACACCAAGCACGACGTCGGCTACAACTCGCGCAAGCGCATGCTGGTGCTCGGGCCGACCCTGATGTGGGACGTGCCGGGCTTCCTGAGCACCAGCATCCTCCTGGTCCGCGAAAGCAATGCGCCGAGCGGCGCCTTCGCCCCGATCTCCGACGTGCGCGGGCGCTACAAGTACGAGAACCATCCGATGCTCAACGTCAGCTGGGGCATCCCGCTGAACGAACGCTGGGCCTTCGAGGGCTATGCCAACTTCATCGCCGAGAAGGGGCTGGACGAAACCGGCAACCCGACCGGGGCCGAGACCAATATCGACATGCAGCTGATGTACGACGTCGGCGCGCACTTTGGCCAGAAGAAGAACCGCTTCCGTGTCGGCGTCGAATACCAGTTCTGGAACAGCAAGTTCGGCAATACCCGCGTGACCACCGGCGGTCGCGGGCAGCGCGCCAGCACGCCGATGATCCGCGCCGAATACCACTTTTAGCCGTTGCGACGGCGCCTGCCGACATTTCGACGAGGCCAGCCGTGGTTGCACCATCTATGCCTCCCGTCCGCTGGTCTGCCGGGTGCAGGACTACTACGTCCAGCATCTGGCCGAGCGCTTGCCATGGCCGGAATTCGTGAAGATCAACCTGGAGATCTGCGCCAGCCTCTGATCCCGGTCGCTGTAGGCATCGCCCTCATGTCACCAAGGTAAGTACCGCACGCCGGCCTGCGGACTCCGGCGCGGCGTCGTGATCCGGCGCCAATACGGGCGCCCCGTCGCAGCCGCGGCGCGATGCCATCGCCCGGAAGCGGTTCCAGAATACCGCCCGCCACGCCGTGATGCCGGCGCCGTCATTGGCCAGAGCGTCGCGCAGTCCGGCGAGGCGTCCGACCACGAACGCGCCGAGCCAGTCGCGGCCGGTGGCCACCTGCATCGCCGGGCCGTTGCCGCCCACCGCGTCGGCTACCGAGCCTGGCCACGGCGCGCGGCTGGCGCTGACCTGATCGTCGAGCGCCCCCAGGGCGAGGCGCAGGTCGAAATCCCTGCTGTCGACGCAGGCCAGCAGCGCCGCCAGCTTCAGGTGCGGGGACAGCGCCGACATGCCAATGAAGGCCAGCAGGGCGTCGTGATGGCGGACCGGATTCTGGTCCGGCAGGCTGGCCGCCTGCTCGAGGAGGGGACGCCACTGGCGACGGATGGCGTCGAGGCTGCGGCATTGTTCGAGCGGGAGATACCAGCGCAGGTCGGTCATTGATTCCTTGTCGGGCAGTGGAAGACGGGAGACAGCATAAGTGGCGGTGGCGACAGCATGTGTCGCAGTGCACGCGCTGCCGCGTGCGACACGGATCGTCGCGGCCGTGTGCCACGCTGCGCCTCTCGGAGCGACTAACAATTTCCCGAGAGTAAGTTATTTGCTAACATCACATCTTGAACGCGCCAAGTCGGCGCGCCGAAAGCCACCATGCCAGCACTGATAGAACACATCGACGCCATCGCGCGCCAGAAGGGCCGCGCCGCGCTCTACCTGGAGTTCCACCCGAAATCCGCCGCCGAGCGGCGCAGCTACCGGTTCGAGGACGACCCGATGCGCGCCCAGGTGCTGGCCTGGCTGGACGCCAACGGCGTCGCGTGGCGGCCCTGCGGTCCGCTGGCCAATCCCGCTGTGATGGCGTCGTGGCTGGGCCAGGTCTACCTGGACCTGCCGTGGGACGAGGCGCTGCCGGCCTACCGGGTGCTGCGCGACTATCTCGAACTGCCGGACGGCAGCATGCGCCATGCCAGCGTGCGCTTCTATGCCATGCCGCTCGAGCTGGCGATGGAAAACGCGGAGCACGACGAGCCGGGGTACTGGCAGCGCTGGGCGGAGGAATTCTGATGGCGAACAACCAGCAGGCGCTCCTGCGCCAGTGGCATATGTTGCAGGAGGTGCCGCGCGAACCGATGTCGATCGAGGCCGGCGAATTGCGCGAGCGGCTCAGGAAGCTCGAATTCCCGGTCACCAAGCGTACCGTCGAGCGCGACCTGGCCGCTCTGGCCGGGGTGTTTCCGCTGGCCTGCGACGACAGCGAGAAGCCCTTCAAGTGGAGCTGGATGCGCGGCGCCCAGCGCTTCGACCTGCCCGGCCTCACGGTGCCCGAGGCGCTGACCATGACCCTGGTCGAGCAGCACCTGCAGCACCATCTTCCGCCCAGCACCGCCGAGGCGCTCCGGCCGTATTTCGAATCGGCCGCGCGCACCCTGTCCACCGATGACGACCCGGCGCCGTCCAAGGCCTGGCTGCGCAAGGTGCGCAGCGTGCCGCCGCACCAGCCGCTGATCCCGCCGCGCATGGACCACGATTGCCAGCGCACCGTGTACCTGGCGCTGATGGAAGACCGCCAGCTCACGCTCCACTACCGCAAGCGCGACGCCATCGAGCCCACCGTGTACGAGACGGTCCATCCACAGGCGATCGTCCAGCGCGGCGGCATCGTCTACCTGGTCTGCATGTTCGGCAGCTACGAGGACGTGCGCACCATCCCCTTGCACCGTATCGTGGCGGCCGAGGCGCGCTACGAGGATGCGCGCAGGAAGGAAGACTTCGACCTCGACGCCTACATCGCCTCGGGCCAGTTCGGCGTGATCGCCGGCGAACCGCTGCGCCTGCGCGCCGTGTTTACGCGCGCGGCCGGCGAGCACCTGTACGAAACGCCGCTCAGCACCGACCAGGAACTCACGGCGCATGGCGACGGCCACCTGCGCCTGGTGGCCACCGTCCCGCATACGCGCTCGCTGGTGTGGTGGCTGCTGGGCTTCGGCGACGGCGTGGTGGTCGAGGAACCGGCCGCCTTGCGCCATGAGATGGCAGGCATCGCAACCAGGATGGCGCAGGCTTATATGTGAGCCGCAAACCTGCCTGGTGGTGATCGCCGTCATCGGTGCGCCGGCTCCGCAGCTGGTGGCCGCCCTGGCCCGCTTCGCGGCGCGCGGCGCGTACTTGGCGCGGCAGCCGGACGAGCGCCTGCCGGCGCGCCACGAGGCGCTTGCGCTATCGTGCATCGACTTGAAGGACGGCGCGATCCTGCAGCCGTATGACGATGCGTCGTTGCTCCAGGTTAGCGTGCTGATCGAGGCATTCCTGGCGCGGGGAGACTAATCCGCCGCCTTTTGCAGCGCCGCCGCCAGGCAGCGTTCGGCCTCGGGCGACAGCACCAGTTCGACCGCCATCTGCGCCCGCGTCAGGGCGACGAACAGCATGCGACGCGCCCGGTCGTCGAGGGTGTCGAAATCGAATTCCGTCACCACCACGGCCGGCGCGCTCTGGCCCTTGTAGCGGTACACCGATTCCACCAGCAGCTCGCCCGTACTCCAGCGGTGTTCGCCGCCGCGGTCGTACTCGCCAGTGAAGCGGCGCGTCTGCCATTGGCCGATGCCGACCCGGTTCAGTAGCTGCGAGCTGCCACGCCCACGGCCGCAGACGACCGCGATGTCCGCCGGCAGGAAGCCGCGCGCCAGCAGCGCGGCCACCGCCGCCTCGGTCGCCGCCAGCAGCTCCTCATCGGACGCATAGGTGCGGATGCCCGGCACCTCGCCGTCGTAGGGGTTCATGCTGCGCACCGGCGGGCGCACCAGGTCCAGCGCGTTGATCAACTGGCACAGGACGCGCGGCGTGCGGAAGTTGTCGCTGCAGCGGATCACGGTCGCCTCTCCCAGCTCGAAGCCATCCTGTTCGTACAGGCGCTGGGCCTCGTCTTCCAGCACGTACAGGCGGCCATCCTTGCGCAGCAGGCGGCACAGGCTGGCCACCCAGTCGGCGCGCAAGTCCTGGGCCTCGTCGATGACCAGCAGGTCGAAGCGCGCGGCGAAGCCATCGCTGTCGTCCAGGTAGGCCTGCCCCATGCGTTCGAAGCCTTCGGACGAGAAATCGGGCTCGCCGTGGCGCCGGCGATAGTGCTCGACGCAAAGCTCGTGGTAGTTCATGACTTCGCAGGACGGCGGCGCCAGGCGGCGCACGTGGTCGGCCAGGGTGCGGTTGAAGCAGACGTAGAGCGCGTCCCGGCGCGCCGCGCGCGCGTCCTGCAGCAACTGCAGGGCCAGCTGTGTCTTGCCCGAGCCGGCCGTGGCCTGCACCCGCACCACGCCGGACGCCGTCTCGACCCGCGGCACCCAGGTCGCCAGGCCGTCGGACAACTGGCGCACCGTGCCCTGCAGCTGGTCGCGCAGCACGTCCAGCGCCGGCATCACCTGGAACTGGTTGAGCAGCAGGCGGCGCAGCGCCTCGCGGTCGACCGGGCGTTGGGTCGGCGCCAGCCAGTCGCGCACCGTGCTCACCATGCGATCATAGCCGTGGGCGTCGACGATGCGCTCGCGCGGGATCGCCGACACCTGGCCGTCGCCCAGCGCATAGTCAGGCAGGACCAGGCAGCTGATGAGTTCAGGATGGATCCCGGCCTGCTGCAGGCGGTTCTGCATGGCGGCGCGCTGCACCGTGGTCTGGCGCGCCACGTCGCATTCGCGCTGGCCATACAGCTTGAAGATGCCGCCTTCGCGCAGCACGACCGCACCGGCCTTCACTTCCATCAGCAGCAGGTTGCCGTTCGGGGCCAGCACCACGATGTCGATCTCGCCGTAGCGGTCGCGCCCGTTGTGCAAGGTGTGCAGCGGCACGCTGTGGAAGACTTCGAAGCCATCCGGCAGGTGGTCGCGCAGCCGTTCGAGGACCTCGAGTTCGCGGTAGCGCCCGGCGTCGGTGCGTAGTGGCGGGAGCAGGTGGGGTGACAGGGTGGCCATGGCGGGAGCGATCTTCAGAAGTTGCTCATTATCAAGCAACTGGCGGGGCGACACCATGGCTTGTCGTTTTTTTGCGCCGGCCGCGCGGGATTCAATCGTCGTTGCTGCTCTCGCGCACCACCAGCTGGACCGCGAGCGTCTGTTCCAGGCTGGCGCCGTCCGCCTTCTCCAGCAGCGAATCGACGCCCATCCGTCCCAGCAAGTCCTTGTCGATCTGGACGCTGGACAGCGGCGGGATCGCGCTGGAGGCGGCGCTGATGTCGTCGAAGCCGACGATCGCGATGTCGTGCGGGATCTTCAGGCCGCGCTCCAGGCAGTGGCGCATGGCGGCGAGGGCCGTGCTGTCGTTGTAGCAGAACAGCGCGTCCGGCCGCGGCTGGCGCGCCAGCAGGGCGTCGACCGCCTGACGCACGTTGTCGAGGCTGTTGCCGATGCTGGGCAGCTGGACCTCGAGGTCGGGATCGGCCAGCATGCGCGCCTCGAACAAGGCCTTGCGAAAGCCGCGGTAGCGCTCCAGGATGCTGTGGTGGGCCAGCGGGCCGGTGAGCATGGCGATGCGGCGCCGGCCCTGCCGGACCAGGTGGCGCGTGGCCAGGTAGCCGCCCAGGGCGTGGTCGGGATTGAGCGAGCGGTAGCCGGGCAGGCGCATGTCGAGCAGCACCAGTGGCTTGCCGGTGTCGCGCAGCGCCGCCACCAGTTCCGGCTCGAAGTAGCCGGCGCACAGCAGGGCGTCGGGCTGGTGCAGGCGCACCAGGTCGAGCACCGGCTCGGCCGGGCCGACCACCACGAACGAGAGCGCGATGCCGCGCTTGCGGCAGGCATCCTCGGCGCCGTGCAGCACCGGCAGGTAGAACGGGCTGGCCGACTGCGTGTTGTGCTGGCGGTGCAGCAAAAAGGCGATGCGGCGCACGTCGCCTTCGCGCAGCTTGGCGAAGTCGTAGCCCATTTCGCGCGCCACCGCGCAGATACGTTCGCGCGTCTTGTCGGTCAGGCCGTCCTGGTTCTTCAGCGCGCGCGAGACCGTGCCGATCGAGTAGCCCGTGGCGCGGGCGATGTCGCGGATCGTGACGGCCATGGCGCGCTTTCCTTCGTCAATATCTGGTCTGGGTGTAGGGGCGGGCGTTCTGCTCCTTGCCCCAGTCCTTGTTCGGCGTGGCTTGCATGGTGAACACCAGTTCGCCGCCGGCCATGATGTCCTCGTGGCGGATGAAGGTGCGCATCAAGGGCTTGCCGTTCAGGGTCACGCGGCCGATGTAGCCGTTGCCGCTCGAGAGATTGTCGGCGCGCACCGTGAAGTGCTTCCCGTTCGGCAGGTTCAGGGTCGCCTTGTCCAGGAAGGGGCGGCCGATCACGTACTCGTTGCTGGCCGGGGCCACCGGATAGAAGCCGAGCGCGGTGAAGGCGAACCAGGCCGACATCTGTCCCAGGTCGTCGTTGCCCGACAGGCCGTCCGGCTTGTCGCTGTACTGGGTGGCCATGATGTTGGCCAGGCGTTCCTGGGTGCGCCATGGCGCGCCGGCGTAGTTGTACAGGTAGGCCACGTGGTGCGAAGGCTCGTTGCCGTGGGCGTAGTGGCCGATCAGGCCCGAGATGTCTTCCATGTGGGCGTACACGGTCTCGTCGACCTTGGCGTCGAACACCTGGTCGATCTTGCCCACCAGGCCAGCGTCGCCGCCCAGGAAGGAGATCAGGCCGGCGTTATCGTGCGGCATATACCAGGAATACTGCCAGGCGCTGCCCTCGGTGTAGTCGCTGCCGAAGTTGGACAGCTCCGGATTGAACGGGGTGCGGAACTCGCCGGTGGACTTGCGGGCGCGGATGAAGCCGGTCTCCTTGTCGAACACGTTGCGGTAGTTCTGGGCGCGCTTGTAGTAGCGGGCCGCGACGTCCTTCTTGCCCATCTTCTCGGCCATGCGCGCGATGGTCCAGTCATCAAAAGCGTATTCGACGGTCTTCGATGCCGCTTCCTTTTCGAGGTCGATCGGCACGTAGCCCAGCTTCATATAGTGTTCCAGGCCGCCGTAGGGACCATATTCGGCGCTGGCCGTCATCGCCGCCAGTGCCTTGTCGGCGTCGAAGCCGCGGATGCCTTTCATGTAGGCGTCGGCGATCACCGGCACCGCGTGGTAGCCGATCATGCACCAGGTTTCCAGGCCATGGAACTGCCATACCGGCAGGATGCCGTAGGGGCTATGCTGCTGCGAGGCGATCAGCGAGTTCACGAAGTCGGCATTGCGCTGCTCGGGCGCGACGATGGTGAGCAGCGGGTGCAGCGCGCGGTAGGTGTCCCACAGCGAGAAGGTCGAGTGGAAGCGGAAGTTCTTCGCCTTGTGCACCTGGTTGTCCGGGCCGCGGTAGCTGCCGTCGATATCCATGAACAGCGACGGCGCCAGCATGGTGTGGTACAGGGCGGTGTAGAACTTGGTGCGCATCGGGCCTTCGGCCTCGACCTTCACCGCGCCCAGCGCGTCGTTCCAGGCCTTGCCGGCGCGCTCGCGCTCCTGGTCGAAGTCCCAGCCCGGCATCTCGGCCAGGTTGGCGATCGCATTGTCTTCGCTCACCGCCGACAGGGCGACCTTCACCAGCAGCGTGCCGTCCTGCGGCACGCCGAAGTTGAAGTCGGCCATCAGCTGCTTGCCTTCGACCAGCGCTTTGTCTCCAGGCGTTTTACCCGGCGGGGCGAAGCCGCGGTAGGGGATCGCTTCTTCGCGGTTCAGCAGCTGGCGGGTGTCGATCGGGCGCGAGAACTGGATCGCGAAGTGCACCTGGCGGCCGGGCGCCCAGCCGCGCGTCTCGCGCATGCCGGTGATGGTGGTGCTGTTGCGCACGCGCAGGCGCGCCCACAGGTTCTTCTCGTCGTAGTTGTAGATGCTGGTGCGCAGGTCGAGCAGCACCTTGGCCGGCTCGCCGGCCTTGAATTTATAGCGGTGCAGGCCCACGCGCTCGCTGGCGGTCAGCTCGACGTCGACTTCATGATCCTTCAGGCGCACGGCGTAGTAGCCCGGTTCGGCCTTTTCCTGGTCGTGCGAGAAGCGCGAACGGTAGCCCGAGAATGGACGCTCCGGATAACCCGGCTCCAGCTTGGTCTCGCCGCTGTAGGGCATCAGGAGCACGTCGCCGAGGTCGGAGTGGCCGCTGCCCGAGAAGTGAGTGTGCGAGAAGCCGAGGATCGAACTATCGGCGTAGTTGTAGCCCGAGGCCCAGGGATAGCTCTGGCGGAAGTGGCGGTGCTGGGTGTCGGGGCTGAGCTGCACCATGCCGAAGGGGCGGCTGGCGCCGGGGAAGGTGTGGCCGTCGCCGCCGGTGCCGATGAAGACGTCCACGGCTTCGGCCGGGCTGCCCGGCGGGGCGGCCAGGGCGGGAACTGCACTAAACAGGAATGCCGCAGTGGCGGCGATCGAGAGTTGTCCGAAATTGAGTCTGGCCGTCATGAAGTCTCCACGCGTGGCGGCAGCGATGGGCGCCGCCTGTTTTAATTGCACTATACCCAAATGCAACTTATATGTGGAGACTGGTTTCCGGGCAATCCTTACCGTGTTTCAACCCATCTGTTTAGCCGGTTTACTAAACATTTTTGTCCCCGGCGCTTGATTGCGGGCCGGTCGATCATGGCATTCAACCGATCGCCAGGCGCTGTCCCGCGCCGCTTGCCTCGATCAGGCGCGCCAGCCGCGCGCTACGGGTTTCCTGTTTCTTCGCACTGGCGATCCAGTGCAGCACCCGTCCGCGGTAGCCGGGCGGACAGGCCGAGAAACTGGCCCAGGCCGCCGCATGCGATTGGAACAGCGCCAGCTCGGCCGGCGCCAGCTCGGCCGGCGTTTCGCGCTCGTGCGAATAGACGCGTGAACGCGCATCGACGCGGCCGGCAAAGGCTTCTTCGCCGGCTGCCTGCATGAGGCCCTGTTCGCGCAGCGCCCCGATCTTGGCGATGTTCACGGCGCTCCAGATCGACCCCGGCTTGCGCGGAGTAAATCGGATGCTGTAGCTGTCTTCGTCGATGCGCCTGCGAACGCCGTCGATCCACCCGTAGCACAGCGCCTGGTCGACCGATTCGGACCAGCTCATGCACGGCCGTCCGCTACCCACCTTGTGAAAGCCCACCAACAATTCGGCGGCGCTGGCGGCGTGCGCGTCAAGCCAGGCGCGAAACGCCTGGGCGCTTGCGAAGAACACGGGGGCGGCGGCGGGCTTGGACATGTCGGAATGCTCTGATCGTGTGATGGACCCGGCAACCTTAACCGGCAGGGGCGTGCCCGGCAACTTGTCTTTTTTGAAATCCATCAAAGAGTGTGATCGAAATGACAATTTTCAGGAGATGCGGCTCAATATCTACATGGCATGAAATTGCAAAAATTGCATCATGAAAGCCTCACTCCTGCCCCCACTTCTGGCCCTGTCGCTGTGCTGCAGCCTGGCGCAAGCCGCCCCCGCAGAACACCAGGAATTCGAAGCCACCCTGCTCGCGCCGTTCCAGGCCGGCGCGGCCCAGGGGCGGACTTTCACCCTGCAGTTCGCCTATCCCGGCCTGGCGCGGGCAGACACCGTCGACTGGCGGGTGGAACTGGTCCGGCCCGACGGCCGCGTCGCCCTGCGCTGGCGCGGCGCGGCGCCGTTCACGGGCGATGAAATGACGGTCGCCGTGCCATGGTCGGGCCGCCTGGGATTGTCTTCGGCGCCGAGCGGCATCTACCGCGTCCGGCTGCGCGCGACCGTGCGCGGCGACGCGCATGAGGAAATCGAGCAGGACTGGGAGATCGCGGTCGGCGCGCCTCTGCTGCCTGCCATGCCGGCATTTTCGCCGCTGCCGCGCGCCTTCGAGCCGGCGGCCGTTGCGGCGCCGGGCGCGCTGCCCTACACGGTCTATCTCGGCAACCTGCACAGCCAGACCAATCACAGCGACGGCGGCGCCGACATCGCCGAGTGCAAGGGCGCCCAGTCGCCATTGACGTCGCCGCACGGCCCGATTGATGCCTTCGGGTATGCG
This sequence comes from Massilia oculi, assembly GCF_017582745.1. GTDB lineage: Bacteria > Pseudomonadota > Gammaproteobacteria > Burkholderiales > Burkholderiaceae_D > Telluria > Telluria oculi_A. The sequence continues at coordinate 37,157 of NZ_JAFVIM010000002.1, forward strand.
CGCGGCCGCGGCCTCGACATCCTGGTCGCCTCCGAACACAACCACATGTACGACGGCTCCGAAGGCAGCGCGCCGGACGCCGACCCCGCCGCCGCCAAGGCCCTGTACCGCGCCGGCCTGGAAAGCGCAGCGGGCTTCTCCAAAAAACACCCGGATTTCCTCGCGGTATACGGCCTGGAATGGGGCGTCATCAACAACGGCGGCCATATCAACATCTTCAATAGCGACGAGCTGCTGGGCTGGGAGACCAATGCCAGGGGCGAGCTGATGGCCGACACGCGCACGCCCAAGGGCGACTACGCGGCGCTGTACACGCTGATGCGCGAGCGCGGCTGGGTGGGGCAGTTCAACCATCCGGCGCACTCGGGCCAGTTCCAGGTCGATGGCGTGCCGCTGGCCTATACCGAGGATGGCGGCGAAGCGATGGCGCTGTGCGAGGTGATGAACAGCACCGCCTTCTCGACCAACGTCAGCGAGACCGAGACCCGCCGCAGCAATTTCGAAGGCGCCTGCAACCGGCTGCTGGAGGCGGGCTATCGCCTGGCCTTCAGCACCAACCAGGACAACCACTGCGCCAACTGGGGCGCGTCGTTCACCAACCGCACCGGCGTGCTGCTGCCGAACGGCACGGCGCTGAACCGCGCGTCGTTCGTCGAGGCGCTCAAGGCGCGTCGCGTGTTCGCGACGATGGACAAGGATTCGCAGCTGGTCCTGACCGCGAACGGCCGCCTGATGGGCGAGCGCTTCACCAATCGCGGACCGCTCGCGCTGGTGGCGAACTTCGCCAGTTCAACCGGCCGGAAGGCGGCCTCGGTCGCGATCATGGAAGGCGTCCCGGGCCGCAATGGCACGGTCACGCAGATGTCGGACCAGGCCGAGACCAGCTTCACCCCGAGCCCGGGGGCGCACTTCTATTATGCGAAAGTGACCCAGGATGACGGCAACGTGCTGTGGTCGGCGCCGGTGTGGGTCATGCAGGAAGAATGAGGACTAGAACCCCAGCCCTTCGCCCATCCCCAGCAGGGTCGCGATGCCGAGCACTGCGAAGATCAGCGCGGCGATGCCGTGCACCAGCTTGAGCGGCACGCGGTTCGCGATGCGTTCGCCGAAGTACACGGCCGGCACGTTGGCCAGCATCATGCCGAAGGTGGTGCCGGCGACGATGGCGGCCATCGATTCATAGCGCGCGGCCAGCGCCACGGTGGCGACCTGGGTCTTGTCGCCCATCTCGGCGACAAAAAAGGCGATCAGGGTGGTCAGGAACACGCCGTACTTCGCCAGCTGCGCTTCCTCGGCGTCGATCTCGTCCGGGATCATCGTCCATGCGGCCATCGCGAGGAAGGACAGGCCCAGCACCCAGCGCATCACACTGGCGCCAAGCAGCTCGCTGACGAGGGCGCCGACGGCCGCGGCGAAGGCGTGGTTGGCCACGGTCGCCACAAAAATACCGAACACGATCGGCAGGGGGCGGCGGAAGCGCGCGGCGAGCAGGAAGGCCAGCAACTGGGTCTTGTCGCCGATCTCGGCGAGGCCCACGATGCCGGTCGAGACGAGAAAGGCGTCCATCAGTCGGATGAGTACACAGCAGGAGGAAGGGCGCGATCATAGCAGAGGCGGCCCGGTCGCTGCGCCGCGGCATGCGTATTTATCCTGCGCGAAGGGGCGGGCGGCGTGCTTTCGCTGGCCTGGCGTGCATGCTATCCTGCACCCGCCTCGGCCTGCCGGGCCGACCTTCCCTGCGAGAGACCATGAACAAAAGCACCCTGCTGCGCGCGAGCACCGCAGCCCTCCTGAGCGCCTGGAGCGCCTACGCCTTCGCCCTCGATCCCCTCAGCTACGCCAAGTACGACCAGGTCAAGACCACGGCGCTGCACCTGGACCTGAAGGCCGACTTCGCGAAGAAAAGCCTGGATGGCTACGCCGAGCTGACCCTCGACTGGCTGGACAAGAAGGCGACCACGCTCGACCTGGACACGCGCGAGCTGACGATCTCGAAGATCGAGGCGCAGGATGCGAAAGGCGCCTGGCGCAAGGCCGACTACTCGCTCGGCAAGTTCGACGAAGAGAAGGGCCAGCCGCTGCACGTCAAGCTGCCGGGCCAGCAGAAGAAGGTGCGCATCCACTACCGCACCGCGCCGACCGCCACCGCGCTGCAATGGCTGCAGCCGGTGCAGACGATGTCGGGCAAGTACCCGTTCATGTTCAGCCAGTCGCAGGCGATCAATGCCCGCTCGTGGGTGCCGATCCAGGACACGCCGGCGGTGCGCTTCACCTATAGCGCGCGCATCGAGGCGCCCGAAGGGCTGCGCGTGGTGATGAGCGCCGATAACGACATGAAGGCCACCGGCAAGGGTGGCTGGAAGTTCAATATGCCGCAGCCGATTCCCTCCTACCTGCTGGCGATCGGCATCGGCGAGCTCGAAGCGCGCACGCTCGGCGGGCGCACCGGTGTCTACGCCGAGCCGCAGCGCATCAAGGCCGCCAAATACGAGCTGGCCGATACCGAAAAGATGGTGGAAGCGGCCGAGAAGTTGTACGGCCCGTATCGCTGGGGACGCTACGACATGCTGGTCCTGCCGCCGTCGTTCCCGATCGGCGGCATGGAAAACCCGCGCCTGACCTTCCTGACCCCGACCATGATCGCGGGCGACCGCAGCCTGGTCGACCTGATCGCCCACGAACTGGCGCACAGCTGGTCGGGCAACCTGGTGACCAACTCATCGTGGAAGCACTGGTGGCTCAACGAGGGCTTCACCACCTACGTCACCACCCGCATCCTGGAGGAGATCTACGGCAAGGAAGTCGCCCTCATGAACCTGCAGCTGGAGCAGGAAGAGGCGCTGGAGATGCTGAAGGAGCTGCCGCCGGCGAAGCAGGCGCTGGTCTCGCGCCAGCCGGACACCTCGGCCGAATACTACCCGGACACCTCGCTGGCCTATCCGAAGGGCGCCTGGTTCCTGCACACGCTCGAGCAGCGTGCCGGCCGCGCCGCTTTCGACACCTTCCTGCGCGGCTGGTTCGACGGCCACGCCTTCCAGAGCGTGACCAACGACCAGTTCCTGGACTACCTGCGCAAGAATCTGCTGGCCAGGAATCCGAAGATCATGAGCGAGGCCGAGCTGGACGAGTGGATCTACGGTCCAGGCATCCCGCAAAGCGGCCAACGCGCCGTGTCGCAGCGCCTGGCGCAGCTGAACGCTTCGATCGACGGCTGGATCAAAGGAACCGTCTCGACCGAGCAGCTGAAGGCGAAGGACTGGAACGCCGCCGAGTGGATGAAGTTCCTGAACGATATCGACAACAAGGCCGATGCGAAGAAGCTGGAAGAACTCGACCGCGCCTATGACCTTGCCAACACGAAGAACAACGAAGTGGCGTTCCGCTTCTATCGCGCCTCGGTGCATGCCGGCTACAGCGCCGTGCGTCCGCAGCTCGAAGCGTTCCTGATGAGCGTGGGCCGCCAGAAGTTCGTGGTGCCGCTGTACGCGGCGCTGCGTGAAAAGCCTGACGACCGTGCCTGGGCCGAAGGCATCTACAAGAAGGCGCGCGAGCGTTACCACCCGGAGACGCAATCGAGCGTCGATAAAGCGATGGGCAAGCAATGATGATCATGAACCGACTCGCTGGAGTAGTAGTGCTTGCGCTCTGCAGCATGGGCGCCGCAGTGGCGCAAACCGCCGCCGCGCCAACGGCAGCCGCCGCGGCGCCAGCCTATAACCTCGAAGCCGACGTCAACCGTGTCCTGAAGACCTTCGACGTCCCCGGCATCGCCATCGCCGTGGTCAAGGACGGCAAGGTCGTCGTCACCCAGGGCTTCGGCGTGCGCAAGCTGGGCGACCCGACGCCGGTCGACGGCAAGACCATCTTCGAGATCGCCTCCAACTCCAAGGCCTTCACGGCGGCGGGGCTGGCGATGCTGGTCGACCAGGGCAAGCTGGAATGGGACGACCCGGTCATCAAGCATCTGCCGGACTTCCGCATGTACGATGCGTACGTGACGGCCGAGATGACGGTGCGCGACCTGCTCACCCACCGCAGCGGCCTGGGGCTGGGCGCCGGTGACCTGATGTGGTGGCCGACCACCACCTTCAGCACCGACGAGATCATCCACAACCTCCGCTACATCAAGCCGGCGACGAGCTTCCGCAACAGCTACGCCTACGACAACCTGCTGTACATCGTGGCCGGCAAGATCATCGCCCAGAAGTCTGGCAAGGACTGGGGCGCGACCATGCGCGAGTGGATCCTCGATCCGGTCGGCATGCAGGCCACCACCACCAGCCTGGACCAGCACAAGCCGGGCATGAACGTGTCGGCGCCGCACAGCAAGATCAATGGCAAGGCGGCGGTGGTCAAGCCGATGCCGGTGGCGAACGCGATCGGCGCGGTGGGCATCAACACCAATGCCGAGGACATCGCGCGCTGGATGAACGTGCTGCTCGACCAGGGCCGAGTGAAAACGGACGCCGGCGGCAAGGAAGTGCGCCTGTGGTCCGAGAAACAGGCGCGCGAGATGTGGACCGCGCAGACGCCGATGAAGATCAACGAGCCGCGTCCACCGCTGGCGGCGACCAAGCCGAACTTCTTCGCCTATGGCCTGGGCTTCCAGCTGCGCGACTACCAGGGCAAGCTGGTGGCGATGCACGGCGGCGCGCTGCAGGGCTTCTATTCGCGCGTGCTGCTGGTGCCGGAAGCGAAGCTGGGCATCGCGATCTTCACCAATGCCGAAAGCGGCCCGTCGCTCAATGCGCTGCAATACCGCCTGCTGGACCAGTACCTGGGCGTGGCGCCGACCGACTGGATCGGCCGCATCGCCGAGGTCGCCGAGGAAGCGAGCCAGAAGGAAGCGGCGCGCGTGAAAACCGAGACCGCCAGCCGCGCCAAGGCCTCGAAGCCGTCGCTGCCGCTGTGGGACTACGAGGGCGAGTACGAGGACGCCTGGTATGGCAAGGCGATCGTCAAGCGCCAGGGCAGCAAGCTGGTGATGTCGTTCTCGCGCACCCCCGACCTGACCGGCGAGATGGAGCACTTCCAGCACGATACCTTCATCGTGCGCTGGAAGGAACGCAACTTCAACGCCGACGCCTATGCGACCTTCTCGCTGGATCATGACGGTTCGATCGAGCGGATGCGGATGAAGCCGGTGTCGACCGAGACGGACTTCAGCTATGACTTCCAGGACTTGCTGTTCACGCCCGTGAAAAAGGCGAAGTAAGAAAAAAGACGCCCGCAAGTGCGCGGGCGTTTTTCATGGTGGGGAGCTTATTTGCGCTCCCACACCTTCATCATGTCTTCCGACCCCTGGGTCCTGATCCCGTTATCCGACAGGATGGACTCGGTCGCCGCCAGCGTTGCCTGGCGCGGCAGGATCATGGTCTCGCCGTAGCGCTGGTCGAAGCGCAGCACTACCTGGTCGTCCTTCAGGTCGCGCAGCAGTTCCACCAGGTGACGCAGGCTGCGCACCTTCTCGCCGTTCACCGATTCGATCACCGAGCCGAAGCGGTTGTTGTAGCCGCTCACCAGCTTGTGCGGGAAGAACGGCGCGCTGATCACCACCAGTTCTTCGCGCTCGGGCGTCGGCGAATCGCCGCGCCGCGTGACCAGGGGGCTGGCGTTGAAGGCATAGGCGTTCATCCCCGGCGCGCTGCCGGCGACGAAGCTCATGAATTCGCTGGTCGCGCGCGAGAACGTGATCGGGCCGTAGATGAAGTAGGACGGATAGCCGCCGTCCAGGTCCGAGATCAGGAGCGGACGCGGGCCGGTGGCCGGCACCTCGACCTTCATCTGCTTGCCGCCGCGGATGATCGTCATTGGCACCTTGCCGTTCTTCGCCACCTGCTGGATGCGGTACTGGAAGCGCACGCGCAGGTTCGAGCCCAGCTTGACCATGCCCTGGTTGTCGACCGCGTACTCGCCGATATGGGTGATCACGTCCCATTCCTTCAGCGGCCAGCTGTCGTCGACCCGGTAGGGGCGGTGCACCACCGCGCCCTCGACCGATTTATCCAGCTTGAGGAACTGGCGCAGCGCCGGGTTCTCCAGCGTCTGCACGCTGTCATGCAGCAGCGGCTTGCCGTCGTAGCGGCCGTCGGCCACGTCGCGCAGGAACAGTTCGATTTCCTCGTTGGGGATCACGTAGCCGATGTTCTGCGCGTTGGTCGCGCCGGCAAAGGCCAGGCCGACCATGCGGTCGCCGGACACCACCGGGCCGCCGCTGTTGCCGGGATTGATCGGGGCGTCGATCTGGATCCGCAGGCCCGAGCTGAAGGCGCCGTAGTTGACGAACTCCACGCGCGAGACGATGCCGGTGGTGGTCGACAGCGAGTTGCCGCCGACCGGATAGCCGTAGGCGAACACCTGCTGGCGCACGTCGGGCAGCACGGGTGCGCGCGGCACCGGCGGACGCTTGTCGAAGAAGGACGGGTCTTCCAGTTCCAGCACGGCGAGGTCGATGCCGCGCGCCAGCGCGATCACCTTGGCCGCCACCTTGTCGCCGGACTGGCTGGCCTGCACCTCGACCTGGCTCGCATAGCCGACCACGTGGGCATTGGTCAGGATGCGCTTGCCCTCGATGATGACGCCGGAACCGGTGACCGAGGCTGGCGCCGCCTTGGTCCAGGGCTTGTAGGGTTCGGGGCGGCGGATCGTGGCGAAGATCTTCACCACCGAGTTCTCGACCGCGGGCAGGACCGGCGCGGGCACGGCGCTCTTGGCGGCAGGAGGAGCAACTGCGGGAGCACCAACGGGCGCCGGGACGGGGGCGGGTGCCGGAGCAGGCATGGCCTGGGCTTCGGGCGGCACGGTATCCTGGGCGTGCGCGGCGCCGCAGACGGCTAGGGCGAGGGCGGCCAGGCGCAATGTCGGCAGAGTCTTCATGGTTTCCTTCGGTTGGACGGTTCAGGATGCATCCGGAAGAATAACCACAGGCGGCGTAAAAGGAAATACGAGAATCGTCGCGGAGGGAGGCATGGCCTTCCTCCACGACGGGACCGACGTGCTTACTGCTTGACGAACTTGAGCGTCATGCGGTCGCTCTCGCCGATGGCGAGGTACTTCTCGCGGTCCTTGTCCTTGTTGGCCAGCACCGGCGGCAGCGTCCACACGCCTTTTTCATGGTCGGCGGTGTCCTTCGGATTGGCGTTCACCTCGGACTTGGCGGCGAGCTTGAAGCCGGCGCGTTCGGCCATGCGGATCACATACGCCTCGTGCATATAGCCGCTCGATGCCTTGGCATCCTGCTCCATCTTGGCCGGCAGGCGGTGCTCGACCACGCCCAGCACGCCGCCCGGTTTCAGGACCTTGTGCGCTTCCTTCAGCACGGTGAGCACGGCGTCGTCGCCGTTGCCCAGCCAGTTGTGCAGGTTGCGGAAGGTGACCACCATGTCGGCGCTGTTCGGGGCGCCCAGCGCGATGCTGCCTGGTGGCGCGAACTGCACCGGGGTCACCTTGCCGTACACGGTGCCATTGGCCGCCAGCTTGTCGCGGAAGGCCTTGCCGCCACGGCTCTCCGCGTCCGGCACGGCGCCATACAGCTTGCCCCCGTCGCGCAGGTAGGGCGCCAGGATCTCGGTGTACCAGCCGCCTCCCGGCGACAGCTCGATCACCGTCATGTTCGGCTTGATGCCGAAGAAGGTCAGGGTTTCGTAGGGATGGCGGTAGGTGTCGCGGGCCTTGTTGGCGGCGGCGCGCTGGTCGCCGGCGATGGCGGATTTGAGGGCGTCGTCGGCATGCGCGGCGCCGGCGAGGCCGGTCGCCAGCATCGCAGCCAGGATCAGTCGTTTCATCGTGCGAGGTCTCCTTGGTGGATCGGACGGCCGGCGGTTCGCCGCCGTCAACCCGAAGATGATCGAACAGGCAACCTCCATAGTCAAGCGTTCCCCGCATATGCATATGCGTGGAATGTTCATCGTACAGACAGTGCCCTGCACAGGCAGAGAACGTTGCATTGCGGTGGCACAAAGATTGCCTATTCAAAACGCTAAGTCGATGCTATGGTTGAGAGGTTTGCCGCGTGGGCACACAGGCAAATCCAAAACAATAGCGATGTACATACAAGAGCGGCGCCGAGCTGTTTGCGGAACCGCTGCCCGGAAGTAGGTCATTCAGGAGAACACATGGAACGCCGTACCTTTCTCAATCTCAGCAGCCTGGCCGCCGCCTCGATGCTGCTGCCATTCGGTCGCGCGATCGCTGCCGAGGAACTGGTCAGCACGATGCCCGTTGCCGCCAAGAAGGCCCTGGCCGACGTCGCGCTGAACGCCGCCACCAAGGCCGGCGCCAGCTACGCCGACGTGCGCATCGGCCGCTACCTCAACCAGTTCATCACCACCCGCGACCTGAACGTCGAGAACGTGGCCAATACCGAGTCGGCCGGCGTCGGCGTGCGCGTGATCGTGAACGGCGCCTACGGCTTTGCCGCGACCTCGGACATGTCGAACGACGGCATCGCCAACGCGGCGCGCCAGGCCGTGGCAATCGCCAAGGCCAATGCAAAACTCCAGACCGAACCGGTGCAGCTTGCACCAGTCAAGGGCGTCGGTGAGGTGTCGTGGAGCACGCCGTACACCAAGGACTGGCGCACGGTGCCGATCGCGGAGAAGACCGACATGCTGATCGCCGCCAACAAGGCGGGCATGGAAGGCGGCGCCAACTTCATGCGTTCGATGCTGTTCCAGGTGAACCAGCAGAAGTACTTCGCGTCGACCGACTGCTCGTACATCGACCAGGACGTGCATCGCCTGTGGGCGCCGGTGTCGGCCACCGCGGTCGACAAGGCCACCGGCAAGTTCCGCTCGCGCGACGGCCTGAGCTCCCCGGTGGGCAAGGGTTATGAATACTTCGACGCCCGTCCCGAGCACAAGATCAAGGCCGCGGGCGGCGTCGCCACCCTGTACACCGAGACCTACGACATCGTCGAGGACGCGCGCGCCGCGGGCCGCGACGCCAAGCGCAAGCTGACCGCCAAGTCGGTCCAGCCGGGCAAGTACGACCTGATGCTGTCGCCGGAACACCTGTGGCTGACCATCCACGAGAACGTCGGCCACCCGACCGAGCTCGATCGCGTGCTGGGCTACGAGGCCAACTACGCCGGCACCAGCTTCGCCACCCTCGACAAGCTGCAGTCGAAGAGCTTCAAGTACGGCGCCCCGATCGTCAACATCTACGCCGACAAGACCACCCCGGGTTCGCTGGGCGCGATCGGCTACGACGACGAAGGCGTCAAGTCGAAGCGCTGGGACATCATCAAGGACGGCATCCTGGTCAACTTCCAGGCCACGCGCGACCAGGCCCACATCATCGGCGAGAAGGAATCGCACGGCTGCTCGTACGCGGACGGCTGGAACACGGTGCAATTCCAGCGCATGCCGAACGTGTCGCTGGCGCCGGGCAAAGCGCGCCTGACCCCGGACGAGATGGTCAAGGGCATCAAGAAGGGCATCTACATCATCGGCGACGGTTCGTTCTCGATCGACCAGCAGCGCTACAACTCGCAGTTTGGCGGCCAGCTGTTCTTCGAGATCAAGGACGGCAAGATCGGCCAGATGCTGGAAGACGTGGCCTACCAGTCGAACACCCAGGAATTCTGGGGCGGCTGCAGCGCCATCTGCGACGAACGCGACTGGCGCATGGGCGGCTCCTTCTTCGACGGCAAGGGCCAGCCGCCGCAGATCAGCATCGTCTCGCACGGTTCGTCGACCGCGCGCTTCAACGGCATCAACGTGATCAACACCGCTCGCAAGATCGGCTAAGGCAGGGACGCACATGAGCATCTTGACCCAGGAACAAACCAAAAAGATCAGCGACCGCGTGATGTCGCTGACCAAGGCCGACGAGTGCATCGTCAATATCGAAGGCAGCACCATCGGCAACATCCGCTTCGCGCGCAATGCCGTCTCGACCGCCGGCCTGGCCGACGACACCCGCGTGCAAGTGCAGGTCGCCTTCGGCAAGAAGCAGGGCACGGCCACCATCAACGAATTCGACGACAAGTCGATCGAGCGCGCCGTGCGCCGCGCCGAAGACCTGGCGAAGCTAGCCCCGGACAATCCGGAATTCATCCCGGCGATCGCCAAGACCGCCTATAAACCGTCGGACACCTTCGTCCAGAAGACCGCCGACATCGATCCGGAATACCGCGCGCAGGCCGCCGCCTACGCGATCGAGGGCTGCCGCAAGCGCGGCCTGGTCTCGGCCGGCTTCTTCACCGACCGCACCAGCTTCGAGACCATCGCCAACTCGAACGGCCTGTTCGGCCACCAGGTCGCGACCTCGCTCGACTTCACCCTGACCGTGCGCACCGAAGACGGCCGCGGTTCGGGCTGGGTCAAGCGTTCGGCGCGCGACGTCACCAAGTTCGACCCGCGCGAAGCGGCCGAGATCGCGATCGAGAAGGCGCTGCGCTCGGTCGACGCCAAGGCGCTCGAGCCGGGCCGCTACACCGTGATCATGGAGCCGGCCGCCACGTCCGATTTGCTGTCCTTCATGCTGGGCGGCTTCGACGCGCGCCGCGCCGACGAGGGCCGCAGCTTCCTGTCGAAGGCCGGCGGCAAGAACCGCCTGGGCGACAAGTTGTTCGACAGCCAGGTCAACATCTGGTCCGATCCGTGGGACAAGGACGTCGCCGTGCTGCCGTGGGACGAGAACATGCTGCCGCGCGAACGCGTGGAGCTGGTCAAGGACGGCAAGATCAACGCCCTCGACTACTCGCGCTACTGGGCGCAGCAGAAGAAGCAGCGCGCGGTGGGCGCGGCCGGCAACATCATCATGGCCGGCACCAACAAGACCACCGAAGAGCTGATCGCCAACACCAAGAAGGGCGTGCTGGTCACCCGTACCTGGTACATCCGCATGGTGGACCCGCAATCGGTGCTGCTGACCGGCCTGACCCGCGACGGTACCTTCTACGTCGAGAACGGCAAGATCAAGCATCCGATCAAGAACTTCCGTTTCAACGAAAGCCCGGTCTCGATGCTGAACAACATCGAGGAAATCGGCAGGCCGGCCGTGATCGGCGCCGATGAGGCGCGCTACTCGATGCTGATTCCGTCGATGAAGATCCGCGACTTCAACTTCACGTCGCTGTCGGACGCGGTCTGATCTGAACGTTAAAAAAATGTAGGGTGGACCGGGGCGCTCAGCTGGGTTTCCCGTCCACGCGGCCTCTCGTATCGAGGCGCCGCATTTGGAGGATACATGGAACGTCGTAAATTCCTGCAGATCGGCGCCGGCACTGCCGGCGCCATGCTCATTCCGGTCTTCGGCAACGCGATCGCGGCCGAAGACCTGCTCAAACCGATGGCGGCAAGCGCCAAGAAAGTCCTGGCCGATACCGCCATGGGCGCGGCCACACAGGCCGGCGCGTCGTATTGCGACGTGCGCATCGGCCGCTACCTGAACCAGTTCATCGTCACACGCGACCTGAACGTCGAAAGCATCAACAACACCGAATCGAGCGGCGTCGGCATTCGCGTGATCGCCGACGGCGCCTATGGCTTCGCCTCGACCAACAGCATGACCGCCGACGGCGTCGCCCAGGCCGCGCGCCAGGCGGTGGCGATCGCCAAGGCCAACGCCAGGCTGCAACTGGAACCCGTGCGCCTGGCGCCGGTGAAGGGCGTCGGCGAAGTGGCCTGGGCCACACCGATCAAGAAGGATTGGCGCACCTTGCCGGTCAAGGAAAAAGCCGACATGCTGATCGCCGCCAACAAGGCCGGGCTGGATGCGGGCGCGAACTTCATGACCGCCTCGCTGTTCCAGATCAACCAGCAAAAATACTTCGCATCGACCGACGGCTCCTACATCGACCAGGACGTGCACCGCCTGTGGGCCCCGATCAATGCCACCGCGGTCGACAAGGCCACCGGCAAGTTCCGTTCGCGCGGCGGCCTGGGCGCCCCGGCCTCGATGGGCTATGAATATTTCGACGCGCGCGCCGAAGACAAGGTGCGCGCCGCCGGCGGCGTCACCACGCTGTACACCAAGTCCTACGACATCGTCGAGGACGCGCGCCTGGCGGGCAAGCAGGCACGCGAAAAGCTCAGCGCCAAGTCGGTCGAGCCGGGCAAGTATGACCTGGTGCTCTCGCCCGAACACCTGTTCCTGACCATCCACGAGAACGTCGGCCACCCGACGGAACTGGACCGCGTGCTCGGCTACGAAGCCAACTACGCCGGCACCAGTTTCGTGGGTCTCGACAAGTGGCAGAGCAAGAAATTCAAGTACGGCGCCGAGCGCGTCAATTTTGTCGCGGACCGCACCACGCCGGGCTCGCTGGGCCTGATCGGCTACGACGACGAGGGCGTGCCGGCCAAGCAGTGGGACATCATTCGCGACGGTATCCTGGTCAACTACCAGGCCACGCGCGACCAGGCCCACATCATCGGCGAGAAGGAATCGCACGGCTGCTCGTATGCCGACAGCTGGAGCACTGTGCAGTTCCAGCGCATGCCGAACGTCTCGCTCGAGCCGGGCAAGGCGCGCCTGACGCCGGACGAGATGGTCAAGGACGTCAAGAAGGGCATCTATATCCTGGGCCGCGGCTCCTATTCGATCGACCAGCAGCGCTACAACTTCCAGTTCGGCGGCACGCTGTACTACGAGATCAAGAACGGCAAGATCACCGGCCCGCTCGAGGACGTGGCGTACCAGGCGAATACCCAGGAATTCTGGAATGCCTGCTCGGCCATCTGCGACGAGCGCGACTGGCGCATGGGCGGCTCCTTCTTCGACGGCAAGGGCCAGCCGAGCCAGGTGAGCGCGGTGTCGCACGGATCGAGCACCACCCGCTTCAACGGCATCAACGTCATCAATACCGCACGCAAGATCGGATAAGGAGACCAGGATGAAAGCCCTGAACCAGGAACAAGCCAAGAAAATCACCGATCGCGTCCTGTCGCTGTCGAAAGCCGACGAATGCACGGTATCGATCGAAGGCAGCCGCGTCGGCAACGTGCGCTTCGCGCGCAACAGCGTGTCGACCGCCGGCCTGACCGAAGACATGCAGCTGCAGGTACGGGTGGCCTTCGGCAAGCGCAGCGGCACCGCCGTGATCAACGAGTTCGACGACAAGTCGCTGGAAAAAGCCGTGCGCCGCGCCGAGGAGCTGGCCAGGCTGGCGCCCGAGAATCCGGAGTTCATGCCGGCCATCGCGAAGCAGGAATACCGCGCCACCACCACCTTCGTGCCCAAGACCGCGGCGATCGACCCGGACTTCCGGGCCGAGGTGGCGGCCACCTGCATCGAGCTGGCGCGCAAGAACAAGCTGGTCACCGCCGGCTTCTTCACCGACAGCACCCGCTTCGCCACCATGGCCAACTCGAACGGCGTGTTCGGCCACCAGGACTTCACCGACCTGTCGTTCAGCCTCACCGCGCGCACCGAAGACGGCCGCGGTTCGGGCTGGGTGACCCGCTCGGCGGTCGACGCCGCGCGCTTCGACGCGCGCGAGGCGGCCGAAGTGGCGATTGAGAAGGCGCTGCGTTCGGTCGAGGCGCGTGCGCTGGAACCGGGCCGCTACACCGTGATCCTGGAGCCGGCGGCGACCTCGGAAATCCTGGGCAATATGTTCAGCGCCTTCGACGCGCGCTCGGCCGACGAGGGCCGCAGCTTCCTGTCGAAGGCCGGCGGCAAGAACCGCCTGGGCGACAAGCTGTTCGACAGCCAGGTGAACATCTGGGCCGACCCGTGGGACAAGGACGTGCCGGTCGCGCCGTGGGACAACGAGTCGCTGCTGGCGCGCGAACGCACCCAGCTGGTCAAGGATGGCCGCGTCGCCTCGCTCGACTATTCGCGCTACTGGGCCCAGAAGACGGGCAAGCGCGCCACCGCGGGCCACGGCAACATGATCATGGCCGGCGGCACCAAGTCGCTGGAAGAGCTGATCGCGGGCACCAAGAAGGGCATCGTGGTCACCCGCACCTGGTATATCCGCATGGTCGATCCACAGTCGCTGCTGCTCACGGGCCTGACCCGCGACGGCACCTTCTATGTCGAGAACGGCAAGATCAAGTACCCGCTCAAGAACTTCCGCTTCAACGAGAGCCCGGTCACGATCCTCAACAATATCGACGAACTGGGCAAGCCGCAGATCATCGGCGGCGACGAAGTGCCGTTCCAGATGGTGCTGCCGCCGATGAAGGTGCGCGACTTCAACTTCACCTCGCTGTCCGACGCGGTCTGACGGCTGCAAATCTCCATGGCGAGTTACGACTTCTACTTCACGCGCCTGATGTATGAATCGGGCAACTGGGACGTAGATATCCGCATGCCCAGCAACGTGCTGAACTCCCTGGTGGAGTACACCACGTTGCGGGTCGATACGACGGAGCGCATGGTGGCGCTGTCGGATCCGAAGATGCTGCAGGCCCCGTTCTGCTACCTGGCCGGCCACAAGCTGGTGCAGTTCACCCCGGCGGAACGGAGCAATTTCGAGAAGTACGTGCGCGGCGGCGGCTTCGTCTTCGTGGACGACTGCAACCACGACATCGACGGCCTGTTCGCCAAGTCGTTCGAGGCCGAGATGGCGAAGATCTTCGGCGCGCAGGCACTCAAGAAGATCCCGAACAACCATCCGCTGTACTCGTGCTTCTTCAAGTTCGAGGACGGGCCGCCGACGACGTCGATGGAACTCAATGGCTGGGGCGACGACCTGGTGCACGAGTACCTGAAGGCGATCGAGATTGGCGGGCGCGTGCGCGTGCTGTACTCGAACAAGGACTATGGCTGCGAATGGGATTACGACTTCCGCAACAAGCGTTTTCTCGCGGTCGACAACACCCGCTTCGCGGTGAACATCATTCAATATGCGTTGGGAGCATGACCAGTGTCGCAACAAGATGCAGTAGCGTGGAATGAACAGGATATCGCCGCCCTGACGGCGAAAGTGGGCGCGCTGAAGGCCAGCATGGCGCGTGTGATCATCGGCCAGGAAGACGTGGTCGACCTGCTCGTGACCTGCCTGCTGGCAGGCGGCCACGCGCTGGTCGAAGGCGTGCCAGGGCTCGGTAAAACCTTGCTCGTCAAGTCGCTGGCGCAAGCCACCGACATGCAGTTCCGCCGGGTGCAGTTCACGCCCGACCTGATGCCGTCGGATATCGTCGGCACCGAGATCCTGGAAGAAGACGCCGCGACCCACCAGCGCGTGTTCCGTTTCCAGCCCGGCCCGGTATTCACGCAAGTGCTGCTGGCCGACGAGATCAACCGCGCCCCGCCCAAGACCCAGTCGGCGCTGCTGGAGGCGATGCAGGAGCGTTCGGTGACCTTCGCCGGCCAGACGCACAAATTGCCGCGTCCTTTCTTCGTGCTGGCCACGCAAAACCCGATCGAGCAGGCCGGCACCTATCCGCTGCCCGAGGCCCAGCTCGACCGCTTCCTGCTGCGCATCGACGTGGTCTATCCGACCGAGGACGAAGAAGTGCTGATGGTCTCGCGCACCACCCACGCGGGCCTCCTTGACGCCGAGCCGGTGATGGACGTCGAAACCCTGCTGCGCCTGCAGCAGCTGGTGCGCGACATCGAGATTGGCGACCATCTGGTGCGCTACGCGACGCGCCTGGTGCGCGCCACCCGGCCGAGCGAGACCACGGTCGACGCGGTGAAGAAACACATCGGCTGGGGCGCCGGCCCACGCGCCGGCCAGGCGCTGGTGCTGGCCTCCAAGGCGCGCGCGCTGATGCAGGGCCGCCTGGCGGTGACCCGCGACGACATCGGGGCCATGCTGCTGCCGGTGCTGGCGCACCGCGTGCTGCGCAACTTCGAGGCCGAGGCCGACGGCATCGCCATCGCCGACGTGCTGCAGGCCCTGCGCAACGAGATCAAGGTGCCGTAACCGGCTTTCGTATCATGTCGCTTGCGAACACCGCGCTGATCGCGCACACGAAGAAGCTCGACCTCGTGATCCGCCATGTGCTGGCGGGCCTGGGCCACGGCATCCACGCCGGGCGCGAACGCGGGGCGGGCGTCGAGTTCTCGGAATACCGTGCCTACGTCCCCGGCGATGAGTGGCGCCGCGTCGACTGGAAACTGGCGGGGCGCGCCGATCGCTACTTCGTGCGCGAGGCCGAGCGCGACAGCCATGTGGCGGTCTGGCTGGTGCTCGACGCCAGCGCCTCGATGGCGGAGCCGAGCCGCAGCGTCCCTGGCCTCGACAAGCTGGCCTACGCGCGCATGCTGCTCGGCTGCGTCGCCGCGATCGCGCAGCGCCAGGGCGACGCCTTCGGCGTGGTGGTGCTCGGCGGCGGCAAGGTGGCATTTACGCCAGCCTTGCGCGGACCGCGCCACCTGCAGAGGGTGCTGTCCCAGCTCCAGCGCGCCGAACCGGATGGCGAGCTGCCGGATACCGAAACCCTGAAGGCGAGCCTGCACTTCGCCCAATCGCCGAGCGCGATCTATGCGGCCAGCGACCTGCTCGACTGGCCGTCGCCGCTGTCGGTGGCCCTGACGCGCCTGCGCCAGATGCGCCACGACGTGCGCGTGCTGGGCCTGCAAACACAGGCCGAGGTCGACGCCAGCTTCTCCAGCGACCTGGCCTACCGCGATCCGGAACGCGAAGAAGGCGTGTTCCGCTTCGGCGCCGACCTCAAGGAAGGCTACCGCCGCAACCGCGAAGCCCACTTCGGCGCCGTCACGGCGCAGTGCCGCAAGAACGATATGCCGCTGACGCTGGCCGCGATCGAGCAGTCGCCGATCGAGGTGCTGCGGCGCTGGCTGCGGCGTCCCGGAAGGTAAACCCATGAATGCATTCTGGTGGCTCGCGCTGCCTGTTCTTATCTTGCCGATCTGGTGGCACCGCAAGAAGCGCGTGCAGAACCAGGCGGCCTTGATGTCGACCGCGCGCTTCCTGCCGCGTACCGAGCCGCGCCAGACCCGGGTCTGGCGCTGGAGCGATCCACTGTTGCTGCTGGTGCGCTGCCTGCTGCTGGCCGTCCTGGTCGCCTGGCTGGCCGACCCGGTCTATCCGTGGCGCGGCGATACGGTCGTGGTGACGCAAGGCGCCGTCCCCGCATGGGTCGAGCGCGAAGCGGCGCAAGCCGGCCTGGCGGACGCCGAGCGCGTCACGCTGCCCGCCGCACAGGCGCTGGGCTGGGTGCATACGCACGAGCGCGAGTGGCGATCGGACGCGCGGCTGCTGGTGCTGGGCGAGGTGCCGATGCCGGCCGCCAAGCCCAAGTTCGGCCGTTCGGTCGAGGTGCGTACCCATGCCGCCGCACCCGCCAAGGTCGAGCGCCACGTCTATATCGCCAGCGAGCGTGCGGCCGAGTGGCGCCGCATGTTCGCGGCGCAGGGCGGTCCTGAAACCGTCATCGTCGACGACACGCCTGGCGCCAGGACTTCGCTGATCGTCTGGGACCGTGCGGAAGCGCCACCCGCCGCGCTGCGCGCGCCGTTGTGGTGGGTGACGCAGCCGTCGGCCTTCCCCGAGCTGGCCAAGGCGCGCGTACTCGACGGCCTGCGCTACGCCGACAGCGCGCGCGGACGCCTGTGGCATCATGCCGATTGGCCCCCACGCGATGCGGATGCCGCGCGTGCGCTGCTCGACGACTGGCAGCAGTTGCACGTCGGCCCGCGCCACTTCACGCTGGCGCCGCAGACGTTCGCGGCGGTCGATGGCGCCAAGGCGCCGGCACCGGGAGGCGCGCTGCGCGGCGTCCTGCTGGCCGTCCTGGTCGCACTTTTTGTACTGGAAAGGAGTCTCACGCATGCACGGAGGCGTTGAGATCACCAAACGGGTATGGCGGGCAGCCCAGCTGCGCCGCCTGCCGCTGTGGATAGGCGGCGCGCTGCCATGGCTGGCGATTCCATCTGGGCCGGGCCTGCTGGCCTGGGCCGGCTGGTGCGCGCTGGACTGGGTCAAGCTGCGCCGCCGCGTCACCTTCGAGTGGACCGCCTGGCTGGACGGCGCCGTGCCCGAGATGGAAGACAGCGCGGCCCTGCTCGAGGGGGCCGATTCCCCGATCGCGCGCCTGCAGCAGCAGCGCCTGTTCGACCGCCTGGACGCCGTCATCTCGCCGGCCCAGCTGCGCCGGATCGTCGCGCGCCACGTCTCTGTCGGCTATCCGATCGTCCTGGTCAGCGCCGTGCTGGCGGGGATGGTGTGGTATGCGACCACCAGGCCGTCCGATGGCGCGGCCCCTGTGGCGCCGAGCGCGGTCGGTAGCGCGGCCGCGGCCACGCTGGCCCAGCTCACCGTCAAGCTGGCGCCGCCGGCCTATACCGGCATCAAGGCGTCCGAATCGGGCCCGGGCGACCTGCAGGCGCCGGAACAGACCGTCGTCAGCTGGTGCCTGAAGGACGGCATGGCAGGCGACAACAAGATCGAACTGGGCAACGGCCAGGTGCTCGAGCCGGGCAAGGAGTGCGCACGCTGGACCGCCACCGAGTCGGTGGTGTGGCGCTGGCGCGGCGAGCGCCACACCCTGCGCGTGATCCCCGACCAGCCGCCCGAGATCACCATCGCTGCGCCTACCCAGATGATCCAGGACCTGCGCGAGAATGCGACCGGCACCGCGATGGCGATCCAGATCCGCGACGACTACGCGATCCGGCGCGCCACCCTGCACATGACGCTGGCGCGCGGCAGCGGCGAGAACGTCAAGTTCACCGACCGCGAGATGCCGCTGCCGGCATCCAGCGATCCGAAGCGGCGCGACTGGTCGAAGCAATGGTCGCTCGCCGAGCTGGAAATGGAACCGGGCGACGAGCTGTATTTCTTCGTGCGCGCGACCGACAACGCCGGCCGTCCCCAGACCGTGCAGTCGCCCACCTACACCGTGCGCCGCCCGGCGCCGGAACAGGAGGCTGAAGAAGAGAGCGCGGCGATGCCGTCGCTGGTCAAGCCGGCTTCGCTGCGCAGCCAGCGCCAGATCATCATCGACACCGAGCAGCTCATTGCCGATATGCGCGGCACGAAGATCGCGGCTGACGAGGTGCGCGACCGCAGCGAACGCATCGCCAACGACCAGGCGCAACTGCGCCGGCGCTACGGCCAGTTCCTGGGCGAGGAGTCGTCGCTATTCGCCGACAACGCCGGTTCCGGCATGGCCGGCACCCAAAAGACCGACGATCACGATGATCACGATGATCACGAAGGCCACGATCACGATGAACATCCGCACGAGGAAGGCCACGGCCACGACCACGGCAGCCCTAACACCCGCAAGAGCGCCATCGTGAACGAAACCCAGCACATCCTCGAAACCTATGGCCACGCCCACGACGAGGCCGAGAACGCGACGATGTACGACGAGGGCACCAAGAAGGTATTGCGCCGCGCGCTGGTGGCGATGTGGGATGCCGAGAAGTCGCTGCGCGCGATCGCGCCGAAGACCGCCTTGCCGCCCGAGCACAAGGCCCTGGAAGCCATCAAGGAATTGCAGCAGGCCGAACGCATCTACCTGCACAAGACCGCCTTCACGCCGCCGCCGATCAAGGAAGAAAAACGCATGACCGGCGAAATGGCAGGCGCCGCCAGCTATCGCCGCGAACAGGCTGGACACGATTCTCCGCTGCCGGAAGAGCTGCGCACATTGGTGGTGGCCTTGTCCAGCGAAGCCGCGCTGCCGTCGCTGTGGATGCGCACCGCCAACGACTGGGTGCGTACGCGCCTGCAGGACGACGAGCAGCGCCTGGCCGCCCAGCGCGCGATCCAGGACGTGGCCGACGGCTGCATCGCCTGCCGTCCGGTGCTGCGCGCCTGGCTGCGTACCGGCGCCGGCGAAGGCCAGGTGCTGCTGCAGGCCAGCAGCAAGGTCGAGACACCGTTCGCGCGTCACTGGCGCGAGGCGGGCGCGCCATGACCCAGACCCTGCTCATCGCCGTCATCGCCCTGGCCGGCATCGTCAGCGCCGCGCTCTACCTGCGCCGCCGCCAATGGCTGGACGCGCTCTTGATCGTCGTCGCGGCCACGGCCCTGGGCCTGTTAGCGGCCGACCTGCGCGTGCCCGGCGAGGCCGGCCGCACGCTCGCCGTCGACCCGGCCGCGCCGCCGCGATCGGTAGAGGGCGTGAATGCCCTGCGACTCGAAGGCGACGGCCTGCGCGCCGCCGCCTGGAACGACCTGCCGGCCTTGCCGCTCGGCTGGCAGGCGCCGAAGGGCGGCGCGCTGCGCCTCGACTTCCCGAGCCAGGTGGCCCTGGGCCGGCTGTTCACCCTGACCGTCGAGCGCGAAGACAAGAGTGAAGCTCGCCTGGAACTGCTGGCCGAGAACGGCCAGCCGATCGCCCAGGCGCGCGGCGCGGGCAAGCTGACCGTCGAGTGGATGCCGCCGGTGGCCGAGCGTGTCGTCCTCAAGGCGCGCCTGCTGGATGCGAAGGACAAGGTCGTCGCCGAAGGCCCCGTGCCGTTCACCGTGCACGAGCCGGTCCAGTTGCAAGTCGTCGGCCGCTTCGGCGCGCCGTCGTTCGACTTGCGCGTGCTGAACGATCTGATGGCCGCCAGCGGCGCGCTGCTCGACTGGCAGGTCACGCTGGGCCGCGACGTTACCCGGCTTGAACAGCCGCGCGAAGAGATGACGGCGCCGAACCTGATGGTGATCGATGCCGCCCGCTTCGAACGCATGGGCGCCCGCGAACGCGCGTCCCTGCTCGAGCGCGTGGCCGACGGCATGCCGCTGCTGGTGCTGGGCGGGAATGCGAACGATCCGGGAGTCTGGTCGCGCACCCTGCAATTGCCGCTGCGCGTACAGCCGCTGGGCGGCAAGCTGGAGGCGCCGTTGGAGATGCCGCTGGCGCCGATGCTGCCGACGGCGCGCGACGCCGGTCCCTGGACCGGGTCAAGCGACATGGTCTGGACGCGCGACTGGAAGAAGGGCCGCATCGCCTGGCTGGGCGTGAGCGAATGGCACCGCCACGCGATCGCCGAACCGCGCAAGCTGGCGCTGTGGTGGCAGGGTGTGCTCGACCGCGCCGGCGTCGAGCGCCGCAAGGAGACCGAATGGCTGCCCCCCGCCGAGATGCCGCTGCCCGGACAGCGCCTGGAAGTCTGCGCCCGCGGCGTCGATGGCGAGGTCGCGTTCCCCGAACTGAAGCAGGCCTTGCGCTGGCAAGCCCGCGCCGATCGCACCGATGCTTCCTGCGTCGCGCTGTGGCCGCAGAAGCCCGGCTGGCTGCAGATCGCGGACCGCAAGGCGGGCGCGCATGCCGTCTACATATATGCGGAAAACGACTGGCCCCGATGGCAAGCGATGCAAAAGCGCGACGCTACGGCGCGCTACGCCGCCCGCACGCCGCTCAGCGCCCAGGAAGGGCCGACACGCCCGATGCCGGCCTGGCCGTTCGCCCTGGCCTTCGCCGCGGCGATGCTGTCGCTGTGGTGGCGCGAACGCCGCTGACATGCCCCGGAGTCGCCCGCGCGCGGCTCCGTAGCTCCTCCTTTCCGGTTAGAGTATTAGGCAAGAACTCCAGAAGAATGGGCATTCGTGCCCGATCGGGCCGCGTCTACCATCTGCAGAGTTCGATCCTGACTTTTCCGACTTTGACTCCCCATGTCCCGAACCCTGAATGCATTGCGGCAACAGCTGGTCGAGTGCCTGCGCGGCGCCGCGCCCGGCGACGGCCTGCACATCACGGCGGTGCCGAAGCTCAAGCTGCTGCGCGCGTCCAGCGCATCGTCGATGGCCGAGGTCCTGTACGAGCCGGCACTGTGCCTGCTGGCCCAGGGACGCAAGCAGCTGCTGGTGGGGGAAGCGCGCATCGCCTACGACCAGTCGCACCACCTGGTTGCCGTGCACGACATCCCGGTCTCGGGCCAGGTGGTCGAGGCATCGATTGACGCCCCCTACCTGAGCGTCTGGCTCGACATCGATCCGGTGGTGGTGGGTTCGCTGCTGCTGGGCCCGGGCGTGCCGGCGGCGCCCGCGCCGGAGCACGATGACGTCACGCTCGGTGTCTATACCGCGCGCACCGACGAGGCGCTGCTGGACGCGGTGCTGCGCCTGTGCCGGCTGGTGGAGACGCCCCAGCACATCCCCGAACTGGCGCCGCTGGTCTACCGCGAGATCATGTACCGCCTCCTGAGCGGTGAAGGCGGCTGGCGCCTGGCGCAGTTCATGACGCCGGGGACGCAATCGCACCGGATGCGCGTCGCGACCCAGCAGATCACGCTGCGCTACAAGGAGCCGCTGCGCATGGGCGAGATCGCCCAGGCCGCGAACATGAGCCAGTCCTCGCTGCACCACCATTTCAAGCTGGCCACCAATATGACGCCCCTGCAGTACCAGAAGCGGCTGCGGCTGCAGGAAGCGCGGCGCCTGCTGGTGTTCGAGGCCACCAGCGTGGCCAGCGCGGCGCACCGGGTCGGCTACGAGAGCGCATCGCAGTTCAGCCGCGAGTACACGCGCGCTTTCGGCATCAGTCCCTCGCAGGACGTGCGCGAACTGCGTTCTTCCCTGTTCCAGTCGCGCGGCGGCACACCGCCGACCCTGGACGAATTGAGCCAGGCCGAGCGCGCCACCTGGGCCGCGGTCGGCCAGGCCGTCAAGGCCGAACCGGCGGCCTGAGTGAAGAGGGGATCGGCATGCAAGGGCAATCATCTCATCACGTGCAACAGCGCCTGGTCGAGCTCCTGCTGCGCGTAGCGCCGGGCGACGGCCTGCACGTGACAAAGGTCCCGAAACTGAAGCTGGTCCGGGTCTCGGGCCCGACCGCCCTGGGCCAGGTGCTGTACCAGCCCGGTTTGTGCCTGCTGGCGCAGGGATCGAAACAGCTGCTCGTGGGAGATACCCGCATCGTCCACGATAGCGCACGCCATATGGTGTTCGCGCATGACATCCGGGTGTCGGGGCAAGTGGCCGAGGCGTCGCCCGAGAAACCCTATCTGTGCGTCTGGCTCGACATCGATCCGACGGTGATCGCCAGCCTGCTGCTGGAAGACGCGCACCAGGCCGCGCCGTTGCCGGCCGGCGCGGACGCCACCTTCGGCATCCATACCGCCAGGACCGACGACGACCTGCTCGACGCCGTGCTGCGCCTGTGCCGGCTGCTCGAAACGCCGCGCGATATTCGCCAGCTGGCGCCCCTGGCTTACCGCGAAATCATGTACCGCCTCCTGATCGGCGACGGAGGCTGGCAGCTGGCGCATTTCATGACGCCCGGCACCCAGCCGCACCGCATCCGGCTCGCGGCCGAGAGAATCACGCTGCGCTACAAGGAGCCTCTGCGCATGGAGGAGATCGCGCAGGCGGCGAACATGAGCCAGTCGTCGCTGCATCATCACTTCAAGCTGGCCACCAGGATGACGCCCCTGCAATACCAGAAGCAGCTGCGCCTGCAGGAGGCGCGACGCCTGCTGGTGTTCGAGGCGGCCACCGTGGCCAGCGCGGCGCACCGGGTCGGCTACGAAAGCGCCTCGCAATTCAGCCGCGAGTACACGCGCGCCTTCGGCGTCAGCCCCTCGCAGGACGTGCGCGAGCTGCGTTCCTTCCTGTTGCAGCCCGCGTCCGGCGCACCGGATGGCCAGTATCAGAACGTGTAGTCTGCCTTGACGTAGGCCGAGCGCCCGTTCATGCCGAACGGGCAGGTTTCCCAGCAGTGCGTGAAGCCCATCTGCGGGAAGGGCGCCGCGCGCTCGGGGTCCCAGCGCGTCGGATAGGTGTCGAACAGGTTGTTCACGCCCGCCGACAGCGACAGGTTCTTGTTGAAGGCATAGCGCCCGGTCAGGTCGACGATCCACTTCGCTTCCCAGGTCTGCACGAACGGCGCCGTGAACCCCTGGCCCTGCACCTCGCCGAAGTAGTTGGCGCGCGCCGTCAGGTTCCACGGTCCGGTGGTGTAGTCGGCCGACACCACGTGGTGCTTGCGCGGCTGGCCGCGCTCGATCAGCGTCACCTGGGCGTCGTCGAACAGCTGGGCGCCGGTGAGCACCGGCGACTGCGAGTGGCGGTCGTCGACCTCGGTCTTGTTGAAGCCCAGCTGGCCGGACAGCACCAGGGTCGAGCCCTGGGCCCGGATGGTCTGCTGCGCCACCAGGTCGAAGCCGGTGGTGGTGGTGTCGATCGCATTGGTGAAGAACTGGGCCTGGCCCACGCGCAGCGGATCGAGGATGTTGCGGATCGGGCAGGAGGTCGGGGTCGGGCAGGGGCCGGACTCGGGCGCGATATTGCTGGAGAAGACGATGCGGTCGTCGATCTTGGTGCGATAGACGTCGGCCGTGAGCGAGAAGCCCTGGGTCGGGCGCAGGATCATGCCGATGCTGGCGCTCTTCGAGGTTTCTTCCTGCAGCGGCGCGATGCCGAAGGCGCGCGTGACGGCGCTGTCTTCGCGCGCGGTCAGGGTCTCGGTGAGCACGCCGGCGGCGTTCAGGTTGGTCGAGACCGAGCTGTAGAACTTCTGCTGCACGCCCGGCGCCCGGAAGCCGGTCGAGGCGCTGCCGCGGATCCCGAGCGTGCGGCTCGGGTCCCAGCGCAGGCTCAGTTTGCCGATGGTGGTGTTGCCGAAGTCCGAGTAACGTTCGTGGCGCGCCGCGGCGCCGAGCGTGACGCTGGCGCCGAACTTGCGCTCCAGGTCCAGGTAGTAGGCGGTGTTGTGGCGGCCCTCGTCGACCGCGGTGCTCGGGGTGTAGCCGGGGAAGCCCTGGATGCCCGAGGCGGCGATGCCGCCGTTCTGGTCGCGGATGACGATGGCGGGATTGTTGCTGCGGCCGTACTGGTAAGAGACCGGATCGCCGGCCTCGATCTCGTAGTTATCGCGCCGCCATTCGAAGCCGGCGGCCACGAACAGCTCGCCGCCCAGCACGTTCACCGGACCCTTGAAGTCGAGGTTGAAGGTGGTCTGCTCGAACTTGAGCGTGCCGGTGTCGGCCGACGTCGGCGACTCGCCGTTCTCGTACCAGTAGCTGACGTTGATCGAGTTCCGTTCGTGAAACTTGAGCTGGCTGCGGCCATGGTTGACGCTGGCGTCGGCATTCCAGCCGTTCGGCAGGTCGTGGCGGTAGCCGACGGCGAGCGAGGCGTCCTGCACGGTGGTCACGATATTCGGCAGGAAGCCGTTCGGATAGATTTCGGGCACGTTGCGCGAATCCTCTGCCGGGCGGAAGAAGCCGCCCGAATCGCCCTTGCGCTTGGAGGCGCCGCCGAAGGCATACAGTTCGCCGCCGGCGGTCGGGATGGCCGAATTCATCCACAGATAGTAGTCCTTGGCGTTGCTGTCGCCCAGGCGCTGGGTCACGCGCGGCGGGGTGACGCGCAGCGTGTCCGGCCCGGCGCGGTTGGTCTCGTCGCGCTTGCGCGCCTCGACCGACAGGTTCAGGTAGCCGCCGTCGGCCCCCAGCGCGAAGCCGCGGTTGGCGCTGGCCGAATACGTGTCGCCGTCGCCTTCGTCGGTGGTGCCGGCGCTGGCGCTCAAGGTGCCGTTGCCGGCGCCCTTCTTGAGGATGATGTTGATGACGCCCGCGATCGCGTCCGATCCGTACTGCGCCGCGGCGCCGTCGCGCAGCACCTCGATCGACTGGATCGCCGACAGCGGGATCGCATTGATGTCGGTGCCGGCCGAACCGCGGCCGATGGTCTGCTGCACGTTGACCAGGGCTTGCTGGTGGCGGCGCTTGCCGTTGATGAGCACCAGCAGCTGGTCCGGGCCCAGGCCGCGCAGGGTGGCGGGGCGGATGATGTCGGTGCCGTCGCTCACGAAGGTGCTGGTGAAGTTGAACGACGGGTCGAGGTCTTGCAGCACCTTGCCCAGTTCGAGCGTGCCGGCGGACTGGATGTCCTTGCTGTTGATGAGGCCTACCGGGACCGCGGTGTCGAGCGCGGTCTTGGCCTGGGTGCGCGAACCGAGCACCACGACCTGCGACATATTGCTGTCCGTCTCCTGGGCGCTCGCGGGCGCCAATGCTGCCATCAGTGCCGACGCCAGCAGGGCGCGTTGCGGCAGTGTTTTCTTGTTCAACTTCCTTGTCATCCTCTACCCCCTGCAATGAGTGTTGTCATGTCATCCGCTTGTCCGGATGTCATTTGATGTTAGCAATGGGATATGTCGCATCACTACGAAGATATTGAAATAAGTAAATACGAACGTGAATAGGCGGGGTGGCCGTCGCGCAAAAGAGACGTGTTCTCACACTTCACAACATAATCATGAGTGTCGGGTAATGCGTTGAGAATAAAGATATTTTTGGAGAGAAATGTTGTTGGAAAGAGTTTGCTGGATTGTTACGTTCTCTAACAAGATTTCCAATGGTGTGCTGCCGAGTGGCTTTAGCATAAGGTTTCAAGCCGGCGCTTTCGCCGCACTTCGTAGGCAGCCACATCATGATCCAGCGACGAATCGACGAGCAGTCCGCGCTCGCTACCGAATATGCGTTGTTCCTGGCCGAGACGCGGGGCGTATCGGCGGGGCTGGTGTACCTCGAGAGCTGCAATGTCTCACAAGAGATCCTGCTGCGCGCCATGCAGAATCCCGCCGCCCGTCGCAACGGCGAGCGGCGCCAACGGCAACGGAACGACTAGATGAATATCACCCAGCTATGCAAGCGCTACGGCCTGGAACACCATGGCAGTCTCGAAAGCGCCTGGGACGCCCATGGGCCGACCGGCATCGTGCTGATGCAGCTCTGGCACGCTCCCAACCAGAAGCTCCATGACCACCCGCTGCCCGGCGCGCAGCTGCGGGTGCGCTGCATGGATGCCGGTCAGGACGGAGAATGCGATGAAGAAGCGCGCGCCGCCCGCGTACGCAGCATCGCGGCGGTCGAGCAGGGCGCGCGCGGCTTTGCCGCGATGTCGATCCCGCCAAGCCAGTCGCGTGGCGCCGGCGCCTGGGCCAAGTACGCCAACCTCGAACGGGTGTTCCCGGTGCTGGGGCTGGAGCGCGAACCCTGCGGCGCGGTGTTCGCGGTGCTCGGCGCGCCGGTGCCGGCGTCCGAGCTGGGCGTCAGCGGTCACCGCCCGGGACACCGCCCGCCGACGCCGCGCCATCGGCTTACGAGTGGTCGCGCATCCACTCTTTCAGGCCGTTGACCCAATTCTTCGCCGGCAGGTTCAGGCGCCGCTTGATCTCGCCGGCGCGCTCGTACAGCACCGCGAAGTCGATTTCGGGCGCCTCCCTGAAGGCCAGCACCACCACGTTCGCGTCGTGCACCTCGGGCAGCCAGGCGACCGCGTCGAAGACCTGCTCCATGTGCAAGAAGTTCTTGTCGTAGTTGCTGAAGTCGCCGAACACATTGGCGGTCATGACGCCGCCCGGCGCCAGGCAATCGCGGCAGCCCTGGTAGAACTCGACCGAGTCGAGCACCGGGCCGCGCGCGTCCTGGTCGTACAGGTCGACCTGCAGCACGTCGAACTTGCCATGGTTGGCGCGGTCGAGCACGAAGTCGAGCGCATTCATCTCGCGCACGTCCAGGCGGGCGTCGTTGTCGGGCAGGCCGAACAGCGCGCGGCAGATCGCGATCACGTTGGGATTGAGCTCGACCGCAGTGACCTGCGCCTCGGGAAAGCGCTGGTAGCAGAACTTGGTGAGCGAGGCGCTGCCCAGCCCGAGCTGGGCGATGCGGCGCGGCGCGCGCTGGAACAGCGTCCACAGCATCATCATTTGCACGTATTCGAGCTCGATCGTGTCCGGCTTGGAGATGCGCATCGCGCCCTGCACCCAGGAGGTGCCGAGGTGCAGGAAGCGCACGCCTTCGAATTCGTCGATGGTGGCGGGCGGATGGCCGGGCTGGGCGAAGCGGGGATCGATGGTGGACGGCGGCATGGTCGAGCGGCTGGAAAATCAAAGCCGATCTTACCAGACGCCGCGCATTGTCCCCGGGCTCACGCCACCCCGTTGCCGCACCATGCGCCGAAGCCGGGACGTTCGCCGAGACGCGCATACCAGGCCGCCACGTGCGGATAGTCGGGCCGCGCCATCGGCGTCATGAGCCAGCGGTTGACCGACAGGCCGAGCACGATGTCGGCCAGCGAAAAGTCGGCGCCGGCGACGTACGGGCCGCTCTGGCCCAGGTGGGCGTCGAGCAGCCCGATGTGGCGGTTCCATCCCGCGATGCCGGCCTCGATCAGCGCCGGATCCCGGTGTGCGGGACTGCCCCGCACCAGCGCCATGAAGGCATAGCGCCAGGCGGTGTTCAGTTCCGTTGCCTGCCAGTCCATCCACTGGCTCACGCGGGCCCGGGCCTGGAAATCAAACGGCAGCAACGCCGTGCCATCATGGCGCTCGCACAGGTAGCGGCAGATGGTGTTCGATTCCCACAGCACGAAGCCGTCGTCGACCAGCACCGGCACCATGCGGTTCGGATTCAGCGCCGCGTGGCTGTCCTGCCATTCTTCGCGCACGAACGGCAATCCCAGTTCGGTGCAGGTCCACAGCACCTTGCGCACATTGATCGAGGTGGCCTTGCCGATGACGGTCAGCATGATGTCCTTTCAGGTTGGGGAAGATGCCGGCAGCGCCGGCAGGAACAGCGTGACGGCGAGGCCGCCGCCGTCGCGGTTGGCGAGCAGGACGCGCCCGCCGTGCGCTTCGGCGATCTCGCGCGCCAGCGCCAGCCCCAGGCCGGTGCCGCTGCGCTTGGTCGAATAGAAGGGCACCAGGGCCTGGGTCAGGACCGCCTCGCTCATGCCGCTGCCGCGATCGAGCACGTCGACGCGCAACTGGTCCTGCACGCGCCGCACCTGCAGCTGGACTTGCTCCGGCCTGGATCCTGACTCGTGCGCGTTCTTGAGCAGGTTCAGGAGCGCCTGCTCGAACTGGGCGGCGTCGACCCAGGCCGGGTCTGGCGGCAGCTCGCCTTCGACGGAGAAATCGACCTGGCCGGCCAGGCGCGCGACCAGGTCCGGCCACGGGCAGGCTTCCAGGCGCGGCGCCGGCAGCTTGGCGAAGCGCGCATAGCCGAGGATGAAGCTCTCCAGGTGGCGGGTGCGTTCGCCGATGGTCGACAGGATCTGCGGCAGGCGCTCCACCTGCCCACGCCGTACCAGTTCGGCGCCGGAATGCGCGAGCGAGGCGAGCGGCGCCAGCGAGTTGTTGAGTTCATGGCTGATCACGCGGATCACCTTCTTCCAGGTCTGCACTTCCTGGCGCCGCAGTTCGGCCGTCAGCTGGCGCAGCAGCAGCAGCTCGTGGCGGCGCCCGTTCAGGTTGAAGGTGCTGCGCGCAAGGTGATAGACCTCTTCGCTCTCTCCCTCACCGGCGCTGAACAGGCCGTCGCCGCCGCGCGCCAGCGCTTCGCGCAGTGCCGGCGCCGCCTCGTCGAGCACGGCGCGCAGGGCGTGTCCCTCCAGCTTGCGGCCATGCGCCAGCAACTGGCGCGCGGCGACGTTGGCGTACACGATCACGCCCGCATGCATGTTCGAATCCGCCACCAGCAGCATCGCCACCGGCGTGTTCTGCACCATCGAATCGAGCAGCAGTTCGCGCTGCGCCAGGCCCAGGCGCTGCTCGCGCAGCACGGCGCCCAGCCGGTTGTGGGCAGCGATCAGGTCGCTCAGCTCGTCGTTGTGCGGCCAGTGCAGGCTGAAGGAGAAGTCGCCGTCGCGGTAGCTGTCCACCGTGCCTTCCAGCGCGCGAAACAGCGACAGGATGGGCTGGACTTGCGCGCGCAGGGTGATGATCGCGACCGGCAGCAGTCCGAGCAGGCACAGGCCCGCGACCAGCAGCGGCCGGCCGGGGAACAGGGCATCGAGGCCGAGCGCGGCCAGCATGGCCAGCACGAGCAGGGTGCCGACCAGCGCCGACAGGCGCGTGACCAGCGAGAACCTGGCCCGCGTCGGCGCCTGGCTCATGGGCGTTCGATTCCCAACCGTTCCATGCGGCGGTACAGCGCCTGGCGCGACAGGCCAAGCTCGTTCGCCGCCTGCGCCACCACGCCGCCGGCGCGCGCCAGCGCCCCCACGATGGCGTCGCGGTCGGGATCGAGGTCCTGGACCGGCAGGCTGGCCGCCGGGAGGCCGAGGTCGGCCACCGTGACGGTGTCGCCGCCCGACAGCAGGTTGGCGCGCGCCATCACGTTCTTCAGTTCGCGCACATTGCCGGGCCAGGGGTGGGCCAGCAGGGCCGCTTCGGCCGACGGATGCAGGTTCTTGCCGCGCGCGAGGAAGGATTGCGCCAGCGGCAGGATGTCGCCCGCACGGCTCGCGAGCGGCGGCAGGCGCAGCTCGATCACGTTCAGGCGGTAGTAGAGGTCTTCGCGGAAGGTCCCGGCGCGGATCATCGCGGAGAGATCGGCATTGGTGGCGCTGATCACGCGCACCTTCACCTGCCGCTCGCGGTTCGATCCGAGCCGCTCGAAGCGGCCGGTTTCCAGCACCCGCAGCAGTTTCATCTGGCCGGCCAGCGGCAGGTTGCCGATCTCGTCGAGGAACAGGGTGCCGCCGTCGGCCGCCTCGAACTTGCCTTCGCGCGCCTTCGAGGCGCCGGTATACGCCCCGGCGTCGGCGCCGAACAGCTCGGCCTCGATCAGTTCGGACGGCAGGGCGCCGCAGTTGAGCACCACGAAGGGACCGTCGGCCACCATCGAATTGGCCTTGATGATCTCGGCGATGCGCTCCTTGCCGGTGCCGTTGGGACCCGTGATCAACACCGGAACGTCGGCGCGCGCCACCTGGCAGGCCAGGTGCAGCACGCGTTCAGTGGCGGGATCCTGCCATACCAGGCCGCGCAGGTCGAAGTTGAGCTCGAGTTCGCGCCTGGCCTTGCGTTCGCGCTGCAGGCGGCTGGCAAGCAGCCGGTTGGCCTGGCCCAGTTCGATCAGGTTGCCGACCGTGGCCAGCAGGCGCTCGTCGTTCCAGGGCTTGGACAGGTAGTCGGCGGCGCCGGCCTTGACCAGGTCGACCGCCGCATCCAGGTGGGTCCAGGCGGTGAGCAGGATCACCGGCAGGTCGGGATGGCGCTGGCGGATCTCGCGAAACAGCGCCACGCCTTCTTCGCCCGACGTGGTGTCGGCCGTGAAGTTCATGTCCTGGATCACGAGGTCGACCGGCTCGCGGCCGAGGAGGTCCAGGCCCTCCCCGGGCGAGGCCGCGCGCAGCGCCGCGATGTCGTGCAGCGAGAACAGCACTTCGAGCGCCATGGCGACGGCGGCGTTGTCGTCGATGATGAGAACTGTGGGCATGGCCGCCAGCATATCACTCTCCGGTCTAGGTGCTGCGGGTTGCCAGCGCCGGCGAGATGCTGGCCGCGCGCCAGGCCGGGCCGTAGGCGGCGAGGATGCCGATCGCCCAGAACAGCAGGGCGCCCACGGCCAGGTAGTGCAGCGGCAGGCGCGCCATCTCGCGGCGGCTGACCAGCAGTGTGTTCAGGCCGACGCCCAGCAGCACGCCGCCGGCAACGCCGCCGCTGGTGATCAGGATGTTCTCGGCGATGAAGTAGCGCAGGATGTCGATCTTGCGCGCGCCCAGCGCACGCCGCACCCCGATCTGCTTGCGGCGCTGGGTCACCCACAGGCTGGCCATGCCGACGATGCCGCTGCAGGTTACCAGCAGGAGCAGCACGCTGACCGTGACCAGCATCCACGACAGGGCCACGTCGGCGCGATAACGGTCGCGGCGGTCGCCCGACACCGTGCTCGTTTCGATGATCATCGGGGTCGCCGACGACTTGCGCAGCGCCTCTTCGGCGTCCCGCATCACGCGGTCGCGCTGCTGCGGCTCGGCGCGCATCGCATACAGCGTGCCCACCTCGCCGTACAGGCGCACCGGCAGGATGATCGAGAACTCACCGGAGTCGCCGACCTGGGCATGCGCGGTCTGCAGGCGCTCGACCACGCCCACCACGCGAAAACCGGGCTCGTTGCCGTCGCCGCCAAAGTACAGCATCTTGCCGATCGCGGATGCGTCCGGCCATAGCTTGTCGGCCATGGCCTTGGTGACGATGATGGTTTCGGGAAGCCGGCGTTCGCTCTTCTCGTTGACTTCGATCTCTTCGCCCGGAAGAAAGTCGCGGCCCTCGACCAGGGTCAGGCCGTAGGTCTTGACCAGCGAGTCGGCCGACAGGTACATGCCCGCCTGGGTGGTCTCGCGTGCATTGCGTTCGAGCGCGAAACTGCTGGTGCTGCCGCTGCGCGAGAGCGGCATCTGCGAGGCATGCGCCACCCCGACCATGCCTGGTACCGCGCGCAGCACGTCACCCTGGCGCTTGATGGTGGCCAGCATCTGCTCGGGTGTTTCGGTATTCAAGTTGCGCACTTCGAAGTAGAAGGTCGCGGCTTCATCGACAAGGCCCGACGGACGCGCGGCCACCGCGCGCCGTTCGTTGACGATGTGCAGGGCATTGGCCAGGATGGCCAGGCTCAGCGCGACCTGCAGCGCGACCAGGATCGGGCCGGTCTTGTTGCGCAGCAGGGCAGACAGGATGGGGCGGAATTCCATTGCGTTCTCCCGGATTATTGCGATTTGAGCTGGATGGCCGGCGTGACCTGGCAGGCGCGCCAGGTCGGCAGCAGGCCGGCTATCAGGGCGGCGGCGACCGACAGCAGGAAGGTCAGCGCCAGCATCTGCCAGTCCATGCGCGCGATGGCGGCCATGCCCTTGCTCTGCATGCCGATCAGCGCCAGCGCGCCGAACGACAGCAGCAGGCCGAGCACGCCGCCGGCCAGGCCGACCACTCCGGTTTCGATCAGGAACTGGCGGAAGATGTCGTTGCGCGAGGCACCCAGCGCGCGGCGGATGCCGACCTCGGATGCGCGTACCGAGAACTTGGCCAGCAGCAGACCAATGGTGTTCACCAGGCACAGCACCAGGAAGCCGAAGGCCAGCCAGGCCGACAGCTTGCTGTCGTTGCCGACCACCTTCAGCTCTTCCATCCATTCCATCACGTTGTACAACGTGTTGGGGGCGTTGCGCTTGAGGCGTCCCAGCTTGCGCTGCTCGTTCGCGTAGTTGTCGATGAAGGACTGCAGTCCGGCGCGATCGTTCGCCGAACGGGTCTCGAACCAGAACTGGATCCAGGTGCACTCCGATGCGAGCAGGGCCTCGAAACCGCTGTCGCGCCTGGAGGTGCAATTCATGCTGCCGCCATGCGGCGCCTCATGCCGTAGCGCGCTGGACAGCGGAATGAAGAATGCTTCGCCGTCGCCGAAGCGGCTGCCGCCGATCAGCTTGTAGTAGCGCGGCAGCGGCGCCCAGGTATTCGTCACGCCGACCACGGTATAGGGGTGGCCCATCATCATCAGGCGCTGGCCGACCGGATTGGCCTGCCCGAACAGGCGGTCAGCCGTGGCGCGGCCGAGCACCACCACGTCGGCGCCGCGCTGGTCGTCCTCTTCGCTCCAGGCCTGGCCGTGCAGGAAGGGCACGTCGAACATGGCGAAAAAGTCGCGCGTCGGCGCCATGCCGCTCGCATTGAAGGCGGGAATGTCCTTGCGGGGCGGCTCGATGGCGACCTCGAGACCATACATGGCGGTTCGCCGTTCGCCCTGGCCGCTCCTGAGCAGGTTGGCCGCATCCAGGTAGCTCATCTGCATGTCGCCCGGTTCATCGCCCGGCGTATATCCATCGAGATCGCCATTGTCGAACTGCGGCACGAACAGGCGTTCGCTCTTGGACGGGATCGGGTCGCCCGACATCATGTGCAGGATGGTGAGTGTCGAGACGCTGGCGGCGACGCCGATGGCCAGGGTCAGCACCATCAGGGCGGTGAGCGCCGGATTGCGGCGCAGGCTGCGCACGCCGAGGTTGAAATAATAGCCGAACATGGAGCGCTCCTCAGGCCGGCTGGCCGCTCGATGCGACGGCCAGCGAAGGGCCGCGCCGCACCAGGTCGGACACCTGGCCGTCGATGATGTGCACGTTGCGATGAGTGCGCACCGCGAGCTCCGGATCGTGGGTCACCATCAGGATGGTGGTGCCGGCGGCATTGATTTCTTCGAGCAGCTCCATCACGCCGCGCGCCATCTGCGTATCCAGGTTGCCGGTCGGTTCATCGGCCAGCAGCAGCCTGGGGCTGCCGGCCAGCGCGCGCGCGATCGCGACGCGCTGCTGCTGGCCGCCCGACAGCTCGGCCGGATAATGCTTCATGCGCGACGCCAGGCCGACCTTCGACAGCGCGTCCTCGATGCGCTCCTTGCGCTCGCGCGCATTGAAGCCGCGGTAGCGCAAGGGCACGTCGACATTATCGAACAGGTTCAGGTCGGGGATCAGGTTGAAGCCCTGGAAGATGAAGCCGAGTTTCTCGTTGCGCAGGCGCGAACGCGCCGCGTCGTCCAGCCCCTTGACGTTGACGCCGTCCAGGATGTATTCGCCCGACGTGAATTCCTCGAGCAGGCCGGCGATGTTGAGGAAGCTGGTCTTGCCCGAGCCGGACGGCCCGGTGACGGTGACGAATTCGCCGGGCTTCACCTGGATTTCGAAGCCGCGCAGCGCGTGGGTTTCGATCATGTGGGTGCGGTATACCTTGCTCAGGTTGGACATGCGCAGCATGGCGTGCTCCTTGGTCTGGTTGTATTCTTGAAGTGGACTTATTGATTGATCGAGATGCGCTCGGCGTTCCTGAAGGCGTCGGTACCGGATATCACGACCTGGTCGCCCTGCTTCAGGCCGGACAGGATCTCGACCGCCGAGATGCTGGTGGCGCCCAGCTGGATCGGGGTGCGCACGGCGACGCCATCCTGCATCACATAGGCGTGGCGTCCGCCTTCGTTTTCGACGAACGGGCCCCGCGGCAGCATCAGCACGTTCGGTTTTTCCTCGATCAGGAGACGCGCCGTGACGCGCTGGCTCTGGCGCAAGCCCTTGGGCTGCTCGCCGTCGAAGCGCACCCGCGCCAGCACCTGGTTCTTGACGACCTCGGGCGACAGCGCCGACAGCTTGCCGGTGGCGCGGCCCGAGGGCAGGGTGATCTCGGCGCTCATGCCCAGGCCCAGGTCGCCGGCATAGGTCTCGGGCACCTCGACCTCGACTTCGAGCTTGGACAGGTCGACCAGCGTCATCAGCGGGGCATTGGCGACGACCACCATGCGGTTCTGCACGTTCAGGGTGCCGATGAAGCCGTCCACCGGCGCGCGCACGGTCAGCTCGTCGACGCGGCGCTGGGCATTGGCCATCGACAGGCGCGCGCGCTCCATCTCGTTGGTCTTGGTGCGGATCGCCAGCTGGACGTCGTCGCCTTCGAGGTTGGCCGCCTGCGCCGCATGCTTGGCGCGGATGCCGGCCGAATTGAGGGCATCCTGGGCCTTCTGGTAGTCGATCTTGGCAATGATGCCGACCACGCCCACGCTGTCGTAGCGCTCCACGGTGCGCTGGGCCGACAGGCGCTCGATCTCGGCGGTGTCGGCTTCGCGCCTGGCCAGCAGTTGCTGCTTGCGCGCCAGGATCTGCTGGCGCGCCACCTCGGCCTTGAGCTGTTCGTAGGTCGAGACTTCGCGCTTGAGGGCGTCGGTCAGGTCGGGCGACTCGAGCACCGCCAGCACGTCGCCCTTCTTGACGGTGTCGCCGGCGGCGACCTTCAGGTTGACGGTGGCGGGGGCGGTGGAATACAGGGTGGGACTGACGGCGGCCACCACGCGGCCGTTGACGGCGGCGTCGCGCACCAGGGTGCCGCGCTGGACTTCGGCAATGCGCACGCGGCTGGCGGAGACGGAATGCTCGCTGCCGCTCCAGGCGCCGAACACGGCGAAGCTGGCAGCCAGCAGAGCGGCGGCAGCGCCGATCAGCAGCGCGCGGCGCTTGAAGGTGTGGGACGCCGGCGTGGCGACGACGGCGTCTTGTTGGGATGTATCGCGGATCATGTTGTGTCCAGTAACGACGGATTGCCTGTCGTTACTGCACGATCCGTGCCAGCGCTTAAGTTATTGATTCATATAGGAGTGGCTGGGCGAACGCCACTGTCCGCAGTGTCCGTCCGGCCTTAGGGCGGTCGTTCGCGGACATGGCTGTCCGCGCAACGTTCACTTCTGCGGCTGCTGCTTCTGCCCGTACTTGCCGACGATCTCGCCCTTGGCCAGGACATGGCCCTTCATCGCCTGCAGCACCTGGTCGCGGTCGGCGCCGAAGGGCACGTCGAGCATCCTATCCAGTGCATACACCTGGAAGTGGTAGCGGTGCGCCGCCTCGCCGACCGGTGGCCTTGGCCCGTAGTAGCCGGGCGCGCCGCGCGTGGTGCGGCCCTGCAGCACGCCGTCCGGGTCGGACAGGCGCGGCTGCTCCTGCACGCCTTCCGGCACGCTGGTGATGGTGGCCGGGATGTTCCACATCACCCAGTGCACGAAGGGCGTGACCGGTTTGGCGTCCGGGTCTTCCATGATGACCGCGTACGACTTCGCGCCCGCCACGGCTTTCCAGGACAGCGCCGGCGAGACGCCGTCCGCATACTCGGTGTAGCGCTCGTCCATCGTCCCGTTGGCGCCGAAGCTCGACGAGGTCACGCTCAACTGGGCCTTGGCCGCGGTCTCGGGGCGCTGGTTGGCCAGCGGGACCGTGTTGCCCTTGTTGACCTGCTGCTCCATGGGGCCGGCCGGCGCCTTCGGCGGCGTGGCGGCCGCCGCCTTGCCGCCGGTGTAGGCGATGCGGTAGATCACGCCGTTGGCGTCGTCCGCCATCAGGAGCGCGCCGTCCTTGGCCAGCGCCAGGCCGACCGGACGCGCGATATGGGTCTTGCCACCATCCGTCAGGAAGCCGGTGACGAACGGTTCCACGGACTTCGGCTGGCCGTCCTGGTAGCGCACGCGCACGATCTCGTAGCCCGATGCCGGCACCCGGTTCCACGAACCGCGCATGGTGACGAAGGCGTCGCCCTGGTATTCGGCCGGGAAGGCGCTGCCCGCGCCCCAGACCCACTGCATCGGCGCAGCGTGGGCGGTATAGCCCAGCACCATCGGCGTGCTGCGTTCCTTCCACTGTTCCTTGGTGATCTCGCCCTGCGGCGTGCTTTGCGGGTAGGTGTCGCCGGCCCCGTAGACGTGCGGCCAGCCGTACTGCTTGCCCAGCTCGATCTTGTTGATCTCTTCTGGCTGGACGTCGTCGCCCAGGAAGTCGATGCCGTGGTCGAAGCCCCACAGCTCGCCCGTGGTCGGATGCCAGCCGAAGCCGATCATGTTGCGCAGGCCGCTGGCGAAGATGGTGCGGCTCTTGCCGTCGGGGGAAACGCGCAGCAGGGTGGCGTTTTCCACATTGCTTTCATTGCAGGTATTGCAGGTGCTGCCGACGCTCAGGTACAGCATGCCGTCGGGGCCGAAGGCCATGGTGCGGTTCGGGTGCTGGCCCGAATCGGGCAGGTCGCCGATCAGCATCTTGAGTTCGCCCAGGCGGCCGTCGGGCTTGATGTCGGCCACGAACAACTCCTTGACGGTGACCAGGTACAGCTTGTTGTCGCGGATCGCCAGGCCGTGGGCGCCGGCGCGATTGGCCACCGTGACCGGCGCGCCGTCGGCGCGGCCGTCGCCGTTGGCGTCGCGCAGCAGCAGCACGTCGCCCTGGTCGCGCCGGCTGAGGTAGACGTCGCCGTTCGGCGCCACCGCGATGATGCGCGCGTTCTTGAGGCCGGTCGCGAAGGCGCTCACCGTGAAGCCTTGCGGGGCCTTCAGCGCCGCGATGCGCTCCGCCGTGGCCTCCACCTTGTTGGGTTTCCAGACGTTGATCCTGGTGGAGAACATGGTGCCGTCGCCCTGCTGGGCGGCGGCGGAACCGAACACCAGGCACAGCGCGGCTGCGAGCGAAGCGCGTTTCATGAGGCCTACCTTTCTTGGTCATTGTTATCGGGAGCACTGCGGGGAGCCTTGCTGGATGATCGTGCCAGTGATTCGGAACACCGTATGTTGGGAAACGTACATTGTTGGATTCGATGTCGCATACCCGTCACGGGTAATTTCAACCCGCAAATGTTTTCGATCTTGCAAGTTGGCAATCCTGTCCGTATGTTGGACTTGCACCCGGCGCCGCCGGTTCTCCAGAAAGTTCATCAGTGTCGTTGCTCGACCGCCTGCAAGACCTGTGGCGCAGCCTTGCGCTCGCCCCATCCGCCCCGCCGCCGCGCCATTTCTTCATCCCGGACGAGGTCGAGCGCCTGTACCGCCTCGATGGCGCCGCCGGCATCGACGACCAGACCTGGAACGACTTGCTGCTCGAATCGTACGAAGAAAAATTGGCGCCCCAGGCCAGCATCTTCGCGCGCCAGGTGCTGCACCGGCGCCTGCGGGCCGGCATCGACGATGCGGCATGCGTCGCGCAGCGCGCGCGCCTGCAGGCGCTGATGGATGACCCGGCGCGGCTGGATGCGATCGACGCCAGCCTGTCTACCTTGCGCCATGCCGATGCCGAGGTGGCCGGCCTGCTGTTCCAGGATACGGCGCCGACCATCCCGTGGTGGCCGCGCTGGCTATGGCTGCTGCCGCTCGCGCTGCTGCTGTCGCTGGCCGCGCTGGCGACCCTGCCGCTGGGCTGGATGTTGACCCTGGCGGCGCTGGCGCCCCTGATGGCGCTGCAGATGCGCCTGCACCGCCCGCTCGAGGAGTGGGCCGCCACCATCCGCGCGCTGCACGCGCTGCTGCGCACGACCAGCCTGCTGGGCAAGCAGGGCGGGGCGCTGCTGGAGCCTTTCGTGCAGGCGCGCGCGGCCGGCGAGCGCCTGCACCTGCGCCTGGCGCGCTCGCTGAGCCTGCGCATGATCCCGGGCGCGATCCAGTACGCCGACTGGTTCGCGGCGGCCAATGTGACGTTTTACTTCAAGACGCTGCGTATCGTGCACGCCGAGCGCGCCTTCCTGCGCGAATGCTATTTGGCCTGCGCCAACCTGGAGGCCGACGTGGTCCTGGTGCGCCACCTGGCATCGATGGAGCGCTGGTGCTGGGCCGAACGCGGCGACGCGCGCACCCTGGTGCTGGAGGGCGGCATCCATCCGCTGATGGCGCAGCCGGTCGCGCTGTCGGTGGCGCTGGAAGGAAAAGGCGCCTTCGTCTCGGGCCAGAATGCCTCGGGCAAGAGCACCTTCCTGCGCATGGTGGGCCTGAACGCGATCGCGGCACGCGCCTTCGGCGTTTGCTACGCGACGCGGGCCTGCCTTCCGGCGATCCCGGTGCGCGCCAGCATGCAGAACGAGGATTCGCTGCTGGGGGGCGAGAGCCTGTACATGGCGGAACTGCGGCGGGCGAAGGAGTTGCTGGATGCCGCCGGCCAGCCGCCGGGCATCTGCCTGATCGATGAGGTGTTTCGCGGCACCAATCACCTGGAGTCGGTGTCGGCCGCCTGCGCCGTGCTGGAACAGCTGGCCGGGCGCGACCTGGTGCTGGTGTCCTCGCACAATCTGGTGCTGGCGCCGTTGCTGCGCGAGTCGCTGGCGCCGTTCTTCATCGACACCGCCAGCGGCCAGCCGGTGCTGGCGCCGGGCGTGCTACGCAATCCGAACGGCATCGCGCTGCTGGCGAGCCAGGGGTTCGGATCGGAGATCGAAGAGCGGGCGGCCGAGGTGGCGCGCTGGTTGAGCAGCCACCTCGTGGAACCCGATCCGCCTTACTCTTCCAGCTTCAAGGCCTTGGCGATATCGTCCCAGGCCACCGCCTTGTAGTTCTGGGCCGCATCCGGCATGCGCTTGAAACCGTCGTGCACCACCAGCATGCCGCGTGAATACGGGCCGCCGAAGTTGGCCGAGCTCACTTCCAGGCCGTCGGTCTCGGAGGCGCCGTCGATGCCGGCTACCGGGTCCATGCCGATCCGGAACGCGCCGCGCACCTTGAACGGCGGCGCCGCGTCGAACACCACGTAGCTGCTGTTGCCCTGGCTCGACACCACCAGGTAGCTGCGCTTGTCGCCGTGGTAGATGCCCATGCCTTCGATGTCGTCGTGCAGCCATTCGCCCACCGGCATCACCATCTCGAGCGTCGCCGGCTGGTCGGCCTTGGCCGAGGTCACCCACAGCGCCTTGTCTTCCTCGCCCACGAACAGCAGGCCGCTGCGGTCGTCCGCGACGCAGCCTTCGGGTTGCGTCGCGACCCTGAACTGGCGCGCCAGCTTGGCGCTGAACTTGCCGCCGCTGCGGGTGATCTGCCAGTGCTCGTAGCGGCCGTCCTTGTCGTTGACGAAGGCATCCAGGCCGCCCTCGGCGGTGCGGTAGGTGCAGGTGCCGTAGATGTCGTTCAAGCCGGTCGGCAGGCGCGCCGCTTCGGCCAGCATGCCCTTGGCGTCGATGGTGAACAGCACCATCGCATTCTCGTCGCGCTGGGTGGCCAGGGCCAGGTCGAAGCGCTCACTGCCGAAGCGCAGGTCCTGGCGCACGTCGACGTTGTTCAGGCGGCCCGCCGGCAGGAACTGGGTTTCCTTGCCCTGCAGGTCGTACACCAGCATGCCCTGCTTCTTGTTGGTGCCGAGGATGCGCGACTGGGTCGCATCCTTCGGGTTGACCCAGATCGCCGGATCGTCGGCGGCGTCGCCCAGTTGCGCGACCGGTGTGGTCTGCATGCGCGGCATCACGATCGGCAGCGCGCGCGGCGGCGCGGTGCCGGCCTTCCATGCCAGCGCCGGCGCCTGCCAGCCCTTTTTCGTATGCACCAGCAGCGAGGCGCCGTCCAGCGCCACCAGCTGCTTGCCGCCCAGCGCGCGCGCCGGCAGCGCGGTCCAGGCCGCGCCGGCGCGGCGCCAGCTCAACAGGTCACCTTTTTCGTCCAGGGCGGCGACGCCGCCCGGCAACACGGCCAGGCCCTCGATCTCGCCGGCCAGCTTGCCGTATGGCGCACGCAGCGCCACCGGCACGCGCGCCGACGGACCTTCGGCATCGGCGCCATAGGCCCACAGGCCCATGCCTTCCTCGGCCACGAACAGCGTGGCATGGGCGTCGTCGACGCGGCAATGGGTGACCGCGGTCGGCAGCGCCAGGCGGCGCACCAGGCGATAGCCGCCTTGCCCTTCGCCGCCCAGCAGCCACTGCTGCGCCTGGCCGTCCGGTCCCACCATGAATACATGGTCCAGGCCCTGGGCGTCGCGGTACATGCAGGCCGCTTCCAGGCCAAAGCCGGCTTCCGGCATCGGCGGCAAGGCTTTGAGCGTGCCGGCCGCGAGGTCGACCCGCACCGGCTGCACGCGCTCGGTGTTGGAGTCCGCGATCACGGCCAGCACGCCGCCATCGACCGGGCGCAGGTCGAGCTGCTCGGCGCGGATGGCCAGGCTGGCGCGTTCGCTGCCGTCGGCGCCGACCAGGCGCAGGGCGTTCTTGTCGAGCGCCAGCCAGGCGCCCCCCGGCAGCGCGGCCAGGGCTTCGGTCTTGGCCAGCGAAGCCGGCACTTGCGGCGCCGCGGCGGCGGCCGCGTGCAGGGTGGCGAGGAGAACCAGGGATACGATTTTTTTCATTAGAAGATGCTCGCTTTCAGGCCGATCTTGAAGGTGCGGCCATATTGTTCGTGTTGCGCGTTGCGGGATTTGTCGCCCATGTACACGTAGTATTTTTCGTTGTTCAGGTTGCTGGCATCAAAAGTAAGCTGCCAGCGCTTGTCCAGCTTGAACGACATCGACAAGTCCAGCTGCTTCTGGGTGTCGACGTAGCGGTCCTGGCTCGCATCGAGCACGTCCTCACCCAGTTCGAGCAGGTAGGGCGACTTGTAGTTCATCGCCAGGCGGGCGCTGAACGGACCGGATTCATAACCCACCATCAGGTTGCCGATGCGGTTCGACTGGCCCGGCATGCGGATCCTGCGCGACGCCACGCCGCCGTCGCCATCGGCGCTGTCGATGTCGGCCCGCGAGTGGGTGATGGCGCCGTTGATGCCGATCAGCAGGCCGTTGAACGGCGCCGGCAGCATGCGCAGCGGCTGCTGCCAGGCCAGTTCGATGCCGCGCACCCGGGCTTTCTCGCCGTTGGCGTACGAGATCGCGCTATTGAAGTCGACCCAGTCGCCCCGGCCGGCCAGGTCGGTGGCGTAGGTGAAGTCCTTGATATCCTTGGTGAACACATAGGCCGACACCACGCCGTCGCCGCCGATGGTGCGCTCGATGCCAAGGTCCAGGTTGTGCGAGCGCAGCGGATTCAGGTCAGGGTTGCCGATGGTGGCTTCGTCGTCGCCATCGAGGCTGACGCCCGGCGCCAGCTGGGCGAAGTTGGCGCGCACCACCGAGTTGCTCCACGCGGCGCGCAGGCTGGTGTGCTGGTCGAGGTCGTAGCGCAGGTGCATGCCCGGCAGCCAGTTGGTGTAGGAGCGCGAAGCGCTGCGCGGCGTGATCTCTTCTTCGTCCGTCACCTGCGAGCCGTCGGCCTTGAAGCGGGTGCGCTCGGCGCGCACGCCTGCCAGCAGCGTCCAGGCGCCGCTGCGCAGGCTGGCCTGCACGTAGGCGGCGTCGATGTCTTCCTGCAGCTTGAAGTCGTCCAGCGCCGAGTCGACGATGGCGCGCGCGCCGTCACGGTTCAGGCCGGCCAGGCGGGCGCGCACCAGGTTCGGGTCGAGCGTGTAGCCGAGGTTGCCGAACGGGTAGTCGAGCCGCTTGCCATTGACGAAGGCCGTCATCGAGGTCGGGCCGTCGCCCCAGTAGTCGCCGTCTTCCGGATCGTCGCTGCCGAATTCCCAGGCGTCGGTATCGGTGCGCTTGTCGCGGCGGGTGGCCTTGGCGCCGAACTTGAACGCGCCGCGCCAGTCGCCGGCATCGAATTCGCGCTGCAGGTCGAGGCGCAGCTGGTGGCTGGTGTCCTTGGCGTAGGCGCGCTCGATCGCGAACGAATCGAGTTCGTAGTTCGCCGCGTCGGCCACGCCGGCGGGGGCGATCAGGTGCGGGGCGCGGGTGTTGGTGAAGCCGACGCCCTCGAAGCTCTCGATATTGGTGAAGCGCGCGTCGCTGATCGCGTTCGGGGTCTTGTCGGTGGAGCGGCTGGTGGCGGCCTCCAGGTGCATCTTCCAGGCGTCGCCGAAGCGGCGGTCCATCGAGCCGGTGAGCGAGCGGATCTCTTGCGTGTACTTGCGCTGGCGCAGGCGGCGTTCGACCGTGGCGGGAGCGAGTTCGCCTTCGACCACGCTTTCGTCGTCGTTCTCGAAGTCGCCCACGGTCATGCGGTCGCGCGACTCTTCGTCCGAGAAGCGGCTGAGGAAACCGCGCAGGGCGTAGCTGGTGGTGGCGTCCGGGCGGTAGTCGAGGTTGAAGGCGCCGGCGCGGCGCTCGCGCGTGGGCAGGTAGTCGCGCATCTCGAAGCCTTCCAGGCGGTTGCCGTCCCAGGCGCCGCCCGTTTCCACATTGTCCGAGCCGAACTTGCGCTTCTCGCCCGACAGGCCGGCGGCGATGCCGAGTTTGCCGTCCATGAAGCGCTGGGCCCACAGCAGGTTGGCGCTGGGGCTGTTCTGGTCGGTATTGGTGTCGTGGCTGGCGGCCACGCCGACGCTGAGCAGCTTGCCCGGCAGGTCGAAGGCGGACAGGGTCTTGACCTCGACCGTGCCGCCCAGCGAATTGGCGTCCTGGTCGGGCGTGGCCGACTTGGTCACTTCCAGCGAGCGCACCAGGCCGGCCGGCAGCACGTCCAGCGCCACCGCGCGCCGCGTCGCTTCCGGCGAGGGCACCATGGCGCCGTTGATGGTCACGCTGTTGTAGTCGGCGTCCAGGCCGCGCACCACCA
Organism: Massilia oculi; assembly: GCF_017582745.1. Lineage (GTDB taxonomy): Bacteria > Pseudomonadota > Gammaproteobacteria > Burkholderiales > Burkholderiaceae_D > Telluria > Telluria oculi_A. The sequence continues at coordinate 80,590 of NZ_JAFVIM010000002.1, forward strand.
CGTAGCGGCCTTCGCCCTGGTCGCGCTGGACCGACAGGCCCGGCACGCGCGCCAGCGCCTCGGCGGCGTTCTTGTCCGGCAGGTGGCCGATGTCGTCGCTGCTGATGACGCTGACGATGTTGTCGGCCTGTTCCTGGGCGGCGATGGCGCGCGCCAGGCTGGCGCGCTGGCCGGTGACGACCACGCTGGATTCGACGGCCGGCGCCGGAGCAGGGGCAGCGTTGACGCCGGCAGCGGCCAGCAGGCTGGCGGTGATGGCGGGGAGGGCGAGATAGCGCATGGGGGCAAGGAATAGTTGGAGTGGGGCGGATTCTGGTGCCCGAATGTGACGAAACGGTGACGACTTCCGGTCGATCGGGCGTCGCGGGCCCCTTGGCGGCGCCGGATGAGCCGAATTGACCCGGCGCCGGCCATGGCCTGCGTGCGGCGGGCACGGCTGCGCACGGGGCGTGGCCGGATCGGCTGAGCCGTTCGGACCCTGTGCCGCGACGCGACGGTTTGCCATCCTGTCATCCTGCGGTCATCTGGCTGCGCTATGGTCCGGCGATCCACCCTTGAATCCTGCCCGTATGTCCAACTTGATCCGCCATGCCTTGCTGATCGGCGCGCTGCTCGGCGCCTTCGCCTTCCTGTTCGTCGGCGCCGGGACCACCATCCCGATGGCCGAATGGGACTGGGTCGACATCGCGAGCGAGGGCGGCACCTCGTTGCTGGCGGCGCTGTGGTGCCTGATCGTGCTGTCCAGCCGGCCGGACGGGCTGGTCACGCGGCTGCTGACCAGTGGCCTGGCCTGCATCATGCTCGGCTCCTGGGCCGATTGCCTGGACGAGGTGGTCGACATCGACAAGGCGGCGCTGTGGGACAACGCGCTGGAGTCGCTCCTGCCGCTCGGGATGCTGATCCTTACCGTCGGCATGTATTACTGGAAGCTCGAGCAGGCCACGCTGTCCGATCACATGCGCAAGCGCGAGCGGCTGTTTCGCAACCATCGCCCGTTCGACCGCATCACCCAGCTGGCCGACGCCGCCTACCTGCGCGAGCAGCTGCGTCTTGAGAGCCGACGGGACGATGGCCAGGATTGCGCGCTGGTGCTGTTCGACATCGACGAATTCCACCGCATCAACCGGGAACACGGCCAGCTCGAAGGCGACCGCGTGCTGCAGGCGGTGGCGCACATGCTGCTCCTGAACCTGCGCAACGAAGACCTGCTGTGCCGCTATGCCGGCGACCGCTTCGCGGTGCTGATGCCGGGCCTGACGGAGCCCGACGCGCGCGACGCCGCCCAGCACCTGTGCCGCATGGTGTCGTCGATGCGCCACCATGCGGCGGGGGGACGGGTGCGGATCTCCCTGCGCCATGGCTGCGCGCCCGCGCAGGGCGCGCCGGATGCGCTGCTGGCCACCTTGTGCCGCCAGATGGACGCCGTGTGATCGCCTGGCAGCCAGCCGGAGAACCGTCGATCCCGGCGCGGCAGCAGCCCGCGCTGGCGCTGGAATACGGCCGCTCGCGCGATGCGGACGACGCCGACCTGCTGCGTGACACGGGGCTGGTGGCCGGCCTGAATCCCGATGGACTGGTCGCGCCGGCGCAATACCTGCAGCAACTGTCGAACACCCTGCGCACCCTGGACAGCCCCGACACCAGCTTCATGCTGGGCCAGCTGCTGCTGCCCGGCCATGACGGCGCCGCCAGCCATGCGCTGGTGCAGGCGCCGAACCTGCGCGCGCTGCTGCAGACACTGTGCCGCTTCCATGCGCGCCTGACGCCGCTGCTGCGGCCACGCTTCGAGACCTGGGGCGACGTGGCGCTGCTGTACTGGATCGACGCCTATGGCGCCCCCGGCATCCGGCCGGCCCTGGTCGAGATGCACATGACGGCGGTGGTGGCGTTGTGCCGTTGGCTGGGCGGCAAGCGCCTGCCGTGGCGCTTCTGCTTCAACCGCGGCGCGCCGCGCCACGTCGAACAGCACCACGTCCACCTGGGCACCGAGCTGCGCTTCGGTTGCCAGCTCGACGCCATGCTGCTGCCTGCCGCCTGGCTCGACCGGCCGTGGCCGCGCGCCAGCGAGATGGCGGCGCGCCTGGCCCAGCAGGCGGCCGAACAGGAGGAGGCGCGCGCACCGGGTATCCTGGCCGCGCTCTACGACTACCTGCTGGAAAATGTGCGCATGGCGCCGACGCTGGAGCGCACGGCGGCCGATTTCGGCGTCAGCCCGGCGACCTTCAAGCGCCAGCTGCTGCGCCACCATACCCATTTCCAGGGTGAGCTGGACGGGGTGCGCACCCATGTGGCGCTGTGGCTGTTCCAGGTCGAGCGGGCCGACAACGAGGAAGTCGCTCGCTACCTGGGCTTTCATGACGCCGCCAATTTCCGGCGCTCGTTCAAGCGCTGGACCGGCCTCACGCCGGGACCGATCCGGGCTGCGCTGGACGGGGAGCTGGGCTGGTTCACGGGTGCGCTGGAGCCGGGAATCTAGGAACGGAGAGAATCCGCGCACATTCCATTCTTCGAGAAGTGGTATCTTTCACGGTCAAGGCCGTTTTCGAAGAAAAGGAATGAGCGCCAGCCTGGTCCTGCATATCGTCTGTCCAACCCAGAAGCGCGGCTTTGCCGCGTGCATGTCCTTTTGCTTCGTCTGCCTGCTGGCCTATGGCCTGGCGAGCGGTGCGCGGCGCGACCTGTCTCCCGGCGTCATCGTCTTCACCGCCTGCGCGCTGGCCATCGTGAGCGTGGCCGCCTGGGCGCTGTATCGCAACTTCGTGTTCCGGGATGAGCTGTACATCGCCCATGCGGGCGAGCTGCCGCCGATCGAGCTGGCCTTCCGGCCCGACGAGATCCGCGCGGTGCGGCTGCTGCCGGCGCCGGAAGCGTGGACGCCCGAGGCAAAATGGGATGCCCTCGGCTTCGGCCATGGCCGGATCGAGATCGAGACGGCGACCCATCGCTACCATTTCGGGGCGGGGCTGGACCAGCATGAAGCCGAGGCAGTGCTGGAACGGATCCAGGGCTTCTGCCTGGCGCAGCGCGGCCTGCCTGTCGCGGCGTGAATGATATTGAAAGAGGAATGCTATGTCCGAGCTTGAAAAGAAGTGGTGGTTTTCCCTGCCCGTGAGCATGCTCACGGTGATGTCGACGATCCTGTTGCTGCACGCGGCCGGGCTCCCGCCCTTCGAATACGGGGCCGCGCAGTGGGCCGTCTGGTTCCTGTGTTTCATGGGTTTGCAGCGCTGCTTTGCCTTCCTGGGCTGGCTGACGGTCCTGGTGGTGTCGCCCAAGACGATCACCGCGGGGCGCGCATGAAGTCCGCCACCGGCTTCATTGCCACCCTGCTGCTGTTCCTGGCCGCCGGCATCGCCTCGGCACAAACGAGCGAAGAACACATCAACCTCGACACGCCGACCGGCCGCATCGCCGGCACCCTGCAATTGCCGGCCGCCCTCGAGGGCAAGCCCCGTGTCGCCTTGATCATCGCCGGTTCCGGCCCGACCGACCGCGATGGCAACAATCCCCTGATACCGGGCCGCAACGACAGCCTCAGGATGCTGGCCGTGGCGCTGGCCGGGGAGGGCATCGCCTCGCTGCGCTACGATAAGCGCGGCGTGGCAGCCAGCCTGCCGGCCGGGCCGACCGAATCCGAGCTGCGCTTCGAGAACTATGTGGAAGACGCCGCGGCCTGGATCGCCAGGCTGAAGGCCGACCCGCGCTTCGGTTCGGTGGCCGTGATCGGCCACAGCGAAGGCTCCCTGATCGGCATGCTGGCGGCGCAGCAGGGCGGCGCCGCGGCCTTCGTCTCGATCGCCGGCATCGCCGATGGGCCATCCACCGTCCTGCGCAAGCAGCTGGCCGGCAAGCTGCCGCCGGAATTGAACAAGGAAAGCGAACGCATCCTGACGGCGCTCGAAAGTGGGACCACCGTCGACGACGTGCCGCCGGCCCTGAACACCCTCTACCGCCCGAGCGTCCAGCCCTACATGATCTCGTGGTTCAAGTACGTGCCCGCGCAGCGCATCGCCGCCTTGACCATGCCGGTGCTGATCGTCCAGGGCAATACCGACATCCAGGTGGAAGTCGCCCAGGCCAACGCCCTGTACCGCGCCAAGCCGGATGCGACCCTGGCCATCATCCCGGGCATGAACCATATCTTCAAGCACGTGCGGGCCGACCCGGCGCTGCAGGCCGCGGCCTACAGCGACCCGTCGCTGCCGGTGTCGCCGCTGCTGGTGAAGGCGGTCGGCGACTTCCTGAAAAAGGCCGATTAAGCGGGTCAGGCGGCGCGCAAGGTGTGCGCCGCCGCCACCATATTGCGCAGCGCCGGCAGCACTTCTTCCCAGTTGCGGGTCTTGAGGCCGCAGTCCGGATTGATCCACAGGCGCTCGGCCGGGATGCGGGTGGCGGCCTTGCGCATCAGGTCCACGATGTGGTCCTGGCTCGGGATGTTCGGCGAATGGATGTCGTAGACGCCCGGCCCGATCTCGTTCGGATACTGGAAGTCGTCGAAGGCGTCCAGCAGTTCCATATCCGAGCGCGAGGTCTCGATCGTGATCACGTCGGCATCCATGGCGGCGATCGCGGCGATGATGTCGTTGAACTCCGAATAGCACATATGGGTGTGGATCTGGGTCTCGTCCGCCACGCCGTTGGCCGTGATGCGGAACGATTCGACCGCCCAGTCCAAATAGTCCTTCCACTCCGCACGGCGCAGCGGCAAGCCTTCGCGCAGGGCTGCCTCGTCGATCTGGATCACGCGCACGCCGGCGCGCTCCAGGTCCAGCACCTCCTCGCGGATGGCCAGCGCCAGCTGGCGGCAGCTCACTGACCTCGGCTGGTCGTCGCGCACGAACGACCAGTTCAGGATCGTCACCGGGCCGGTCAGCATGCCCTTCATCGGTTTGTCGGTCAGCGATTGCGCATAGGTGGTCCACTTGACCGTCATCGCCTGCGGCCGGCGCACGTCGCCGAACAGGATCGGCGGCTTCACGCAGCGCGAACCATAGGATTGCACCCAGCCGTTCTGACTGAAGGCATAGCCGTCGAGTTGTTCGCCGAAGTATTCGACCATGTCGTTGCGTTCGGCCTCGCCGTGCACGAACACGTCCAGCCCCAGCGCTTCCTGCTCGCGCACGCAGCGCGCGATCTCGCCGCGCATCGCTTCTTCGTATGCCGCCGCATCCAGTTCGCCCTTTTTATGGGCATTGCGCGCCTGGCGGATCGCCGCCGTCTGCGGGAAGGAGCCGATGGTGGTAGTCGGGAAGCTCGGCAGCTGGAGCAGGGCGGCCTGCTTCAGGCTGCGTTCGGCGTGGCTGCTGGCGCGCTGGCCCAGCTCGGGCGTGATCGCGGCCAGGGCCTGCGCCACTTCCGGGTTCGACACGCGTTTCGAGGCGCGCCGGCGGTCGATCGCGGCGGCGTTTTCCACCAGTTCGAGCTGCACCTGCGAGCGGCCATGGTCGAGCGCATGGGCCAGGATGCGCAATTCTTCCAGCTTCTGCACGGCGAACGCCAGCCAGGAGCGGATCTCGGGGTCAAACGCGGTCTCGTTCTGCAGGTCGACCGGCACGTGCAGCAGCGAGCACGATGGCGCGATCCACAGGCGCTGGCCCAACTGGCGCTGCACCGGCTCGAGCCATTCCAACGTGGCGTGCAGGTCGGTCTTCCAGATGTTGCGGCCGTCGATCACGCCCAGCGACAGCACCTTGTCCTGGCCCAGGGCGTCGATGACCGGCGCGATCTCGGCGCGGGCATTGATCGCATCCAGGTGCAGGCCGTCGACCGGCAGCGCGCAGGCCAGCGCCAGGTTGTCCTCCAGGCGGCCGAAATAGGTCGCCAGCAGCAGTTTCACGCCGCCGTGTTGCAGCGTGTCGTAGGCGCTCGCATAGGCGGCCTGCCAGCGCGCATCGAGTTCGGTGACCAGCGCCGGCTCGTCGACCTGCACCCATTCGATGCCCTGCGTGACGAACCAGGCCAGCAGCTCGGCATACACCGGCAGCAGGCGGGGCAGCAGGTCGAGCCGGTCGCTGCCGTCCTTGGCCTTGCCCAGCCAGAGATAGGTGAGCGGCCCGATGATGACCGGCTTGGCCTTCACCCCCAGCGTGCGCGCCTGGGCCAGTTGTTCGTCGAGGCGCGCGGTGTCGAGCCTGAAACTGGTGTCGGCGCCGAATTCAGGGACGATGTAGTGGTAGTTGGTGTCGAACCACTTGGTCATCTCGCCGGCATGGACGCCGCCGCAGGCATGGTCGTGGTCGCCCTGGCTGCGGCCGCGCGCGACGCGGAAATAAGCATCGAGCGCATCGCCATGGTGGCTATGAGCGCGTTCCGGCACGTTCCCGAGGGTGAAGCTCATGTCCAGCACTTGGTCATAGAGTGAAAAATCGCCGACCGGGGCGAAGTCGAGCCTGGCCTGCTGTTGCCAGTGGCGCTGGCGCAGCCCCGCGGCCTGGGCGCCGAGCTCCTGGGCCGTGGCTTCGCCCTTCCAGAAGCGTTCGAGGGCGAATTTCAGTTCGCGGCGCGCGCCGATGCGCGGAAAGCCGAGGGTGTGGGTAGTCGTCATGATGAGGTCAGCCTGATAAGAATGGATGAGTTCATCATAGGCCGCTCCATCCATGAATAAAATTGGTATGATTTCATCCATTCATTAATTCTGTTCATGTGACATGATCGAACGCATCCACCTGTCCCTGATCCGCGAGGTCGACCGGCGCGGCTCGCTGACCGCCGCCGCCGACGTGCTGTGCCTGACGCAGTCGGCCCTGAGCCACACGGTGAAGAAGCTCGAGCAGCAGCTCGGCACGCCGGTCTGGACGCGCGAGGGGCGGGCGTTGCGCCTGACCCAGGCCGGGCGCTATCTGCTGGCGCTGGCCGACAGGGTGCTGCCCCAGCTCGAGCATGCCGAGCGCCTGATGCATGAATACGCGCGCGGCGAGCGCGGCACCCTGCGCATCGGGATGGAGTGCCATCCCTGCTACCAGTGGCTGTTGAAAGTGGTGGATCCTTACCTGGCCGCGTGGCCCGAGGTCGACGTCGACGTCAAGCAGCGCTTCCAGTTCGGCGGCCTCAAGGCCCTGCACGGCTACGAGATCGACCTGCTGGTCACGCCCGACCCGCTGTTCAAGCCGGGCCTGCGTTTCGTGCCGGTATTCGACTACGAGCAGGTGCTGGTGGTGGGCAGCGGCCATCCGCTGGCCGGGCGTTTCCACGCCGAGCCGGCCGACCTTTCGGACGATGTGTTGATCACCTATCCGGTCGACGTCGAGCGCCTCGACATCTATAACCAGTTCTTCCTGCCGGCAGGCTGCGCGCCGCGCCAGCGCAAGACGATCGAGACCACCGACATCATGCTGCAGATGGTGGCCAGCGGCCGCGGCGTGGCGGCGCTGCCGCGCTGGCTGGTGGAGGAATACGCGGGGCGGATGGCGGTGACGCCGGTGCGGCTGGGGGAAGAGGGCGTATTCAAGCAGATCTTCCTGGGCACGCGCGAAGTCGATGCCGGAACGGCCTACCTGGAAGCCTTCGTCGAGATCGCGCGCAACACCTAAGCGGCAAGCGCCGCTTCGCGCGCATACCTGGCCGGCGGCATGCCGACGTGGCGGGCAAAGGCGACGCTGAAGGTGCTCGCGGAGCTGTATCCGACCTGCTCCGCCACCTCGGCGATGCTCGAAGTGCCGCGCCGCAGCGCGTCGCTTGCCAGCGCCATGCGCCAGCCCAGCAGGTATTCCATCGGCGCCTTGCCCACCGCGCGGCTGAAGCGCTCGAAGAAGGTGGAGCGCGACAGCGCCGCCTCTTGCGCCAGTTCGGCCATGGTCCAGGAGCGCGCCGGCGATTCGTGCATCCGGCGCAGCGCCGCGGCCAGGCGCGCATCCGCCATCGCGCGCACCAGGCCAGTCGAGGCAGCGCTGTCGCTAGTCGAACGCAGCGCCTCGATCAGCAGCACCTCGAGCAGGCGCGTCATCACGCTCTCGCGCGCCGGGCGCTGCTCGCGCGACTCGTCGCCCACCAGCTGCGCCAGCATGGCCAGGCGCGGCTCGCCGCGCACGTGCACATAGCGCGGCAGCAGCGACACCAGCAGCGCCGCATCGGGCGATGCGAACACGCAGTGGCCGATGATGTAGCGGCCATCCGGCGGGCCATCGGGGTCGCCGAGCCGGAATTCCCCGGGGCGCAGCATCACCGGCATCCGCTCGAAGGCCTGCGGATCGGGCGCCTGCATGCTCGACATCGTGAAGTTCCAGGTCGCGGGGATGAGCACGAAGTCGCCCGGCTCGAGCAGCAGCTCGGGGCTGTCTTCGATGGCCAGCCGGCAGCGGCCTTCGAGGACGATGCAGTACGACGGCTGGCCGGTCTCGGCGCGCCGCACGCCCCAGCGTCCGGCGCCGCCGACCACCTTGGTCATGCGCACGCCCGGCCGCAGCAGGTCGACCACCTCGGCCAATGGATCGGTCATCTCCGGACTCTCGCAAATGAATAGTGGACTGCTGATTGTAGCGCGTCCTGGCGGGCGCGCATATCGTACTGCTACCGCAACCATTCACAGGAGTTCACCATGAAAACCGTCCTGATCACCGGCTGCTCGTCCGGCTTCGGCCTCGAGATCGCCCGCCATTTCCTCGAGCGCGACTGGAAGGTCGTGGCCACCATGCGCAACCCTGGCGCCAGCGTCCTGCCGCCGTCCGAACGGCTGCGCGTGCTGGCGCTCGACGTCACGGACGGCCCCAGCATCCGGGCCGCGCTCGACGCCGCCGGCCCCATCGATGCGCTGGTCAACAACGCCGGCATCGGCGTGTTGTACCCGCTGGAAGGCATCCCGGTCGCCACCGCGCGCAGCGTGTTCGAGACCAATACGCTCGGCACGATCGCGATGACGCAAGCCGTGCTGCCGGCGCTGCGCGCCAAAGGTGAGGGCGTGATCGTCAACGTCACCTCGTCGGTCACGCTCAAGTCGCTGCCGCTGCTGTCGGTCTACACCGCCAGCAAGGCGGCCGTGAACGCCTTCACCGAATCGCTGGCGCTCGAGCTCGAGCCGCTCGGGATCCGCCTGCGCCTGGTGCTGCCGGGGCGCTCGCCGGAGACGCAGTTCGGCGCCAACGCGCGGGCGCACATGGGAGGCGCGATGCCGGACGCCTACGCTCCCTTGCTGGACGCCGTGGTGGCCAATGTACGCGGGCCGGGGCCGGTCACCCATGCCCAGGATGTCGCGCAAGCCGTGTGGCGCGCGGTGACCGATCCGGCCACGCCGATGCGGATTCCGGCAGGCCTCGATGCCGAGGAACTGGCGGCGGCGTAGGTATACGGAATGTATACACGGGGCCGGTTGTCGCGGTGATGCCACATTCACCACGGTTTACCGGCCCATGAGCCTGTCTGGCCTTGACGAGGCGGCAAACTGGTTGACCCACCGTCACATTCAGCGTATATTCGCGAGTTCTCGTTTTTATTCTGCACATCGTATACGCATTCGCAGCCGCTCCTTTTGTCGAGTGGCTTTCGTCGCCTCCGCTGTCAGTTCTTACGGGACTAGGTTTTAGTCCCCGGGCCAGCCTGTTTGCCGTCCCGGGTCGTCAACGTAGCAGCAATTTAGTTGGATTAGGAACGATGCCAACCATCAATCAATTGATTCGCAAGCCGCGTGAAGCCGCGGTTGTGAAGAGCAAGTCGCCGGCACTGGAAAACTGCCCGCAAAAACGTGGCGTGTGCACCCGTGTGTACACCACCACCCCGAAGAAGCCAAACTCGGCACTTCGTAAAGTCGCCAAAGTGCGTCTGACCAACGGTTTCGAAGTCATTTCGTACATCGGCGGTGAAGGCCACAACCTGCAAGAACACAGTGTCGTGCTGCTGCGCGGCGGTCGTGTGAAAGACTTGCCAGGTGTGCGTTACCACATGGTTCGCGGTGCACTGGATACCCAGGGCGTCAAAGACCGTAAGCAAGCGCGCTCGAAGTACGGCGCCAAGCGTGCCAAGGCTGCGAAGAAGTAATCTTCGAGGTGCGTGTCACAGACACGTCACATTAATTAGATAAGTTGAGCCGGCCGCGAGGCCGAGTAAGTGAAGGGTCATGAGGGCCTTTCGCGAGTGTGGTTACCGCACTCAACTGAAGACAGGAAGGAATTGAAATGCCACGTCGTCGTGAAGTACCCAAGCGCGAGATCCTGCCGGATCCAAAATTCGGCAACACCGATGTCGCCAAATTCGTCAACGTTCTGATGCTGTCCGGCAAGAAGTCGGTCGCTGAAAACATCATCTACGGTGCATTCGAACACATTCAAGCCAAGTCGGGCAAAGACCCGCTGGAAGTGTTCACGACCGCGATCAACAACGCCAAGCCGCTGGTGGAAGTCAAATCCCGCCGTGTCGGTGGCGCCAACTACCAGGTGCCAGTGGAAGTTCGTCCGGTTCGTCGTATGGCGCTGTCCATGCGTTGGTTGCGCGAAGCCGCAAACAAGCGCAGCGAAAAATCCATGCCGCAACGTCTGGGTGGTGAACTGATGGAAGCGGCTGAAGGCCGCGGCGGCGCGATGAAGCGTCGTGACGAAGTGCACCGCATGGCAGAAGCGAACAAGGCGTTCTCGCACTTCCGCTTCTAAAAAAATGGGCAGACCGCAGGGGGAACTTTCTCCTGAGTATGCCCCTGCAGTATCCGTTGTTCAGGCCGGGCTCATTTTGATCATCAAGATGATGCTCGGTTTTGTCCATTCAAAGATTTAGGAAAAATTATGGCACGCACTACCCCCATCGAGCGCTACCGTAACATCGGTATTTCCGCTCACATCGACGCCGGCAAGACCACTACCACCGAGCGCATCCTGTTCTACACGGGCGTGAACCACAAGATCGGTGAAGTGCACGATGGCGCCGCCACCATGGACTGGATGGAGCAAGAGCAGGAGCGTGGTATTACCATTACCTCGGCTGCGACGACCTGCTTCTGGAAAGGCATGGCGAACAACTTCGAGCCGCACCGCTTCAACATCATCGATACCCCGGGCCACGTCGACTTCACCATCGAAGTGGAACGTTCGATGCGCGTCCTGGACGGCGCCTGCATGGTTTACTGTGCAGTCGGCGGCGTGCAGCCGCAGTCGGAAACCGTGTGGCGTCAGGCTAACAAGTACAAAGTCCCGCGTCTGGCCTTCGTCAACAAGATGGACCGTACCGGTGCGAACTTCTTCAAGGTCTACGAGCAGATGCGCGCTCGCCTGAAGGCAAACCCGATTCCTCTGCAGATCCCGATCGGCGCCGAAGACAACTTCAAAGGCGTGGTCGACCTGGTCAAGATGAAGGCGATCCTGTGGGACGACGCTTCGCAAGGCATGAAGTTCGACTACGTCGACGTGCCTGCAGAGCTGGTCGACTCGGCCAACGAGTGGCGCGAGAAGCTGGTCGAAACCGCCGCTGAAGCGTCGGAAGACCTGATGAACAAGTACCTCGAAGAAGGCGAACTGTCGGAAGCCGAGATCAAGAAGGCGCTGCGCGCACGTACCATCGCTGGCGAAATCGTGCCGATGATGTGCGGCACCGCGTTCAAGAACAAGGGCGTGCAGGCAATGCTGGACGCGGTCATCGAATACCTGCCATCGCCAGTGGACATCCCACCGGTCGGCGGTACCGACGAAGACGACCAGCCGGTCACCCGTAAGGCGGACGACAACGAGAAGTTCGCTGCGCTGGCATTCAAGATCATGACCGACCCGTTCGTCGGCCAGCTGATCTTCTTCCGCGTGTACTCGGGCGTCATCAATTCGGGCGACACCGTCTACAACCCGATCAAGGGCAAGAAGGAACGCGTCGGCCGTATTCTGCAGATGCACGCGAACCAGCGCGAAGAGATCAAGGAAGTCCGCGCAGGCGACATCGCCGCTGCAGTCGGCCTGAAAGAAGCGACCACCGGTGAAACCCTGTGCGATCCTTCGGCACCGATCATCCTGGAAAAGATGGTCTTCCCTGAGCCGGTCATCCAGCAGGCCGTCGAGCCGAAGACCAAGGCTGACCAGGAAAAAATGGGCCTGGCGCTGAACCGCCTGGCACAAGAAGATCCGTCGTTCCGCGTGCGTACCGACGAAGAATCGGGCCAGACCATCATCGGTGGTATGGGCGAGCTGCACCTGGAAATTATCGTTGACCGCATGAAGCGTGAGTTCAACGTGGAAGCGACCGTCGGCAAGCCACAGGTTGCATACCGCGAAACCATCCGCAAGGCAGTCACCGACGTCGAAGGCAAGTTCGTCAAGCAGTCGGGCGGTCGTGGTCAGTACGGTCACGCAGTCCTGTCGATCGAGCCGCAAGAGCCAGGCAAGGGCTTCGAGTTCGTCGACGCCATCAAGGGCGGTGTCATTCCTCGCGAATACATCCCTGCGGTGGAAAAAGGCGTGCGCGAGACCCTGACCTCGGGCGTGCTGGCCGGCTACCCAGTGGTGGACGTGAAAGTCACCGTGACCTTCGGTTCGTACCACGACGTCGACTCGAACGAAAACGCGTTCCGCATGGCGGGCTCGATGGCGTTCAAGGACGGCTGCCGTAAAGCGAATCCGGTCATCCTCGAGCCGATGATGGCCGTGGAAGTGGAAACGCCGGAAGACTACGCCGGTACCGTGATGGGCGACCTGTCGTCCCGTCGTGGCATGGTGCAGGGCATGGACGAAATCCCGGGCGGCGGCGGCAAGATCATCAAGGCCGAAGTCCCGCTGTCGGAAATGTTCGGTTACTCGACCTCGCTGCGTTCGGCGACCCAGGGCCGCGCGACCTACACGATGGAGTTCAAGCACTATTCGGAAGCTCCGAAGCACGTGATCGACGCTATCGTCACCGCGAAGTCCAAGTAATAGATAATGGAGGGATGGGACGTCCCATCCCTCCAGTTAAACAAAATATATCGTTTCTCTTAAAGGAATTAGGAAATGGCAAAAGGTAAATTCGAACGGACCAAGCCGCACGTCAACGTCGGCACCATCGGTCACGTTGACCACGGCAAAACCACCCTGACGGCTGCAATCGCTACCGTCCTGTCGAAGAAATTCGGCGGCGAAGCCAAGGCCTACGACCAGATCGACGCGGCTCCGGAAGAAAAAGCACGCGGCATCACCATCAACACCGCGCACGTCGAGTACGAAACCGAAAACCGTCACTACGCTCACGTTGACTGCCCAGGCCACGCCGACTACATCAAGAACATGATTACCGGTGCTGCGCAGATGGACGGCGCGATCCTGGTGTGCTCGGCCGCTGACGGCCCAATGCCACAGACCCGCGAGCACATCCTGCTGGCGCGTCAGGTTGGCGTTCCATACATCATCGTGTTCCTGAACAAGTGCGACCTGGTCGACGACGCAGAACTGCTGGAACTGGTCGAAATGGAAGTGCGCGAACTCCTGTCGAAGTACGAGTTCCCAGGCGACGACCTGCCAATCATCAAGGGTTCGGCACGTATGGCGCTGGAAGGCCAGCCAGGCGAAATGGGCGAAGAGTGCATCGCCCGTCTGGCAGAAGCCCTGGACACCTACATCCCAACCCCGGAACGTGCTGTTGACGGCGCCTTCCTGATGCCAGTCGAAGACGTGTTCTCGATCTCGGGCCGCGGCACCGTCGTGACCGGTCGTGTCGAGCGCGGCGTGATCAAAGTCGGCGAAGAAATCGAAATCGTCGGTATCGTTGACACCGTCAAGACCACCTGCACCGGCGTGGAAATGTTCCGCAAGCTGCTGGACCAGGGTCAAGCTGGCGACAACGTCGGCCTGCTGCTGCGCGGCACCAAGCGTGAAGACGTGCAACGTGGTCAAGTTCTGGCAAAGCCAGGCTCGATCAAGCCGCACAGCAACTTCACCGGTGAGATCTACGTCCTGTCGAAAGACGAAGGCGGCCGTCACACCCCGTTCTTCAACAACTATCGTCCTCAGTTCTACTTCCGTACGACTGACGTGACCGGTTCGATCGAACTGCCAGCAGACAAAGAAATGGTCATGCCAGGCGACAACGTCTCGATCACCGTCAAGCTGATCGCTCCGATCGCGATGGAAGAAGGTCTGCGCTTCGCAATCCGCGAAGGCGGCCGTACCGTCGGCGCCGGCGTCGTGGCAAAAATCATCGCCTAATTCACCAGGCCTTGATCGCAGGTAGGGCGCTCTCCGGAGCGTCTTGCCGGCACAACGATGGGGACAGACTTTTTGGTCTGTCCCCATCTGTTTGAGCGGGAACGATGATATACTCCCGCCTCTTGAGCAGTACCGAAGTACCTTTACCACATTGCCGGCAACAAGCCGGAACGTTCTTTTAAAGGAATTAGCATGTCCGCTCCAAACCAGAAAATCCGTATCCGCCTGAAAGCGTTCGACTACAAGCTGATCGACCAGTCCGCACTGGAAATCGTCGACACCGCCAAGCGCACCGGCGCCGTCGTCAAGGGCCCAGTCCCGCTGCCGACCCGCATCCAGCGTTTCGACGTGCTGCGTTCCCCGCACGTGAACAAGACCTCGCGCGACCAGTTCGAAATCCGTACGCACCAGCGTCTGATGGACATCGTGGACCCGACCGACAAGACCGTTGATGCACTGATGAAGCTGGACCTGCCAGCTGGCGTCGACGTCGAAATCAAGCTGCAGTAATACAAAATCAAGTGCCGGCGGATGCTTCCGCCAGCGCTGCAAGGGCCGGATCGACCGTTCGCGGGGATCCGGCCCTTGTCGTTTGGGGCGTCGGACATGCTGAATGCATGATCTGATGCATGGCGGCTATCAATCGTTGTCCATTATCTTCCCGCATGCTGTAATCGAACGGTTTATCCACCGATTGCCGATCCATGCAGCCTCTTGTTCCAGTCACCACCACCTTGCGCGCTACGTCCTGGCGCGATCTCGCGGGCCGGAGACCGTTGCCGCGGATTGGTCCCGGAGCCCTGATCGTCCTGATCCATATGCTGCTCGCGTTCGCGCTGCTGCAGCATCGCGGCGCACCCACGCGCGGTCCCGAACCGGCGCCGGCCGACTACATCGAGCTCGCCTTCATCGCGGCACCAAGGATGCCAATGCCTGCCACCGCTACCGCCGAACCACCACCGGCCGTCGCGCCGCGCTCGCCAGTGCGACGTCCAGCGGCAACGGTACCCGTCGAATCGGCGCTGGTGGCCGTGCCGCTGCTGGCCAGTGAGGAAATTCGCGCAGCCGAGGCGCCGGCAGCGACGGCGCAGCCGGGAAAGATCGATATGGAGTCCTTGCGCGCGGTCGCGCGCCAGGTGGACAGCGAGTATGGGCCAGTCGGTCTGGAACCACTGCGCTCCCGCGACGACAGCGACCTGTCGCGCGCGGTGCAGCGGGCGAAACGCCCCGATTGCCAGACCAAGTATGCCGGCGGCACGGAAGCCAACATACTGCTGTTGATCCCGCTCGCCATCGAGACGATCACCGACAAGGGCTGCAAGTGGTAGCAGCCCTGCCATGAAAGGGCTTACTTGCTGCCCGTCTTCCAGCGCATGCCGAAGCCGTAGTGCCGGTCCATCAACTCGTGCGCGCTGGTCATGCCCTGCTGCTGGAAATACTCGGCCAGCTTGGTGATCACCAGGTTGCCGCCGCGGTTCTCGATCAGCGCGATCGCGCACATGATCTGGCGGTCGCCACCGTCGAGTTTCACTTCGACCGGCGCCTGGCCCGGCGCCGTCACCGTCACCACGCCATTGGTCACGCCCCAGTTGGCCGCGCCTTCGTAGATGAAGGAGAAGATCACCGCGCGCTTGATCTTGTCGAAGCGTTCGCCGTTGATGAACAGGTTCTCGCCATTGGCGGCAGCGCCGGTGCGGTCGTCGGCATCAAGCTGGATGAAGGGTTCGCGCTCGTAGTCGCCGAAGGTGTTGCCGAGCGCCTGCACCAGGCCGCGGCGGCCGTCGGCCAGCTCGTACATGCAGCCGAGATCGAGGTCGATGCCGCTGCGGCCCTTGCGCGCCGCGCCGGCCTTGTTGGCCATTTCTCCGGCCTTGTTCGCGAGGTCGCCCGCCATGCTGGTGAGGCGATCCAGGAAACCGCCGCCGCGCGCGGCGGAGGATGGCGGCGGAGGCGATGCAGGAGGCGGCGCGACGGCGGCCTGGTTCCAGTTCAGGTTGACGTGGATGCGGCCGTAGCCGCCGCCGGGACGCTTGTCGAGCGAGACCTTGTCGCCGCGCTTGTCGAGCGTGACCTTGGACAGCGAGACCGCCGGCTTGGGCGCGGGTGCCGGGGCAGGCGCCGGGCTTGGCGCGGCCGGCGCCGGCGATCCCGCCTCGGTGCCGCCGAAGTGCTTCAGCAGCGCCGACAGGCCGCCATTGAAGCCCTGGCCGACGGCGCCGAAGCGCCACAGGCCGTCGCGGCGATAGAGTTCGGCCACGATCAGGGCTTTCTCGTCGCCGAAATCGGCGCCCGACCACGGGAAGCGCACGGCGCTGCCCAGCGACAGGGAGCTGGCGCCCAGGGTGCGCATGGTGGCTGCGCCGTCGATCGCGGCCACGAACACGAGCTTCGCGATCGATGACGGCAGCGCGTCAAGGTTGACGGCGAAGCGCGCGCGCCCGCCGCCCAGGTCAAGGCGCACCGCGCCTTCGGGGCTGGCCAGCTGGTTGTAGAACACCATGTAGCGGTCGTCCGACAGCTTGTCGCTGGCGTCCAGGCCAAAGCAGGAGACCTCGACCGAAGCGCCGTTGGCGGCGATCTCGACGTCGACGTTAAAGACGTGGCCGGCGCCGAGGTCGGCCAGCTTGCCCTTCTGTCCGCGTCCAAACTGAGTAGTCATGAGGGTTCTCCTTCCATGAATGGTTTGTGGCCCAGTTCGGCGCGTGAGCCGAACAGGCGCGATTGTTCGAGGGTACGCTCGGCCCAGGCGCGGTGGGTGGCGACTTCCTGCATCGCGTCGTCCATGCGGAACACCGCCGGGCTCGAGGCGTCGAGGATGGCGCGCGCCACCGCCAGGTCTTGCGGCGTCACCTTGAAGTGCTGCTCGATCGGCGCGATCTGGGTCGGATGGATCGCGGTCTTGCCGACCATGCCGTGGGCCAGGTCTTCGATCACTTCCTGGTCCAGCAGTTCGGGCAGGTCGAGGTATTCGAACACCGGCGCGGTCAGCATGAAGCCATAGGGACGGAAGGTCGTCACCAGGCGCGAGATCACCGGTCCGAGCGGTGTGCGGTACAGGGTCATGCCGCGCGGGCGGCGCAGGCCGAGCAGGGCCAGCAGGTCGTTGCCGCCGATGCGCAGCGCCAGGATGCGGTGGCGCACGCCCGGCGCTTCCAGCGCGGCGCGCAGGCCCTGCATCTCGCCGTCGTCGAAGGCCTCGGCCGTCTCCAGGGTCGGCATCAAGACGTGTCCGGTGTGGCGCACCAGCTTGAAATAGCTGTCGAAGTTGTGGCGCGTGATCTTGGGCAGCACGAAACCGGTCAGCTTCTCGGCGCCCGGCATGGCCAGCACGCGCGCCAGCACTTCGGGATTGCGCACACGTACGAAGCGGTCGGCCGCCACGTCCAGGCGCATGTTCGCCAGCACCACCGAGAGGTTGAACAGCGACCAGCTGAGTTCCCGGTCGGCGATCGAATCCTCGGTGCAGAAGATCAGCGAGCGCGCGTGCGGCAGGCGGTCGCCGTTGGCGATCGCGGTCAGGTTCTTGTGATTGGCCGGCACGTACAACGACGCGCCCAGTGATTTAGCCATCCGATGCACTCCTGATCAGGGATACTGCGTGATAGGGCAGGTGCGGGTCGATCTCGACCGGCACCCGTTTTTCTTCGGCCAGCACGGCCAGGTGCGCCACTTCGGTGACGCCAGGGTCGCGCAGCACGACCAGGCGCGGCACGCGGCGCAGCAGCACGCGCGTGGCTTCGCCGATGCCGGGCTTGACCAGGTTGACGTCGGCGATGCCGTAGCGCCGCATCGCGGCGCCGATATAGGTCTGCGAACGTTCGCGCGCCGCGGCGGCGTCGATCGGTTCCGCGCGCGGCAGTGTGCCGGATTGCGCCAGCGCCAGCGCCACCAATTCGTCGGCGAACGCCTGCGAGCGGTCCACATCCGCGAACTGCTCATAGAATACGCAGCCGTGGAAGTCGTCGGCGCGCATGTCGTCGCTCATGACGGTGCGGCTTACCAGGCCCGACACCGTGGCATTCAGGATGCTCGACGGGATCAGGTAGTCGTCGCACGAGGCCGCGCAGGCGGCGGCGCCGGCCAGGTCGGACAGCACGTGCAGGCCGGCGTCGATATGGGTGCCGTGGCGCACGTTGAACGTCTCGATCGAGCCGGCCAATTCGCGCGCGATCACGCCCTTGCCGGTCCAGCCGTCGAGGAAGACGATGCCGTCGGCCTGGTGTCCGTGCGCCAGGATGTGGCGCAGGGCGGCGTCGTCGATGCCGCGGTCGCGCACGATCGACACCGAGTAGTGCACGGCGTCGCGTCCGAACAGCTCGCGCAGCAGGCGGGCCACCACCACGCCGACCGGGGTGCCGGCGCGCGCCAGCGACACCAGCGCCAGCCGGTGCAGCGGGCGCGCGGCGATCAAGTGGGCCAGGCGCAGGCAATCGCGCGCCATGCGCGCATTGTTGGCGCGGCAGGCCTCGTCGAACAATGCCATGTAGCGCGCCGACGGCTTCGACTCGGGCGACAGCATCTGGCTGTAGTGACGCCGGCCGCTCTGGATCAGCGCTTCCTTCTCGGCCACGTCGACGAAGCCTTCCTGCGGCAGGCGGCGCAGCAGGAAGCTGACCTCACCCTTGCGGTAGCTGCCGGAGAAGTCTTCCCAGCCGCTCACAGCGCCCCCACGGTGATGCCGGCGAGCTGGGTGCCGCGCGGGATGATGGCGTAGTCGCAGGCGGCCATGAAGCGCGCGTCCGAGCGGCTGTCGCCCATGCCGAAGGTGACGATCTCGCCGAACTCGCGCGTCAAGCGTTGGGTGATGTGGGCCACCGCGTTGGCCTTGTTGAGCGCCTTCGGCAGGATGGCGAGGTTGTTGCCGTTGCGGTGGATGAAATAGTCGCGGTCGCCGTCGGCGATCCAGGGCCGCACCACGTCTTCCTCGAGCGGCGCCAGGCGCTCGGCCTGCTTGTCCGGATCCTTTACCACCAGGAAGAACGGGGTGGCGAAATCCTCGATCATGCGCGCGCGGCCGCCATAGCCGGTGCGCTTCCCATGGTCGTCGATGTGGGCGGCCAGCTCTTGCAGCCCGGGCAGGGCGGCATGCATCGCCGTGCGCATGCCGTCCAGCCAGGGCTGGTCGACCGCGCCGCCCGGCTCGAGCACCACGCCGCCGTAGTTGATGACGGCGTAGCTGTCGAACGGCAGGGACACGCGGCGCAGGCCGTCGAGGTCGCGCGCGGTGGTCGGGATCATCGTCATCCCGTCCTGCAGCAAGGCCAGGAAGGAACGCTGGGCCGGCGTCGTGTACGAGCAGATGCTGCCGTCCTTGTAATAGGCGGCCGGCTCAAGGGCGCCCGGATTGTCCCGGTGCACGCCGCATTTGCCGAAGGTCTGGAACAGCGTATCGTCCAGGTCAGCGAACAGGAACTTCTTCAACGTGGTCCTCGGACTGGAAGTGGAATAGCCGCGCATTCAGCTGGCCGGCGAGCTGGAACAGCGCCGGGCCGGGCGCGGTCTCGTGGCAGACCAGCACGTGGTCGTACTGGCCGGGCGCGACGTTGTACAGGTAGTTGGCAATGCCTTCGCCGTAGTTGTCGGGGAAGGTCAAGGCATGCTCCACCGCGCCCCAGGTGAGGATCGGCGAGCGCGTGGTCGACTGCACTGCCACGTCGACGCCATGGCGCTGCAGTGCGGCGCCGAACAGGGTCGAGACGTGCATGAATTCGCCGGTGCCCAGCACCAGCATCCGGCTGCCGGGCGCGAATTCGCCGGCCAGGCGCGCCGCCAGTTGCTCCGGCGCCTGCAATACGCGCGCCGTGCCGAGGCGGCCGAAGGCGGGGCTGGCGCCGCGGTCGGCGTCTTCTTTATAGCGCTGCGCCACGCCCTGGTCGGGCGGCAAGGGGCCTTGCGCGAAGCTGAACTCTCCCTCGACCAGCGCGCCGCAGGTAGTCGGCATGCCGAAGCGGGTGTCCAGCAGCCCGGTCGCGGCGCGGCCCATGAAATTGGTGATGGTGGCAAGGTGCACCCGCTCCAGGCCCGGATTCAGGCGGCGGCAGGCGGCGGCCAGGTTGACGAAGGTATTGCCGGTGCTGGCCTCGTCGTCGACCAGCACCAGGGTGCGCGCGGCCAGCAGCAGAGCGTGCAGCTCGGGATCGACCGGCGCGTGCAGGAACTGGCGCGGCGCATGGCTGTGCGCTTCCTCGAATTCGATCAGCGGGCCATCGCCGACCCGGTAGCGGGTGGTATGCAGGAACAGCGCCTCTTGGTGCGGATGGGCGCGCAGCCAGGCTTCGAACACGCCCTGACCGAGCCCGATCGCGGTCTCCGCCATGGCGATGAACACCACCGGGCCTTGCACCGCGCCTTTGAGCTGCGGCACGGTCGCGGCCAGGCGCTCGTGCACCGTCAGCATGTCGCTTGGCCGCGCCGGCCAGTGCTTGCCCAGCACCTTGCTGAGGAACAGGAAGCCGCGCTTGGCGTTGGCGCGCGCGGCAAAGCCGAGCAGGGCGTCGAGTTCGGATGCGCCGCTGTCGATGCGAAGATCGAGCGTTCCTGTCGGTAGCTCGATACGCTGGACAGGAGTCGGGTGCGGCGCGTTCATGCCAGCTCCGTCGCGACGCTGACTTCGGCCACGCGCATGCCATGGCGCGGCGCCGGGATCTCGAGTCCGTCGTAGCCTTCGGCGAAGCCGCGCAGCGCGATATACGGGAGGTTGGGGCCGGCCAGGCAGGCCATGCCGATCCCGCCCGACATGCGCGGATTGATCTCCAGCAGGCGCGGACGGCCGCCGCCTTCGCGGAACTGGGCGTTGAACACGCCATTCAGCTGGTAATCAGTGCACAGGCGCGCGGTGGCGTCCAGGATGTCCTGGCGCATGTCGATCAGCTGGCCGCTGCCGGCTTGCGGCAGCTTGCGGCGCACCACGGCCGCCACCAGGCGCCCATGGTCGCCCACGCAGTCGACGCTGTATTCGGGGCCATCCAGGAATTCCATCAGCAGCATGGTCTTGAAGGATTCCAGTTCGCCCAGCCCGCGGCGCAGGTCCTGGTAGCCGATGTGGTACTCCACGCCGCCAAGCAGCAGCGCGGCGCTGCTGCGCTCTTCGTCGACGATGGCGAAGCCCAGGCCATAGATGCCGTGCGCCGGCTTGACGCACAGCTTCGCATGCTGCGGGCGCAGTTCGGCATAGGCGGCATCGAACTGTTCCAGGGTCTCGAAGGGGCGGAAGGCCGCCACCGGCGCGTCCGGCAGCACCGTCGCGGCATAGAAATCGGCCTTGTCGTGGATGCGTTTCAGCTGCGCCGGCGGGGCGGCGCTGAGCATGCGCGTCTTGATGTCGGCGAAGCGCGCATGTTCGGCGGCCAGCACGGTGGCTTCGCGGCCCGGCACGAAGATGTCGATTTTCTGGTCGCGGCAGAACGCGAGGCACCAGTCGACATAGGCGTCGCCTTTCAGGCCAGTGGGCTCGACGTGGAATTCATGGGCCAGGCGCGCGGCCGGCGCATGGCGGTTGGCGTTGCTGTGGATGATGGTGAAACGGCCTTCGGTATCGGCCTCGCGGATCAGCTTGATCGCCGCATTCACGGACGAAAACGTCCTGTTGTACCAGACGCGCATGTGGGCTCTCTTGATGGGTGATCGGCCACTGGCGTGGCGTTGCAGGCCCGCGCCGGGCGGCGCGGACCTTCAGGGAAGGGAAGCTCCCTGTGAAACTCTTAGACGTTGACGCCGAACGAGCGTGCCAGCGGACCGAGGCCGCCCTTGAAGCCCTGGCCGACGGCGCGGAACTTCCATTCGCTGCCGGCGCGGTACAGCTCACCGAAGATCATCGCGGTTTCGGTCGAGCTGTCCTCGGACAGGTCATAGCGTGCGATCTCGGCTTCGCCGGCGGCGTTCAGGCAGCGGATATAGGCCTTGCCCACCTGGCCGAAGTTCTGGCGGCGCGCATCGGCGTCGTGGATGGTGACGCAGAACGAGATCTTGTCGATGTCGGCCGGCACGCGCGCCAGGTCGACCGTCAGCTTTTCGTCGTCGCCATCGCCCTGGCCGGTGGTGTTGTCGCCGGCGTGGATCACCGAGCCGTCGCTCGATTTCAGGTTGTTGTAGAAGATGAAGTCGGTGTCGCCGCGGACTTTGGCGTCGGCCTTCAGCAGGAAGGCGCTGCCGTCCAGGTCGAAGGCGGAACCGTCGGTCGAGCGGGGATCCCAGCCCAGGCCGATGATGACCTTGGAGAGGCCCGGTGCTTCCTTGCTCAGGTTGACGTTGCCACCTTTTTGCAGACTGATTGCCATGCGAACTCCTTTTCCGTTGAGGGATGAAATGGACGGCGATATACCTGCCGCCATCGGGATTGCACCCGCCAATATAGGCGGTAATTGATCAATTGTACATGGGGCTGGGCCGCGCGAATTTCAACATTTTTCATAGAGGTATGTACGTACTTACGCCCTGCGGAGGCCCCGCGAATGTCACATTCGGGATTTGGAGGATCAGGCAAAAACGAACCAGCTTCCGGCAACGGGAGAGCATGCGCCGACCCGATACTGGGTGCTCTTCCACCCCACCTGAAGGAGCACAGCATGAACAAGATCGCACTCGTCACCGGCGCCAGCCGCGGCCTGGGCCGCAACACCGCGCTGCACATCGCGAAGAAGGGCGGCGACGTCGTCATCACTTATCAAAGCCGCGAGCAGGACGCCCAGGCCGTGGTCGACCAGATCCGCGCCATGGGCCGCCAGGCGCTGGCGCTGCGGCTCGACGTGGGCGACGTCGACGGTTTCCCGCTGTTCGTCGAGCACCTGCGCGCCGCGCTGAAGCAAACCTGGGGCCGCGACAGCTTCGACCACCTGGTCAACAATGCAGGCCACGGCGACGCGGCGCTGATCGAGGATACCACCCACGCCCAGTTCGACCGCCTGGTGGACGTCCACTTCAAGGGCGTGTTCTTCCTGACCCAGGCGCTGCTGCCGCTGCTGGCCGACGGCGGACGCATCGTCAACCTGTCGTCGGGCCTGACCCGTATGTCCTATCCGGGTTTCAGCGCGTATGCGGCGGTCAAGGGCGCGGTCGAAGTGTTGAGCGTCTACATGGCGAAGGAGCTGGGTGGACGGGGTATTGCCGTCAACACGGTCGCGCCGGGGGCGATCGAGACCGATTTCCTGGGCGGCGCCGTGCGCGACACGCCTGATCTGCATGGCGAGTTCCGGACCTCCACCGCCCTGGGCAGGGTCGGCATGCCGGACGATATCGGGCCGATGATCGCCGCACTGCTGGGCGAAGACCATCGCTGGATCAATGCACAGCGGATCGAGGTGTCGGGCGGTTACCTGATCTGAGTCCGGGTTCAGGCGGCGTCGAGACGGTCGTGCGCGGCATGCATGTCGCGCACGGGCGGCCGCCCGAACATGCGTCCGTATTCGCGGGTGAACTGGTGTACGCTCTCGTAACCGACGGCGTGGGCGGCGTGGCCGGCGTTGGCGCCTTCGGCCAGCATCAGGCGGCGCGCTTCGATCAGGCGCAGCTGCTTCTGGAATTGCAGCGGCGTGAGCGAGGTCACTGCGCGGAAGTGCTGGTGGAAGGACGAGGGACTCATCCTGGCCTCCGCCGCGAGCCGCTCCACGGGCAGGCGACTGACATAGTCGGAGCGCAGAAGCGCGACCGCGCGCGCGATGCGTCGCACGTGGCTGTCGGGTTGCCCCAGGCGCCGGATTGCCGCGCCGTGGCGCCCGGCGAGCAGCCAGTAATGGAACTCGCGGATCATTGCTCCTTGCAGCAAGGACAGCGACGCGGGCTGGTCGACCAGGCGCAGCATGCGCAGCGCGGTGTCGGCAACGTGGCTGTCGGTCGTCGCAATTCCCACCGGAAGATGCCCTGCTTCCCCGAGCGCCGCCATCTCGGTCGCCAGCTCGGCGAGCACGGCGAAGTCGAGGTCCAGCACCAGTGAATAGTAGGGAGCGGCGGCGCTCGCCCGCGTTACCTGGCTGTGCATCGGGACGTCGGCCATCACCAGCAGCGAGTCGCCCGCCGTGAAGGTGAAGGATTGCTCGCCCATGACGACATGCTTGCTCCCTTGCAGGACCAGGCAGGCCAGCGGACGCTGGATCTGGTAGCTCAACTCCGTGCGCGTGGCGGAGCGGATCGCAATCAAGCCCGGGATCGGCGTGCGCGCGACGCCGTCCTGGTCAGCATGAACGTCTGCATAGCGGCGCACGGCGTCGAGAAGATTGGTTTCCATGGCGTCCATGGTAGCCCGTCTGCGCGGGCTTGTGAACAGTCCCTGCGGTCAGGCGGCTTTGGCGGCCGCGGGGGCAGCATCGTGCAGGGGCGCGGCCGGTGCCGCCTCCGGCAGCTCGCGCGCCAGCCGCACCAGCTGCACGGGCAGGGCCAGCGACACGCCGCGCTCCTCGAGCCCGGCGAGGATGCTCAGGTAGATCTCCTGCTGCACGTTCATGTAGACGGTGTAGTCGGTGTTGTCGACGTAGTACACCACCTCGTAGTTGAACACCGGCGCCGCGATGCCGGCCAGGTGGGCGCGGTCGAAGCGCACCTGCGGCTGGGCCGCGACGATCTCCTGGACCATCTCCGGCAAGCCGCGCAGCAGGCTGGCCGGCGTCAGGTGCGACACCCCGAACTGGAACACGACGCGGCGCGATTCCATGCGGCGCAGGTTCTGGATGCGGCTCTTGAGCAGGTCGTTATTGGAGAACACGATCTGCTCGCCGGAGAGGCTGCGCACGCGGGTGGTCTTGAGGCCGATCTTCTCGACCGTGCCCAGCATCTTGTCGACGATGATGAAGTCGCCCACCACGAAAGGCTTGTCGAGCACGATGGAGAGCGAGGCGAACAGGTCGCCCAGGATGCTCTGCACCGCCAGCGCGATGGCGATACCGCCGATGCCCAGGCTGGCCACCAGGGTGGTGATGTTCACGCCCAGGTTGTCCAGCACCATCAGGGCCACCACCGCCCACAGCGCCACCCGCACCAGGAAGGTGATGGCGGCCGAGGATGTGATGCGGTCCGGGTCTTCGTTGCGCTGGGCGCGCGTCGCCACCAGCCAGGCGCGCAGCGCGCGGTCGCCCCAGATCGCGACCTGGAACAGCACCGCGGTGATGGTGACGCGGCCGATGAACAGCTGCGCCTTGTCCGGCAGCGCCAGGAAGCTGGCGCCGGCGTAGATGCCGACGATGACCAGCACCAGCAGCTTGGTCGAACGCAGCGCGGCGACCGCGATGTCGTCCCATTTGGCGTCGGTGCGCGCCGCCAGCGCCGCGAGGCGCCGCGCCAGGATCGATTTGACGGCGTCGAGGCCCGCCGCCACGGCCGCGACCACGACCAGCGCCACCAGCCAGTCGGCGACCGGATTCTTGAGGATGACGTATTCCATCACGGTGGTATTTCCCTTTCAATCAATGTTAAAACTTCAGGCGGCGGAGCGCTCTTCCTGCCCGTCATCCGGGCCGGATGCCGGCAGGGCCGCCAGCGCGGCCAGGAAGTCGTCGCCCCAGCGCGCCACGTCGCGGTCGTTCACGATCGCCGCCATGCGTCCGGAGCGGTAGGCCACTTCGTCGGCGCCCATGGTGAGCGCGTGGTACAGGGTCGCGCTCATCGCGTTCCTGTCATACGGGTTCACCAGCAGCGCGCCGTGCAGCTCGACGGCGGCGCCGGCGAATTCGGACAGCACCAGCGTGCCGGGACGGCCGGCGGCGTGGCGGGTGGCCACGTATTCCTTCGCCACCAGGTTCAGGCCGTCGCGCAGCGGCGTGATCCAGGCGACGTCGCAGGCGGCGTAATGGGCCACGACTTCCTCGAACGGCAGCGAGCGGTAGAAGTAGCGCACCGGCACCCAGTCCAGGGTCGAGAAGCGGCCATTGATGCGGCCCACGGTGCGGTCCAGCTCTTCGCGCAGGCTGTCGTAGATCTCCATGCCGGATGCCGCCGGCGTGATGATGTTGATGAGCATGACCTTGCCCAGCAGTTCGGGATGCTGTTCGAGCATGCGCTCGTAGGCTTGCAGCTTTTCCAGCGATCCCTTCACGTAGTCGAGGCGCTCGATCGAGATGATGCCGGTGCGGCCGTCCAGGTACTCGTCCCATTCGACGATCTGGCGCTGGACCTCGTCGCTCCTGACCAGGTCTTCGATCAGGCCGGCGTTGGTGCCCACCGGATGGGCGCCCAGCGTGACCCGGCGTCCCCCCACTTCGAGCGCGGTGTGCATGCGGTCCACGCCCAGGGCGCAGCCGAAGGTCAGGTAGCGCGGCGCGCACGGAACGGCGTCCAGTACCTCGACCGGCGCGCAGGAGCGCGCGGCGTCGACGAAGTTCTCGACGTAGCGCGGGATGTGGAAGCCCACGTAGTCGCACTGCAGCAGGCTGCCGATGATGTCGTTCCGCCACGGCAGGATGTTGAACACGTCGCTGGAGGGGAAGGCGGTGTGGTGGAAGAAGGCGATCGTCAGGTCGGGCCGCAGCGGGCGCAGGAAGGCCGGCACCATCCACAGGTTGTAGTCGTGGATCCAGGCGGTGGCGCCGGGCGCCGCCTCGCGCGCGGTCTGCTCGGCGAACAGGCGGTTCACCTCCAGGAAGCGTTCCCAGTGGTCTTGGCGGAATTCGGCCTTATCGGGGAAGGAGAAGATGATCGGCCAGAACGCCTCTTTCGAGAACTTCTTGTAGAACTGGTCGATGTCGTCCGCCGTCAGGGGAATCCGGGCGGCCTTGAGCTGCGGGTAGCGCTGCGCATCGACGGCGACGTGCGGGATGAAGCCGGTGGGCGTGCGGCTGGCCTGCTGCGACCAGGCGACCCACGAACCCTTGCGCCCGCCCGCGAAAAAGCTGAGCAGGGTCGGCATGATGCCGTTCGGGCTTTTCGGGCGGCGCTGGTACGTCACGCCGCCTTCGATCACTTCGTCGTAGGGCAGGCGGTGGTAGACCATGACCAGCTCGGCCTCGCCGTAAGAGGTAGCGTCGATCGGCGCGTCGCTGCCGTCCAGGACCAGGCCGTGGCGGCCGAAGGCCTGCAGGATGCCGCCGCAGCCGGCGGCGTCGGCCACCACCACGCGCGGCATCTTGCGCACCGCCTGCACCAGCGCCGGTTCGGCGGCGCCGACCACCACGCCGCGGAAACCCGCCTCGAACATCGACAGGTCGTTCAGGGTGTCGCCGGCCACCACGATATGGGCCGGATCGAAGCCGGCCACTTCCGCCAGGCGCCGCACCGCCACGCCCTTGCCGACGCCGCGCGGCAGCACGTCCAGGTAGCGGCCGGCCGAGAACAGCAGATCGCAGCCGAGGGCGTCGACGGCATTCCGGAGCTCAGGCGTCAGGGCCTCCTCGGTGGCGTAGAAGGAGACGCGGCGCTCCTGCGGCACCGACTGGCGCACCAGGTCCGGGAAGTCGGCCAGCGCTTTCAATACCGCCTGGCTGCCCGGCCAGCGCGCCGCGATCTCGTGCGCCAGCGGCTCGACCGGACGCAGGTCGGCGTCGACGATGGTGGCGCCGACGTCGGCGATGATGTAGTGGGGGCGCGGCACCGTTGGGTCGGACAGCAGGGGAATGACAGTTTCCAGGCCGCGGCCGGTGACGAACACCAGTTTCGCCTCCGGCAGGGCGCCGGAAAACAGTTCGCGGATGCGGCGCCGCGCCTCGTGGGTGCCGGCCAGCAGCGTGCCATCCAGGTCGGTGGCCAGGACCAGGCGTGAGGGATCGAGCTGGCGCGGCCAGTGGCGTGTTTCAATGACAGTCATTCTTCATCCTTTGCAGCGATGCGTCCGCCCATGAGCCATGGGTTGGGTGGCGGACCGGGTCTGGGCCCACGTTGCTCGCCGGGGAGGCGCGCGGGCCGGAGAAAGGCGGGACAGGGACCTGCGCTCTCTTCTAGTTGAATGCGCGATCGACACGTCGGGGAACCGCCAGGCGGAGGAGGGAGGGCAGCGCCGGCATGGATGCCGGAAATCACGTGCGCCAGGTGCGCGCGACGCGGCCGTCCCTCGAAAAACATTTGTACAATAGCATTTCACGCCAGCATCTTCAACCCGCGATTTCCTTGAGCGGCCCGGACAGTGCCGTCGCCGGCCCCGCAGGAAATTGACGAGCACGCGAAAAAAGCTATTGCAAAACTTTAAGCCGGGCACTTATAATTCGGCTCCCCGGGCGGTTAGTTCAGTTGGTTAGAATACTTGGTCGACATCCAAGGGGTCGCAGGTTCGAATCCTGCACCGCCCACCAGACTTCCAGATCGCAGGCTCCCAGCAATGGTCGTAGCCTGTAGAGAAAAGGCGCAGCGGTGTGCCTTTTCTGTGCCGCTCAGCTAGAGCGGATTCTTCTTTCTCCAGTTACTGCGAAAAGCGCAACAGGCCGGTCTCGACTCCGATTTTTCCTGTTGCGCCGAAGCCTTTTGCGCGCTATACTAGCCGGCTTCGGTATGGGTCTGTCTTTTTTGACCCGTATTTTTTAGTAGTTCAACTACCCCCGCCCAATCGTAGGTGGGAATGGAGAAAAAATGAGCCTGGGCCTCCTCGGTCGCAAGGTTGGCATGATGCGTATCTTCACGGATGACGGCGATTCGATCCCTGTCACCGTGCTGGACGTGTCGAACAACCGTGTCGCACAAGTCAAAACCCCTGAAACTGATGGCTACACCGCAGTTCAGGTCGTCTTCGGTCAACGTCGCGCTTCCCGCGTGACCAAGGCCGCCGCCGGTCACTACGCCAAAGCTGGCGTCGAAGCCGGTACGATGCTGAAAGAATTCCGCATCGATTCCACCAAAGCCGCTGAACTCAAAGCCGGCGACACCATCGATGCTTCGATGTTCGAAGTGGGCCAGAAAATCGACGTGCAAGGCACCTCGATCGGTAAGGGCTACGCTGGTACCATCAAGCGTTACAACTTCGCTTCGGGCCGTGCTACCCACGGTAACTCGCGTTCGCACAATGTTCCTGGCTCGATCGGTATGGCCCAGGATCCAGGCCGCGTGTTCCCAGGCAAGCGCATGACCGGTCACCTGGGCGACGTTACCGTCACCACCCAGAACCTGGAAATCGCTCGCATCGACGCCGACCGCCAGCTGCTGCTGGTCAAAGGTGCCGTTCCTGGCGCGAAGAACGGCCAAGTGGTCGTCAAGCCTGCTGTCAAAACCAAAGCCAAGAAAGGAGCGTAAGCATGGAACTGAAGCTCCTGAATGAGCAAGGTCAAGCTGGCGCCAACGTTGCAGCAACCGACGAAGTGTTCGGTCGTGAATACAACGAAGCCCTGATCCACCAGATCGTCGTCGCCTACGCTGCCAACGCACGTAGCGGCAACCGCAAGCAGAAGGACCGTGAAGAAGTCCACCACACGACCAAGAAGCCATGGCGCCAGAAAGGCACCGGCCGCGCTCGTGCTGGTATGTCGTCGTCGCCACTGTGGCGCGGCGGTGGTCGTATCTTCCCGAACACCCCGGACGAGAACTTCTCGCACAAAGTTAACAAGAAGATGTTCCGTGCAGGTATCTGCTCGATCTTCTCGCAACTGGCTCGCGAAGGCCGCCTGAACGTGGTCGAGAACCTGTCGATCGAAGCTCCAAAGACCAAGCTGCTGTCGCAAAAACTGCAGACCATGGGCCTGGATTCGGTCCTGGTGATCACCGACACCATCGATGAGAACCTCGACCTGGCATCGCGCAACCTGCCGCACGTGCTGGTCGTCGAGCCGAAGCACGCTGATCCGATGTCGCTGGTGTTCTACAAAAAAGTCCTGGTCACGAAAGCTGCTCTGGCCAAGATCGAGGAGATGTACGCATGAGCGCCGCAATCAAATTCAGCGAAGAGCGCCTGATGAAGGTGCTGCTGGCTCCGATCATTTCCGAGAAGGCTACCTTCGTCGCGGAAAAGAACGAGCAGATCGTGTTCAAGGTCCTGCCTGACGCGACCAAGCCAGAAATCAAGGCTGCCGTCGAACTGCTGTTCAAGGTCGAAGTGGAATCGGTGCAAACCGTGAACCGCGAAGGCAAGCAAAAGCGTTCGGGTCGTTTCACCGGCCGTCGCAACCACACCAAGCGTGCTTTCGTGTGCCTGAAGCCAGGCCAGGAAATCAATTTTGTCGAGGAGGCTAAATAATGGCACTCGTTAAGATGAAGCCAACCTCCCCAGGCCGTCGCGGCATGGTGAAAGTTGTGACCGAAGGCCTGTACAAAGGCCGTCCGCTCGCAGCCCTGGTTGAAAAGAAATCGAAAACTGCCGGCCGTAACAACAACGGTCACATCACCACCCGTCACAAGGGCGGTGGTCACAAGCAGCACTACCGTCTGGTCGACTTCAAGCGCCAGAAGGACGGCATTCCTGCCAAGGTCGAGCGTATCGAATACGACCCGAACCGTACCGCGCACATCGCACTGCTGTGCTACGCGGACGGCGAGCGTCAGTACATCATCGCCACCAAGGGTCTGTCGGTCGGTGACACCGTCATGAACGGCTCGGAAGCGCCGATCAAGGCCGGTAACTGCCTGCCAATCCGCAACATCCCGGTCGGTACCGTGATGAACTGCGTCGAAATGCTGCCAGGTAAGGGTGCCCAGATGGCCCGTACCGCCGGCGCCGGCGTCGTGCTGATGGCCCGTGAAGGCACCTACGCCCAGGTTCGCCTGCGCTCGGGTGAAGTCCGTCGCGTGCACATCGAGTGCCGTGCAACCGTGGGTGAAGTCGGCAACGCCGAACACAGCCTGCGCAAGATCGGTAAGGCTGGCGCGATGCGCTGGCGCGGTGTTCGTCCTACCGTCCGCGGTGTGGTCATGAACCCGATCGATCACCCGCACGGTGGTGGTGAAGGTCGTACGGCAGCTGGTCGTCATCCAGTGTCGCCATGGGGCCAGCAGACCAAGGGCAAGAAGACGCGTTCGAACAAGCGCACTTCGTCGATGATCGTCTCGCGCCGCGGCAAGAAATAAGGATAAATCATGACTCGTTCATTGAAAAAAGGGCCGTTCATTGACGCCCACCTGGTGAAGAAGGTCGAAGCCGCGCAAGCGAGCAAAGACAAGAAGCCAGTCAAAACCTGGTCGCGCCGCTCGACGATCACCCCGGACTTCATCGGTCTGACGATCGCCGTCCACAACGGCAAGGTGCACGTGCCTGTGTACGTGTCGGAGAACATGGTCGGCCACAAGCTCGGCGAATTCGCGCTGACCCGTACGTTCAAGGGCCACGCCGCTGACAAGAAGGCGAAACGATAATGGAAACTAAAGCAATCCTCAAAGGCGTGCGCCTGTCGGAACAAAAAGGCCGCCTGGTCGCCGACCTGATCCGTGGCAAGAAAGTTGACGCAGCACTCAACATTCTGCAGTTCAGCCCGAAAAAGGGCGCGACCATCATCAAGAAGGTTCTCGAGTCGGCGATCGCCAACGCGGAACACAACGATGGCGCGGACATCGACGAGCTGAAAGTCACCCAGATCTACGTCGAAAAGGGCCCGATCCTGAAGCGCTTTACTGCTCGTGCAAAAGGCCGCGGTGATCGCATTTCGAAACAATCCTGTCACATCTACGTGACTGTCGGTAACTAAGGAGTCACACGATGGGTCAGAAAATCCACCCAACCGGCTTCCGCCTGGCGGTCACCCGTAACTGGGCATCGCGCTGGTACGCTGGCAACGGCAATTTCGCCGACATGCTGAAGGAAGACCTGGAAGCTCGCGCTTTCCTGAAAAAGAAGCTGAAGAACGCTTCGGTCGGCCGCATCGTCATCGAGCGTCCTGCCAAGAACGCACGCTTCACCATTTACTCGTCGCGTCCTGGCGTCGTGATCGGTAAAAAAGGCGAAGACATCGAAGTGCTGAAGTCGTCGCTGACGAAGATCATGGGCGTGCCTGTGCACGTCAATATCGAAGAGATCCGCAAGCCGGAAATCGATTCGCAGCTGATCGCCGATTCGATCTCGCAGCAGCTCGAAAAGCGCATCATGTTCCGCCGCGCCATGAAGCGCGCAATGCAGAACGCAATGCGCCTGGGCGCCGTCGGCATCAAGATCATGTCGTCGGGCCGCCTGAACGGCATCGAAATCGCACGTACCGAATGGTACCGCGAAGGCCGTGTGCCTCTGCACACCCTGCGCGCCGATATCGACTACGGCACCAGCGAAGCATCGACCACCTACGGCATCATCGGCGTCAAGGTCTGGGTCTACAAGGGCGACCGCTCCCCAACGGGCGAAGCACCTGTGATCGACACCCCGCCGGACGAGAAGAAGCCACGCGGCCCACGTCGTGACGACGGCAAGCCAGGCAGCCGTCCACGTCCAGGCGCGAAGCCAGGTGCCGCTCCAGCGGGCCGCCGCGCCGCTGCCAAGCCGGCAGCTGAGAAAGCAGGAGAATAAGCATGCTGCAGCCATCGCGCAGGAAATATCGTAAAGAGCAGAAAGGCCGTAACACCGGCATTTCGCACACCCGCGGCACCGCTGTGTCGTTCGGCGAATTCGGCCTGAAGGCAGTTGCCCGCGGCCGTATCACCGCACGCCAGATCGAAGCGGCTCGTCGTGCCATGACCCGTCACATCAAGCGTGGCGGTCGTATCTGGATCCGTATCTTCCCGGACAAGCCGATTTCGAACAAGCCGGCCGAAGTCCGTATGGGTAACGGTAAGGGTAACCCAGAGTACTACGTCGCTGAAATCCAGCCAGGCAAAGTCCTGTACGAGATGGACGGCGTCGCTGAAGAACTGGCGCGCGAAGCGTTCCGCCTGGCCGCTGCCAAACTGCCACTGGCTACCACCTTCGTGGTGCGCCAAGTTGGCCAATAACAGGAGTTGAATATGAAAGCATCGGAACTCCGCGGCAAAGACCAGGAAGCGCTGCAGAAGGAGCTGAACGAGCTGCTGAAGGCCCAGTTCGGTCTGCGCATGCAAGTCGCTACCCAGCAGCTCGGTAACACCGCGCAGCTCAAGAAAGTACGTCGCGATATCGCGCGTGTGAAGACTGTGATGAACACGAAGGAAGCCAAATGAACGACACCACTAAAACGGCGCTGAAGCGTACGCTGGTCGGCAAAGTCGTGTCCGACAAAATGGACAAGACGGTGACCGTGCTGATCGAACGTCACGTCAAGCACCCGCTGTACGGCAAGATCATCGTGCGCTCGAACAAGTATCACGCGCACGACGAAGCGAACGAAGCGAAAATCGGTGACACCGTCGAGATCGCAGAAGGTCGCCCGATCTCGAAGACGAAAGCGTGGACTGTGACCAAAGTGTTGCAAGTCGCACAGGTACTGTAAGTATCTAGAAAATTTGTCTTGCGTGGCCCGCTGGTATCTGAGATACTAGCGGGCTTCGTTCATGTGTTGCCGCAGTTTGTCCCCTCGGCAAGTGCGGCCTGTAACGAATGCGTTATTGGAAAGTCCAATCACCCAATCGTGGTGCTCCAGCAGGGGCGGCACGGCGGGACCAAGACTGACCGCAGGCCCATGGGTTTCCGTGGGGTTTTCTACGGCTTAAGTTGGGAAAGAAAATACTATGATTCAAACCGAAAGCCGGCTCGAAGTAGCCGACAACACCGGTGCCAAGGAAGTTCTGTGCATCAAGGTGTTGGGCGGCTCGAAGCGCCGTTACGCGAGCATTGGCGACATCATCAAGGTCACCGTGAAAGTCGCTGCCCCACGTGGCCGCGTCAAAAAGGGTGAAATTTACAATGCCGTGGTTGTGCGTACCGCCAAGGGTGTGCGCCGCCAGGATGGTTCCCTGGTCAAGTTCGACGGCAATGCCGCCGTCCTGCTGAACGCCAAGCTGGAGCCGATCGGTACCCGTATCTTCGGACCGGTGACGCGCGAGCTGCGTACCGAGAAGTTCATGAAGATCGTGTCCCTGGCACCTGAAGTTCTGTAAGGATACGCGACATGGATAAGATTCGTAAAAACGACGAAGTCATCGTTCTGACCGGTAAGGACAAGGGCAAGCGTGGCGTCGTTCAGAAGCGTGTAGACGCTGAACACGTCATCGTCGAAGGCGTCAACGTCGCTAAGAAAGCGACCAAGCCGAACCCGATGACCGGTGTTACTGGTGGTATCGTCGACAAGACTATGCCGATTCACGTGTCGAACGTCGCGCTGTTCAACGCTGCGACCGGCAAGGCAGATCGCGTTGGCTTCAAAGACCAGGACGGCAAGAAAGTCCGCGTCTTCAAGTCGAACGGCGAAGTAGTGAAAGGGTAATAAGAAATGGCCCGTCTCCAAGCAATTTACAAAGACAAAGTCGTCGCCGAACTGACCGAGAAATTCGGCTACAAGTCGGTGATGGAAGTGCCGCGCCTGACCAAGATCACCCTGAACATGGGTCTGTCGGAAGCAGTCGCCGACAAGAAGATCATCGAGCACGCTACCGGCGACCTGACCAAGATCGCTGGCCAGAAGCCAGTCGTGACCAAGGCTCGCAAGGCAATCGCAGGTTTCAAGATCCGCGAAGGCTACCCGATCGGCACGATGGTGACCCTGCGCGGCGCCCGCATGTACGAATTCCTGGACCGTTTCATCACCGTGGCCCTGCCGCGCGTGCGTGACTTCCGTGGCGTGAGCGGCAAATCGTTCGACGGCCGTGGCAACTACAACATCGGTGTCAAAGAGCAGATCATCTTCCCAGAGATCGACTACGACAAGATCGATGCGCTGCGTGGCATGAACATCTCGATCACCACGACTGCTAAGACCGACGAAGAAGCCAAAGCGCTGCTCGCCGCCTTCAAATTCCCGTTCAGGAACTAAGAGCATGGCAAAACTTGCACTGATTAACCGCGAACAGAAGCGTGCAGACCTGGTGGAGAAATTCGCCGCGAAGCGTGCCGCTCTGAAAGCAATCATCGACGACCAGTCGAAGTCGGAAGAAGAACGTTACGAAGCGCGCCTGAAGCTGCAGGCTCTGCCGCGCAACTCGGCCCCGACCCGCCAGCGTAACCGCTGCGCCATGACCGGCCGTCCACGTGGCACTTTCCGTAAATTCGGTCTGGCCCGTACCAAACTCCGCGAATTCGCCATGAAGGGCGAAATTCCGGGTATGACCAAAGCTAGCTGGTAATAGGAGAATAAGCAATGAGTATGAGCGATCCTATCGCCGATATGCTGACCCGCATTCGCAACGCACAAGTTGTTCAGAAAACCTCGGTCGCAATGCCGTCGTCGAAAGTCAAGGTTGCCATTGCCAACGTCCTGAAGGACGAGGGTTACATTGAAGATTTCGCAGTGTCGTCCGAAGGCGGCAAAGCGGAACTGAAAATCGGTTTGAAGTATTACACCGGCCGTCCGGTCATCGAGCGCCTCGAGCGCGTTTCCCGTCCAGGCCTGCGTATCTACAAGGGCAAGGACGAGATCCCAACCGTCATGAACGGCCTGGGCGTGGCTATCGTCTCGACCCCGCAAGGCGTCATGACTGACCGCAAAGCACGTGCTACCGGCGTCGGTGGCGAAGTGATTTGCTACGTGGCTTAAGGAGTAGACGATGTCTCGAGTAGCTAAGATGCCAATCGCCGTCCCTGCCGGTGCCGAAGTCGCGATCAACGCGTCGTCGATCACCGTCAAGGGCCCGCTGGGCACCCTGACCCAAGCCCTGAACGGCCTGGTCAAAGTGGAAAACAACAATGGCACGCTGACCTTCGACGTGATCGACGAGTCGCGTGAATCGAACGCCATGTCGGGCACCCTGCGCGCCCTGGTCAACAACATGGTCGTCGGCGTCACCAAGGGCTTCGAGAAGAAGCTGAACCTGGTCGGCGTGGGCTACAAGGCAGCAGTGCAGGGCAACGCCCTGAACCTGTCGCTGGGCTTCTCGCACCCGGTCCTGCACGCGATGCCTGAAGGCGTCACCGCTGTGACCCCGACCCCAACCGAAATCGTGATCAAGGGTATCGATCGCCAGAAGGTTGGCCAGGTTGCCGCCGAAGTTCGCGCTTACCGCGCTCCTGAGCCTTACAAGGGCAAGGGCGTCCGTTATTCGGACGAAGTGGTGAAGCTTAAAGAAACCAAGAAGAAATAATCGGAGCTGACGATGGACAAGAAAGAATCGCGTCTGCGTCGTGGACGTCAAACCCGCATCAAGATCGCCCAGCTGGGCGTGAACCGCCTGTCGGTTCACCGCACCAACCTGCACATCTATGCGAACCTGATCAGCCCGGACGCAAAAGTACTGGTGTCGGCTTCGACCCTGGAAGCGGAAGTGCGCGCCGAACTGGCTGGCAAGACCGGCGCCGGCGGCAACGCTGCTGCAGCCGCCCTGGTCGGCAAGCGCGTCGCAGAAAAAGCACTGAAAGCAGGAATCACCGAAGTTGCGTTCGATCGCTCGGGTTTCCGTTACCACGGCCGTGTGAAGGCGCTGGCGGAAGCCGCGCGTGAAGCCGGTCTGAAGTTCTAAGGAAGAATCGTCATGGCAAAAATGCAAGCGAAAATGGCAAGCGACAAGCCGGATGATGGCATGCGCGAAAAAATGATCGCGATCAACCGCGTGACCAAAGTGGTCAAGGGTGGTCGTATCATGGGTTTTGCAGCGCTGACCGTTGTCGGTGACGGCGATGGCCGCATCGGCATGGGCAAGGGCAAGTCGAAGGAAGTTCCTGTCGGCGTGCAAAAAGCGATGGAAGAAGCCCGCCGCAACCTGATCAAGGTCCCGCTCAAGAACGGCACCCTGCATCACACCGTGTCCGGTCGTCACGGCGCCTCGCGCGTCATGATGATGCCAGCGAAACCTGGTACCGGCGTGATCGCTGGTGGCGCAATGCGCGCTATCTTCGAAGTGATGGGCGTGACCGACGTGGTCGCCAAGTCGACCGGTTCGTCGAATCCTTACAACCTGGTGCGCGCAACCCTCGACGGCCTGTCGAAGATGAGCACCGCGGCTGACATCGCTGCCAAGCGCGGCAAGTCGGTCGAAGACATCGTCGGTTAAGGAGAACTCACATGGCAAACACCGTTAAAGTTCAGCTCGTCAAGGGCCTGATCGGTACCCGTCAAGACCACCGCGCTACCGTGCGTGGCCTGGGCCTGCGTCGCGTCAACTCGGTCTCCGAGCTGCAAGACACCCCAGCCGTGCGTGGCATGATCAACAAAGTCGCGTACCTCGTGAAAGTTGTTTCGTAAGCCCTCGGGCTTGCGAACGGAGAAATCAATGGAACTCAATACCATTCAACCAGCCGAAGGCGCGAAACACGCCAAGCGTCGCGTCGGTCGCGGCATCGGCTCCGGCCTGGGCAAGACCGCCGGCCGTGGTCACAAGGGTCAGAAATCGCGTTCGGGCGGCTTCCACAAAGTCGGCTTCGAAGGCGGTCAGATGCCTCTGCAGCGCCGTCTGCCGAAGCGCGGCTTCAAATCGCTGAACGCGACCTTCAAGGCTGAAGTTCGTCTGTCCGACCTGAACAACCTGGCTGTCGGCGACGTCGACATCCTGGTGCTCAAGCAGGCAGGCATCCTGCCGGTCGTGGCACGCGATGTGCGCGTCATCCTGTCCGGCGAGATCACCAAGGCGGTGAACCTCAAGGGCCTGAAAGCGACCGCTGGCGCGAAAGCAGCGATCGAAGCAGCTGGCGGCTCGGTCGCGTAAAGCGGCCGCTGCCTGATCGGAGCAAAAATTGGCGACTAATTCACAACTTGGTAAAAGCGCCGCTTCCGGATTCCCCTGGGGCCGGCTGTGGTTTTTGCTTGGCGCATTGGTCGTGTACCGCATCGGTGCTCATATCCCGGTTCCCGGGATTGACCCGGTGCAGCTCGCTGCGCTGTTCAAGCAGAACGAGGGCGGCATCCTGGGCATGTTCAACATGTTCTCGGGTGGCGCCTTGTCCCGCTTTACCGTGTTCGCGCTCGGCATCATGCCTTACATTTCGGCTTCGATCATCATGCAGCTTGCATCGATCGTCTCGCCGCAACTCGAGGCGTTGAAGAAAGAGGGCGAGGCCGGCCGCCGCAAGATCACCCAGTACACCCGTTACTTCACGGTTGCGCTGGCTCTGTTCCAGGCGTTCGGCATCGCAGTCGCGCTCGAGGCGCAGCCTGGCCTGGTCATCGACCCTGGCCTCGGCTTCCGCTTCGTGACCGTCGTTACCCTCCTGACCGGCACCATGTTCCTCATGTGGCTGGGCGAGCAGATCACCGAGCGTGGTCTTGGCAACGGCATTTCGATCATCATCTTTGCCGGTATCGCAGCAGGTCTGCCTTCGGCCCTGGGCGGCTTGTTCACCCTGGTCTCGAACGGCTCGATCGGCAGCTTCTCGGCCATCCTGATCGTGGTCCTGGTGGCTGCGGTGACGTATGCGGTGGTGTTCGTGGAACGCGGACAGCGCAAGATCCTGGTCAATTACGCGAAACGTCAGGTCGGCAACAAGATCTACGGTGGCCAAACCAGCCACCTGCCCTTGAAGCTGAACATGGCAGGCGTGATCCCGCCGATCTTCGCATCGTCGATCATTCTGTTCCCGGCGACGATCGTCGACTGGTTCACGCGCGGCAAGGATTCGTCCGGCCCCGTGATCGGGTTCCTGAAGGATCTGGCGGCGTCGATGGCGCCAGGCGAGCCAATCCACGCGTTGCTGTATGCGGTGGCGATCGTGTTCTTCTGCTTCTTCTACACCGCGCTGGTATTCAACAGCAAGGAAACGGCGGACAACTTGAAGAAGAGCGGCGCGTTTGTTCCGGGCATCCGTCCGGGCGAGCAAACCGCACGCTATATCGACAAGATCCTGATGCGCCTGACCCTGGCCGGTGCAGTCTATATCACCCTGGTGTGCCTGGTGCCGGAGTTCATGACCGCCCAGTGGAAGGTTCCCTTCTACTTCGGTGGCACGTCGCTCCTGATCATCGTGGTGGTGACGATGGACTTCATGGCACAAGTGCAGAACTACGTCATGTCGCAGCAATATGATTCCCTGCTGCGTAAGGCTAACTTCAAGGGTGGAGTTCCTACGCGATAAGCGGGGGAGTGCATAGAGCGAATGGCAAAAGACGACGTCATCCAAATGCAGGGGGAGATCCTCGAGAATCTCCCAAACGCGACGTTCCGCGTGAAGCTGGAAAACGGACATGTGGTCCTGGGGCATATCTCGGGTAAAATGCGGATGAACTATATCCGCATCCTCCCGGGTGACAAGGTGACGGTGGAGTTGACCCCGTATGACCTGTCCCGGGCCCGCATCGTGTTCCGCACCAAGTAAAAACATCATCAAGTAAACGAACCGAAGAGAGTGCAAAATGAAAGTTAACGCTTCAGTCAAGCGGATTTGCCGCAACTGCAAGATCATCAAGCGCAAAGGCGTGGTCCGTGTGATCTGCGTCGAGCCGCGTCACAAGCAGCGTCAAGGTTAATCGAGGAATAACGAATGGCACGTATTGCAGGGGTTAACATCCCAAATCATCAGCACACCGTTATCGGCCTGACGGCTATCTACGGTATTGGCCGTCCGCGTTCGCAGAAGATCTGCGACGCAACCGGTATCGCGACCAACAAGAAGGTCAAGGACCTGGACGATAACGAACTCGAGAAACTGCGCGACGAAGTCGGCAAGTTTGTCGTGGAAGGCGACCTGCGCCGCGAACTGTCCATGAACATCAAGCGTCTGATGGACCTGGGTTGCTACCGCGGCATGCGTCACCGTAAGGGCCTGCCGGTCCGCGGTCAGCGTACCCGCACCAATGCTCGTACCCGTAAAGGTCCGCGCAAGGCAGCTCAATCGCTCAAGAAATAATCTAGGAACCGACCATGGCCAAGCAACAAAGCAGCGCAGCAGCAGCACGCGTGCGCAAGAAAGTGAAGAAGAACGTTGCCGAGGGCATCGCCCACGTGCACGCCTCGTTCAACAACACGATCATCACCATCACCGACCGTCAGGGCAACGCTCTGTCGTGGGCAACCTCCGGCGGCGCCGGCTTCAAGGGTTCGCGCAAATCGACCCCGTTCGCGGCTCAGGTCGCTGCCGAAGCTGCAGGCAAGGTCGCTCAGGAATCGGGCGTGAAAAACCTGGAAGTGCGTATCAAGGGCCCAGGCCCAGGCCGTGAATCGGCTGTGCGCGCTCTGAACAACCTCGGCATCAAGATCACCGAGATCCAGGACGTCACCCCAGTTCCACACAACGGCTGCCGTCCGCCGAAGCGTCGCCGTATCTGATGCGTCAGGGCAGGGCGGTCCGCCGCTCTCCCGCGCATTGATATCGACGCACGGGGCGCAAGCCCCGTTGTGTTTTACGAGATCGCCGGTGCAGTTGCCCAGAAATGGGTTATACTGCCCGGCTCTTGTCGCCTGCCATCTCGATGGCGGGCGATGTTGTAAGCCACGTCCGGCCTCATGCAGAGCTGGACTAGCGCCTGGGTGCATGTGCATCGCTGGGGCGTGATCAAATATTAAAGGAAATCTAACGTGGCACGTTATATCGGACCAAAAGCAAAACTGTCGCGCCGTGAAGGCACCGACCTGTTCCTGAAGAGCGCACGTCGCTCGCTCGATTCGAAGTGCAAACTGGACGTCAAGCCAGGCCAGCACGGCGTCAAGTCGGGTGCCCGCACCTCGGACTACGGCAACCAGCTGCGCGAAAAGCAGAAGGTCAAGCGTATCTACGGCGTGCTGGAACGTCAGTTCCGCCGCTACTTCGCTGAAGCGAACCGTCGCAAGGGCAACACCGGCGAAACCCTGCTGAAGCTGCTGGAATCGCGCCTGGACAACGTCGCTTACCGCATGGGCTTCGGCTCGACCCGCGCCGAAGCACGCCAGCTGGTGAGCCACAAGGCCTTCACCGTGAACGGCAACGTCGTGAACATCGCTTCGTACCAGGTCAAGACCGGCGACGTGATCGCTGTTCGTGAAAAAGCCAAGAAGCAAGTGCGTATCGCTGAAGCGCTGTCGCTGGCTGAGCAAGTCGGCTTCCCGAGCTGGGTCTCGGTCGACGCGAAGAAGCTGGAAGGCACCTTCCGTTCGTTCCCAGAGCGTAACGAAATCGCTGCTGACGTCAACGAAGCGCTGATCGTCGAACTGTACTCGCGTTAATCGACTGCGACAGAGCCGACTGCAAGTCGGCTCTTGGGCAGTCGTCCCCGCGCAGGCGGGGATCCCAGTTTGCCGGCTAGGTCGAAAAACTTGGGTTCCCGCCTACGCGGGAACGACGGGAGTGGTAGTGCAAGCGCAGCGACCTCGGGTCGGCCTTGCACTGATTCCAGAATTCCTCCTTCTCCCGTCGCACAGAATTCGTTTTACCGCCTGCTCACGCAGGCGTTCTCTTTAAAGCCATCAGCCTTATCGGTGTAACGAGCCGAGGGTATTGAAAAGGACTCATTCATGCAAAATAGTTTGTTGAAGCCACGTATCATCGACGTCGAAGCACTGGGCGCCGGCCACGCGAAAGTCGTGATGGAGCCGTTCGAGCGTGGTTACGGCCACACCCTCGGCAACGCACTGCGTCGCGTCCTGCTGTCGTCGATGGTGGGCTATGCGCCGACCGAAGTGACGATCGCTGGTGTCGTGCATGAATACTCGTCGCTGGATGGCGTGCAGGAAGATGTCGTCGACCTGCTGCTGAACCTGAAAGGCGTGGTCTTCAAGGTCCACAACCGCGATTCCGTCACCCTGACCCTGAAGAAGGAAGGCGAAGGCGCCGTCCTGGCTTCGGACATCGACCTGCCGCACGACGTCGAACTGATCAACCCTGACCACGTCATCGCCCACCTGACCGCAGGCGGCAAGCTGGACATGCAGATCAAGGTCGAAAAAGGCCGCGGCTACGTGCCGGGCAACGTCCGTCGCCTGTCGGAAGACACCAACAAGACCATCGGCCGCATCATCCTGGACGCATCGTTCTCGCCAGTGCGCCGCGTGTCGTACGCCGTGGAATCGGCCCGTGTCGAGCAGCGTACCGACCTGGACAAGCTGATCATCAACATCGAGACCAACGGCGTCATCACGCCTGAAGAAGCGATCCGCCAGTCGGCACGCGTGCTGGTCGACCAGCTGAACGTGTTCGCCGCCCTGGAAGGCACCGAAGCCGCCGCCGAAG
This sequence comes from Massilia oculi, assembly GCF_017582745.1. Lineage (GTDB taxonomy): Bacteria > Pseudomonadota > Gammaproteobacteria > Burkholderiales > Burkholderiaceae_D > Telluria > Telluria oculi_A. The sequence goes on from NZ_JAFVIM010000002.1 coordinate 122,611, forward strand.
CGCCATCGCGTGCACCGCTGGTCGATCCGATCCTGCTGCGTCCGGTCGACGACCTGGAACTGACCGTCCGTTCGGCCAACTGCCTGAAAGCAGAAAACATCTACTACATCGGCGACCTGATCCAGCGTTCGGAAAACGAACTGCTCAAGACGCCGAACCTGGGCCGCAAGTCGCTCAATGAAATCAAGGAAGTCCTTGCTTCGCGCGGCCTGACCCTGGGCATGAAGCTGGAAAACTGGCCACCAGCCGGCCTCGAGAAGTAATTTGTCGTACCCCGCCTGGACATGATGCCTGGGCGGATTTAACCCTGAACCGGTCCGCGGACATGCGCGAGCATGAACGATCGAAGAACTGGATTTGAAAACACCCGAAAGGAAATACCATGCGTCACCGTCACGGCCTTCGTAAACTGAACCGTACCTCGTCCCACCGTCTGGCAATGCTGCGCAACATGACTGTTTCGCTGCTGCGTCACGAAGCCATCAAGACCACCGTCCCGAAAGCCAAGGAACTGCGTCGCGTCATCGAACCGATCCTGACCCTGGGCAAGACCGACACCCTGGCAAACAAGCGCCTGGCCTTCGCTCGCCTGCGCGACCGCGAAATGGTCCAGAAGCTGTTCGCTGAACTGGGTCCTCGCTACGCAAACCGCAACGGCGGCTACCTGCGTATCCTGAAGATGGGCTTCCGCGTTGGCGACAATGCTCCTATGGCCTACGTCGAACTGCTGGACCGTCCAGAAGTCACCTCGGCTGAAGAAGCACCGACCGCCGAGTAATCGGTAGTCCGACGACTGAAAGACCAGGCCTTTGGCCTGGTTTTTTTTCGTCTATTCCAAATGAGTTCCGGCGTGAAACTAGGTCCGGGTGTACCATGCCGGTGCAGTAACAACTCAACGACCACCATGTACCGATCCTACGTTCGTGGCCTGCTCCAGGCCTGCCTGACGCTGTTCGCCGTCTTCTTCCTGTTCACCGCAACGCCAGCCCGCGCCCAGCAGGACTTCCTGGACCCCGCCGTCGCCTTCAAGTTCGAGGCACGCATGGCGGACCCGCAGACCGCCGAGATCACCTACGTCATCGCCCCCGCGTACTACATGTACCGCGAGCGCTTCGCCTTCAAGGCCAGCGGCGCCGGCGTCACGCTGGGCGAGCCGCAGATCCCGCAGGGCAAGGTGAAGTACGACCCGACCTTCGAAAAGGATCTCGAGACCCATACCGGCACCCTGACCATCCGCATCCCGGTCGAGGGCACGGGCCCATTCACCTTGACCGCCACCAGCCAGGGCTGCGCCGACGCCGGCCTGTGCTACCCACCGCAGGAGCACAGCGTCAATCTGGGCGCCGGCGGCGCCCAGCCCGCGTCCGGGCTGCCGATCGGAATCGGCGCAGCGCAGGCCCCGCTGTCCTCGCAGCCGATAGCCGACAGCGCGCCTGCCGCGAGCGCGGCGGCGCCGGCATCGGACCTGTCGAACATCGCCGGCATCCTCGGCGGCGGCAGCCTGCTGGCCATCGTGCCGGCCTTCATCCTGCTCGGCCTGGGCCTGGCGTTCACTCCCTGCGTGCTGCCGATGGTGCCGATCCTGTCCTCGATCATCGTGGGCGAGGGCAGGCACGTGAGCCGTTCGCGCGGCTTCGTGCTGTCGCTGGCGTATTCGCTGGGCATGGCGATTGTCTACACCTTGCTGGGCATCGCCGCCGGCCTGGCTGGCGAAGGGCTGGCTGCCGCGCTGCAGAACCCCTGGGTACTGGGCGCCTTCGCGACCCTGATCGTGGCCATGTCGCTGTCGATGTTCGGTTTCTATCAGTTACAACTGCCTAACACCTTGCAGACCCGTTTGACGCAGGCATCCAACAGCCAGCAGGGCGGCAAGCTGGCCGGGGTGTTCGTCATGGGCGCCATTTCGGCCCTGATCGTGGGTCCTTGCGTGGCGGCGCCGCTGGCCGGCGCCCTGGTCTACATCAGCCAGACGCGCGACGTCCTGATCGGCGGCGCGGCGCTGTTCTCGATGGCGGTGGGGATGAGCATCCCGCTGCTGCTGGTGGGTCTGTCGGCCGGCTCGCTGCTGCCGCGCGTGGGGCCGTGGATGGAATCGGTGAAGCGCCTGTTCGGCGTGCTGATGCTGGCGATGGCGATCTGGCTGGTGTCGCCGGTGATCCCGGGCCTGGCCCAGATGCTGCTGTGGGCCGCGCTGCTGCTCGGGTATGGTTTCTATCTGCTGCGCCATACCCGCCATTGGGCGGCGATGGCTTTCGGCGCGGCCTTTGCCGTGCTGGGGGCAACCCAGCTGGTGGGCCTCGCCAGCGGCGGGCGCGACGCCTGGGCGCCGCTGGCGCACCTGGGCGGCGCGCCGCAGAACCACGGGCTCGTGTTCAGCCGCATCAAGACCGTGGACCAGCTCGACGCCGCGCTGGCGGCCAACGCCGGCAAGACCGTGATGCTCGATTTTTATGCCGACTGGTGCGTGTCGTGCAAGGAGATGGAGAAGTTCACCTTCGTCGACCCGGCCGTGCAGCAAAAGCTGGCCGATACGGTGCTGCTGCAGGTCGACGTGACGGCCAACGACGCCGACGACAAGGCCATGCTCAAGCGCTTCGGCCTGTTCGGGCCGCCGGGCATCATCCTGTTCGACGGGCAGGGGAAGGAAATCGCGGACAGCCGGGTGATCGGCTTCCAGAATGCGGAGAAGTTCCTGGCCTCGCTGCAGCGGCTGCAGCGGTAAGGTTGGCGGCATCGCCGCCAACTTTGCGAGCGGTCAAAGTTATGCGTTCGCGCGCTTGCCATGATGGCCGTGATGGCGCGGACCCTTGCGGTGCTTGGCCTGCTCATCGAAGGTCTTGCGCTGCTCCGGCGTCAGCTGGGCATAGAAACTGTTCAGGGCGCCAAGGCGCGTTTCCATGCGCGCGGTGCGCTCCTTCTGCATGGCGATCTGCTTTTCCATGCGCTGTGGGGCGCTCAAGCTGGCCCAGGCGGCGCGGTCGCCACGTCCGGCGCGCTCACCCTTCTTTTGCGGCGCCATGCTGGCGACGAAGGCATCCCATGCCGGCTGCTGCTGCGCATTGAGCTTGAGCGCATCGCGCAGCTTGGCCTGGCGTTCGGCGCGATGTTGCTCCATCTTCGCGCGGCGTTCGCCGGCCTTGGCCTGCCACTCGGCCTTCTTGGCCAGGCGTTGCTCGGCCGTCAAGGCCGGACGTCCCTCGGCCGGGGCGGCGGTCTGGGCCTGGGCGCCAACGGTGGCGCCGAGCAGGCCGGCAGCGGTGAGGGCGATCACGAGGTTCTTGCGGAGGGTGTTCATGGTTCTTCCTTTGTGAGAGTCTGGTTGTCTGTGCATCCGAAACGCTCGCTGCACGGTTCCCATCTTGCGCACAAACTGTAACCGCGGGGTTTCCCCTGTCTCATACATTGTATCAATATGTATCGGGCCTATAGGCTTATACACAGCGATACAAAATGCTCCTCCGGGCTTGTCATAAACTCGGATAATTGAGGTTATGGATACTCCCTCTACGATTCTGATCGTCGACGATGACCGCGACATCCGGACGCTGCTGGCCGACTACCTCGAGTCGAACGGCTACCGGACGCTGGCCGCCGCCGACGGCACGGCGATGTGGAAGGCGCTCGACGAAACCCGTCCCGACCTCATCGTGCTCGACCTGAACATGCCCGGCGACGACGGGCTGACCCTGTGCCGCAAGCTGCGCGCCACCTCGACCCTGCCGGTCATCATGCTGACCGCCCGCAACGAGCCGCTGGACCGTATCCTCGGCCTCGAGATGGGCGCCGACGACTACCTGCCCAAGCCCTTCGAGCCGCGCGAGCTGCTGGCGCGCATCCGCAGCGTGCTGCGCCGCTCGCATGCCATGCCTTCCAACACGCCGTCCGAGAACGTGCAGCAGATGCGCTTCTCGGGCTGGACGCTCGACCTCACCGCGCGCCACCTGCTCAACCCGGACGGCATCGTGATCATGCTGTCGGGCGCCGAATTCCGCCTGCTGCGCGTGTTCCTCGAGCATCCGAACAGGGTGCTGAACCGCGACCAGTTGCTCAACCTCACGCAAGGGCGCGACGCCGATCCGTTCGACCGCTCGATCGACATCCAGATCAGCCGCCTGCGCCAGAAGCTGGGCGAGGATGCGCGCATGCCCCAGATCATCAAGACGGTCCGCAACGGCGGCTACGTGCTGGCCGGCCAGGTGACGGTGGAGCCGGCGGCGTGAAGGATTTCTTCGGGTCGATGACGGGCCGGGTGTTCCTCACGCTGCTGCTGGGCGTGTGGATCTCGGCCGCGCTGATCCAGCTGGTGGCGGACTACCAGCGCTGGCGCGACTGGGAGCGCCAGCTCGAGCAGCACAGGCTGGAACGCGCCGAGCAGCTGGTCATGGCCACCGAGATCGTGCCGGCCGAGGCGCGTTCGATCTATCTCGAAGTCGCCAACCGTCCCGGCCTGGAGCTCGAAGTCGCCGACACCCAGCCGGAAGCGGCCCCGCCCACGCCCTTCGCCCAGCAGCTGGCAGCGCGCCTCGGCAAGGGCTACCGGGTCGAATCGGTCACTGCACGCCCGGCCGCCTGCGACACCGCGCAACGCCTGCCGATGATGTACGGCCTGCTCAGCATGGCTTATGGCGGCGCCTGCGAATCGCTCAACCTGCACCTGCGCGATGGCGCCGAGCTGCGCCTGTCGGTGCTGCCGCCGCGCCTGCTCCGGGACGGCGACACCGACCTGCGCATCCTGGTGGCCCTGTTCATGGTCAGCATCGCCGTGCTGGCCTACCTGGTGGCGCGCATGACCACCAGGCCGTTCAAGCAGCTGGCCCAGGCCGCGCAAGACCTGGGGCAGGACATCAACCGTCCGCCGCTCGACCTCACGGGCGCCAGCGAGATCCGCCAGGCCAGCGCCGCCTTCAACGCGATGCAGGCGCGCATCCGCCAGTACATCTTCCAGCGCACGCAGATGCTGGCCGCGATCACCCACGACCTGCAGACGCCGCTCACGCGCATGCGCCTGCGGCTCGAGAAAGTATCGGACGGCGAGCTGCAGGAACGCCTGATCGGCGACCTGTCGGCGATGCAGGAAATGGTGCGCGAAGGCCTGGTGCTGGCGCGCAGCATGGACACCACGGAGGCGATGCAGATGCTGGACCTCGATTCGCTGCTCGAGGCGGTGTGCGCCGACGCGAGCGACGCCGGCCAGGACGTCACGCTGCAGGGCAAGGCCACGATGGCGGTGCTGGGCCGGCCGCTCGACCTGCGCCGCTGCCTGGGCAACCTGATCGACAACGCGGTGAAGTACGGCCGCGATGCGCGCGTCTGCGTCGACCGCATCAACGGCACGGCGCGGGTGCGCATCCGCGACAGCGGACCGGGCATCCCGAGGAGCGAGCTGGGACGGGTGTTCGACCCGTTCTACCGGGTCGAGACCTCGCGTTCGCGCGAATCGGGCGGCACCGGCCTGGGGCTGACGATCGCGCGCAACATCACCGAGCAGCACGGCGGCAGCATCACCCTGACCAATCACCCGGAAGGGGGACTCGAAGTGACCCTGATGCTGCCGGCCTATTATCCGAACAAATCCTGAACGCATAGCGAACAGACAAGCGCAGTACACGCAGCGGTAACAACACTGTGGGACAATGCGCCGCCCTCATTCCAGGGCGGGCGGCAATGCCACCACGATCATTGATGGAGTCGCCGACAACGGGCGGCAAGGGACGAGAATGAAAAAGAAGAATGTCGGCGTCATCGCCGGAATCGCGGCGCTGGCCGTGGCTGGCGGTTGGTATCTGAACCAGGGCAACGATGCCAAGGCCGAGGGGCCGGGAGGCAAGGGACCGGGCGCGGGCGGCCCGCCGCCGGTGACCGTCAACGTCATCGCGCCCGAGCGCCGCGACGTCGGCGTCGAACTGTTCGCCAACGGCAGCGTGACCCCAATGAAAACGGTCAACCTGCATCCGCAGACCGTCACCACGATCCGCGAAGTACACATCCGCGAAGGCCAGTTCGTCAAGGAAGGCCAGCTGATGTTCTCGCTCGACGACCGCGCCGACATGGCCAACGTCGCGCGCGCCGAAGCGCAGGTGGCGCGCGACTCGGCCACCCTGGCCGACCTCGAGCGCCAGTACAAGCGCAGCCAGGAACTGGTGGCCCAGAACTTCCTGGCCCAGAGCGCCCTCGATTCCCTGCTGAGCCAGGTCGAAGCCCAGCGCGCCCTGGTGCAGTCGAACCAGGCGGCGGCCCGCGCCACGCAAGTGAGTGCCAGCTACACCACGATCCGCGCGCCGATGACGGGCCGGGTCGGCGCCATCGACGTCCATCCGGGCGCCCTGGTGCAGATGAGCACCTCGCTCACCACCATCACCCAGCTCGATCCGATCAACGTCTCGTTCACCCTGCCGGAATCGACCCTCGGCGCGCTGCTGTCCGCGCAGAAGCAGGGCAACGTCGAAGTGCGGGTCAACCCGGGCAGCGGCAAGGACGACGAAGCACCGGTGGTCGGCCGCCTGAGCTTCATCGACAACGCCGTCGATCCGCAGGCCGGCACCATCCGCGTGAAGGGCGAGTTCGCCAACGGCGACACCTCCCTGTGGCCGGGCCAGTACGTGACCGCCAACGTGGTGGTGCAGACGCTGAAGAATGCGGTGGTGATCCCGCAGACCGCCATCATCACGTCGACCAACGGCACCTTCGTCTACGTGCTGGGCGAGGGCAACTCGGCGCGCCAGGTGCCGGTGCAGCGCGTGTACGCCTTCGGCGACCGCGCCGCCGTCAGCGGCCTCAAGGGCGACGAAAAAGTCATCACCGAAGGCAAGCAGAACCTGCGTCCGGGCGGCAAGGTGCGCCTCGCGGGCCAGGATGGCAAGCCGGCCGCGCCGGCGGCAAGCAAGCAGGGCGACAAGGCATGAATCTGTCCGAACTGTGTATCCGCCGTCCGGTGATGGTGGTGCTGCTGTCGCTCAGCCTGGTGCTGGTCGGCATCCTGTCGTACATGCAGATCCCGGTCGCCGCACTGCCCAGCTATAACACGCCGGTCATCAACGTCTCGGCCAACCTGCCGGGCGCCAGCCCGGAGACGATGGCGTCCTCGGTGGCGCTGCCGCTCGAGAAGCAGTTCTCGACCATCGCCGGCATCAAGCTGATCACCTCGAGCAACACCCAGGGCGACACCAATATCACGCTCGAATTCGACAACGAGATCGACGTCGACAAGGCGGCGGTGGACGTCCAGGCCGCGCTGCTGGTGGCCCAGCGCCGCCTGCCGCTGGAAATGACCGAACTGCCGGCCTACCGCAAGGTCAATCCGGCCGACGCCCCGATCCTGTTCATGCACCTGACCTCGCCGTCGATGGACCTGTCGGAGCTGAACGACTATGCCGAAAACCTGATCTCGCCGGCGATCTCGACCGTGCAAGGCGTGTCCCAGGTGTCGATCAACGGCGGCAAGCGCTTCGCCGTGCGCGTACGCGCCCGCTCCGACCTGATGAACGCCCGCAACATCTCGATGGACGAGCTGGCGGCCGCGCTGCGCGCCGCCAACTCGAACACCCCGCTGGGCATCCTCGACGGCCCGACCCAGGCGCTGACGATCCAGGGCGGCGGCCAGCTGATGAAGGCAGCCGACTTCGCCAACCTGATCATCGCCACCCGCGACGGCCTGCCGGTGCGCCTGCGCGACATCGCCGAGGTGCAGGACAGCTACCAGTCGGTCAAGGCCATGGGCAGCCTGAACGGCGAGCGCTCGATCTCGCTGATGGTGCAGCGCCAGCCGAATGCGAACACCGTGCAGGTGGTCGACGCGGTGCGCGCGCTGATCCCGCGCTTCGAAGGACAGTTGCCGGCCTCGATCAAGATCGAGCTGGTGAACGACCGCTCGCTGTCGATCCGCGAAGCGATCCACGACGTCAACCTGACCCTCGCCGGCACCGTGCTGCTGGTCATCCTGGTGATCTTCCTGTTCCTGCACCGCGCGGCCGCCACCTTCATCCCGGCGGTGACGGTGCCGATCTCGCTGCTCGGCGCGCTGTCGCTGCTGTACTGGTTCGGCTACAGCCTGGATAACATCTCGCTGCTCGGCATCACGCTGGCGGTCGGCCTGGTGGTCGACGACGCGATCGTGGTGCTCGAGAATATCGTGCGCCATATGGAGATGGGCAAGAAGCCGATGGCGGCGGCCCTCATCGGCGCGCGCGAAGTGGGCTTCACCATCATCTCGATCTCGATCTCGCTGGTGGCGGTGTTCATCCCGATCTTCTTCATGCCGGGCGTGATCGGCCTGCTGTTCCGCGAATTCGCGGTCGTCGTCGGGCTGGCGGTGCTGGTCTCGGCCCTGGTCTCGCTGACCCTGGTGCCGATGCTGTGCTCGCGCCTGCTCAAGGATGGCGGCCACGTCGATCCGAAAGACATGTCGTGGATCGGCCGCCGCTTCGAAGCCGGCTTCACCAGGTTACGCAACGGCTACGGTAAAACCCTCGACCTGGCGCTGCGCTTCCGCTTCATCGTCCTGATGCTGGCGGCGGGCACTTTCGTGCTGACCGGCGTGCTGTATTCGACCATGCCAAAAGGCTTCTTCCCGGAAGAAGACATCGGCCAGATCCGCGTGATGGTCGAAGCCTCGGAAGACACCTCGTCGATGGCGCTGGCCGAGCTGCAGGGCAAGGTGGTCGACATCATCCGCGCCAATCCCTATGTGAAGGACACGACCTCGTTCAGCGGCGGCGGCAATACCGGCCGCATGTTCCTGGTGCTGAAAGACCGCGGCGAGCGTCCGCCGATGGACCTGGTGATCGACGACCTGCGCAAGGCCACCCGCGCGGTGCCCGGCGTGCAGGTCTTCATGTCGCCGCAGCAGAACCTGCAGCTGGGCGGCCGCCAGAGCAAGGCGCGCTACCAGTACACGCTGCAGAGCGTGTCGGGCGGCGAGATCGGCGGCTGGGCCGAGCAATTCCTGGAAGGCATGCGCAAGGACGAGCGCTTCCGCGACGTCAACAGCGACTCGCAGAACAAGGCGCTGCAGGCGACGGTGGACATCGACCGCGACAAGGCGGCGCTGCTGGGCGTGGAAATGGACGATATCCGCACCGTGATGTACGCCTCCTTCGGCGAGCGCCAGGTGTCGACCATCTATTCCACGGCGGCCAGCTATTACGTGATCCTGGAAGCCGCCGCGAGCGACCGCTACTATGACGAAGCGCTGTCGCGGGTTTCGGTGCGTTCCAAGTCGGGTGAACTGGTAAAGCTGTCGAGCATCGCCAGCGTGCGCCGCACGGTCGGCCCGCTGCAGGTCAACCACCAGGGCCAGCTGCAGGCGATCACCCTGTCGTTCAACCTGGCGCCGGGCGTGTCGCTGGGCGACGCCACCGCCGCCATCGACGACATGGGCCGCGCGATGAAGCTGCCGGCCTCCGTCATCGCCACCTATGGCGGCGACGCCGCGGTGTTCCAGGACACGCAGTCGAGCCAGCTGATCCTGATCATCACGGCGGTCGGCGTCATCTATGTGCTGCTGGGTGTGCTGTACGAGAGTTATATTCACCCGTTGACCATCCTGGCCGGCCTGCCGTCGGCAGCCGTCGGCGCCCTGATCACCTTGTGGATTTTCGACAAGGACCTGACCCTGATCGCGATGATCGGCATCCTGATGCTGATCGGCATCGTCAAGAAGAACGCGATCATGATGATCGACTTCGCGCTCGACGCCCAGCGCAACCTGGGCATGAGCCCGCAAGAGGCGATCCGCGAGGCCTGCATCCTGCGCTTCCGTCCGATCCTGATGACGACCCTGGCGGCGCTGATGGGCGCGCTGCCGATCGCGCTGGGCATCGGCGCCGGCGCCGAGCTGCGCCAGCCGCTGGGCCTGGCGGTGTGCGGCGGCCTGATCTTCTCGCAAGTCATCACCCTGTACATCACCCCGGTGATCTACCTGTACCTGGACCGCTACAGCGGCTCCGGCCCGATGACCGATGAGCAGATCGCGAAGGCGGACCAGGATCACGTGGCGCATCCGGCCCCGTCGGCCCACCCGGTGCATCCCGCCTAAGGCAGCACGCCAGAAAAGCCCTCCGGCCGCCAGTATCGGATACAGTATTGTTCCGATACTGGCGGCCGGAAACATTTGGTAACAACCATCAATGGATTGGATGGGGCGGCCGGGCGGCTAGCGTGATGCGGTTGCGCCGCAAAACGGTTAGACTGCGGCTCTCTGCCGTTTTTTTAGACGTAGCTATCAGGAAACCGATCCATCTTGCGTGACCATTCCCACACCTACGAACAGGACAGTGAAGTGTGTTCCCACTGCGGGCAGCCGTTGCCGCCCACGGGGCCGCGTTACGGGCTGGGGATGAGTTACGGTCGCAAGAAGCCGAGCCGCTATGGCGTGGCCGGCACGATCGCGCTCCACCTGTTGCTGGTGCTGCTGTGGTTCTACGAGCCGAAGGAACCGGACCAGCGCACGGCGCGCCCGGCTTCCGAGGACCAGGGCGACAGCCAGGTCGTCTACGTGGCGCCGCTGCAGGAAACCTCGCCCGTCGAATCGGCGCCGCGGCCGACGCCGCGTCCCTTGCCGGCGCCGCCGGTGCCGCGCGTGGAACAGGAACGCATCATCGTCCAGCGCCTGCCGGACACCATCACGGTCCCCGACGAGCGTCCCGCGCCGCCGGCTCCGCCGCAACCGCAGCGCCAGCAGCCGCCAACCGAGGTGCCGCCCGACATGGACATGGCGGCCTACGTGAAGGCCCAGCGCGAGCGCCGCGGCGCGCCGACCGGCGCCGAAGTGCCGGCCCAGGAAAGCGACGCCGCGCGCGGCACCCGCAACGCGCTGGCGAACATCGCCGCCATCAATGGCCGCGGCACCGACGACAGCAACGAGACGGGCGGCATCTTCTCGGTGTCGAACAAGACCTTCAACACCATGGACCTCAAGTTCCGCGGCTGGAACCCGAGCTTCAAACGGCGCTGGCTGACGGCGGTGACGGTGGAGCAGGGCAGCGAGCGCGACATCGAGACCGCGGTGATCAAGAAGATGATCGAGCTGATCCGGCGCGAGAAGAAGGGCGATTTCGAGTGGGATTCGCACCGCCTGGGGCGCGTGGTGAAGCTCAGCGCGAGGCCGCAGGATACGGATCAGCTGGTGGAATTTCTGTACAAGGAAATGTTCCCGGATTACAGGCCGGCGCCTGGGCGCTGAGCGCGCATCAGCTTCCTAGGCGGCAACCGCGTCTTCATCTTCTTCGAGTTTAATTTCCGATTTCCACTTGGAACGTGATTCGGAAACGATGATTTTGGCGTGACTGATACGGTCGAGCGTATTGAGCATGTCCAATAACGCAGACACGTTCTTGTCGCCGCTATGTTTACGCACAAACAGCATCCTTAGCATCAGATCGATTGCCTTTGGCACCTTGCCAGTTTTTTCCCATTTGGCGACGGCTTGCTCGGTGTAGCCTACGGCCTGTCCCAAGGATTTCTGCGACAGCAACAACGCTGTGCGGATGTAGCGAAACTCGGCTCCGGTCAGTCGCCCTTGCTTCTTGACCAAGGCATTGCAGATGGCCACGACAAGCCCGTCGAGATCGTGAAAGGAAACCGTCTTGCCATAGGGCGTGCTGCGTTCGACGTAACCGTTCTTCAGCCAAACGTTCCGCAGGCCTCCGTCGGTAAAGCGGTACATGGTTCCTCCTAAATATGCATTGCTGTGACGACAAGCAGCGCGGGATCGTCGTCGCTCAAGGCGACGACGACGCCAATATTGTGCCCAGTGGTGTAGTGTTCCATCCGGCACTCGAGTGTGCCGAAGTGTGTGTTCGGCTCAGGCCGGCGTCGGATGCTGCCGTTTCTTAATGTGGCGAGGACGCATGGCATGGTTATCTTTCGTTCCCGCATCCGTTTTTGCACATGCACAGAGAAGGCCACATTGATCGAATCCTGCGATGTAGCTCGGATATGTGCCTGTAACTGAGGCGTCGACAGCGAAGTGATTTTCCGCGGTTGCTTCATCGAGCTACCTATACAAAATATAGGTTAGACAGAGGGATTCCGCAACAGTTTTCTTAAGGTGCAGCGTTCAGGATCTGCGTCATGTCGCCGTCTTTGCGGGGCCGTCGACAAAAAAAATGCCGCTCAGCTTTTGCTGAACGGCATACGTGCCTTGGCACCGGTCCTGTCAGTCGGATGCGATCAACCCGCCTTCAGCTTGCGCGCGATATCGAGCGCGAAATAGGTCAGCACGCCATCTGCGCCGGCACGCTTGAACGCCATCATCGATTCCATCATGACCTTGTCGTGATCGAGCCAGCCGTTGAGCGCCGCCGCCTTCAGCATCGCGTACTCGCCGCTGACCTGGTAGGCGAAGGTCGGCACCTTGAACTCGTCCTTTACGCGACGCACCACGTCCAGGTAGGGCATGCCCGGCTTGACCATCACCATGTCGGCGCCTTCGGCCAGGTCGAGCGCCACTTCGCGCAGCGCCTCGTCGCTATTGGCCGGGTCCATCTGGTAGGTGTTCTTGTCGGCCTTGCCCAGGTTGGCGCTGGAACCCACGGCGTCGCGGAACGGACCGTAGAAGGCGGACGCGTACTTGGCCGAATAGGCCATGATGCGGGTATGGATGTGGCCTTGCGCCTCGAAGGCGTTGCGAATCGCGCCAATGCGGCCGTCCATCATGTCCGACGGCGCCACGATGTCCACGCCGGCTTCGGCGTGGGTGAGCGCCTGCTTCACCAGCATCTCGATCGTCTTTTCGTTGACGATGTAGCCGTTCTCGTCCGGCAGGCCGTCCTGGCCGTGGGTGGTGTAGGGGTCGAGCGCGATGTCGCTGATCACGCCCAGTTCCGGGAAGTTCTTCTTGAGTTCGCGGATCACGCGCGGCACCAGCCCGTCCGGGTTGGTCGCCTCGATGCCGTCATAGGTCTTGACCGACTGGTCGACCAGCGGGAACAGGGCCATCGCCGGGATGCCGAGCGAAACGCATTCTTCGGCGACTTTCAGCAGCAGGTCGAGCGAGACGCGTTCGACGCCCGGCATCGACGCCACTTGCTGGCGCTGGTTTTGTCCTTCGAGCACGAAGACCGGGTAGATCAGGTCGGCGGCGGTGATGGTGTGTTCGCGCATCATGGCGCGCGAGAATGGGTCGCGCCGCATGCGGCGCGGGCGGGCCGCCGGATAGGCGGAGGTGATAATGGTCATCTTTGATCGTCCTAGCAAAATCAGGCGGAGGGTTTATCGTCGTCCGCCGACGGCGCAGCACTTTCTTCGTTGCCGATATTGTCTCCTGCTTCTTCCTCTTCCGAGTTCAGCCCGGCCAGCTCCAGGATCTTGGCGTCCGCCTCCTCGATGCCGATGCGCTTGAGCGCCGAGAACAGCTGCACCGTGAACGGGAAGGCGTTGCCTTCCTCGTCGACATAGCTGTCGAGCACGGCGCGCGCTTCGCGCAGGGCATTGGTCGACTCGTTGCGATTGAGCTTGTCGGCCTTGGTCAGGATGCAGTGGATCGGCTTGCCGGTCGGGGCGAACCATTCCAGCATCTGGACGTCGAGGTCGGTGAACGGACGGCGCGAATCCATGATCAGGATGAGCGCCGCCAGCTGGTCGCGGCGCTGGACGTAGTCACCCAGCAGTTTTTGCCAGTGCAGCTTGGCGGTGCCCGAGACTTCGGCATAGCCATAGCCCGGCAGGTCGACCAGCAGCGCTTCGATCTCGTCGACCCGGACCGCGTCCTTGCGGTGCTGGCCCACGTGGGCGCCGCCGATCGAGAAGTAATTGATGTGCTGGGTACGGCCGGGCGTCTTGGAAGCGAAAGCCAGACCCTTCTGGTTGGTCAGGATATTGATCGCTGTGGATTTGCCGGCGTTCGAGCGCCCGGCGAAGGCGATTTCCGGTACTTGCGTGCCTGGTAAATCGCGCAACTGGTTAACGGTCGTGAAGAACCGGGCTTGCCATAATCTGGACATTGGGAGAGGGATTAAGGGCCATGAAATGGCGTTGGGGAAACAAAGCTATTGTACAATAAGGGGTTGATTGCTGCTCCGCCCATCGGCGGGTAGATCAAGTCGCTGCACTGAACTTTCTAATTTGACTTTATAAGGTGCCAGTTATGAATCGGTTGACGTCCCCCCTGCTCAAAACACTGTTGGTCACTTCGCTGACTGTCTTTGGGGGACTACCGGCGGCGATGGCGGCGTCCGCCGCAACCGCTACCGCGGTCAAAGCCGATCCAGCCAAAGGTGGCGCCCTGTACGAAGCCGGCGACGCCGCGCGCGGCCTGCCGTCCTGCCTGTCCTGCCACGGCGCGGCCGGCAATTCGACGATCGCGGTCAATCCGAAACTGTCGGGCCAGTTCGCGACGTATACGCACAAGCAGCTGGTCGATTTCACGACCGCGCACCGCCAGCAGCCGATCATGACGACCTATGCCAAGATGCTGACGGAGCAGGAGAAGAAGGATATCGCAGCCTGGCTCGCGACGCAGGCGCACAAGCCTGGCGCGGCGAAAAACAAGGAGACAGTGGAACTGGGCCGCAAGATCTACCGCGGCGGCATCGCGGAAAAAGGCGTGGCGGCCTGCGCCAGCTGTCACGGCGCCACCGCCAACGGCATCCCGGCGCAATACCCGCGCCTGGCCGGCCAGCACCAGGATTACACCACTGCCCAGCTGGAAGCATTCAAGACCGGCGCCCGCGCCAACAGCCCGCAGATGACGGTGCTGTCGCAACGGATGTCGCCGGAAGAGATGCGTGCAGTGGCAGACTATATCGCCGGCTTACGCTAAAAGTGTCGCTTTAGCGCTACGCATGAGCATGAGATGAACGGAAGAGGGCGGCAGCGTCGAGCTGACGCCCTTTTTTCCACGCGTGGCCCCGACCGCGCGCAGGATGAAAGTTGTAGAGTATGAGTACCACCGGAATTGAACTGAATACCCGCCGCCGCTGGCTGGCCGAGGCAGTCGAGCTGATCTCCTCGATGCGTTTCGCGATCAGCCTGCTCACCATCATCTCCATCGCCTCCGTCATTGGCACCGTGCTCAAGCAGAACGAGCCGATGCCCAATTACGTCAACCAGTTCGGGCCGTTCTGGTTCGAGATCTTCGACAAGCTCGGCCTGTACAACGTCTATTCGAGCTGGTGGTTCCTGGTCATCCTGGTGGTGCTGATCGTCTCGACCGCGCTGTGCGTGGTGCGCAACACGCCCAAGATGCTGCGCGATATGCGCAGCTGGCGCGAAAACGTGCGTGTCGATTCGCTACGCAATTTCCACCACAAGGCTGAATGGCAGGCGCCGCTGGTGCGCGCCGAGCTGGCCGAGCAAAGCGCGCTGCGCCTGCGCCACGCCGGCTATGCCACCAAGGTCGTGGAAAAAGACCAGGCCATCCTGGTGTCGGCCAAGAAGGGCGCCGGCAACAAGTTCGGCTATATCTTCGCCCATACCTCGATCATCGTGATCTTGCTGGGCGGCATGCTGGATTCGGAACTTCCTGTGCGTGTCCAGCAGTGGTTCTTTGGCAAGACGCCCTTCACCGGCAGCGGCGTGATCGCCGAGATCCCGGCCCAGCATCGCCTCAGTACGAGCAATCCCAGCTTCCGCGGCAATACCGCGATCGCCGAGGGCCAGACCAGCCATACCGCGATCCTGAACCAGCCGTCCGGCGTGCTGGTGCAGGAATTGCCGTTCGGGATCGAGCTCAAGAAATTCCATATCGAGTTCTATTCGACCGGCATGCCCAAGCTGTTCGCCAGCGACGTCGTGGTGCACGACCTGGAAAACGGCCATACATTCGAGTCGACCATCAAGGTCAACCATCCGCTGATCTACAAGGGCATCGCCGTCTACCAGTCGAGCTTTGACGATGGCGGCAGCAAGCTCAGGCTGACCGGTTTCCCGATGACGGGCGCCAGCGCGGCCAGCTTCCCGATCGAAGGCGAAGTCAATGGCGCGACTGAGCTCAAGTTCGGCAAGGACACTTATGCCGTCGAGTGGTCGGGCTTCCGTCCCTTCAACGTCGAGAACGTCGCCCAGGGCAACGATGCGCGCGCGGTGGGCAAGAACGTCGGTTTCAATGCACAGTTGTCGGCCACGCTGGGCAAGGCCTCCGGCGCGGCGGCCGACCCGGACGCCAACAAGGACCTGAAAAACGTGGGCCCCAGCGTGCAATACAAGCTGCGCGACCACACGGGCCAGGCGCGCGAGTACATGAACTACATGCAGCCGCTGACCCTCGAAGGCGCCCAGGTCTACCTGGCCGGCGTGCGCTCGAACCCGTCCGAGAACTTCAGCTTCCTGCGCATCCCGTCCGACGAGCGCCACGGCGTGGGCGACTGGATGCGCCTGCGCGCGGCGCTGTCCGACCCGGCCGCACGCCAGGAGGCGGCCTTCCGCTACGCCAGCCGCGCGCTGAGCGCGGAACAGCGCGGCGGCGGTGCGCTTGCCGGCCAGTTGAAGGATTCGGCCGCGCGCACGCTCGACATCTTCGCCGGCGCCGACGGCCGCGGCGGTTTCGTCGGCGTGGCCCGCTTCCTGGAACAGATCCCGCAGGCCGAGCAGGAAAAGGCGGCCGGCATCTTCATGAAGATGCTCAACGGCGCGCTGTGGGAGCTGTGGCAGGTGGCGCGCGAGAAGAACGGCGACGCCGCGGCCGAGCCGACCGATGAAAACGGCCGCTTCCTGCAACTGGCCACCAATGCCTTGTCGGACAGCTTCCTGTACGGCGCGCCGGTCTATTTGCAGCTGGACGATTTCACCGAAGTAAAGGCCTCGGTGCTGCAGATGACGCGTTCGCCGGGCAAGAATGTGGTCTACTTCGGTTGCCTGCTGCTGACGCTGGGCGTGTTCGCGATGTTTTATATTCGCGAGCGCCGCGTCTGGATCTGGGTGCGCGACGTAGATGGAGGGGCCGAGGCCCTGATGGCGATGAGCACCCAGCGCAAGACGCTCGATTTCGAGCGTGAATACGAAGAATTGTCGGTCAAGCTGCCGCAACCGGCGTAAGCTGGCGACGATCTGGAGAAAATGATGGAACTGTCCCAAACGAAAAATAGCGCCCCGGCGCGCTCGACCGAGAAATACCAGGAAAAGGTCGGCTACTTCCGCCGCCTGACCGCGGCCGACTGGCTGTACGGCATCGCGCTGCTTGCGGCGGCCCTGTACGCGCAAGTCCAGTACGGCCATTTCATGGACATCTATGAAGAAATCATCCTGATCTGTACCGCGCCGGTGTTCGCGGCGCTGGGCTGGTACTGGAAGCCGATGCGCTGGCTGTTCCCGCTGGTCGGTGTGCTGTCGCTGGGCGCGATCTCGATGTACGACGGCAACCTGGCGGCGGCCGAGCAGAAATTCTTCCTCAAATACATGCTGTCGAGCGGCTCGGCCATCCTGTGGATGAGCACTCTGTTCATCTTCTCGACCGTGTTCTACTGGGTCGGCCTGTTCAGCCGCGGCAAGTTCGGCGGCAGCGTCGGCGCCAACCTGTGCTGGGCCGCCGTCGTGATCGGCTCGGTCGGCATGATGGTGCGCTGGTACGAAAGCTACCTGATCGGGCCGGACGTCGGCCACATCCCGGTGTCGAACCTGTACGAAGTGTTCATCCTGTTCGCGATCATCACCGCGATGTTCCACCTGTATTACGAAGAACACTACAAGACCCGCCAGCTGGGCCCGTTCGTGATGCTGATCATCTCGGCCGCGGTCGGCTTCCTGCTGTGGTACACGGTGTCGCGCGACGCCGCCCAGATCCAGCCGCTGGTTCCGGCGCTGCAGAGCTGGTGGATGAAGATCCACGTTCCGGCCAACTTCATCGGCTACGGCACCTTCGCCCTGGCGGCGATGGTGGGCAGCGCCTATTTGTTGAAATCCCACGGCATCCTGGCCGACCGCCTGCCGTCGCTCGAAGTGCTGGACGACGTGATGTACAAGTCGATCTCGGTCGGCTTCGCCTTCTTCACCGTGGCCACCATCCTGGGCGCCCTGTGGGCGGCCGAGGCCTGGGGCGGCTACTGGTCGTGGGACCCGAAAGAGACCTGGGCCCTGATCGTCTGGCTCAACTACGCGGCCTGGCTGCACATGCGCCTCATGACCGGCCTGCGCGGCCGCGTGGCGGCCTGGTGGGCGCTGGTGGGCCTGCTGGTGACCACCTTCGCTTTCCTGGGCGTGAACATGTTCCTGTCGGGGCTCCACTCCTACGGCGAGCTGTAAGTTGGTGGCCTAACGCTGGCTTAAGGGAACTTCGTGTAATGTGAAGACTCTTAAGCTCGCGGGGCCTGCCATGCTGTTCAAACGTCATCCCAACGGACTCGATCTTCCGTTCCCTTCCGAAATCACGCCGCAAGAGGTCTATACCGGGCGGCGTCAGTTCATCACCCGCATGGCGGCCACGGCGGCAGTCGGAACCGGCATGTGGGAGATGGCCAACCGCGAAGCCTTCGCCCAGGCCGCACCCGCCCAGAAACTGGCTGCGCGCGCCAACGTGGCGCTGTCCACCGACGAGAAGCAGACGCCGTTCAAGGACGCCTCCGGCTACAATAATTTCTATGAGTTCGGCCTCGACAAGGGCGATCCGGCCGAGAACGCGCACACCTTGCGCACCCGCCCCTGGACCGTGCGCATCGAGGGCGAGGTCAACAAGCCGCTTACGCTCGACATCGACAGCCTGCTCAAGCTGGCGCCACTCGAGGAACGCATCTACCGCCTACGCTGTGTCGAAGGCTGGTCGATGGTCATCCCATGGGTCGGCTATTCGCTGTCGAACCTGCTCAAGCAGGTGGAGCCGCTAGGTGCTGCCAAATTCGTCGAATTCACCACCCTGGCTGATCGCAAGCAGATGCCGGGCCTGAAGAGCGGCGTGCTCGACTGGCCATATGTCGAGGGCTTGCGCATCGACGAAGCCATGCATCCGCTGACCATGCTCACGATGGGCATGTATGGCCAGGTGCTGCCGAACCAGAACGGCGCGCCGGTGCGCCTGGTCGTGCCCTGGAAATACGGTTTCAAGTCGGCCAAGTCGATCGTGCGCATCCGCCTGGTGTCGCGCCAGCCGCGCACCGCCTGGAACGACTCGGCGCCGCGCGAATACGGTTTCTATTCGAACGTGAACCCGAACGTCGACCACCCGCGCTGGTCGCAGGCGAGCGAGCGCCGCATCGGCGAGACCGGCCTGTTCCAGCCCAAGCGCAAGACGCTCATGTTCAATGGCTATGACCAGGTTGCCTCGCTGTACACGGGCATGGACTTGAAGCACTATTACTGATGGCGCTCCAGCTTTCCAATAAACAGGTCGGGTGGGTCAAGGCCGCCATCTTCGTGCTGGCGCTGCTGCCCTTCGCGCGCCTGGTATGGGGGACGGCGACCGGCGCCTTCACCGATCCGCTGGCGGAAATCACCGGGGTCAGCGGCGAATGGGCGCTGTACTTCCTGTGCATCACGCTGGCGGTCACGCCGCTGCGGCGCCTGACGGGCTGGAACTGGCTGGTGAAGTTGCGGCGCATGGTCGGGCTGTTCGCCTTCTTTTATGCATTCGTGCACTTCATCGCCTTCCTGTGGTTCGACCATTTCTTCGACGTCGCCGCGATGCTGGCCGACGTGGTGAAGCGGCCGTTCATCCTGGTCGGCTTCATCGCCTTCGTGCTCCTGATCCCGCTGGCGGCCACGTCGACCAATGCGATGATCAAGCGCCTGGGCGGCAAGCGCTGGCAATGGCTGCACCGGCTGATCTATGTGATCGGTCCGCTGGCGATCCTGCACTACTGGTGGATGAAAGAGGGCAAGAGCGACTTCGCGCAGCCGATCCTGTTCGGCGCCATCGTGGCCGTGCTGCTGGGGCTGAGGGTGTTCTGGCATGTCAAACGCAAGCCGCAACCCGTGCGCGCCTAAAATCGAAAAGGCCCGCATTGCGCGGGCCTGGTTTTACTTGATCATCGTCTCGAGCGCGAACACCTCGGCCGGCGTTTCGCGCCGGCGCACCAGGTGGGTGACATCGCCATCGACGATCACCTCGGCCGCGCGGCCGCGGGTGTTGTAGTTCGACGCCATCGTCATGCCATAGGCGCCGGCCGTCATGATGGCCAGCAGGTCGCCCTGCTCGAGCGCCAGTTCGCGCTCGCGCGCCAGCCAGTCGCCCGACTCGCATACCGGGCCGACAATATCCCATACCAGCTTTTCACCGTCGCGCGGGCTCACCGGCTGCACGCCCATCCAGGCCTGGTACAGGGTCGGACGCATCAGGTCGTTCATCGCGGCGTCGACGATGCAGAAGTTCTTCTCGGCACCCGGTTTCAGGAATTCGGTCTTCGTCAGCAGCACGCCGGCGTTGGCCACGATCGAGCGGCCCGGCTCGAAGATCACCTTGATCGGCCGGCCGCCGTGTTTTTCCGCGCCCCAGGCGTCGATGCGCGCGAACAGGCGGCCGAGATAGTCGCCCACCGGCACCGCCGGCTTGTCGCCGGCCACGCCGTAGTCGACGCCGATGCCGCCGCCGATGTCCAGGTGGTGCAGGTGGATGCCCTCGGCGTCCAGGGTGTCGATCAGCTCGATCAGTTTATCGAGGGCTTCGAGCAGCGGGGCGTCGTCCAGCAGCTGCGAGCCGATATGGCAGTCGATGCCGACCACGTCCAGGTGCGGCAGGCTGGCGGCAGTGCGGTAGGTGTCCAGCGCATCGTCGAAGGCCACGCCGAACTTGTTGGCCTTCAGGCCGGTCGCAATATACGGGTGGGTCTTGGCGTCGACGTTCGGGTTCACGCGCAGCGAGACCGGGGCGCGCATGCCGAGCTTGCCGGCCACCTCGTTCAGGCGGTGCAGTTCGGGGATCGATTCCACGTTGAAGCACAGGATGCCCTTTTCCAGCGCCAGCTGCATCTCCTCGACGGTCTTGCCGACGCCCGAGAAGATGGTCTTGCCCGGGTCGCCGCCGGCCGCGATCACGCGCAGCAGTTCGCCGCCCGAGACAATGTCGAAGCCCGCGCCCTGGCGCGCCAGCAGGTCGAGCACGGCCAGGTTCGAGTTGGCCTTCATCGCGTAGCAGACCAGGGCGTCGCGGCCCTGGCAGGCGTCGTGGTAAGCGGAGAAGTTGTCGAGCAGGGCGGCTTTCGAGTAGACGTAGGTCGGCGTGCCGAATTGTTCCGCGATGGCGGACAGCGAAACGTTTTCGGCGTGCAGGACGCCGTCTTGGTGCGAGAAGTAGGACATCAGCGGTGCGGTGCAGGGGTGGAGGCGTTGTTCGAAGGGACGGGCTGGGGTGGCTGATCGACCGGGACTGCGGGCGGCGCCGATGCGGGCCTGGCGGGCGGCGTCGGCATGTACAGGTCGCCGGTCTGGCCGCAGCCCGACAGGGCGGCGAGCAAAACAGCGGCCGGGAGAAGCGCAAGAGAGGACTTCACGATTAGAATCACGGTTTGATTAGCAGATTCTGGAGTGTAGCATGACCGAAACCGAATTTTTGGACCTTGCCGACCTGACCCTCAAGCAGATCGAGGAAGCCTTCGATCGCCTGAACGACGAGGACGTGATCGACGTCGAATGCAAGCGCAGCGGCAATGTGCTGGAGATCGAGTTCATCGACAACGGCTCCAAGATCATCGTCAACAGCCAGGCGCCCTTGCAGGAAATGTGGGTGGCGGCGCGCTCGGGCGGCTACCACTACAAGCGCGTGGGCGATGAATGGCGCAATACGCGGGATGACAGCGAGTTCTTCGCGTCGTTGTCGAAGTATGCGGGCGAGCAGGGTGGGGCGCAGGTGTCGCTGTCGTAATGCTCGGGTGACTGAAGCGGTCGACATGCTTGCCTAATGCGTGTCGTCTGCACGCCCCAGACTAATACTCATCGTAAAATTTTTACAATGTATTAGTCACATGTTGCGATGCGTTGTATTGATGTCGCATTAGTCGAATTAAACAAATAATAACTACTTTAGGTATTTAAGTCTGAGCTACAGTGTCCGATTAACTATTTATCGGACATCATGGAAAAGACCATACCCAAGGGACTATCGCTGTACCTGGATGTGGTAAGGTTCGGCGCCGCCTTCGTCGTCCTGCTCAGCCACGCCTGGCCTGTACTGTTCCCCAAGTCTCCCTTGCCGTGGCCCGGACACGAAGCCGTCGTCGTGTTCTTCGTGCTGTCCGGCTACGTCATTGCGTTTGCCACCTTCAGGCCCGGGGTCACGCTGGGCAGCTATGCCATGCACCGCGCGGTCCGCATCCTGTCCGTGTCCGTGCCGGCGGTCGCGTTGTCGATCCTGATCGCCCCCTTCGTTGCCGGCGCGCCGGGCATGCCCTTTATCGCCGATATGTCGCCATCGGCGAACGATATCTGGCACGCGACGTGGATCAACCTGCTGTTCCTCGGCGAATCCTGGAGCAATAACGTACGTCCGCCATTCAATAGCCCGTACTGGTCGCTGTCGTTCGAAGTCTGGTATTACGTCATATTCGCCGCAGCGGTGTTCACGCCCCGTCGCTGGCGCTGGCTTGCCGTGCTGCTCGCGATGGTCGCGGCGGGACCGCGTATCCTGGCGCTGTTTCCGATCTGGCTCATGGGCGTGTGGCTGTACCGCTCGAAGTTGACGATGGGACGGCGCACGGCCGCTGCGCTCTTTGCGCTGACAGCGCTATGTGCCTTCGTCTTCTATTGGACCGGCTCTTCTCACTTGCTGCGCGCCGCTTTGGTCCAGATGTTTCCCGAGATGATGGGCATGCTCAATGGCGCGAACCAGTTCGCCGGCGACTTGATCCTTGGCGTGCTGGTGACAGCGCATTTTGCTGCCGCGCGCGCCCTGACCGATTGTTTCGACTGGCTGGCCCGACTGCAGGCGGTCATCCGCCATCTCGCCTCGTTTACCTTGTCCATCTACCTGTTCCATATGCCGCTGACCGTGCTGATCTGGAATGGTTGGGGGATCCACGAACCGTGGCAATTCTGTGCGCTGCTGTCTGGCGGGGTTTTCTTGCTGGGGTCATTGACGGAACAACGAAATGCGCGGTATCGCCGGCTGTGCGCGACCGGTGTCGCCTTGCTCCGGACACGTTTGCGACGCACCGAACGCATCGCCTGATCCGATGCCCAAAAAAGCAAGGGCGACCATAGGCCGCCCTTGCTTGCTGAAGCCGATCAGAACAACTCGTTCCTCACCGCATCACGCTCCTTCTGCTGTTCCGGCGCCGGTGGCGGCCCCACGTCCAGCGTCTCGACCCCGCTGCCCGGCGGCGTCTCGGCGTAGTAGTAATCCGACCCGTACTGCACCAGCCCGGCCGGCACTTCGCGCTCGACGTTCGGCTCGCCCTTGAGCGCCTTCTGCATGTAGCCGATCCAGATCGGCAGCGCCAGGCCGCCGCCGGTTTCGCGGGCGCCCAGGTTGCGCGGCTTGTCGTAGCCCATCCAGGCGATGCCCACCACCTTCGGCTGGTAGCCGGCGAACCAGGCGTCGATCGAGTCGTTGGTGGTGCCGGTCTTGCCTGCCAGGTCGGTGCGCTTGAGCGCCATCGCCTTGGCCGCGGTGCCGTAGCGCACCACGTCCTTGAGCATGCTGTCCATCAGGAAGGCGTTGCGCGCGTCGATCACGCGGTTGGCTTCGTCGCCGGCGCGCGCCGGGCGCGCCTCGGACAGCACCTTGCCGTCGCTGTCGGTGACCTTCGAGATCAGGTAGGGGCTGATGCGGTAGCCGCCGTTGGCGAACACCGCGTAGGCGCCGGCCATCTGCAGCGGCGTGGTGGCGCCGGCGCCCAGCGCCAGGGTCAGGTAGGCCGGATTGCGTTCCGGCTCGAAGCCGAAGCGGCTCGCGTATTCCTGGCCGTAGCGCGCGCCGATCTTGTTCAGGATGCGGATCGAGATCATGTTCTTCGACGAGGTCAGGCCGCGCCGCATGGTCATCGGACCTTCGTACTTGTTGTCGTAGTTCTTCGGCTCCCAGGCCTGGCCGCCGGTCTGGCCGGCGTCGAAGCTGATCGGGGCGTCGTTGACGATCGTCGCCGGCGACAGGCCGCGCTCGAGCGACGCCGAATAGATGAAGGGCTTGAACGAGGAACCCGGCTGGCGCCAGGCCTGCGTCACGTGGTTGAACTTGTTGCGGTTGAAGTCGAAGCCGCCGACCAGGGCGCGGATCGAACCGTCCTCGGTATTGGCCGCCACGAAGGCCGACTCGACTTCCGGCATCTGGGTGATCAGCCACTTCGACTCGTCGTCCTGCATCACGCGGATCACGGCGCCGCGGCGCACGCGGCGGTTCGGGGCCGCCTTGTCCGACAGCCAGGCGCGCGCGAAGGCGAGGCCCGGGCCCGAAATGGTGATCGTGTCGCCCGAGGCGATGGTGGCTTGCACCTGCGTGGCGGAAGCCTGCAGCACGACGGCGGCGATGATGTTGTCGCTGTCCGGATGCTCGGCCAGCTCGGCCTCGATCGCCTCGTCGGCGTCAAGCTTGGCGCTTGGGATGTCGATGAACGACTCGGGGCCGCGGTAGGGGCGGCGGCGCTCGTAGTCCATCACGCCGCGGCGCAGGGCCAGGTAGGCGGCGTCCTGGTCGGCCTTGGTGATGGTGGTGAACACGTTCAGGCCGCGGGTATAGGTGTCTTCCTTGAACTGCTCGTAGACCAGCTGGCGCGCCATCTCGGCCACGTATTCGGCATGCACGCCGAAGGCGGTGCTGTCGGTCTTGATCTTGAGCGGCTCTTCCTTCGCCTGGGCGAATTGCGCGTCATTGATGTAGCCGAGCGAGTGCATGCGCTGCAGGATGTATTGCTGGCGGGTCTTGGCGCGGGTCGGGTTGACGACTGGATTGTAAGCGCTGGGCGCCTTCGGCAGGCCGGCCAGCATGGCCGCTTCGGCCACGGTGATGTCGCGCAGGTCCTTGCCGAAATAGATCTGGGCCGCCGACTGGAAGCCGAAGGCGCGCTGGCCCAGGTAGATCTGGTTCATGTACAGCTCGAGGATCTGGTCCTTGGTCAGGTTCTTCTCGATCTTCCAGGCCAGCAGGGCCTCGTAGGCCTTGCGCTTGAAGGTCTGCTCGGACGACAGGAAGAAGTTGCGCGCGACCTGCTGGGTGATGGTCGAGGCGCCCTGGCGTGCGCCACCGGTGGCGTTGCGGAAGGCGGCGCGCAGGATCCCCAGGTAATCGATGCCGCTGTGCTCGTAGAAGCGGTCGTCCTCGATCGATAGCACGGCCTTTTTCATGACATCCGGGATGTCCTTGAAGTGGACCAGGGTGCGGCGCTCCTCGCCGAACTCGCCGATCAGGACATTATCGGCTGTAAAGATACGCAGCGGCATCTTGGGCCGGTAGTCGGTGATGGTATCCAGCGCCGGCAGGTTCGGGTAGGCCATCGCGAGGGCGAACACGAGCACCAGCACGCCGATGGCGCCCAGGCCGAACAGGCCGGCGATGGCCATCAGGATCAGGCGTTTGGGGCTGAATTTCGAGGAAGAAGAGGGTGCGGCTTGTTTCTCTTTCATGCTGACTTTCGCTTTGTTGATCCGCCTCATTATAAGGCAGCGGTTTGGAGCCCGATACTGGCTGGAGCTTAATGGAACTCAAGGGCAATATTGGCCTGGCAATGAAAACACCAGAGTGTGGCGCGCACGCCCCGGAAAGGGGTGTTCCAGTGCAGAAATTTCTTGTCCGTAGTCATCCTTTGTTGCTACGATCCTTGGCGGTGCTGCACGTAAGTACCGGATTTTTATAAGAAAGTTATAAGAAGTAAATAGCTGTTCTATTTACGACAACATCCAATTCCGGGCGATTTCAGGCCCATTCTGCAGCCAAGGGGTGTATTTGGTGATCAATCTGGGTTCCTTGTTTGGTAAATCGAGTCCGCCCATGGTCGGGCTCGATATCAGCACGTCGGGCGTCCGCCTGGTCGAGCTGGCCGATGCCGGCAAGGGTATCGTGCGCCTGGAGCGCTACGCCACCGAGGCGCTGCCGCGCGGCGCCGTGGTGGACGGCAATATCGAAAACATGGACCAGGTCGCCGACGCGGTGCGCCGGGTCTGGAAGAAGAGCGGCACCCGCGCCCGTCACGTGGCGCTCGGCATGCCGCCTGCCGCAGTGATCACCAAGAAGATCATCCTGCCGGCCGGCTTGTCGGAAGACCAGTTGGAAGTGCAGGTCGAGTCCGAGGCCAGCCAGTATATCCCGTTCGCGCTCGATGAGGTCAGCCTCGACTTCGACGTGATCGGCCCGGCCCCGAATTCGCTGGACGACATGGAAGTGATGCTGGCCGCCGCGCGCCGCGAAAAGGTCGAGGACCGGGTCGCGATCGCCGAAGCCGCCGGCCTCACCGCCACCGTGATGGACATCGAATCGTACGCCGCGCGCAGCGCGCTCGAACACGCGGCCCTGCCGCGGCAGGACCAGATCGTGGCCTTGTTCCAGATCGGCGCCCACGCCACCCACGTGTCGGTGCTGCTCAATGGCGAAGCGGTCTATGAGCGCGAGCAGCCCTTCGGCGGCAATGCGCTGACCCAGGACATCGTGCGCAGCTACGGCATGGCGTTCGAGGAAGCCGAGACGCGCAAGAAGGCGGGCGACCTGCCCGAGAACTACCGCGCCGACATCCTGGCGCCGTTCCTGGAAAGCGCGGCGCTGGAAATCACGCGCGCCATCCAGTTCTTCTACACCTCGACCCCATATACCCGGATCGACGGGTTGTACCTGGCCGGCGGCTGCGCGCTGCTGCCCGGGATCGTCGACATCGTGGCCGGCCGCACCCGTCTCCCGGTCAGCCTCGCGGCGCCGTTCGAGGGCATGCAGCTCGGTTCCGGCGTGCGCGAACACCAGCTGCGCCAGGACGCCCCGGCCTACCTGGTCGCCTGCGGCCTGGCGCTGCGGAGGTTCGGCTGATGATCCGGATTAACCTGCTGCCCCACCGCGAGGCCAAGCGCAAGCAGAAGCAGGCCGCCTTCGTCGCCCTGCTGGCGCTGGGCGGCGTGCTGGGCGCCATCGTGGTGATGCTGGTCGGCGCCTATAACGCCAGCCAGATCTCGGTCCAGAACCAGCGCAACGACGTCCTGAAGAAGGCCAGCGCGGAGCTGGACAAGAAAATCGGCGAGATCACCAACCTGAAGGAAGAAATCGCGGCCCTGCAGGCGCGCCAGCAGGCGGTCGAGGACTTGCAGGGCGACCGCAACCAGCCGGTCCACCTGCTCGACGAACTGGTGCGCCAGACGCCGGAAGGCGTGCACCTGAAATCGGTCAAGCAGAGCGGCCAGCGCGTGATCCTGACCGGCAACGCCCAGTCGCAGGAGCGGGTGGCCGAGCTGCTGCGCAACCTGTCGAGCGGCTCGGCGTGGCTGCAGAACCCGGACCTGACCGAGGTCCGTGCGATCAGCCTGGCCCAGGGCAAGACCAGCCGCAATGTGGTCGAGTTCACGCTCGGCGTGTCGATCAAGCGCGCGCGCCTGAGCGACGAGGGTGAAGAGGCTGCAGACGGCGGCAAGCCGGCCGGGGCCAAGCGTGCGGCGGAGAAGTCATGAACATCGACATCAAAGAACTCGGCGCCCGCCTGGCGGCGCAGTTCCAGGATCTGCAGGGCCGTCCGCCCGGCCAGTGGCCGCTGGCGCCACGCCTGCTGTGCGCCGCCGGCGTGCTGCTGGCGGTCGTCGCCATGGGCTACTACTTTTACTGGAGCGACCAGTTCGCGGCCCAGGAGCGTGGCGCGCGCGACGAGGAAAAGCTGCGCGCGGAATACAAGACCAAGATGGCGCAGGCGATCAACCTGGAAGCGCTCAAGGCGCAGAAGGCGCAAGTCGACGGGTACGTGGTGCGCCTGGAGAAGCAGTTGCCGAGCAAGTCCGAGATGTATTCGCTGCTGTCCGACATCAACCAGTCGGGCGTCGGCCGCGGCCTGCAGTTCGAGCTGTTCAAGCCGGGCCAGGAAGTGGTGCGCGACTACTACGCCGAGCTGCCGATCGACATCAAGGTGAGCGGCCGTTACCACGACATGGGCGCGTTCGCCGCCGACATGGCCAACCTGCCGCGCATCGTCACCCTGAACAACCTGACCCTGCAGGCCGGCAAGGACGGCCGCCTGGGGATGCAGGCGGTGGCCAAGACCTTCCGCTACCTCGACCAGGAAGAACTGGCGGCCCAGCGCGCCGCACGCGCGGCCGAGAAGAAGAAGGGCAAAGGCAAGGGCAAGACCAAGGCCAAGACCGGGGGCAAGAAATGATGCGCGCACGAGTGATGGTGCTGTTGCTGGCGAGCGGCCTGCTGGCCGCCTGCGGCGACGGCGGCGTGGGCGAGACCCGGGCCTGGATGAAACAGGTGGAAAAGCAGACCGTGCCGAAGGTCAAGCCGCTGCCGGAGCCGAAGACCTTCGAGCCCTATGCCTACGATGCGCGCCAGGCGCCGGACCCCTTCGATCCGGGCAAGCTGCTGGGCGAGATGGCGCGCATGGCGCAGGCCAGCAGCAATGCCAACCAGCCCGACCTCGAACGGCCGAAGGAATTGCTGGAGACCTTCCCGCTCGACACGATGCGGATGGTGGGCACGATCCAGAAGGGCGGCGTGAATTACGCGCTGGTGCAGGTCGAGCGCTCGTTGTACCGGGTGCGCAGCGGCCAGCGGATTGGACAGAACTATGGGCGCATCACGCGTGTGAGCGAGGGCGCAATCGAGATCAGGGAATCGGTGCAGGACGCCACTGGCGACTGGGTGGAACGCGTGGCCCACATCGAGCTGCAGCACCGCGCTGCGGCAAAATAAGGAGAGCAGTAAATGACCTTCAACGTCAAGATTCGCTTCGCACCGCCGGCATGGCTGGCGCGCGCCGCGGCCGCACTCATGCTCATGATGTGCGCCGGCGCCGCCCTGGCCCAGGGCAATGCGATCGAGTCGATCACGGCCAACCAGCAGGGCAGCAACGTGGTCATCAACGTGACCATGCGCGAGGTCCCGGCACGTGCGCCGATCGGCTTCGCGATCACCAATCCGTCCCGCATCGCGCTCGACTTCGGCGCCACCGCCAATGCCACCGGCAAGGCGGTGCACGAGCTGAACCTGGGCGACGTGCGCAGCCTGAACGTGGTGCAGGCCGGCGAGCGTACCCGCCTGGTGCTGAACCTGGCGCGCGCCCTCAACTACGCCACCACGATCGACGGCAAGTCGGTGATCGTGACCGTGGAAGGCTCGGGCGGCGTGGCGCGCGCGCTCGACGCCAGCGGCATGCCGGCAACGGCTGTCGCGGCGCCGGCCGCGCTGCCCGCGACGCGTCCTCAATTGCGCGACCTCGACTTCCGCCGCGGCGCCAATGGCGCCGGCCGGGTCGTGGTAGACCTGCCCGCCAACCAGGTGGCGGTCGACGTGCGCCAGACCGCCAGCGGCGTGACCGTCGACTTCCTCAATGCGCGCCTGCCGGAGTCGCTGCGCCGGCGCCTGGACGTGACCGATTTCGGCACGCCGGTCACCCGCGTCTCGACCCTGGCCCAGGGCGACAACGTGCGCATGACGGTGGAAGCGCAAGGCGACTGGGAACAGTCGGTCTTCCAGAGCGACTCCCAGCTCGTGGTCGAGGTGCGCAAGGTGGAAGGCGACCCGAATCGCAGCAGCACGGGCTCGCGCGACAACCCGCAGGGTTATCGCGGCGAAAAGCTGTCGTTCGATTTCCAGGACGTCGAAGTGCGCGCCGCGCTGCAGGCGGTGGCAGATATCTCGGGCCTGAACATCATCGCCAGCGATTCGGTCACCGGCTCGCTGACCCTGCGCCTGAAGAACGTGCCGTGGGACCAGGCGCTGGACGTGATCCTGACCGCCAAGGGCCTGGACCAGCGCAAGAACGGCAACGTGGTGTGGATCGCGCCGAAGGAAGAACTGCTGACCAAGGAAAAGCTCGAGCTCGAGCAGCGCGCCCAGATCGCCGAACTCGAGCCGCTGCGCTCCGAGATCTTCCAGCTCAATTACCAGAAGGCGGAATCGTTCCGCAACGTGTTCGGCCTGGACGCCGGCGGCGCCACCTCGAGCGCCGACTCGGGCGGCCGCAACCGCGTGCTGTCGCGGCGCGGCAGCGCGATCATCGATCCGCGCACCAACCAGCTGTTCGTGACCGACATCGCTTCCAGGATCGAAGACATCCGCAAGCTGATCCAGAAGACCGACATCGCCTCCAAGCAGGTGCTGATCGAGGCGCGCCTGGTCGAGGCCAACGACGGCTTCTCGCGCAACCTCGGCGCCAAGCTCGGCTTCAACGACCTGCGCACCCAGCGCGGCGGCGACTCCGGCTGGCAGATCAGCGGCAACGAACGCGTCGCCATCGGCGGCAACCTGGCCGGCGTCGGCCAGGTCACGGGCCAGACCCCTGCGACCACCAGCATCGACAACACCACCATGGTCAACCTGCCGGCGGCCGGCATCGGCGGCGTCCCGGCCTCGACGCTGGCGTTCTCGCTGTTCTCGTCGGCCGCCAACCGCTTCCTGAACCTGGAGCTGTCGGCGCTGGAAGCCGACGGCAAGGGCAAGATCATCTCGAGCCCGCGCGTGGTCACCGAGGACAAGCAGGTCGCCGTGATCGAGCAGGGCGTCGAGCTGCCCTACGAGCAGGCGACCAGCAGCGGCGCCACCTCGATCTCGTTCAAGAAGGCCAACCTGCGCCTGGAAGTGACGCCGCAGATCACGCCGGACGGCAACGTGGTGCTGGAAGTGGACGTCAACAAGGATTCGAAGGGTGAAGAGACCCGCGCCGGCTTCGCGATCAACACCCAGCACGTCAAGACCAAGGTGATGGTCGAGAACGGCGGCACGGTGGTGCTGGGCGGGATCTACCAGCAGACCGAGCGCAACAACGTGACCAAGGTGCCGCTGCTGGGCGACGTCCCGCTGCTGGGCTATCTGTTCAAGACCACCGGCACCGAGCACAGCAAGACCGAGCTGCTGGTCTTCATCACCCCGAAGATCGTGAACGAGAACGTGGCGGGCACGCGCTGAACCTACTTCAACAACAAGCGATAACAAAAAAATGAACAACCAGCACATCAAGTACGGCAGCCTGGCGCTGCTCCTGGCCGCGACCCTGTCCGCCTGCGGCGGCGGCGGCGGCAATCCGGGCACCCCGGGCGGCAGCGGCGGCAACGGCAGCGGCGGCACGCCGGTCACGCCGGCCGCGCCGACCGTCGGCGTCAGCCTGGTCGGCGCCACCGGCACGGCCAGCACCTCGCTGTCCGGCGCCACCCCGCTGACGGTGCGCGCCCTGGTGCTCGACGCCAACAAGCAGCCGGTACCGAATGCGCTGGTCACCTTCACCACCGCCGCCGACCTGGCCGTGTTCGCGCCCGGCGCCGGCACCGCCCTGACCGATGCCAGCGGCACCGCCAGCATCACCATGCGCGTGGCCAGCCTGGCGGCCGGCGGCGCGGGCACCGTCACCGCCAGCGCCACCGTGGCCGGCACCGCCATCACCAGCACCGCCAACTACTCGGTCAATGCCACCGCGCTGACCTTCAGCGCGCTGCGCCTGGAGCCGGCCAGCATCAACGCCTATGATTCGAGCAAGATCTCGGTCGACCTGCTGGCCAATGGCGCCAAGTACACCGGCCAGGTGAACGTCAACTTCACGTCGGCCTGCGTCGCCGCCGGCAAGGCGACCCTCGCCGCCGTCGTCGCCACCAGTAACGGCACCGCCGAGACGGTCTACCGCGACCAGGGCTGCGGCAACAACGACACCATCACCGTGACCGCCGACGGCGTCACGACCCCGGCCACGGGTTCGCTCGTGATCGCCCAGCCGGGCGCCGCGTCGGTGCAGTTCGTCGAAGCGCTGCCGACCGACAAGTCGATCGTGATCCGCGGCCAGGGCGGCATCAACCGCACCGAGACCGCGACCCTGCGCTTCCGCGTGTTCGACCTGTTCAACCGTCCGCTGGCCAACAAGGAAGTGCGCTTCTCGCTCGAACCCGATGGGCTGGTCACGCTGAACAAGAATATCGACCGCACCGACCAGAACGGCGAGGTGATCACCACCGTCAACTCGGGCGCCGTGCCCACCTCGTTCCGCGTGCGCGCCGTGCTGCCCGGCACCGCCAGCGGCAATGGCGCCGACATCTCCACCACCTCGGACTCGATCGTCGTGACGACCGGCCTGCCGGTGCAGCGCGCCTTCTCGCTGAGCGTGACCCAGGGTAATGTGGACGGCTGGGAATTCGACAGCGGTCCGGTCACGCCGGCCGCCACCGTCAATGTGCTGCTGGCCGATGCCTTCGGCAACCCGGTCGCCGACGGCACCCCGGTCGTGTTCCAGACCAATATGGGCGCCATCGGTTCGTCGGACAAGGGCGGCTGCACCACCGTCAACGGCGGCTGCTCGGTGCCGTTCCGCACCCAGGAACCGCGCAAGGCCATCCCGAACATTCCGGCTACCCCTTGCAATACCGGCCCCGGATCGAGCCCGGACGTCAACCGCATGGGCGTGGCCACGATCTGCGCCAGCACGACCGACGGCACCAATACCCAGTTCGCCAGGACCACGATCACCTTCAGCGATGCCGACGTGGCGAACGTCTACCTGGAAAACGTGCTCAAGCCACAGTCCGGATGGCCGATCGACCTGGGTAGCGCCAACGCCAACGATTCGAAGGTGCTCACGCTCAAGCTCACCGACCTGAACGACAATCCGCTGCCGGCCGGCACCACGATCTCGGTCAGCGGCGCGGTGAATGCCACCGGTGTGGAAGTGATCCCCGAGACCGTGCCGAGCATCTTCGTCACCGCCGCCACGGGCACCGTGGGGTCGAGCCACACCATCACCGTGGCCGCGACCGGCGAAAAGCCGTGCACGACCTCGAGCGCGGCCACGTTCAACGTGCGCGCCACCACGCCACGCGGCAAGATCACCTCGATCCCGTTCAAGCTGGCCTTTACGTGCACCCGTCCATAAAATTCGCGGATTGACAGGCGGCCAGTCTATACTGGCCGTCTTTTCATTAGAGCGGGTTTGGTAGTGCCACATCCCAAGAACGACAATATCTTCCTTGTTGGCCTGATGGGGGCAGGGAAGACCACGATCGGTCGATTGCTTGCACGCAAGCTCAATCGCCGCTTCGTCGATTCCGACCACGAGATCGAGGCGCGCACCGGCGCGACCATCCCCTGGATCTTCGAGATCGAGGGCGAGGCCTGCTTCCGGCGGCGCGAAGCGGACGTGATCCGCGACCTCTCCGGCCAGCAGGGCCTGGTGCTGGCCACCGGCGGCGGCGCCGTGCTCAACCCGCAAAGCCGCGCCTTGCTGGCCGAGCGCGGCACCGTGATCTACCTGCGCGCCTCGATCGGCAGCATCCTGCAGCGCACCGCCCACGACAAGAACCGTCCGCTGCTGCAGACGGCCGACCCGCGCGCGAAACTCGAAGAGCTGTGGACCCAGCGCGATCCGCTGTACCGCGAGATTGCGGACCTCGTCATCGACACCGGCCGTCCTAACGTACAATCGATGGTACAGACCATATTGGATCAGCTGGCGGCGCAGGAAACAGCTCGCGCGCGCCGGCTTGCAAGGACATCGATGAACGAACAGGACCACATCACCCTCAACGTCGAACTCGGCGAGCGCAGCTACCCGATCGCGATCGGCCCCGGCCTGCTGGACGACGCCGCGCTGCTGGCGCGCCACATCGGCGGCAACAAGGTGGCCATCGTCACCAACACCACCGTCGCGCCGCTGTACCTGGCCAAGGTGGCCGGCCACCTGCGCGCCGCGGGCCGCGACGTGGTCGAGATCGTGCTGCCGGACGGCGAAGAGCACAAGAACTGGCAGTCGCTCAACCTGGTGTACGACGCGCTGCTGCAACACAAATGCGACCGCAAGACCACGCTGGTGGCGCTGGGCGGCGGCGTGATCGGCGACCTGACGGGCTTTGCCGCCTCGAGCTACATGCGCGGCGTGCCTTTCGTGCAGATCCCGACTACCCTGCTGTCCCAGGTCGATTCGTCGGTGGGCGGCAAGACCGGCATCAATCACCCGCTGGGCAAGAACATGATCGGCGCCTTCTACCAGCCGCGCGCCGTCATCGCCGACACCGCGACGCTCGACACCCTGCCGGCGCGCGAGCTGTCGGCCGGCCTGGCCGAGGTGATCAAGCATGGCGCCATCCTCGACGCGACCTTCTTCGACTGGATCGAGGCCAACATCGAGCAATTGATGGCGCGCGAGCCGCAAGCCATCGCCCATGCGATCGCGCGCTCGTGCGAGATCAAGTCCGACGTGGTGCGCAAGGACGAACGCGAAGGCGGCCTGCGTGCGGTGCTGAACTTCGGCCATACCTTCGGCCACGCGATCGAGAACGGCCTGGGCTACGGCGAGTGGCTGCACGGCGAGGCGGTCGGCTGCGGCATGGTGATGGCGGCCGACATGTCGGCGCGCCTGGGCCTGATCGAACCGGCCGCCGTGGAGCGCGTGCGCGCCCTGGTGCGCGCCGCCGGCCTGCCGGCCGTGGCGCCCGATCTCGGCGAGGCGCGCTGGATCGAGCTGATGGAAGTCGACAAGAAGAACGAGGGCGGCGAAATCCGCTTCATCCTGCTCAAGCCGCTCGGCAGCCCGTCGATCACCACGGCCCCGCTCGACATCCTGCGCTCGACCCTGGCGGCGTGCAGCGGCTGAGGGGCGCACGATGAACGCGACGCGCAGCTTCGACGACGGCCTGGCTCCCTTTGCTGCGCACTCGTCGCAGTCGCGCGGCCGGCGCCACCTCGAACCGGGTCCGGGCTCGCGCAGCGAATACCAGCGCGACCGCGACCGCATCATCCACTCGACCGCCTTCCGCCGGCTCGAATATAAAACCCAGGTGTTCCTGAACCACGAGGGCGACCTGTTCCGCACCCGGCTGACCCACAGCATCGAGGTGGCGCAGATCGGCCGCACCCTGGCGCGCAGCCTGCGCCTGAACGAAGACCTGGTCGAAGCCACCGCGCTGGCGCATGACCTGGGCCACACGCCCTTCGGCCACGTGGGCCAGGACGTGCTCAACGACTGCATGAAGGATTTCGGCGGCTTCGAGCACAACCTGCAAAGCCTGCGCGTGGTCGACCACCTCGAGGAGCACTACGGCGCCTTCGATGGCCTGAACCTGACTTTCGAAACGCGCGAGGGCATCCTCAAGCACTGCTCGCTGAACAATGCGCGCCAGCTTGGCGAGCTGGGCCAGCGTTTCATCGACCGCAGCCAGCCCAGCCTGGAAGCGCAGCTCACCAACCTGGCCGACGAGATCGCGTACAACAACCACGATATCGACGACGGCCTGCGCTCGGGCCTGCTGACCATGAAGCAGATGGAAGAGGTGGAGCTGTTCGCGCGCCTTCGCCACGAGGTGGAGCTCCAGTATCCCGGGTTAGCCGGACGGCGCGCGCTGTACGAGACGATCCGCCTGATGATCACGGCGATGACGGCCGACCTGGTCGAGACCTCGGCCCAGCGGATCCTGGACGCGAACCCGCGGAGCATCGACGACGTGCGCGCCGGCCCGCCGCTGATCCGCTTCTCGGACAAGATGCGGGCCGAAACCACGGCCCTCAAGCGCTTTTTATACGCCAACCTGTACCGCCACTTCCAGGTCAACCGCATGCGGGTGAAGGCGAGTCGCATCGTGCGCGAGCTGTTCCAGGCCTTCCTGGACGACCCGGTGCTGCTGCCGAACGACTACCAGGTCGAGGGCGACCCGATGAAGCAGGCGCGCAAGATCGCCGACTACATCGCCGGCATGACCGACCGCTACGCGATCCGCGAGCATCGGCGCATCTTTTCGCTCGATCATTTCTGAACCGCCTGCCCGGCTCCCGCTTCTGGCCGAGGGCGGCAGGCAAGTTTGAAAGTAAGATATCGAGTGTGGACGGCGCACGGGCGCCCTACAGTGGAAGCTCTTTCATTCCAGGAGTTCACCATGACAGGCACCTATGCGCTGGCGCGCCGCCCCGAGGACATCGTCCCGGCCTTGCTCGCCCACCTCAACTCCCTCGATACCGAGGTGATGCTGAATTTCTACGATCCCGAAGGCATGCTGGTCGACGCCCAAGGCGTGCCGCAGGTCGGCCGCGAGGCGATCCGCGCCGAGCTGCGCAAATACTTCAGCCTCGGGCTGCCGATGAAGATCACGGCGCGCCACATCTTCGTGGCCGGCGACATCGCCTCGCTGGTGCTGGACTGGTCGTACACGGGCACCGGGCCGGATGGACAGGAGGTCGACATCGTTGCCACCGCCAACGACATCGCGCGCCGCGGCGCCGACGGGTATTGGCGCTACCTGATCGACAATCCCTTCGGCACGGCGCTGCGCACGGAAGTGTGAGATGCAGGCGCGTACCGAGGAGGATCCGCGCTGGCGCCGCATCGTCGCGCGCGACCGCTCGGCCGACGGCAGCTTCTGGTACTCGGTGTCCAGCACAGGCGTCTATTGCCGGCCGTCCTGCCCGGCGCGCACCGCGCACCCGCGCTTCGTGCGCATCCACGACACCCTGGACGCGGCGCGCGCCACGGGATGCCGGCCGTGCGGGCGCTGCCATCCCGAGGCGCCGTCGCTGCACGAGCAGAACCGCGACCTGGTCGAGCGGGCCTGCGCGCTGCTCAGGGACAGTCCCCACGAGCTGCCGCTGGGCGTGCTCGCGACTCTGGTCAATCGCAGCCCGAGCCACCTGCACCGGCTGTTCAAGACCTTCACCGGCCTGACGCCGAAGGCTTTCCAGGTGGCCTGCCGCGCCGAGCGCCTGCGCGCCGCGCTGGATGGCGACACGACCGTGACCACCGCGCTGTACGACGCCGGCTACGGTTCCAGTGGCGCCTTCTATGCGCAAGCTGCGGGCGTTCTCGGCATGCAGCCCGGGCGCTTTCGCGCCGGCGGCGTGCGCGAGACCCTGCATTTCGCGCTGGGCCAGTGTTCGCTCGGCGCGATCCTGGTGGCGTCCAGCCCGCGCGGCGTCGCCGCGATCGCCCTCGGCGACGATCCGGCGCAGCTGCTGCACGATGTGCAGCAGCGCTTTCCGCGCGCGCGGCTGATCGGCGCCGACCCCGGCTACGAGGCGCTGGTAGCGCAGGTGGTCGGAATGGTCGAGCGTCCAGGCCTGGGCTGCGAACTGCCGCTCGACATCCGCGGCACGGCCTTCCAGCAGCGCGTCTGGCAGATCCTGCGCCATACGCCGCCGGGCAGCACGATCAGCTACCGGGACATCGCCCGCGCGCTCGGCATGCCGCGCGGGATGCGCGCGGTGGCCGCGGCCTGCGCCGCCAATCCGCTGGCGGTGGCGATTCCCTGTCACCGCGTGGTGCGCGAGGATGGCAGTCCGTGGGGATATCGCTGGGGGCTGGCGCGCAAGGAGGCGCTGTTGCGGCGCGAAGCGGCGGGGCAGGCCGTTCCGGGCCGGTAGACGCGGGATACAGAAGGCCGTGGTTCCCGGGGTTTATGCGATGGCTTGCAGCAAGAGGCGCAGGCAGTTCTGGACCCGTTGCTCTGCATTGTCGATATGGCGTGTTGCTCTGGTCATCTCGGTCGATAACCGGTCGAAGTCATGCTCGACTATCTGTTTCAGCACACCGATCGTTCGTTCGCTGGCGACTCGTTGGATATCCTTGCCCAGCAAGTACACTCCAGCCAGATCGGGATCGTAGTCGCCAGCTTCGATGACGCCTTCTTCGTCGTACACACGGTCGATATTGCCTGCGGCGGCGTAGCTGTCCATCAGGTGGATGAGATCGTGGGCGTCCTTCGGATTTTCTCTTCCTCGATCAGACCATGCGACCAGCTTGAGTATGGCAAGGCCCGCAAGGGAGACGACTTTGCCGTCGAACCCGGGGGCGAATGTCACGAGTTCTGCCGTTGCAAGAACATCATCGTAACCGGCCAGATTCATGATGATTTTCATGTCCGGTGGCCAGGCCAGTTCGTCGGTGCCCTGTGATATTCGCCCGAATGGTACGAGGTCCAGATGGTAGTGCAGGTCGCCTCGAGCACCTTTGTAGTAAAGGCGTTGTTGCGCCTGTCCGCCAGAGTCGAAAGTTCCACGCGCAATGAGCCTGGCTCTGAGGGCATCGAACTGCGCCCAATCCTTGACGGCGATGGCGAAATCCACGTCGGACGTCGCACGCCTGGCGGACAATCCGAACACATGGGTAAGAAGGATATCGCGTGCTGTCGCCCCTACGAGCATGTAATCGACTTGCTCTGCCAGCGCTTCTTCCGCCACGGCACGCAGAATATCGATCGTGACATGGTCGACTGGGCGGTCAGCTCTGATCGTACGAAGCGTCAATGAACTTCTCCTTGAGCATACGCGCAGTCTCTTGCGTGCGTGGGTCCAGCAGCCCGAGCAATTCTGAATACACCAGTAGCGGCGGAGCGATATCTGGCGTTGGTGCTTGTTCCCAGTGCCAGAATTTTTCCAGTATTTCGATATTGCCGTTGTGATCGGGCCTGATGCGATGCTGCTTGCTCAATATCTTGATTGCACCATCCATGTCACCTGGTCGGACGTACAGGGTTTGTGTGGCTGGCTTGAGATGACCGGTCAACTTTGCTGCAGCGACCTCCGATCCCCACGCCGCGTCGATGCCTTGCAAGTCGGCCGCTTGCCACCACGACGATTCGGGAGCGCTGAAGCGCCGGCTGTTCAGCTTGGTACGCAGGGTCGTGGGGTAGTTGATCGCCCACTCGTCCACCAAGCGTTCCGGTTCCAGCAATCTACGGCGCTCGGAATCTCCTTTGTTGATGAGGTAGCCGCGTCGTTCGAGATCGTTCAGGACGTTATGGGCTGTACCTAAGGAAACGCCAGCGTGTCTTGCAAGTTCCTTGTACGGTAAATGAATAGAGTCTGGCTTGGCGAGCAAGACGAATACCACGCGCAGTGCCGCGGTACTCGTGAGTCCTTTCGGCGCCGGCAAGGACTGCTGTTTGCGTTCGTTTTTTTCGCCCGTAATGAGGACGAAAAGACCGGGGGCTTGCAAATAGGCGTTGCCGTTCGTGTCAATGAACTGCAATCCGGTTGCACGGCAGTGTACGGCCAGTTCTTTGGTGATATATGGTGCGATTAGCAGAGCTGGGCCGTCAGCCGTTTCCAGCTGGCGCCGGACCTGGTCGACGTGTGCCTTGCGGTCGACCAGAAACTTGCACTCGACGGCATAATGGGCGGAACCACCTTCGTATGCAAGATCGATCGCGGCGTCCGGCTGATACCTGGCAGACGAAACTGTTTCAAGTTCGACAATGCTTCCTCTGATACCGATCTTCTCCGCGAGCGCGTCAAGCGCAGCCAACATCAGACTTTCCTTGGCATCGGGAAGATTGTAGGAAAATGCGCGATCATTCATTCAATTTTCCTCATTTTCATGGGCGATGAATGAGGTCATTCTATGCAAAATAATCGGAGCTTTCAATAATTTTCCATTTTCACGTAACGTGAAAAATATAAAAAATTGAAAGCTCTGTTTAGCCAAACAAGCCTGGTCTAGCCAAGTCCAGCAACAGCTTCTTGACCGGCATCGGCAGCGGCGCCTCCTTGAGCGCATCCAGCTTCCACCAGACCTGGTCCTGCGGCAGTGCGACGTGCCGGATGACAGACGATCGAATGGCTGGACGTGTCATCGGCAGCGCCAGGCGCCAGGCTTCTGCCGACAACGGTCGTCGTCAGGAAGCGGCATGCGCAGCCGACTATGGAAGAACGTAATCCATCGTGTAGCTGTGCTTGCCGTTGTCGATCTCGATCGTCATCGCGCCACGCAATCCCGTCAGCTCACCGGTGCCGGAATCGGGGACCACCGTCAGCACCAGCGACGATGTCCCGCGGTCCATCGTGCCGCTGTGCTGCAGGACGAAGCTGCCTGTGCGACCGTGCAATGTCCCTGTCACGCGTTCCAGTGCTACATAACCGGCCGAACCTTGTACCTGGGTGCGAATCGCCAGCATTTCGCCGAGGCTGGCTGCGGCCAGGTCGCCCTGGAATTGCTTGTCGATCGTCATGCGACTGAGCGCTGCCGTTTCGATTCCGGGCGCTGCGGCTTGCGGTGTCAGCTTGACGTCGAATGTTCCTGTCGCATGCATTCTTGCCATCTCTTTCGTTGCGGTCGGTGATGCGGCTGCATCGTTATGGGATTGCGCATTGGGCAGCGGGCCGAGCACAAGAACCAATGCTGCCAGGCAGGCCAGTCCGTCGAGTCGTACAGGCATCGTTAGCATTCCAGTAAGATATGACGGCGAGCAACTGAGCCGCGGAGACATGAATATACCAAGGGCGGGAACACCGATGATAGGAAAAACGCGACAGGCAAACGCCTGGGGCGGTGGCGCGCGATGAGCGGCAAGCCTGGCGAGCCGCGCGGCGTATTGCGCCGGCAGGGCGCACGTGGCCGGTTCCAGCACGAACGTCTCCTGCCGTCGTCAGGGCTGGCCGGCCTGGTCGAGCACTACTGGTACGTCAGTTGGGACCTGAGCTTGCTGCCGCCGCAGTTGCAGGCGACGCTCCCCCATCCCAATGTCCATCTGGTGGTCGAAAGGAATGCATCGACGATCTACGGTGTACGGACCGAGCGTTTCGAGCGCTGTCTCGAGGGCCAGGATTTCGTCTTCGGCATCAAGTTCAGGCCAGGCGGCTTCCATCCCTTCCTGCAAGAACCAGTATCGACGCTGGCGAACCGCTCACTGCCTGCGCGAGCCGTGTTTGGCATTGCCTGCGAGTCGCTGGCGCCGCGGATCGCCGCCTGCGCCACCGTGGACGCGATGATGGCCGTGGCAGAGACCTTCCTGCTCGGGAACTTGCCCGCTCCCGATCCCGCTTCCGATCCCGACATCGCGCGCGCCGGCGCGCTCGTGTCCACCATTGCCGACGACCTCGGGATCACCTCGGTGGACTGTTTGATGACCATGGCGGCGATCGACAAGCGTGCCTTGCAACGGCTGTTCCAGAAATACGTCGGCATCGGTCCCAAGTGGGTGATCAGGCGCTATCGCCTGCATGAGGCGATCGCGCGGATACAGGACGGCGCGCCCGTGGACTGGGCCGCGCTCGCGGCGGAGCTGGGGTATTTCGATCAATCCCATTTCGGACGCGACTTCCGCGCCCTGGTGGGACAGTCGCCGACCGGATATGCGCAGTCCTTGATTGCGTCGGCAGCGGAAGACGAACAGTCGATCAGCCGAACAGGCTGGGCTGCGCCAGGTCCAGCAACAGCTTCTTGACCGGCGCCGGCAGCGGCGCCTCGCCGATCGTATCGAGTTTCCACCAGACGGTGCCAGGCGCCAGCTCTGCGCGCGTCGCCAGCGTCACTGCGAACGGCGCGATATGCAGCTTGTAGTGGGTGAAGACATGCACCAGCGGGCTCAGTGGCCGCACTTCGTCGAGCGTGCCGAATGGGCCGGCGGCGACAGCAACGTCCGAGGTACAGACCGGCGCTTCATCCTCATCCATCGGCACGTGTCCACCCACTTCCGGCAGCGACAGCAGGCCGCCCCAGATGCCGGTCTGCGGACGCTGTTCCAGCAGCACCTCGCCGCGGTCGATGACGACCAGCAGCGCGGTGCGCTTTTCCGGCGTCGCCTTCTTCGGTTTGCGCACCGGCAGTTCGGCCGTGCGGCCGGTGGCGAAGGCCACGCAGCGCGCCTGCAGCGGGCAGCGGCCGCAGTCGGGACGCGAGCGGGTGCACAGGGTGGCGCCCAGGTCCATCAGGCCCTGGGTATAGGCCTCGATGGCGCCCGGGTTGCCGGCCACCTCGGGCAGCAGGGCGTCGGCGCGCCGCCACAGCGCATCCTCGATGGGTTTCAGGCCGGGATAGGCGTCGATCCCGAACACGCGCGCGAACACGCGCTTGACGTTGCCGTCCAGGATGGCGGCGCGCACGCCGCTGGAAAACGCGGCGATCGCCGCTGCCGTCGAGCGGCCGATGCCGGGCAGGTCGGCCAGCAGCGCCGGGTCGCTCGGGAACACACCGTCGTAGTCCTGCACCACGCGCTTGGCACAGGCGTGCAGGTTGCGCGCGCGGGTGTAGTAACCGAGGCCGCTCCAGTGCGCCATCACGTCCTCTGAAGGCGCTTCGGCCAGCGCGTGGACGGTCGGGAAGCGTTCCAGGAAGCGGGCGTAATAGCCCAGCACTGCGGCCACTTGCGTCTGCTGCAGCATGATCTCGGACAGCCAGACGCGGTAGGCATCCTGGGTGTTTTGCCAGGGCAGGGTGTGGCGGCCATGGCTGCGCTGCCAGTCGATCACGGCCTTGGAGAAGGTCGGATCGGCCAGCTGGTCGAACTCGGTGAGGCGTTTCATGCGGTGTCGTGTTGCGGGCTCGAAGCCTCTAGTGTGGTGGTGACGCCGGCCGCGATGGCGGCCAGGCGCTGGCGCGTGGATTCGAGTTCGGCCTGGCCGTGCTCGAAGGCGCCGATCTTCTGTTCCAGGCTGTCGCTGGCGTCGTGGATGCGCTGGACCGTGGCCTGGCGCTGGCGCAGGCTGTCGCGGTGCTGGCGGATCTGCGCTTCCAGCGGCGCGTTGGCGACCTTCAGCCAGGCTTCGACGTCGGCGTTGGCGGCGCGATAGACGCGCCGCACGCGCGAGGCGATCGAATCGAAGAAGCGCTCGAGCAGCGTCGCGCGGCTGGTCATCAACAGGGTCGCGGTGCCGAACTGGCGCTCGAACAGCGTTTCGATGGCATCGATCTCGTCGACGTGGCGCGTCAGCGACAAGGCTTGCGGCAGCGCCAGCGACAGGCCGTGTTCGGCCGCGAAGCGGCGGTGCATGGCGTCCATCATGGACTTGATCTCGTCGACCTTGGCGCAGGCGTCGAGCAGGCCGGCGCGCGCGCCGGCGAAGTAGTTGCGCACCGGCGCGCGCATGCCGGTGGCGAAGCGCGCGGCCGACATCGCGGCGCGCACCGTTTCGGTCCGGTCCTGCAGGCCGTC
The DNA here is from genome assembly GCF_017582745.1 of Massilia oculi. Lineage (GTDB taxonomy): Bacteria > Pseudomonadota > Gammaproteobacteria > Burkholderiales > Burkholderiaceae_D > Telluria > Telluria oculi_A. Next base: position 165,409 of record NZ_JAFVIM010000002.1, read on the forward strand.
CATGCCGACCAAGGTGTACAGCTCGGTCGACAGGCGCGTGAACACGGCGCGCGTGCCCTGCAGCTTGAACAGGCCGGCGTCGAATTCCTTCTTCTCGGCCTCCACCCGGCGCACCATGTGGGCGATCATGCCCTGGTTCTTGCCGCGCAGGCTGCGCAGCTCCTGCAGCTGCTCGACCAGCTCGCGCAGGCGCGCCGCCATCAATACCTGCTGGCCTGCCGCCAGGATCTCGAGGTCGGCGCGCAGCTGGCGCGCGTTGATCGCGCGCCGCGCCGGGATCAACTGGTGGAACAGCGCCGATTCGAGCGCCCCCATGCGGCTGCGCTCGAACAAGTCCATGTCGCCGCCGATGCGTCCGACCAGCGCCTTGTGGGCCGAGACCGGATAGACCTGGCCGGCGTCCAGCCCGAGCAGGCGCGCGACGTCGTGCTGCTGGCGCGCGATCTCGGTTTGCACGGCGACCGGGCTCTTGAGCTCGTCCCACATGGCGTCGATCTTGTTCAGCACCGCCAGCCGGCCCGGCCCGGCGCCGATATGGGTGCGCCAGACCTCGATGTCGCTGCGCGTCACGCCGGTGTCGGCGGCCAGCACGAACAGCACCGCGTGTGCGTTCGGGATCAGGTTCAGCGTCAGTTCCGGCTCGGTGCCGATCGCGTTCAGGCCCGGCGTGTCGAGGATCACCAGGCCCTGCTTGAGCAGCGGATGCGGCAGGTTGATGATGGCGTGGCGCCAGCGCGGGATCTCGATGCTGCCGTCCGCAACGACGCTGTCGGCCAGGTCGGGATCCTGCGGGTCGAACAGGCCGTAGCGCTCGGCCTCTTTCACCGGTACGTGGCGCGTCTGGCTGACCTGGCGCAACGTCTCGTGCATCGCGCCCGGATCGTCCAGGTCGAGCGGCAGCACGGTCCAGGCGCCGGAGTCGTCGCGGTAGTCGCCCAGGGACAGCTGGCCGGCGCGGGTCTCGACCGGCAGCAGGCGGATGCAGGGCGGAAGCTGAGCATCCCACAGCAGCTCGGTCGGGCACATGGTGGTGCGGCCGGCGCTGGACGGCAGGATGCGCTGGCCGTAGTCGGCGAAGAACAGGGCGTTGATCAGCTCGGTTTTGCCGCGCGAGAACTCGGCCACGAAGGCGACCGACAGCCGGTCGTCGCGCAGGCGTCCGAGCGCGCGCGCCAGCACCTGTTCGCCGGCGGCGTCGATCAGTCCGGCTTCGCGCAGGGCTTTGCCGTAGCCTTCGAGGCTGGCGGCAACGCTGGCCCTCCACGCCCCATACTGTTGTAGATCCTGCATCGTTTTAGCCCGTTATGTCCCTAGCGCTGGCACTGCGCGCAATAGAAGGTCGAGCGCTGGCCCTGCTTGATCTGGCGGACCGGCGCCTCGCACTGGCGGCAGGGCACACCAGCACGATCATAGACGAAATATGTCTGCTGGAAATATCCAGACTGGCCATTTACAGCAATAAAGTCACGCAGGGTACTGCCGCCCTGGACGATGGCGGCGGCCAGGATCTCGCGGATCGCTTCGGCCAGCCGGTCGTAGCGCGCGCGGCTGATGCGCGAGGCCGCCGTCCTGGGGCTGATCCCGGCGCGGAACAGGCTCTCGCAGGCGTAGATATTGCCGACGCCCACCACGATGTCGCCGGCCAGCAGCACCTGCTTGATCGGCGCGCTGCGGCGCCGCGTTTCCCGATGCAGCAGGGCGCCATTGAAGTGCTCGCCGAGCGGTTCCACGCCCAGGCCGCGCAACAGGATGTGTTCTTCCAGGTCGCCATCCTCGTTGGCATGCCACAGCACGGCGCCGAAGCGGCGCGGATCGTGCAGGCGCAGCACCTGCACGCCGTCAAGGCCATTGACGACGAGGTCGAAATGGTCGTGCTTGCGCGGTTCGATGCCCGGCGGCAGCACGCGCAGGTGGCCGGACATGCCCAGGTGGACGATCAGGGTGCCGTGCTCGAAATGAATCAACAGGTATTTACCGCGCCGGCCGGTGGCCAGGATACGGCGGCCGGCCAGCAGCGCGCCCAGGCCGGGCGGGAAGGGCCAGCGCAGGCCGTCGCGGCGGCAGACGACCTGCTCGACCACGCGGCCTTCGATATGGGGCGCGACACCGCGCCGGGTGACTTCTACTTCTGGCAGTTCAGGCATGGGGGAGACGAATCGTGTAAAGTCGGGTTGCCGTCGCGGCTGGGCAGCCTGCGGGCCGGGCTGGCGCCAGGAATCCTGACGCAGCTCATGCGCGGCAGGCGCCTGCGCATGAGCGTAGAATCAAATCAAAACATCAACTCGGATTTTGGACTTGCTTTGAAAAACGCTTTCGCCATTGTAACCGTCTCCGGGCTGCTTGCAGGCCTGCTCTCAGGATGTGCTGTCTCGCCGCAACAGCAGTCGCTCGCCGCCGGCGAGCAGGCCGAGTTCGGCCAGCAGCAATCCACGCAGCAAGAGACCGAGCCCGAGCTGGACGAGGAAGAGCTGGCGGCCAAGCAAAAGGCCGAGGAAGAAGCGCGCCTGCCCAAGGTCGAGCTCACGCCCGTCATGCTCGAGCAGCTGATGAAGGCGGAATTCGCGTTTCGCAACGGCGACTGGCAGGGGCCCTATCTCACCGTCTACAACCTGGCCCAGCGCACCGGCGATCCGCGCCTGGCGCGCCGTGCGGCCGAGATGGCGGTGGCCGCCAAGCAGGCCGACGACACCCTGGCCGCGGTGCGCCTGTGGTACCGGCTCGACCCGGAATCCGACGAAGCGACCCAGTATTTCGTCGGCATGGCGGTCACGTCCGACAAGATCGCCGAACTCGAACCGATCTTCGAGCAGCGCCTGCGCGAGGCGACTCCGGCCCGGCGCGGCGTGCTGCTGTTCCAGGTCCAGCAATTGCTGGGCCGTGCGAAGGACAAGGAAGCGGCGATCGCCATGCTCGAGCGCCTGATCGCGCCCTACGACAACACGATGGAAGCGCGCGTCGTGCGCGCCCAGATCGCGCTGGTGAAGGGCGACAAGGCGCTGGCCCGCAGCGAAGCCCAGGCGGCCCTGGCCATCAAGCCCGACGCCGAGATCGCCCTCCTGATGCTGGCGCAGGTGACCGAGGACGAGGCGCAAGTGGTGGCCTTGATGCAGAAATTCCTCAAGAGCTATCCGAAGGCGAACGACGTGCGCGCCGCCTATGCGCGGGTGCTGGTCAACTGCAAGGATTATCCGGCGGCACGGCGCGAGTTCGAGCTGCTGGTCAAGGCCCAGCCCGACAACGCCGCCCATCTGTATGCGCTGGGCATCCTGGCCACGCAGATGAACGATGCCCTCGGCGCCGAACAATATTTCACGCGCTTCGTGGAAGTGCTGGGACGCAATCCAGACGACGAACGCGATCCTTCGCGCGCGCTATTGATCCTGTCGCAACTGGCGGAAGAGCGCAACGACCTGGTCGGCGCCCTGCAATGGCTGGACAAGGTGCCGGAGGGTACGGATCCGCAAACCCGCTTCAATACCCAGCTGCGCCGCGTCCACCTGGTCGGCAAGGGCGGCGACCTGAACAGCGCGCGGCGCTTGCTGGCCGAGATAAAGACCGACGATCCGGCGCGCCAGGCCCAGCTCATGGCGGCCGAGGCGCAACTGCTGCGCGACGCCAACCAGCTGCAGGAAGCCTATGCGGTGATGGAAGCGGCGACCAAGCGCTTCCCGAAGAATCCCGACCTGCTGTACGACTTCGCGCTGCTGGCCGAAAAACTGGGCAAGGTCGACGTGATGGAGGCGCAATTGCGTGAAGTGATGGCGCAGGCGCCGGACAACCACCATGCCTATAACGCCCTCGGCTATTCGCTGGCGGAGCGCAATGTGCGCCTGCAGGAAGCCTATGGCCTGATCGCCAAGGCGCTCGACATGGCGCCGGACGACCCCTTCATCATGGACAGCATGGGCTGGATCCATTATCGGATGGGCAACCTGGCGGAAGCCGAGAAATTCCTGCGCCGCGCCTACGGCCTGCGCAAGGACCCCGAGATCGCCGTCCACCTGGGCGAAGTGCTGTGGCAGAAGGGCGATAAGTCGGCGGCCGAGAAGTTGTGGCGCGAGGCGCGCGCCAAGGATCCGCAGAACGATACGCTGCGCACCACGCTGGCGCGGTTGCGGCCTTCCTTGTGAAATAATCCAGCCTGGCGGCGGACCGCATTGCGCTGTCCGCCGCGTTTGTCCAATTCGCTATCGTTCCTATGCCACTGACCCGACGTCTTACCCTGCTCGCCGCCGCGTGCTCCTTCGCTGCCGCGCTTGCCGGCTGCGCCACCGGCACCGCCAACCTGTCCACCGCCACGGTCGGCGACTACCGCGACACCATCGACCTCTCGGGCAAGCTGTCGGTCAATTATCAGAAGGATGGCAGGCAGGAGTCGATCACCGGCAATTTCAACTGGGAACAGCGTCCGGAGGCGATCGACGTCGCCCTGATTTCTCCGCTGGGCCAGACCGTGGCGACGATCAATGTCACGCCCACTTCCGCGACCCTGGTCCAGGGCGGCGAGGAGCGCACGGCGGGCGACATCGACAGCCTGACCCAGGAAACCCTGGGCTGGCCGCTGCCGGTGTCCGGCCTGCGCGACTGGCTGCAGGGCTACGCGCTGGACGCGCAGGGGCAGCGCTTCCGCGCCTCGCCGGCCAATAACAGCGTGACGACCAGGGATGGCTGGCGCCTGCGCTTCGTCGAGTGGCAAGATCCGGCGGCAAGCCAGCCGGCGCCGCGCCTCATCCAGGCCGAGCGCGCCGCCTCGGGCGACATCACGGACCTGGCGATCCGCATCGTCATCCTGCCGGCAGCCTGATCCATGCGTTCGCTGCACGATTGCCCGGCGCCGGCCAAGCTCAACCTGTTCCTGCACGTCACCGGCCGCCGCGCCGATGGCTACCATCTGCTGCAAAGCGTATTTCAACTGATCGACCGTGCCGACCGCTTGCATTTCGATTTGCGCGACGACGAGCAGATTCGCCGTACCAACGAGGTGCCGGGCGTGCCCGAAGACCAGGACCTGGTCGTGCGCGCGCTGCGCCTGCTGCAGGCGGAGTTCGCGCGCCGGCATGGCCGGCTGCCGCCGGGCATCTCGGTCAGGGTGGACAAGGTCTTGCCCATGGGCGGCGGGCTCGGAGGAGGATCGTCGGATGCGGCCACGGCCTTGATGGCGGCCAACGCGCTCTGGCAAGCCGGCCTGAGCCGCGAGGAACTGATGACGCTGGGCCTGCCGCTGGGCGCCGACATCCCATTCTTCCTGTTCGGCGAAACCGCGTTCGCGGAAGGCGTGGGGGAGGCCTTGCAGGCGGTGCCGGGGCCGGATTGCTGGTATGTGGTGATCGAGCCGGGTGTCGCGGTGCCGACCCCCGCAATTTTTTCTGCGCCGGATTTGACAAGAGATTCAAAGCCCGTCAGAATAGCGGACTTTTCCAGCCACACCGATTCATGCAGTACGGTTGGTTTTGGGAAAAATGATTTGCAGGACGTGGCGATGCGCCTGTTCCCGCCGGTAGCAGAGGCGGTTGAATGGTTGAGCAGCCATGGCGATGCCAGGATGACTGGCTCAGGGGCGTGCGTGTTTTGCGCGTTCTCCAGCGAAGACGCCGCCAACCATGTGTTGGCGCAAGTGCCGGGCAAGTGGACGGCATGGAAGGCAAAGTCGCTGAAGACACACCCGCTGATGAAATCGCTCTTGCAAAATCAGGGAGTTATAGAATAAAATACTGCCTGTCGCAGCGTTGAGTAGTAAGTAAAATGCTGTGGCGAGCAGTAAAGATCGTGTAGGGGAATCGCCAAGTTGGTTAAGGCACCGGATTTTGATTCCGGCATTCCAAGGTTCGAATCCTTGTTCCCCTGCCAAAGTTTTCTTGTTCTGTCGATGCGGATGCGTCCAGCAAGAAAATCGCGATGCGGTGCCGAGCGCCACATCAGCATGCTAATCAGCCGGTCTATCCGGCTGATTGTTTTTCTACCGTACAAACGCTTTTTACCCTTTTAGGACTCCCATGGCTTACGAAAACCTGATGGTTTTTACCGGCAATGCCAATCCGGCACTAGCAGAGGGGGTCGCAAAAAGCCTCGGCATTCCTCTCGGTAAAGCAGTCGTCTCGAAGTTCTCCGACGGCGAAGTCATGGTCGAGATCAACGAGAACGTGCGTGGCAAGGACGTCTTCGTCCTGCAATCGACCTGCGCCCCGACCAATGACAGCCTGATGGAAATCATGCTGATGGTCGACGCCCTCAAGCGCGCCTCGGCCGGCCGTATCACCGCCGCCATTCCTTACTTCGGCTATGCCCGCCAAGATCGCCGTCCGCGTTCGGCGCGTGTCGCGATCTCGGCCAAGGTCGTCGCGAACATGCTGGAAGAAGCCGGCGTCGAGCGCGTCCTGATCATGGACCTGCACGCCGACCAGATTCAAGGTTTCTTCGACATCCCTGTCGACAATATCTACGCATCGCCAATCCTGCTGGGCGACCTGCAGAAGCGCAACTACGACGACCTGCTGGTCGTGTCGCCTGACGTCGGCGGCGTGGTGCGCGCACGTGCCCTGGCCAAGCGCCTGGGCTGCGACCTGGCGATCATCGACAAGCGTCGCCCGAAGGCCAACGTGTCGGAAGTGATGAACATCATCGGCGAAGTCGAAGGCCGCAACTGCGTGATCATGGATGACATGGTCGACACCGCAGGCACCCTGTGCAAGGCCGCCGAAGTGCTCAAGGAGCGCGGCGCCAAGAAAGTCGTTGCCTATTGCACGCACCCGGTCCTGTCGGGCCCGGCGATCGATCGCATCGCGAGCTCGCCGCTGGACGAACTGGTCGTCACCGACACCATCCCGCTGAGCCCAGCCGGCGCCGCTTGCGGCAAGATCCGCCAGCTGACCTGCGCACCGCTGCTGGCCGAGACCTTCAAGCGGATCGTCAAGGGTGACTCGGTGATTTCGCTGTTCGTCGACTAAGCAGTTTCGACGTCGTATTTCGCGGCGCGCCTGGCTGAAACAGCCGGCGCGCCGTTGTAGCATCCGGGATTTACCGTATTTCTTGAGCGTGCAGCATTGGCGCTCGTTCTTGACCGTCCCTGGTCGCGGGGATGGTCGCCACTTGGGCAACCGGGCCGGGAAACGTTTTCCCCGACATTCGGGCCCGATTTATTTTTGGAGTTTCACATGAAAGTAGTCGCATTCAACCGCACTCAGCAGGGGACCGGAGCGAGCCGCCGCCTGCGCAACGCTGGCCAGACCCCAGGCATCATCTACGGTGGCACCGAAGCCCCGGCACTGATCGCCCTGGACGGCAACGCGTTGTACCACGCGCTCAAGAAAGAAGCATTCCACGGTTCCGTGCTGGACCTGGAAATCGACGGCAAGACCCAGCAAGTGCTGCTGCGTGACTTCCAGATGCACGCATACAAGCAACTGGTCCTGCACGCTGACTTCCAGCGCGTCGACACCTCGAAGCCAATCCACACCAAGGTCACCCTGCACTTCGTGAACGCCGAGATCTCGCCAGCAGTCAAGCTGAGCGGCGCCATCGTGTCGCACGTGCTGAACGAAGTCGAAGTGTCCTGCCTGCCAGGCCAACTGCCAGAGTTCATCGAAGTCGACCTGTCGAAGCTGGAAGCCGGCCAGTCGATCCACACCGGCGACCTGGTCCTGCCAGAAGGCGTGACCGCGCTGACCCACGGCCAGAACCTGACCATCGTCACCACCTCGATCCCACGCGGCGCAGCGACTGCTGAAACCGCTGCTGAGTAATATCGGCTGAGGGCGCCGCTTCGGCGGCGCATCGATAAAAACCCGTCGTGGCTTGCCCGGCGGGTTTTTTGTTTTCCGTTGGCCTGCACCGAACATCGTTGTGTACGCCAGCTGGCCCGTTTAAGCGATAATCGCGTTTTCTCCAAAGAACACCACGCATGTCCATCCGTCTGATCGTCGGCCTCGGCAACCCTGGCCCGGAATACGAACAAACCCGCCACAACGCCGGCTTCTGGCTGGTCGACAACCTGGCCAACAGCCTGCCGGGCTGCCGCCTGCAGCGCGAATCGCGTTTCAACGCCCTGGTGGCCAAGACCTCGATCTCGGGCAACGACGTCTGGCTGCTCGAGCCGCAGACCTTCATGAACCGCTCCGGCCAGTCGGTCGGCGCGCTGGCGCGCTTCTACAAGATCAACCCGGACGAAGTCCTGGTCGTGCACGACGAGCTCGACCTGATGCCCGGCGTCGCCAAGCTCAAGAAGGGCGGCTCATCGGGCGGCCACAACGGCCTGAAGGACATCACCGCGGCCCTCGGCACCCAGGAATACTGGCGCCTGCGCCTCGGCATCGGCCATCCGCGCAGCCTGAACCTGCAACAGGGCGTGGCCGACTTCGTGCTGCATCGCCCGCGCCGCGAAGAGCAGAGCCTGATCGAGGAATCGATCGACAAGAGCCTGCGCATCATCCCGCTCGCCTGCGAAGGCAAGCTCGACGTGGCGACGATGCAACTGCATACGGCCTGAGGCCGCGTTCTTCACTTCTCCGGCTCATCCTCCCCGCACCACGACCTGCGAGCGCAGGTCGCGCAGCATGCGCTCGAGCGCCGGCCGCATGCGCCGGTAGTCGTCGGGCGAACAGGTGGCCGCCGTGTGCCTGAACTTGAGCTGGCGCTTGACCGTCACCAGTGCGCCGCGTCGCTGGTAGTGCGAGCGGTAGGCGAAGTTGGCATCTTCCACCTTGACGGCGCGCGGCAGGGCCAGCACCTGCGCGCGCTTCGGCAGGTGGAAGCGTAGTTCATCCTCGGCATCGATCGCCGGACACACGAACTCCTGGCGCCGCTCGGGCTCCTGCGTGAACGCGAACACGGCGTCGCCCAATCCTCCCCAGAAGTTATACGTGGTGGCCAGCCCCGTCGGCCCCGGCAGTTGCGTGAAGCCGCTGCTGGCGCCGCGGAACGACAGCGTATAGTCGTCGGCTACGCCTTCGGTATCGCCCGGCTCCAGCACGCCGCCGCCCTGTTGCCCCAGCCCTTGCAGCATGCGTTCGACGAAGCGGTCGCGCTCGGCCGCCGGCGTGGCGCGCACCACGCGGCGGTAGGGCTCGGCCTGGGCGCCGCTGCTGGTGCGCGTGACCTTGAAGCGGCTGCCGCCGTCCGGCTGGATGTCGAACTGGGTAAACGTGCGGCTGCGCGCCTGCTGGAAGAAGGGAATCATCGCGAACTCTCCCGAGCGCGCCAGCACCGCCGGCTTGCCGAGCAGCGCCGCCGGCAGGAAGCCGCCCGCCACCGATTCGGCGGTGGGATCGAGATACAGCTGCAGCGAAGGGATGTAGACGATCGCGTGATTGAGCACGCCCAGCGTGGGCACGCCCGGCAGGCGATAGGCGTCGCCGTTATTGACCAGCGCCACCGTGCTGTCGATGCCGGAGCTGGCCAGCAGCGCCTCGAGCAGGGTCGCGTGGTCCTTGCAGTCGCCATAGCGATTGGCCAGCACGCTGGACGCCGCATGCGGCACCACGCCGCCTGGGCCGAGATAGACACCGACGTAGCGCACGTTCTTGCGCACCCAGTCGGAGAGGGCGATCGCTCGGGTGCGGCGGTCGAGGGTGGCGCCCGTGATGCTGGCCGCCAGCGCCGCCACCGTGTCGTCGGGCAGCGCCTTGCCGGCGGCGCGCTCCTGGTAGGCGCGGGCGAAGGCGGCATAGTCGGCGAAGGTCGAGACCGCGAGCCGCTTGCCGTAGTCGAGATAGCTGACCGAATCGGCCTCCAGCCGCGCATTGTCGCCGTCGACGTAGCGCCAGGCGTAGCGGCGCTTGCCGGGCGTGGGTGCGGGCATGCTCATCGTGGCAATCGCCTCGAAGCCAACCGCGTCGGCGTGCAGCGGCATCGAAGCCGGCAAGTCGTAGACCAGGCGGAAGTCGCGCTGGCGCTGGAAGCGCGCCGAGGTCAGGTCTTCGAAGTGGCCGGGAAACAGCGGCGTGTGGCGCCGCACGACGTAGCGCACCGCGACCTTGTCGCCCGCTTCAACGTCAGGGAAGACGACGATCTTAAGCCGCGTATCCTGGAACATCGGGGCGTCGAGCGAGGCGGCTTCTTGCTGGTCGCGGATCTGGTGCGGCTGCACCGCCAGGCGCCGGCCGTCGGCTTTCTCGGTATGCGCCTCGACGGAGACGACTTCGTCGAGCGACTGGTTGTAGCCAATGTAGAACTGGGCGTGTTCGTGCAGCGCCGCGCGGTTGACGATGGTCTTGGCCTGCTCGACCGTGAGCGTGTAGCCGCCGCTGGCGTCGACGACGAAATGCTGGATGTAGCGGTCCACCACCACCGAACGGTCGGTGCCGCTGTCGGCCTCGAGCGCGCTCGCCATTGCCGGCAGCGAGCACAGCAATGGGCATAGAAGCAGACACAGCATGACGACGAAGCGCAGATGCATGACACTCTCCGGACACGCGACCGGCCCATGTTACGCAGCAGTACGGTGACAGGATTGATCGGGCGCAAGTGCATGCTTCCTGCGATAATTTCGGCATGAAGGCGCTCACTTTTCATGCCGGGCCGCTGGCCATGGCGCAGATTTCAGAACACGGCTTGCGGGCCCGGGACGTGGCCATCGTGCCGGCCGCGGCGGGCGGCCCCAAGGGCCTGATCTTCCAGTCGCTCGACCAATGGATGTTCGGAGAATGGTTCCCTTCGGCCCCGCGCGAACGTACGCTGATCGGCGCCTCGATCGGCGCCTGGCGCATGGCGGCCGCCTGCCAGAAGGATCCGGCCAAGGCTTTCGCCCTGCTGGGCGAGCTGTATGCAGGCCAGCGCTACACGAGCCTCAAGCCGACGCCGCAGGACATCGACGCGGTCGTGCAGGCCTTGCTGGGCGAACTGGTGCGTGGGCATGAAGACGACATCGTCAACCACGAGCACTACCGGCTGCACTTGCTGACCGTGCGCGGGCTGCGTTCGCTGGCGGCGCCGGCGCACCGCTACGCAGAGATGCGCGGTTTCCTGTCGGCGGCGCTGCACAATGCCGGCTCGCGCGCCTGGCTGGGGCGGCTGATGGAGCGGGTCGTGATTGGCGATGTACGAAGCCAGGCGCCATGGCTGCGCGAGCGCTTCGACAGCTTCAATACGCATTTCACCACGCTCACGCGCGACAACCTGGCGGCCGGACTGCTCGCTTCGGGCACGCTGCCCCTGATCATGAAGGCGGTGACCGGCATCGCCGAGGCGCCCGCCGGCAGCTACTGGGACGGCGGCATCATCGACTATCACCTGGCGCTGCCGTATTCGCGGGCTAGGGGCGAGCTGGTGCTGTACCCGCATTTCACCGAGCACATCGTGCCGGGCTGGCTGGATAAGGGATTCCCGTGGAGAAGGGCGGCGCGCGGCGCCAACCGTGGCTGGCTCGACAACGTGCTGCTGGTGGCGCCGTCCGACGAATTCCTGCGCACGCTGCCGCGCGGGAAACTGCCGGACCGCGCCGATTTCAAGTTCTACGGCCTGGATCACGACGAGCGCGTGCGCACCTGGAGGCGGGCGATCGGGGAAGGGGAGCGGCTGCGCGACGAGCTGGCCGAATTCGCCCTGCGGCCGGACCTTGGCCGCATCAAGCCGATCTAGCTTGTCACAGTAGAAACCAACCGTTGCAACGGGCACGGAAAGCGCCGTTTTTTGCGGCAGTCAAGCCTGTCCGGGTTACAATGCACGGTTTGGAGCGGTTCACCGATCGCTCGCGTTTACCGAATTAGGAATAGTATCCATGACCCTCAAATGCGGCATCGTCGGCCTGCCCAACGTTGGCAAATCCACCCTGTTCAACGCACTGACCAAGGCCGGCATCCCGGCTGAAAACTACCCGTTCTGCACCATCGAGCCGAACGTGGGCGTGGTCGAGGTGCCGGATCCGCGCATCGACGCGCTCTCCGCCATCGTCAAGCCGGAGCGCGTGGTCAAGGCCATCGTCGAATTCGTCGACATCGCGGGTCTGGTGGCCGGCGCGTCGAAGGGCGAGGGCCTGGGCAACCAGTTCCTGTCGCACATCCGCGAAACCGACGCGATCGTCAACGTGGTGCGCTGCTTCGAAGACCCGAACGTGATCCACGTGGCCGGCAAGGTCAGCCCGATCGACGACATCGAAGTCATCCAGACCGAACTGGCGCTGGCCGACATGGGCACCGTCGAGAAAGCCATCCACCGCGAGCAGAAGAAGGCGCGCTCGGGCGACAAGGACGCGGCCAAGCTGGTCGCGCTGCTCGAGCGCCTGATGCCGCACCTGAACGAAGGCCAGCCGGTGCGCACCATGGGCCTGGACAAGGAAGAGATGGCCATCATCTACCCGCTGCACCTGATCACCGCCAAGCCGGCGATGTTCGTGGCCAACGTGTCGGATACCGGTTTCACCGACAACCCGCTGCTGGACCAGCTGACCGAATTCGCCAACAAGCAGAACGCCCCGATCGTCGCCATCTGCGCCGCGATCGAATCGGAAATCGCCGAGATGGACGATGCCGACAAGGTCGACTTCCTGAACGATATGGGCATGGACGAGCCGGGCCTGGATCGCCTGATCCGTGCGGCGTTCAAGCTGCTGGGTCTGCAGACCTACTTCACCGCCGGCGTGAAGGAAGTGCGTGCCTGGACCGTGCCGATCGGCGCCACCGCGCCGCAGGCCGCGGGCGTGATCCACACCGACTTCGAGCGTGGTTTCATTCGCGCGCAGACCATTTCGTATGACGACTTCCTGACCTACAAGGGCGAGTCGGGCGCCAAGGAAGCGGGCAAGATGCGCGCCGAGGGCAAGGAATACATCGTCAAGGATGGCGACGTGCTGAACTTCCTGTTCAACGTCTGATCCACCAGGCGCGCGCTGCGCCCAACCCTACGCAAGCCCTTCCTTCCGAAGGGCTTGTTGCTTTTTGGCTTATACAAAAACAATAAGGCATGCCGTCTGGATACGGTTGAGCTACAGGAAAACATGAACGATACAGTCCAGAACCGCTTGCTGCCCTTGCCGTACTGGCGCGCCGCGCTGGCCGAAGTGAGCCTGCTGCATCCCGAGGTGGCACCCGACAGCAAACCGATCGCGCTCGCGGAAAACGACGGCGCGTGGCGGGTTGCACAAGCCGCGCCCGACCTGGCAAGCTGGATCGAGGCACAGTTCAGTGCCAGCAAGCTGGAACGGGCCGGCCGCATCCCCTTCGTGCTGATCCCGGCCCGGCTGGCGCTGGACGCAAGCCATGGCGCCAAGCAGGACGGCGCCGAGTTGCACAAGGGCGCTTCGGTGCTCTGCATCCCCTGCCTGCTCGATCGCCAGGGCGTGCTGTCGCCGGACCCTGATCGCATGCCGTGGATTCCGCGCGAGCTGCTGGAGCCGACCCTGCGGCGCACATCGGTCGGCGCGCTGGCCAGCGTCGACGCATTCATCGGCGCGCTGCCGGAGCAGGCCACCGGCATGGGCGATACCTTCCACGTGGCGGCGCGCCTGTTCGAAGCGGTGACGGGCGCCGGGCTGCCCGGGCTTTCCGCAATGGCGTCGGCCGAGCCAGGCCAGCGGCTGCCGGATTTCGCGCTGGAGGAGCACCGCCTGGTGTCGGGCTGGCACGGCATGCCCTACGAGCCACCGATCGTCGCGCGGCATCTCCTGAAGCTGTACGACCGCATTATCGCCGAGGGGCTGCCCACGCCACTGCTCGACACCTTGCGCACCGTCGCCGACCGGCCGGCGCGCGCGCCGCTGCCATTGCAGCAGACCGCGCCATATGACGGCCAGACGGTCGGCCACATGCATCCGCTTCACCACCTGTCGCCGTCCCAGCGCACAGCGATGGTCGAGCTGCAGCGCCTGGGCGAGGGGCAGGTCCTGGCGGTGAACGGTCCGCCCGGCACCGGCAAGACCACCTTGCTGCAAAGCGTGGTGGCCCAGCTCTGGGTCGATGCGGCCCTGGCCGGCGGCGATTGTCCGCTGATCGTGGTCGCCTCGACCAATGTGAAGGCGGTCGAGAACGTGCTCGACAGCTTCGCGAAAATCTCGTCCGAGACCGGGCATCGGCGCTGGCATCCCTACGGGCGCGGCTTCGGGCTGTTCCTGGCGTCCGAATCGCGCCAGACCCAGCATCCGGTCTGCACCGGCAAGAGCCACCCCTTCGAGGAGTTCGAGACGCCGGAAATGCTGGCGGCGGCGGAGCGCCATTACCTCGACTGCGCGGCGATGCACTTCAGGCGGCGCGGCGATGGCGTCGGCACCGTGGTCCACGACCTGCACGCCGAACTGAAGGAGCTGGCCGCCCGCCTCGACACCCTGGTGGCGGCGCGCCATACCCTGTTCCATGCGCTCGGCCAGGACGTCGACGACGGCGCCGTCGCCTCGTACCGCGCCTTGCTGGCGACCTTGAACGAGGAACTCACGCGTTGCCGTGAACAGCTGGCGCAACTGCGCGCGCGCCTGGACGAGAGCGAACAGGCCGCCGACGCCGCCTTGCGCGCCTACGAGGCGCGCCGCGACGACATCATGCAGGCCGAAAAGGCATGGGCGGCCTACCTGGCCGACGCCTCGATCTGGCTCGACCTCTTCAGTTTCGTACCGGCCGTGCGCCGGCGCCGCATGGCGCGCGACCGCCAGGTGCTGATGGCGCATCCGCTGACCGCCGACCTCCAGCACCGCGCCGACGGCGTGCCGGGGCATTTCCATACGCTCAAGAAGGAAGCGCTGCAGCACAAGAACGATACCGCGGCCGAGCTGCTCGCCTTGAAGGGGACGCTCGCGCGCCAGGGGGACGAGGTCAAGCAGGAGATGGCGCGGGCCGAGACGGAGCGCGCACGCATCACCAGCGCCTTCGCCGCCTGGCGCGACGTGGCCGGCGACGATCCCGAACTGCTCGACGCCAGCCTGGCCAACCTGAACGACTACCTGGACAAAAAGGTGCGCGCACGCATGTTCGCCGTCGCCGACTGGTACTGGTCGGGCCAGTGGATCCTGGAAGTGCGGCACCGGATCAGGAGCGGCATCAAGGATACGAAGGGGCGCAGCAAGCTGGAAGCGAAGTACCGCCGCTTCGCCAAGCTCTCTCCCTGCCTGGTGTCGAACTTTCACATGGCGCCGTCGTTCTTCACCGCCTGGGAAGGCGAAGACATGCCGTTCTGGAATACGATCGACCTGCTGGTGGTGGATGAGGCAGGGCAGGTCTCGCCCGATATCGGCGCGCCGATGTTCGCCCTGGCGCGGCGCGCGATGGTGGTCGGCGACACCTTCCAGATCGAGCCGGTCTGGAACAGCGGCGAAGCGACCGACCGCGCCAACGCCGTCAAGTTCGGCCTGGCGCCGGCCTTCCACGACCCCGCCTACGAGCGCCTGGAGCAGGCCGGCCACACATCGGCCAGCGGCAGCCTGATGCGCGTTGCCAACCGCGCCTGCACCGTCCAGCAGTACGAGGACGTCCGCGGCCTGATGCTGACCGAACACCGCCGCTCTGTGCCGGAACTGATCGATTACTGCAACCGGCTGATCTACGCGGGCCGCCTCGAACCGAAACGCGCGTCGCTGCCGCCGGAAGCGCGCATCCTGCCGCCATTCGAGCTGATTCACGTGGCCGGCAGGGATGCGCGGCGCGGCGGCAGCCGCTACAACGAGCTCGAAGCGGCCGCCGTCGTCGACTGGATCAAAGCCCACCGCGCCGACATCGAACGCCATTACCTCGATGACGCGGGCAAGCCGACGCCGATCTGGCAACTGGTGGGCATCGTGACCCCGTTCGCCGCGCAGGCGGGGGCCATCGAACGGCGCCTGCGCCGCGACATGCCGGACCTGCTGCGCAAGGACAGCCGCCTGACGGTCGGCACCGTGCATGCGCTGCAGGGCGCCGAGCGCGCCATCGTGCTGTTCTCGCCGACCTATGGCGAGGGTTTCAATGGCGGCGCCTTCTTCGACCAGAAGCCGAACATGCTGAACGTCGCGGTATCGCGCGCCAGGGACAGCTTCATCGTCATCGGCAACCGCAAGGTGTTCGATGCCGACCGCACTGCGCTGCCGTCCGGCCTGCTGGCGACGTATCTGGTGGAACGCAGCCGCGAGACGGTCGAGGGCTAGCGCAGGGGCAGGGCGGATTCCATCGAATCCGCCCTGCGGAATCGTGCCAGCGGCGCCGATTGCTGCCATACTGTTGGCTTCTTACCATCCCGATCACAGCATGGCCACCGTCACCGAACTCCTCCTTTATCCGATCAAGTCCTGTGGCGGCCTGTCCGTGCCGGAGGCGACGCTCGCCCTCGACGGCCTGTCGGCAAACGGCGTGCACGACCGCGAATGGATGGTGGTGACGCGCGAAGGCCTGTTCCTGACCCAGCGCGAATACCCGCGCATGGCGACCATCGCGCCGCGGGTCGAAGGTGACGATCTGGTGGTCGCGGCCCCCGGCATGCCGCCAATCCGCCTGCCGCTGGCGCACGACCTCGAGGCGCCAACGCTCGAAGTGCTGATCTGGGACGACCACGTCCTGGCCGCCGACTGCGGCGACAATATCGCCGCCTGGTTCTCCGACGCCGTCGGCGCCCCATGCCGCCTGGTGCGCTTCCGTCCCGACGTCGTGCGTCCGAAGATCAGCCCATGGACTGGCGGCCTGCCCGCCGCGGCCCGCTTCTCGGACGGCTACCCGATCCTGCTGATCGGCCAGTCCTCGCTCGACGACCTGAACGGCAAGTTGACGCAGGCCGGCCGCGCCGCGCTGCCCATGAACCGCTTTCGTCCCAATATGGTCGTGGAAGGCATCGACGCCTTCGAAGAAGACTTCGTGGAGACCTTCAGCGATGGCGCGATCAACCTGCGTCCAGTCAAACCCTGCGCCCGCTGCCCGATCCCGTCGGTCGACCAGGCCACCGGCATCCCCGGCCCCGATCCCCTCGACATCCTGCAGACCTACCGCGCCAACGCCCGCATGGAAGGCGCCGTCACGATGGGCATGAACGTCATCGTCCAGGACGGCATCGGCCGCACTTTGCGCGTGGGCCAGGAACTAAACGCCGAGCTCGCTTTCTAAAGTACAAGGGAGCGACGACAGGCCAAACGCCGGCGACACCGCAACAGTGTCGCAAAATCGCCTATTCCCGCCTCTTCCACGATATTGACAAGCGGTTTTTCATATCCAAGCAAGAGTGGATGGCGTAATGTTACGGTTATTGCTGAAAGGAATGCTCCATGCATGAGCCGAGCGCGTCGACGCGAGAACTGATGGCGGAAAACGAGACCTTGCGCGCGCGCATGGCGTACCTGCTCGAGCAGGCCGAACGCAACCACGAAATCATGTGCCGCCACCAGGCCTTCGACCTGCAGATCGTGGGCGCGGGCAGCTTTCCGGAACTGGTCGGCACTATCTTCCGCACGCTGCCGGTGATCTCGGAACTGGATACCGTCACCCTGTCGCTGGTCGATCCGGATGCCGACATCTATACCGTCATGCACCGCCTGGGCGTCGATTTCGAGCAGTTCCCCAACCTGATGTTCTGCGAGCATGCGGTCGAACTCGGCTTCGACATGTCGCCCGAGCGCCGTCCGCGTCCGATCCTCGGCGCCTATGCGCCGTCCCAGCACTGCGTCGTGTTCCCGCATCCGCCCGCCGGCCTGCAGAGCGTGGCCCTGGTGCCGCTGCTGCGCAATACGCGCCTGATCGGCAGCCTCAACCTGGGCAGCACCGATCCGACCCGCTTCACGCCGAACCTGGGCACCGATTTCGTCGAGCACATGGGCTCGATCATCGCGATCTGCCTCGAAAACGTGATCAGCAACGAGATGCTGAAATACATCGGCCTCACCGATTCGCTCACCGGCGTCTACAACCGCCGCTACATGGACCGCCGCCTGCTCGAAGAGATTGCGCGCGCCCGGCGCCAGGGCTATCGCCTGTCCTGCATGTACATCGACATCGACCACTTCAAGCGCGTCAACGACACGGTCGGCCACCAGGGCGGCGACGACGTCCTGCGCGAGGTGTGCGGCCGCATCAAGGCCGAGCTGCGCATGTCGGATGCGCTGGGCCGCTTCGGCGGAGAAGAATTCGTGGTGCTGCTGATCGACGCCGACCTGGAAAGCGCGAGCATGGTCGCGCAGCGTATCCGCGCCAGCGTGGCCGCCGAACCGGTGAGCTTGAGCAGCGGCGAGCGGGTCGACGTGACGGTGTCGATCGGCGTCGCCGCGTTGTCAGCGCAGTTGTCCGATCCTGCGCGCGATAACGCGATCGAAGGCGTTGCGCAGGAACTCGTGGCATCGGCCGATGCGGCGCTGTACCAGGCCAAGGCCGGTGGCCGCAACAAGGTCGTGACGTTCGCTTAGGGCTGTCATAACAACCGGTCCTCGGCCCGGCTGACCGCCTCCCCATCCCCGCGCAACACCACCACGTCGCCGGCGGCCAGCACCACCTCGGGCCGCGGCTCGACATCCTCGCCGCAGCGCCGCAGCGCCGTCACCTCGGCCGCCACGTCCTCCAGCCGCAACTCCTGCAAGCTCCTGCCCACGGCGCCGGCCTGCGCATGCAGCCGCACCGAATGCAGCCGCACATGTCCCGGCTCGAGATCGGCGCCGCTGTCGCTCGCGCCGTGGAAGTAGCCGCGCAGGGTGGCGTAGCGGTCGTAGCGCGCCGCCTGCACCCGGTGCACGACGCGCCGCAGCGGCACGCCCAGCGTCAACAGCGCGTGCGAGGCCAGCATCAGGCTGCTCTCCAGCGCTTCCGGCACCACCTCGGTGGCGCCGGCTGCCTTGAGCATCTCCGTATCGCGATCGTCGTAGCTGCGCACGATCACCGGCAGCGATGGCGCCAGTTCGTGCACCAGGTGCAGCACCTTCATGGCGAACCGGGTGTCGGCGAAGGTGATCACCAGGGCGCTGGCGCGGTTGATGCCGGCCGCCATCAGGCTCTCGCGCCGCGTAGCGTCGCCGTACGAGACGGTGGCGCCGGCGGCTTGCGCGTCCTGCACCCGCTCCGGATCCAGGTCGAGCGCATGCCAGGGCAGCGCCTCTTCCTTGAGCAAGGCCGCCAGGCTCTGGCCATTGCGCCCGAAGCCGGCAATGATCACGTGGTTCTGGGTCTTCATGGTGCGCGTGGCGAGCTGGGTCAGCTGCAGCGACTGCGTCATCCACTCATTGGCCGCGAGCTTCATCACGATCCGGTCCATGCTGGCGATGACGAAGGGCGCGAGCAGCATCGACAGCACCATCGATGCCAGCACCAGCTGCATCACGAACGGGTCGACCAGCTTCGAGCCGGCAGCGTGATTGAGCAGCACGAAGCTGAATTCGCCCGCCTGGGCCAGCGCCAGGCCGGTGCGCATCGCCGTGCCAAGGGATGCCCCGAAGGCGCGCGCAAGCAGCGCGATCAGGCCGAACTTGAGCAGCAGCACCAATGCCAGCAGGAGCAGCACCAGCCACCAGTGTTCGGCCACCATCCCCAGGTCGAGCAGCATGCCGATCGTGATGAAGAACAGCCCGAGCAGCACGTCGCGGAACGGCTTGATGTCTTCTTCCACCTGATGCTTGTATGGCGTCTCCGAGATCAGCATGCCGGCGACAAAAGCGCCGAGGGCCAGCGACAGGCCGGCCTGCTCGGTGATCCAGGCCGCGCCCAGGGTCACCAGCAGCAGGTTGAGCATGAACAGCTCCTGCGAGCGGCGCTTGGCGACGATGGTGAACCAGCGTCCCATCAGCTTCTGGCCGAAGAACAGCAGCAGGGCCAGCACCAGCGCCGCCTTGGCCGCTTCCACCCCGAGCGTGATCGCCATGTCTTCCGGATCGCGCGCCAGCGCCGGGATCATGATCAAGAGCGGCACCACCGCCAGGTCCTGGAACAGCAGGATGCCGACGATGCGCCGTCCATGCTCGCTTTCGAGCTCCAGCCGCTCGGTGAGCAGTTTGACGACGATGGCGGTCGAGGACATCGCCAGCGCGCCGCCCAGCGCGAAGGCGGCCTGCCAGCCGAGCGGAATGCCGGGCAGGGCCCAGGCCACCAGCAGCCCGATTCCCATGGCGGCCACGATGGTCGACACCACCTGGGCCAGGCCCAGCCCGAACACGATGCGCCGCATCGATCGCAGCTGCCCGAGCGAGAACTCCAGGCCGATCGAGAACATCAGGAACACGACCCCGAACTCGCCCAGCGCATGGGTGGTCGGGCTGTCTTCGGCCAGGGCCAGGGCGTGGGGGCCGATCAGGACACCGACGGCGAGGTAGCCGAGCATCGGCGGCAGATGAAGGCTACGGAAGGCGACCACGCCCAGGACGGCGCAGCCCAGAAGGAGGAGGGTGAGTTCGAGGCCGGAATGCATTGATGCGATGCTGGGATAAACAGCAAAAGTGTTGATCTTATGGCACTAGCCAGGTGTGGTGCGGCATGCGCTTGTTATCGTTTGTTACGACTGGCAAGTTTTTTGCTTTCCCAATTCGTTTATACTTCCAAAATGAGTGTAACCGATGAAAAAATAATGCCGAAAAGTTTTGACGAGACCCTGGCCCGGCGCGTGCTGGAATTGGGTCGCGAAACGCTGTCGATCGAAGCCGACGCCATCCGCGCGCTGCAGTCGCGCCTGGGCGACGACGACAGTTTCGTGAACGCCGCGCAGCTGATCATGGCCTGCGACGGCCGCGTGGTCGTGTCCGGGATGGGCAAGTCGGGCCACATCGGCCGCAAGATTGCCGCCACCCTGGCGTCCACCGGCACCCCGGCCTTCTTCATGCACCCGGGCGAGGCCGCGCACGGCGACCTGGGCATGGTCACCAAAAATGATGTCGTGATCGCGATTTCCAATTCGGGCGAATCGTCCGAGATCCTCGACATCCTGCCGGCCGTGAAGCGCCTGGGCGCACGCGTGATCGCCATGACCGGCAAACCATCCTCGCGCCTGGCCAAGCTGGCCGACGTACACCTGAACATCGCGGTGGACAAGGAAGCCTGCCCACTCAACCTGGCGCCGACCACCAGCACCACCGTCACCCTCGCCATGGGCGATGCGCTGGCCGTGGCGCTGCTGGATGCGCGCGGCTTCCGGGAGCAAGACTTCGCGCTGTCGCATCCGGGCGGCGCGCTGGGTCGCCGCCTCCTGACCCATGTGCGCGACGTGATGCGCAGCGGCGATGCGGTGCCGAGCGTCGGTCCCGAGACGTCGCTGGTCGAAGCGCTGCTGGAAGTCACCCGCAAGGGCCTCGGCATGACCGCCATCGTCGACGCCGAAGGCCGTCCGGTCGGCGTGTTCACCGACGGCGACCTGCGCCGCGTGATCGAGCGCATGCATGATTTTTCGAACGTCCAGATCCGCGACGTGATGCACGCCAACCCGCGTCGCGTGCGCCCCGAGCAGCTGGCGGTCGACGCCGTCGCCGTGATGGAAGAATTCCGCATCAACCAGATGCTGGTTGTCGATCAGGACGACCGCCTGGTCGGTGCGCTGCACATCCACGACCTGACCCGCGCCAAGGTGATCTGATGAGTGAATTCATTCCCGCCATTACCCCGCTGGCGCACATGGAACGCGCGGCCCGCATCAAGGTCATGATCTTCGACGTGGACGGCGTGCTGACCGACGGCAGCCTGACCTACGGCCCGGAAGGCGAAGTCACCAAGACCTTCAACGTGCTCGACGGCCTGGGCATCCAGCTGTTGAACAAGACCGGTGTCCAGACCGCGATCATCAGCGCGCGCCTGTCGCCGATCGTCGTCAAGCGCGCGGCCGATCTGGGCATCTCGCATGTCCACCAGGGCATCCACGACAAGCGCATCGGCTTCGCCAAGCTGCTCGAGGCCACCGGCTTCACCGCCGAGCAGTGCGGCTACATCGGCGACGACGTGATCGACCTGCCGCTGTTCGCGCGCGTCGGCTTCGCCGTCGCGGTGCCGTCCGGCCACCCCGAAGTGCAGCACCGCGCGCACTACGTGACGAAGAACGCCGGCGGGCGCGGCGCGGTGCGCGAGGTGTGCGATCTCGTGATGCGCGCCCAGGGCACCTACGACCAGGCGCTCGCGCCGTACTTCGCCTGAGGTTATAAAAAATGGCTACCGTCGTCGTCAACAAGCGCACCGCGCACCGCTGGAATCTGCTGGCGATGATCGTGATCGGCACCTTCTTCGCCTTCGGCAGCTTCTGGCTGCTGCAGCTGATGCAGGCCTCCGACATCGACGCCCAGCTGGGCGGACCGCCGGACGAGCCGGACTACATCGTCGAGAACTTCTCCTTCGTGCGCATGACCGAGAACGGCCAGCCGAGCTATCTGGTGTCGGGCAAGCGCCTCGCGCACATCCCGAATGGCGACGTGTCGCACGTCGACGAGCCGGTGCTGCGCGGCGTCGAGCCGGGCCGCCCGCCGATGACGGTGGTCGCGAAGAACGCGCAGATCCATCACCAGGAGCACCGGGTCGAACTGATGGGCGACGTCGACCTGCAGCGTCCCAAGACCGCGCAGAGCGAGGCGCTGCGCGTGCGCAGCCAGGCGCTCACCGTGCTGCCCGATGAAGAAATCGTGAAGACCGATCTGCCGATCGACATGCAACTTGGCGCGTCCACGCTCAAGGGCACCGGCATGGTCGCCAACAATGCGACCCAGCAGATGCACCTGTCCAGCCGTGGCCAGATCGTCTATCCGCCACGCCAGCGCTGATCCTTGAACGACGTGCGCCGCGTGCCAACCCGAGACCCGTTTCCAATCATGAAAAAACTCCTTGCTGCCGCTTTCCTTTCCCTGCTGTCGCTGACCGCGGCCGCCGAGCGCGCCGATTCGCTCAAGCCGGCCACCATCGAATACGACTCCGCCGACGTCGACGGCATCACGGGCACCCGCGTCTTCACCGGCAACGTGGTCCTGACCCGCGGCACGCTGCTGCTCAAGGCCGACCGCGCCGTGGTCAATGAGTCGCCGGAAGGGTATATGAGCGTGACGCTCACCGCGTCCAACGGCAAGCTGACCACCTTCCGCCAGAAGCGCGACGGCGGCCCCGACCTGTGGGTCGAAGGCCAGGCCGAGCGCATCGAGTACGACGAGCGTTCCGAGCTGGTGCGCCTGTACTCGAACGCCCTGATCAAGGAGCTCGAGAATTCGCGCATGACCAACCAGATCACCGGTCCTTTCATCTCCTACGACAACCGCAAGGAAGTGGCCACCGTGCGCAACGACGTCAGCGGCCAGACCAAGGCCGGCGGCGGACGCGGCACCCTGATCCTGTCGCCCAAGCGCGCCCCGGCCGGAGGCGCTCAATGACGGCGATCCCGATGGAGCTGGGCGATTGCAGCACCCTGGTCGTCAAGGGCCTGCAGAAAAGCTATGGCAAGCGCCTGGTGGTGCGCGACGTGTCGCTGCAGGTCGAATGCGGTGAAGTGGTCGGCTTGCTGGGCCCGAACGGCGCCGGCAAGACCACGTCGTTCTACATGATCGTCGGCCTGGTGCCGTCGGATGCCGGCTCGATCGACATCAACGGCACCGACATCACCAGCCTGCCGATCCACCGCCGCGCCGTATTGGGCCTGTCCTACCTGCCGCAGGAGGCGTCGGTATTCCGCAAGCTGACGGTGGAAGAGAACATCCGCGCCGTGCTCGAGCTGCAGAAGGACAACGGCAAGCCGCTGTCGAAGGACCAGATCAACGAGCGCCTCGACACCCTGCTGGCCGACCTGCAGATCGAGAAGCTGCGCGAGAATCCGGCGCTGTCGCTGTCGGGCGGCGAGCGCCGCCGCGTGGAAATCGCGCGCGCGCTGGCGACCAATCCGCGCTTCGTGCTGCTCGACGAACCGTTCGCCGGCGTCGATCCGATCGCCGTGATCGAGATCCAGCGCATCGTGCGCTTCCTGAAGGAGCGCCGGATCGGTGTTTTGATCACCGACCACAACGTGCGCGAGACGCTCGGCATCTGCGACCGCGCCTACATCATCAACCAGGGCGCGGTGCTTGCCTCCGGCCGCCCTGACGACATCATCGCGGACGAGTCGGTGCGCCGCGTGTACCTGGGTGAACACTTCCGCATGTGAGCGACGCCTAGATGAAACAGTCCCTGCAACTCCGCACTTCGCAGCACCTCGCGCTTACGCCGCAACTGCAGCAGTCGATCCGGTTGCTGCAACTGTCGACGCTCGAGCTGCACCAGGAGATCGAGCAGATACTGGGCGATAACCCCTTGCTCGAGCGGCTCGACGATCCGCTCGACCGCTCGGTGCGCTTGCTGGCCGATGGCGCCATCAACAATGCGCCCGCCAACGGCGAAGCGCCGCCGGCGCCCGGCCAGCAGGCCGAGGGCCAGGATGCGCCGGCGCAGGAGGGCGAGGGTTTCGAGGGCGGCGCCGACAACGATCGCGTCGATGCCGACTGGAGCGAAGGCGGCGCGCCATCCTCGGGCGGCGGCGAGGACGAGGACGGCCGTCCGCAGCTGGAAGCCTGCGCCATCACCCTGCGCGAACACCTGATGGAACAGGTGCGCGAAGCCACCCTGTCGGCGCGCGACCGTGCGCTGGCCGAGCTGGTGATCGATGCGCTGGACGACAACGGCTACCTCGAAGAGCCGCTCGACGAGATCCATGCCAGGCTGCCCGAAGAGCTCGAGATCGAGCTCGACGAGCTGCGCTGCGCGCTGGCGCTGGTGCAGAGCATGGACCCGGTGGGCGTCGGCGCGCGCAGCGCGGCCGAGTGCCTGGCGCTGCAGATCCGGCGCATGCCGGGCGTGCCGCTGGTCACGCGGCGCATGGCCCTGACCATCGTCGAGGGTTACCTGAGCTGGTTCGCCCAGCGCGAATACAGCAAGCTGAAAAAAGCGCTCGACTGCGACGACGAAGACTTGCGCGAGGTGCAGGCCGTGGTGCGCCAATGCAATCCGCATCCGGGCGCGGCGTTTGCCTCGAACGTGTCGGACTACGTTGTACCGGACGTGATCGTGCGCCGTTCCAAGAGCGGCTGGGCGGTCACCCTGAACCCGGACGTGATGCCGCGCCTGCGCGTGAACAGCCTGTACGCCAGCCTGCTCAAGCAGGGCAAGAGCGAGGCGCAGATGGGCGCGCAGCTGCAGGAAGCGAAGTGGCTCATCAAGAATATGCGCCAGCGATTCGACACCATCCTGCGTGTGGCGGAGGCGATCGTCGAGCGCCAGCGCAACTTTTTCTCCCATGGCGCGGTTGCCATGCGGCCCCTTGTTTTACGTGAGATAGCTGATACACTAGGCCTACACGAGAGCACAATTTCTCGTGTCACAACCCAGAAATACATGCTGACCCCGCACGGCATGTTTGAGTTGAAGTATTTCTTCGGCAGCCACGTTGCCACCGAGGCGGGAGGCGAAGCATCCTCGACGGCAATCCGTGCGCTCATTGCACAATTGACAGGAGCAGAAGACCCTAGGAACCCTTTATCCGACAGCAAGATCGCGGAGATGCTCGGGGAACAAGGCATGGTCATCGCGCGCCGCACGGTTGCAAAATACCGTGAAGCCCTCAAGATACCCCCTGTAAGCCTCCGCAAGTCCTTGTAACTGCGCCGTCCACACCCGTCGTGCCTTGTCGCGTTGCTGTGGTCCACACGGTGCAATATTTTCAAAGGAGTGTGTATGAACCTCACAATCAGTGGCCATCATCTCGAAGTAACCCCCGCCATCCGTGAATACGTTCAGAATAAGCTCGAGCGCATCATTCGCCATTTCGACCAGGTGATCGACACCCACGTCTTCCTGGCCGTCGACAACCTCACTGAAAAAGAAAAAAGGCAGAAAGCAGAGATCAACGTCCAGGTGTCGGGCAAGACCCTGCACGTGGCAAGCGTCGCACAAGACCTGTACGCCGCGATCGATACGCTGATGGATAAGCTGGACCGACAGATCCTCAAACACAAGCAAATGCTGAAGGACCATAGCCGTACCTCGATCAAACGCCTGCCGGAAAACGGCGGCGAAGACGCTGCTGTCGCCTGATCAGGCGCAGGGCTCACACTAGCTAAGGGCGTCTGAGGGGACGCCCTTTTTGCATCCGGCTTCCCCGATGTGACGCGTATCGTGTGTTCGGTAAAATGCATGTCTCTCCAATACGGATTACGCCATGACCGACCACGTCCTGACCCGCATCGCCAACCGCACCGGCATCATCACCCTGGACCGCCCAAAGGCGCTCAATTCGCTGTCGCTCGAGATGGTGCGCGCGCTGACCGACGTGCTGCGCGCCTGGCAGCATGATGCGCAGGTCGAGGCGGTCGTACTGACCAGCAGCAGCGAGAAGGCCTTGTGCGCGGGCGGCGACATTCGCTTCTTCCATGAGGTCGGCCATGCGTCGCCGATGGGAGGCAGCGCGCTGCTCGAGGATTTCTTCACCGAAGAATACGCGCTGAACCACCTGATCCATTTCTATCCCAAGCCCTATATCGCCATCATGGACGGCGTCGTGATGGGCGGCGGTATGGGCATCGCCCAGGGCGGCCCGGATTGCGGCCTGCGCATCGTGACCGAGCGCACCAGGATGGCCATGCCCGAGGTGAACATCGGCCTGTTCCCGGACGTCGGCGGCAGCCACTTCCTGTCGCATGCGCCGGGACAGCTCGGCAACTACCTGGGCCTGACCGGGCTGACGATCGGCGCCGCTGACGCGCTCTATATCGGCCTGGCCGACGTCTTCGTGCCGAGTGCCGAGCTGCCAGCGTTGCGCACGTTGATCGAGACGACGCAGGGCACCGGCCTGCCGGCGGCGATCCGCGCCTTTGCCGCGCCGTTTACTTCGATGGCGGGGGAGAGCGAACTGCAGACCCAGCGCACGTCGATCGACGCGCATTTCGGCGCCGCCTCGGTCGCTGCGATCATGGCCTCGCTCGAACGCGACGAGACGCCGTTCGCGCAGAAGGCCCTGGCGGCGATGCGCCAGCGCTCGCCGCTGCTGATGTGTGTGACGCGCGAGCTGCTGGCGCGCGGCGCGCAGCTGTCCGTCGCCGAGTGCCTGCGCATGGAGCGCTCGCTGGTGCGCCGCAATTTCGAGCATGGCGAAGTGCTGGAAGGCATACGCGCGCTGGTCATCGACAAGGACAATGCGCCGCAATGGAATCCGCCGTCGCTCGAACAGGTGACGCCCGAGATGGTGGCGCGCTTCTTCGAGCCGGTGTGGCCGGAGCACGCGCATCCGCTCAGGCATCTCGCATAAACATTTGCATGCATATCCATTTTTGCGTGACACGATATTGATGAGGTGTGAACATCGGGCCTTCATGAGCTGAAAGGAAACCGATGCGCCTGCCTGTCTTGCTGATTTCGATGACCTTGTGCGGGACTGCCGCCGCGCAGGATTACCAGCCCGCCTTCGATCCAAGCCGGCTCAAGGGGCCGACAGCAGGACCGGTCAACGAGATCATGGTGCTCGGCTCGCCCCACCTGGCGCATTTGCCCAAGACCTTCCAGGTGTCGAGCCTGGCCCCGCTGAACGAACGGCTCGCCGCCTGGAAGCCGCAGGCGATCGCGGTCGAGGACCGCTCCGGCCCGCAGTGCGATTTCATGCGCCGTTATGCGGTGCGCTACCAGGAGGCGGTCGACACCTATTGCCGGGATACCGCGCCGGCCAGGGCGGCGACCGGACTCGATGTGCCGCAGGCCACCGCCGAGGCCGAAAGGCTGCTGGCTGCCTGGCCCGCGGCGCCGTCGGCCGCCCAGCGGCGGCGCCTGGCGGCCGTGTTCCTGGCCGGCGGCGAGGAGGCGTCGGCGGTGGTCCAGTGGCTCCGCCTGCCTGCCTCTGAACGCCGCGCCGGCGACGGGCTGGATGACGTCCTGGTCGCGCAGCTGCAAAAGCTGGCGGACCATCCCAACGAAAGCGTGTCGGTCGCGGCGCAACTGGCGGCGCGGCTGGGGCATGAACGCGTGTACGCGATGGATGACCAGACGGCAGGCCGTCCGTACACCGATCGCAAGGCGGCCGGCGAGGCGATCATGAAGGCCTGGGACAATCCGGCCAATGCGAAGCGCAAGAAGGAGGACGAGATCCTCGACCGGGGTGTGGCTACCCCGGAAGGGCTGCTGGCGATGTACCGCGCCTACAATTCGCCGGCCCACGTCGCGGCGACCTTCGAGATCGACTTCGGCGCGGCGATGAACGAACCGTCACTGCAGCGCTTCGGCCGCGCCTACGTCGGCTACTGGGAAACGCGCAACCTGCGCATGGCGGCCAATATCCGCGACGTGGTGGGCGTCATGCCGGGCACGCGGCTCTTGGTCATCGTCGGGGCATCGCACAAGGGCTATCTGGAGGCGTATCTGCACCAGATGCATGATGTGCGGGTAGTGGATACGGCGGCGGTGCTGCGGTAAATGCCGCACTGTCGCACGGGGCCCGATTTAATGCAATGCAGGGCCGTAGCTCACGGCAAAGCGCGCCGCCAGTTTGTCGAGCCGCTTGTCTCGCGTCCATAGTCGCGAGCCGGGCGTCAGCAACGTCGATGACAGCAAGGCGAGATCGACCAGGCCGCAGCCGAGCCCATAGAGTTGTTCTCGCTCGATCAGTTCTCTTATCTCGTCGAGGCTGGCTTGCTTTGCCATCGGCAGCGCCGCGATATCTGCCAAGGTTCGTGCACGCGGAGCTGGAGGTGTGCCGCAGGCTAACTCGGCCACTACCATTGGGTGGGCAAGTGCGAGGTCGAGCGAGAGCAAGCCGACCAATGGCGCATTATGATGAAGGAAATGATCGACCCAGACAGAGGTGTCGATCAGGACTCTATTCATCGGTTCAGCTCAGGACGCCTGCGAGGTATTTCGGACATGTCAGGCGTGGCACCACCAAGAGCAGCAAGACGTTTGGCTGCTTGCACGCGCACGAATGTCTTGATCGCCTCCCTGAACAAGTCCGCCTTGTCCATTTCTGGATCAGCCATCTCCAGCGCTTTCGCATAAAGCTCATCATCGATAGTGACTGTCGTTCGCATGGCACTTTTCCTGCGTGGGAAATAAAGTCATTCTGCGGGAATCGGGAAATCCCTGCAAGCCGGCGGTGAGAATGCGTGAGCCTGCAAGCCATCTCCATATGCTACTGTCAGATTTTTATCAATCATGACAGCTGCCCATGATTTCCTGGCAAGACCTGATCTCTAGATACCGCGCGCTCCCGTCATTCGTGAAAGCATCCCTGGCAATCAGCGTCGTATCGCTGGCATTCCTGGTCCCATACCACATGGGTGAGAGCATAGGCGTCGCAGCCTATTACTTCTTCAATAGCTGAACAGCGACGACGAGATCACGCCGCCGGATTCTTCGGCTGCTCCCGATGCCGCACGATCACCCGCTCGGTATCGCCGAAATAGGCGCCGAGGTGCTCGGCCATGTACACCGAGCGGTGCTGGCCGCCGGTGCAGCCCACCGCCACCGTCAGGTAGCTGCGGTTGTCGGTCTTGAACGAAGGCAGCCACTTGGCCACGAAGTTGCGGATGTCGGCCAGCATCTCGATCGCGCTCGGCTGGGCGTCGAGGAAGTCGATCACCGGCTGGTCCTTGCCGGTGAGAGGGCGCAGGGCCAGGTCGTAATACGGGTTCGGGATCGCGCGCACGTCGAACACGAAGTCGGCGTCGAGCGGCACGCCGACCTTGAAGGCGAACGATTCGAAGAACAGGGTCAGCGGCGCATGATCGACCTCGGCCAGCTCCTTGATCCAGGCACGCAGCTTGTTGGCCGAGAGTTCCGAGGTGTCGATCACATGGCCCAGGTTCTCGATCGACGACAGGCGCTCGCGCTCTTCGGCGATGCATTCGATCAGGGTGCGGCGCGAGGCCGGGTTCTCGCCCGGGCGCAGCTCGTGCGACAGCGGATGGCTGCGGCGGGTTTCGGAAAAGCGCGCGACCAGCGAATGGGTGCTCGAGGTCAGGAACATGACCTTGACCGCATGGCCGTCCTCGCGCATGCGGCGCACGCTCACCGGCAGTTCGACCAGCGACTCGGCGCTGCGCGCGTCGACTGCGACCGCCATCTTGGCGGTGCCGGTCTCGTTGACCGTATTGACGAGGGCCGGCAGCAGGGCCGGCGGCAGGTTGTCGACGCAGTAGTAACCCGCGTCTTCCAGGACATTCAGGGCCACGGACTTGCCCGAGCCCGAGATGCCGGTGATGAGGACGATGTGCATGCGGCGATGATACCGCAACCTTCACCCGATGGCACGCCGCCGGGCCGTCGATACCGGTTCCTCGGTTGTTCAGTCTGCGCTCATCGCCTGGCGCTGGCGCTCCATGAATTCCTGCAGCGTGTCGATGCCGCGCAGTTGCAGGATCGTGTTGCGCACCGCGGCCTCGAGCAGCACCGCGATGTTGCGGCCGGCCGCCACCGGGATGACGACCTTGCGGATCGGCAGGCCCAGCACATCCTCGGTCGGGAAGTGGAAGGGCAGGCGCTCGACTTCTTCGTCCAGCGCGCCGCGCTTGACCAGGTGCACGATCAGCTTGAGGCGCATCTTGCGCCGCACCGCCGTCTCGCCGAAGATCGCCTTGATGTCCAGCAGGCCCAGGCCACGCACTTCGAGCAGGTTCTGCAGCAGCGGCGGGCAGCGGCCCTCGATCATGTTGGGCGCGATGCGCGAGAACTCCACGGCGTCGTCGGCCACCAGGCCGTGCGAGCGCGAGATCAGTTCCAGGCCCAGTTCGCTCTTGCCCAGGCCCGAGTCGCCCGTGATCAGCACGCCCACGCCCAGCACGTCCATGAACACGCCGTGCATGATCACGCGCTGCGCCAGCTTCTTGGACAGGTAGACGCGCAGGAAGTCGATCACCTGCGCCGCCGGCAGCGGGGTCGAGAACAGCGGGATATTCTGCTCGTCGCAGATGGCCAGGATGTCGGGCGGGGTTTCCAGGCCCTGGGCGATGATCAGCGCGGGCGGGCCGCCGCCGATCAGTTCGCCAACCACGTGGCTGCGCGAATTGGCCTTGAGGCGGTGGTAATAGTCGAGTTCCTGATGGCCGAACACCTGGATGCGGCCCGGGTGGATCAGGTTCAGGTGGCCAACCTGGTCGGCGGCCGAGGCGGCGTCGCCGGCGATCTGGCGTTCACCGCCGGGAAAGCCCGCGAACCAGCCGAGTTGCAGGCTGTCGCGGTTGTCGTCGTACAGCCGTTGGATGGTCAGCGGAGACTGCAGCATGGGCATTGTCGTCGTCGCAAAAAAGGCGCGCGCGGCGTGATTGCCGAGCGCTCAGCAAACGATCAGTTTAACCCAGAGCCTGGAGGCTGGGTTGCCAGTTGATAATGCGGTCATGCACCGACTTCGGATCCGGGTCGGTCGCCAGGGCGGTGCGCACTGACTCGTCGGAGAACAGCTCGGCGATCTCGGACAGGATCTCGAGGTGCTGCTGGGTGACGTGATCGGGAATTAGCAGGAAGAACAGCAGGCTCACCGGCTGCCCGTCGGGCGACTCGAAGGGAATCGGCTCCTTCAGGCGCACGAAGGCGGCTAGCGGAGACTTGAGGCTCTTGCTGCCCTTGATGCGACCGTGCGGGACGGCGACGCCGTGTCCCAGGCCGGTCGAGCCCAGGCGTTCGCGCGCGAACAGGTTGTCCGACACGATCGAGCGGGCGATGCCGCAGTTGTTCTCGAAGATCAGGCCGGCTTGCTCGAAGGCTCGTTTCTTGCTCGACACTTCGATGTCGAGTTGCACGTTCTCGAGCGAGAGAATTTTGCTTAGATTCGTCATAACGTGGGTGCGATGCACGCGTGGAGTGCTTGCGAGCACGGGATTATAGGCCTGTTTGGGGCCTGAGACACTCGATTTCGCGACAGTTTGGGCTTCTCGCCGAACGGCCGCACGATACCCGTCGAAACGGGATAAGCAGTTAGTTGATTTGCATCAACATCGTTACGCAATTTCCTCAACGAATCAGCTGTTGAGGCCAGCAATCGTATGCCGGTCCTCCTGTTTACCGATGATTGCTCGCAGGCCTGCTCAAAAACAAGGCAGGTTGTTCAGTATCGTATAGCAAAAGGTGAAGCCATGCACGGTGCATGGCTGTCGCCTAAAACGCACAAGCGTGCGGGTAATATCCTGACAGAAATTGGATGTTTACTGGCGCGCGCCACGCAGATTACCTGGCTTGCCGGTAGTAAAGTTGGCCCGCCATGGATTGATGTCCAGGCCGCCGCGCCGCGTATAGCGCGCATACACGGCCAGCTTGCTCGGCTGACACTGGCGCAGCACGTCCATGAAGATGCGCTCCACGCACTGTTCGTGGAATTCATTGTGTTCGCGGAAGCCGATCAGGTATTTCAGCAAGCCTTCCTGGTCGATTTGCGGACCGACGTAGCGGATCTGCACCGTGCCCCAGTCCGGCTGGCCAGTGACCAGGCAATTGGACTTGAGCAGGTGCGACACCAGGGTTTCTTCCACCGGCGCGTCCTCGTGGTTGGCCTTGAGCAGCTGCGGGGCCGGCGAGTAATCATCGACCTCGATGTCGAGGCGGTCCAGCAGCGTGCCTTCCAGCTCGCCCATCTTGATGCCACCAAATTGTTCCGGGCTGGTCAGGGTGACGTGGACCGGCGCGCCGAAGCCGTTCGACAAGTCGTCGCGCAGCAGGGCCAGCAGGGCCTCGGGACCGGCGAGGCGGGTCTGGTTGAACGAGTTCAGGTACAGCTTGAACGACTTCGATTCGATGATGTTCGGCGAATCGGCGGGCGCCGTCACGGTCGCGATCGCGACCTGCGGCTTGCCTCGCATGTTCAGCCACGACAATTCATAGGCGTTCCAGATGTCGACCCCGAAGAAGGGGAGCGTGCCCGACAGGCCCAGTTCCTCGCGCTTTTGCTGGCGCGGGATCGGGAACAGCAGCTCCGGGGCGTACTGGCTCTGGTAGGCGGAAGATTTGCCAAGTGGCGATTGATCAGGGGTATTCATAGACTTGGGGCGTCATGCCCCCAAAAACAATTTATAGACGGGATTCCCGCTCTCGTCCCAGTAGCGGTAACCGAGCGAGGCCAGGAACTGGCGGAACTCATCCATCTCGGCCTGCGGCACTTGCAGTCCGACCAGGATGCGCCCCACGTCGCCGCCCTGGTTGCGGTAGTGGAACAGCGAGATATTCCAGTTCGGCGCCATGCTGTCCAGGAAGCGCATCAGCGCACCTGGCCGTTCGGGGAACTCGAAACGATACAGCAATTCGTCATGCGCAAGTGAACTTTTCCCGCCCACCAGGTGGCGGATATGCAGCTTGGCCAGCTCGTCATAGGTGAGATCCAGCGTCTTGTAGCCGTGTTCCTCGAAGGTGCGCGCCAGCAGGCCCGATTCGCTGCGGTTGCCCACCTGCACGCCGACGAAGACGTGGGCTTCGTTTTCATCGCTGATGCGGTAATTGAACTCGGTGACGTTGCGCGGGCCGACCAGCGCGCAGAAACGGCGGAAACTGCCGCGCTGCTCGGGCACGGTCACGGCAAAGACTGCTTCGCGCGATTCGCCCAGCTCGGCGCGCTCGGCCACGAAGCGCAGGCGGTCGAAGTTCATGTTGGCGCCGCAGGCCACCGCCACCAGCGTCTCGTTTTTTATCGGCTCGCGGTTCATCTGCGAACGCTCGACATAGGCCTTGGCGCCGGCCACCGCCAGCGCGCCGGCCGGCTCGAGGATGCTGCGCGTATCCTGGAACACGTCCTGGATCGCGGCGCAGATGGCGTCGGTATCGACCAGGATGATCTCGTCGACCACCTGCTGGGCGACGCGGAAGGTCTCTTCTCCCACCAGGCGCACCGCGGTGCCGTCCGAGAACAGGCCGACGTCAGTGAGCGTCACGCGCTGGCCGGCCTTCAGGCTGCGCGCCATCGCGTCCGAATCCAGGGTCTGTACGCCGATGATCTTGATGTCGGGACGGATCTGCTTGACGTAGGCGCCGATGCCGGCGATCAGCCCGCCGCCGCCGATGGCGACGAAGATCGCGTGGATCGGGCTCGACAGCT
This sequence comes from Massilia oculi, assembly GCF_017582745.1. Lineage (GTDB taxonomy): Bacteria > Pseudomonadota > Gammaproteobacteria > Burkholderiales > Burkholderiaceae_D > Telluria > Telluria oculi_A. The sequence goes on from NZ_JAFVIM010000002.1 coordinate 199,228, forward strand.
GGCGCAGGATTTCCATGCCGATCGTGCCCTGACCGGCGATCACGTCCGGATCGTCGAAGGGGTGCACGAAGGTCAGGCGTTGCTCTTTTTCCAGCAGCAGCGCATGGTTGTAGGCGTCGGTATAGGAGTCGCCATGCAGCACGACTTCGACGCTGGCGCCGCCGCGTGCCTTGACCGCGTCGATCTTGACCTGCGGGGTCGTGGTCGGCATCACGATCAGCGCGCGGCAGCCGAGACGGCAGGCCGACAGCGCCACGCCCTGGGCGTGGTTGCCGGCCGAGGCGCAGATCACGCCGCGCTTGAGTTGCTCGGGCGTCAGGTTCGCCATCTTGTTGTAGGCGCCGCGCAGCTTGAAGCTGAACACGCTCTGCATGTCCTCGCGCTTGAAGTAAATGCGGTTGCCCATGCGCTGGGACAGGGTCGGGGCGAGGTCGAGCGGCGTCTGTTCGGCGACGTCGTAGACGCGGGCGGTCAGGATTTTTCTCAGGTAGTCGGTAGTCATGGTCGGGTTGCAAAGGTCAGGCCGGCTGGGCCGGCGGGACGGACGACGTGAACTGTTCCGCTAGGGTGGGTGACCATGGCGCAAAGGTCGATACGGCGCGCTGGATGGCAGGCTCGTCGTATCGTGTCGTGACGATATTACCGGATCATTATAATGGAGGCTTATTGTCACCACTAGGCCATGGCCTAAGCCCGCATGATCGAATCCGCTGTCCAATGGCTGCTTGACTTCCTGGCTGCACCGACCGTCGGGCTGACCTCGATCTTCATCGTCAGTTTCGTCTCCGCCACCTTGTTGCCGCTCGGCTCCGAGCCGGCCGTGTTCGCCGTGATCAAGGCCAACCCCGACATGTTCTGGCCGGCAATCCTGGTCGGGACGCTCGGCAATACCCTGGGTGGCGCTTTCGATTATTTTCTTGGCTACCGCGCCAAGGTCGCGTTCGCGAAAGAGCGCCAGAGCCGCTGGTTCGGCTGGCTCAAGCGCTATGGCGCCAAGACCATGCTGCTGTCGTGGCTGCCGGGCATCGGCGACCCGCTGTGCACGCTGGCTGGCTGGCTGCACCTGCCGTTCTGGCCCAGCGTGCTGTATATGGCAATCGGCAAGTTCGCGCGCTACCTGACCATGACGCTGGCGCTGCTGTACATTCCGGACGGCTTCTGGCAGTCGCTGGGTGATATGCTCACCCGGGTGTTTGGCTAGGATTGCATCATGACCGACCGTCTGCCTGTTCCGCTCGACAAAGCCTATCGCCTGATGAACCACGGCCCGACCGTGCTTGTCTCTGCACGCCATGGCGAAGCGATCAACGTGATGGCCGCCGCCTGGTCGATGCCGCTCGACTTCGCGCCGCCCAAGGTGGCAGTGGTGCTCGACAAGAGCACGCTCACGCGCAACATGGTCGAAGCATCCGGCGAATTCGCCCTGATGGTGCCTTCGCGCGAACTGGCGCAGCTGACCCTGCAGGTCGGCTCGACCAGCGGCCGCGAGGTCGACAAGTTTGCCGCCTTCGGCGCCGGCTACTGGACCGGCGAGCAGACCGGCGCGCCGCTGCTGGACGGCTGCCTGGCCTGGCTCGAATGCCGGCTGCTGCCCGAGCCGCACATCCAGGACACCTATGACCTGTTCCTTGGCCAGGTGGTCGCCGCCTGGGCCGATCCGGCCGTGTTCCGCGACGGCCATTGGGTCACGACCGACGGGGGGCCGAAGAGCATCCACTATGTCGCCGGCGGCCATTTCTTCGAGCTCGGCGAGGCCTTCGAGACCAGCGCAGAGCTGCCGGAAACGCCAAACAACGCCGGATGACATATGCCATTCGGGTCGCGTGGCTTTATGAATGATGCAACGTAGCCATTTTCAGAAAATTAAGTTTGGTCATTCAAATTAGTATAGACATTTTGTTGTGTCGGCCAGAATGGCGGCCCGGGCATTAACCGAGCGTGGTGCATCGCAATAAGCTAGAATGAACGTCCTTCGGGCCTGTCCGATCGTCGACCAGAATTCATGAACGCCCCCGCACACATCCATACCCTGCTTGCCGACAACGCACCCGCGCGCCTGCGCGAGATCCCCTATAACTACACTTCGTTCTCGGACCGCGAAATCGTGATCCGCCTGCTCGGTGAGTCATCGTGGGAGTTGCTCGACAGCCTGCGCGGCGCGCGCCAGACCGGCCGTTCGGCGCGCATGCTGTACGAGGTGCTGGGCGATATCTGGGTGGTGCGCCGCAATCCCTACCTGCAGGACGACATGCTGGACAACCCGAAGCGCCGGGCCAAGCTGATCGAAGCGCTGCACCACCGCCTGGCCGAGATCGACAAGCGTCGCACCACGGTCGATGCGCTCGACGGCGGCGACCCCGACATGGTGGCGAACCGCAGCGCCGCCGTGGAGCAGCTGCTGGCGGCCGCGCGCCGCGCCGTGGACGACTTCGGCCGCGAGTTTGCCGAGACCTACGACCTGCGCAAGCGCGCCACCAGGGTGCTGGGCGCCTACACCGACAAGCGCAACATCCGCTTCGACGGCATGCACCGCACCTCGCACGTCACCGACGCCACCGACTGGCGCGTCGAGTATCCCTTCCTGGTCCTGCTGCCGGACAGCGAGGACGAGATGGCCGGCCTGGTCAAGGGCTGCATCGAGCTCGGACTGACCATCATCCCGCGCGGCGGCGGCACCGGCTATACCGGCGGCGCGATCCCGCTCACGCCGATGTCGGCCGTGATCAATACCGAAAAGCTGATCGGCATCGGCGAGGTCGAGATGACGACCATGCCTGGCCTGAACCGCGAGTACGCGACCATCCACACCTATGCCGGCGTCGTCACGCAGCGGGTGTCGCAGGCGGCCGAGAAGGCCGGCTTCGTGTTCGCGGTCGACCCGACCTCGGCCCACGCATCCTGCGTGGGCGGCAATATCGCGATGAACGCGGGCGGCAAGAAGGCCGTGTTGTGGGGCACGGCGCTCGACAACCTCGCGTCGTGGCGCATGGTCGACCCGAATGGCGACTGGCTCGACGTCACCCGCATCAACCACAACCTGGGCAAGATCCACGACGCGCCGACGGCCGAATTCCTGCTCGAATGGACGCACCCTTCCGTCAAGGGCGCGCCAAAAGGCCAGCCGTTCCGCACCGAGACCCTGACCATCGAGGGCAAGCGCTTCCGCAAGGAAGGCCTGGGCAAGGACGTCACCGACAAATTCCTGGCCGGCCTGCCGGGCATCCAGAAAGAGGGCACCGACGGCCTGATCACGTCCGGCCGCTGGATCCTGCACAAGATGCCCAAGTTCACCCGCACGGTGGCGCTGGAATTCTTCGGCCAGGCGCGCGACGCGATACCGTCGATCGTCGAGATCAAGGATTACCTGGACAGCCTGCCGAAGAACGGCGACCCGGCGTTCGCCACGCTGCGCCTGGCGGGCCTGGAACACTTGGATGAACGCTATCTGCGCGCGGTCGGCTATGCCACCAAGTCCAAGCGCGGCGTGCTGCCCAAGATGGCGCTGTTCGGCGACATCGTCGGCGACGACGAGAACGCGGTGGCGCTGGCCGCCTCCGAAGTCGTGCGCCTGGCGAATACCCGCGTGGGCGAGGGCTTCGTCGCCGTCAGCCCCGAGGCGCGCAAGAAGTTCTGGCTCGACCGCGCCCGCACCGCGGCCATCGCGCGCCATACCAACGCCTTCAAGATCAACGAAGACGTCGTCATTCCGCTGAACCGCATGGGCGAGTACACCGACGGCATCGAGCGCATCAACGTCGAGCTGTCGATCAAGAACAAGCTGCAGCTGATTGACCAGCTGCGCGCCTACCTCGCCAGCGACCACCTGCCGCTGGCCAAGAGCGACGACGCCAGCGGCGACGCGGTCGACCGCGACGAGATCATGGGCGACCGTCCGCTGCAGGCGCGCGCCCTGGTCGACCTGGTCGACAAGCGCTGGACCTTCATCCTGGCCAATCTCGATGCGCCGCTGGCCGAAGTGCGCGAGCAGCTGCAGACCCTGGGCCTCGACCACCTGAACGAAGCGATCCTGCAGCGCCTGGCGATCCAGCCCGATGCGCGCCTGTTCGACGCGGTGCAGGACCATACCGTGCGTGTCTCGTGGAAGGCCGAAGTGCGCGCGCCGCTGCGCCAGATCTTCAACGGCGCCGCCTACCAGTGCATCCTCGACGAAGCGGTCGCGATCCACAAGCGCGTGCTGCGTTCGCGCGTGTTCGTCGCCCTGCACATGCACGCGGGCGACGGCAACGTCCACACCAACCTGCCGGTGAACTCGGACGACTACGCCATGCTGCAGGACGCCCATAAGGCGGTCGAGCGCATCATGAAGCTGGCGCGTTCGCTGGACGGCGTGATCTCGGGCGAGCACGGCATCGGCATCACCAAGCTGGAATTCCTGACCGACGAGGAAATCCAGGACTTCCGCGACTACAAGGTGCGCGTCGATCCGGAAGGCCGCTTCAACAAGGGCAAGCTGCTCAACCTGGAAGGCGCCCACGCCGACCTGCGCAATGCCTATACGCCGTCGTTCGGCCTGATGGGCCACGAATCGCTGATCATGCAGCAGAGCGATATCGGCGAGATCGCCAACAGCATCAAGGACTGCCTGCGCTGCGGCAAGTGTAAACCCGTGTGCACGACCCACGTGCCGCAGGCGAACCTGCTGTATTCGCCGCGCGACAAGATTCTCGCCACCTCGGCGCTGATCGAAGCCTTCCTGTACGAGGAACAGACCCGGCGCGGCGTCTCGCTGCGCCACTGGGAAGAGTTCGAGGACGTGTCCGACCACTGCACCGTGTGCCACAAATGCGTCACGCCCTGTCCGGTCAACATCGACTTCGGCGACGTGTCGATGAATATGCGTAACCTGCTGCGCAAGATGGACAAGCGCAGCTTCAAGCCGGCCAACCGCGCGGCCATGTTCTTCCTGAATGCGACCGACCCGACCACCATCAACGCCACGCGCAAGGTGATGATCGATTTCGGTTTCAAGGCCCAGCGCATGGGCAACCGCCTGCTGAAAGGCCTGTCCAAGCCGCAGACCGCCGCGCCGCCGCCGACGGTCGGCAAGGCGCCGGTGCGCGAGCAGGTGATCCACTTCATCAACAAGAAGATGCCGGGCAACCTGCCGAAGAAGACGGCGCGCGCGCTGCTCGACATCGAGGACGACAAGATCGTCCCGATCATCCGCAACCCCAAGAAGACCAACGCCGACACCGAAGCCGTGTTCTACTTCCCTGGCTGCGGCTCCGAGCGCCTGTTCTCGCAGGTCGGCCTGGCCACCCAGGCGATGCTGTGGGAAGTCGGCGTGCAGACCGTGCTGCCGCCAGGTTACCTGTGCTGCGGCTATCCGCAGCGCGGCGCCGGCCAGTACGACAAGGCCGACAAGATGATGACGGATAACCGCGTGCTGTTCCACCGCATGGCCAATACGCTGAACTACCTCGACATCAAGACGGTGCTGGTCTCCTGTGGCACCTGCTACGACCAGCTGGCGACCTATGAATTCGAGAAGATCTTCCCGGGCTGCCGCATCATGGACATCCATGAATACCTGCTGGAGAAGGGCGTCAAGCTCGAAGGCGTGAACGGCACCCGCTATATGTACCACGAGCCTTGCCACAACCCGATGAAGCTGCAGGACTCGGTGAAGACGGTCAATGCGCTGGTCTCGACGCATGACGACGTCAAGATCGAGAAGAACGACCGCTGCTGCGGCGAGTCGGGCACCTTCGCCGTGAGCCGTCCCGACATCTCGACCCAGGTGCGCTCGCGCAAGGAAGCCGAGATGGTCAAGGGCGGCGATAAACTGCGCGCCGACGGCTTCAAGGGCGACGTGAAAATCCTGACCAGCTGCCCGTCCTGCCTGCAGGGCCTCTCCCGCTACAATGACGACTCGGGCACCACCGCCGACTACATCGTGGTCGAGATCGCGAAGCACCTGCTGGGCGAGAACTGGCTGCCAGAGTACGTGGCGCGCGCCAATAACGGCGGCATCGAAAGGGTGCTGGTATGACGCGCGAAGCTGGCTGCGAGCTGTGCAACCTGTCCGTGCCGACCGTATGGCGCGGCGACAAGTTCAGCGTCATCGTCGTCGACGACGCCAACTACCCCGGCTTTTGCCGCGTGATCTGGCACGACCACGTGCGCGAGGTGAGCGATCTTTCGCGCGACGACAGGCTGCTGGTGAACGAGGCCGTGTTCCTGGTCGAGGAGGCGGTGCGCGAAGTCATGCAGCCGCTGAAGGTCAATGTGGCCAGCCTGGGCAATGTGGTGCCGCACCTGCACTGGCATATCATTCCGCGCTATGCGGATGACGCGCACTTCCCGGCGCCCGTATGGGCCCAGGCGGTGCGTGAGACTGAACCCGACACCCTGGCCGCGCGCCGCGCGCTGGCCGGACAACTGGGCGCCGCGATCGCGCGCCGTTTCAACCGATAGAGAAAAGATTCATGCCTAATCCAACCGAACTGACCGTCCACCAGAAATCGCGCGTGCTCGACATCGCCTACGACGACGGCAGCGCCTATTCGATCCCGTTCGAGCTGATGCGCGTGTACTCGCCGTCGGCCGAAGTGAAGGGCCACGGCCCGGGCCAGGAAGTCCTGCAGGTCGGCAAGCGCGAAGTCGGCATCGCCGACGTCGAGCAGGTCGGCAACTACGCGATCAAGCCGACCTTCTCGGACGGCCACGACACCGGCATCTTCAGCTGGGACTACCTGTATGAGCTGGGCCGCAGCCAGGAGTCGCTGTGGAAGCAGTACGTGGCGCGCCTGCAGGCGGCCGGCTTCGACGAAGAAACCGGCCGCGCGTCGGGCACCATCCTGCCGGGCTCGGCGCCGGCCAAGTCGGGCGGCGGTTGCGGCTCGGGCGGTTGCGGCTGCAAATAAGCGACGCCGTTTGCGTCAGCCAAAACAAAAGAGCACATCCGCGGATGTGCTCTTTTGTTTTTTGTAGCCCGCCTTGGCGGGCTGATGCAGTATCAAGCCTGTGGCTGGATGTTTGCAGCCTGCTTGCCTTTAGGGCCGGCAGTGATGTCGAAGGTCACGCGCTGGTTTTCCTGCAGCGACTTGAAGCCGGTGGCGTTGATTGCCGAGAAGTGTGCGAACACGTCTTCGCCGCCGCCATCAGGGGTGATGAAGCCGAAACCTTTAGCGTCGTTGAACCATTTGACAATGCCAGTAGCCATGTTAATTCCCTCAAATATAAGTTGTTTTGCGTTGATGCCCTGTTTGCGTACCTAGGACAAAAACCAGGGCCACGCTCTACATTGCAAATCTGATTATAAGGATAATTTCTTAAAACGGAAGCAAGATTTTTCAACCGTGCTCGTATTTACCACAAGTCATCCAGACCGCATGTTCTACGAGCCTGGACGCCGATCAGAACGTCATCGGCACCCGCAGCGTGAGGGTGACGTCGGGGGTATCGCGGGTTACGCCGGCGCCCACCGCGATGTTCAGCGTGCGCTTCGGGCTCAGGCGGTAGGAGTAGCCCAGCAGCAGGGTACCGAGCTGGGTGCGCACCGAGCCGGCCACCGGCTGGCCATTCTGCTTCATGCGCGCGATGGTGCTGTGGTCGTAGCCCAGGCTGAGCGAAGCCTTGTCGTTCAGCGCGAGACCCATGCCGAAGTTAAAGCCGAGCACGTAACCCGGTTCCAGCTCGCCCAGCGGCTCGCGCACGCCGTTGCGCACCAGGCGCGTCACGTCCGAACGCTTGAAGTTGTGCACATAGCTCAGGTTGCCGAAGAAGACCGCCGGATCCGATGGATACAGCCAGGTCAGGGTGCCTTGCAGCGAATGGAAGCCGGAACCGGTCGGCAGGTCCAGCGGCAGGCCGGTGCCGGTCACGTTCTCGCCGATGCAGCGCTGGTCGCAGTCGGTCACGACCTCGAACGGGTCGCGCCCGGTGCGGCTCTTGTAGCGCAGGCCGGCGATGTAATAACCCTGGTCCGGGCCGCCGTTATTGAGCTGGTAGCGGCCGGCGACTTCGACGTCGCCCAGGCCCTTGCCGGTGGTGTCGAACACGCGCTCGACCGCGGTGCCGGTGAACAGCTCGCGGCTGACGGTGGCGTCCGAGCGGTACACATAGGGCACCTTGACCTCGACTTCCATCCGGTTGTTGATGCCGGTGCGGCCGGTGATCGCGGTGGTGAAGGTGTTGCGCTTGATTTCGCGCACGTCGACCAGGCCGATCAGGATCGCGGGAATCACCGTGTAGCCGACCAGGGCCACGCGGTTGCTCGACGAGTAGCCGTACTGCACCGACGGCTCGAGCACATAGGTGCCGCGCTGGGTCAGCACGCCCGGCTGGTCGCCGATAGGCGCGACCTCGGGCGGACGGTTCGGCTCCTGGCGGTTATTGTTCTGCGCCGTCTGCGGCTGCTGGCTCTGTTGCTGGGCCGGCCGCTGGGTCTGCGCCTGGGCCGGACCGGGGGCCGGAAGGGTAGGCTGGTTGGGACGCGGCTGCGGCGGCAGCGGGGCCGCCACGCCGCTTTCGGCCGGCGGCAGCACCGGCGGCTGGGCCACCGGCGCCTGCATCGACATGCCGGTGCCGCGCTGCTGCGACAGCAGCACGCCGTCGGCCAGCGCCGTCGGCACGGCGAACGGGGCGCCCGACAGCGGGGTGGCTTCTTCCACGATGCGCTCGCGTGCCGCCAGCGCCGGGGCCGCAGGTGCGCTCTGGTCCTGCATGCGCTGCAGCTGTTCGCGCTGGGCCTGGAGTTCGAGCACCAGACGGTTCACCAATGCCCGCTGTTCGGCCAGTTCGTCCCTGAGTTGGGACAGTTCGGTCTGTCGGTCCCGCGGGCCTGGCTCGGCCGCAGGTTGTTGAGCGAGCACGGGCGGCGCCAGGAGGGCGGCCGCCAGGCCGGCGGCGCCAAGCCGCGCGACGTGTGGATACATCCAGATCTCCAGTTTTATATTAACAATTTTGCAATACTACAGTGTTCCCGGGGAACGTACTACCGCGTCACGAATCGTGCTCTGGAAATTCATGTCTTTTAGTAAGGACATGCTATTGACGGCCGAGGTAATGGTGGTGACCGAGCTGATCGCCTGGTTGTCGAGGGTGTTCTGTACCAGGGTCGCGCCATTCGGCAGGTTCAGGTCGGCCGCCGCGAAGTTGTTGCCGCCGATCTGGATCATGCGTGCGGCGCCCAGCGCGTCCTGGGCCAGGCGGGCCTGGTCGGCGGTCATCGCGGCCAGGTCGGGAATGGCGATATTGGTGCGCGACATGATTTCGCCGTTGACCGACACCACGCGCTCGATGCCGAGCGCCACCGACAGGCCGCCCGCGATCTCGAAGCCGCCCCTGGCGCCGTCCAGCGTCTCGGCCCCGACCGGGGCGCCGAAGCCGGCCACATTGTTCGCGCTGGCATCGGCGGCCTGCACGGCCGGCATCGTGCCGATCGCCGCGCACAGGGCGCCCGCTAGAAAGCCGCGTTGGATCATCGTCTTGAAATTTGGCCAGCGCATATCACGTCCTTTGGTCAAAAGTCGCCTGGGCCGAACTTCGGCAGCGAGGCGCTCAGTTGGTCCTGGTGCATGCCGGTGCCCAGCGGCGCGCGCGGGGCGCCGCGCCAGTCGCCCGGATTGTTGAAGGCGATGCCGTCCTTGTGGCTGTGGATCACGAACAGGATCTTGTTGCGCCAGATTTCCTGGAAGCGTTCCATGCTCACGACGCGGTTGCCGGTGGACGGGTCGCCGATCAGGATGCGGCCATCCTCGAAGCCCTTGACGACCACGAAGTGGTTGAAGCCGCGGTCAGTGATCAGCACGATGGCCGGCAGTTTTTCTGCGATCAGCTTTTCGATCGGCAGCTTGAAGCCGTCGGCGCGAAAGCCGCGCGCGGCCAGGAAGCGCTGCATGTCGAGCAGCGAAAAGCCTTCCTTGTGAATCTTGGTCTTGTCCCCTTTTTCGTACATCTCCTGGAACACGTCCTGTTCCGGCGTCGGGGTGTTGTAGTGGTGTGACAGCAGGGTCGACAAGGCGGCGGCGCCGCAGCTGTAGTCGTACTGCTGGCGCGTGGTGCGCTGGAATTTGATGTCCTTGAGGCTGGTGACGGGCACGTTGACGCGCCCGACCACCGCCAGTTCGAGCGCTGGCGCCGGAGCCGGCGCCAGCAGGGTGCCGCACAGGGCGGCGAGGAAGATCCCGTGCTTCATGCTCTTCCTATTGCAGTTGCAGGTTGATGACGGTCGCGTTCTGGATCAGGACGTTCGCGCCGGAGTTCTGGATCACGACAGGCAAGCCCGAGGAATTCGCGAACGAGCCGTTGTCGATGACGTTGAAGCCGGTGGTCACGTTGGTGGCCGTGTTGTTGCCGACCGTGCCGCCGAGCGTCGCCTCGGTGGTCACGATGTCGGCGCCGCCACGCAGGCCGCCCAGTTCCTCGGCGTCGGTCGTCTTGCCCCAGCCTTTGGTGAAGTCGTCTTCCCGGCTCGGCGCGACATCCACCTTCGACAGGAAGCCCACCACCACCGGCAGCTTCGCCGGTTCCGACGCCTGGGCCGCCACCGGCAGCGCCATGCAGGCCGCCAGGAGGAGAGCGCTAATCTGGGTAATCCGTTTCATGATGCCTCGCTCGAAAAGCCGCCACGCGAAGAAGGCCGCGTGGCGGATCGCAGGCGGCTGGCCTGGCCGGCCGCCTGCGTGGTTGCAGCTCACGCCAGATTACTGGCCGCCGACGTTCATGTTCGACTGAACGTTGACGCTTTGCTGGATCAGCGACGAGAAGCCGTTGTTCTGGCTGATGATCGAGATGCCGGCAGCCGACTGGGCGATGTTGCTCATCGAGTTCGACATGTCGAACGAACCCGCAGTCACGTTGTTGGTGCCGCCGTTGCCGCCGGTGCCGGCGCCGCCGAAGCCGCCGGTGCCTGCGCCGGCAACCATTTCGCCGGTCGAGCCGCCAGCGCCGCCGGTGCTCGAGCCGCCCGCGCCGCCTGCGCCGCCTGCGCCCGAGGTGGCGTCGCCCGAGGTGGCCGAGCCGCCGGTGGCCGAGCCGCCGGTCGACGAGCCGCCTGCGCCGCCGGTGCCGGTCGATGCGGTCGCTTCAGCGCCCGAACCGCCCATGCCGCCCGCGCCAGCCGTGCCGCCCTGGCCCGCGCCGCCTGCGCCGCCGGTGCCGGTGGCACCGTTGCCGCCAGTGCCGGCCGTGCCAGCCGCGCCCGAACCGCCCGCGCCTGCGGTGCCGGTGGCGCCGGCGCCGCCGGTGCCTGCCAGTGCCGCGCCCGAACCTGCGGTGCCGCCGGTGGCCGCGCCGCCTGCTGCGCCGGCGCCCGAGGTGTTGGTGCCTGCTGCGCCCGAACCGCCTGCGCCGCCTGCCGCGCCTGCGCCGCCGGTGCCGGCCATCGAGTCACCCGCGGTGCCCGAGCTGGCGCCGCTGGTCGGGCTGCCTGCGGTCGAGGTGCCGCCGGTGTTGGTGGCCGCGCCGCTGGCGCCGCCGGTGCCGGCGGTTTCGGTGCCCGAGCCTGGCATGCCGCCCGAACCCGAGGTCGAGGTGGCGTCGCCGATTGCTGCGCCGCCGCCGCTGGCGCCGTTCGATGCGGTCAGGGTCGAGCCGGACGAATTGCCGCCCATGCCGCCTGCGCCGCCCAGGCCGCCTGCCGCGCCTGCGCCGCCGTTGGATTCGCCTGCGCCGCCCGCGCCGCCGGCGCCGGTGCTGATCGCGCCGTTCGCGCCGCCGTTGCCGCCAGCCAGCGAGCCGGTCGAGCCGCCTGCGCCGCCGATGGCTGCGCCGCCTGCCGCGCCGCTGCCGCCGTTGGCCGCGCCGCCCGAGGCGCCTGCGCCGCCGGTGCCCACGCCGCCTGCCGCGCCGTTGCCGCCGGCAGCGTAGCCGCCGGTTGCGCCTGCTGCGCCGGCGCCGCCGGCCGAATCAGCCGCGCCGCTCGCGCCGCCTGCGCCGCCGGCTGCGTTGCCGACGGTCGAAGCGCCGGTCGATGCGGTGCCCGCAGCAGCGTAGCCGCCTGCGCCGCCAGCTGCGCCAGCCGCGCCCGAAGCCGAACCGCCGGCTGCGCCGGTGGCCGAGGTCGAGCCGCCGTTGCCCACGCCGCCGGCCGAGCCGGTGCCGGCTGCGCCGTTCGCGCCGCCGGTGTTCTGGGCGGTGTTGCCGATGTTGCTGATGTTATTGCCCGACACGGTGCCGGTCAGCGAGCTGACGGCGTTGGCCGACGAGGTGTTGAACGAGTTGGCGACCGACGAATTGGCGCTGCCACCGTTGTTGGCGGCTGCGGCGCCGGCGGCTGCCGCGCGCGCGTCACCCGAGCTGTTGTTCTGGCCCGAGCTGTCCTGGCTGCTGTCGTTGGTGGTCGTGGTGGTCGAGGTGATCGTGTCGTTGCTGTCGATCGTGGTGGTGTTGGTGCGGGTGTCCGACTGCGAGTTGGTGTTCGTGGTGGTCGCGGTGCGGTTGTCCGAGTTGTCCACCTGGTTGTTGTTGTTGGTCGTGTTGGTGCTGTTGTTGTTTTGCTGGCTGTTGTTGTTGGCCTGGCTGTTGTTGGTGTTGGTCGTCGTGTTGGTGTTGGTCGACTGGTTGTTGCTGTCCGAGGTGTTGGTGCTGCTGTTGTTGGCCTGGCTGTTGTCGGTGTTGGTGCTGGTGTTCGTATTCGTATTCGTGTTCGTGTTGGTTGCCTGGTTGTTGCTGTTGGCCTGGCTGTTGTTGGTATTGGTCGTGGTGTTCGTGTTGGTGTTGGTGTTCGTGTTCGTGTTCGTTGCCTGGTTGTTGCTGTTCGAGCTGTCGGTGTTGGTCGACGAGTTGGTCGAGGTATTGCCGCTGTTGCGGGTATCAGTGACGGTGCTGTTGTCGGTGTTGGTGGTCACCGACGAAGTCTGGGTGTTGCCGCCGCGGACGTCGTTGACGGAATTTTCTTGTGCGTGAGCCATGCTGAATGCCAGGGCGATCGCGGTTGCCAGGATAGTGCGCTTCATTGTTGCTCCCCTAATTGTCACTGAGTTGAATTCCCGGGGTCCCATGACGCCCGGTCCACTCGTCTCATAGCAGTTCCCATGCCAGGTGAATGTCGTCTTTTTAAGTCCTTGATTATGTAGGACTATTTTGATGAGTTTTGGGCGTGCTAAAGGGGGAAATGAAGCAGAACAATAGCTAGAAAATAAAGTGTCTCAGACCTGTGACAAACTTAACTGAACGGTCATGAAACTGTATCAAATTGCAAGCGCCAGGCACTCGCGCCAGAGTGACAGTGGCGCTGCAACGCGCTGCCGGGAGGCAACGCGCTGGCGGGAAAAGCCTGTCAAATCAAGGGGGAAGGGCGTAGGAAGAGGACGACGGGAGGGGAGGGCCGAGGATTACGAGGAAATCGCGTGCTTGGCCATCAGGCGATACAGTGTCATGCGCGAGACACCCAGGTCGCGCGCGGCCTGGCTGATGTTGTTGCCGCTGCGCGCCAGGCTTTCGCCGATGGCGATGCGCTCGGCGGAGAGACGCGAATTGCCGAGTCCTTCCTTGACCGGGCAGATCGGGCCGGCGCTGGGCAGGTCCAGGTCTTCCGGCATGACCAGCCGTTGTTCGGCCAGCACCATGGCGCGCCGCACCCGGTTGATGAGTTCGCGCACATTGCCCGGCCACTCGTAGCGCGCCATCGCCTGCAGCGCTTCGCGGCTCACGCCCTTCAGTTGCGGGCTGCGTTCGGCGGCGTACTTGTTGAAGATGAGGTCGGTCAGCAATGGCAGGTCTTCCTTGCGTTCGCGCAGCGGCGGCACCCTGATCGGGAACACGCTGAGGCGGTAGTACAGGTCTTCGCGGAAGCGTCCCTCGGCCACGGCCTGCGGCAGGTTGACGTGGGTGGCGGCAATCACGCGCGCATCGACCGCGATGGTGCGGGTGCCGCCGACGCGGTAGATCACGCGCTCCTGCAAAAAGCGCAGCAGGCTGGCCTGCAGGTCGAGCGGCAGGTCGCCGATTTCGTCCAGGAAGATGCTGCCGCCGGACGCCGCCTCGAGCAGGCCCTGCTTGTCGCGGGTGGCGCCGGTGAAGGCGCCGCGCTCGTGGCCGAACAGCTCGGAGTGGATCAGGGCCGGCGCCACGGCCGCGCAATTGATGGCGATGAAGGGGCCGCCGGCGCGCTGTGAGCGCAGGTGGACCTCCTGGGCAGCGAGTTCCTTGCCGCTGCCGCTCTCGCCCGAGATCAGCACCGGCGCGTCGACCGCGGCGATCTTGTCGATGTGGGCGCGCAGGCGCACGATGGCGCGCGAGACGCCGTCGATGTGGCTGGCCTGGCTGGCGGCCTGGCGCCGGTGCGGCGGCGTGGTCTTGGCCAGCGTCGCCATGCCGTGGGCGTGGCCAAGCGAATGTTTCAGCCGCAGTGTATCGACCGGAAGCGTATGGAAATCGACCAGGTGGGCGGCAATCAGCTCGCGCAGCGACGGCTGATCCAGGCGCGGCGCATCGAACACGCCGATCCAGCGCGTGTGGTGGTGCTGGCGCAGGAAGCGTTCGATCTCGGCGTCGCCCACGCCGTCGCTGCTGTCGAGCAGCAGGCCGACCCCATAGTGCTGCTGCGACAGGACCTTGCGTGCGGCGGCAATATTCTCGACCACGCACACATCCCAGCCGGACAGCTCCCCGTGGCAGGCTCGCGCATGCGCGCTGCCCTTACCCGAAATGCATAAAAGACGTTTTACAGACACCGTTGCCCTCGTTATCGCCGGTCTTGCCGGCTTCGTTGTTATGAGTCCTGGTGCGTGTTGGCATGACGCATCCGTGCGGCAACTGATCCCGCAACGCGGGTTGCTGACGCGAAAAGTATTGTTCAATTAAACCTGAAATACCTGCGGGGTGGCGCACAAACATTAATAGAAGCTTAATGACATGTGCAATTGTGAATCATGTATTTACTTTAATTTAAAGATTCGGCGCTAATTTTGTTAGCTGCATGATATTGATCTTACCGAGGGCGGGCGTGGCCGGGAAGGGAGGCGTGCGAGAAGTGTCGCTGCTGAGCGGCCTGTTAGCGCTCCAAGCGTTGTGCATGTCCAACAAGGGCGAATGCTTCGATTCCGCCGGGCAGCAAATCGCGCCGGCATGCCAGCGTGGCGGCCTGGCCGCCAATGAGGAGGTCCAGCGCCGCCCTGCTTGTATAATGCGCCAACACCCAACCGTTTCGCACATATGACCAATACCACTCACTTCGGCTACAAGACTGTCGCCGAGGACCAGAAGGTCCAGGAAGTCGCCAAGGTTTTCCACTCGGTCGCCTCGAAGTACGACGTCATGAACGACCTGATGTCGGCCGGCCTGCACCGCGCCTGGAAGATGTTCACGATCGCCCAGGCCGGCGTGCGTCCCGGCTTCAAGGTGCTCGACATCGCCGGCGGTACCGGCGACCTGGCCAAGGCGTTCGCGAAGCAGGCGGGCAAGACCGGCGAGGTCTGGCTCACCGACATCAACGAGTCGATGCTGCGCGTGGGGCGCGATCGCCTCTTGAATAAAGGGCTTGTCACCCCAACCATGTTGTGTGACGCCGAAAAATTGCCGTTCCCGGACAACTATTTCGATCGGGTCAGTGTCGCTTTCGGGCTGCGCAATATGACCCATAAAGACCAGGCCCTGGCCGAGATGCGCCGGGTGCTCAAGCCGGGCGGCAAGCTGCTGGTGCTGGAATTCTCGAAAGTGATCGCGCCGCTGCAGAAACCGTACGATGTGTATTCGTTCTCGGTGCTGCCGTGGCTGGGCCAGAAGATCGCCGGCGATGCCGAGAGCTATCGCTACCTGGCCGAATCGATCCGCATGCACCCCGACCAGGACACCCTGAAGGGGATGATGCAAGATGCAGGACTGGAGCGGGTCCAGTATTTCAACCTGACGGCGGGTGTGGCCGCATTGCACACCGGTATCAAACTGTAGTTTCACTCTAAGGACGGAGACGATGAAAAAATTCCTGGTCACGACGATGTTGGCAGTCACCGCGTTCGCGATGGTGGCGGACGCCTTCGCCCGACCAATGGGCGGCAAGCGCTCGATCGGACGGCAATCGCAGTCCGTGCAGCAGCAGGGCCCGGCCCCGGCGCCAGCCCAGAACATGCAGCGCCAGACCCCGAATTCGGCAGCACCGGCTGCAGCGGGCGCCGGCGCCGCAGGCGCCGCTGCGGCTGCCAAGAAACCAAGCATGATGCGTAACATCCTGGGCGGCGCACTGCTGGGCCTGGGCCTGGGCGCGCTGCTGTCGCACCTGGGCATCGGCGGCGCCCTGGCCAGCATCATCTCGACCATCCTGATGGTCGCGCTGATCGGCCTGGTGATCATGTTCATCGTGCGCATGGTCCGCCGCAAGGATACGCCGGCCAATCCGGCCAATCCGGCCGCGGCGACCGCGGGCGGCTTCGGTGGCTTCCAGCCGCCTGCCGCCGGTTCGACCGCCACGCCAGAGATCGGTTCCGGCCTGCGCAATCAGCCGGCCGCTTTCCAGGGCAATGTAGGCCTGGATAAAGGCACCGCAGCCGGCTTCGGCGGCGCTGCTGCTGCCGCGCCGGCCTACCAGCAATGGGGCGTGCCGAGCGACTTCGACACCGAGAGCTTCCTGCGCCACGCGAAATCGTCCTTCATCCGCATGCAGGCGGCCTGGGATCGCGGCGACACCGACGACCTGCGCGAATTCACCGCGCCCGAAGTGTTCGCCGAACTCAAGATGCAGATCCAGGAACGCGGCGGCGTGGCCGACTATACCGACGTCGTCAATATCGACGCCCAGCTGCTGGGCATCGAGAAGACCGCGACCGACTACCTGGCGAGCGTGCAGTTCAACGCCATGATCCGCAGCGCCAAGGACGCGCTGCCGGAGCCGTTCGTCGAAGTCTGGAATATGTCGAAGCCGCTGTCGGGCTCGGGCGGTTGGGTGCTGGCCGGTATCCAGCAGACCAATTAAGCGCATCTGCCGAGCGTTTAGTTTTGGCGGAATTATTTTTCGATAAACATTCCGTGCCACCGGGTTTGCGCCCGGCAAACTGGTAAGATCAAAACCGCCCGCATCAACCCGGGCGGTTTTGTTTTTTGAGGGTGTCCTTCTTCATGTTTGCTAGTCTTTCCTCACTGTCGCCCCAGCACGCTCTCACGCTGCCCGCGGTCGCCGCGATCAACCACTTGCTGGCCCAGGAAGCCTGGGCCAGGGCCTTGCTCATGCGCCATGCCGGCAAGGACGCCTGCATCGACGCCGGCCTGGCCCGGCTGCGCATGCGTGTCGGCCGCGATGGCCTGCTCGAAGCGAGCCAGGGAGACGCCGCGGCCAGCGTCACGATCCGCGTGAAACCGGCCGACCTGCCGCTGATCGCCCAGGACCGCACGCGCGCGTTGTCGTACGTGAAGATCGAAGGCGACGCCGAGTTCGCCAACGTGATCTCGCAGCTGGCCAACGGTCTGCGCTGGGATGCCGAGCACGACCTCGAGCGGGTGGTGGGGCCGCTGGGCGCCCATCGCCTGGTCAAGACCGCGCGCGGCGCCGCCGGCGGCGCGACCGAGGCGACGCGGCGCCTGGCCGAGAACCTGGCCGAGTTCCTGGCCGAGGAAAGGCCGGTGCTGGTGCGGCCCGCGCAGCGCGAAGCCTTCGCCGCCGACGTGGTGCGCCTGCGCGACGACGTCGAGCGCACCGCCAAGCGCGTAGCTAGACTCGAGCAAGCGCTGGCCCAGCGCGATGCCGCCACCCCCTCCATCATATTGACCAGCGCAGACCACCACCCGGATCGTCGATGATATTGAAATTCCTGCGCCTGCTGCGCATCCTCACCGTCTTCACCAGGTACGGCCTGGACGAGATCGCCGTCACCAGCATCAATGCCCCGCGCACCGCGCGCCTGATGAACACCTTCTTCTTCTGGCGCCGCATCACCTCGCCGCGCGCGATCCGCCTGCGCCAGGCGCTGGAAGAGCTGGGCCCGATCTTCGTGAAGTTCGGCCAGGTGCTGTCGACCCGGCGCGACCTGGTCCCGCCCGATATCGCCGACGAGCTGGCGCTGCTGCAGGACCGGGTGCCGCCGTTCGGCTCCGACCTGGCGGTGGCCCAGATCACGCGCTCGCTGGGCGCCCATCCCGACGAGCTGTTCGCCCGCTTCGACCGGGAGCCGGTGGCCTCCGCCTCGATCGCCCAGGTCCACTTCGCCCAGCTCAAGGATGGCAAGGAGGTCGCGGTCAAGGTGCTGCGTCCCGGCATGAAGAAGCTGATCGACGAAGACATGGCCCTGATGCACCTGGCGGCCAGCCTGATCGAGCGCGTGTGGGGCGAGGCGCGGCGCCTGAAGCCGCGCGAAGTCGTGGCCGAGTTCGACAAATACCTGCACGACGAGCTGGACCTGATGCGCGAGGCCGCCAATGCCAGCCAGCTGCGCCGCAACTTCGCCGGCTCCGATTTGCTGATGGTGCCCGAGATGTTCTGGGATTATTGCTCGAGCAGCGTGATCGTGATGGAGCGCATGTACGGCATCCCGATCTCGCAGATCGATCGCCTGGCGGCCGCCGGCGTCGACCTCAAGAAGCTGTCGAGCGACGGCGTGGAGATCTTCTTCACCCAGGTGTTCCGTGACGGTTTCTTCCACGCCGATATGCACCCGGGGAACATCCTGGTCTCGACCGCGCCGGAGACCCTGGGCCGCTATATCGCGCTGGACTTCGGCATCGTCGGCACGCTGAACGATTTCGACAAGGATTACCTGTCGCAGAACTTCCTGGCCTTCTTCCGCCGCGACTACAAACGCGTGGCCGAGGCCCACATCGAATCGGGCTGGGCGCCCTCGACCACGCGCGTGGACGAGCTGGAGGCCGCGGTGCGCGCCTGCTGCGAACCGATCTTCGATCGCCCGCTGAAGGACATCTCGTTCGGCCAGGTGCTGCTGCGCCTGTTCCAGACCTCGCGCCGCTTCAACGTCGAGGTGCAGCCCCAGCTCGTGCTGCTGCAGAAGACCCTGCTCAATATCGAAGGATTGGGGCGCCAGCTCGATCCCGACCTGGACCTGTGGAAGACCGCCAAGCCGTATCTCGAGCGCTGGATGACGGAGCAGGTCGGCTGGAAAGGCCTGACCGACCGCCTGCGCGCCGAAGCGCCGCGCTACGCCCAGATCTTCCCGCAGCTGCCGCGCCTGGTGTACCAGGTGCTGGAGCGCGAATCGACAGGGCATATGGCGCATCCGCATGTCGCGAACGCCGACATGCTGGCCATGGTGCTGCTCGAGCAGCGCCGCACCAATCGCATGCTGGCCTTCCTGACCTGCATGGCTGCCGGGTTCGGGTTGGGGCTCGTGGCGCTGTATCTGCTGTGATTGAACGCGTGGACGGCTTCGCCGTCCACGCGTTCAACCGACGTCCGCCCACCGCGGCCCAAAAAGAAAAAGCCCGCATACGCGGGCTTGGCAAGCTAGTGTTCTTGTACGGACCGCGCTGATGGGGACATCGCGCAGTCTTCTGTTTCTTCTTTGCGGTGAGCGACAGGGGTTTCCTGTCACCAACATTCGGTGAAACAGGCCGTATTAAAACATCTGCGGCATCCTTGGGCAAACGAAACACCTGTTGACGATGGTGAAAAACAACATCCTTTCGTGCGCGCTTGCCCATGCGCCGGGTCTGTGCCAGCCAAGGCAGGCCGCAAACGGTTAATTCCCGTGTAAAAGCTTTATAATTCAGGGTTTTGAAGATTTTTGCGGAGCACCCAGCATGCCGATTTACGCCTACCGCTGCGAAGAATGCGGTTTTACCAAAGATGTGCTGCAAAAGATTTCGGATCCGGTCCTGACCGTGTGCCCGTCCTGCGCCAAGCCGTCCTTCAAGAAACAAGTGACCGCTGCCGGCTTCCAGCTCAAGGGCACCGGCTGGTACGTGACCGATTTCCGTGGCGGCACGCCGCCGGCCACCGGCACGTCGAGCAACGGCAATGGCGCCGCGCCGGCGCCGGCCGCGTCTACCGAGTCCAGCGCACCGGCAGCCGCTCCGGCGGCCCCGGCCGCGCCGAGCACGTCCGGCGGCGACAAGGGCAGCACCTGAGCCGGGCGCGGCTTTGACGCCGCACGCCAACAAGAATAACGGGAATCCGATGCGCAAATATTTCATCACCGGCCTGCTGGTCCTGGTCCCCCTGGTCATCACGGCCTGGGTGCTGAACCTGATCATCAGCACGCTCGACCAGTCGCTGCTGTTCGTGCCCGACGCCTGGCAACCACGCACCATGTTCGGCATGGACGTACCGGGCTTCGGCGCGGTGCTGACCCTGGCCATCGTGTTCCTGACGGGACTGCTCACCAACAACCTGGTCGGCAACTACATCGTGCGCCTGGGCGAACGCCTGCTCAAGCGCGTGCCGGTGGTCAGCTCCCTGTATGGCAGCGTCAAGCAGGTGTCGGACACGCTGTTCTCGCCGTCGGGCAATGCCTTCCGCCAGGCGGTGCTGGTCCCGTATCCGCATGCCGATTCATACACCATCGCCTTCCTCACCGGCGTGCCGGGCGGCGAAGTGGCGGCGCACCTGGGCGGCGACTACGTCAGCGTCTACGTGCCGACCACCCCGAACCCGACCTCCGGCTTCTTCCTGATGATGGAGCGCAGCCGCGTCAAAGAGCTGGACATGTCGGTCGATGCGGCATTGAAGTACATCGTCTCGATGGGCGTGGTCGCGCCGGTGGAAGCGTCCGCCAGCGCGCCGGCCACGGCGATCAAGTAACACCGAATCAAAGAATAGTGGCCGCCATCGATGGCGGCGCGAGCAATCAACCAACCTGGAACGAAAACTATGTCCACCATGCGTACCAACTACTGCGGCCTCGTGACCGAGGAACTGCTGGGCCAAACCGTCAGCCTGTGCGGCTGGGTGCACCGCCGCCGCGACCACGGCGGTGTGATCTTCATCGACCTGCGCGACCGCGAAGGCCTGGTGCAGGTGGTCTGCCATCCGGACAACGCCGCCGTCTTCAAGGCGGCCGAGCACGTGCGCAACGAGTACTGCCTGCGCATCGTCGGCTCCGTGACCAACCGCCTGGAAGGCACGGCCAACGCCAACCTGAAGTCGGGCAAGATCGAGATCAACGCGACCGAAGTCGAAGTGCTCAACGCCTCGGTGCCGGTGCCGTTCCAGCTGGACGACGACAACCTGTCGGAAACCACCCGCCTGACGCACCGCGTGCTCGACCTGCGCCGCCAGCAGATGCAGCACAACCTGCGCCTGCGCTACAAGGTGTCGATGGAAGTGCGCAAATACCTGGACAACCTGGGCTTCATCGACATCGAAACCCCGATGCTGACCAAGTCGACCCCGGAAGGCGCGCGCGACTACCTGGTGCCGTCGCGCGTCAATGCCGGCAACTTCTTCGCGCTGCCGCAGTCGCCGCAGCTGTTCAAGCAGCTGCTGATGGTCGCCAACTTCGACCGCTACTACCAGATCACCAAGTGCTTCCGCGACGAAGACCTGCGCGCCGACCGCCAGCCTGAATTCACCCAGATCGACTGCGAGACCTCGTTCCTGACCGAACAGGAAATCCGCGACCTGTTCGAAGAGATGATGCGCGTCGTGTTCAAGAACACCACCGGCATCGAGCTGGCCAACCCGTTCCCGGTGATGGACTTCGCCACCGCGATGGGCAAATACGGTTCGGACAAGCCGGACATGCGCGTCAAGCTCGAGTTCACCGAACTGACCGAGCTGATGAAGTCGGTCGAGTTCAAGGTGTTCAACAGCGCCGCCAACCTGCCGAACGGCCGCGTGGTCGGCATGCGCGTGCCGCAGGGCGGTTCGATGCCGCGTTCGGAAATCGACGCCTACACCCAGTTCGTCGCGATCTACGGCGCCAAGGGCCTGGCCTACATCAAGGTCAACGAGAAGGCGAAGGGCCGTGACGGCCTGCAGTCGCCGATCGTCAAGAACATCTCGGACGAGGTGCTGGCGCAGATCCTGGAACTGACGGGCGCCGAAGACGGCGACCTGATCTTCTTCGGCGCGGATAAAGCCAAGGTCGTCAACGACGCCATCGGCGCGCTGCGCGTGAAGATCGGCCACTCGGAATTCGGCAAGAAGGCTGGCCTGTTCGACGATGTCTGGGCGCCGCTGTGGGTGATCGACTTCCCGATGTTCGAATACGACGAAGACGGCGACCGCTGGAACGCGACCCACCACCCGTTCACCGCGCCGAAGGACGGCCACGAAGACATGCTCGAGACCAACCCAGGCGCCTGCATCGCCAAGGCCTACGACATGGTCCTGAACGGCTGGGAACTGGGCGGCGGCTCGATCCGTATCCACCGCGAAGAAGTCCAGAGCAAGGTGTTCCGCGCGCTGAAGATCGATGCCGAGGAAGCGCAGCTCAAGTTCGGCTTCCTGCTGGACGCGCTGCAGTACGGCGCGCCGCCGCACGGTGGCCTGGCCTTCGGCCTGGATCGCCTGATCACGCTGATGACCGGCTCCGAGTCGATCCGCGACGTGATCGCCTTCCCGAAAACCCAGCGTGCGCAGTGCCTGCTGACCAACGCGCCGTCGGAAGTCGACGAGAAGCAGCTCAAGGAGCTGCATATCCGCCTGCGTAACGAGCCAAAGGTGGCGTAACGATGGCCGGGGCGGACGGCCATGCCGTCCGCCTCCCGTCCTGCCCATGAAACCGCACAAGATCCCCGAATCGGTCCTGGTCGTGATCCACACTTCCGACATGGAAGTGCTGGTGCTCGAACGCGCCGACCGCCCGGGCTTCTGGCAATCGGTCACCGGTTCGCTCGACGCGGCCGACGAGCCGTTGATAGCGACCGCCGCGCGCGAACTGTTCGAAGAGACCGGCATCGTGGTTGATGGCGAAAGTATCCGCCTGCGCGACTGGCAGCTCTCGAACGTCTACGAAATCTATCCCGTCTGGCGTCACCGCTACGCCCCCGGCGTGACTCACAATACCGAGCACGTGTTCTCGGTCTGCGTGCCGCGCGACATCCCCATCCTCCTCAGCCCGCGCGAACACCTGCGCCATGCCTGGTTGCCATATCTGGAAGCGGCGGACCGCTGCTTTTCGTCATCCAACGCCGAAGCCATCCTACAATTGCCCCGCAAAATCGCTTAAAAATTGCGAACAGCAAATAAAATTTCCTTAAAGCAGGTTATTTGCCGAAAATCAGCATTGAAATATGGCATCTTCACGCAATAAAATGACGTTTTTTAACAAAAGTACGTAGGTACTTTTTTCAAAAATGGTCTGTGCGTGGCCGCGCATATGAGCTCGCTCAAACGCATTCTCTCCTATGAAAATACATTTGAATACACTTCACCTGTCTTTTTCATAACAGGAGGAAATTTTGTCGAATTGCATGTGCACGAGATATTCCACGTTTGACATGTGTAAATGCGTGGATTAAGGTCAACGGCTCACCCATGGTGAATTTTTGATGTGCAACTTTTAAGTGGATGATTCTGGGAGATAAAATGGATAACCTCGAACTGAATAGCGACAAGAAAGTTAAGGCAATCACCCTAGGGGACGACTGCATCTATATCGACCTGTTCGACGGCCTGCGCCTGAGCGGTCCGCTGGCGCCGCGCCAGGAGAAGCAGGGCGCGCAAGAGCGTCGCCCGCGCCGCATGATCGTGTCGGGGCATGAAGCGGTCTACGACACGGCGCTGGCGCTTGCCTGAATGTCAGATTCAGCTCAGTAAGGGCGCGACGGCATTAAAATCGACCGCCGCGCTCCGCGCTCCAGCACCAGGCTGGGAAGCGCACGATTGGGCCCGTTTCACGAGAACGCTGGTCCGATCCGGGTAGAATGTTCCCATGAAAATCCGTGTAGCCACCTACAACATTCATAAGGGCGTCTCGTCCCTGCGCAGCACGCCACGCGTGATCGCACTCAAGAAAGCCATTGCCGAATTCGACGCCAACGTCGTCTTCCTGCAAGAGGTGCAAGGGCGGCACGACCGCTTCCAGGCGCGCTACGGCAAGGAAGACCGCGGCCACCGCCATTGGCCAGAAACGGCCCAGTACGATTATTTCGCTCCCGACGCCCACCACACGGCCTACGGGATGAACGCGGTCTATGACCACGGCCACCACGGCAATGCGTTGCTGAGCTGCTGGCCGATCGAGAATTCGCACAACCACGACGTCTCCGACCACGCCTACGAGCAGCGCGGCATCCTGCACTGCATCCTGGGCGCGCCCGAATGCCGCGTGCACTGCTATGTGGTCCACCTCGGCCTGTTCGAGGGCAGCCGCGGCCGCCAGACCGCCTCGCTGATCGAGGCCGTCAACGCATCGGCGCCGAACGGCGAGCCGGTGATCATCGCGGGCGACTTCAACGACTGGCGCAATACCCTCAGCGACAAGCTGCGCAACGCCCTGGGCGTCAAGGAAGTGTTCGACGAACTGGGGCCGCGCTCGCCGATGGGCGATATGGTGCGCAGCTGGGCCGGCCGCCAGCCGCGCCTGGCGCCGGCCCGCACCTTCCCGGCCATGCTGCCGTGGTTCAGGCTCGACCGCATCTATGTGCGCGGCTTCAAGGTCAACAACGCCAAAGTGATGCATGGTCCCTTGTGGGCCAAGCTGTCCGATCACGCGCCGATCGTGGCCGAGCTCGAACTCACACAAGGGCCATGCGCAGTCTGACCTTTGTCGACAACAATGACATCACGCTGCTGCAGAGCGGCATCGCATTCTTCCCGGCGCTGATCGAGGCGCTCGATGCCGCCCAGCACGAGGTCTTGTTCGAGACCTATATCTTTGCCGAGGACGAGACCGGCGTTGCCGTGCGCGACGCCCTCGCGCGCGCCGCGCGGCGCGGCGTGAAGGTGAGGGTGCTGGTCGACTGGTTCGGCACCGGCCACCGCTGCTGCGGCCGGCTCGGGCCCATCCTGCTTGACGCTGGCGCCCAGTACCGCGTCTTCAATCCCTGGTGCCGGCGCGGCATCGCCCGTTCGCACCGCAAGATCGCCGTGATCGACCGCGAAGTCGCTTTCGTGGGCGGCATCAACGTCAACGACGACTGGCTGTGCGACCACGCCGACGGCCACCGTCTGCCGGCGCCGCGCTGGGATTTCTCGGTGCGCGTGCGCGGGCCGCTGGTGGCGCAGATCCACCACGAGGCGCAAGTCCAGTGGGCCCGCAGCGGCCGCCTGCGGCTGCGCAAGCGCTTCCAGTTGTTCCGCGAGATGCGCAAACAGCCCATTCCCTCTTGCGAAAGCCCGGCACGGGCCGCATTTGTAGTGCGTGACAACCTGCGTAACCGCAGCACGATCCAGAAAGCCTATCTGCACGCGCTGGGCCATGCGCGCCACAGCGTGCTGCTGGCGACGCCGTACTTCGCGCCGGGCCGCAAGTTCCGCAAGGCGCTGGCGCATGCGGCGCGGCGCGGCGTGCAGGTGACGCTCCTGATCGGGGTGGGGGAGTTCAAGATCCAGGATGCGGTCGCGCATTCCTTCTATCCCAAGCTGCTGGCGGATGGCGTGCGGGTGGTCGAATACCGCAAGACCCAGCTGCATGCAAAGGTGGCGGTGGTCGACGACGACTGGGCCACGGTCGGTTCCAGCAATTGCGACGGCCTGTCGCTGTTCCTGAACCAGGAGGCCAATGTGGTGGTGAGCGATCCGGTGTTCGCCGCCACAATGCGCGCTCACATCGAGCGCGGCATCCTGGACGGCAAGGAGGTCTGCCCGCAGGAGTTCGCCCACACCGGCTGGCTGCGCCGCGCCACCTATGGCATGGCGTATATGGCCTACAAGCTGGTGATGCGGGTGGTCACGTTCGGCTATACCTAGAGCCTATCCCGGTAGGTGGGGGGAAGCTCATGGCGACATGCGCGTAGGCGATGCACGGCAGGCGTGGGCCAGGCGCGAGGAGGCCGCATGGCGGGCCATGCAACGACGAGCAACGCAGCACACGCCTGCCAGGCGCGTCAGGAGCGACTCCCACCTGCCGGGATAGGCTCTTATGGATTGGAAAGAGAAAATGGAAAACGAGAACGTACGAATCGATAAATGGCTGTGGGCGGCGCGCTTCTTCAAGACCCGCTCGCTGGCCCAGGACGCGGTGGACCGCGGCCGGGTGCGCATCGGCGGGGAACCGGTCAAGCCGGCGCGCGCCGTCAAGATGAACGACCGCATCATGATCGACAACGGTTCCGATCGCTGGGAAGTGATCGTGGCCGCGATCTCGGGTTCGCGCGGCCCGGCGCCGGTGGCGCGCACCCTGTATTTCGAGACCGACGAGAGCATCGCGCGGCGCGAGAACGACAAGACGGCGCGCCGCCTGTATCCCGAGCCGAGCATGGACATCAAGGGCCGGCCGACCAAGCGCGACCGGCGTGCGATGGAGCGTGTCGGCGAGGAGTGACGACGGCGCAATGCCCTCCGTCAACGGGATATCCCGTTCCCTCAAAATGCTGTACCTTAATGGCTGAAACAACAAACTTCCATTCGCCGCCTGCGGTGGCGGATGGAAGCGCCTCACGATGCCGTCTCCCGGCATCGGTCCTTGTCTTGCGTTGTCTTGCATCAATAGAACGCCACCTCTAAGTTCCCGTTTGACATTCCTCGGCTGATAGATAATAGTACGAGCGTTCGGATTTTTTTCGATTCAGGGGCAGCCATCAGTACTTCAGCAAAATTCATGCGCAAGGGCGAACAGACGCGGGCCGCGATCCTCGACGTTGCGCTCGAGCTTGCCAGCCGCAACGGCCTCGAAGGCTTGACCATCGGCCTGCTGGCCGACCGGATGAGCATGAGCAAATCGGGCGTGTTCGCCCACTTCGGTTCGCGCGAAGACCTGCAGCTCGAGGTGGTCAAGCTGTACCACCACCGCTTCGAGCAAGAGGTGTTTTACCCGAGCATCAAGGAAGCGCGCGGCCTGCCGCGCCTGGTGGCGATGTACACCCGCTGGGTCAAGCGCGTGTCGGTCGAGATCGCGTCCGGCTGCATCTATATCAGTGGCGCGGTCGAATACGACGACCGCGAAGGCCAGATTCGCGAGCAGCTGGTGTCGATGGTGCGCGCCTGGCAGGAAGCGCTGCTGCGCAGCGTGCAGCAGGCGGTCGAGCTTGGCCACCTGCGCGCCGACCTGGATGCCGCCCAGCTGGTGTTCGAGATGCACGGCCTGATCCTGGCGCTGCACCACGACGCCCGCTTCCTGCGCAATCCAGGCGCGGTCGAACGCGCACGGGCCGCCTTCGAGCGCCTGGTCGAGAATTACCGCAATCCCCAACTACCGCAAGACCATCAGGCGGATTGAAGCCGCCTGCCACGTCCAACATCTTTACCATCGTTCAGGAGATAACCATGGGTCAGTACGTCGCGCCAATCCGGGATATGCAGTTCGTTCTGCACGAATTCCTCAACGTCACCGAAGAATTCAAGAATCTGCCGAAGTACTCGGAGATCGATGCCGACATCATCAACCAGGTGCTCGAAGAAGGCGCGAAGTTCACGCAAGAGGTGCTGTTCCCGCTGAACCACTCGGGCGACCGCGAAGGCTGCCATTTCAACGCCGCGGATAAAACCGTCACGACCCCGAAGGGCTTCAAGGAAGCCTATAAACAGTACGTCGAAGGCGGCTGGGCGGCATTGGCCTGCGATCCCGAATACGGCGGCCAGGGCCTGCCGATCTCCCTGAACAACTCGTTCTACGAGATGCTGAACTCGTCGAACCAGGCCTGGTCGATGTACCCGGGCCTGTCGCACGGCGCCTACGAGTGCCTGCTGGAGCACGGCACCGACGACCAGAAACGCCTGTACCTGCCGAAGCTGGTCTCGGGCGAGTGGACCGGCACCATGTGCCTGACCGAAGCCCACTGCGGCACCGACCTGGGCCTGCTGCGCTCGAAGGCCGAACCGCAGGCCGACGGCACCTATCTCATCACCGGCTCCAAGATCTTCATCTCGGCCGGCGAGC
Organism: Massilia oculi; assembly: GCF_017582745.1. Classification (GTDB taxonomy): domain Bacteria; phylum Pseudomonadota; class Gammaproteobacteria; order Burkholderiales; family Burkholderiaceae_D; genus Telluria; species Telluria oculi_A. Next base: position 227,058 of record NZ_JAFVIM010000002.1, read on the forward strand.
ATGACATGTCCGAGAACATCGTCCACCTGGTGCTGGCGCGCCTGCCGGACGCGCCGGAAGGCTCGAAGGGCATCTCGCTGTTCCTGGTGCCGAAGTTCCTGCCGAACGACGACGGCTCGCTGGGCGAACGCAACGGCATCGCCTGCGGCGCCATCGAAGAAAAGATGGGCATCCACGGCAACTCGACCTGCCAGATGAACCTGGACAATGCCCGCGGCACCCTGATCGGCCAGCCGCACAAGGGCCTGCAGGCGATGTTCGTGTTCATGAACGCGGCCCGCCTGGGTGTGGGCATGCAGTCGCTGGGCCTGACCGAAGTCGCCTACCAGAACGCGCTGGCCTACGCCAAGGACCGCATCCAGATGCGCAGCCTGTCGGGCCCGAAGGCGCCGGATAAACCAGCCGACCCGATCATCGTGCACCCGGACGTGCGCCGGATGCTGCTGACCGCTAAAGCCTATGCCGAAGGCGCGCGCGCGTTCTCGTCGTATGTCGCGCTGCAGATCGACCGCGAGCTGAACCACCCTGACGAAGACGTGCGCAAGGAAGCGGCCGACGAAGTGGCTCTGCTGACCCCGATCATCAAGGCCTTCATCACCGACAACGGCTGGATCGCCACCTCGGAAGCGATGCAGGTGTACGGCGGCCACGGCTACATCGCCGAGTGGGGCATGGAGCAGTACGTGCGCGACGCCCGCATCAACATGATCTACGAAGGCACGAACACCGTGCAGTCGCTGGATCTGTTGGGCCGCAAGATCCTGATGGACAACGGTGCCAAACTGCGCAAGTTCGGCGAGAAGATCAAGGCCTTCGTCGAAGACAACGGCCTGGACGAATCGCTGTCCGAGTTCGTGACCCCGCTGGGCGAACTGGGTGACAAGGTCACCAAGCTGACCATGGAAATTGGCATGAAGGCCTTCCAGAACCCTGACGAAGTGGGCGCCGCCGCCGTGCCTTACCTGCGCGTGGCCGGCCACCTGGTGTACAGCTACCTGTTCGCGCAACAGGCCAAGATCGCGCTGGCCAAGCTCGATTCGGGCGACAAGTTCTACGAGTCCAAGCTGGCGACGATCCGCTTCTACTTCGCCCGCCTGTATCCGGAAACCGCGATGCTGATCCGCCAGGCGCGTTCGGGCGCCGCGAACCTGACGGCGCTGGATGCCGAGCTGTTTTAATCACCTGTCACGCTGATAGAAACCGCCGTCGTCCCCGCGGAGGCGGGGATGACGAGCCAACTAAGGAATACTTACATGTCCAATTTCATCGTCAAGAAAGTCGCCGTGCTGGGCGCCGGCGTGATGGGTGCGCAGATCGCCGCGCACTGCGTGAACGCCAAGGTGCCGGTCGTGCTGTTCGACCTGCCGGCCAAGGAAGGTGCTAAAAACGGCATCGTCCTGCGCGCCATCGAGAACCTCAAGAAACTGTCGCCGGCCCCGCTGGGCAACAAGGATGACGCAGCGCTGATCGAAGTGGCCAACTACGAGGACAACCTCGACGTGCTGGCGGGCTGCGACCTGATCATCGAAGCCATCGCCGAGCGCATGGACTGGAAACACGACCTGTACGCCAAGGTCGCGCCGCACATCGCGCCGCATGCGATCTTCGCCTCGAACACCTCGGGCCTGTCGATCAACAAGCTGGCCGAAGGTTTTGACAGCGAGCTGAAGGCGCGCTTCTGCGGCGTGCACTTCTTCAATCCACCGCGCTATATGCACCTGGTGGAGCTGATCCCGACCGAAGCCACCCGCCCGGAAATCCTGGACCAGCTCGAGACCTTCCTGACCTCGACCCTGGGCAAGGGCGTCGTGCGCGCGAAAGACACGCCGAACTTCATCGCCAACCGCGTCGGCATCTTCGGCATGCTGGCCACCATCGTCGAAGCAGAGAAGTTCGCTTTGAGCGTAGACGTGGTCGACGACCTCACCGGCGCCAAGCTGGGTCGCGCCAAGTCGGGCACCTTCCGCACCGCGGACGTGGTCGGCCTGGACACCATGGGCCACGTGATCAAGACCATGCAGGACAACCTGAAGGACGATCCGTTCTTCAGCGTCTACAAGACGCCTGACATCCTGGCCAAGCTGATCGAGAAGGGCGCCCTGGGCCAGAAGACCGGCGCCGGCTTCTACAAGAAGGTCGGCAAGGAGATCCAGCGCCTGGACTTCGCCACCGGCGAATACGTGCCGAGCGGCGCGAAAGCCGCCGACATCGTCGGCCGCATCCTGAAAGAGAAAGACCCGGTCAAGAAGTTCAAGGCCATGCGCGATTCGACCAACCCGCAGGCGCAGTTCCTGTGGGCGATCTTCCGCGACGCTTTCCACTACATCGCCTTCCACCTCGACACCATCGCCGACAATGCGCGCGACGTCGACTTCGCGATGCGCTGGGGCTTCGGCTGGAGTGTCGGTCCGTTCGAGACCTGGCAAGCCGCCGGCTGGACCCAGATCGCGCAGTGGGTGAAGGAAGACATCGAAGCGGGCAAGGCCCTGTCCGATGCGCCGCTCCCAAGCTGGGTGTTCGAGGGTGCGGTCGCCGAGAAGGGCGTGCACACCCCTGAAGGTTCGTACTCGGTCACCAAGAATGCCTACGTTCCTGTCTCGGACCTGCCGGTGTATAAGCGCCAGCAGTTCCGCGCGCCTGTGGTCGGATCGACCACGCTGGACGCCAAGACTGCCGGCACCACCGTGTTCGAAGACGACTCCGTGCGCCTCTGGCACTCGGGCGACGAGGTCCTGGTCATCTCGCTCAAGACCAAGATGCACGTCATCGGCGATGGCGTCATCAAGGGCATCCAGCGCGCGCTGAAGGAAGCCGAGCAGGGCTACAAGGGCGTCGTGATCTGGAATACCGACGCGGCCGAAGGCGGCGCCTTCTCGGCCGGCGCCGACCTGCAATCGGCCCTGCCGGCCTTCATGGCCGGCGGCGCGAAGGCAATGGAGCCGATCGTGCGCGAGCTGCAGGACACGTTCATGGCGATGAAGTATTCGAACATCCCGGTCGTCGCGGCCGTGGCCGGCCTGGCGCTGGGCGGCGGTTGCGAACTGGTGCTGCATGCAAGCAAGCGCGTGGCCTCGATCGAGTCGTACATCGGCCTGGTCGAAGTGGGCGTGGGCCTGGTGCCGGCCGGCGGCGGCCTGAAGGAAGCTGCGCTGCGCGCGGCGAACGAAGCCAAGGGCAACGACATCCTGCAATTCCTGAAGAACGGCTTCATGAACGCGGCCACCGCGCAGGTGTCGAAGTCGGCGCTGGAAGCGAAGGCGATGGGTTACCTGAAGGAAGACGACGTCATCGTGTTCAACGCGTATGAACTGCTGCACGTGGCGAAGACCACCGCGCGCGCCATGTTCGACGCCGGTTATCATGCTCCTGCACGCCGCACCTTCCCGGTCACCGGCCGCTACGGCTGGGCCACCATCCGCGGCCAGATGGTCAATATGCGCGACGGCGGCTTCATCTCGGCCTACGACTACCACCTGGGAGACACCATCGCCGAGATCGTGACCGGCGGCGACATCGACCAGGGCAGCGTGGTGAGCGAGCAGTGGATCCTCGACCTGGAACGCAAGGCCTTCGTGGCCCTGCTGAACAATCCGAAGACCCAGGAACGCATCATGGGCATGATGCAGACCGGTAAGCCCGTACGCAACTAACGCTGACGACTGAACAGGACTACTGACATGAGCAAACAACTTCAAGACGCATACATCGTCGCAGCGACCCGTACCCCGATCGGCAAGGCGCCGCGCGGCATGTTCAACAAGACCCGCCCGGACGACCTGCTGGTGCACGCGATCCGCGGCGCCATGGCCGCCGTGCCGAACCTCGACCCGGCGCTGATCGTCGACGCCATCGTCGGCTGCTCGTTCCCGGAAGCGGAACAGGGCTTCAACGTGGCGCGTAACGCCGTCGTGCTGGCCGGCCTGCCGAACACGGTGGGCGGCGTCACCGTCAACCGCTACTGCGCCTCGGGCATCACCGCGCTGGCGATGGCGGCCGACCGCATCCGCGTGGGCGAAGCCGACGTGATGATCGCCGGCGGCGTCGAATCGATGTCGATGGTGCCGATGATGGGCCATCACCCGTCGATCAATATGGATGTGTTCAAGGACGAGAACGTGGGCCTGGCCTACGGCATGGGCCTGACCGCCGAGAAGGTCGCCAACCAGTGGAAGGTGTCGCGCGAAGACCAGGACGCCTTCGGCCTGGAATCGCACCGCCGCGCCATCGCCGCCCAGCAAGCCGGCTACTTCAAGGACGAAATCACCCCGGTCGAGATCGTCACCCGCACGCCGAACCTGGCCACCGGCGAGATCAGCGTCAAGAAACGCACCGTGGACAGCGACGAAGGCCCGCGCGCCGACGCCAGCGCCGAAGGCATGGCGAAACTGAAGCCGGTGTTTGCGGCCAAGGGTTCGGTCACCGCCGCGACCTCGTCGCAGATGTCGGACGGCGCCGGCGCGCTGATCGTCGTCAGCGAAAAAATCCTGAAGGAGCACAACCTGACCCCGCTGGCCAAGTTCTCCTCGTTCGCCGTGCGCGGCGTGCCGCCGGAGATCATGGGCATCGGCCCGAAGGTGGCGATCCCCGCCGCGCTGGCCGCCGCCGGCATCACGCAGGACCAGCTGGACTGGATCGAACTGAACGAAGCCTTCGCCGCCCAGGCGCTGGCCGTGATCCGCGACCTGGACCTGGACACCAGCAAGGTCAACCCGATGGGCGGCGCGATCGCCCTGGGCCACCCGCTGGGCGCCACCGGCGCGATCCGCGCCGCGACCGTCGTGCACGCGCTGCGCCGTAACAACCTCAAGTACGGCATGGTGACGATGTGCGTCGGCGCCGGCATGGGCGCTGCGGGCATCATCGAGCGCGTCTAAAAGACATGGCGGCGCTTTGCTGCGCCGCCGCATTTCAAGCGTGGGCGGGAAATCCAAGCACCGTACGTCAATGCCGCGAGCGTGACGTGGGGTGGGCGGGTCTCCCGCCCACGCGTCCAATCGGCCCATGAACAATTCTGGAGACAACACCATGAGCATCCGCCTCACCAAAGCCGACGGCATCCTCACCATCGAATTCAACCGCGTCGAACGCAAGAACGCGATCACCGGCGCGATGTACCAGGCCATGGCCGACGCGCTGCGCGACGCCGACCAGGACGCCGCGGTGCGCGCCATCCTGATCACCGGCCAGCCCGAGATCTTCACCGCCGGGAACGACCTCGACGACTTCCTGAACAACGTCGGCGAAGGCGCGATGACGCCGGAACGCCCCGTATTCCAGTTCATGACGGCGCTGGAAGGCGCGACGAAGCCGGTGGTGGCGGCCGTCGCCGGCGCCGCGGTCGGCATCGGCACTACCCTGCTGATGCACTGCGACCTGGTCTACGCCGCCGACAACGCCAAGTTCTCGATGCCGTTCACCCAGCTCGGCCTGTGCCCGGAATTCGCATCGTCGCTGCTGGTGGCGCAATCGGCGGGCTACACGCGCGCGGCCGAGAAGCTGCTGCTGGGCGAGCCGTTCCTGGCCCAGGAAGCGCTGGAGATGGGCATCGTGGCCCGCGTGCTGCCGGATGCCGAGCTGCTGTTCTTCGCGCAGGGCCAGGCCGCCAAGCTGGCCAAGCTGCCTCCTAGCTCGATCCGCACCACCAAGGCGCTGATGAAGCGGGCACGTGGCGCGCTGGTGAAGGAGACCATCGCCGCCGAGAACGAACGTTTCAGCGCGATGCTGACCGGAGCGGAGGCAAAGGAGGCGTTCACCGCCTTCTTCGAGAAGCGCAAGCCGGATTTCAGCAAATTCGATTGAATATCTCGCCGCCTGCGATGCCTCAAGCAGCGTTTCCTTAAGTTTTGCTCAGGCCTTCCGATATTGTCGATATGATCAATGAATAGGGAGGCGAGCATGAGCCTGAGCATCTCCAGTGTCGGCCAGCAGGGAGCGACCCTCCCTGCCGCCAGGGTAAAACCCGCGGTGGCCGAAGCACGACAGGAAACGGAAACCTTGGTCCAGGACAAAGTGACCCTGGGCGGACGACAGGCCGAGCCACTGACCTATGGCAGCAAAGGCGGCGGCAAGGTGACCCAGTCCGAGCTTGCAAGCATGATCGAGGAATCCGATCGCAAGGCCCAGGAAGTCATCGACCTGATCCGCCCGCTGGTCGAGCAGCAGGGTCTCAACTTCGCCAAGGTGGCGAGCGGAGAACAGCAACTGACGGCGGATCCCGACACCATCGAAGCAGCCAGGGCGGCTATCGCGGATGGCGGCGAATTCAGCGTGGAAAAGACTTCCGAGCGCATCCTGGGCTTTGCCAGGGCAATGATCGGCGCCGATCCATCCAGGATGGACGCCATTCGCGCCGCGGTCGAAAAAGGCTTCCAGGAAGCGCAGGACATGCTGGGAGGAAGCTTGCCCGAGATCAGCCAGAAAACCCTGGCTGCGGTGCAGGCCGGTTTCGATCAATGGCAGAAGGATGGCATCCCGGCGGACTGAATCGCCCGTCCGTCGCGCTGCCGGGTTCCGCAGGTTTATTTGGCCTCGCGCGGTGGCTTGAGGCTCTTGCTGTAAAAACCCGACGGGTCGAAGCAACAGACCCGCTTCTTGCCGGCGGCCAGCATGTCGCCGGCGTCGGCTACCCGGCTCATACGGGTCTTGGCCTGCTTGGCCGACTCGATCCAGTGGATCCAGTCGATGCGGGCGATGGTGGTGGTGGCGTCCCAGGTCGCCCTGGCTGGTGGCGATGCGTCGAGTACTTCATCCAACTCGGGCGGGACTAGTGGTTCCTGCTCGCTCGGTGCTGGAGCAACGTCGAACGTGACGATATCCCCGATCGCGACACCCGCCTCAGTCATCAGCGTGGCCGGAACCCTGAACCAGTGACTCAACTGGCCGTCGGGCTCCAGCGTGGCCTGGAACAGGTGGCCGTTGAGTGTGCCTTGCATGCTTGTCCTGCCGCGCCGCGGGAAGACCTCGCTGACCGGTTTTGGCAGGACGACGAAGGCCCAGCGATCGTTTTCCTGTACCTCGGCCGGGTGGCATAGCGCAGCTTCGAAACTTGACTCGGCAATTGCAGCTTTCATTCCTTCCCCTCGCGGGCTCGACGATCAGTGGAGTGTAGAAAGCAAATTCAGTCACTGTCAATGCAGCGCCTGCTGACCAGCCAAGAACCCGGATCTTGACTGTATCAATTAACGGACTATACTGGCTCGAGGTTCGTTAGTGGAGGTCATTGTGCGCTACAAGGATTTTCCCAAGCACGATTTCAGAAGGTGTTTGCTGGTACTCGTCACGCTGGAGAAACTCGGCGCACGAGCCACATTGCATTACACCGCACAAGCACTCGAATGCACACGGGCCGAGGTATTGCGCGCTATCGAGCTCGCGCAGCAACAGTTTTTTGTCGGGATCGACAAGAACGGTCCGGTCTATCGAATCACATCGTGGGGCGTGCTCGACCGGGGCGGTGTCGCCACAGCGCTTCGCCAGGTATCCGGCGACGATCGCCTTTCGCAGATTTTTGGGCAAGAGAGCATCGTGTGGAACAGGGAAACTGAAGCCGATCTGGTCAATTCGCTTGCCGATGCAGTGGCAATGCGCAGATTGCCGAAATCGGGGCGCGAGGCCGATGTCTACCGACTGTCGGCACAGTTACTCAAGACAAGGCACCGGGTAGCGGCTGATTTTCTTGATTCCGCGGCACGCCAGTTTCACTACCAGGCGCACACCGTGCCGCGGCCGTTTCCTGACGTGGTCAAGGATGGCCTGGTCAGCGATATGCCTCGTTTGCGCAGTCTTCTCGAGAAGCGCATGGATGGAGTGCGGTCATGGTGAAACCAATCGAGTTTGCGACCCACACCGATCTGGCGAATGGACTGCGATCGCTGATCGTCGAACTTGAACGACGAGTGAATTTGCGTGAGCCGCTGACGATGCTCATTGCCGGCGGCATGGCGATTCATTTGTACACGGCCGCGCGGACTACCACAGACGTCGACGCCGAGTTTTCAAAGCGAATCCTGTTGCCTGCCGACCTGGTTGTCGAGACGAGGGAAGGCAATATGCTGTACCTGGATGCCAGCTATAACAGTACGTTCGCATTAATGCATGAGGACTACCAGCAAGATGCAGTGCCGGTGCCGATTGGAACGGACATGATGAGAGTCCATGTGCTGAGTCCTCTCGACCTCATTGTCAGCAAGATCGCCAGATTGTCCGACCCGGATAAAGAAGACATCCAGAATATGATTCGTCGTTTTCATATCTCTGCTGAAGAGATCGAGAAACGTGCAGAGGAAGCGCTCGGTGGATATATCGGTAATACGGATTACTTGCGCATGAATCTGCGCGAGGTTCTGGCGATGGCCCGGCAGGGCGGCTCGACAGGTCGTATCCTGACGGACGCCTGAGTATCCGGGTCAAGCGACGCCCTGGGATGCGAAAGACGACATCGCGCTGGCGATCGCGTCGAACGTCACGCGGCAGCCGGTATTCTGGCGCAGGTCCTCGTGCATCGTCACCCAGGTCTCGAGCGATATCGATAATTCGCCGGGCAGGATGCGCACCAGTCGCGGCTCGCTTCGCGCCAGCGCAACCTGGCAGATGCCGATGCCGGCATCGGCGCGGATCAGGGCCAGTTGCGCCAGGTCGTTGTCGGTGCGTAGCGCGAGATTCGCATGCTGGAACTGTGGCCAATGCCGCAGCGCTTCGCGGATGAACGGCGTGCCGCAGTCATAGCCGATCAGCGTATGGCTGGCGAGGTCGGCGAGGCTGGCAGGTTCACCGCAGCGCGCCAGGTAGCCACTGCCTGCATGCAGGCCCCACTCGATGATGCCGGTGCGACGCGCGATAAGCTGCTCTTGCGTGGGGCGGGAGACGCGCACGGCGATATCGGCTTCGCGATGCAGCAGATTCTGTACCTGGTTGACCACGACCAGTTCGATCTTTAATTCGGGATAACGTTCGCGCAATGTCGCGATAACGGCCGGCATCACCTCGACACCGATCACCTCGCTCACGCTGACCCTGACGGTGCCCCGCACGCCGTGACCGAAACCGCTGGCCGTCCGCTCCAGCGTGGCGGCCATGCTTTCCATTGCGTGGGCGTGCGCCTGAAGTGCGAGCGCGGCTTCGGTCGGCAGAAAACCGGTCGGCGACCGCGTGAACAGCACCAGTCCCAGGGCGTCTTCGAGCGCCGCGATATGGCGCCCGACCGTCGGCTGGGCCATGCCCAGCACGCGGGCAGCGCCTGACAGCGACCCTTCGCGCAGGACGTGGGAGAAGCTCCGATACAGTTCCCATTCGATCAAGCCGGCACCTTCGAGGTATTCAAATCTGCATAGCAGCTAGCGCAGTTCATGCAATTTTCAATTGGCCCAGCATGCATCAGTATGTCTTCATCGTCAAGGAGGCAACCATGGATACGAAAAACGCTCCCGCAGTGCTGCGGGGCTTGCTCTGCTCGATCATCGTGATGTCGCTGCCAACCGGGGCGGGCGTGGCGCTCATCGCGCTGGCGTCGGCGCCGCCCTGGCGCCTGGCGGCGCTGCGCGGTATGTCACGCCGGTGCGCGTTCCAGGCGAAGCGCATAGCAGCCATATGCGGCGTAGCGGCCAGGGAAGGCGAGAGTGTGGTCATGGCGGCGTCACTGCGAAAGTGGAGATGCCGCGATCTTCGCGCAATCCCGCCCGCGTCGCGCCTCGTTCCTTGCTGTCGAATCCCGTCAGCGCGCCTGGGTGACGTGCGCTTCGCGCAGCGGCCGCCATCCGAGCCGCGCCTCGATCGCGCGCCGGTAACGGGTGTCGATGTGGGCCGGCGTGCGGCGGATATAGTCCTCGGCCGCTTCGCGCTGCGCGCCGGCGCGGCCGTCCAGCCAATCCACCACCTCGTCGGCCGTCGGCACACGGCCGTTGTGACCGTCGAACTTGGGCGGCACGGCGGTCCACACCGCCGCGTCGATGCGCCTGGCGCGCAGCCATGCCGCGATGCGCGGATCTTCCCGCGTGCCGTCGCGGGCAGGAATGCTGCCGATCCATTCGGGCCGCTCGAGCGTGATCTTTTCGCGCTCGCGCACCATGGCGCGCGCCTCATCGAGGTCGCCGGTGGCGAGCCAGGCCCAGTAGGTCGGCGCCAGGCGCGCGGTTTCGCACAGCACCAGCGCCAGCTCGGGACTGTCGTCGCTCTGGCGCGCGAATTCGAGGGGAAGCGGCGGGCCGCCGGGATGCCAGCCAGAGGCCAGCTTGAGACCCTGGGGCTTCCACAGAAGCGAGCCCCAGGCGATACAGACGATGTTCATGACGGAAGAGCCTGGCAATCAAAACCCCAGTCTAGCCCGTCATGCGAAAGCGGCGAGCACGGCTATACAGCCGGCATCAGTCTTCCCGGGCTTCCTTGGCCGCCGCCGCGCCGAACAGGCGGTCCTTGGCCGACAACAGCTTCTGCACCTTGGAACCCATCTTCATCAGCTGCGACATCGACTCGGGCGACAGGCGCTGCAGGTCGTCGAACCAGTTATTGGCCAGGTCGACCAGCTCGTGCATCTCGCGCATGCGCTCTTGCGCGAACTGGTCTTCGGGGCTCTTGGCGGTGGCCAGCAGCGATTCGCGCAGCACCGACAGGGTCGGCGCGACTTCGCGGCGGCGGCGTTCGGCCGCGACCACGCGGAAGATTTCCCAGACGTCGCCGAGCGAGGTGAAGTACTCGCGCCGGTCGCCGGGAATGCGCGACAGGCGCACCAGGCCCCAGGACTGCAGTTCCTTGAGGCCGATGCTGACGTTGGAGCGTGAAATGCCGAGCTTCTCGCCGATGTCGTCGGCGTGCAGCTGTTCCTCGGTAACGAAGAGCAGGGCGTAGATCTGCCCCACCGTGCGGTTGATGCCCCAGCGGCTGCCCATTTCACCGAAGTGACTGACAAAGGTTTGGACGAGTGGCGTCATGTTGAGAACTTTTCGATGCTTTTGAAAGGTGGATTATCCCACGGTCCCACGACACGCACACGGACTGGCTCACCACGGTGGTGCAAGCAAGCCGTTAATACATGAGTAATTCCCGACAAAGTCACTCTCCTTTCCAGACAAACTTGAAGTTTCAGTGCATAATTTCACTAATTTCTGAAAATTCAAAATCTTTAGAAGGCTTGGCGTAAGCTAAGGATAACGTAGATCAAGGCATCGGCTTCACCGCTGGACTGAACACCATGAACGCGCAACGCAACCGCTCCATCATCCTCTGGCTCGCCGCCCTGGCGATCCTGTGGGGCATGCTTGCTCCCTCACTAGCGGCGAATTTCGCATCGCCTCAGGCGAACCAGGGCAAGACCTGGATCGAAGTCTGCATGTCGGCTGGCACCAGGCTGATGGCGCTCGACCTCGATACCGACAGTGCCGCCGGCGACAAGCTCGTCCATCCCGGCATGCATTGCCCGGCCTGCGTGTCGCAGTACGACCTGGCCATCGTCGGGCATCCTCCGGGCAGCCTGGTGCTGCTGGACACCCCGCTCGTAGCTGCCCTGCGCCCTCACGGGCCGGCGCTGCGGCTCGCTTCGACCTTCCGCACCGACCACCGCAGCAGGGCGCCGCCACCCGCCGCCTGACCCGGTATCAGCACGCGGCCCGCCGCCCCCCTCAATCGTCTGGAGAACCACCATGCTTCGCCGTCAAGGCCGTGGCCCGGCCACGCACGTCCCATCCACCCGCAGCGCCACCTTCGTGATAAGCGCGGCGGCGCTGCTGTGGATTCCGCAGGCAGCCCTGCTGGCCCATGCCGTGCAGCGGCTGGCCAATGGCGCCGGCCTGGCGGACATGCTGGCGCTGGCCTGCGGCTTCCTGGCGCTGGGCGTGCTGCGCGCCAGCAGCGAAGCCTGGGGCGCGCGCCGCCTGTTCGCGGCCTCGCGCCTGCACCTGGCCCAGCTGCGCAGCAAGGCGGCGCAAGCCCTGGCATCGCGTTCGACGCTGGACCGTGAGCGCCTGGCCAGCGGCCGCGCCGCCAGCGCATTGGCCGAGCAAGCCGAAGCCGTGCTGCCCTGGCTGGTACGCTACCAGCCGGCGCGCATGCGCACGATGCTGGCGCCGCCCGCGATCGCGCTCGCCGTCCTCCATTACTCGTGGGTGGCTGCCCTGATCCTGGTGGTGGCCGCACCGCTGATCCCGATCTTCATGGCCGTCATCGGCTGGCGCGCCAAGGCCGCCAGCGAAGCGCAATTGCAGGTCATCGGCGGCATGAGCGGCTTCCTGCTCGACCGCCTGCGCGGACTGTCGACCCTGCGCGCGCTTCGAGCCGTGGACGCTACCGCGCAGCGCGTGCGCGCCACCGCCGACAGCGTGCGCGCCAGTACCATGCGTGTGCTGCGCATCGCCTTCCTGTCTTCCACCGCGCTGGAACTGTTCTCGGCGCTGGGCGTGGCGCTGGTCGCTGTCTACGTGGGCTTCCACCTGCTTGGCGAGATTGGACCGGGCAGCTGGGGTGTGCGCCTGACGCTGGCCCAAGGGCTGTTCATCCTGCTGCTGGCCCCCGCCTTCTTCGAGCCATTGCGAGAACTGTCGGCCGTGTGGCACGACAAGGCCTCGGGCGAGGCGGCGCTGAAGGAGCTCGAACAGCTCCAGCACGCCGGCCTGGCGCTGCCGGGTGCCTTGGTCCCGCAGGGTAAGCAGCCTGCTGGCCGCTCGCCGGTGGCGCCGTCGGTCGAGATCGAGGGCCTGGTATTCCAGCACCCCGGCGAAGCGCCGCTGTTCGATGGCGAGGACTTGCACGTCCGCGCCGGCGAGCACGTGGCCCTGGTCGGCCCCAGCGGCAGCGGCAAGACCACGCTGCTGTCGGTCGTCGCGGGCCTGGCGCCCGCCAACGGCGGAGTGGTGCGCATCGGTGGCGTGCCGCTCGACGACAGTTCGGCGGCCGGCCTGCGCGCCAGCATGGCCTGGATCGGCCAGAAGCCGCACGTGTTTTCCGGCTCGGTGCGCGGCAACGTGTCGCTCGAGCGCGACGGCATCGACAGCGCGGCGGTCGGCGCCGCCGTGCGCCGCGCCGGCCTGGGCCATGTGGCCCACGCGACGCCGGGCGACAGCCTGGGCGAGGGCGGCCTCGGCCTGTCGGGCGGCGAGCTGGTGCGCCTGGCGCTGGCGCGCGCGGTGTGCGCGCCGCATGCCGGCCTGCTGCTGGCCGACGAACCCACTGCCCACCTCGACCGTGACACCGCCGCCAGCGTGATCGATGCGCTGGTGGAGCTGGCCCGGGGCCGCACCCTAATCGTCGCCACCCATGACCTGACCCTGGCCGCGCGCCTGGGACGCGTGGTGCGCATCGGCGAACCCTTTATCAAACGGAGCGCGGCATGAAATCCCGTCACGACCTGCAACCGGTGCTTGCCCTGTTTCTGAAAACGGGCGGGCGCCGGCTGGCGCTGGGCGCCTTCCTTTCCACCCTGGTGGTGCTGGCCGGGATGGCGCTGCTGGGCACCTCCGGCTGGTTCATCACCGCCACCGCGCTGGCCGGTCTCGCAGGCGCTGCCGCGATGTTCAACGTCTTCGTGCCGAGCGCCGCGATCCGCCTGCTGGCGCTGGGCCGCACCTTCGGCCGCTACGCCGAGCGCATGGTGACCCACGACGCGACGCTCGGCGTGCTGGCCGCGCTGCGCGAACGGCTGTTTCGCGGCTGGGCCGGCCCGCAGGCGGCGCGCACCTTGCTGCGCCGTCCCGCGCGACTGCTGTTCCGCCTGACCGGCGACATCGACGCGCTCGAATCGATCTACCTGCGCCTGATCGTGCCGGCCATCGCCGCCCTTGGCGCGGCGCTGCTGGCCGGCGTGGTGCTGGCGAATCTCGACTGGCGCCTCGGGCTGGCGATGTTCGCCTGGCTGCTGGCCTTCGGCTGGGGTGTGACGGTCCTCGTGGCGCGTCTTGCCCGCCCGGTGGCGCTGCGCCGCGCCCGCGCGCTGGAACGGCTGCGGGCCCAGGCCATCGACCTGGTCGCCGGCCAGACCGACCTCGCCATGGCCGGCCGCCTGCAGGCCCAGTGCGCGCGCCTTGTACAGACGGACGACAGGCTGGCGCGCGCCGACGATGCGCTGCACCGGCTCGAGACCGGCGCCGGCTGGACCTATGCGGTCGGCGGCCATCTGACCGTCGCGGCGACCTTGCTGGCGGTGGCTGCGCTGGGAGCGAGCGCACCGGCGGCGGCACTGGCCTTGCTGATCGCCCTGGCCGCGCTGGAACCGTTCGCCGCGATGCGCCGCGGCGCCATCGAAGCCGGCCGCAGCTGGCTGGCCGCGCGCCGCGTGGGCCCCCGTTTGCGAGAGGAGGCGGATGACGCCAGCGCCGTCGGCGCCCCTGGCGAGGACGAAGCGCTGCTGCTGTGCGACGCCAGCGTCGTGCATCCAGGCCGCGAAGGCGCCGCGCTGCACGAGGTCAGCTTGCGCATCGCGCGCGGCGAGCGGGTCGCCGTGGTCGGCGGCAGCGGCGCCGGCAAGTCGACCTTGCTGGGACTCGTCGCCGGCGAACTGGCGACGCATGCGGGGCAGGTGAGGGCGCTCCCCGCCACCTGGCTGACCCAGCGCACCGAATTGTTCCAGGACAGCCTGCGCGACAACCTGCGCCTGGCCGATGCGCAGGCGAGCGACGAGCAGCTGTGGGACGCGCTGCGCGCCGCCGGCCTCGAGGTCGACGTGCGCCTGCTGGCGCGCGGCCTGGACACGCCGCTGGGCGAGGGCGGCCTGGGCCTGTCGGGCGGGCAGTCGCGCCGCCTGGCGCTGGCGCGGCTGCTGCTGCGCCGGGCCGATTTCTGGCTGCTGGACGAGCCGACCGAGGCGCTCGACGCCGCCACCGCCGCCGACGTGATGGAACGCCTGGCCCGTCATGCGGACGGGCGCACCGTGCTGCTGGCCACGCACCTGCGGCGTGAGGCGCAACTGGCCGATCGCCTGCTGGTGATGCGCGCGGGACGCCTGGTCGCCGACCACCGGCGCGGGACACGAGGATTCGACGCGGCGCTGCTGGCGCTGCGTCAGGACTAGACAACCAACATCGATTCACCAATAAGAAAGGATTCACCATGGATCTCGACGTCGTCGGGCTCTCCCGACTACAGTTCGCCCTCACGGCGCTGTACCACTTTTTGTTCGTTCCCCTGACACTGGGGCTGTCGATGGTCATCGCCATCATGGAAACCGTGTACGTGATGACCGGCCGCCCGATCTGGCGCCAGATGACCAAGTTCTGGGGCGTGCTGTTCGGGATTAACTTCGCCATCGGCGTGTCCACCGGCCTGGTGATGGAGTTCCAGTTCGGGATGAACTGGAGCTACTACAGCCACTACGTCGGCGACGTGTTCGGCGCGCCGCTGGCCATCGAAGGCCTGATGGCGTTCTTCCTCGAAGCTACTTTTGTGGGCCTGTTCTTCTTCGGCTGGGACAGGCTGTCGAAGCGCCAGCACCTGATGGTGACCTGGCTGACCGCCATCGGCACCAACTTCTCGGCGCTGTGGATCCTGATCGCCAACGGCTGGATGCAGAATCCGGTCGGCGCATCGCTCAATCCGCAGACCATGCGCATGGAGGTGTCGGACTTCGGCGCGGTGCTGGCCAATCCGGTGGCGCAGGCCAAGTTCGTGCACACCGTGTCGGCCGGCTACGTGATCGCGGCGCTGTTCGTGCTCGGCATCTCGGCCTGGTACTTGCTGAAAGGCCGTCACATCGAGCTGGCCAAGCGCTCGATGACGGTGGCCGCCTCGTTCGGCCTGGCCGCCTCGCTGTCGGTGGTGGTGCTGGGCGACGAAAGCGGCTACCTGGCCACCGAGCACCAGCACATGAAGCTGGCCGCGGTCGAAGCCATGTGGGACACGCAGCCGGCGCCGGCCGCCTTCACCGCGGTGGGCTTCCCGGACCAGGATGCGCGCGAAACCCATTACGCCATCCACATCCCCTGGGTAATGGGCCTGATCGGCACCCGTTCGATCTCCAGCGAGATCCCGGGCATCAACGACCTGGTCAAGCTGGCCGAGGTGCGCGTGCGCCAGGGCATCCTGGCCTATGACGCGCTGGAGAGAATCCGCGCCCTTGGCGGCAAGGGCCCCGTGCCGGCCGAGCTGCAGGCGAAGTTCGAAGAGAACAGCAAGGTGCTGGGCTATGCACTGCTGCTCAAGCGCTACGTCGACGATCCGCGCCAGGCTACCGAGGCGCAGATCAGGCAGGCCGCCAACGACACCGTGCCGCAGGTGGCGCCGCTGTTCTGGTCGTTCCGCATCATGGTCGGCTTGGGGCTGTACTTCATCGTGCTCACCGCGGTGTTCTTCTGGCTGTCGGCACGCCGCCGCCTGGACGCGTATCCATGGCTGCTGAAAGTGGCCGTGTGGTCGATCCCGTTGCCGTGGATCGCCGCCGAAGCCGGCTGGATCGTGGCCGAACTGGGGCGCCAGCCATGGGCCGTCGAAGGCGTGCTGCCGACCGCGGTCGCGGTGTCGAACATCGGCATCCAGACCGTGCTGGCCACCTTGCTCGGCTTCGTGGTGCTGTATTCGATCCTGATCGTGGTCGAGATGAAGCTGATGCTCAAAGCGATCCGCAAGGGTCCCGAAGAAGAGGCCGAGCATTCGCCAGGCACCCACAGCCCCCTGGTCGGCACCACGCCGGCAATGCGCACTGCGCCAATGATCACTGCGGAGTAACGACATGATTCTTCATATGCTTCTCGACTACGACACCCTGCGTGTCATCTGGTGGGTGCTGCTGGGCGTCCTGCTGGTCGCCTTCGCGGTGACCGACGGCTTCGACCTCGGCACCGGCACCCTGCTGCCTTTCGTGGCCAAGACCGACCTCGAACGGCGCGTCGTCATCAACACCGTCGGCCCTGTATGGGAAGGCAACCAGGTCTGGCTGGTGCTGGGCGGCGGCGCCATCTTCGCCGCCTGGCCGCAGCTGTACGCGGTCTCGTTCTCGGGCTTCTACCTCGCCATGGCGGCCGTGCTGCTGGCGCTGATCCTGCGCCCGGTCGGCTTCAAGTACCGCAGCAAGCGTGACAGCACCCAATGGCGCGCGGCCTGGGACTGGGCCCTGTTCGTCGGCGGCTTCGTGCCGGCGCTGATCTTCGGCGTCGCCATGGGCAATGTGCTGCAGGGCGTGCCGTTCCGCATCCAGCCCGACATGCAGATCTTTTATGAAGGCGGCTTCTTCGGCCTGCTCAATCCTTTTGCGCTGCTGTGCGGCCTGGTGTCGGTGGCGATGCTGGTGATGCATGGCGCGGCCTGGCTGGTGCTCAAGACCGATGGCCTGGTGGCCAGCCGTGCGCGCACCTGGGGCATCCGCGCGGCGCTTGCCACCGTGGTGCTGTACGCCGTTGCCGGCGTGCTGCTGTGGAACGTGGTCGATGGCTACCGCATCAGCAGCGAGCTGGTGACGACCGGTCCATCGAACCCGCTGTTCAAGACCGTGCAGGCGGGCGTCGCCGGCAGCTGGTTCGCCAACTATGCGGCCCACTCCTGGACCCAGCTGGCGCCCGCCGCCGGCATCGTCGGCGCGCTGCTGACCTGGATGGCGCTGGTCAAGCGCAAGGAAGGCGTGGCGATGCTGACTTCGAGCCTGTCGGTCGCCGGCATCGTGCTGAGCGTGGGCGCCTCGATGTTCCCCTTCATCCTGCCGTCGTCGACCCAGCCGCAGGCCAGCCTGACGGTGTGGGATTCGTCGTCGAGCCACCTGACGCTGTTCATCATGCTGGTCTGCGCCTGCATCTTCCTGCCGCTGATCATCATGTACACCAGCTGGGTCTACAAGGTACTGTGGGGCAAGGTGAATCCGACCGACATCCGCGATGGCAAGGGCCACGCCTACTAATCGAAGAAAGAAAGGAAACCATCATGTGGTATTTCGCCTGGTTGTTGGGACTGCCGCTGGCAGCGGCGTTCGGCGTGCTGAACGCGATGTGGTATGAGCTGATGGACGATGCGGCGGTCGCCACCGCGGCCAAGCAGAAGGAGCCGTCAGTGCTGCCGGTGCAGGACGCATTGCGCAAACGCGCCTGACGGCTAACGCGCGCCGGGGCGCTGGTCCCGGCGCACGTTTTGTCATCACCCTGTCAAAGTCTTTCGACAGTATTCGAACCGTGGCTCCAGCATCGACGCGCTGGCCCTTGAATCGAAAGAATACTGTTCGCATGCAAACCAATCTCGCCATCGCGGCGCTTTCCGCGCTCGCCCAGGAATCGCGCTTCGCCGCCTTCCGCCTGTTGGTGCAGGCCGGTCCCCAGGGCCAGTCCGCCAGCAATATCGCCGCCGCCCTTGAAATGCCGGCCTCGTCGCTGTCTTTCCATTTGAAGGAACTCACCCACGCCGGCCTGGTATCCCCACGCCAGCAAGGCCGCTACATCATCTATGCGGCGCGCCTGGAGACCTTGCAGCGTTTGATGGAGTTCCTCGCGTCCACTTGCGGCAGCGCTGGCGCGCAGTCGATGCAGGAGCGCCTGGCCCCGGTATGATGGCTTGCGCCGGAAGATCCGGCGCGTATCCATCATGAGGAAAGCCAATGACGCCACACCGTGTGCAATTGAGTCGCAAGAAGGGCTGGCGCATGCCGCCGAACACGATTTCGGTGGCGCGTCCGGGCCGCTGGGGCAATCCATTCTCGGTGCTGCCCGACGTGGCGCCGGGCACGCCGGTCGGGCGCTATGTGGCGATGCCGACGGTGGAAGAGGCGGTGGCGGCCTACCGTCGCTGGCTGAACGACGATCCCGACGGCCGCCAGCTGGCGCAAGAGGCGCAGAGCATCCTGCGCGGGCATAACCTGGCTTGCTGGTGCCGGCTCGACGGGCCTTGCCATGCTCAGGTGCTGCTCGACCTGGTCAACGGGTAACCGCGTCGGCAGCGTGGCTGCCAACCCCACAGGGTGGTGTGGCGTTATTTGGCGGCGGTGACGTTGCCGATGCCCGACACCGAGCGGCTGACCGAACGCGGTTGGCCGTAATAAGTCAGGTTACCCAGGCCCTGCACGCTGGCATTGAGGCGGTTCTTGGCGTGCACCGACACTTCGCCGATGCCGCGGAAGGTGACGTCGGCATCCTGGGCCACCAGGTCCTTGGCAATGACCTCGCCCACACCCTCGGCGTTCAGGCGCAGATGGCCCACGCGGCCGTTCATCTGCAGGCTGCCGGCGCCGCGGTAGTTGACGTCGAAGTTGTCGCCGCGAACGTTATTCAGCACCATCAGGCCGGCGCCTTCGCCGCGGAAGCTGGCGAGCTCCGGCATGGTGACGACGACCCGCTCGCCATCCTTGATATTGACGTTGTTCCTGTTCTTGTCCTCGAAGCCCAGGCGCAGTTCGCCGTTCACGACTTCGGTCGTGACGCGGTCGATGAATTTCTGATTGCCTTCGACCCGCACCGAATGGGCCTTGCCCACCTCGACCACCAGGCTGACCGGGCCGCGCGCATCGATGGTCTTGAATGGCGTGACGTTACGCACCTGGTCGGCGGCCTGGGCCGACAGGGAGGCAAGGGCGAGAAGGGCGGCGATGGCGGCGCGTTTCATGGTGGTCTCCGGTAAGTTGATGAAACCATTCTAGGGAGCGCGTCCTTGCCTTGCGCGCCCCGTGCGATGGACTGCACAAAACCGTGCCTGAACTGCACAGGCGCCGGAACCAGGAGGGATCAATGCTTGGTCGCCAGGAATTCGCCCTTGCCGACCGGGACCAGGCTGGTGCTCCATCCGGACGCGCAGCGCAGCGCCTGCATGAAGGGCGCCAGTTCCTGGGCGTGCGAGGTAGCGTTGTCGACCACCACCAGCCCGCCCGGGCGCAGGATGCGTTCGATGTGCGGCAGCCAGCCGAGGTAGGCGCTGCGTTCGGAGTCGAGGAAAAGCAGGTCGAACGATTCGTCGGCGCTGCTGGCCAGGAAATCGGCGGCCTGGCCTTCGACCTGCACGATGCGATCCTGTAAAGACGCGCGCGCAAAATTCTCGCGCGCCAGCGCGACCTTCTCGGCCGACAGCTCGACCGTGGTGACGCTGCCGTTGATGCCTTGCGCGGCGTCGGCCAGCCACAAGGTGGAATAGCCGTTCGAGGTGCCGATCTCGAGGACGCGGCGGGCGCCCATGGCGCGCACCAGCACCGCCAGGAATTCGCCGGTGTCGTGGGTGATATTGAGCAGGCGGCGCGCGCGGTTGGCGGGCGCGGCATCATGGCTGACGCCATGGGTTTCGAGCTCCTTGAGCAGGGCTTTGAGTGAGGTAGGCAACATTGTTCTCCTTTTGACACGAGAAATCGATCCGCACGATTGCGTGGATGCTAATATTGTCGAAGAGATAAGGCTATAATCTTTTCGTCCATTAGCAAGCCACTATCATGCACATCTCAACCGTTACACTACCTGAAATGAAGCTCGCCGGGCTGCCTGTCGCAGGGCCCGCCTCGGTTCTGGAAACGGAGTTGCCAGAGATCTGGAAATCCTTCCTTGCCCGCGAGGCGGAGCTGGGCGAGACCGATGGCCTGCATTATGGCGTGCGCATGCCGCAATATGGCGGCATGAAACTCGAATGCATCGCCGTCGAAGTCTCGGACCTCAACAACCTCCCTCCCGGCATGATCGCGATCCGGATCCCGGAACGCCGCTACGCCCTGATGACCCATCGCGGGCCCATGGTGCACGCCCAGGCCAGCACCGTGACCGGGATCGCCACCATGGAACAGCTGGGCATGGAAGAAGACGAAGACGGCATCCGCCTGGAGCGCTACGACCGCCGCTATACGCCGACGGTCGACGATGATGCGCGGCCAGACAATGCCTACGACATCCTGATTCCGCTATACGGCTGAAGCGGGGCTGGAAAAAATGCAGGCCCACGCATGTGGGCCTGCATTCAGAGAAATTGGTGCCGGTATGTTTCCCGACCGCCGGCGCCGGTAGGGCGGTTTGCACCGCCGAGTGCCCTTCCCTAGGAGCACTTGCATTGTGACCTCGAAATGTGACGCCTCTTTGACGCACCACACTTTATTTGTTTCCGATTGTTTCCATTCGTAAATTGCGCGGATAATAGTTCCTTCGCGGCCGCCAGGGCCGACAGCAAGAGGAGCTATACGTGCAAGATCAAGAGCGAGAGCAACACCGCGGACCCGAGGCGTCCATCCAGCCAGAGAACCCCACGCGCAGGCGCATCTTCCAGGCCGCCGCCGCGGTCGGCGCCGCCGCCACCCTGCCCGGTGTGACGAATGCGGCCGCAGCGCCGGCAAAGCCCGCCGCCAAGGGATCGCTCGACGCCAAGCTGCGCGCCCATGTCAAGAACGTGGTCGTGATCTACCTGGAAAACCGCAGCTTCAACAACCTGTTCGCCGACTTCCCCGGCCTGGCCGTGCCGCTGGCAAGCGTGCCGGCAGCCAGCGTCCAGCAGCGCGACCGCGATGGCTCGATCCTGCCGACCTTGCCCAAGGCCTGGGGCGGCGTGGTGCCGGGCCGCCAGAACATCGGCGGCAAGGACTACATCACCACCGAAGCCCAGTCGGCCAACCTGCCGAACGCACCGTACAAGCTGACGGATGCCGAGGGCAAGCCGTTGCCGGAAGGCGTCATTACGCGCGACCTGGTGCACCAGTTCTACCACAACCAGATGCAGATCAATGGCGGCCGCAACGACGGCTTTGCCGCCTGGTCCGATGCCGGCGGCATGGTGATGGGTTATTACGGCGAAACCTCGAAGAACCTGGGCCTGTACCAGATCGCGCGCGAGTTCACCCTGTGCGACAACTTCTTCATGGCGGCTTTCGGCGGCTCCTACCTGAACCACCAGTTCCTGATCAGCGGCCGCGTGCCGGAATACTTCAATGCGGCCGAGACGGCGGCGAAGAACAAGATCGCGGTGCTGGAAGACGGCCCGCAGGGCGTGCGCCTGGCGCTGGCCCCCGATTCGCCGGCCTCGGCGCTGGACGGCAAGCCGAAGTTCGTGCGCAACGGCGCGATGACGCCCGATGGCTACGCCGTCAACACGATGGCGCCGCCGTACCAGCCGAGCTGGGTGCGTCCGGCCTTCGACGGCGACCCGCTGCACGCCGACCCCGCGGACGCCTCGACCCTGCCGCCGCAGACCTATGACACGATCGGCCACCTGCTGTCGCGCAAGGGCGTGAGCTGGGCCTGGTATGGTGGCGGCATGCAGGCGGCGCTCGACGGCCGCGGCGCCGGTGAGCGCCCGAACTTCCAGTATCACCACCAGCCGTTCAATTACTTCAAGCAGTTCGCACCGGGCACGAAAGAGCGCGCGGAGCACTTGCGCGACGGCGGCCTGGGCGACAGCCCGATCTCCAACAAGTTCATCGCCGACATCGTCGCCGGCAAGCTGCCGGCGGTGGCCTTCTACAAGCCGCAGGGCAACCTGAACCTGCACGCCGGTTACTCGGACATCGAGTCGGGCGACGCCCATGTGGCCAACATCATCGAGCACCTGAAGAAATCGCCACAGTGGAAGGACATGGTGGTGGTGATCACCTTCGACGAAAACGGCGGCTGGTGGGACCACGTGGCGCCGCCGCAGGGCGACCGCTGGGGCCCGGGCTCGCGCATCCCGGCGATCGTGGTGTCGCCGCACGCCAAGCGCGGCGCGGTCGACCATAATTTCTACGACACGACCTCGATCCTGCGCTTCATCACGCGCCTGCACGGCCTGCCGCTGCTCGAGGGCCTGGCCACCCGCAACGCCGCTTTCGAAGCGCGCGGCGCGCGCCCGCCGGGCGACCTGACGGCGGCGCTCAGCTTCCGCTGATCGCACCTGCTTTCCTCGAAAGCCAGCCTGTCCGGGCTGGCTTTTTTTATGAAATTGCTTGTCGGCTAACGCGCGCTAGTCTTGAACAGGCAGGACTACACTCGGCTCATCCAACTATTTCAACGGAGAGTCAAATGCAAAAGAATCACATTCTCAAGCGCCTGATGGCGGTTTCGGTTGCCGCGGCCATGTTCGGTGCGGTCGGCGCGCAGGCACAGACCAGCCAGGCCGACCAGCAGTCGGGCGCCAGCAGCACTTCCGCCACCGCCAGCAGCGACGCCAAGCTGACCGCCGCCGACCGCAAGGCAATCATGGACATGGGCATGTCGAACATGGCCGAAGTCGAAATGGGCAAGCTGGCGCAAAGCAAGAGCCAGAACGCCGAGGTGAAAGCCTTCGCCACCAAGATGGTCGACGACCACGGCAAGGCGCTGAGCGAGGTGCAGACCCTGGCCCAGTCGAAGGGAGTGACCCTGCCGACCGAACTCGACGCCAAGCACAAGGCCATGTCGGCCAAGCTCGAGAAAATGTCGGGAGACGCCTTCGACAAGGCTTATGTCAAGCAGGGCGGCGTCGGCGCCCACAAGGAAACCCTGACCAAGCTGCAGGCGGCCTCGAAAGGCGCCAAGGATTCGGAAGTCAAGGGCCAGGTCGACAAGATGATCCCGGTCGTCCAGGAACACTTGAAGCATGCCGAGCAACTGGCGCAAGGCAAGTCGAGCAGCACCGGCAGCTCCGGCGCCGGCCATACCGGTTCCAGCCACTAAGCGGCTTAAGCTAGCTGAGCCGTTGCCACCCGTGGCGGCGGCTCGCTTTTCCACTTCCCCTCGATGCGATCGATCGTGATCTCGATGCCCACGATGGCGGCCAGCAGCTTGTCCGTGTAGTCGGACGGCGCGTCGTCGACCGACCACGGATCCGGCAGCGCCGCTTCCTGATGGTCGGTCTGGCGCTCGACCAGCGCGCGCAGCCAGTCGCGATCGTCGATCGCGCGCAGGGTGCCGTGCACGTGCACGACGTTGTAGGTCCAGGTCGGGACCACGCGGCCGCCGCGTTCCACCTTCTCGATCCGGTCCGGTGTCGCATAGCCGGACGGTCCGCGAAACACCACCAGCACCCGCTGCCCGGCGCGCTGCCACACCGGATTGCCGCGCGCCACATGGGCGCGCAGAACACCTTCCTCGGCCAGCAGCTCGAACGGCAGGTGATCGGCATCCGGCATGCCGCCCTGCTGCGTGACCAGCATGCCGAGCGGATGGTCGGCGACCAGGGCGTGCATCGGGGCGGACTCGGATTGCGTGAAGCGGGTAGGGCAGTACATCTGGGCGTTCTCCAAAATGACGATCTCGGTGATGCGGAAATTGGCGACAGAGCGGCGCTCGTGTCCAGGACCTTTATCGTAGGTCGTGCTTTGGCTTGCTGAAATAGCCAATTCCATGGAAGATGGGCAGTCCAATTCTTCGCCCCCGCCATGCACGTCCACGACCTGATCGCCAGCACCTCGCTCGACCGCAGCAGCGCTGTGCCGCTGTTTCGCCAGTTGTACGCCCGCCTGAAAGAGGCGATCCTGCACGGCGCGCTGGCGCCGGGCGCGCGCCTGCCGGCCACGCGCGACTTGTGCCGGCAGCTCGGCGTGTCGCGCCAGACCGTGCTGGCGGCCTACGACCAGCTCACCAGCGAAGGCTATCTGCGCGGCGGCGTGGGGCAGGGCACCTTCGTCGACGAAGCCCTGCCGCTGGCGCGCCAGGCGCCGGCAGCGCCAGGACTGCTGCGCGCGCTGCCGGAACGCGGCGCGGCGCTGGCGGAAGCCATGGGGACGCGCCGTCTCTACGAGGGCCCGGTGCGCGCCTTCCGCCCCAGCATGCCGGGCCTGGACCTGTTCCCCTTCGACCTGTGGCGCAAGCTGGAAGCGCGCCACCTGCGCCATTCGCAGCGGGGCCCCTATCTTGGCTACGGTCCCGCCAACGGCTACGCCCCGCTGCGCGAGCTGCTGTGCGCCTACCTGCGCGCCTCGCGCGGTGTGGTCTGCACGCCGGAGCAGATCGTCATCACCTCGGGCTCGCAGCAGGCGCTGTACCTGCTGACGCAGCTGCTGCTGGCGCCGGGCGACGAAGTCTGGGTCGAGTCGCCCGGCTACCAGGGCGCCTGCGCGCCGATGCTGGTGGCCGGCGCGCGCATCCGCACCGTGCCGGTGACGAGCGAGGGCATGGACGTGGCCTATGCCGCGCGCCACTATCCCGATGCGCGCCTGGTGTTCGCGACGCCGTCGCACCAGCTGCCGCTGGGCGCGACCATGAGCCTGGCGCGCCGGCTGGAGCTGCTGCGCTGGGCCGCGGCCAAACGCGCCTGGGTGATCGAGGACGACTACGACAGCGAATACCGCTACACCGGCCCGCCGCTGGCCTCGATGCAGAGCCTGGATCGCGCCGGCTGCGTGGTCTACGTCGGCACCCTGTCGAAGGTGCTGTTCCCGGCGCTGCGCCTGGGCTATGTGGTAGCGCCGCCGGCGCTGGCCGAGCCGCTGGCGCGCGCCAAGGCGGTGGTCGACATGCACCACGCCATGCTGCCGCAGGCGGTGCTGGCCGACTTCATCGCCGAAGGCCACTTCATGCGCCATATCCGGCGCACGCGCGACGCCTATGCCGAACGGCGCGCGGTCCTGATGGCGGCGCTGGAAGACCGGCTCGGCGAACGCCTGGCCTGCGGGCCGGCGGACGTGGGACTCGACCTGTGCACGCATTTCAGGCCAGACCGCAAGGGGCGCATCCCGGATGAAGCGGGGGTTGCGCAGGCGGCCCTGGAAGCCGGCATCGAGCTGCGGCCGCTCGGCTATTACGCGAACGCCGCCGCCACGCCCGCATGCGCGGTGGCGCCCGGCCTGCTGCTCGGCTTTTCGGCGGTGAAGCCGGAGGCGATCCGGCAGGGCGTCGAGGCGCTGGCGCGGGTGATCGAAGCCCAGTGGCCGCGCAAATAAGCGGCTATCGGAGCCAGGGATAGGCCGCCAGCCACCTTCCGAGCTCGTTGTCGTTGGCGCAGCCCAGCTTGTGAAAGATATTGGCGCGGTGCGTCTCGACCGAGCGCGGGCCGCAGGGCGGCACCAGCACCCGCGCGATCTCCTTGTTGGGCTGCCCCAGGCCGACCAGGCGCGCAACTTCGCGCTCGCGCGGCGTCAGTTCTTCCCACAGCCGGCTCGCGTGGCCGCGCGCGCGGGCCTCCATGATGGCGTCGGGCAGCTTGTCCAGCAATTGCTGGGTGTCCGGCTTGGCCACCCAGTCCCAGGCGCCGCTGCGCACCGCCTCAAGGGCCATGGGGATGTCGCCGTGCCCGGAAAGGAACACCGTCACCAGCGGACTGTGTTCGGCCCGCAGGCGCTCGAACACGGCCAGGCCGCTCATGCCGCCCATGCGCAGGTCGAGGATCACGCAGCCCGGCTGGCTCGGGTCGACCGCCTCGAGGAAGGCTTCGCCGGAGTCGAAGGCCTGCACCGCCAGCCCCTGCGAGAACAGCAGGAGCAGCATCGAGCGGCGCAGGGCTTCGTCGTCGTCGACGACGTACAGGGTCAATGGTGAATCTTTCATGGTGCTGCTTTCATGGAACGATAGGCAGGATGAACGAGAAGGTGGCGCCGCCCTCGGCGTCGTTCGCCACCGTCATCGACCCGCCATGGGCTTCGACGATGGTGCGGCAGATGTTCAGGCCCAGGCCAAGGCCGTCGCGCTTGGTGGTGAAGAAGGGGGCGAAGATCTGGTCGAGCTGCTCGGGCGGGATCCCCGGGCCCTGGTCGCTGACCGCGATGCGCACGCCCTGCGCGACCCGGCAGGTAGCCAGCACGATGCGGCGGCGATGGCGCGGCTGGTCGTGCATGGCCTGCGCCGCGTTGTGGATCAGGTTGACCAGCACCTGCTCGAGCAGGACCTGGTCGCCGCGCACCTTCACGGCGGGGTCTTCCAGCATCACGCGCAGCAGCACTCCCTGGCCGTTCAGCTCGGGCCTGAGCAGCGCTTCGACATGATCGATCACGGCGCCGAGGACGAGGGTGGCGTAGTCGGCGCGCTGTGGGTTGATCATGGCGCGCACCCGCTTGACGATCTCGCTGGCGCGCCGCGATTGCTCGACGATGTCGTCGAGCGCGCCGGTCAGCATGGCGGCGTCGCCCCTGGCGGCGAGGGCGCGCGAGGCGATCGCGAAGTTGGACAAGGCCATGAGGGGTTGATTGAGCTCGTGGGCCAGGGTCGAGGCCATCTCGCCGGCGCTGGCCAGGCGCGCGCTGCGTTGCAGGCGCAGTTCCTGGTCGCGCTGGCGCGCCTCGGCCTGCTTCTGCGCGGTGATGTCCACGATCGAACTCATCCAGCCCCGGTGCACGCCGTCGGCGTCGATCAGGGGCGCGGTGTAGACCATGGTGAGCACGTCGTGTCCGTCCTTGTGGCGGATGCGCGATTCGAAGCCGTGCGGCGCGGCGCGGCCAAGCAGGGCGTCGTCGCTGTCTCGCTCGTGCTTTTCGAGGTCGTCCGGATGCCAGTACGGATATGGCGGCCGGCAGCCGAGCAATTCGCCCGGACTGTAGCCGACCATGGCGCAGAAGGCGGGGTTGACGTAGATGATCTTGCCCTCCGGGTCGCGCGCGCGCATGCCGACCAGCAGGGAGTCCTCCATCGCCTTGCGGAAGGCGTATTCCTGCTGGAGGTCGCGGGTGCGCTCTTCGACCCGGTGCTCGAGCTCGAGCCGGGCCGACTGCTGCTCGGCATAGCGCCGCTCGCGCAGGCGCCAGTACAGTACGCCGAGCAGCAGCAGCGCCACCGCCAGCGTGCCCAGCGCGAGCGCCAGGCGCCGCGCCTCGCGCACCTCGCGCATGTCTTCAAGGACCGTCAGGGTCCAGCCCAGGCCGGGCAAGGGCGTATCCAATGCCAGATAGTCGCGCGCCCTTCCTCCGGTGCTGGTCCTGAGGACGAAGCCCGGCACGTCGTCGCGCACCCGGATCGTCCAGGGCAGGACGTCGAAGCGGCGCCGCGCGCCGTACTGGCCGTGGTCCGCGATCCAGGCCGCGTCCAGCGCGGACACCGGCCCGACGCTCTTGAACAGCCACTCGGGCACGCCGCTCAGGAACACCACGCCGCGGCTGTCCCTGAGGACCACCGGGTTGGCGCCATGGCGCCATGTCTGTTCCAGCGGATCGAGGCTGATCTTGACGACCATTACACCCATCACGTCCTTGCCGTTGCGGACCGGCTCCGCGATGAACAGGCCGGCCTGGCCGGTGGTCAGTCCCAGGCCGTAGAACAGCCCGCGGCGGCCCTCCACCGCATCCTCGAAATAAGGGCGCTGGCGGTAGGATTCGCCGACGAAGCTCGATGGCAGGTTCCAGTTGCTGGAGGCGATGGTCAGGCCCGCGCGATCGATCAGGAACAGCGCGGTGGCGCCGGTCGTGGTCTGCAGGTCGGCGAAATAGGCATTCACGCGCGACCGCAGGGCGGCGTCGTGGGGCGCCTGCAGCAGGTGGTGCACGTCGGGGTGGCGCGCCGCCGCATGCGGTAAAAAGTCATGCTTTTCCACCAGGCCGCGCAGGCCCAGCACGTGCGCCGCCGTCGCCTGGTGCAGCGCTTCCATCTTGGCCTGCAGCTCGCGCTGCTCGGCGAACCAGCCGGCGGCGAAGATCAGGGCCAGCGCGCCGGCCAAGGCGAGCAGCTTGCGCCAGAGATGTCGTTTGAACAAGGATGACATCGAATAGTCCCTGGCCAAAATAGCCAACAATAGCAGCTGTACGGGCTTCGCGCGGCCTCCTCCGTATTTTTACGGAGAAGCCCGCGCCAATATTGCGGATGTGCCGCCTGCTGGCGGTGTCGACAATGGGGTATCCAGAAGAGGAGACACCTTCATGACAACAACCATCAGCAATCCGGTCGCCGGCGCACAGCCGCAGGCCGCCGAACCCATTTCCGGCTCGCGCCTGCGCGCCATCTTCGTCGGCTCGGCCGGCAACCTGGTCGAGTGGTTCGACTTCTACTGCTACGCGGCCTTCGCCCTGTACTTCGCCAATTCCTTCTTCCCGGCCCAGGACCCGACGGCCCAGATGATGTCGACCGCGGGCATCTTCGCCCTCGGCTTCTTCGTGCGCCCGATCGGCGGCATCCTGTTCGGCCACCTGGGCGACCGCCACGGCCGCAAGGTGGCCCTGATGGCGTCGGTGCTGCTGATGTGCGCCGGCTCGCTGCTGATCGCCTGCGCGCCGACCTATGCCACCGCCGGCATCCTGTCGCCCTGCATCCTGCTGCTGGCGCGCCTGCTGCAAGGCCTGAGCCTGGGCGGCGAATACGGCGCCAGCGCGACCTATCTGTCGGAGATGGCGGACTCGAAGCGGCGCGGCTTCTACGCCAGCTTCCAGTACGTGACCCTGATCGGCGGCCAGCTGCTGGCCCTGGTGCTGCTGCTGGTACTGCAGCATTTCCTGCTCACCGACGCCCAGCTGCGTGAATGGGGCTGGCGTATTCCCTTCGTCTGCGGTGCGGCGCTGGCCCTGATCGCGCTGATGATGCGTCACGATATGCCGGAAACCGACTCGTTCGAGAAGGCGCGCAAGAAGGCCAAGCCGATGGGGGGCCTGAAGCAGCTGGCCCAGCATCCGAAGGAAGTGCTGCTGGTGGTCGGCCTGACCATGGGCGGCACCCTGGCGTTCTACGTCTACACCGTCTACATGCAGAAATTCCTGCGCCTGTCGGTCGGCCTGACCGACTCGCAGACGACCGCCGTCTCGGCCGCCTCGCTGCTGTTCGCCATGTGCCTGCAGCCGCTGTACGGCGCGCTGTCGGACCGCATCGGCCGCCGCCCGCTGCTGGTGGGCTTCGCGCTGCTCGGCACGATCTTCACCGTGCCTCTGCTGACGGCCATCCGCCACGCCAGTGGGCCGTGGGAAGCGTTTGGCCTGATCGCCTGCGCCTGGATCATCGTTTCGGGCTACACCTCGATCAATGCGCTGGTGAAGGCGGAGATGTTCCCGGCCTCGATTCGCGCTACGGGCGTCGGCGTGCCGTATGCGTTTGCGGTGTCCATCTTCGGTGGCACGGCCGAGTACGTCGGGTTGTGGTTCAAGTCGGTGGATCTGGAATCGGGGTTTTACTGGTATGTCACTGGCGTGATCGCCTGCACCTTGATCGTGTGCTGGTTCATGCGCGATACGGCGGCGCATTCGAAGATCGATGCGGAGTTGCGCGGGCATTGAGCCGGGAAAGGCGCCAATCCTGGCACCAGGACTGCGGTCCTGGTGCGATTGAATACACAGCCTGAACTGGTCACTCGCGCCTGTGAATGCTATCGCCAGGCTGCTTCCTTATTCTAGAGCTGCCGATATCAAGAGGTCGGCAACGACATCACCCCGAAGTGGACCATCTACAAGCTCAGCGAATTCAAGCATCTGGTTTCGTAGCTCGACCATGCGTGGGGTAGGCTCGGCTTGTGAAGACCAGAAAAGCTCGGACGGCCATTGGGCATACGCAAAATAGTGGCCGTCGGTGCAGCGATGCAAACGCGACCCCAGACCGCCTCGCTCGTCGCGTATTAGTTCGGTGAATTCCAGCCAGGCGTGCTCGAAGTCTCGCTCATGGCCAGAAGCCACTTTCCATCTGAAGTAAATCGCGTGCATGACATCCTGTTGGCTTGTGGCCGAACCATTCCGGTCGCGAGTGGATGACGTCCTGTTCGTGAGTATGTCGTCTATCTGCCTGCTCATACTTTTTCCTTGCTTGTGATGGGAGCGAGAAAAAGTATAAAATCTCAACTTAACTTGAGGTCAAGCGCAATGACGACGATCGATCCCGACAAGAAGGCCCTCACGGTGGGCGAAGTGGCGCGCCGCAGCGGGGTGGCGGTCTCCACCATCCATTTCTATGAATCGAAAGGCCTGATCAAGGGCTGGCGCACCGACGGCAACCAGCGCCGTTATGCGCGCGAGGTGCTGCGCCACATCGCCATCATCAAGGTGGCGCAGCGCACCGGGATCCCGCTCGAGACGATCCGGGAAAACCTGGCCGGGCTGCCGGAAGGACGTCCGATCAGCGCCAAAGAGTGGCGGGTGCTCGGCGCGGGCTGGCGCGCGGAACTCGACGAGCGCATCGCGCGCCTGCAGCGGCTGCGTGACGAACTCGATACCTGCATCGGCTGCGGCTGC
Source organism: Massilia oculi (assembly GCF_017582745.1). Lineage (GTDB taxonomy): Bacteria > Pseudomonadota > Gammaproteobacteria > Burkholderiales > Burkholderiaceae_D > Telluria > Telluria oculi_A. The sequence goes on from NZ_JAFVIM010000002.1 coordinate 257,923, forward strand.
CTTTCCCTCGCCGATTGCCCGCTGCGCAACCCGGCCGACAAGCTTGGCGAGGACAGCGCCGGCGCGGTGTTCCTCGATCGCCCGGCCGAGGCGGGGTATGATGCGGTCTCCACCAGCAAGCCGACGCCATGACCGCGACCCCATGACCGATTCTGAACGCCTCTCCCCCGACTCCATCGCCGCGCTCCAGGCGCGCTTCGACGGCCATTCGCGCAAGGCGCAGGCCTATTACGCCGTCATGCATGAGGCGCGCAAGGTGCTCGGAAACGACGATGCCGCCGATGCCTGGATGAAGGCGCCCCAGCAGGCGCTGGACGGACGCACGCCGGCCGAGCTGGTGGCGGATGGCCATACCGACGACGTCCTGGCCTGCCTGCGTGGCGCAACACCGGGGGCGGCGCGATGACGGTCAAGCGCTGCTCCTGGGCCAATATGGCCAATCCGCGCTACATCGCCTACCACGACAACGAGTGGGGCGTGCCCTGCCACGACGAGAATACCTTGTTCGAGATGCTCAACCTCGAAGGCGCGCAGGCCGGCCTGTCGTGGGAAACCATCCTGAACAAGCGCGACACCTACCGCGCCGCCTTCGACGGCTGGGATGCGGAAAAGATCGCGGCCTACGATGACGACAAGAAGGCCGAGCTGCTGCTCAACCCCGGCATCGTGCGCAACCGCCTGAAGGTCGCCGCCGCGATCACCAACGCCCGGGCCTATCTCGCGCTGCGCGAGCAGGGCCTGACGCTCGACGAGTACCTGTGGGCTTTCGTCGACGGCAAGCCGATCGTCAACGACTGGCCCGATCACGCCCGCCCGGCGCGCACCGAGCTGTCCGACCGCATCTCCAAGGATCTCTCGAAACGCGGCTTCAAGTTCGTCGGCTCGACCATCGTCTACGCCTATATGCAGGGCATCGGCATGGTGGACGACCATGACCGCGAGTGCCACTGCCGCAGCAGGCGCCGCTGACATGCATGTGCAGCACCACTGGCGCGGCCGCGCGCGCTATACCGTCTTCGACTGCGACCATGGCGACGGCAGCCGCTTCGCCGCCCTGGTCGCGGCCTGGCGCGCCGACCCACAGCGGCCCGCGCACTTGCACGTGGTGGCGCTCACCGACAGCTTGCAGCCGGGCTTTCACCGCATCCCGCAGGACGACAACAACGTCACGCTCGACCTGCTGGCGGCGCCGCTCGAGACGGCGCTGGCCGAACTGAATGCGCACCCCGATTTCATCCGCCTGCACGGCGCGCAGGGCACGGCCTTCATCCGTCCGCTGGCGCGCCTGACTGCGCTCGGCGCGCGACTGGAAGCGCAGGGCCTCGATAGCGAACAGCGCGCCGCCCTGAGCGCCCAGGGATTCGCCTTCGATGGCGACAATGCGACCTTCTCGACCCGCAAGCCGCGCCTGCCGTCGACGCCCGAGCCACGCCGGCGCGCGCTGGTGCTGGGCGCCGGCGTGGCCGGCTGCGCCGCGGCCGCGCGCCTGTGCGCGCGCGGCTGGCAGGTCACGCTGATCGAACGTCATCCGCAGGTCGCGATGGAAGCGTCGGGCAACCTGGCCGGCATCTTCATGCCGCTGCTCTCGCGCGACGACAATATCCCGACCCGCCTGACGCGCGCCGCCTACCTGTACGCGCTGCGCCTGTGGGAACAGCTGGGTGGCGTCGGCCGCGCCTTCGACGGCGACGGGTGCGGCGTGCTGCAACTGGCGCGCGATGCCGGCCATGCGGCCGTCTCGCGCGCGATCGCCGGCGACGGCAAGCTGCCGCCCGACTTCGCGCGCTGGCTCGAACCCCTGGAGGCCGAAGCGTTGCTCGGCCTGCCCGCGCCGGATGGCGGCTGGCTGTTCCCGCAAGGCGGCTGGGCGCGGCCGGGCAGCGTGTGCGAGGCGCTGCTGGCGTCCTGCGGCGACCTCTTGACGCGGCGCTTCGGCGCAGGCGACGTGCGGCTGGAACGCGCTGGCGACGATTGGCAGGCGCGCGATGCCGATCGTGGTGTCGTCGGCCAGGCGCCGACCGTGGTGCTGGCCAGCGGCGCCGGCGCGCGCCAGATGGTGCAGACCCGTGAGCTGCCGCTGCAGGCGCTGCGCGGGCAGGTGACGCACCTGGCGCCGGAGCACGCTCCGCAACTGCCGCTGGTGCTGTGTCGCGAAGCCTACCTGACGCCGTCCGCCCACGGCGTCACCTGCGCCGGCGCCACCTATGACCTGGACGACGATCCGCATTTGCGCGCCGCCAGCCAGGAAGAGAACGTGGCGCGACTGCGCGGCCTGGTATCCGATCCCGGTGCCGCCGAGGGCGCGCCGCTGGCGGGCAGGGTGGGTTTCCGCTGCGTGGCGCCGGACCGCCTGCCCCTGGTCGGCCGCCTGCCCGATTTCGCCGCCGCCGGCGCCACCGAAAGATTGCGCGACGTGCCGCGTCATCCGGGCCTTTACGGCTTGCTGGGCTATGCCTCGCGCGGCCTGATCTGGGCGCCGCTGGCGGCCGAGCTGCTGGCCGCCCAGCTGGAAGGCGAGCCGCTGCCGCTCGAGATGGCCCTGGTCGATGCGCTCGATCCGGCCCGGTTCGTGCTGCGCGCACGGCGCAACAGCCGCTATAGCCCTGATGCTGCGCCAAACGCCGCGGATATCGGTCCTTGACCGTTGCGCCGCCGCAAACGTGCGCGCGGAATCGGCGTGTGCGGCCAAACTCTGGAATGCCTGCGAGTATAATTTACTGGTAGCAACTTTTTGGCCGAAAGGGCCTGTCCGGATGGAAGATTCACACCACTCGCCCGAGCTGTTCCTGTTCCTGGCGTCCACCGCGCACGACATGAAGAACTCGATCAGCGTCCTGTCCGGCACGCTCGAGCGCCTGCTCGACGGCGCCTCGCCCGAAACCGAGAAGGCGTATGCGCAGATGGCGCAGATGCTGTACCAGACGCGTCGCCTGAACGACAACCTGATGCAGCTGCTGGCGCTGTACAAGCAGGTCGGCAAGCCGGGCTACCCGTTCGACGTCCAGCCGATCGAAGTGGGCCAACTGGTCGAGCAGGTGGTGGCGCTCGAGCGCGTGCTGCTCGAGTCGCGCGGCGTGGCCCTGGAACTGGACGTCGATCCCGAACTGATCGCCCACGTCGACGCAGACCTGATCGTGGGCGTGGTCTCGCACGCCGTCAACAACGCGCTGCACTACACGCGCGACCGCATCCGCCTGTCGGCGCGCGAAGTCGACGGCGACCTCGAGATCCGGGTCGAAGACAACGGCGCCGGCTTTCCGCCCGCGCTGCTGGCGGCCGGCACGCCGGGCAGCGCCGACAGCGGCGTCAACTTTTTGACCAATAGCGCCGGCCTGGGCCTGTACTTCTCGGGCGAGGTGGCGCGCATGCACCGCCACCGCGAGCGGTCCGGCGCGGTGCGGCTCGAAAACGGCGGCCCGCTCGGCGGTGGCTGCTTCATCCTGACCCTGCCATGAACACGCCCGCCGCCCCTGCAAAGCCGGACGCCAAGCCGGATGCAAAAACGGACGCCAAGCCGGACGCCAAGCCGGCCGCGCAAGCCGTTTCCAAGCCCAAGGTGCTGGAAGAGATCGACTGGGCCAGCAAGCACTACCTGATCGTCGACGACTTCGTCGGCATCCGCCAGCTGCTGCGCGAGAGCCTGCGCAGCCTGGGGGCCAGGAATATCGACCAGGCGTCAAGCGGCGGCGAGGCCATGGGCCTGCTCAACAAGCTGCGCTACGACGTGGTGCTGTGCGATTACAACCTGGGGGAGGGCAAGAACGGCCAGCAGGTGCTGGAAGAAGCGCGCATGCGCCATCTCTTGATGCCGTCCTCGGTGTTCGTGATGGTCTCGGCCGAGAAGAGCGTCGAGTCGGTGATGGGCGCGGCCGAGCACCAGCCCGACGCCTATCTGGTAAAGCCGATCACCGAAGGCGTGCTGCTGACGCGCCTGAACCGCGTGTGGCGGCGCAAGCAGATTTTCCGCCTGATCGACCAGGCCTTCATCGAAAAGGATTACCTGCGCGCGGCGCGCCTGTGCGACGACCAGATCGCCGCCAGCCGGGTGCACGAGATCGAGCTGCTGCGCATGAAGGCGCGCATGCTGGAGCGAAGCGGCCAGCCGGCGCGCGCGCGCGAAGTGTACGAAAGAGTGCTGGCCCAGCGCGAATACCACTGGGCGCGCGCGGGCCTGGGCAAGATCCGCATGGCCGATGGCGACTTCGAGCAGGCGCGCCAGATGTTCCAGACCGTGATCGCCGAGAACCGCCACTACATCGACGCCTACGACCAGCTGGCGCGCGCCTACCAGGGCATGGGCCAGCACGAAGAGGCGGCCGCGGTGCTCGAGCGCGCGGCCAAGCTGTCGCCCAACTCGGTGCCGCGCCAGCGCCACCTGGGCCAGGCCGCGCTGCGCCTGGGGAACGTGCCGATGGCCGAGAAGGCCTTCCGCAAATGCCTGGTGATCGGCGAGTATTCGATCCGCAAGGCGCCGGACGACTACCTCGGCCTGGCGCGCGTGTGCGGCCTGAAGGGCAATACCAAGGACGCGCTGCAGCTGCTGTTGCTGGCCCAGCGCGAATTCGGCAGCGAGCACGAACACATGGTGCTGCGCGCGAAGATCACCGAAGGCCACGTCTACCACGAGAGCGGCGACTACCTGAACGCGCGCCGCGCCGGCGACGAGCTCGATGGGATGCTGCAGGCCGATCCCAAGCGGCCCGGCACCGCGATCTGCATCGAGATGGCGACCCTGCTGTTCGCGGTCGGCGTCAAGGGCACGCCCAACGAGGTGCTGGCCTATGTCATCCGCAATAACCACGACAACACGCTGCTGCAGGACGAAGTGCAGAAGATCTTCGACCGCGCACGCCTGCCCGACGAGGGCGCGCTCATCATCCGCACTGCGCGCAAGGAGGCGGTGGACCTGATGAACCAGGGCGTGGTGCTGTGGAAGACCGGCAAGCTGCCCGACGCCGTCAAGTGGATGCGCAAGGCACGCGAGCGGCTGCCGGACAACGTCCGGGTGCTGTTCAACGCCGTGCAGATCCTGATCTCGCACATGCAGCAGCGCGGCTACGATCCCGAGCTGGAAGAGGAGGCGCGCGAGGTGCTGGAGCATGTCGACCGGCTGCAGCCGGGCCAGCAGCGCTTCGCGCAGCTGATGGAGCAGCTGGGGGCACTGCAGCCGAAGCCGGAGCCGGAGTCCGCCCAGCCGGCGCCGCAGCAGGCTCCCGAGGACGAAGCCGAACCGTCCAAGGCCTGACATGCCGCGCGGCGCAATGGTGCGTTGACGGCGGAGGCGTTTCCGCAGGCGCCGATCGAGCCTAGAATGGCATGACCATTCCACGAGGTGAGATCACGATGAGCAAGGCCGCAGACCAGTTGCTGCTGTACCCGGACGGCTATCCGGTACACATCGACGTACCGCAGGAGCAGGTGGGCGGCGCGGGAACGGCGCTGCGCTTCTCCTTGCCGCTGCGCGCAGTGAACTTCCCTTTGTCGCATGCGCGTGAATCCAAGCTGGTGGTCGCGCTGGCGGGAGAATTGAGCTTGCGTGCCGGCGCCCGAGCGCATGCCGTCCTGCGGGCGGGCCAGGCGGTGCTGGTGCCGCCCGCTACCGCCCACCGCATCGCCCAGCATGGCGACCGGCCGGCAGTGGTCGGCGTGGCGCTCTGGCCCGGGGCGGTGGAAGAGGCTTTTCGCACGCTCGACCGGATGGTGGCGCAGCGTGGTTTCGAGCATGCCGCCGTCGCCGCGCTGTTTGCGCGCTACGGCGTGCAGTGGGATGCCGCCATCGCGCCGCATGCACATGCTTCGGCGCCCGAAGTCACGACCTTTCGTACAGCGGCGCGGGCATTGCCGCCGGCGCTAGCGGAGCGGTTGGCGGCCTGCTGGCGTGAATGGCTGCCGCCGGCGTGAACAGGCTCTCGAAGCCGGCGTCCTCGATATCTTCCAGCAGCCCGATCAGGATCAGCGACTGCTGTTTGAGCTCGCTCATCAGGGGCGTTATGTCGGCCTGGCTGGCGCCGGCCCGGATGCGCTCGACGATGCGGGCGCCGATCTCGTGCAGCCTGCGGTGCGGCGCATCGAGCGCGTGGTAGGTCGGCGTGCCCGCGAAATAGCGGCCCTCGTTCAGGTACCAGCGGCCGAGGGAGCACTTGGTGACGCACAGGGTCGGGTGGCCGGCCGACTGGCGCAGCGGCGCATCGGGCGGCAGGGAGGCGCGCCGGATCGCAAAGCTGGCCAGCTGGCGCCGCCACTGCACGTGGTCGACGATCGCCATGTGCACCAGGCCGACCGGCAGGCCGCGGCACTTGCCGGCGGCGGCGCAGAATGCCTTGAATCCTTCCAGGGGGAGGGCGCGGCTGATCAGGAAGCCCTGGGCCACGCCACAGCCGGCTTCCACCAGAAAATCGTGCTGCGCGACCGTTTCGACGCCTTCCGCGACCACCTCCAGGCCGAGTTCATGGCCGAGGCGGATCGAGGAGCGGACGATGGTCGCGTTCTTGGGAGAGTCGAGCATGCGCACCACGATGCCCTGGTCCAGCTTGATGGTCGTGAATGGCCACTGGCTCAGCGTATCGATGCTCGAGTAGCCGATGCCATAGTCGTCCATCGCCAGGCCGATCCCGGCCTCGGTCAGCGCCTGCACGTTGTACAGCACGCAGGGGGCGGCCTGCAGGGCTTGGGTCTCGGTGATCTCGAGTTCGAGCGCTGCCGGCGGCAGGCCGCCGCGCACGATGGCGTCGAGGATCATGGTGGTCAGCGTGCTGTTTTCGAGGTCGCAGGAGCAGACATTGAACGACACCTGGAATTGTTCCGCCAGGCCGCCGTCGACCAAGTCGTGTACCAATTGCGGCAGCAGCCGCCGGGTCAGGCTCTTGAGCAGGCCGGCGCGCTCGATGGCGCCGATGAAGGCCGATGCCGGCAGCAGCGTGCCGTCGGGGCGCTGCCAGCGCACCAGGGCCTCGGCGCCGACGATGCGGTTGCTGGTCAGCGAGACCTTGGGCTGGTAGTACAGGACGAACTCGCGCCGGCGCAGCGCGCCGGCGATCTCCTCTCGGCTGACGATCGACATGGCATTTCCCGTGGACGGTCCATACCGATGTTATCCGCCGAAGCCGCCAGCCGGTCAAGCGCTTCGCCATCTGCCATCGGCGGGAGGCGAAGCGCCGCGTCTCAATAATCGACCGGGTAGTCCTTGCGGAACCTGGCGCCGCTGAACGCCTTCTTCTGCGTCCAGTCCTGGGCCGGAGAGGTCCAGTAGGAATCGTCGGCCGGCAGGCCCAGCGCCAGGAAGCTGGCCGAGGCGATGTACATGCTGCCGTTGTTGGAATACCAGTCGCCCAGCTCCGGCTGGTGGCCGGCGAAGCCGATGGTGAGGTAGCCGTCGTCGGTGAAGTTGCCGGGAGCGGTGTACAAGGCCTGGTGCACCGCCTGCAGCGCCGCGCGCACCTGGCCTTCGGGGAGGTTCGGCGGCAGCTGCTTGCGCCAGGCCAGCAGGGCCAGCGGCTGGAAAGCGGCGCTGCGGTAGGTCAGCGAGCGGCCGATCGGCGGGAAGGTTCCTTGCGGCGAGATGAAGCGCTCCAGGTGCTCGCTGTAGCGCTGGACGCGCTTGAGGGCCTGGGCGCGCAGCTCGGCCGGCTTGCCGTTCCAGAACGGTGCGTTATGGCGTTCGAGCACTTCGAGGATCTCGAGCAGCATGGGGTACATCACGAAGGAGCTGTAGTAGTCGAAGTGGAAGGATTCGCCATCCTTGATCCAGCCGTCGCCCACATACCATTCGTTGATCTTGCGGATCGCGACGTTGGTGCGCAGCGGGTCGGCTTCTTCGCCGACCGACAGCAGCCAGGCTTCGTTCATCGCCGCGAACAGCAGCCAGTTGATGTAGGGCGGCTCGATCCGGCGCAGTCCCTTGATCTCGGCGACGATGCGTTTCTTGGTGGTCGTGTCGAGCGGCTCCCACAAGGCTTTCGGCGCGCGCATCAGCGCATTGGTGAAGTAGGCGGAATCGACCAGCGCCTGGCCGTGGCCGCGCCAGGTCAGGTAGTCGGGACTTTTCGGATCGACCGAGTGCACATAGCTCTGCAGCGCCTGCTGGCGCAGGCGCGCGCGAATCCTGCCTTCCGGGCTGGCGTCGTCCGGCAGCGCCAGCCAGGGGGCGACGCCGGCGATCAGGCGGCCGAAGCATTCCAGGTAGGCGACGTTCTTGTCGCGCCCATCCCAGGTCGGACTGACCTCCAGCGCGAAACGCTTTTTGAGTTCGCCGCGCGCCATGGTCGACAGCACCGGCTCGGCCATCTTTTGCAGCAGGCCGGCCATGTAGGCGCGGTCGCTCCCCGTGGTGGCCGCGCTCGCCCGCATGGACAGGCCCCCAAGCGCGGCGCCCGCCGCCAGGCTGCCGATGAAATCTCTTCTCTGCATTGCGTCTCCTTGTCGTTATGTGAATCGCCGCGTCAGGGCTCGCCGGCCAGCCGTTCGCCGGCATAGGCGCGATACCTGCGGATGCGGCCCGTAACGTCGTCCTTGCCCTGGCGCGGTACGTAGCGCAGGCCGGCCACCTCGACATCCTTGCCGAGGTCGATCACCAGGCGATGCGGGTGCGCCGTGCCGGCGCCCGGGCCGCTGTAGGCCGTGTGCCAGTAGTCGCTGTTCTGGCCATTGATCGCATTGAGGGCGCCGCCATCTTCCTTGTGCGCTTCTTCGCTGTCGACCCAGGCGATGGTCCAGGCGGATTGCTCGATCGTCTTGCCGTTCTTGTCCAATAGGGCCAGCTCGGCCACCGCGGCGTAGGGCTTGCCGTCGAAGGCGTCGAGCGACTCCAGGCAGAACTGGCGCGCGCGCAAGGGCGCGGCGAAGCGCACGTCCTGGGTCGCGGAGCCGGGCGCGAACACGCCTTCGTGCGCGGGCTGAACGCCATCGAGCTGCAGCCTGACGGTGCTGGGTGGGCGCTCGAGATCGCGCTCGCGGTGCAACTGGTCGAGGATCGGTTTGGCCAGGCCCACGATGCGCGCCTCGCGCGGGCCGGTCAGGTCGAGCACGACCACTTCGTTGCGGCCGCGCCGGATCCACGGCCCCGGCAGGTACATGGTCTGGGTCGGTCCGATGCTCCAGTAGCGGCCCAGGCAGCGGCCGTTGATCCAGACGATGCCCTGGCCCCAGCCCGACATGTCGAGGAAGGTATCGTGGGTGGCACTCGTGTCGAAGCTGCCGCGCCAGAAAGCCGCGTCCTTGCTGCGGCCGCGCTTGAACGCCAGCGGCGGCAGCACGCCTTCGGCATCGAAGTCGATGGCGCGGATCTCCCAGTTCTCCAGCGCCTGGGCCTCGCCGCTGTTCGGCGTGAACGTGACCGGGCCGTGCATGCCCTTGCGGTCGTGGATCTCGACCCCGAAGTTCACGCGCGCGATCGTGTACAGCACGATCTCGACGACAGCCGGCTTGCTGCGCGCGGGGATCGACACCTTGAAGCGGCGATGGCGCGTGTCCATCGTGCCCACCGGCTTGCCGTCGACCCGCACCCAGGCCAGGTCGCGCACCCTGGCCGCCGCCAGCACGCCGGCCGGGCCGGCCGGCAAGGTGACGCGGTAGGCGACGATGCCGCGGCTGATGTCGTATTCCTCGATCGGGCGCGGCGACGCGTCGCGGATCGTGCGCGCCGGCAGACTGGCTTTCAATGGCGCGGTCTCGTGCAGCGCGAAGGCGGGGATCGTCATCACCGGCATCTGCGCCGGCGGCTGCGGCAAGGTTTCGCCGGCGGCCAGGAAGGGCGTCATCGCGGCGCGGTAGGCCTCGAACTTGGCGCCGATCCAGCCGGCCTCGCTGATCGGGGCGTCGTAGTCGTAGCTGGTGGTGTCGGGCCGGAACGGACGGTCGCAGCCGCCCCACAGGCCGAAGGTGGTGCCGCCGTGCGCCATGTAGAGGCTGAACGAGCCGTTCGCCGCCAGCATCGTCCTGACGTCGGCCACGGCGTTCTCGACGCCGCCGCGGCGGTGCGGCGCGCCCCAGGTGTCGAACCAGCCGGAATAGTATTCGCCGCACATCAGCGGTCCCTGCTGCACCTCGGCCAGCGCCTTGAAGCCGGCCTCGGGATTGCTGCCGAAGTTCGCCACCGAATACAGCTCGGGGATGTGGGTCTTGGCCACCGCATTGGTCGGGTTGCATTGGAATAGCGGGACGTCGAAGCCGGCGTCCAGCACGGCCTGGCGCAGCGCGCGCATATAGTCCAGGTCTTCGCCATAGAAACCGTATTCGTTCTCGACCTGCACCATCAGGATCGGGCCGCCCCGCGTCACCTGCTGCGGCCCGAGCACGCGGCCGACCTCGCGCAGCCAGCGCCGCGACGGCGCCAGGAAGGCCTCGCTGGTGGAGCGCAGGAAGGCGTCACCCGGCTGCTTGAGCAGCCACCATGGCAGGCCGCCCATCTCCCATTCGGCGCAGGCGTACGGGCCGGGGCGCAGGATCACCCACAGGCCTTCCTGCTGCGCCAGCCGGCAGAACTCGGCGGCATCGCGCTGGCCGGCCCAGTCAAATTTCCCTTCGCGCCACTCGTGGTAATTCCAGAACAGGTAGGCGCAGACGCTGTTCAGGCCCATCGCCTTGATGGTCTTCAGGCGGTGGGTCCAGTACTCACGCGGCACGCGCGAAAAATGCATCTCGCCGCAGCGGATCTGCAGCGGCTTGCCGTCCAGCAGAAAGTCATTGCGGCCGATCGCGAAGCGGTGTGAGGCCGCGGCGTGGACCTGGGCCGGCAACAGCGCCAGCGCGGAGGTGGCGGCGGCGCCCTGCAGCAGGCGCCGGCGCGGCAGTTTTGGCGTCATCGCTTATCTCCCACCTTATCTCCCGCGCTATCGACCAGGCTTGCCATCTCGCTCGCCGCCAGCAGGAAGGCGCCGACGCCGAAGGGGGCGGTCGAGTCCTGGTTCACGACCTGGCCGGGGATCGCGCGCTCGCCGATCGGCTGCACGTAGCCGACCCGGCCATCGGCCTGCAGCGCGACCCGGCTCAGGAAGCGCCAACCGTGCAGGGCGGTCGGCGCATACGCGGCGCGGTCGAGGTAGCCGTTGTTGATGCCCCAGGCGTAGGCATAGGTGAAGAACGCGGTGCCGCTGCTTTCCGGGCCCGGCGCATGGCCCGGGTCGAGCAGGCTGCGGGTCCAGTAGCCATCGTCCTGCTGCAGCGGCTTGAGGGCCGCCGCCATGCGGCGGAAGCGCTCGGTCAGCAGGGGCCGGCTCGGATTGTCCTGCGGCAGGTCGGCCAGCGTTTTCGCCAGGGCGGCGAACACCCAGCCGTCGCCGCGCGCCCAGAAGTCCTTGCCGCCGTTGGCCGACTTGTGCTTGGGGTAGATGTACTTGGCGTCGCGGTAGTACAGGCCCGCGTCCGGGTCGTACATCAGCTGGTCGGCATACGTGAAGTACTCGTGCAGCTTGTCGAGGTAGCGCTGCTCGCGCGTGGCCTTGTACAGTTTCGTCATCGCGGGCATCACCATATAGATGCCGTCGGCCCACCACCAGTAATCGCGGTTGGGGGTGCTCATCTGGTATTCCATGACCTCGCGTGCACGCGCGATGCGGCGCGGGTCCTTGCGGCCATCGAGTTCGTACAGGTCGACATAGGTCTGGAAGCAGGTCTGCCAGTCTCCGAACAGGACATATTCCTGGGTCTCGCCATAGCTGTACTTCCATTCGGCCCGCTTGTCCGAGTCCGCGCCGCGCCAGCGGTTATGCTCGGCCCAGGCGGTCGAGTAAGCGCGGTAAGCTTCGTTGCGGGTGAGCGCATAGGCTGCCATATTGCCGGTGTGGTAGGCGGCGACGTCCCAGAATGCCCATTGCTGCGGGGCGTGGTTGCGTTGCCAGTAATCGTTGGCGCGGGTCAGGTCGGCCAGGACGTCGGCCCGTGTAGGCGCTTGACCACCAGTGCTGGCGCAGCCGCCGGAGAGGGTGACCAGCGTGGCCAGGGCAAGCTTGAGGTAGAGTCGTCTCGTCATGTCGTCTTTCATTGAATGTGGGTGTCGCTTGCGGGTCGCCACTGCAAGACCTGCACGGTGGATGGCGGCACGTCGGCCAGCCCTTCGCCATCGACTTGCCGCACCGCCTGCAGGTACAGGTGCAGTTCTCCCTGGCGCCGCCACAACTCGGTGTCGTAGCTCGGTTCCCAGGCGCCGACGCTGCTTTCCGTCAGGTCGTGCACCGACCAGCGCGGCGCGTCGAAGCCGGCAATGCGCACCACCGACACGCGCTCGCCGCGCTCGCTGTCGCGAAACACGAGGACGCCGGATGGGTTGGCGCCGTGCTGGTCGATCAGCAGCTGCGGGCGCGCGATCGGGATCGCCTTGGTGCCCATGCCGGCGAGCGAGAAGGCGGTCTGGCGAAAGTCCAGGTCGAGCCGGCGCCAGCCTTCGTCGCGCCGGTACAGCACGCGGTACTGGGGCACGGCGCTGTCCTTCGTCCTCCAGTAGCTGGCGATATAGGGCCGGCCCTGGGCGTCAAAGGCCATCGAGGTCTGGTTGATCAAGTCGCTGTTCTGCGGGATGCGCGCCGCATACTCGGCGCTGGCGGCGCTGATCGGTAACTGGTAGGGCTTGCCGTTGCTGTCTTCCCAGCTCGCGCCGCCGTCGCGCGAGCGCGCATAGGCCATGTCGTGGTTGCTGGCGACGTCGGGCGATTCGCGCCAGACCCAGGACAGGTGGATGACCCCGAGGCCATCCACGCCGGCCTGCCAGTAGGCGTTGCGTCGGCCCTCGCCGCTGATCAGGTTGTCGGCCACGCGGCGCCAGCCCGTGGCCGGATGGTAGCGGTTGGCGACCAGGTTGCCGCGTCCCGAACCGCCGTCGCGGTACAGGAACAGCAGGCCGCCGTCGGGCATGCGGAAGAACTCCGGATAGGACAGCGACGCTTCGTCGCGCCCCAGCATCGGCGCCTTTCGCAGTTCGAGGCTGCCGGGGGAAACGCCACGAGCGTAGTTCAGCGCGTTGTTGTGCTGGTCCCAGGCCATGTGCAGCACGCCTTCGCCATCGACCATGATGCTGATCGCATTGTGGGCGTCGCGCACATTGCCGTGCCAGTCAGTCTGCCGCAGTTCCCAGGTGTCGCCGCCGAGGCGGCGCTTGCCCAGCACGACCTGGCCGGCGCCGTCGTAGTAGGCGATGTACTGGTGCGCGCCGTCGCTCGCCAGGGCGTTCTTGCGAAACACCACGGCGTTGACCGAGTTGCCGGCCCAGCCGGGGCCGACGTCGACGATGCTGGCTCCGGGCTTGCTGGCGCAGCCGTGCAGCACCACGGCGCCAGCAACGAGCCCGACGCAGCGGGCGAGAAAGCCGGTCATCCGCATCACAGCTTGCCGCGGATGCCGATCTTGAACGTGCGCCCGTCGTACTTCGCGTAGTCCATCCGCGTGTGCTTGCCGCTGCCGTACTGGCCGGTGGCGTCCTCGAAGTAGTCGTAGTTCAGGGTGTCGGTCAGGTTCAGCGCATCCAGGCGCAGCTCCAGGTTCTCGGACAGCTTGTAGCTGATGGTGCCGTCCAGGTAGCCGCGCGCGGCGCGCCAGCGTATCAGGTCGTCGCCGTTATTCCGCGGATTGTCGCCATGCAGCGAGCGGTCCTTGTAGTTGTAGGACAGGCGCATCGCCAGCGGGCCGCGCTCGTAATAGGCGGTGACGCTGTAGGCATATTTCGGCACCGAGTTGACCTCGATCTCCTTGCCCGCGTTGGTGATCCAGCGCATGCTGTTGAAGGGATCGATGTGGGTATAGCTGGCCAGCGCGCCGAAGCCCTTGAACGGGTCGGGCAGGAAGGTGAAGTCCTGCTGGTAGGCCAGCTCGTAGCCCTTGAGCGTCTGTTCGCCGGCGTTGCTGTAAGTGCGCAGCACCATCGGCAGGTTCGGATCGACCCGGCCGCTGCTGTCCTGGAAGATCGCCCCGAGCGCGGTGTCGGGCAGGCCGAGCGCGCCGAAGGTGGTGTTGGTGGTAGTCGACACCGTGGCGTCGGTCAGCTTCTTCTTGAAATACGCGGCCGACAGCAGGCTGCCCGGCTTGAAATACCATTCCAGGCTGGTGTCGAAGTTCTTCGACTGCTGCGGCCGCAGGTTCGGGTTGCCGGCGGTCGCGGTATTGTCGAAGGCGTTCGGGATCACGGTCTGGGCCGCGATGATCGACAGCGAGGCGCGGCTGATGGTCTTGCCCCAGGAGGTGCGGAAGATCAGCTCGTCGTTCAGGTCCCAGGCCGCGCTGACGGCCGGCAGCACATTGGTGTACTTGCCCTGTTCGCTGTTCGGCTGGTAGGTGTTGCCGCTGCCGCTGCGCTTGAAGTTGTCGATGTCGAGCTTCGTCTGCGACCAGCGCACGCCGGCGTTCAGGCGCAGCTCGCGTCCCAGCACGTCGCCCTTGAAATCGGACTGGACGAAGCCGGTGCTGACCTTCTCGGCCGCGCCGAAGCTCTGCGCCGGCGTGAACGCCTCGCTCGTGTTGAAGGCGACCGGGTCGTAGGTCGAGAACGCATAGTCGCGGGTGAAGGTGCCGAAGCGGTTCGGCCAGCCGGCGCCCATGTCCAGGTCGGGGATCGGCAGGACCGAGACCATATTGGCGCGCACGCTGGCGTCGCCCAGGCCGACCATCTTCGCCTTCATGGCGGCGCCGGCATTGCGTTTTTCGACGTCCTTGCTGGTGTCGACGTAGACCAGGCCAGTCTTGAGGCGCCCGGTCCAGCCGCCAAACAGGTCGTAGTCGTAGTCCACCACCAGGCGCGCCTGGCGGCCCTTGTCGCGCTCGCGGGTCCAGCCGGTGGTGACGTCGAAGCCGCTGAAATTGGCCGGGTCGGTGTAGTCGACCGGCGAGGACATCGATGGATAGACGTGATCTAGGCCGTAGTCGATCGTCGTGTCGACGCCGAAGATCTGGCCCGACAGGGTGTCCGAATAGCTGGTGGCCTTGCTGTTGTTGGCGCTCACCTGGCCGGTAATCACCAGCCCCGGGCGCGCCTCCCAGCGGCCGTTGAGCGCCAGGTAGCCGAACTCGGTCTTGTCTTCGCCATAGGTCACGCCGCTGCTGTACGAGGTATTGCCGAAGGTGCCGGTCAGGAGGTTCGAGCCGGGATCGATCTTGACGTCGATCGGCACCAGGCCATTGTGGCCGTTGGTTCCCGGCGGCGCGTTGCGGTTGGTGGTGCGGGTGTTGCGGATCAGGAGGCCGTAATACAGCTCGTCGCGGCTGTTCTCCAGGCGCGAATACAGGCCGTCCAGACTCAGGTTCAGGCCGCCCTGCTTGAACTGCAGGGAGCTCACCAGGCCGTCGCGGCTGCGCCGGTTCTGCGAGCCGTAGTAGCGGTAGATGCGCGGCAGCAGGGCGTTGTCGATCTGTTCGCGCGAGTAGCCCGAGAGGTTGGCGCGCGGGTCGTCGTAGTCGAGGGCGAGGGCGAAGTTGCCCATCACGGGATTGCGGCTGCCGTTGGCCGAGCTGTTGTAGCCGCCGGTGGCTTCGAAGCCGGAGCGGTTGTTGACCGCCTTCGAATGCGCCACGCCGGCCAGGAAGCCCCACGCACCCCAGGTGTTCGAATACAGCGCGAAGCCGGTCGGATCGGCCTCCTTGGCGCTGGTGTTGTAGGCGCCGGAGACCGCGTAGCGGATGGTGCGCTTGGGACTGTCGAACGGGCGCGGGGTCTGCAGGTCGACGATGCCGCCCATGCCGCCCTCGGTCAGTTCGGCCAGTGGCGATTTGTAGAAGTCGACCCGGCCGAACAGTTCGGACGCGAAGACGTCGTAGTTGAAACCGCGCGCGGCGCTGCCGATGGTGCTGGTCGATGTCGTGTTGACCGGCGCGCCGTTCAGGGTCGTCACCGAATACTCGGTGGGCAGGCCGCGGATCGAGATGCGCTGGCCTTCGCCCGAGCTGTCGTCGCGGTTCAGGATCACGCCGGGAACGCGCTGCAGCGACTCGGCCACGTTCGCCTCGGGGAATTTGCCGATGTCCTCGGCGACGATCGAATCGCGCACGCCGATCGCCTGCTGCTTGAGGTTCAGCGCCTTCTGCAGGCTGGAACGAAAGCCCGTGACGACCACGGTGGTGGGCGCGGCCGTGCTGTCGGCGGCTGGTGGTTCCGCGGTAGCGTCCGCGGTCGCGGTGTCGGGCGGGGAGGGGGGAACGGTGGGCGCCTGCTGGGCCAGCGCGGGTGTCATGTATGCGGCGGCCAAAGCCAGCGGCAGCGCCGCGGCCAAAATCTTCTTCTGCATAGTGTCTCCTGACCGCGAACTTCGAGGTTCGCTTGTAATGTCGGGCCGCTGTGCTCGGCACGTGCGGCTGAAGATGAAGCACCGGTCGCCGACCATCGCTGCTTATATGACAACCGTATGGTTACGTTACCATGTGCATCGTAAATACTCAACAATGGTGATGCACAGGCCGTGCCTGCAGGATAAGCGCCTGATTTTGCAGAAAAAACTCTGGAATCGGCCGAGCTCGACGTGGTATCGTAACCACAGGTTAGTGCTGAGTTACTGCAAACACTCAACAACATGATCGATTGAAGGAGACAGATGGCCAAAGCCAGCAAACTGAGCGAGGTCGCCCGCCTGGCCGGCGTCGCGCCGATCACCGCCTCGCGCGCGATCCGCGGCACCGGCTATGTGTCGGAGGCGGCGCGCGAGCGCATCATGGCGGCCGCGGCCCAGCTGAACTACACGCCGGACATGCTGGCGCGCCGCATGCGCGGCGACAAGAGCAAGCTGATCGGCGTGTTCATGAACAACTACGGCCCGGTGGTGCTGCACGAGCTGGTGCGCGCCATCGGCGAGCAGGCGAGAAAGCGCGACTACGACCTGCTGCTGTTCAATGCCGACCGCTTCGACAGCCCGGACCGGATGACCACCTGCGCCACGCTCAGCAAGCTGTGCGACGGCCTGCTGCTCCTGATGCCAACCGCCGACGACCGCTTCCTCGATGCGGTCGAGCGCCAGCAGCTCAATTGCGCGCTGGTGTTCTTCGATGCGCGCCAGCTGGCGCTGCCGACCATCGTGCTGGAAAACCGCATCGGCGCGCGGCGCGCGGTCGAGCACCTGATCGGCCTGGGGCACCGCCGCATCGCCTTCATCGCCGGCACCAAGCGCACCGGCCAGAGCGCCGAGCGCGAACGCGGTTATGCCGAAGCGCTGGCGGCGGCCGGCATCGCCGTCGACCCGGACCTGGTGGTGGACGGCGCCTTCAACCAGCCTGGCGGCTTCGCCGCTACATGCCGCCTGCTCGAGCTGGCGGCGCCGCCCACCGCCATCTTCGCCGCCAACGACGAGATGGCCTTTGGCGCCTTCGACGCCATCGCCAGCCGCGGCCTGAAAGTGCCGGCCGACGTCTCGGTGGTCGGCTTCGACGACATCTCGACCGCCAGCCACGTGTTCCCGCGCCTGACCACGATGCACCAGCCCTACGAGGCGCTGGCCGAGCGCGCGGTGGAGGAGGTGGTCGAGATGATCGAAGGCCGCCCGCCGGCCGCCGCCCGCATCGCCTTCGCCACCGAGCTGGTGGTGCGCGACTCGACCGGCCCGGCGCCGGCCTAGCGCCGTGAGGCCGCGCGCCGTCCTCGATCAGGCAAGGTGGCAGGCGGGCACGCTGCGCTATGGCGCCTGGGGCTTGTGCGTGCTGGTCGGCTGGCTGCTGGTCGGCGCCCTCGGGATCGCGGTGCGCGAGCGCTGGGCCGGCCCGATCGGGCTGGTCGTGCTGCGCAACCACGGCGCCTCGGACACCGCCGTCGCCATGCTGTTGTCGACCGTGCCGGCGCTCATCAGCCTGCTGGTGGTGCCGGCGATCGGGCTGAGGTCGGACCGCAGCCGCAGCCGCTGGGGACGGCGCCGTCCTTACCTGGTAGTCAGTGCGCCGCTGGCCGCCGCCGCCATGTTGTGCGTGGCCCTGGCGCCGGCGTTCGCGGCCGGCGCGCACGCGCTGCTGGGCGCCTGGTCGCCGGGCCTCTCCGCGCTCGAACTGGGCTTGTTCTGCCTGTTCTGGACCGTGTTCGACGCCGCCGCCATGACCACCATGGCGCTGTTCGCCGGGCTGGTGGCCGACGTCATTCCCTTCGGGCTGGCCGGCCGCTTCTATGCCGCGGTGCGCGTCGTCGGCCTGGGCGTGGCGATCGGCTTCAACATGACCCTGTTCGCCCTGAGCGAAGCCTGGCTGGCCGAGATCCTGGTGGCCATCGCCCTGATCTTCGGCCTGACGATACCGCTGATGTGCCTGATGGTGCGCGAGGGGGACTATCCGCCGCCGGCGCCAGCCGCGCATGACGACGCGGCGGCTGCAGGCGGGCGGCTGGCGCTGGCGCGCACGCAGCTGCGCCTGTGCTGCGCCCAGCGCCGCTACCTGTGGATCTTCGGCGCCTTCATGCTGGCCGCCGTCACCTTCGTCCCCTTCAATACTTTTTCGCTGCACTATGCGCTCGACCTGGGCTTGTCGAAGGTGGAGCTGGGCGAGCTGACCGCGCTGGCCTATGCGGTGTCGATCGCCAGCGCCTTCGTCATCGGCTGGCTGGTCGACCGGCGCGGCGCGGTGCGCGTGGCCGCCGCCATGATGGCGCTGTACTTCGCGATCGCGCTGGGCGGCTGGCTGCTGGTCGACGGCGCCGCCAGTTTCCGCCCGTTCTACGTGGCCCACGTGATCTGCTCCGGCGCCTATTTCACCGCGGCGGCGGCGATGCCGCTGGCGCTGTTCCCGCGCGAGGAGTTCGTGCGCTACAACGCGAGCAAGGACATCCTGGTCGCTTTCGCCAACATCCTGGTGGCCAGCTGCATCGGGCCCCTGCTCGACCATTCGGGCCACGATTACCGGCTGACGCTGGGCAGCGCGGTGCTGTTCTCGCTGCTGGCGCTGGCCTGCCTGGGACGCTTGCTGGCGGCGCACACGGTACCTTCACGCGCGCCGTTGCCGGAACCGACATCGGCGGGCTGACTATTCCGGAGCGCGGCTGCGCGCGCCCGGCCCATGCCGCTGCAGCAGTTGCGCGCACAGTGCCTCGATGTCCTGTTCGCCATTCGCGCCCACGGTGGCGCGCGCCGCCTCGCGCAGCGCGCAATCGACGATGTGGTCGCCCAGCGCGCGGTAGCTCTCGAACTGGGCTTCGTCGAACCACTGGTCGGCGATGCTTTCGTGCGGGTAGTCGGGATGGAGCTTGCGGTAGTTGAGCAGGTCGGCGTTCTCGCTGCCGACGATGGCCGGTTTCACGTACAGGAGCACGCCGTCGGCCGCGCCGCGGTCGGCCTGGCTGTAGCGGATGCTGCCGGCCGCGCAGCTTGCGCCGCACATGCCCCTGTCGCCTTCGGCCGCCAGGCGCGAGACATCGAGGTCGATCCGCACGTGCAGGTCGGTGCCGCAGCGCCGGATCGCATTGCCCAGGTCTTCGAAGGCGAGATAGCGGTCGCTGCCGACGTCGACCGCGATCACCAGCCGGCAGCGGCGCCGCACCAGCTCGTAGATGCCGAGGTTGTCGAAGTGGCCGCCGTCGGTCAGGTGGACATAGGCGGCGTCGGAGTCGAGCTGGCCGAACAGCTCGGACAAGAGGCTGAACAGGCCGATCGGCGGCGAGGCGCTGGTCCAGGCGCGGCGCGCGGGGTTCGGGCACCAGCGTCCCAGGCGCACGTTGAACATCGTCATCAGGAAGTTCAGCGGCGGCGACGAGTGCGCGCCCATGTTCGGGCTGGCCGCGGCGCCGGACAAGGCCACCGCCATCCCGAGCCGCACGCCGGCGTCGTCGTCCAGGCCGACCCCGGAGCGCGAGGCATACCCGTCGGTCGGCCGGTAGCAGCCCGATGGCGCGCCCGCGCCGCCGGGGACCGCGCTGGCCTGCTCGTAACCGCACCAGCGCGGCGTGAACGCGAACGAGGCGGTGCGCCGCGTCTGCCAGGCCAGCTCGGCGCCGCTGACCAGGTTCAGCGCGGTGTTCACGATCGGGTAGGGCCGGCCGTAGCGCAGCTCGGCCAGCAGCATGTCGTCGTTGGGATCGAAGCCGGTGAAGGGATGCGGCTGGCGCGCGCGGTTGCTGGCGCCGAACCAGGCCCGCACCACACGGTTGCGGTACAGCATATAGAGGGAAAACTTGTTGATGTCGACCCGCCAGCCGAGCAGCAGGGCGGCGCCCAGGAAGGCGCCGAAGGCCAGCAGCAGGGTCGTGCCGCCCGTGGCGAGGGTGGCGTCGGCATGGGCGCGCAGCACGCAGGTCAGCTCGGCCTTCGGGCAGGCAGCGTCCGGCAGCGCCACCGTGGCCTGCACCAGGCTGCTCAGGAGGGCGAAGATCCCGACCGTGAACACATAGGGCGCCAGCCGCGCGACCAGTTCGAGCTTCGGGTCCGGGGCGCCGCGCGCGCCGGTCGACATGCTGCTGCCGGCCTTGAGCCCGAAGGCGGTCATCGCCAGCCAGCCGAGCAGGGTGCCCAGGTTCGACCAGGGTTCGTAGGTGAGCCAGGCCCAGTGCAGCAACGGAGGGATGTAAAAGCACGTGGCGTAGACGGTCAGCCACAGGAGGGCGAAGATCGCGGTCCAGGCGCCCTGGCGGCTCCACCACTCGCGGCTGGCGTCGCTGTACAGGCGGCCGACCAGGCCGATCATCAGGGTCATGGTGGCGGCGAACAGCGCCATCATCAGCGGCATGCCGAAGGTGGCGAGGGCGATCGCGTCGTTCAGCACGCGCTGGCCGGCGGGATCGGGCAGCACCGCCATCCCGCCCAGCAGCAGCAGGGTGCCGAGGGTGAGCGCGCCCATCGCGCACAGGAAGTGCGACAGGCCTTCGCCCAGCTCGGCGCGGGAGAGGTCGCGCAGCGGCGGGTCGGCGTGCAGCCGCGTGTAGATGGCCAGCCAGCCGGCCAGCACCAGCAGCACGCCCACCGTCCAGCACAGCAGCAGCGACAGCCGGGCGGCATCGACCCGCAGCAGCGCCAGGATCCCGGGGGCGAAGGCGCGGCCGGCTTCCAGCAGCACCAGCAGCACGGCCGCCGCACCTGCGGCGCACACGGTATAGCCGCTGCGGCGGTAGGGACTGGAGCGGTCGTGGGCCAGGTACCAGCCGCAGGCCCAGACGATGAAATACACCAGGCCCGGGGCCAGCAGCCAGTGCCAGCGGCCCTCGAGCTGGGTGGGCAGGAAGCTCGATGGCGCCGCGCCGCCGTGGCGCCACAGGCCCAGGCTGCCGAGGAAGCCCGCCAGCAGCAGGGGCAGGTTGATGCACCACAGGACCGCGCCCTGCGACAGCGGAAAGCGGCGCATCCCGCGCGAGCTTTCGGGCTTGCTCGAAATCGACAGCGCGATGCAGAACACGGCGAACAGGAACAGCAGCACGCCGAGGATCCAGGCGATGTCGGCCAGATGCGTCCATGGCCCGCCCGGCGCGACCACGCGGTGCACGGCCCAGACGGCGAAGCGCGGCAGCAGCAGCAGGGCGCACATCCAGGCCACCAGCATGGCCAGGTTGAGGCCCGTGTTGCGCACATAGGTGCCGACCAGGGTCCAGGTGTCGGCGCTGAACATGCCGCCCTGCGGCGACAGGTAGTTGCTGTACTGGCGCAGGAAACGCAGCTCGGGCGCCTCGACGCTGCCGGCCTGCGGCGCGAGCATGGCTTCCACCTTGGCGATGTCGCCGCCGTTGGCATGCAGGCATCTGGACAGCCAGCCGCCGACGAAGCCGCCGCCGGACACGGTGGACAGGTAGTCGATGTGGCGCAGCAGGCCGCAGCGCGCCAGCGCCTGCAAGGCGCCCAGGCTGAAGGTGGCGCTGCGCACGCCGCCGCCGGACAGGGCCAGGCCGGCCAGCATGCCGCCATGGGCGCGCTGCAACAGGCGCTCGCGGTCGGGCGGCAGGGCGGCTTCGAGCGCGGCGTAGCCCTCTTGCGTGGTCTCGGGGCGCAGCATGTCGAGTTCGTCCCGCAACACCTCGCCGAACAGGTGGCCGGCGGCGGCGTCGAGGCAGCGCAGCAGCGCCGCGTCGATCTTGTCCGACGGGGGCAAAGCGTGGCGCTTGCGCAGCAGGGCGAAGGCGTCCCGCAGCTCGGCGACGGTGCGCGCGCCGGGCGGCGGATCGCAGCCGGCGGCGGCGAGCTTGCGCCGCAGGTCGTCGACCTGCGAGGGCGTCAGGTGGGTCAGGTCGCTCGGCAACATGGCGCTCGCTCCGGCTGGACGGGGAAGCGGCCGGGCCGGGCAGGCCGGGCCGCCGCGTCAGTTCAGCACGGTTTGGGGGCGAGCGCCACCGTCTGGATCAAGCGTTCAGGCCTTGTCGGTCTTGCCGCGCGCGCCGCGCCGGCCGGGGGCCGGATTGCCGTTGCCATTCTGGGCGCTGGCGGATTGGCCTGCGGCGGATGGCTTGCCGGCGGCAGCGGCGCCGGCTGCGGGGTGGTCGCCGCCATCGGACGGCGCGCCGCCGGCCTTGTCGGGATGGGCGCTGTCCGGCGGCATGGCGCTGGCCACGGCCTGGCGGAACTGGTCCTGCAAGAGATTCCACCAGGCGACGGCGGCCGGCATGGCCGCGCCCGATGCCTCGGCGCCCGGTGGCGGAACCGGGGTGTCGGGCGCCGCCGCGGATGGCGCCGGCGGCGGTGGCGCGGCGCTGTCGGCGGGCCTGGCGGCGGCGGGCGCGGCGGCCTGCGCGGCCTGGGTGAAGAATTGCGCGAACGGCGCCATGGCGGCGTCGCTGGCGGCGCCGGTCTGGCTCATGGCCTGGGCCATGCTGTCGCCCATCGCCTTGAGCGTGGCCAGGGTGCCGCGCTGGATTTCCAGCGCCTGGATCGAGCCGCGCAGCATGCCCAGGTTGAGGTTGAGCCAGGACTCGACCGCCTTCAGGTCGGCGATCTTCTTGTCCAGGTCTTCCACCGACAGGCCGGCGCCCGGCATGTGCATGCCGCCCATGCCTGGCATGGCGCCGGGGATGTTCATGCCGCCCCACAGGTTCTTGACGAATTCGAGCGTGTCGGTCATTCCTGGCATGGGCTGATTCAGCATGGTTGGTCTCCAGTGGTTGTGCGGCAAGCGTAGCAGATTACGCACGGATGGGCCATGCGGGGCGCGGACCTGGAAGACGTCTCGTTTGCGCTGGACCCAAGACAGCTTGAACTGTCAGGAATATTGTCTATTTAGCAAATGTCATCTCTACGTTAGGATGGAAAAGTTGCGCTGCACAAAATTGAAAATTGGCAATTTAACCTTTCGTGGTGAATCCGATGCTCATCGATGGCCGGCAGCTGGCACCAGACACGACACTCCAGGCCGATATCTGCATCGTCGGCACCGGCATGGGAGCGATTTCCGCGGCCCATCCCCTGGTGCGCGCCGGCCACGACGTGCTGTTCGTCGAAACCGGGCCGATGACGGCGTCGCGCCACGATCCGCCTTCGGTGCGTATCGAAAGTGTCGGCCGTCCCTTCGGCATTTCGACCAGCCGCGGACTGGAGGTGGGCGGCGGCACCGCTTTCTGGCATGGCGTGTGCGCGCCGCTCGACGACGAGGATTTTCTCGCGCGCCCCTGGATCGCCCACAGCGGCTGGGCCATCACGCGCGCCGATCTCGACCCCTGGTATGCGGTGGCGCTGGACTTCCTGTGCGGCGGCCAGGACCTGCCGCAGGACACTGCCGGCCACCACGGCGGCATGGCGCTCAGTATGAGCAATATGCTGGCTTCCAAGGCTTACCGCTACCGCTCGCCGCCGTTCCGGGGCAAGCCTGTCTTGCGCGAATGGTGCCGCAACGGCAAGGCGCGCTGCGTGTGCAACAGCACCGCGCTGCAGCTGCGGCAACGGCATGGAGGCACGCAGGGAATGGCAGGAAGCGTGGTCGTGGGCAGCGGCGCGCAGCGCTTCGAAGTGCGCGCCAACCGCTTCGTGATCGCGGCGGGCGCGCTAGAGACGCCACGCCTCCTTCTGAATTCGCTCGGCCCGCATGGCATGGCGCAGCCGCCATCCTGGTGGCTCGGGCGCAACCTGATCGACCATCCCGCCGGCTACCTGTCGCAAGTCACGTTCCGCCAGCCGCTTGCGGCCAAGCCGAAGGCGCGCGCCAGGACGGTCAAGGACGACATCCAGGTCTTCCCGGGGCTCATGCTCAGCAGCGAATTCCAGCAGGCGCACCGCCTGCCCAACCACGCCGTGTTCATCCGCAAGGGCATCAACCGGCGCCCGGTGCCGAACAAGGCGGTGATGTCCTTCCTCGGCGTGCGCGGTCCGCGCGACATCGGCCTGTCGCACGTGGCGTCCCTGGTGCGCCATCCCTACATCCTGTGGCGCATCGCGCACCAGAAGCTGCCGCTGGGCCTGCGCTCGCACCATGGCGACCTGTTCTTCATGACGGAACAGCTGCCGAACCCGGACAGCCAGGTCAGCCTGTCCGGGCACGAGCGTGACCGCTACGGCATGCCGATCGCCCGTGTGCACTGGCAGCTGAGCAAGCAGGACCTCGAGATGTTCACGCAGTACCACGAGCTGCTGATGGCCGGCTTTCGCCGGCATGGCGAGGTGAGCGGCTGCCGGGCCGACCCGATGACGGGTTGGCGCGATACCTGCGCCTCCGCCGCCCA
This sequence comes from Massilia oculi, assembly GCF_017582745.1. Lineage (GTDB taxonomy): Bacteria > Pseudomonadota > Gammaproteobacteria > Burkholderiales > Burkholderiaceae_D > Telluria > Telluria oculi_A. The sequence goes on from NZ_JAFVIM010000002.1 coordinate 282,422, forward strand.
CCACCTCGGTACGGCGCGCATGGCGACGACGCTGCGACACGGCGTCGTCGACCCCGACCTGAAGGTATTCGGTTTCGAGAATGTGTGGGTGAGCGACGGCTCGGTGTTCCCGACCGCCGGCAGCGTCAATCCTTCGCTGACTATTTGCGCGCTGGGCCATCGGCTCGGCAGCCATTTGAACTCGCTGCGTTGACCGTCCTAGCCTTCGACCAGGGCGTCCCAGCTGCGCATGGCCACCTTCACCGCCGCCTCCAGTTCGGCGCGGCTGGCGCCGTCGCGCGCGTGGAGCGACATCCCGTTCTGGACGATCTGCACGAAGCGGGCGAGTGCGTCCAGGTCGACCGACACCGGGATCTCACCATCCGCGGCGCCCTGCTCGAGGCGTTTCCTGACGACCGCTCGCGGCGCGGCGCGCGCGGCGCGTGTCTGCTCGCACAGTTCCTGGTGGCCCGCGGCGCCGATCACCGACAGGGTCGCCATGCAGCCGAGGGGGACGTCTTCGACGCCGCCGGTCAGGAAGGCGGCGGAATCCATCAGCCATGCCTGGACCGCGTCGCGCGCGGTCGGGGCGTCGAGGAAGTTCTTCCAGCCCCAGGCATAGGTGGCGCCGTAATGGTTCAGGGCCTCGACGAACAAGGCCTCCTTGGAGCCGAAGGCTGCGTACAGGCTCGGTGAGGCGATGCCCATCGCGGCGGTGAGGTCGGTGAGCGACGTGGCTTCATAACCCTTTTGCCAGAACAGGCGCATGGCCTTTGACAAGGCGGCCTCGCGGTCGAAGGCGCGTGGCCGGCCGCGGGCGCGCGTCGCCGGCGCCGGGGAGGCCGCTTCGTCGTGGAGAGGTTGGTCGGGCGTTTGCATTGCGCACAGTATATGTCCGGCTGCGGGTCGGGACAACGCCGCACGCCGTTTCACAATATATGTGTCGATCACTAAAAAAATCAATTGACAGCGCGCCGACGGAGGATCTACCATTTCTGTATCGATCAACACAGAAAAGGAATATCATGAACAACTTGCAAGGAAAACGCGCCATCGTGACCGGCGCGTCGCGCGGCATCGGCGCCGCGATCGCCATCGAACTGGCGCAGCAGGGCGCCGACGTGGCGATCACCTACGAGCGTTCGGCCGAGCGGGCCCAGGAAGTCGTGCGCACCATCGAAGGCCACGGCCGCAAGGCGGTCGCGATCCAGGCCGACAGCGCCGACCCGGCGGCGATCCGGCGCGCGGTCGACGCGGCGGCCCAGGCTTTGGGCGGCCTGGACATCCTGGTCAATAACGCCGCGATCGCCCGCTATGCGCCGATCGCCGACATCGCCGTGGACGATATCGACGCCCTGCTGGACGTGAACGTGCGCGGTCCGATCCTGGCGGCGCAGGCGGCCATCCCGCACCTGGGTCAGGGCGGGCGCATCGTCAACATCGGCTCGGCCGGCGCCGACCGCATCGTCGGCGAGGGGGCCACCGTGTATTTCCTGACCAAGGCCGCGCTCAAGACCTTCACCAGCGGCCTGGCGCGCGAACTGGGTGCGCGCGACATCACCGTCAACCTGGTGCAGCCGGGTTCGACCGACACCGAGATGAATCCGGCCAATGGCGACTTCGCCGAATTCCAGAAGTCGCTGATTCCGCTGGGACGCTTCGGCGAGCCGCGCGACGTGGCGGCGGCGGTGGCGTTCCTGGCCAGCCCGGCGGCGCGCCAGATCACCGGCGCCGTGCTCACCGTCGACGGCGGGGCGATCACCTGAGGTTGCTGAAGGAAGATCCAGGCGCCGTGCAGCGCGGGCCTTGCCCGCGCTACACTAGCGGATATGCAATCCGCACCACTTTTACTTCCGCGTCGCCGCCGGCTGCTGCCGGTCGCGCTGGTCGTATTGCTGCACTGGATCGTGCTGAGCGTGCTGCTCGACGTCAACCTGGAGTTGCCGCGCCAGGGCCATGGCGAAGGCGGGGCGGCGACGATCCTGGCGCAAGTCTTGCCGGCCGCCGTGCCGCCGCCACCGCCGCCGCCCGCGCCCCTGCCGGTGCCGGAGGCGGCGCCGCTGCCCTTGCCCGTGATTGCGCCGGTCGAATTCGGAATACCGGCCCAGGCGGGCGGCATTACCGTCGGGATGGAACCCGGCGCGGCCGATGGCGTCGCCGGGGGAAGCGGCCTGGAGCCGGCGCCTGCCGTGCCGGCGCCGCCACCCGCTGCGCCGGCGCCAGCGCCAGCCGCAGAAGCGCCGGCGCCCGCCGAGCCGGCCGCCCCAGCCGCTCCCGAGATGCGCCGCTACAAGGTCGACATGCCGCCCCCGGCTTCGATCACGCTGGACGTCGCCCGCACCGACAAGGACGGCACCGAATGGTCGGGAGAGGCCTTGTTGGCGTGGCAACTGAACGACGACACCTACAAGATCCAGGTCGAGGCCGGCATTCGGGTGGTATTTACGCGGGTCAACCTGGTGGTCTTGCACAGCGAGGGCGCGGTGGCGGCAAGCGGCTTTGCGCCGATCAAGATGACGGAAAAGCGGCGCGGCCGTTCGCTCACCGCCACCCATTTCAACTGGGGCGAGAACAAGGTGACCTTCTCGGCGTCGCAGGCGGCCTATCCGCTGGTGCCCGGCGCCCAGGACAAGGCCAGCGTGCCGCTGCAGCTGTCGGCGATCGCGCGCGGCGACCCCAAGCAACTCAGCGGCGATATCGACATCTTTGTCGGCGAAGACCGCGACGCCGCCGTTTACCGGTTCAATGTGGTGGGGCAGGAAGAGATCGATACCAGGCTTGGCAAGCTGCAAACCTGGCACCTGACGCGCCCGCCTCAGCCCGGCTCCTACAAGTCGACACTCGACATCTGGCTGGCCCCGCAACACGGCTGGTATCCAGTGCGGATTCGCAATACGGAGGCCAATGGAGCAGTAACCACGCAAACAGTGAATAATATCGTCTTGAACCATTCAGGATTTTGATATGCTTCTAAACAACATTCGAAAGGCCGGCGTCGCATGCACGCTGGCACTCGCCCTGGGCAGCACTGCCGCCCAGGCCGCCAATCCGTCGGCTGCGGCGCATCCCGCCGTCAAGCGCGCCTTCGAATTGCCGCCATCGGCCGACCTGCAGTATGACCTGAGCGCGCGCCAGCGCGGCCTGTCGCTCAAGGGCGACGCCACCGTCACATGGCGCGCCGGCGACGGTAAATACGACCTGCACGTCGAATCGCGCGTGGCCATCCTGGGCACCCTGCTCGACAACCGCAGCCAGGGCGCCATCGACGAGTTCGGCCTGGCGCCGGTGGAATTTTCCGAAAAGCGGCTGCGCAAGGACCCGACTTCGATCACCTTCGACCGTGGCGAAAAAGTCATGAGTTTCTCGGAAGGCGACAAGACCTATCCGCTCAAGGGCGGCGAGCAGGACCGGGTATCGATCACCTGGCAGCTAGCGGCCGTCGCGCGCGCCGCAGGCGACAAGTTCAAGCCGGGCTCGGAATGGCCGTTCTTCGTGGCCGGCCGCACCAGCGCCGAAGCCTGGACTTTCAAGGTGGTCAAGCGCGAGAAGGTGAAGACCGGGCTGGGCCAGGTCGATGCGGTGCTGGTCAGCCGCGAGGCCCTGCCGGACAGCCGCGACCAGAACATCGAGGTGTGGCTGGCGCCGGAGCACGAATGGTATCCGGTCAAGATCCGTTTCACGGAAGGCGACAAGGAAACCATCGAACAGACGCTGAAGAGTATTGCTAAACCATAAGTCACATCTGTGTCTTCCCCGCAATTGTCGGCCCCCGGTCGGGGCCGGCAATCGCTGATTGGGCAGTCCAGCCTGTTATACTGACGCCCCCGCGACGCCGGTCGGGCCTGTCAATACGTTCATGTAGATATTGTCAACATTGTCAATATTGCGCATGCCAGGCCCGTCTCGACCGCGCACGAGAGACTGGTAACAACGATGATCGATCCCCTTGCCGGCGCGGCCCTCGCTGCCGACTCCCCGGCCTTAGCGCCGGAACTTGATCCGCTGCAGGCACACTTCCAGGAAGGCGTCGCTCCCGACGAAATCGAGCAAGTCTTCCACCTCAAGCGTGCCCAGCCGATGCTGTCGGCCTTCACGGCCCTGTTCCACGGCACCCAGGACGGCGTGCTGGTGCGCCTGCTCGTCCTGCGCGAACTGGCCGGTGACACCGCCACTTCGGCGTTCTCGCGCGCCGACATCAACCAGAAGCTGGCCTACCTGATTCCCGAGAGCCTGGAGACGGTGCTCAACCGCCTGCGCGGCCACGGCCTGCTCGCTTGGGATGCCCCGGCCGCGGTGTACCGCATCACGCCGCTGGCGCGCAACGTCCTGTCGGCGCTCGAGACCCTGCTGGCGCTGGGTAAACCAGAAGACGACGACGCCGAGATGGGCTTCCTGCTGTCGCAGGTGGCCGGCGCCCAGGCGGTCGGCGGCGTGACCGTCGACCAGCTGAAGCACCTGCTGGGCCGCCTGATCGAGCTGACCGAGGAATTCCGCGACGCGATCGCCTCCGGCTCCGAGTTTCGCCTCCGCACCTCGCAGGCCAAGTGGCATATGGCCTGCGACTGGGTGGAGAAGGGCTCGGTCATCCTGCGCGCCATCACCTCGGACGAGCGCGCCGACAGCGCCACCCATCGCGCGGCCCAGGCCATCGGCCGGGCCCAGAGCGCGCTGCTCAATATGCAGGGCATGTTCTCGCGCGCGCTGAACCAGATCGAGCGCCAGCGCGTGCACCTGGGCCAGTCCGGCCTGTCGACCACCGACGTCAAGCGTTGGCTGCTGGCCCATGACGACCTGGCGAGCCTGGCCTCGGATGCGATCGACCGCCCGGTGACGCCGCTGTTCGCCACCCCGGCCGAGATGATCGACGTGGCCGAGACCGAGCTGCTGGCCGAGCGCGTGATCTCGACCGGCCCGAAAGGCCTGCCGAGCGGCCAGGATGCGCCGCTGACGATCAACGACAACCCGGCCATGATGGTCGAGCTGAACGACTGGATCAACAAGCTGGCCGACTTCGCCAACCTGGGCAACTTCCCGGAATTTTCGGATGTCGGTCCCAAGAAGGTCCAGCTGCACGAATCCCTGCTGCCGGCCAGCTTCGCCGTCGCGTCCTACCGCGCCTCGCTGCTGCCGCTGCTGGGCGACGCGGCCGAGGCCAGCCTGCAGGGCGCGACCGCCGACCTGGCGCGCCTGCCGCTCGCCTTCGAGGCCCAGGACCAGATGATCGAACTCGACGACCCCGAAGTGGCGGCCATGTCGATCGCGACCCTCTCCCTCAATCTAGATCACCCTTCGGACGGCACGCCCAAATGAATGACGATGCACAAATCCTGATCGCGCGCCTGCTGACGCACCAGACCCTGCGCCGCGACGACAAGATGGTCAAGCGCGCGCTGTCGGACGACCAGTTCCGCGCCGAAGTCGACAAGCGCCTGCTCGAATCGGGCCTCAAACTGCTCGACAACGTGTATGCCGACCATGTGACCGTGGCCCTGCACCGCAACGTCGAGCCGAAGATCTTCGGCGCCAAGGACATCTGGCAGAACAATAACTTCGGCCTGACCCGCGACGGCGTGGCCCTGCTGGTGGTCCTGTGGGCCCAGATCATCCTGCCCAAGCGCGAGCGCCAGGAAACCCACACCACGGTGGACGACGACCAGAACGATATGTTCGAGAAGGAGACGCCGATCCCGCGCGCCGAAGACGCCTCGATCGGCATCTCGTACACCGCGCTGCTGTCGGACTTCGGCGACAAGCTCGGCAAGAAGACCCGCATGGACATGAACCTGGGCGTGCTGTCGAAGCTGGGCTTCATCGAACGGCGCGGCGACGTGATCCTGGAAGGTCCGCTGCTGGACCTGATGATGGACACCGACGTGCTCAAGGAGCGCATCATCAACGGCGCGCTGTCCGAAGTCTTCAAGCGCGCGCCGCTGGCCGCCGCTCCGCGCAAGGTGGCCGTCGACGCCGAAGCCGCCAACGATGCGGTGGCGGCCGAGCAGCTCGAGCCTACCGCTCATGTAGCCGATGACGCAACCGATACCCCGAACTGAGATAGCCGATGTTCCACATTAAATCACTCGAACTGGTCCACTGGGATTACTGGCAGCGGATCAAGAACATCCCGCTGGACGCCAAGATCATTACGATCGCCGGCCAGAACGGCTCGGGCAAGACCACGCTGCTCGACGCGATGCGCACCCTGTTCGGCCTCGATTGCTCGATGGGCCGGACGTACAAGCACTATGCGCGCCACTCGGGCCAGCAAAGCGCCTGGCTGCGCGCCGTGGTCGACAACAAGCCGATCGGACGCCAGCTGTCGAACCGGCCGTTCCGCCATTCGGGCTTCTTCTCGGACGACGAGGTGACCCTGTTCTGCCAGGTGCAGAAGAACGGCGGCGACTGGAAGCGCCAGTACCTGATGCGACCCGGTAACGTCGAGATCGAGGAAGTGACCGAAGCCACCGACTGGCTGGGCGTCGAGAACTATCGCAAGCGCCTGGCCTCGGCCGGCCTGTCGCCGGCGATGTCGAAGGTGCTGGCGCTGGAGCAGGGCGAGACCGACAAACTGTGCGAATACGCGCCGCGCCAGTTGCTGGACCTGGTGTTCCAGGTCTTCGGCGACAAGGAAGTGCTGGACGCCTACGACGAAGCCAAGCGCCACCAGCGCGACACCGAGGTCGAGCTGAAACGCTTCGAGACCGAACTCGAGACCTCGCGCACCAACCTCGAGGGCCTGCGCCTGCGCGTGGCCAACCACCACCAGTGGTCCGACCTGAACAAGGAAAAGCGCGAGCTGCACGAAGAAGTGCTGCCGGCGCTGCAATACCACGAGGCGCGCGAAAAGGCGGCCAACAACAGCCGCATGCTGCGCGAGGCGAAGAAGCCGCTGGTGCAGGCCGACGGCCAGCTGGCCGAGAAGCGCAGCCAACTGGCGGCGCAGCAGCGCGCGCTCACCGAGGCGCAGAAGCAGGAAACCGCGCTGGAACAGGAAGGCGGCGAACTGGCCAAGCGCCTGTCCGAGGTGAACACGCGCCTCAAACCCCTGGAAAGCCTGCTCGAGCAGCGCGACCGCCTGCAGAAGCTGGCGGCGGACGCCGGCGCCGACATCGCCGAAGTGGCCAAGCAGCTCGAAGAAAAGGAAGCCGAGCTGGCGCGCCAGAAGAGCGCTCGTGAAGCGGTGTCCAGCAAGATCGCGGGCGAGATGGCGACCATCTCCGCGCTGCAGGGCAAGACCTCGATGCCGGAGCCGGAAGCGCAGCGCCTGATGCGCCGCGCGCTGCGCGACGAGGGCATCGCCCACGCCATGCTGTCGGACATCGTCGAGGTGACCGATCCGAAATGGCAGGGCGCGGTTGAGGGTGTGCTGGGCGGCTACGCCTCGGTGGTGCTGCTGGAGAATGCGAAAGATGCGCCGGCGGCCTACCGCCTGGCCGAGAAGGAACGCTATCGCCACTTCATCGTGCCGGATTGCGTCAACGCGCCGGTGGTGAAGGACGACAGCCTGCTGTCCGTCGTGCGCTTCTCGAGCAAGGCGCCGGGCTGGCTGATCGACCAGCTGGAACGCATCGAACGCGTCGACTCGGTCGACGAAGGCTTCAAGAGCCGTTCGGACGAATGGATCACGCCGGACGCCTACCACCGCGAACGCCGCGGTGGCCGCTCGCTGTTCGTCGAGGCTTCGCGCTACCGCTTCGGCGCCGCGGGCAAGACCCAGCGCCTGGAGGCAATCCAGAAACTGATGCCGGCGCTGGAAAAACGCGAAGACGAGCTGACCCTCGCGATCTCGAAGCTGGCCGCCGAAGTGGGCGGCCTGAAGGCGCGTATCGCCGGCGTCGACGCCGCCAAGGAGCTGTCGGCGCGCCAGGAAGAATTCGAGGAAGCCGCGCGCGCGATTGCGCCGCTCAAGACCGAGCGTCTGGAAGTCGGCGCGCGCCTGGGCGAGCTGCAGACCCTGAGCAAGAACGCCACGGTGGCGCGCACCCGCGCCGACACCGTGTGGCAGAACGCGCGCATGGCCTTGTCGGAAGCCGAAGCCGGCATGCGCCTGAATCATCGCCGCCAGATCGAGCAGCGCAGCGAGCACGCCAGGGCGCTGCTGGAGCTGCGCCGGGGCTGGCGCGCGGTGCCTGTCACCTGGAAGAACCCCAACTGGCGCGGTGACCTGGTGGCCAAGCACCAGAACGCGCACCAGGTCAACCTGCGCCTCGGCTCGCTGGAGCACTCGCTGGCGCGCGAGGACTGGGAACTGGACCCGACCGTCATCGACCAATATGCGCGCCTGCACGAGCAGCTCGAAGCCCGCCAGAGCGAGACCGAAGAGCGCCGCTACCAGAACAACCGCGCGATCGAAGCCACCGGCAATGCGCGCGGGGCCTATATCGAGCGCCTGCGCTACACGATCAAGACCTATACCAAGAACATCCGCGAACTGGGTTCGCTGGCCGGCATCGACGTCCAGGCCGACCCGGTGCGGCTGGAGAACGACGACGTGCAGCTGGCGCAGGCCGGCCTGCACGTGCGCTTCAAGTTCGACGGCAAGGACCAGATCGGGATGAACGACGGCGAAGCCTCGGGCGGCCAGCAGGTGATGAAGTCGCTGGTCTTGCTGATCGGCCTGTTGAAATCGGAAGAAGGCTCGGGCGGCTTCGTGTTCATCGACGAACCGTTCGCGCACCTGGATATCCGGAATATCCAGCTGGTCGGCGAGTTCCTGAAGAACACCGATGCCCAGTACCTGATGACGACGCCGCTGACGCACAACACCGACGTCTACGATCCTTCGGAACTCACGCTCATCACGAGCAAGAAGAAGAAGGACATGCAGTGGGCGCAGCCGATCTTCGTGCTGCAGCGAAGGAAGGACGAGGCGAAGGCCGCATAAACAAGAAAGGGGCCATCGGCCCCTTTCTTGTTGCATCGTCCTTGTCGGATCATCACACCTGATCGATCGCCTTGCGCACCTTGCGCCGCCAGCGCAGCAGCGCCGCCGAGTAGTAGCCGAAGTAACCGGCCGTGATCCCCACGCACAGCATGGTGAGCGGGCTGTCGGTCAGGCGCGGCGTGGGAATGCCCTTGCCCTGGTTGGCATACACCTCGATGCCGATGTACAGCAGGCGCGCCACCAGGATCATCGCCATCACCAGCCCCAGGCGCGCGGGCGGCGTGAAGAAATAACCCTGCGGGGTTTCCTCGAACCGGGTCAGTTTCAGTCCCCAGACCGCATAGCCGATGCCGCCGCCGGCGCCGACCAGCAGCGCCGCCAGGTTGTAGGGCGTGTCGAACAGCTGCGCCAGCGGCACCAGGATCATCGCGCCGAATACCAGCACGCCGGTGTAGTGGCGCGAGACGATCGAGCGCTGGCGCTGCATTTGCGTCTTGATGCGGCTGTAGATGCGCCACACCAGCAGCGGGGTCAGGACGAGCAGGGCCAGGGTGGTGATCGAGAATTCCATGTGCGGCGAGAAGGCTGTGTTCAGGAAAAACCGCATTGTAGCCCACTGCCGGCGCGCGCCGCGCCGCCGGGCCGCATGATAAGGTAGCTTGAACCGCATTCCAGCAAGGAGACCGCATCATGCACGCAGCGCTTCACTCCACCCCGCAGGCGCACCGGATGCCGCCGCGCTTTTCGATCCACGCTCATCGGGCGCCCGATCCGGCCCCGATCGAAGAACCGATGCCCGAGCCCTTCGACACCCCGCACCCGCACCACCAGCCGGTGCACCTGCCGCAGGACGAGGAACCGGTGCCCGATCCCAAGCCGAGCTGACGCGGAGCGCGTCCCGGATGAGCGTGCTACCATGAAGCCATAGTTGTACTCTCATCCCGACGTAATGAAACACCGACTCTTCCTGTTCGACCTCGACGATACCCTGCTCGATTTCCGCGCTTCCGAACAGCGCTCCTTCATGCGCACCATGGAGCAACTCGGCGTGCGCGAGCAGGTCGGCGCTTTGTTCCAGCAATACCAGGCGACCAATCTGGCGCTGTGGCGCAGCTTCGAACAAGGCGCCGTCACCAAGGATTTCCTCAAGGTCGAGCGCTTCCGCAAGACCTTCGCGGACAACGGCATCGAGATCGATCCGCAGCGCGCCAGCGACCTGTACCTCGAATCGCTGACCGACACCGTGGTGCTGGTCGACGGCGCGGCCCAGCTGTGCGAAACCCTGGCCGGCATCGGCGAAGTGGGGATCATCACCAATGGCGCCCACCAGATCCAGCACCGCCGCATTGCCAGCTCCGGGCTGCAGGGCCACCTGTCCTTCGTCGCCACCTCCGAAGCCTGCGGCTTCGCCAAGCCCGACAGCCGTTTCTTCGAGTTCACCAGCAAGATGGCGCGCAGCTTCGCCAAGCACGAGACCGTGATCGTCGGCGACCGCCTGGACGCCGACATCCTCGGCGCCAACCGCTTCGGCATCGAGAGCTGCTGGTTCAATCCCGGCCGCCTGGCCAACGACTCGCAGGCGATCCCGAGCTGCGAGGTCGCCAGCCTGCACGATATCGTCGCGTCGCTGCGCGGCCTGGCCGCCGCCTGAATTCAGTGCCCGGCAACGGCCGGGCCGCTACGGGCGCCAGGGCGGAAGCCATGCGTCCTGCTCGACCAGGCGATCGCGAAGCCGAGCGTCGCCAGCAAGGCGGTCGACCACGGAAAGGACGCCGCGCCCCAGCGGTCAAGCAGGAAACCACCGAGCAGGCCGCCGCCCGCGATCGCGCCATTCCAGGCCACCACGTTCATCGACAGCGCCACGTCGGCGCCATCGCCCGCGGCGTCGGCCAGGGCCGTCTGCAGCAAGGTGGCCGCGCCGCCGAAGCTCAGGCCCCATGCGGCCACGCCCGCGTACACGACCAGCGGCGCCGCCGACAGCCAGGCGAACAGCAAAGACAGGATGGCGAAACCGCCCAGGCTTGCCAGGACGGTGGCGCGCAGGTGGCTGTCCACCAGCCGGCCGGCGATCCAGATTCCGCCCAGCGCGGCGATGCCGAAGACCAGCAAGACCACGTCGACGCGCCCGGCCAGCCCGGCCTGCGCCACGAAAGGCGCGATATAGGTGTACAGGATGTTATGCGCCAGCATCCACGCGATCACGGTCGCCAGCACCGGACGCACGCCCGGCGTGGCAAGCACCTTGCGCAGCGGCAGGCGCTGGCGGTCCGACTGGCCGGGGTAGTCGGGCACCTTGGCCACCACCCACACCAGCAGCACCACGCACAGCGCCGACATGAGGCCGAACGCCGTGCGCCAGCCGACCGCGCCGCCGAGCCAGGCGCCAAGGGGCACGCCGAGCGATAGCGCGATCGGCGTGCCGACCATGGCGATGGCCATGGCCTGTCCCTGCTGGTGGACGGCGACCATCCGGCGCGCATAGCCGGCCAGCAGGCTCCAGGCCAGGCCCGCAGCCATCCCGGCGCAGAAGCGGGCCGCCAGGGTGAGCGTGAAATCGGAAGACAGCGCGGTCAGCGTATTGAAGACCAGGAAACCGACGATGGTCAGCAACAGGACGCTGCGGCGGCGCCAGCCACGGGTGGCGATGGTGAGCGGAATGGCGGCCAGCACCGAACCCAGGGCATAGGCGGTCACGGTCTGTCCGGCCATCGAACTGGTCACGCCGAGACCCTCGGCGACCAGCGGCAACAGGCCGGCAGGCAGGGTTTCGGTGGCGATGCAGATGAATCCGGTCATGGCCAGGGCCAGCAGCGCCGCGATTGGCAGGCTGCCGGCGCGGGCGGACGGGTGGGGTGTATGTATTGCTTCCATCAAGACTCCTGTCGACGATGACCCGGCCGGGTCGGCAGGGCACTTATATACTGATCGGTATAAATGTAGTTCGGGCAAGCGTCGCTTGTCAACGACTTTTGTACCGATTAGTATTGAAATCGGATGGAAAGGAGAACGACATGGCGACAATGGGCCGCCCCCGACAATTCGACCGCAGCGCGGCGGTGACGACCGCGATGCACCTGTTCTGGGAGCATGGGTATGAATCGACTTCGCTGAGCCAGTTGAAGGCGGGCCTGGGCATTTCGGCGCCGAGCTTCTACGCCGCCTTCGCATCGAAGGAGGCGCTGTTCCAGGAAGCGGTGACGTGCTACCTCGCGTCCCACGGGCGGGTGACCGAATGCCTGTGGGATGCCGGACTCGCACCGCGCGCCGCCATCGAACTGGCGCTCAGGCGGTCGGCCGCGATGCAGTGCGAGGAGGGCCACCCGAAAGGATGCATGGTGTCGCTTGGCGTGATGAGCGCGAGCGGCCCTGGAAACGAGGGAGTGACGGCCGCGCTGGGCGCCTCGCGCGCGCGCACGCGCGCCGGCATCCTGGCCTGCGTCGAGCGCGGCATCGCGCACGGTCAGCTCGCGCCCGCGACCGACCCGCAGGCGCTGGCCACGGTGTTCGACAGCTTCCTGACCGGCCTGTCGACGCTGGCGCGCGACGGCGCGACGCATGAAGGCCTGGATGCGGCCATCACGCAGGTGATGCGCTTGTGGGACGCGGCCTCGCGCTAGTGCGGACCAGCTTCAAGTCGCAGGACCGGCGTCCACCCGGTTGCGGCCCGCATGCTTGGCGTTGTACAGATGCCGGTCGGCGTGTGCGACGAGCTCCCCCGGATCCGCATCGCCGCCGGAAGCCCGGACGAGGACGGCGACGCCGATGCTGGCGGTGACGACGCCGGACGGCGAGTCCTGGTGCGGCAGTTGCAGGGCCTGGATCTCATGGCGCAGCCGTTCCGCCACCGTCATCGCGCCGGCCAGTTCGGTATCCGGCAGGATCACCGCGAATTCCTCGCCGCCGTAGCGTGCCGGCAGGTCGCGGTTGCGGTTGACCTGGGCCGCCAGGATGCGGGCCACCTCCTGCAGGCAGGCGTCGCCGGCCGGATGGCCGTAGCGGTCATTGAACTTCTTGAAGTAGTCCACGTCCAGCAGCAGCAGGGCGGTCGGGGTGCCGGCAATCCGCGCATGGCGCAGTTCGTGCGCCAGCACGTCGTCGAAGCGGCGCCGGTTGGCCAACCGGGTCAGCTTGTCGGTATGGGCGAGCTCCTGCAGCCCGAGGTTGTCGCGCCGCAGGTCGTGCGAATAGGCGCGCAGCTTCTGGTCGAGCCGGTCGCGGATGGCGAATTGCCGGATCAGCTTGCGGGCGAACAGCGCGAAGACGGCGGCGATCAGCACGACCGCGATCCCGATCAGCGTGCTCGAACGCTTCCAGGGGCCGAGCAACTCGTCCTTGGTCTGGCCGACGGCGATCACGAAGGCGAAGTTGTCGACCCGCCGGTAACTGTACAGCCGCTCGATATTGTCGATGCGGGCGACCAGGAAGTCCGAGCCGGCCGCATTGTCCCTGATGGCCTGGAATATCGCGCCGCCCGCCAGGTTGGTGCCGATCAGCTTGTCGTCGAAAGGGCGGCGGTAGATCACCGTGCCGTCTTCCAGGGCCAGCAGGACCGTGCCGGTCTTGCCGACGTCCAGCTCGTCGTAGATGCGTTCGAAGAAATTCACTTTCAGGGTGACCAGCGCCACGCCGGCGAAGCTGCCGTCGGGATGGTCGATGCGGCGCGAGATCGGCAGCACCCAGACCCCGGTGGAGCGGCTCCTGATCGGGTGGCCCACATAGATGCCGCGGTCGGCATGGGTGCGGTGGTACTGGAAATAGGCGCGGTCCGAGTTGTCGCCCCGGGGCGTGCCGACCAGCGAGGACGCTAGCCAGCGACCGTCGGCGGCGTACACGAAGATTCCGTGCAGCTCGGGCGTGGTCCTGGTCAGCACGACCAGGTGGGCCTGGAGCCGCTTCATCGCGGCCGCATCGGTGCCGTCATGTTCCACCCGCTCGACGACGTTCGCCAGGGCCATGGTGGTGGCCTTCATCGCGGTCTCGACCTGGACCCCGACCATGCGCGCCACGTTCGAGGTTGCCACTTCGGTCTGCTCGATCTGCGTATGCCGCGACGACCAGATGAACCAGGCCGCGAACGCGACCAGCAGGCTGCAACCCAGGGCGGTGGCCGCCATCACCAGGCGCACGACGGGGCGCCGCTTGTCGCTTAGGCGGTCGACGTGGCTATCCAGGCTGTCGGTGGATGAATTCAATGCGCCTCACCGGAAGATGGTTGCGATGCACAGGGTTGCAATGCTGTCCAAAAATTGTGCCATTAGAAATAAAACCGTGTCGCCGGACTGCGCTGGTGCGTCTGCGCTTGCCTGATTCTGCACAGTTGTTGCCTTTTCGTTTCGTGCGGCTCGTGTGCGCGGGACGCCTGGTCTACATTCTGGGCACTACCCCATTTCAGACAGAAGGAGTGCGCCATGACGACCGGCCCCGATCCATCCAGCCTGCTTCCCCAGGTAACACAGGTCAGCCGGCGCGAGTTCGTGCTGTCGGTGCTGTCGGTGGCCGCGGCGAGCGGCGCCGTCGGTGCCGGCGAGGCCCAGGCCCGGCCCGCGGACGCCGCGCCGGAAGTCCATGCCGGCGGCGTGCCGCTCAGCTTCACGGTCAACGGGCGGCAGCAATCGCTGACGGTCGATCCCAGGACCTCGGCGCTCGACCTGCTGCGCGAGCGGCTGGCACTGACCGGCGCCAAGAAGGGCTGCGACCATGGCCAGTGCGGCGCCTGCACCATCCACGTCGACGGCCGCCGCGTCGTGTCGTGCCTGACGCCGGCGCTGCAGCTCGAGGGCCGCCGGGTCGACACCATCGAAGGCCTGCAGCGGCCCGATGGCAGCCTGCACCCGATGCAGCAAGCCTTCATCGACCACGACGCGCTGCAGTGTGGCTACTGCACGCCGGGCCAGATCATGGCGGCGATCGCCTGCGTCCGCGAAGGCAATGCGGGTTCGCCCGAGCGCATCAAGGAAACCATGAGCGGCAACTTGTGCCGCTGCGGCGCCTACAACGGCATCGTGGCCGCCATTGGCCAGGCCGCCGGCGAGATGGGAAAGGCGTGAACCATGCGTGAATTCAGCCTGATCCGTGCCCGTTCGCCCGCGCAGGCCGTGCAAGCCATGGCCACCTATCCGGAGGCGCGCCTGATGGCCGGCGGCACCACCCTGTACGACTTGATGAAGCTCGGCGTCGAGCGTCCGCCGGCCATCGTCGACATCAACGCGATCGAGGAATTGCGCGCCTTCGATACTTCCGGCGCGCGCGAGCTGGTATTCGGCAGCCTGGCGCGCATGAGCGACGTGGCGGCCGACCCGCGCCTGGTCAAGGACTATCCGGCGCTGTCGGAATCGCTGTGGCGCGCGGCGTCGCAGCAGCTGCGCAATATGGCCAGCCTGGGCGGCAACGTGCTGCAGCGCACGCGCTGCGCTTATTTCCGTGGCGGCGAGCCGTTCGCCTGCAACAAGCGGCAGCCCGGCAGCGGCTGCGCGGCCCTGGACGGCATCGACCGCGGCCACGCCCTGCTGGGGACGAGCCCCAGCTGCATCGCCACCTATCCCGGCGACTTCGCGGTCGCGCTGGTCGCCTTCGACGCGGTGCTCGACGTGCTGGGCCCGGACGGCGTGCGCAGCATCCCGGTCGAGGCCTTGCACCGTCTGCCGGGCGACCGGCCCGACCTCGAGACCACCCTGGCGCCGGGCGAGATCATCACCCGCATCCGGGTGCCGGTCACGTCCCTCGGGCGCGCATCGACCTATCACAAGATCCGCGACCGGGAATCGTATGCCTTCGCCCTCAGCTCGGCCGCCGTGGCCGTGACGATGGACGGCAAGCGGGTCGCGCAGGCGCGCATCGCACTGGGCGGCGTCGCCACCAAGCCGTGGCGCGCACGCCTGGCCGAGCAGGGACTGGCCGGCCGCGAACTCACCATCGAGACCGCGCTGGCGGCCGGCTTTGCGGCCTTCGCGGATGCCAGGGCCGGACACCACAACGCCTTCCGCATCGAGCTCGGCGCCCGCACGGTGGCCGACGCCCTGATGATCGCTGCACAGAGGACTTGAACATGAGCATGGATATAAATGAGTCGGCATTCCCCAAACAGGCGCGCATCGACGCGCGCGACAAGGTCCGTGGCGCCGCGCTGTACGCGGCCGACCAGGCGCTGCCCGGCATGCTGCATGCGGCGCTGGCGGTGTCCACCATCAACCGCGGCGAGGTGCGGTCCATCGATACCCGGGCCGCGCGGGAGGTGGGGGGCGTGCGGCTGGTGCTGACCCACGCCGACATGGGCGAGTACAAGCCGGCCGGCCACGTGCTGGGCGGCGGCTTCGCCTTCCAGAGCATGCAGCCGATGCTGGAGCCGAAGATCGCGTATCGCGGCCAGCCGATCGCGCTGGTGGTGGCCGACACGCTGGAGGCGGCGCTCGAAGCGGCCTCCTTGATCCGCGCGAAGTATGACGAGCAGCCATTCCAGGTGACCCTTGACGCGCCGGCCAAGGACATCGTGCCGCAACAGGGTTCGCCGCTGCCGCAGCAGATGTTCGCCGACAAGGTGGCGGGCGACGCCGACGCCGCCTTCGCCGGCGCGGCGCACAAGATCGACGCCGAGTACCTGCACCCGCCCCAGCACCAGAACCCGATTGAGCTGGTGTCGACCGTGGCCGAGTGGCGCAAGGGCACGCTGGTGATCCACGAGGGCACGCAGAACAGCGGGGCGATCCGCCACGGCCTCGCGCGCCAGCTGAATCTCGACCCGGCGCGCATCGAAGTGATTTCGCCGCAGTGCGGCGGCGGCTTCGGCCTCAAGAACTCGCTGCAGATGCAGACCCTGTTCGCGGCGGTGGCGGCGCGCAGGCTCGGCCAGCCGGTCAAGCTGGTGGTGCCGCGCAGTCAGCTGTTCCACGACGCCAGCTTCCGCCCGGCCAGCCGCCACCACATCCAGCTGGGAGCCGACGCCTCCGGCAAGATTCTGGCCGCCATCCACGAAGTCGACCAGCAGACTTCGCGCCATGACCTGTTCCCGGCCTCGTACGCCGACATGAGCGCACGCCTGTACGGCATCCCGAATTTCCGCGGGCGCGAGCGGCTGGTGCGCACCGACGTGCAGACGCCGGGCTATATGCGCGCGCCGTTCGAGCACCCGGCGGCGTTCGCCTTCGAATCGGCGGTGGATGAGCTGGCCCAGCAACTGGGCATCGATCCGGTGGACCTCAGGCTGCGCAACGATACGCAGGCCGACGCGCTCAGCGGCAAGCCGCTGTCCTCGCGCTTCATGGCCGAATGCCTGCGCGAAGGCGCGCGCCGCTTCGGCTGGAGCCGGCGCGATGCGCGGCCGGCCTCGATGAAGGCGGCGGACGGCGCCGCCATCGGCTGGGGCGTGGCCTGCGGCGCCTACAAGGCCGCGACCAGCCCGGCGATCGCGCGCATCGCCGCCACCCGCGACGGCCGCATCCTGTTCACGGTGGCCGGCCACGAGATGGGGCAGGGGATGCGCACCGCGATCGCCAACGTGCTGGTGCGCCGTTTGCGGGTCGAGCCGCAGGCGCTGGCGATCCAGATCGGCGACACCCGCGGCGCGCCCCAGCACCTGACCGCCGGCTCCTGGGGCACGGCCAGCGTGGTGCCGGCGGCGGAAGAAGCCGCGCAGGCGCTGCTGGACGCACTGGCGCAGCTGGCGCCTGGTCATGATCCCGCCCTGAAGCCGGCCGAGGTGCTGGCGCTGGCGCAGCGCGAGCGCATCGAGGCCGAGACGCGGCGCAAGGCGCCGGGCCAGCCGGACGCCGTCTACGGCCGCCTGCAGGGCGGCATGCCGGCGCCGGCGGGGCCGGTGTACCCGGAATTCGTGTCGATGAGCTATGCGGCCCACTTCGTCGAGGTGAGCGTGGAGCCGGTGACGCGCCGCATCCGCGTGCCGCGCGTGGTGAGCATGATCGACTGCGGCCGCGTGGTAAGTCCGGTGACAGCCGACAGCCAGGTGCGCGGCGGGGTGGTGTGGGGCATCGGCGCCGCCCTGCGCGAAATCAGCGAGGTCGATCCGCGCTATGGCGGCTTCCTGAACGCCGACCTGGCCGAATATGTGCTGCCGGTGCATGCCGATGTCCAGCACATCGACGTGGGCTTCATCGACCGGCCCGATCCGCTGCTCAATGCGAGCGGCGTCAAGGGCCTGGGCGAGGTGGCGATGGTGGGCGTGGCGGCGGCGATCGCCAATGCCGTGCATCACGCGACCGGCAAACGCATCCGCCGGCTGCCGATCCGCATCGAAGACGTCCTGTAGCGGGGATCAGGCCACGAGTTCCGGCGCCGCAACGGTGGCCGGACGCCGCGCATCGCGCCGCGGCGGCGCGCCGAACAGGCGCGCATACTCGCGCGTGAACTGCGAGCTGCTCTCGTAGCCGACCTCGAACGCCGCCTTGTTGGCGGTGGCTCCCTCGTACAGCATCAGGCGCCGCGCCTCGATCAGCCGCAGGCGCTTCTGGTATTGCACCGGCGTGAGCGAGGTGTAGTCCTTGAAGTGCTTGTGGAAAGCCGACAGGCTCATCGACGCAGCCTGGGCCAGTTCCTCGACCCGCAGCTTCTGGTGGTAAGACAGGCGCAGCATCGCCACCGCGCGGTTCAGCCGCACCGGATGGGCCTCGGGCGCCATCGATGCGCGCAACTGCCGGCCATGCGCGCCGTTGAGCAGCCAGAAATGCAGCTCGCGCATCAGGCCGGGATGCAGGATGGCCACCGCCTCGGGATGCGCGAGCAGGCGCATCAGGCGCCAGGCGCAATCGAGGATCGCCGCGTCGACGTCCTGCACCAGCATCGTCGCCGCCGGGTCCGGTGGCGGGGGCGCCGTTTCTCGCAATTGGTCGGCCAGTTCGGACAGCAGGGCCATGTCGAGTTCGATCGCCAGCGCGATATACGGACGTTCTTTGGATGCGGTCACCACCTGGCCCGTCACCGGCAGGTCGGCGCTGACGATGATCGCCTGGCCTTCGGCGCACAGCTTTTCCTGGCGCCCGGCCAGCAAGTGCTTTTCGCCCTGCAGCACGAGGCAGACGAGCGGCCGGTAGGTCGACTCGAGCTTGTCGCCCGGCTGGTCGAGGCACATCATGCGTACGCCCGGGATGGGCGTGAGCGCCAGGCCGTCGCGGTTGGCGTGGGCACGGGCGTAGTTGGCGACGGCGTCGAGTAATTCCTGGTTCATGGCGGATAGTGTGCCGCCGGTTGGCGCGGCTGTCCAGCGCAGCACGGATGGGTTCATTCATGATGCTGGCTCATATGGCCAATGAGCCGATCGGGTCTACCCGCACGGTTTGTCGAAAGTTATATTGGATTTCCTTCCCATCATCGATGCACTCCAAGGAGAACCCATGAAACTGCTCGCCGCGACTGCGCTGTCGCTGATGTTCGTCGCTCCCGTATTCGCCCGGGCCGCCAAGGACGCGGCGTCGACCATGGTCATCTCGCGCGCCGGCAGCCAGCCGTCGAGCCAGGGCCCGGCACAGAACTTCACCGGCAGCGTGCGCGTCGACCCCCTGTTCCCGGCGCGCGCACCGGCCGTCACTTCGGGCGCCCTCGTCACCTTCGAGCCGGGCGCGCGTTCGGCCTGGCATACGCATCCGCACGGCCAGGTGCTGGTGGTGACGGCCGGCGCCGGCCGCATCCAGCAATGGGGCGGGAAGGTAGAGGACATCCGCCCGGGCGACGTGATCTGGACCCCGCCGGGCGTCAAGCACTGGCATGGCGCGGCGCCGACGACGTCGGTGAGCCATATGGCGATCCAGGAGGCCGTCAATGGCAAGAACGTCGAATGGCTGGAAAAGGTGAGCGACGCGCAGTACAACAAATAAGTCGATTCATGAGTGGTCTTCATAAGCCTAGTCAAAATCTGCGTCGTTTTTCGCATGAATTTGCGACTACCATGCTCCCCTGACAAATCGCGTCACCCATGCCGGGTGCGCTAAAACGACATTGAACGATACGGAAAACATCATGACAGTCAAAGCCTACGGCGCGCATGCCGCCGACAAACCCCTCGAATCCATGGACATCGCCCGCCGCGCCCCCGGCGCCCACGACGTCCAGATCGACATCGACTTCTGCGGCGTCTGCCACTCCGACCTGCACACGGTGCGCGCCGAATGGGCCGGCACCCTGTATCCCTGCGTGCCGGGCCACGAGATCGTGGGCCGCGTGTCGGCGGTCGGCGCCCACGTGAGCGGCCAGAAGGTGGGCGACCTGGTCGGCGTCGGCTGCATGGTCGACAGCTGCAAGGCTTGCGCGGATTGCGGCGAAGGCCTGGAGAACTATTGCGACAATATGGTGGGCACCTACAACGGCCCGACCGCGGATGCGCCGGGCCACACGCTGGGCGGCTATTCGCAGCAGATCGTGGTCAACGAGCGCTTCGTGCTGCGTGTGCGCCACCCGCAGGAGCAGCTGGCGGCCGTGGCGCCGCTGCTGTGCGCCGGCATTACCACCTGGTCGCCGCTGCGCCACTGGAATGCCGGTCCCGGCAAGCGCGTGGGCATCGTCGGCATCGGCGGCCTGGGCCACATGGGCATCAAGCTGGCCCACGCCCTGGGCGCCCATGTGGTCGCCTTCACCACCTCGGAATCGAAGCGCCAGGATGCCCTGGACCTGGGCGCCGACGAAGTCGTGATCTCGAAGGATGCGGACGCGATGGCGGTCCAGGCCAGGAGCCTGGACCTGATCGTCAACACGGTCGCCGCGCCGCACGACCTGGACGCCTTCCTCAACCTGCTCAAGCGCGACGGCACCATGGTGCTGGTCGGCGCGCCCGAGTCGCCGCATCCGTCGCCGCAGGTGTTCAACCTGATCACGAAGCGCCGCGCGATCGCCGGCTCGATGATCGGCGGCATTCCGGAAACCCAGGAAATGCTCGACTTCTGCGCCGAGCACGGCATCGTGGCCGACATCGAGATGATCCGCGCCGACGACATCAACGGCGCCTACGAGCGCATGCTCAAGGGCGACGTCAAGTACCGCTTCGTGATCGATAACGCCAGCCTGGCCGCTTGATCCACCCACCGGCCCGCAACGCGGGCCTTCACGAGCGGCGTCGCCGCTCGTCCCGCATCAACCCTGTTTGCTCAACAATGAATCCAACCATTTCCGCCGCTTGCGACAGCAAGCCGGCCCAGCCCGCGGCATGGGGCGCCGTGATGGCGATGTCGCTCGCCGCCTTCGCCCTGGTCGCCTCCGAATTCATGCCGGTCAGCCTGCTCACGCCGCTGGCGGCCGAGCTGCGCATCAGCGAAGGCCAGGCCGGCCAGTCGATCGCGATTTCCGGCCTCTTCGCCCTGATTACCAGCCTGTTCCTCGGTTCGATCGTTGGACGGCTCGACCGCAAGACCCTGCTGCTGGGCCTGACCTTCCTGATGATCGTCTCCGGCACCGTGGCCGCGTTCGCGCCCAACTACTTCCTGTTCATGGTCGGCCGCGCGCTGATCGGCGTCGCCATCGGCGGCTTCTGGTCGATGTCGGCGGCGACCGTCATGCGCCTGGTGCCGGCGCGCGACGTGCCGCGCGCCCTGGCCCTGCTCAACGGCGGCAATGCGCTGGCGACCGTCATCGCGGCGCCGGCCGGCAGCTATCTCGGCGCCATCATCGGCTGGCGCGGCGCCTTCTTCTGCCTGGTGCCGGTGGCGGCGATCGCGCTCGCCTGGCTGCTGTTCAGCCTTCCCGCGCTGCGCGCCAGCGAAGCCTCGGCGGCGGGCGGCATCCCGCGCCTGTTGCGGCGGCCGGCCGTCGTCCTCGGCATGGCGGCGGTGAGCCTGCTGTTCATGGGGCAGTTCGCGCTGTTTACTTACCTGCGCCCCTTCCTGGAAGGCGTCACCGGCGTGAGCGCCGCAACCCTGTCGCTGATGCTGCTGGTGCTGGGCGTGGCCGGCTTCGTCGGCACGACCCTGATCGGCGCCGTGCTCAAGGACCGCTTGTACCGGGTGCTGGTGGCGATGCCGCTCGCGATGGCGCTGGTGGCCGGCGCCCTGGTCGCCTTCGGCCACTCGGCGGCGGCGGTGACCGTGCTGCTCGCGTTCTGGGGACTGGTCGGGACCTCGGCGCCGGTCGGCTGGTGGACCTGGCTGGCGCAGACGTTGCCGCAGGATGCGGAAGCCGGCGGCGGGCTGATGGTGGCCGTGGTCCAGCTCGCGATCATGCTCGGCGCGACCCTGGGCGGCCTGCTGTTCGACGCCAGCGGCTATCGCGCGACCTTTTACCTGAGCGCGGGCTTGCTGGTCGCTGCCGCCGTGGTTGCGATGCTGGCGGGACGGTCGGCGCGCCATGCCGATTCATGAACAGGAAACATAAGCCCATGCCGTGCCCTTCATGAATCGCGGGATGGCGTTGCCGTAACATCAACCGGATTTTTTAACCGCTGACAGAAGGAAGCAACCCTGATGGACGACTCCACCAATATCAACCAGACCCGGCGCGGTGTCCTGATCGGCGGCGCGCTCGGCGCGACGGCGGCGGCCCTGCCGCTGGCCGGGGCCCAGGCTGCAGGCCAGGGCGCCGTCGGCGCGGCCCAGACGCCGGCGCCGGTGACCAGCAATGTCACCCTGCGCGTAAATGGCCAGCCGCGCGAGCTGACGCTCGACACCCGCACGACGCTCCTCGACGCGCTGCGCGAAAACCTGCACCTGACCGGCACCAAGAAGGGCTGCGACCAGGGCCAGTGCGGCGCCTGCACGGTGCTGGTCGACGGCCGCCGCATCAATTCCTGCCTGAGCCTCGCGATCATGCACGACGGCGCCGAGATCACCACCATCGAAGGCATGGGCACGCCCGACAAGCTGCATCCGATGCAGGCGGCGTTCGTCAAGCACGACGGCTTCCAGTGCGGCTACTGTACCCCGGGGCAGATCTGTTCGGCCGTGGCGGTGATCGACGAGATCCGCCAGGGCATCCCGAGCCATGTGACCGGCGACCTGAATGCGAAGCCGCTGCTGTCGGTCGACGAGATCCGCGAACGCATGAGCGGCAATATCTGCCGCTGCGGCGCCTATTCGAACATCATCGACGCGATCAAGGAAGTCGGCGGAGTCAAGGCATGAAAGCATTCAGCTACCAGAAGGCCGCTACCCCGGCCGAGGCGGCGGCCGCCGCCGCCAGGACCCCCAACGCGCGTTTCATCGCGGGCGGCACCAACCTGCTCGACCTGATGAAGCTCGAGATCGAAACCCCGGCCCACCTGATCGACGTGAATGGCCTGGCGCTCGACAAGATCGAGCCGACGAAGGAGGGCGGCCTGCGCATCGGCGCGCTGGTGCGCAACACCGACCTGGCGGCCGACGCGCGTGTGCGCAAGGATTACGCCGTGCTGTCGCGCGCGCTGCTGGCCGGCGCCTCGACCCAGCTGCGCAACAAGGCGACCACCGCCGGCAACCTGCTGCAGCGCACCCGCTGCCCCTACTTCTACGACACCAATATGGCATGCAACAAGCGCGTGCCCGGCAGCGGCTGCTCGGCCATCGGCGGCCACACGCGCGGCCATGCGATCGTGGGCCAGAGCGATGCCTGCATCGCGACGCACCCGAGCGATATGGCGGTGGCCATGCAGCTGCTGGACGCCGGCGTCGAGACCGTGCGGCCCGACGGCAGCGCGCGCACGATCCCGATCGCCGACTTCTATCGCCTGCCGGGCAATACGCCGCACATCGAGCACAGCTTGATGCCGGGTGAGCTGATCACGGCGGTGACCTTGCCCAAGCCGCTGGGCGGCAAGCATTACTACCGCAAGGTGCGCGACCGCGCCTCGTATGCGTTCGCCCTGGTTTCGGTGGCGGCCGTGGTGCAGCCGGACGGCAGCGGCCGCGTGGCCGTGGGCGGCGTGGCGCACCGGCCGTGGCGCGTGCCGGCGGCGGAAAGCCAGCTGCCGCGCGGCGGCAAGGCCACTACCGCGCAATTGCTGGCCGGCGCCCGCACCACCGACGACAACGCATTCAAGATCCTGCTCGTCGAACGCACGCTCGATTCGATCCTGGCGCAAGCCCGCGCGAGCTGAATGAAAGGCTTGAGACCATGAAATTCACCAAACCAGAAACCACCAATCCGATCGACCAGATGAAGGTCGTCGGCAAGCCGCTCGACCGCATCGACGGCCCGCTCAAGACCACCGGCTCCGCCCCTTACGCCTACGAGCAGCATGCGGCAGCGCCGAATGCTGCCTACGGCTACGTCATCGGCGCGGCGATCGCCAAGGGCCGCATCGTGTCGATCGACACGGCAGCCGCGCGCCGCGCGCCGGGCGTGATCGCCGTCGTCACCCATGAGAACGCCGGCAAGCTGGGCAAGGGCAACTTCAACACCGCCCACTTGCTGGCTGGCCCGGAAGTGCAGCATTACCACCAGGCGGTCGGCATCGTCGTGGCCGAGACCTTCGAGCAGGCGCGCGCCGCGTCGTCGCTGGTGAAGGTCGAGTACGCGAAGGCGAACGGCTCCTATGACCTGGCCGCTGCAATGAATGCGGCGGTCACTCCCAAGACCGGCGACGCCGAGTCGAAGGTCGGCGATTTCGACGGCGCCTTCGCGGGCGCGCCGGTCAAGCTGGACGCCACCTACACCACGCCCGACCAGTCGCACGCGATGATGGAGCCGCATGCCTCGATCGCTTCGTGGGATGGCGACAAGGTCACCGTCTGGACGTCGAACCAGATGATCGACTGGGGCAAGCAGGACCTGGCCAAGACGCTGGGCGTCCCGGCCCGTAACGTGCGCCTGGTCTCGCCCTATATCGGCGGCGGCTTCGGCGGCAAGCTGTTCCTGCGCGCCGAGGCGGTGCTGGCGGCGCTCGGCGCCCGCGCGGCCAAGCGGCCGGTCAAGGTCGCGCTGCAGCGCGCGCTGATGATCAACAACACCACCCACCGTCCGGCCACGATCCAGCGCATCCGCATCGGCGCCACGCGCGAAGGACGCATCAGCGCGATCGCCCACGAAAGCTGGTCGGGCGACCTGCCGGGAGGCCAGCCGGAAACCGCGGTCCAGCAAACCCGCCTGCTGTACGCGGGTGGCAACCGCCTGACCCGCCTGCAACTGGCCACGCTCGACCTGCCCGAGGGGAATGCGATGCGCGCGCCGGGCGAGGCGCCGGGCATGATGGCGCTCGAGGTGGCGATGGACGAGATGGCCGAAAAGCTCAGGATGGACCCGGTCACCTTCCGCATCGTCAACGACACCACGGTCGATCCCGAAAAAGCGGGCCGCAAGTTCTCGCAGCGCCGCTACGTGCAGTGCCTGCGCCAGGGCGCCGAACGCTTCGGTTGGGACAAGCGCAAGGCGCAACCGGCCCAGGTGCGCGAGGGCCAGTGGCTGGTCGGCATGGGCATGGCCTCGGCCTTCCGCAACAATATGAACATGAAGTCGGCCGCGCGCGTGCGCCTCGAGAGCGACGGCAAGGTGACGGTCGAAACCGACATGACCGACATCGGCACCGGCAGCTACACCATCATCGCGCAAACCGCGGCCGAGATGCTCGGCCTGCCGGTGGAACGCGTCAACGTGCGCCTGGGCGACTCGGACTATCCGGTGTCGGCCGGCTCGGGCGGCCAGTGGGGCGCCAACAGTTCCACCGCCGGCGTCTACGCGGCCTGCGTCAAGCTGCGCGAGCAGATCGCGCAGAAGGCGGGGCTGGATGCGGCCAAGGCCGAATTCATCGACGGCGCCGTGCGCGTGGGCGCTCGTTCGGTGCCGTTGACCGAGGTGGCCAGGGGCGGCGCCATCGTGGCCGAGGACACGATGGAATACGGCGACCTGGAAAAGAAGATGCAGCAGTCGACCTTCGGCGCCCACTTCGTCGAAGTCGCGGTGGACGTCGCCACGGCCGAGGTGCGCGTGCGGCGCATGCTGTCGGTGTGCGCGGCGGGCCGCATCCTGAATCCGAAGTCGGCGCGCAGTCAGGTGATCGGCGCGATGACGATGGGCGTGGGCGGCGCGCTGATGGAACACCTGGCCGTCGACAAACGCCACGGCTTCTTCGTCAACCACGACCTGGCCGGCTACGAGGTGCCGGTGCATGCCGACATCCCGCACCAGGAGGTGATCTTCATCGACGAGACCGACCCTACTACGTCGCCGATGAAGGCCAAGGGCGTCGGTGAACTGGGCCTGTGCGGCGTCGGCGCGGCGGTGGCGAACGCGATCTACAACGCCACCGGCGTGCGCGTGCGCGACTATCCGGTCACGCTCGACAAGATGCTGGCCCGGATGCCGGCGCTGGCGTAACCACGGGCGCCGTCCGCTTCACTCCTTGAAGCGAATGGCGTCGATCACCAGCATCAGCGCGCGCGAGGAGTGGCGGCGGCTGGGGTAGAAGGCGTGCAGGGGTTCGAAGGGGGCGCACCAGTCGTCCATCACGCTGACCAGCCGCCCGGCTTGCAGGTGCGGGCCGACCAGGCTCTCGGGCAGGAAGGCCAGGCCGACGCCGTGCAATGCGGCGTCCAGCATGTGGTAGACGTTGGTGAACACCGACTGCCCGCGCACGCGCGCCTCCAGCGGCTGGCCTTCGTGCGCCAGTTCCCAGGCATACAGGCCGCCGCTGCTGGGCAGGCGCAGGGTGATGCAGTTGTGCTTCATGAGCTCCTGCAGCGAAGTCGGCCTTGGCCGTCGCTCGAAATAGGAGGGGGCGCCGACGATCCGCATCGGCACTTCGCTTGTCAGGCGCACGCCGATCATGTCCTTCTCGAGCTGGTCGCCATGGCGCACGCCGATGTCGTAGCGCTCGGCGGCGATGTCGATCAGGCGGTAGTCGGAACTGATCTCGACGTGCAGGTCGGGGTATTGCGGCAGCAGCGGCGCGATGCGCGGCCACAGGATCGTGTCGATCACGTGGTCGATCGCGGTGATGCGGATGGTGCCGGCCGGCTTGTCGCCCAGGTCGCTGACGGCCGTGATCTCGGCTTCGATCTCTTCCAGCCGCGGTCCCACGTTCTGCAGCAGGCGCTCGCCGGCCTCGGTCGGCGACACGCTGCGGGTGGTGCGCGTGAGCAGGCGCACGCCCAGGCGCGCTTCCAGCGAGCGCACGATGTGGCTGAGCGCCGATTGGGTCATGCCGAGTTTCGCCGCGGCGCGCGTGAAGCTGCGCTCGCGGGCGACGGCGAGAAAGACGAGAATATCGTTGATGTTGTCACGGGCCATTGATTGATGATACAGGAACATCAAACAGGCCGTGCATCAATGATTATTTTTCATGGATTCGTGCTTTTGAGCCAGTCGCGGCCCTTCGCGTCCAGCGCGGCATCGATGACGTCCTGCGGCAGGCTGTAGACCGTGGCCCAGGTGGCGCGGCCGTCGGCGGCGTTGGACGGGAAGCTCGTGGTCTCGATCGGCCAGTGGTACTTGCGTTTGAGGGCGCGGACGATGGCGGCCAGGGTCACGCGGCCGCGCAGCGGTTCGGCGCCGGCCTGGTCGGCGCCCGACAGCAGGACGGCCAGCACGGCGCCGCGCGCGGTGCGTGGGCCTGGGAAGATGGGAGTTTTGCGCGGCATGCGCGGATTCTACCCGGCGGCGGCGAATTTCGCGCCGTGCACGTGCGTTTCGCGCCGCAGGGATGACGCTTCGTCGCACGACGCTGCGCTTCATCCGACCGAACCACATACTGGCTCCACTTTCAACCCTTGCCGGAGCCCGCCATGCTGATCCAGATCCTGAGCCATACACCTCTCTACGCCTGGGCGATCTTCGCCTTCCTCGTCTGGCGCGGCGTCGCCGAACTGCGCGAGCGCGAGATCGCCATGCCCCGGATGTTCATGCTGCCGCTGGCGATGCTCGTCCTGTCCCTGCACGATATCGCGCGCAAGTTCGGCTTGGACGCGACCGCGTTCATCGCGTGGACGACGGCCTTCGCGGCGGCCACACTGCTGGCCTGGCGTTTCGGCCGCATGCGCGTGGCGCCCGGCAGCGCGCCGGGCCGGGTGCGCGTGGCGGGCAGCGTTATCCCGCTGGTGCTGATGCTGTCGATCTTCACGCTCAAGTACGTTACTTCGGTGCTGCTGGCCGTGCGCCCGGACCTGACGGGCCAGCCGACGGTGGCGGCCGGAGTGTGCGCCATGTTCGGCGTCTTCAACGGCTATTTCCTGGGCCGCCTGCTGCGCGACGTCGGCTTGACGCCCGCGGCCTGCTTCAATCGTAGCGCGGCAGGTTCCTGACGCAGCCTCCCAGCTCTGCGCGGGTCAGGAACACGCTCGGGATGCCCTGGGCGAAGCTGCCCACTTCATACGGATCCCAGTGAAATTCGATACCGGTCGGCGTCGGAATGAACTTCGGTTCCTTGAACACGTCCAGCGCGCCTTGCTCGGCCCACGACAGTCCTTGCGCAGCCAGTTTGGCCACGAGCGCAGTGGAGACTTTTTCACGACAGGCCGTGCCGGAATCGACGAAACCGGTGAAACGGGTATGCACGGGCTCGCCGCCGCCAAGCGCATAGTGACGCATCGATGAGCTGTAGTTGCCGTGGGCGGCGCCATAGCCGAAGGTCCAGGCGCTGGCGTCGAGCGACAGCTGGCCCTTCGAATGCCAGCGCACCAGGACCTTGTTCGTGCACTCGGTATCCGCATCGCAGCGCCCGGCCATCTCGCGCACCCAGGCGTCCAGCGCCTCATCACCGAACACCGGGAACACGGCGGAAAACACGAATGGCTGGTCCGAACCCTCGGCCTGGGCCTCCGGCGACGGCCGGGTGAGGGCAACCGCGCGGTACGTCACGACGCGCTTCAAGGAGAACGACCGCGCTTCTTCGTCTTCCGCCTGCCGCCAGCTACCCTTGCCGCCGCTCCGGTCGGCATCGAGATCGACCGCGAACCGTTCCGGCCCCTGGACCCCTGAGTCGAGCAGAGGCGCCAGCTCCAGCCTGCCCGGCGCCGCCTCCAGGGCCGCCAGGCTGCGGGCCTTGCCCGTGTAATCGCGCGGGAACCAGGAGGTGCTGTCCATGATCTTTCCTGCGTTGCCGGGCAGTCCCTCGGGCGCGGGATAGGCCAGCGCCACCTGGAACGGCGTGCCGTCCGGGAGGCGGCCCTCGTACAAGCCGCCGGCCTCCCATTCGACCCGCTCTGGCGCCTGCAGCAGGTCGCCATGGTCTTGCGCCATGGCGGCGCAGGCGAGCGCCAGCAGCGCGGGGAGGAGGCAGGCGGCCGCTCTCAATTTAATCGAAGGCCCAGGAATACAGCACGTCGAGCGCGCTATTGGTGCCGGTCTGGAACTGCAGCGCGATGCGCGGCGTGAGCTTGTAGCGCAGGCGCACCAGGCTCGAGGCGGTGCTGGTGCCCTGCTCGAAGCTCAGGTAGGCGCGCGACGAGATGCGCTTGCCGACCGTGACCACGGTGCTTTCCAGGCCCGACGAATCGCCGCCGCCGGCGCCCTGCTTGAGCCCCAGTTCGTCGACGCCCAGCGAGTTGGCGATCTTGGACTGGATGCCGCCGGTGCCGCCGCTGCCGCCAAGCAGGGCGCCGGCGGCCGCCGTCAGCACGCCTTTCTGGTCGCCGCTGGCCGCTTCCATGCTGTGGCCCAGCACGAGCCAGGACAGCTTGTCGCTGTCCGACACGTTCGGTGTCGACACCAGGCGCGCGGTAGGCGACTGCGCGGTGCCGCGCACCTGCACGCCGGCTTCGACGTTGGTTTCCGAGAGCTGTTCGCCTTCGGGGCGCTTGCGCACCGCCAGGATGTCGAGCGACGGGTTGTCGTAGGGGCCGCTGAAGGTCAGCACCGCGCGCTCGATCGACAGGTTCTGGCCATAGGCGGCGTAGGTGCCGTTCACCGCACGAATCGTTCCGTTGATGCGCGGCTGGCCGGCGCCGGTCATGCGCACCCGCGCATTGCCGGCCAGGTAGGCGTCGATGCCCATGGCGCGCACGTGGAAATCGTCGCCCAGGTCGGCCGCGAGGTCGACCGTCAGCGGCACTTCCTTTTCCTTGATGGCCGGCGTCTTTTTCTCGGCGCCGCGGCCCAGCACGATGACGTCGTCCGAGATCGTCGGCCTGCCTTGCGGCGCGAATTCGATCAGCGCGCGGTCGGCGCGGAATTTACCCTCCAGCGCGAAGCGGCTGGCGTCGCGCACCAGCGAAGCCTGGCCGCTCATGATCAGGGTGCGGTCCGGACGCGAGAGCGCCTCCAGCTTGTCCATGTTCAGGCGCACGTCCATCGTCGGCGCGCCATCGGCGAAGCGCACGAAGCCGCTGGCGGCGGCGCTGCCCTGGCGGCCCTGGAAGGTCAGGCGTTCCACCCGCAGCTGGTCGCCGCCGAGCTGGGCGCGCAATTCGCCGTTCTGCAGGCGCACGCCCTGTTCGGCCCAGCGCACCGCGAGCTTGTCGCCATCGAGGTTGCCGTTCAGGCTGGGGCGGCCGATGGTGCCGCCGCCCGTCATGGCCAGGCGCAGCGCGCCGTCGAGTTCCAGTCCCGGCTGGCCGGCCAGCGAGGCCAGCCAGGCGATCGACGGGATGTCGGCATTGGCCGTCATGCGCAGCGGGCTGTCGCTTTCCAGGCGGCCGTTCAGCATCTGGGCATTCGCCTCGACTTTCGCCACGCCGGTGCGGGCGCCGTCGAAGTCCAGGTTCACGCGCAGGCCGCTGCCGACCACTTCGGCCGACGCCTCCAGCTTGCGCAGGCCGAGCGGCACCGGCGTGTCGCCGCCGACGATGGCGTCGCCTGCCTCCCTGAATACGCGGACGTTGCCGTCCAGCGAAGGCGCGGCGCCGTTGGCCTGCGGCGCGCGCATGTCGACCGACCAGGCAGCGCCCAGCGTCAGGTCGCCGCGTGCATTGTCGGCCAGGGCCGGCGAGAACTGCGCCAGGTAGGTGAGCGGGACCTTGTCGGCGTGGCCGCGGCTGCTCCAGCGCGGGCCGTCCTTGGTGAGCGTGTCGATCGTGATGCTGCCATTCGGCAGGGCGATCACGGCGCCGTTGAAGGCGATGCGTTCCGGGCTGGCCAGGCCTTTCATGCCGGAGCCGGGCGCACCGGCGATCGTGACCGGCACCGGATTCTGCAAGCGCATGGCGTAGCGGCCGCGGTTCTGCAGCGCGGCCAGCGTGCCGCTCCAGGTGTCGCGGTTGAAGCCGCCGCGAATTTCCGTGTTGGCATCGAAGGCGTCGCCCAATGCCGACAGTTTCACGGTGTGTTCGCCGCGCGTGCCCTCGGTCTGCAGGCGCACCGACGCCACGCGCGTCTCGCCGCTGACGTAGTCGAGCACCTCCACGTTGCTGACCAGCGGATCGGCCGCGCCGCGGCCGGAACCTAGATTGGCGCTGGCGCGCAGCGAGCGCACATTGTGCGTGCCCAGCGCCTTAAGGTTCTGGCCCTCGACCGTGGCGGTCAGCGAGGGCGTGTCCATGGTGCCGGACAACACGCCCGAGCCGCGCAGCACGCCGCCGAACTCAGGGCCGAGCGCCGCCAGTTGCGGCGCGTCGATCTTCCAGTTGAGCGCATCGCGCGCGAGACCGAAGGCGCCGCTGGCGGCGATGACGTTCGGGCCGATGCGCAGGTCGACGTCGGCATTGGACACGTGGCGGCGGTCGGCCGTCAGGCGCGCGTGGCCGCGCAGCGGCGAACTGGCCAGGGTCGAATCGTCGGCCAGCTTGAAATCGAGCGCGCCGCGCCAGTCGGCGCCAGCGCGGCCGCTGCCGCTGAAGGTCGAATTGATGTTGCCGGCCAGCGGAGAGCCGAAGGCGGCCGGGTTGAAGCGCTGGGTGCTGCCGCTGGCCTTGACCTCGACCGCGCGCGCATTCTCCGGCCCGCCGAGCCAGGCTTCGCCGCTGGCGCGCAGCACGCCGCTGCCGTTCTTGCGCTGGGCCGCGACCCAGCCCAGGTCTTGCGCATTGACCTCGAACGTGGTGCGCGGCGCCTGCATGGTGCCGCTGACGACGCCGTTGGCCGTGAGCGCGCCATACAGGTCGCTGCGCACCGCCGCCAGCTGGCGGCCATCGAGGCGCCAGTTGAGACGGTCGCCGGCGCCGCCGAAGGCGCCCTTCAGATCGACCTTGTTCTGGCCCAGCGCCAGGTTGGCGTCGATGCCGCTGATGCGTTTCGCATCGGCGCTCAGCTTGCCGCTGCCGGACAGCGCCTGGTTCATCAGGCGGCTCTGGCGCACCGCGAAATCGGCGTCGACCTTCCATTCGGGGCTGAGCGCGCCCGCCGCATTGACCGTGGCGTTGATGTCGGCCACCGGCAGGTCGCCGAAGGCCGACGGGTCGAAGCGGTTTGCGCTGGCCGTGGCCTTGAAGGCCTTGTCGCCTTCGAGGTTCATGCTCCCGCTGGCGGTGACGCTGCCGCGGCCGGCGTTCAGGCGCGCCTCCTTGAGTGTCGCGACGTTGTTTTCCAATGTCGCCAGGGCCGACAGGCGCAGGCCGGCGTCCGCCAGGTTCGCTTCCAGGGTCTGGCGCGTGGCTTCGTTGGTCACCGCGATGCTGCCCTTGATCGCGGTCGGCTTCATCGCCGAATGGACTTCACGCAGGTTGAAGCGCTCGGTCTGCAGCGCGAAGCGCGCGGTGCCGATGCCTTCTTCGTCCTTTTCGCGCTGGACGCCTCCGGTGCCGGTGAACTTGCCGGCGGCGCCGAAGTCCAGCAGCACGTCGGAGATCCGCACCGCGTCCAGGCTGCCGCCCAGCTGGCCGCGCGCGGCGCGCAGCGGCAGGCGTTGCTGGTCGATCGTGCCTTCCGGCCCGGTATTGGTGATGTCGACGCTGCCGCTGATATTGCGGTTGGCGTCCAGCTTGCCGGCCACGGCCAGGGTCAGGTCGGCGGTCGGCAGGGCAGGGTTGAAGAAGCCCGGATCGAGGTTGCGGCCATTGATGCGCAGCGCGCGCAGCGGAATCTCGGCATAGGGCGAGATGGTGAAATGGGCGTCGCCGATGGCGCGCCCGGCCTGGCCGGTGGCGTCGATCTGGGTCGCGTTCTCGATGTCGCCGCCTACCTTCAGCTGCAGCTGGGCGGCGCGCGCGCCGGCGCTGGCCTTCGATTGCGTGAGGCTGCCCGAAGCGTCGATCTTGAACGGACGCTGGGCGCCGAGCGTGGCGTTGGCCGCCACCTGGCCCCAGGGCGTGCTGGCCGCGGCATCCTGCACCACCCAGCTGCGCTTGTCGCCCTTGGCGCGCACGCGGATATTGTCGATCGTCGTTTCGGCGCCGGCGATGTTCACCATCGTCAGGCGGTTCAGCCGTGCGTTGTCGGCTTCGATCCGGAACGGCGGCGCGAGGCTTGCCGGCAGCACCGAGGGTTCGTCGGTTTCCTTCAGCGTCTGCATGCGCACGCTGGCGGCCCACAGCTTGTCGACCAGGATGCCGCCCGACAGGATCTGCGATGGCGACCAGTCGACGTCGATCTTGACCGCCGTGACGATCTGTTCGTCGGTGCGCCACACGAGGCGCTCGATGTGCATGGCGCCGTAGATCGAACCGGTGACGCCCGTGACGGTGAGCTTGCCGCCGGTGGCGTCGGCGACGCGCTGGACGATCATTTGCAGGGTGGTCTCGCGGCCGAGGTACCACAGCGCGCCGCCGACGATGACGCCGGTGGCGACGACGCCGATCGCGACGCGGCGCGGCCAGCGGCGTGTGTTATGAGCCTGAGGCTGGTCAGGCGCTGGCGCCTGCTGGTTTTCAGGGGTATCCATCAGAACGTGAATCCGAGTGAGAAGTGCAGGCGCGCCTTGCGCACCGCGTGGCCATAGGCCAGGTCGACATTGATCGGGCCGACCGGGCTGCGCCAGCGCGCGCCGACGCCGTAGCCCGACTTGGGATTGAGGTCGCCGAACTTGTCGGCGGCGTTGCCGACGTCATAGAACACGGCCACGCCCCAGGGCGGCTTGAACCAGTACTGGTATTCGGCGCTGGCGGTGGCGAGATAACGTCCGCCGACGGTGGCGCCGTTCTCCTGCACGCCCAGTTCCTGGTAGCCGTAGCCGCGCACCGACTGGTCGCCGCCGGCGCGGAACAGGAAGGTGCTCGGCACGCCCAGCTTCTCTTTCGACGCCACGGCGCCGGTCTCGCCACGCAGGATCAGCGAACCGGCGGCGCCGACCGGCTTGTAATAGATGCCGCGCAGGTACAGGCGCAGGAATTTTTCGTCGGTCAGGATCGGCAGCACGGCGCCGCCGAACTGGGCGTTCCACACATAGCCGTTGGTCGGCTGGATCAGGCTATCCAGCTTGCGCCGGGTGATGCTGTAGGTGAGCGGCAGGCTCTTGGCGCGGGTGGCTTCGAGGCCGTCGACTTCGCGTTTCTCGGTCAGCACCTCCAGGGTCAGGCTGCGCTCGAGCAGCGGCGAGCCCCAGGTGCGGCGCGCCGCCACGCTGGCCAGGGTGGTGATCTCGCCGCGCACGTCCTCGCGTTCGACCCCGGCGCTGACGCTGTCGTTATGGCCTTTGGACGAGGTCGGCCAGAAGAATTCGCCCTTCGCGGTCTGGCGTTTCTGTTCGTAGATCAGGTCGCTCTTGAAGCGCTTGCCGAACACGCTCAGGTCGTCGTAGCCCAGTGAGGCGCGGGCGCCGGTGTCGGTCGAGAAGCCGACGCCGGCCTCGACGTTCTTCTGCTTGTTCTCGGTCACGCGCACCACGACCGGCAGCACGGTCGGGCCGGTCGGCGGCTGCGGCGTGGCGGGATTCGCGTCGTCGTCGTCATCGTCCTTGATGTCTGCGATCTCTGCATTGAGCACGGCGCGCATGTCGGTGCTGACCTCGACGCTGCTGAAGTAGCCGGTGTCCTGCACCCGCGACTGCAGGGCCTGCAGGGCGGCTTCGCTGTATTCGTCGCCCGGGTTGATCTTGTTGAGGTTGGTGATGACCTCGCGCGGATAGCGCTTCAGGCCGCGGATGCGCAGCTCGCCGAAGCGCATCTCGGGGCCGGAATCGATCACCACCCGCAGCAGGGCGCGGCGCGTGTCCGGGTCGACCGTGGCGCTGGTCTCGACCAGGCGCGCGCGCGGAAAGCGCGTCTGGGCGACGTCGCGCAGCAGGCCGCGCTTGGCGCCTTCCCAGTCGGACTGGCGGAACTGGCTGCCGACCGGCAGGGTCCAGCGGTTGCGCAGGGCATTGGCGTCGAACGGCGCGCCGCCTTGCTCGAACGGGGCGAAGCCCTGCAGCACCAGGTCGACGTCGCCCACCAGCACCGGCTGGCCGGGGTCGACGATGATGCGCGCCACCGGTTGCGCGCCGCTGGTATCCAGGCCGGCCGAGACCTTGGGCGAGTAATAGCCCTCGGTGGCGATCAGGGTGCGCGCCTGTTCGGGCGCTTCTTTCACGAGGCGCTGCAATTGTTCCAGGTCGACCCGTGCATTGCCGCGCCAGCGCATCAGGTCGAGGTTATCTTCGAGCAGTTCTTCGAGGGCGCCGGGGGCATCGATGCGTACCGTGTAGTCGACCGCCTTGGTGTCTTGTGCGTATACGGCAGTGGCGAATAACAATGCGCCCAATCCGGTCAGTGCGTCGCGCACGGGCTGGGATAAGGGACGCAGGCGGGGAATCGATCGAGGTAACAACATGGCGCTCCACTGAGAATACTCGTTCGCATCTTAACTGATTGGCAAAGTCGATGCCGCCACGGAATGTTGTACGTGCGCCTCGGACCGGCTCGCACACGGTGCCGGCAATCTGTGACAGAATGCCCCGCTTATCGATCACAGTTCTTGCCTTTCATACCATGACCACTCCATCTTCCGACACCGCGCTCGTCCTGTTCAGCGGCGGCCAAGACTCCACCACCTGCCTCGCCTGGGCGCTGCAGCGCTATGCGCGGGTCGAGACGATCGGTTTCGATTACGGCCAGCGCCACGCGATCGAACTGGAGGTGCGACCAACCCTGCTGTCGAAACTGCGCGCGCTCAATCCGGGCTGGGACGCGCGCCTGGGCGATGACCACATGATCGACCTGTCCCTGATCTCGAAAATCTCTGACACGGCTTTGACCAGCAATGTTGCGATCGCCATGCAGGAAAACGGCTTGCCGAATACTTTCGTGCCTGGACGCAACCTGATGTTCATGACGGTGGCGGCCACGGTGGCCTACCGGCGCGGTCTGAACGTGCTGGTGGGCGGCATGTGCGAAACCGACTTCTCGGGCTATCCGGACTGCCGCGACGACACCATGAAGGCGCTGCAGGTGGCGCTCAACCTGGGCATGGCGACGCGCCTGAAGGTCGAGACCCCGCTGATGTGGATCGACAAGGCGCAAACGTGGGAACTGGCGCAGCAGGAGGGCGGCGACGCGCTGGTGGACCTGATCCGCTTCGACACCCACACCTGCTACCTGGGCGAGCGTGGCGATGCGCATCCCTGGGGCCATGGCTGCGGCACCTGCCCGGCAT
Source organism: Massilia oculi (assembly GCF_017582745.1). GTDB lineage: Bacteria > Pseudomonadota > Gammaproteobacteria > Burkholderiales > Burkholderiaceae_D > Telluria > Telluria oculi_A. Next base: position 318,555 of record NZ_JAFVIM010000002.1, read on the forward strand.
GCGCCTTGCGCGCGCGCGGCTACGAACAATACGTGGCGCGCAAGCAGGCATAAAAAAGGCCGGGGCAAGCCCGGCCAACAGAGGAATCGTGATGGCGGTCAGGCGCTGGCGGGCTTTTCCAGGTTGACCTTGCGCGAGCGGCTCATGAAGTACCAGATGATGGCCACCGGGATCACCAGCGGCAGCAGCAGCGGCGAGATGGCCAGGGCCAGGACGATGGCGCCGATGCCCAGCGAGCCCAGCAGCATCACGCCTACGCCGGCGAACACCACCGCCAGGAGCACGCCCACCATGAGGGTGATGAACACCGCCAGCAAGGCGCCGCCGCCTGCGAACAGGGTGGCCAGCATCCAGCCCAGAGGACCGTCGATCTCGTCGCCGTCGAAGTGCACCGTCATGTCGTTGCCCCAGCTGTTGAACAGCAGCGCGGCGAACAGGAACAGGATGATGTAGGGGGCGTATTTTTTCATGGCGGTCCTCGCAGTTGGGGTAGTAGTCGGTTCAACGTTTTGTTCTTGCATGCTCGAACTGTATGCCTCCGCGCGCGGCGCGGCCACCGGCGTGCGACAGGCGGCACGTTTTGCGGGACGAAACGTGCATAGGCGGGGCCGGACAGGGCTGTAGGCAATTTTTTGCTTGTAATGCCTGCTCGGTTTCCTATACTGATCCTCTCTGTCACAGGGGGATCCTATGCACGCTGTCATTCATGGAATCCGGAACCGCCTGGCCGTCGTCATTGGCAGTCCCAAAGATCCGCCATCGGCGCCGCCCGCGATACCGCCGATCATCATCAACCCGCATCATCCGGCCGGCCGGCATATGCCGGCGCCAAACGGCGACCCGCGGCCGATTCCCGTGGGCCCGCCGATCGTGCCGCCGCCAGGCCCCGATTGGCGCTGTCCGCGCATCGTCGACGACTGTCCGGCCTGATATTGTCGAGTCACTCGCAAAAAGCCCGTACTGCCTGCGCGTACGGGCTTTTTCATGGGTCTGGTTTCCTCTATGATCGTGGTTTTGGCGCAAGCGATACAGAAGGAAGCAGATGAACGACCAGACCCACGATCACGACGAAGAAGAGCAGGACACCGGTCCGGTGCAGGAACCCCGCCTGTGGCAGGGCAATGGCTGGACCGCGCGCGTGATCAAGAACGACGACGACGAAGGCTGGGCGGTGGCCATGTACAAGGACGGCGAGCCGGAACCGGCGCTGGTCGGTCCGTGGACCATGGGCCGCGACAAGAAGAACCCGAAGCCGCTCGACGTGAATGCCTTCAATACGCTGATCAAGACCGCGTCCGAGGTGATCCGCCGCCACGAGCAGCACATGCACGCGATCCTGCACAAGAACCTGTTCGTGTCGACCGGCGAGGGCGAGCTGAAAGTGACGCTCGACATCGTGCCGGACGACGACGACCCCTATGCCGTGCTGGCCGCGACGGACGAGATGGGCGAACAGGTGGCGAAGGTGCGGGTAGCCCCGACCTTCAAGCTGACCCAGGCCGCGGCCCTGGCCTGGATCGAGAACGATTTCCGCGCCCCGCGCTGAAACATCACAGATAAACCACATTCACTCGCCGCAGGACTGCTGCGGTGGGTGGCAAGCTGCTACTATTTCCTCTACGCATTTTCTGATTACGTGGGGGAAGCATGGAACGTCTTGACCGGCTGGAAGCGGTCCAGTCGATGCTGCTCGAGATCGGGCAATTATCGACCAGCTGCAGCGACATCACCGCATTCATCGAGGCCGTGCACCGGGCGCTGGGCCGCATCATGTATGCGGCTAATTTCTACGTTGCGCTGGCCGACCGCGAAGACGGTACGGTGCGCTTCCCCTATTTCGTCGACGAGGCCGACGGCACCCGCGATCCCAACGAACGGATCACCCTGGCCTCGCCCGAGCAGTCGCCGACCGCCTGGGTGCTGCTCAACCGCCAGACGCTGGTGCTGACGGCGTCCGACTTCCACGAACGCCTGAAGAACAGCGGGCGCTGGGGCGATGGCAGCGTGCCGGAGCACTTCGTCGCCTGCCCGCTGCTGGACCAGAATCACCAGGCGCTGGGAGCGATCGTCATCCAGAGCTATTCTCCCGACGAGACCTATAGCGCGGAAGACCAGGCGTTGTTCGCCCTGATCGCCAATCACGTGTCGAACGCGCTGCAAGGCTTGCAGAGCGTGGAGCGGCTGGAGCGCGCGGTCTCGGCGCGCACCGCGGCCCTCGCCCACGAGGTGGCCGAGCGCGGCCGCGCCGAGAAGGTGCAGCACGCGCTGTACCAGATCGCCGACCTGTCGGCCCAGGCGCTCGACGCCGACGCCCTGAGCGCCAGCCTGCACGGGATCATCGGCGAGCTGATGGTGGCCGACAACTTCCTGATCGCGCTCTACCACCCGGATACGGAAGAGATCAGCATCCCGTATTTCGTCGACCAGAAGGACAGCACGCCGCCGCTGCAGCGATTCCCGTTCGGCAAGGCCATGTGTTCCTATGTCTTGTCGAGCAAGCAGGCGCAGTTGCACGACCTGGGGAGCTTCCGCCAGCTGGTGGCCAACGGCATCGTCGCCGAGCCTCTCGGCAGTACGGAAATCGCGAGCTGGATGGGGGCGCCGATGCTGGTCCACGAAAAGCCGTATGGCGTGCTCGTGGTGCAGAGCTACGACCCGGCGATCGTCTATACCAAGGCCGACCTGGACTTGCTGGCCTTCATGGCCAGCCATGTGGCGGTGGCGATCGCGCGCATGCAGGCCGACCGCAAGATCCGCAAGGCCAAGCAGGAACTCGAGCAGCAGAATGCGGCGCTGAACGACGCCCTGCACGCGCTGCAGGAAGCGCAGTCGGAACTGGTGCGCCAGGAGAAGCTGGCCTCGCTGGGACGGCTGGTGGCGGGCGTGGCGCACGAGATCAATACCCCGCTGGGCATTTGCGTGACCGCGACCAGCCATCTGGTGCAGGAACTCAAGCTCACGCGCGAGGAGCTGGCGGCGGGGGAGATGACGGAAGAGAGCCTGGCCACCTTCTTCGACGTGGTCGACCAGTCGCTGCGCATCATGACCACCAATACCCAGCGCGCGGCGGCGCTCGTCCGAAGCTTCAAGCAAGTCGCGGTGGACCAGTCGTCGGGCGATATTCGCAGCTTTAATCTTGACGCGTATCTGAAGGAAGTGTTGTTGTCATTGCAGCCCAAACTGAAAGGGCGGCCGGTGAAGGTGGAGGTCGAATGTCCGAAGGATCTGGTGCTGGACAGTTATCCGGGGGCGGTGTCGCAGATCGTGACCAATATGGTGGTCAATTCATTGGTGCACGGATTCGAGCGCGATCAGCCGGGCAATATCAGCGTGCGGGCGGCGGTTGAAGAAAATGGCTGGGTCGTGCTCGACTATGCCGACGATGGGGCGGGGATGGACAAGGACACGCTGGACAAGCTGTTCGATCCGTTCTTTACCACCAAGCGTGGGACGGGTGGGAGCGGGTTGGGGGCGCATATTCTGTACAACCTGGTGACCGGGGCGCTGGGCGGAACGGTGAGGGTGGAGAGTGGGCTGGGGGAAGGACTGCGGTATCACTTGCGGTTTCCGCAGTCGCTGCGCGCGGAAAAAGCCGCAGCGTGATTGCTGCCTTTGTAGGGTGGACGGCTTTGCCGTCCACGCGTTCAACCCGTGTTTGATTGGCCGGTCACACGATGGTTGGACGCGTGGACGGGGAACCCGTCCACCCTACGTCATTCATCGTCGGTCAATCCGGCCACTTCTCATTGATCGCCAACGCCTTGTCCATATTCTTGATCAGTAGGTCGACGTATTTCGGATCCAGATGATGTCCAGCCACCTCGCGCAGGTGCTCGGTCACCTTCGCCGGCGGCCACGCATCCTTGTAGCAGCGCTTGTGGCTCAGCGCGTCGAACACGTCGGCCACCGCCACGATGCGCGCATACGGGTGGATGTCCTCGCCGCGCAGCCCCTGCGGGTAGCCCGTGCCGTCGAATTTCTCGTGGTGCTGGTGCGCGATCACCGCCGCCGCCTTCAGGATCGGGCGCTGCGAGCCGTCCAGGATCTGCAGCCCGATGGTCGGGTGCTGCTTCATGATTTCCCATTCTTCTTCGGTCAGGCGGCCCGGCTTGAGCAGCACCGCGTCGGGCGTCGCGATCTTGCCCACGTCGTGCATCGGCGCGGCGTGCATCAAGACTGCCGTCTCGTCTTCCGGCATGCCAGAGGCCTGGGCCAGCATGTGGCAGACCTGGGACATGCGGCGCACGTGGTTGCCGGCCTCGTGCGAGCGCGATTCGACGACGTCGCCCAGCCGCAGGATCAGCTCGGCCTGGGTATCGGTGATTTCCTGATTGAGAAGGATGTTGTCGAAGGCAATCGCCACGCCCGAACAGAACACTTCCAGCAGCTGGGCGTCGATGTCCGAGATCTCGTCCACGCCCTTGAGCACCAAGAGCGAAGCCTTGCCGCTATTGTTCGGGAAGTAGCCGACATAGGTGTCGCCGTGCAGGCGCGAGATGCGGTTGTGGCGGGCGTCGTCGAGCTGGCTCAGTAGTTCCGGGCCGATTTCTTCCTCGCCCATGTCGCCGATCTGGGCCAGCACCTCGTACTGGCTGGTGCCTGTGATCACGCTGGCCGCCTTCAGGCGCAGCAGCATGCTCTGTTCCAGGCGCAGCAGGGCCACCACCTGCTGCAGCAGGCCATTGGCGAAGTCCTTCAGGTTGCGTTGCTGGAAGATGTGGGCGGAGGCGGCGATCACCCGTTCCAGGCCTTCGCGGTAGGTCTGCTGCACGCGGCGCGCTTCCTCGACCTTCATGATGTCGCGGTAGGCGCGCAGTGCGGCGAAAGTGGTGGTGAACAGCTTGGTGCGGTCGAGCTCGGTCTTTTCCTTGTAATCGTTGATGTCGTAGTCGACGATCACGCGTTCCTCGGGCGCCTGGCCCGGCTGGCCGGTGCGCAGCACGATGCGGGTAAATTGATTGTCGAGCTCCTGGCGCATCCAGCGCGCCACTTCCAGGCCGCTGTCCTCGCGCTCCATCACCACGTCCAGGAAGACCAGCGCGATGTCCTCTTCGCGCGCCAGCACTTCCTTCGCCTCGGCGCCGCTGTAGGCATGCACGAAGGATAGCGCGCGGCCGTCGAGGCGGAAGCGGGACAGGGTCAGCTTGGTGATGTCATGGATGTCGGGTTCGTCATCGACCAGCAATACTTTCCAGGGTGCGAGCTTGGGCGCAGCGGAAGACAGGAAGGACATAGACGAATCCGATATCGTAGGAAAAGTTGTCTGGACATGCAATTTCTGAACGTAAACGTAGCCCAGAGTCAAGTCGATTGTAGTACGACACATGACCCTTAACAACAGGCAATATTGAAATTGTGCGGCGGCAATGTAACAGCTACTCTGCCGATAGTGAGAGGATGTTGCAGGCAAAATACAAGGTTGCTTCAGGCGTAAAGTTTTTGACAACGTTCGCAATAAAAGGCGCGTCGTCGCGTGTTGCCGAGATTGGCTTTTTTGAACGGAATATCGCAGCGGGGGCAGATTTTCTTGGCATGGGCCAGCCAGTGCTGCTTGAGCACGAACGCTTTTTTCCAGCCGAGGAAATCGAAGCTGTACTGGCGCGCCTCGTCGACGAGGGCCCGCAGCTTGGGCGCTGGCAGCGCGCCCATGGTCGACAGGGGATGGACGCGGATGCGAAACAGCACCTCGTTCTTGATGATGTTGCCGACGCCCGAAAAGATGTCCTGGTCGAGCAGGGCGTCGCAGGCGAGCAGATCGGGCTGCGCGCGCAGCTTCTTGCGCGCCTGTTTCGGATCCCAGCTGTCCGACATGACGTCGGCGCTGAAGTCATAGGCCTCGAAGGTCGCGCGATCGATCTCGCGGATTGCGCAGGCGTAGAAATTCATTTCGCCGCCGTCTTGCGTCTCGATCGACAGTCTCGGTTCCTTGTCGCGCCGTTCGTCGATGCGGTAGGTGCCGAACAGCAAAAAATGGATGCGCAGGATGAGCTCGGGCGTCTCGATGAGGAAATGCTTGCCCCAGGTGTGGAGGCCGACGATACGCTGGCCCACCAGCCGCTCCGGGTCGACGGCGCGGACGTTGCCGCCGGCGCGCACGATATCCTGGCCCACGAAGCGGGCCGATTGTTCCTTCAAGATGACGAGCGATGTACCTTCCGGCATGGCATTCTCCCTTGCGCCATTCTCATCCGTCACCATCTATTGGTCATGTGCGGGGCCTAACATTTGGATACAAAGTACGACGATTCGAGACGAGCGCGGCTGCACGAAGCGGCGTATATTTCAATGCAATACGAACGATAAAAGCAATCCAAGGAGCTAGAGATGAAATCATTACTGATGAAAACGGCCTTCGCGGGCCTGTGTGCGCTGACAGCCGGCGCCGCCTCGGCCGGCGTCACCGTGAATTACATCGAATCCGACAAGTTTGCCGACCTGCCTTTCGCGCCATGGGAGCGCGAGCAGGTGCTCAAGGATTTGAGCGACTATTTCACCAAGCTGGGCGCCCAGCTGCCGGAAGGCCAGGACCTGGCGATCGAAGTCACCGACATCGACCTGGCTGGCCGCGAATACCCGAACTTCCGCGGCGGCCGCGAGCTGCGCATCCTGAAAGGCACGGCGGACTGGCCGATCATCAACCTGCGTTATTCGCTGACCCAGAATGGGCAGGTGCTCAAGGGCGGCGATGCGCGGCTGGCCGACATGAACTATATGCAGCGCATCAACCGCATGTCGGACAGCGACAGCCTGCGCGCGGAGAAGCGCATGATTGACGACTGGTTCAACGAGACCATCCTGGCCAAGAAGCGGGGGAGTTGAGCGCTTGATGTCCTTATGAATCGCTAACGACGCCCCTGTCGTTATCATGAGCACGTCGTTACTGCCACTGGCAGTAACGACTCCCCGCCTTCGCGGGGACGACGTTTATACGCTAACGAAGAATGGTCGCATTGTCGTCTAAAGGCTAGTCGTCCTTGCCGCCCGTCCTGGTACTGCTCACCTTGAGCGGATCGCGCACCGTATAGTCCGATGGAACGCTGAACAGGGCCGCAGGCGGCTCGCCGCGCTTGAGCTTGTCGAGCCGGTACACCACCTCGCCGCTGCGCGGATCGCTGCGCTTGTGGTACACCGTCACCTGCAGCTCGGGCGAATACCAGGTCTCGCTGCTGACCTCGATCGGCGCGCGGTTGCCGATCTCGCCGGCCGGGATCGTGTAGCTGCGCTGGTTGCCCTCGGCGCGCACGCCCGAGAAATCGCGCCCGCCCAGTTCGCGCGTGACCGCCTTGGCCGACCACTTGCCGTCGTTGACGGCGCCGATGATCATCGGCGCGATCTGGGCCGACATCGCCTGCGCCGCCGGCATGGCCATGGGCGCCGGCTGGGCGACGCGCACGCGCACCTCGGTCGCGTCGACGCCGCGCTGGACGTCCTTGACGATGATGTGCGTCCCCTCCTGCAGCTTGCCTTCCCTGCGTAATTGATCGATGCGCTCGCGCGCCTGGTCGGCCGCGCGCCGTTGCTGGTCGGCTTCGTGCCGCTGCTGATCGGCCGCACGCCGCTGCTGGTCGGCGAGGGCGCGGGCCTGGGCCGCGGCGATCCGGGCCTGCGTCGCCGCGGCGCGCGCCGCATCCGCTTCGGCCCGGGCGAGCTCGGACTTCATGTCGAGGCGGGTGGCGCTCTTGCGCTGCGGGTTCAGGATCCAGCGCGCGCCTTCGACCGGGTCGCTGATGGTGATGGTGCGCAGCTCGCCGTCATCGCCGTGCACCTCGGTGCGGGTGCGGCCGGCGCCGTCGCGATACTGCATCGAGCGCGAGGTGTTGACGATCTGGTTGCCGTCCGCCAGCCGCTGCATGCTCTCCGAGACCGCTTCGGCGCTGTAGGGCGCATTCTTGACGATGCCGGAGCTCGAGATCCTGAGCATGGATGCGGTCAGGGTGGTGGTGTCGCCGGCGCGCTGCGCAGCCTGCTGACCGGGCGGCAGGGTCACCGTGCCCTGGCGGATCACGATGCGGCGTTCGCCGTCGCTGCCCTGGTCGATCGTATAGTCCTCGGCCAGGGCCGGAGCAAAGGCGCTTGCCAGCAGGGTGGCGATCAGGATGTTCCTGGTATTCATACAGTCCTCACAGTAAATCGTGTCAGTTGACGGCGCTCAGGCGCACCGCCAGGGGATGGCCGTCCTGCGCCACCAGCATTTCGGCGCGCACCGTCTCGCCCGCGGTCTGCGGATTGAGCGGCATGCCCAGCGGCGCCAGCGCGCTCTGCGGCAGCTCGGCCTCGACCACCCGGGTATAGGGTTCGCTCTCGATCCGTTCCAGCGATTCGAGGGCGATGAAGGCGGCGCCGTCGTCGACACCGATCACCGGTGGGCCGACCGTGATCGCCTGGTGCGGCGCCAGCGCCAGCAACAGCGCCACGCCGCACAGCGAGGCCAGGGCGCCGGCCGTGCCCCATTGGGGCAGCGACAGCTTGCGGTACCAGGGCTGCTTCTTCGGGAACTGGCGGGCGAAAGCCTGCAACAATTCCTTTTCCACGCAGCGCGGGGCGTCGTGTCCGGCCAGCTCGCCGCGCAGCGCGGCGAAGCCGGTGGCGAGTAGCGGGTCGGGATTGTCGTGTTGGTCGTTCATCATTCTTCCTTCCAGCTTCTTTGGCTTCATGCGAGGTGCGCATCGTTCGACGGCGCGCCCTGCAGCCCGTACAAGCGCTTGGCCAGCGCCGCCCGGCCACGCGCCAGCCGCGAGCGCACTGTGCCGATGTCGACCTGGCAGACGGTGGCGATTTCCTGGTACGACAGGTCGTGCAGCTCGTACAGGATCACCGGATCGCGGTAGTGCGGCGGCAGCAGCGACAGCGCGCGCCGCACTTCTTCCGCCGCCTCGTTGCCGAGCAGCCGTGCCAGCGGGCCGGCGGCGTCGCTGACCGCGTCCAGGTCCAGGTCGCCGTCATCGTCCAGCGGTTCGGGCAACTGCGGATGGCGTTGGCGCGCTTCGTCCAGCTTCAGCGCCAGGTTGCGCGCCACGCCGAACAGGAAGTGCTGCAACTGGCCGCGCAGCGGGTCGTAGCCGAGCCGCCCCGTCAGCAGGCCCATGAAGGCTTCCTGCACGATGTCGGCCGCCGCATCGCCCGAGCCGCAGCGCAGCAGCGCGTAGCGGTACAAGGGCCCCTGGTGCCGCCGGTACAGCGCCGTGAACGCCTCGGCTTGTCCGGCGTGAACTCGGCGCAGCAGTTCGGTGTCAAGTTGTTCTGTCGTCAAGGTCATGGCAGTCTTCTTTTCTTGTATTCCGCCGGGAGCCCTAAAAAGTTCCAACTATTTTTAGAAAACAAAACGCCCCGTGCCGGAAACCGGGACGGGGCGTGCTCATGAGGCTTGGCCGACTCAGTCGATCCAGTTCACGCGTTCGAACTTGTTGCGGAAGTCTTCCGGCATGTAGCAAACCTGGCTGGTCTTGTAGTTGTAGAAGACGAAACCGGATTTGGCCATGGCGATGAGGGTCTTGTCGCGCGGGCGGGTGATGCGGAAGATCAGGTCGCCGCCGTATTTATTGAAATCCATGACGCCGACTTCGAACAGCAACTGGTCGCGTCCATACGCTTCGGCGCGGTAGGTCGCGGCCAGGTCGGTGACGATGATGCCATTGCCGTCGCGCTCGGTCTCTGCGACACCAAATTCGAACAGGAAGCGCGCCCTGGCCTCGGAGATCATCGCGATCATCGATTCATTGCCCAGGTGGTTGGCGGCGTTGATGTCCGTGACCCTTACCGTCAGCTGCGTCGAATAGTAAAACTGGTCTTCGGGAAGATTGAGTTGTAAGCGTGCCATCTCTTTATTCTAAACTCATTGTGTGGCGCCGCGTCCAATTTTATGGATGGCTCCGTCACTCGTGAGTAAGTACAGCTCGCCTTCGGCATCCCGGCCGAAGGACACGATGCCGCCGATGTCGGCGATCTCCCAGTCGCGCTGCTCGACGACGTTCGTGCCGGTGACAAGAAAACTCTTCAGGTAGCCGCCGCAGAAATCGGAATAAAAATAGCGGCCGGCCAGCTCGGGCAGGGCGCGCCCGCGGTACACGAAGCCGCCGGTGATCGAGCAGCCGTTGACGTCGTTCGCGCCGTGGTCGTATTCGAATACGGGCAGGGTCAGCCCGGCGCGCTCGCAGGTCTCGGCGCCGTAGCACAGCGTTCCCTCCAGGACGTTCCAGCCATAGTCCAGGCCGGCCTGGCCCGTGCCGGCGATATTAATTTCTTCGCGCCGCTCCTGGCCGACGTCCGTCAGGTAGAGCTGGCTGGCATCGAAGCTGAAGCGCCACGGGTTGCGCAGGCCCGAAGCCCAGATCTCGGGGCGGCGCCCGGCCGCGTCGCGATACGGATTGCCGGCCGGGATCGCATAGGGCTGGGCCGTCGTGGCGCTTGTTACGTCGATGCGCAGCAGCTTGCCGAGCAGGCTGGCCAGGTTGCGCGCATTGCCTTGCGGGTCGCCGGCGCCGCCACCGTCGCCGGTGCCCAGGTACAGGTAGCCATCGGGACCGAAGGCGAGCTGGCCGCCGAAATGGTTGAGGTAGGTCGGATGCGGGATGCGCAGGATGACCAGGCCGGACGTCGGATTGGCGGCCGTCGCCGTGGCGCCGGCATTGAAGCGCTCGACCACGATATTGCGCTGCAAGTCGGTGTAGTAGACGTAGAAATAACCGTTGCGCTCGAACTGCGGATCGAAGGCGAGCGATAGCAGGCCGCCTTCGCCTTCGGTGGACACGCGCGCGCCGATGTCGAGGTAGGGCTGGTCGCGCGTGCTGCCGTTGTCTACGATGCGCACCCGGCCCGGCCGCTCGGTGACGAACAGGCGGCGGTCGCCGGGCGGGGCGGTCAGCCAGGTCGGACTGTCGAGCCCGGCGACGACTTGCGTCGCGACCAGCGTCAGCGGACCGCTGCCATAGCTCACCGTGGCGGCCGCGGTGGCGCCGGCGGTGACGGTCGCCGCTTGCGAGACCGGCGCCGGCTGATAGGTGACGCCGCCGCTCGTGACCGGCGAGGCCGACACGTTATAGCTGCCGGGCGCCAGGTTGGCGAGGGTTTGAGACTGGGCCAGGTCTTGCAGGTAGTTGTTGGGGCCGGTGACGCGCAGGACTGCATTGACGCCGGCCGGCAGGCCGCTGGCGCTGACGGCCAGCGATCCGGTGCTGGCCGGTGGCGGGACCGCTCCGGTGACGCCCGGGCTGCCGCCACCGCCGCCGCAGGCAAGCAGGGCCATGCCGATCAGCATGGCTCCGAACAGCAACAGCATGGTCCGCAGATGCTCGATGCGCATGGCCACCTCCATGACGGTAGTATCGCTTGCGTCATTGTGCCAGCGAATACCGACGCTACCGTGGCGCGGCGGCTACAGAGCGTGCTCGGTCCCGAATCTCGGGCTCGACCAGTTTCGCCAGTTGCTCGAGCGACTCTTGCCAGCCGAGATAGCACAGCTCGACCGGGATCTGGGAAGGAATGCCTTCCTGCTTGATATGAACCTCGACCCGTTCCTTCAAACTTACGCAAAGCTCTTTATAGTTAACTTTGCTGTTGAATTCCTGCTTCACCGGGGCCGGTTTCACCTCGCACTTGACGCGCGAGGCCAGCGCCTGCCCCTCCACAGGCCGATGCGGTGGAACTCACCGCCATGTTTTTCAGGTTGATTGCCGCGTTGACGTCCCGGTCATGCAGTGCGCCACAGCCGGGACAACGCCAATGGCGAACCGTCAGTGGAAGCACATCCATCCGGTAGCCACAGCAGGAGCACGTCTTGCTGCTCGGATACCAGCGATCCACCACGACAACCTGACCGCCGCGCCGCGTCGCCTTGTATTCCAGCTGGCGGCGAAGTTCACCAAATCCCATGTCAGCGATCGCTCGGGCCAGGCAACGGTTTCCGAGCATGCCCTTCACGTGCAGGTCTTCGATACCGATAGTGTGGAAACAGCGGGTGATATAGGTGCTCAACTGATGCAGGCCGTTGCGCCTCTGATCGGCAATCCTGGCGTATAGCCGGGCAAGCTTGGCTTTCGCCTTGGCACGATTGCGTGATCCTTTGACTTTGCGTGAAACCTCGCGCGACAGGCGTTGCAGACGGGCGAGCAGTGTGCCCAACGCTTTCGGGCCGGTGAACACTTCACCGGTCGACAGCGTGGCCAGCGCCGAGACACCGAAGTCGACTCCCACCGCGCCTTGGGTTTCGGCTGGCGGTTGATGTTGATCCTTGATGTCAACGGTAATGCTCGCGTACCAGTGATCCGCAATCCGGCTGATCGAGGCCGAGACGATGCGCCCGGAGAAACGCAGGGATTCGCGCATGCGAACCCATCCCAGTTTTGGAATGTGGATGCGATTTTCCTCGACACGGAACTGGTCATTGCTTAATGTAAATCGATCGTCACGGCCCTTGCGGCGAAAGGTGGGATAGCGGGCACGACCTTTGAAGAAATTCTCGAATGCTTGCCCCAACTGCATGATCGCCATCTGTGGTGCGTTCTTGGTCACTTCCAGCATCCAGGGGAATTGCTCGGCCTTGATCGCATTGAGCTGGCGCCGCAACGCCGCCTCATTTGGCTTGTCCACCGTCGGATCGGTCTTGCTTGCCTCGTACTGCCGCCTCCACTCGACCAAGGCCCAGTTATAGGCGAAACGTGCAGTGCCGGCGGCACGTGCCAGGTACGTCGCCTGGACATTGTTCGGATCGAGTCGCATGCGATGGCCTAGATACATTGCGACTCCTTGAGTGCTGTGCGCACGCCATCGATCAGCTTCTGGTTGCGGTGACTGCGGCTTCCATAGAGACGGGCCGAGAAGACGGTGATGATCTCGAGCACATCGCTGGCTAGCTCTTCTTCGAAATTGGTGTCCTCGCCCTGGTTGATGATGACCACTTCGACCTGCCTTGCCTGGCACAGGGAGAAAATCAGCTCTGCGCCAAAACGCAGCAGCCGGTCCTTGTGCGTCAAGGCCAGGCGCCCAACCTCATCTTCGACTATCCCATCGAGCAAACGTTTCAAGCCTTTCTTGCGATAGTTCATGCCCGACCCAAGGTCGGTAATCATGTCGAACGCCCATCCATGACTCGCGCAGTACAATTCAAGTACCCGCTTTTGCCGCTCCAGGTCCGCCTGTTGATCATGACTGGACACCCGCGCATAGGCGACAGTCTTGCGCACCGCCTGGGCACCGCCCTGCGTTTCAGGTCGCAAGGCGGCCAAGTCGTACCGGCGCTGACCTCCTTCTGTTCGTACCGGAGTGAGCCGACCGCTGGCCTCCCAGCGACGCAGGGTACTGGTCGAGACGCCCAAGGCTTGCGCAGCCGTGCCGATGGAAACGAACTTGTTCATAATGCATAAGACTGCATAGATTTAAACAAGTTCTCATCTAACTGTTAATAACCCTCCAGAATTCGACACCGGCGCAAAAAAAAATTGGTTTGGAACAGCGCAAACCGCACCATTCCAAACCATTGTCCTGCCCAATGGATGGGCAGCTTCAACCATATGCAATTACTTCTTCGCTTCGACGCCCGGAGTGGCCGAACGTGCCAGGAAAGCCTGGGTGATTTGCGGCAGGTGGTCCAGCAGCCAGGCCGCCATCGCCTTTTCCTGCTCCAGGATCTGTTCCAGCTGGGCCTGGGTTGCCGTATCGCCCACGGATTTCGCCGCCGCGATCAGCGCGGTATAGCTCGCGATCTCGACGTTCTCGAACACATAGCCCGCCATGGCGCCCTTGACGACTTCGTCGCTGGCCGCCATGCCGCCCACGGCCTGGCCGAAGGCCGCCAGGCGGGCGCCAATGTCCTTCAGGACCGAGTTGTCGGTGCCGCGGCGGGCCAGGATTTCGTCGAGGATGCCGTGCTGCCAGCGGGTCTCGTCGATGTGCTGGACGATGCGCGCGCGCAGCTCGGGATAGTGTTCGAGGCGCTCGGCCTGCGCGGTCAGCATCTGCTCGGCCTGCTTTTCCATCGCGTGGGCATCGCGCAGCCAGTCGTTGAAGTTTTCGTCTGCAGTCGTCGTCATGATTCCTCCGTGAATGTTTGTACAGGTGGCGTTTTCGCCCTGCCGTTACCTTCGCAGAGTTATGGAATCACGTTTGTTAGGTGTTACACACTGTCGATGAATCCGGCGCACCGGCAGTTCATGGCATTGATGGCGCGCGTGTGCGTGTCTTGCTGACCATGCCGGAGGGATCGATCAGCACGACAAATTCACTGAACCGCCCGCCGCCGGCCGGCGACTGATAGACCCAGGCCTCATAGCCGCTGTCGAAGCGCACGCTTTTCGTCGGGCCGAGGGCGGCCAGTAGTTCCGCCTTCGTGGTGCGCCCGGCCACCACCGTTGCCGACAGCCGCTCGGCCGCGATGATGGAACCCGGCGGCGCCGGTTGCGTCGCGCAGCCCGCCAGCAGCACAGCGCACAGGGCAAAGCGCAGCTTCATGGCGTCACCCCGCCTGGCGCATCGACCATGTATTCGAACTCGACCAGCGTATCGTCGGGCCAGCTCGTATCCCACAGCGGCACGTAATAGGTGCGGTCGAGCAGCACCTGGCAATCGCAGAAGGGCAGCATGTCGGGCGTTTGTTCGCCGCCGGCGTACAGCATATTGAAGGGCAATGTTTCGACCCGCTCGCCGGCGCGCAAGGTGACTGCGAAGATCGGCCGTTCGGCAAAGAACAGGTAATTGCCGTCCGGGCTGGTGCACACGCCTTCGGGCGTGTTCAGCGCATCCGAGATCCAGCCGAACAGCGGCGAGCTGTTCGAGACCAGGCCGGCTTCCTTGCCGACCCGGCATTCCAGGCGCAAGTCGCCCAGGCGCCGTGTGCCTGCAGGCAAGCCAGGTGACTCGATCCGCGCGCGCCAGGTCATGCTGGCGGTCTTGCGGCTGGCGAGCACGGCCGCGTCTTCCTGCAAGGCCTGGGCGTTACGTGGCAGGACGAAAAAATTATTCTCGTCGATGTCGACCGGTACCGACACCGAGTCGCCGGCAATGCGCAACGTGATGCCGCGCATGTCCGTCGACGGCAGGCGCGGCAGCAGCTGGAAGCGCAGGGTGGCGTTGGGCGCGAAGGCGCGTTCGCGTTCGAAGCGCTCCATGCCGCGGATCATCTTGCGATAGGACTTGTCGACCGGGTCGCGGGTGGACTTGACGGTGACGGTGTTCTGGCCGGCGGCGTGAAGCGGCAAGCAGAGGGAAGCGGCCATGAGCACGGAGCCCATGGCAAGCGAAGAAATAACGCGGACGATCTGCCGCGTCATGGTCTTACCAATACCGGACGCGGCCGGTATCCATGTGGACGAACTGCGAGCTGGCGTAATAGCCGACGCCGCCGCCCTTGAGCGACATCGCCGCTTTCTGCAGGGTGCGCAGGTCGGTGCCCGGCAGGCGGATGTCGATCGCCTTGCCGTCCATGTGCAGGCTGCGCTTGGCGACGCCGCCACTGCCGTGGCTGCGCAGGAAGGCGTTCGATTCCGGCGCCCGATAGCCCGAAATGATGTGCAGTTCCTTGCTGTTGTCGAGCTTGGCATTAAGCTGGCCGAGCAGCAGCAGCAATTGCGGATCGATCTCGGCAATCTTGTTGCTGCGGTGGTCGCGCAGCACTTTATTGATGTCTTTCAGGGCGTTCTGATCGAATTCGCCTTCGGCCCAGAACGTGCTCGTCAGCTTCTCGCCGGTGTGCGTGTTATAGAAACGCAGGCAGCACTCGCCGGACAGGACACTGCTGTCAGGTGATGTATTCTTGGCAAGGGTTGGAAGGGCGAGGGAGGAAGATGCGAGGAGGAGAGAGCTCTTGAGGAAGGAGCGTCGTTGAATCATTGAAGGGAGTCCTTACGCTGGTTCGCTGAACCATCAATGATACGCCGATTGCGTCGAACGTGCAGATAAAATGACGGAAAATGCGGCGAATCAGCTACGATGTCAAGTGTTCAATGTTTTTTGAGAGAGGAAGTTATGCCGAGTATTGTCAGGAAGTTCTTGAGCAAAAAACTGGTTCTGGCCGCCGCATTGGCAACGGTCGGCGCTGCCGCCGTGGCGCAAGAAGTGACGCCGGTCGACAAGCCGCCGCTCGCCAAGGGCTGGAAGCTCGAAACGGTCGCCACCGGCGCGCCGCAGCCCTGGGGCATGGCCTGGCTGCCGGATGGCCGCATGCTGGTCACCGGCAAGCAGGGCACGCTGCACCTGTTGAACGGCAAGAGCTTCGAGCAAATTCCTCTCGACGGTTTGCCGAACCTGTACGCCAGCGGCCAGGGCGGCCTGCTCGACATCGCGGTCCATCCCGCCGATAAAACCAATCCGCGCATCTACATGACGATGTCCGGCGGCACCGACGACGAGAACCGGACCGTGCTGGTGCAGGGCGTGTTCGACGGCAAGCGCGTGACCGGCATCAAGCAACTGTTCGCGGTCAACCTCGGCAAGAGCGGCGGCCAGCACTTCGGCTCGCGCATCCTGTTCCTGCCCGATAACACCATCCTGATGAGTGTTGGCGACGGCGGCAATACGCCTCAGCGCATCGGCAATATGCTGGCGCGCGACCACGCCCAGAGCCTGGCTTCGCACACGGGCAAGATCCTGCACCTGACCGACGCCGGCCAGCCGGTCGGCAAGGGCGCATTCGCCGGCAAGGACAACGCCCGCCCCGAGATCTACAGCTATGGCCACCGCAACGTGCAGGGCCTGGCGCGCGATCCGAAGAGCGGCCGCGTCTACGCCAACGAGCACGGCTCGCGCGGCGGCGACGAGATCAACGTGATCGAGGCCGGCAAGAACTACGGCTGGCCGCTGCAAAGCTATACGCTCGACTACGGCACGCGCGAGCCGATCGGCATGAAGGTGGTGCCGGGCACGGTGCAGCCGATCGTCGTCTGGACGCCGTCGCCGGCGCCGTCGGGCCTGGCTTTCTATACCGGTAAAGCCTTCCCGCAATGGCAGGGCAGCCTGTTCAGTGGCAGCCTGGCCGGCCAGGACGTGCGCCGCGTGCAGCTCGACGCGCAGGGCAAGGTGACGGCCCAGGAACTGCTGCCGGTCGGCAAGCGCGTGCGTGACGTGCGCCAGGGGCCGGATGGCGAGCTGTACGTACTGACCGACGAAGCCAAGGGTAGCTTGCTGCGGATCGTGCCGCGCTGAGGTCCCCAAGTGATGCGCGGCGCATGAAGTGACGCCATCCTGGCGTATGCACGCATGTTTTTGTTTGTTGACAACGTGAAACCTGCCTAGAATGAATGTTTGCAAGGCGCGTCCCGGAGGCGCGCCTTGTGCGTTTCGTTTCCGTCCCGACCTTTTCAGGAGGAGCAGCATGGCAGTTTCCGTTCGTCTCACCATCGGCCTGGCGCTCGCGCTTGCGTTTGGCACGTCTTCCCTCCAGGCCGCGCCGGCGAAACCGGCCGCCGCGCCGGACATCCCGATCCCGGACATCAAGTACACCAAGTTCACGCTCAAGAACGGGCTGACGGTGCTGGTGCACGAAGACCGCAAGACGCCGGTGGTGGCGATCAATACCTGGTACCACGTCGGCTCCAAGAACGAGAAAGTGGGCAAGACCGGCTTCGCCCACCTGTTCGAACACCTGATGTTCAGCGGCAGCGACAACTTCAACCACACCTACCTGAACGCGATGGAGCGCATCGGCGCGACCGACCTGAACGGCACGACGAACCAGGACCGTACCAATTATTTCCAGAACGTGCCGACCTCGATGCTCGACTATGCGCTGTTCGCCGAGAGCGACCGCATGGGCTATCTGCTGGGCACGGTCGACCAGAAGAAGCTCGACATCCAGCGCGGCGTGGTGCAGAACGAGAAACGCCAGTACGAGAACCAGCCCTATGGCATCGCCTGGGAACTCCTGACCACCAATACCTACCCGGCCGGCCACCCGTATTCCTGGACCGTGATCGGCAAGATGGAAGACCTCGACGCGGCCTCGATGACCGACGTGCAGGACTGGTTCAAGCAGAACTACGGCCCGAACAACACGGTGCTGGTGTTGTCGGGCGATATCTCGCCGGCAGAAGCGCGCGAGAAGGTCGAACGCTTCTACGGCGCGATCCCGCCCGGCCCGCCGCTGGCCAAGCATGACGCCTGGATCGCCAAGCGCAGCGGCACCCACCGCACGGTGGCGCAGGACCGCGTGCCGCAATCGCGCATCTACCGCACCTGGAACGTGCCGGGCGCGCACACGCAAGAGGAAGCGCTGCTCGACCTGGCCGCGCGCGTGCTGGGCGGCGGCAAGACCTCGCGCCTCTATAAACGCCTGGTGTACCAGGATCAATTGGCCACCAGCGCTACCGCGAGCGACAGCTCGTCCGAGATCGGCGGCCAGTTCAGCATGACCCTGACCGCGCGTCCGGGCGGCGACGTGGCGAAGATGGAGAAGGTCGCCGACGAAGAACTGCGCGCGCTGATGAAGAGCGGCCCCACGGAGGCGGAACTGCGCCTGGCCAAGACCGCGACCCTGGCCCAGTACACGCGCATGATCGAGCGCGTCGGCGGCTTCGGCGGCAAGAGCGACCTGCTGGCCTCGTGCGAGACCTATACCGGCAATCCGGACTGCTACAAGGTCTACCTGCAGCGCATCAAGGACGCCACGCCGGCCATGGTGAAGAAGGCGATGAACGACTGGCTCAGCGACGGCGACTTCGTGCTGCAGATCGACCCGTTCCCGACCGGCCTGGCCGCCACGCAAACCGGCCTGGACCGCAGCAAGGCGCCGGACACCGGCAAGGCGATGTCGCTCAAGCTGCCGCCGATGCAGCGCACCACCTTGTCGAACGGCCTGAAGGTCGTGCTGGCCGAGCGCCATGAAGCGCCGATCGTCAACCTGCAGATGCTGGTCGACAGCGGCTACGCCTCGGACAGCGCCGACATGCCGGGCGTGGCCAGCCTGGCCCTGCGCATGCTGGAAGAAGGCACGAGCAGCCGCAAGTCGCTGCAGATCGGCGAGGAGCTGGAAAGCCTGGGCGCGAGCTTCGGCGCCGGCACCAACCTCGACGGCGCCTTCGTCTCCATGAACGCGCTCAAGGCCACCTTGCCGCAGGCGCTGAACCTGTATTCGGACCTGGTGCTCAACCCCGCCTTCCCGCAGAACGAGTTCGCGCGCCTGCAGCAGGACCGCCTGGCCGCGATCGCGCGCGAGAAGTCCGATCCGCAATCGATCGCGATGCGCCTCGCGCCGGCGCTGCTGTACGGACAGAACCACGTGTACGCGAAGCCGGGCACCGGCACCGGCACCGAGGACGCCGTCAAGCGCATGACCCGCGCCGACCTGGTGAGCTACCACGCCACCTGGTTCAAGCCGAACAACGCCACCCTGCTGGTGGTGGGCGATACCACGCTGGCCGAGATGAAGCCGATGCTCGAGAAGGCCTTCGCGTCGTGGAAGGCGGGCGAGGTGCCCAAGAAAGTGATCGACACGGTGGCGCCGCGCGCCGCGCCGGTGGTCTACCTGGTCGACCGTCCCGGCGCGCTGCAGAGCGTGATCCTGGGCGGCCAGCTGGCGCCGCCGCGCAACAGCCCCGAGGCGCTGCCGCTCGAGATCGTCAACGACGTGTTCGGCGGCACCTTCAGCTCGCGCATCAACATGAACCTGCGCGAAGACAAGCACTGGTCGTACGGCGTGCGCAGCCAGGTGTCGCCGGCGATCGGCCAGCGTCAGTTCGTGAGCATTTCGCCGGTGCAGACCGACAAGACCGGCGACGCGCTGAAGGAACTGGTGGGCGAGTACCGCAACATCGCCGGCGCCAAGCCGATCGCGAACGAGGAACTCAAGTTCGCGCAGGACAATAAAACCCTGCGCCTGCCGGGCAGCTTCGAGACCGCGGGCCAGCTGGCCGGGGCCTATTCCACGATCCTGCAGTACGGCCTGCCCGAGGATTACTTCAACACCTATACCGAGAAGGCGCTGGCGCTCACGCCGCAGCAGGCCAATGCCCTGGCCGCGCGCAGCTTCGTGGCCGACCGGCTGGTGTGGGTGGTGGTGGGTGACATGGCCAAGGTCGAGAAGGACATCCGCGCCCTGAACCTGGGCGAGGTGCGCCGCATCGACGTGGACGGCAAGCCGCTGCCGTAAGTTGTCGTAGTACATGCCTGCGCGGCCCGGCCCTGCCTGTGCGCCGGGCATGCCGGGTTTCAGGGACACTATGGGCAGGAGGAATGCTCATGGACCAACAACTCACCCTGGACCCGGCGCATACCGCGCTGGTCCTGATCGATCTTCAGAACAGCAACGTCAAGCACGAGCTCGCGCCGCATGGCGCCGAGGACGTGGTCGGTAACTGCGTGCTGCTGGCGCAAGAGATGCGCGAACGTGGCGGCCTGGTCATCTACGTGCACGTGTTATTGAACGAATTGCCGCAAGTGCCGGCCGATTCTCCGCTGCGTCCGCAGGGCGCGCCGGCGGCGCCGCCCGACGCGTCGTGGCTGGCGCCGGAAGCCGGCGTCGAGGCGCAAGACCTCGTCATCGTCAAGCGCCAGTGGGGCGCCTTCTATGGGACCGAACTCGAGCAGCAACTGCGGCGGCGCGGCATCGACACGCTGGTCATGGGCGGCATCGCCACCAATTTCGGCGTCGAGTCGACCGCGCGCGCGGCCTACGATTTCGGCTTCAAGCTGGTGTTTGCCGAGGATGCGATGAGCGGCTTCGATGCCGATGCCCACCGTTTCGCATGCGACAACATCTTCCCGAAAATGGGGAGGGTGCGCTCGACGCGCACGCTGATCGACGTGTTGCAGGCAGGGACCGGCGCCGCGTGACGCCGGCCGATGGGATCAACCCGCGCGCTGGATATCCGCCGTGATCTCGTAGGCCCGCAGGCGCGCCGCGTGATCATAGATCTGCGAGGTGATCATCAGCTCGTCCGGCTTGGTCTTCTCGATGAAGGCGCGCAGCTGGTGGGCCACCGTCACGCGCGAGCCGATCGCCGAGCACGACAGCACGCTGTCGAGCATCATGCGTTCGGGCAGGTCGAGCGCTTCCAGGTAACCGCTCACCGGCGGCTTGAGCTTGGTCGGGCGGCCGGTGCGCAGGTTCACGAAGGCTTGCTGCATCGAGGTCGCCAGGAAGTGCGCCTCTTCGTCGGTGTCCGCGGCGAACACGTTAAATCCCAGCATGATGTAGGGTTTGTCGAGCTGTTCCGACGGGCGGAAGTTGCTGCGGTACATATCGATCGCCTGCATCATCATCTGCGGCGCGAAGTGCGAGGCGAACGCATACGGCAGGCCGAGGTGGGCGGCCAGCTGGGCGCCGAACAGGCTGGAGCCGAGGATCCACACCGGCACGTCCAGGCCGGCGCCGGGCACGGCCTGCACCGGGCGGCGGGTGGAGCCGGCGAAATAATCCATCAGTTCCACGACGTCTTGCGGGAATTCGTCGGCGTCCGACGCCAGGTTGCGGCGCAGGGCGCGCGCCGTGGTGTGGTCCGAGCCGGGTGCACGGCCCAGGCCAAGGTCGATCCGGCCCGGATGCAGCGCCTCCAGCGTGCCGAATTGTTCGGCGATCACCAGCGGCGAATGGTTCGGCAGCATGATGCCGCCGGCGCCCACGCGGATGCGCGAGGTGCCGGCCGCCACGTGGCCGATCAGCACCGCGGTGGCGGCGCTGGCAATGCCCGGCATGCCGTGGTGTTCGGCCAGCCAGAAGCGGTTGTAACCCCAGCGCTCGCCATGTTGTGCGAGATCGAGCGAGCGCTGGAACGAGGTGGCCGCATCGCTGCCTTCAGCGATCGGCGAGAGGTCG
Source organism: Massilia oculi (assembly GCF_017582745.1). Lineage (GTDB taxonomy): Bacteria > Pseudomonadota > Gammaproteobacteria > Burkholderiales > Burkholderiaceae_D > Telluria > Telluria oculi_A. The sequence goes on from NZ_JAFVIM010000002.1 coordinate 340,291, forward strand.
AGTATCGAGAAAGGAATCATGGATTCATGATACGCCGATGCGAAAAATCGCGTGCGCGGCCACCCAAAAACGCTGGGGCCGCCGCTTGGGTTAGTATTTCTTCATGATGCCCAGACACTTATTTCGCCTGCTTCCTGCCGCCTTTCCTGCCGTCATGCTGCTCGTCGGCTGTGTCCACCAGCCGACCGCCATGAATGCCGAACCCCAATTCAATCCTGAACGCGTGACCGCGATCGACCATGCCATCGAGGCCGCGATTGCCGCCCGCAAGCTGCCGGGCGCGGTCTACCACCTCGAACGCGGCGCCGCCAGTCATGAGCGCGGCTACGGCCGGCTCAGCTATGAAGAAGGCGCCGCCGCCGTCACACAGGACACCGTGTTCGACGTCGCGTCGCTGAGCAAGGTGCTGGTGACGGCGCCTGCGGTGCTGATGCTGGCTGAGGAGGGCAAGATCGACCTCGAGGCGCCCCTCGTCCAGTATTTCGCGGAATGCGGCGGTGGCGGCAAGGAAGCGATCACGATCCGGCACCTGCTGACGCATGTGTCGGGACTGAAGTCGGGCCTGCCGGCGAAACCGGCATGGCAGGGCCAGACGGCGGCGTTGTCACTGGCCTGCGGGCAATCGGTGACCCATCCGCCGGGCAGTTTCTTCCGCTACTCGGACATCAATTACATCCTGCTGGGCCTGCTGGTCGAGCGCACGGCGGGCATGCCGCTCGACCGCTTCGCCCAGGAGCGCATCTTTGCCCCGCTGGGCATGCGCCATACCGGTTACCGCCCGCTGGAACGCATGCCGGCGGCGGTGATCGCGCCGACCCAGCGCGGCGCCGGCGAGGCGGCGCAGTTGCCGACGGCCCACGGCGACCTGGCGCCCGGCGCGCCGCTGCAGGGCGTGGTGCACGACCCGACCGTGCGGCGCATGGGCGGCGTGGCTGGGTCGGCCGGCGTGTTCTCTACCGTGGGCGACGTCGCCCGCTTCGGTCGCATGCTGCTGGGCAATGGTGCGCTGGATGGTGTGCGGATATTGAGGCCGGAAAGCGTGCGCCTGCTGACGACGGTGCAATCGCCGTCCGGCATCGCCGCGCTGCGGGGCATGGGCATGGACATCGACTCGCCGTATGCCAAGCGTCCACGCGGCGATGTTTATCCGATCGGCAGCTATGGCCATACCGGGTTCACCGGCTGCATCCTGTGGGTCGATCCGCAGTCACAAAGCTTCTATGTCTTCCTGTCGAACCGGGTCTATCCGGACGACCGCAGCGTGGTGCTGCCACTCTATACGCAGCTAGGCACACTCTCCGCGCAGGCTGTCCTGGGAGCTCTGCAGTAAACGAAAGATAAGCTCAAGATAAAAGAAATTAAAAGACGATGATGTATTTCCGCGCGGCTACCGTGCGCTCCCATCCGTAGCTTGTCCGTAAACTGGACTCCTCACTCGACGCAACACGCCACCAACTCTGGCATCTGCGCCGGGTACCGCCCCTGACATATTAGTTACATTGAGGAGAACACCATGAAAATGAATACGCTACTCAAAGGAATGCTCAGCGCTTCGGTTGCCGCCGCCATGTTCGGCGCCACTGCGGTCCACGCCCAGACCAGCACCACCGGCACGTCGACCACCGGCCAGTCGGGCCAGATCGGCAGCACCACCGGCACCGCCAGCCAGACCGGCACCATGAGCGACCAGACCAGCGGCAGCTCGTCGACCGGCGCGACCGGCAGCATGCAGAGCACCGATCCGCAACACCAGCGTGACCGCGACCGCCGCAGCAAAACCGGCACCAGCAGCGGCACCTCGGGTACCTCGGGCATGACGGGTACCACCGGCACGACCGGGACCACGGGCACGACCGGGACCACCGGCACCACCAGCGGTTCGAGCGGTTCGCTGGGTACCGGCACCAGCGGTTCCACCGGCACCATGGATGACACCGGCCGCACCGGCACCTCGACGGGCACGACCGGAACGACCGGCACCACCGGAACGACCGGCACCACGGGTACGACCGGCACCACCGGCACCACCGGCCGCGGCTACTGATCCGGCCGATAGCGCTTCATGCAGTAACGGCGGCGTCCCCGGCCGCCATCCCGAACACCGGCTCGCGCCGGTGTTCGCGTTTACGCATCCAGGTTGCTAAGGCATGCCGCGTCGCGCGCCTCCACGCCTGTCCTGCGGCGGTGGGGTATCGCCAGGCGCCAGCGCGACCTTCGCCAGCGGGGTCGGCGCCGGGCCGTGCAGCACATGGCCCTCGATATCGAAACGCGAGGCGTGACAGGGGCAGTCCCACGAGCGCTCGGCGCCGTTCCAGTGCACCGCGCAGCCGAGATGGGTACACCTGGCCGACAGCGCATGCAGTCCCCCATCGGGATCGCGATAGACCGCCACGCGGCGCAAGCCGTCGCGCAGCACAGCACCTTCGCCGGGCGGGATCGCCTGCACCGAATCGACTTCGCCGCCCCGCAGCCAGTCACCGTAGCGCGCCGCCACGTTCGCCTGTGCGCTGGCGAATTCTCCCAGTCCGTGCACGGGCTTGCGCATCGGGTCGTACAGCGCGCTCCAGGGATTCGGCCGCTCCATGATCAGGTCGGTCACCAGCATGGCGCCGATGGTGCAGTGGGTCATGCCGTTGCCGGAGTCGCCGGTGATCAGGTAGACGTTGTCGTCGTCCATCGGATTACGGCCCAGGAAGGCCAGGCCGTCGCTCGGTTCCATCACCTCGCCCGACCAGCGCCAGGCCAGTTCGCGCGCCATCGGAAAGCGCTCGCGGGCCCAGCGTTCCAGCTCGTCGTAGCGGTGGCCGGGATGCGCGTCCTGCCCCGTCTTGTGATCGGCCCCGCCCACCACCAGCACCTCGTCGCCGTCGATACCGGACGCCAGCCGCACATAGTGATAGGGAGCGCCAAGATCCCATAGCAGCAGGTGCGGCAGCGTACCGTGCGGCACCCGCAGGCCGATCACATAGCTGCGGTAGCCAGCCTGTTTGGTGTGCATCACCACGCGGTCGTTGAATGGCGTGTGCGTGGCCACCACCACGTCCCGGGCCCGTATCTCGCCCCGATCGAGGGACACGACCTGGCGCCGGTGGTCGCCGCGAATGCGGTGGGCGTGGCTGGCGCCATGGATGCGGCCGCCGCGCCGGATGAAGGCGCGCGCCAGGCCGTCGAGGTATTTGAGCGGATGGAACTGGGCCTGGCCCGGATAGTGCACCGCGGGGCCGGTCTCGAAACCGAGGCCCGGCACGCCGGCGACCATCTCGGCCTGCACGCCAGCGCGCACCGCGGCGAGGCATTCGCGTTCGAGCCGCGCTCCGTCGCCCGCATCCCCGGCCACCAGGTAGCCGTCCAGGTGCTCCAGCTCGCAGGCGATGCCTTCGGTGCGCACGATCGACTCCACCATCTGCAGGGCGTGGGCATAGCTGCCGGCCACCAGGCGCGCCTGGGCGCGGCCGAAGCGCTGTTCGATGCCGTGGTACCACTCGTCGGGCGGGAAGAAGTGGGCGGTGGTGCGCCCGGACTCGCCCGCGCCGATGCCGAGCGCGTCGACGACGATCACGTCCTTGTCTTCGCGCGCCAGCAGGTAGGCGGCGGTGAGCCCGGCGATGCCGGCGCCGATCACGCACACCTGGGCTTCCTGCGCCCCCACGAGGGCAGGAAAGACGGGCACCGTGGCGGTGTCCATCCAGAGCGAAGTCGAGCTGCCGTTCGTCGCGACGCGCATGAGCGGCCTCCTGGTAAATGCACCGAGTTGCGCCAATTGTGAAAGCCAGTCTAGCGCGCCGACACGAAGCAGGGTGCACGATGTGGCGTCGTTGCCGCATCGCAGGGGAATTCTGGTGGGTGGCATGCGCATGGCGACTTTTATGGCTTAGTATCCACTCTTATTGCATACCGGAATTAAAATGAAGCCGCTCGCCGTGCCGTCGGAAACCCTGCTGCCAAGTGCCATGAAACTCTCCGAGCTGATCGGGGCGCTGAGCTACGCGCTCGACATCACCGAGGGCCAGCCGGCGGGACATTGCGTGCGCTGTTGCTGGATTGGCATGCACGTCGGCCGCGCCGCCGGCCTCTCCGACCAGCAGTTGTGGGAGCTGTATTACGCGCTGCTGCTGAAGGATCTCGGCTGCAGCAGCAACGCGGCCCGCATCTGCGAGCTCTATCTCACCGACGACCTGGACTTCAAGCGCGATTTCAAGACCGTGGGCGACAGCCTGCCACAGGTGCTCGGCTTCGTGCTCAAGCACACTGGCCTGAAGGCCGGACTGGCGGAACGCTTTCGCAGCGTGATGACGATCCTGCGCGACGGTCCCGAGATCGCACAGGGCCTGATCGCCACGCGCTGCCAGCGCGGCGCGGACATCGCCCGCCTGCTGCGTTTTCCCGAAGGCGTGGCGCAAGGCATCTATTCGCTCGACGAACATTTCAACGGCAAGGGAAAGCCGGCCCAGCTCGTTGGCGAAGCCATCCCGGTCATTGCGCGCATCGCCCTGCTGGCCCAGGTGATCGACGTGTTCCATACCGCCGGCGGGCGCACGGCGGCGCTGCGTGAAGCCGGCGCGCGGGCCGGCACCTGGTTCGATCCGCGCCTGGTGGCGGCGTTCGAAGCCTGTGCGCAAGACGATGCGTTCTGGCAGATCCTGACCAGCCCCGAGATCGACCGCGCCATCCAGGCGCTGGAGCCTGCCGGCCACGAGGTCGCGCTCGACGAGGACTACCTGGACGATATCGCCGCCGCCTTCGGCCAGGTGGTCGATGCCAAGAGTCCTTATACCAGCGGCCACAGCACCAGGGTAGCGCTGTACACCGACATGATCGGGGAAGCGCTCGGGCTGTCGCCGCAGCGCCGCCGCTGGCTCAAGCGTGGTGCGCTGCTGCACGACGTCGGCAAGCTCGGCGTCAGCAACAGCGTGCTCGACAAGGCGGGCTCGCTCGACCGCACCGAGTGGGACGCGGTGCGCCAGCATGCCGAGTTCACTGAGACCATCCTCGGCCGCATTACGGCGTTCTCCGAGCTGGCCGCGATCGCCGGCGCCCATCACGAGCGGCTAGACGGCGGCGGCTATCCGCGCGGCTTGGCGGCCGAAGAAATTCGCCTGGAAACCCGCATCATCACCACCGCGGATATTTTCGACGCCATCACCGCCGAGCGTCCATACCGCGGCGCCATCCCGATTCCCCAGGCGCTCGAGATGATGGAAAAGACGGTCGGGACCGCGCTCGACCCAGCCTGCTTCGACGCGCTCAAGCGCGCCATGGCCAAGGCGCCGTTTTCCGCAGCCTGATCTTCTTTCAAACCACGTTTCCTGCTTGCCCGCCTGTCCGGGCAGGCAGGGGTGCGCGCGCCCCGAGCCTGCCACATGCAGATGTCATCCCGATGAAAAATTGCAGATTGGATAGCAAGATTTGACAAAACCGGGATGGCGGATGCCGCCAGAATGCGTTTCATAAACAAATACCAAGAGACGCCCGAACGTCCTGGAAGTCGCGACCGCAAGGGTGTGTAGAACAACCAACCTGGTTTTGGAGAGGCACATGAACGAGTTGAAGGCACGGCAGTACCAGCGCACCGCGATCGCGGCGGCGGTGGCGGGGGTGGCAATGTCGATGGGACAGGCGCAGGCGCAAGAGGCGCCCATCGCGGGGCCGCAGACGGTGGTGGTGACCGGCGTGCGCGCCGCCCTCGAACAGTCGCTGCGCCAGAAGCGCAACGCCGACGCCGTGGTCGAGGTCGTGACCGCCGAAGACATCGGCAAGATGCCCGATAAAAACGTGGCCGACGCCATCCAGCGCCTGCCGGGCGTGAACACGCAATCGTCCGCCGGCGGCGAGGGCGGCTTCGGCGAGAACGACCGCGTCAGCCTGCGCGGCACCAGCCCCAGCCTGCAGCAGACGCTGTTCAACGGCCACGCGATCAGCACCGGCGACTGGTTCGTGTTGAACCAGATCGGCGGCAACGTCGGCCGCTCCAGCAGTTTCTCGCTGCTGCCGTCCGAGCTGGTCGGCTCGATCGTGGTCCAGAAAAGCCCCACCGCCGACCTGGTTGAAGGCGGCGTCTCGGGCGCCATCAACGTCATCACGCGCCGTCCGCTCGACTTCAAGCAGCAGCTGACGGTCGAGGGTTCGGTGCAGGCCAACTACAACGACCTGTCGGGCAAGACCGAGCCCCATCTGTCGGGCCTGGTGAGCTGGAAGAACGCCAGCAATACCGCCGGCATCCTGATCCAGGGCTTTTCCGAAAAAGCCAGCGTGCGCCGCGACGGCCAGGAAATCCTGGGCTACACCCCGATCAGCGCGACCAGCGCGGCGGCCATCGCCAACCCGGCGCTGGCCGGCGTGGTGGTGCCGACCTTTATCGGCGCCGCCCTGTTCGAGCAGACCAAGAAACGCGAAGGCGGCGCCTTCGACATCGAGGTGCGTCCGAACCGCGACCTGACCCTGGACCTGAACGGCTTCTATTCGAAACTGGAAGCGCCGCACCAGAACACCAACTCGCTGGCGGCGCCGGCCAACTCGATCAACAGCCTGGGCCTGATCCCGATCAATCCGGTGGTGCGCAACGGCACCCTGGTGGGGGCCGAATTCACCCGCAATGCGGGCGAGGTCGACAATATCTACCGTCCGGATGCGGGCGGCGAATCGTGGTATCTCGACTTCAACGGCAAGTGGCGCGTCAGCGAGCGCTTCAGCCTGTCGGGCAAGGTCGGCAAGACCCACGGCGTGGGCTGGGACCGCGACGACGTCTATTACCAGAACAACGTCGATGGCGGCATGGTCTACGCCCTGAACGGCCTCTCCCCAGCCTCGGTCAGCTACCCCGGCGGCAACACCGCCGTGCCCGGCTCGACCGCCTGGGCCGGCGGCGGCGAATCGCAGTCGGTGGACAAGGAAGAATACGCCCAGCTCGACGGCGAGCTGCGCCTGGACAATCCGACCTTCCAGTCATTCCGCTTCGGCGCGCGCTGGACCGACCACAAGCGCACCGCCGAGCATCCGCTCGAAACCCGTCCGGGCCCGGTCGGCTTCACCAATCCGCAGCCGGCCTGGAGCGGCCAGATGTATCCGAGCGATTTCGGCAGCGACATCGGCGGCTACAGCGGCATCCCTTACTTCAAGTACGATGGCGCGGCGCTCGGCGCCTGGGGCGCGATCCCCGGCAACCGCCTGCTCGACTACGTGCTGCGCCATAACTGGATGAACGAATTCGAGGTGGCCGAGAAGACGACGGCGCTGTACGGCATGGTCGATTTTGGCGGCGATGGCTGGAGCGGCAATATCGGGCTGCGCGCGATCGAGACGCGCCAGCGCACGGTGGTCAACCTGCCGGGCGGCCCGACACCGATCCTTGGGTCGGCCTTCGGTCCCTACACCCCGACCACCTTCGAGCGCACCTACCGCGACTACCTGCCGAGCGCCAACCTGAAGTACAACGTGACGCCCGACCTGACCCTGCGCACCGCGCTGGCCAAGACCATCGCGCGGCCCGACTACAGCGCGCTGGGCGGCTCGGTCTCGCTCAACGACGACGCCCTGAGCGGCAGCGGCGGCAACGTCAATCTCGACCCGGTGCGCTCGACCAACTTCGACATCGGCGCCGAGTGGTACTACGCGCCGAAGGCGCTGCTGTCGGCCGGCCTGTTCTACATGGACCTGCGCTCGATCGTGGCCCAGGGCACGGCGACCGGCAGCTATTACAACAACAAGCGCGAAACCTTCACCGACTACCTGATCACGTCGCCCTACAACACCAGCGGCCGTAACCGCGGCGTGGAGCTGAGCTGGCAGCAGCCCTTCCTGGACAACTTCGGCATGCTGGTCAACTACACCTATGCCGACGGTGAACTGGACGATGGCGGCGAGCTGCTCAACTCGTCGAAGAACACCTATAACGTGACCGGCTACTTCGAGAACGAACGCTTCTCGGCGCGCCTGGCCTACAACTGGCGTTCCAAGTACAAGGCAGGGGTGGACCGCGGCGCCAGCCAGCACGTGGACGACATGCCGTCGCTGGCGGCCTCGGTCAACGTCAAGCTGACGGACAAGCTCACGCTGACCTTCGATGCGCTGAACCTCACCAACGAGACCATCAAGATGTACGCCGAAAACGAGGACCGGCCGCGCGCCTTCTACTCGAACGGCCGCACCTTCTACCTCGGCCTGCGCGGCAAGCTGTAAGTCACCCAGGGGAGGCGCCGCGCGCGCCTCCCCAATCTGGAATCAATCCCATGACGTACCGACCAGACGGCGGCCCGGCGATCGCGATCGCCTGGGAATGCCTCTCCAACTTCACGCGCGACGACGCGTTCACGGCGCGGCTCACGCTGCGCAATATTGGCCGGGACGCCATCGCGTCCGGCTGGACCCTGTGCTTCAATACCTGCCGCAAGATCCTGCCCGAGACCGTCAGCGCCGGTTTCCAGTCCGCCCACCTGAATGGCGATCTGTTCAGCCTGCGCATGCCGCGCGGCGACGCCTGGCTTCCGGGGCAGGAGTATGTCGTCGAGTACGAATCCCTGCACTGGGCGATCAGCATCACCGATGCGCCGCTGGGCTTCTACCTGCTGGACGGGGCCGGCAATGCCTTCGACCTGGGCGACCCCGAGATCGCGCCCTTCGCACGGCCGGAACAGCGCCACCGCATGCAGGGAGACCTGCTGCCGACGGCCGACGCGGCCTGGCGATTCGAGCAGAATGCGGCGCTGTCGCTGCTGGAAGATGACATGGTCGGCCGCATCACCCCGCGTCCGCGCATGGCGCGTTTCGATGCCCGCAGCTGCGCGCTCCGACGCTCGACCCCCATCGACAGCGGCGCGGAACTCGACAACGAATCGGCATTCCTGCGCTCGCTCCTGGCCACACTGCCCGAGGGAGAGGGCGATGCCCGCATCTTGCTCGAGACCGATCCCGCGATGGAAGCCGAAGCCTACCGGCTGGAGATCGCGCCCGAACGCGTGCTGGTACGTGGCGCCGACGCGCACGGCGTGTCCAACGGCCTGCAAAGCCTGGCCCAGCTCCTGGCGCAGGATGGCACGCTGCCATGCGGGAAGGTCCTGGATACGCCGCGCTTCGCCTACCGCGGCATGATGCTCGACGTGGCGCGCCACTTCTCCAGCGTCGACACGGTGCTGCGCCTGCTCGACTGCATGGCGAGCTATAAGCTCAATCGCTTCCACTTCCACCTGACCGACGACGAAGGCTGGCGCCTGGCCATCGCCGCGCTGCCCGAGCTGACCGAGGTCGGCGCCCGGCGCGGCGTCCCCGCGCCGGGTGAGCCGCCCTGCCTGCCGCCGTCGTTCGGGTCCGGCGCCGACACGCGTTCTCCCGCCGGCAGCGGTTTCTATACGGCCGAGCAATTCGTGACCATCCTGCGCCACGCGCAGCGCCTGCACATCGAGGTGATCCCCGAATTCAATATGCCGGGCCATGCGCGCGCGGCGGTCGAGGCGATGCGGGTGCGCCATGCGCGCCTGAGCGCGGCGGGCGATATCGCGGGCGCCGAGGAATACCTGCTCAGCGATCCGCTCGATGCATCAAGCTACGAATCGGTGCAGCTATGGCACGACAATGTGATGTGCATCGCACTGCCTTCGGTCGACCGCTTCATCGACACCGTGGTCGCCGAAGTCGCGGCGCTGTACCGGCAAGCCGGCGTGCCCTTGCGCGTGCTGCACACCGGCGGCGACGAGGTGCCGGTCGGCGCCTGGCTAGGCTCGCCCGCCTGCCAGGCGCGCATGCGCGAGCACGGCTGGCTGGAGGCGCGCCAGTTGCGCGACGACTTCCAGGCGCGCTGCCGCGCGATCCTGGCGCGTCACGGCATTGCCTTCAGCGGCTGGGAAGAGACCGCGTTGGCGTCGAACGGCGCGGGGCAGGGCGAAGACGTCTACGTCTGGAACAACGGCTGGGGCTCCGGCCAGGAGGACTGCGCCAATCGCCTGGCCAATGCCGGCCATGAGGTGGTGCTGTCCAGCGCCGCCAGCCTGTACTTCGACTTCGCCTACGCCAAGCATCCGCAGGAACCGGGCTATTACTGGGCCGGCTTCGTCGATACGCGCGAGCCGTTCGGCATGGTACCGCTCGACGCGCCGCTGCTGCCCGCGCACGATGCGATGGGCCGCGCGCCCGCGCCGGAACGAATGGCGGCGCTGGCGCCGCTCGACCCGGCGGGCCGCGGGCGCATCAAGGGCTTGCAGGGGCAGTTGTGGGGAGAAAATGCACGTTCGCGCGAGCGGGTCGAGTACCTGGCGCTGCCGCGCCTGATCGGCCTGGCCGAACGGGCCTGGAGCGCGGATCCGGGCTGGAAGAACCCCGATGAACTGGCCGCCGACTGGAACGAATTCGCCAACCGCCTCGGCCAGCGCGAGCTGCCGCGCCTGGACCGCCAGCCGCAGCCCTGGGCCTACCGCCTGCCGCCGCCCGGCGCGGTGGTCGAGGAGGGCCGGCTGCATGCGAATATCGCCCTGCCGGGCCTGGCCGTGCATTACACTCTGGATGGCAGCGATCCCGGCGCCCACAGCCCGCGCTACACGGCGCCAGTGCTGCTGGCCGGCAGCCGCATCGTGAAGCTGGCCAGCGTCGACACCCGTGGACGCGCCAGCCGCATCGTCACCCTGAACCTGGAATTGCCATGACCGCGATGAACGACGCTCCCGTCGCCAAGATCGAACGCCGCCATCCGCTGTCCTGGGTCCCGACCCTGTACCTGGCCCAGGGCCTGCCGTTCTACGCGGTGGCCCTGGTGGCGGGCCAGATGCTCAAGAGCATGGGCGTGCCGAACGACCAGATCGCGCGCTGGACCGGTTTATTGGGCCTGGCCTGGGCCTTCAAGGCGCTGTGGAGCCCGTTCATGGAACTCGCCCCCAGCCGGCGCCTGGCGGTGGTCGCCTGCCAGCTGATCGGCGGCGCCTGCCTGGCGCTGGTGGCGCTGGCGCTGCAGCTGCCGATGTGGTTTGCCCTGTGCATCGCGCTGCTGGCGATCGTCTCGCTGGCCTCCAGCACCCACGACATCGTCGCCGACGGCATCTATATCGCCAGCCTCGATGCGCGCGAGCAGGCCGCGTATGCCGGCTGGCAGGGGGCCTTCTTCAACGCGGCCAAGTTCATCTCCCTCGGTGGATTACTGATCCTGGCCGGGGCGCTGGAACAGCGCTTCGGCGTCGAGGCCGCCTGGACCACGGTATTCCTGCTGCTGGGCGGGCTGATGGCGCTGCTCGGGCTGTACCACGTGCGTGCGCTGCCGGCCACGCCGAAGGTGGGCGGCGCGGCGCGCAGTCTCGGCGCCATCAGGGACACGCTGCTGGACGTGATCAAGACCTTCTTCGCCAAACCGGGCATCTGGCTGGCGATCCTGTTCATCATCCTGTTCCGCGCCGGCGAAGGGCAGATCCAGTCGATCGGCCCGCTGTTCCTGCGCGACGCGCGCGAGGTCGGCGGCTTGGGGCTCACCACCGCCGAAGTGGGCTGGGCCTACGGCACCGTCGGTACCGCCGCCTTTTTGGTGGGCAGCATCGCCGGTGGTTATTTCACCGCCTGGTTGAGCCTCAAGCGCGCGCTGCCGATCCTGATCCTGGCGATGAACCTGCCCAACGCCGCCTTCTGGTACCTGAGCCATGCCCAGCCCGAATCGATGCCGCTGATCGTGGGCCTGCTGGGGATCGAGATGTTCGGCTACGGCTTCGGCTTCGTCGGCGTGATCCTGTTCATCATGCAGGTCGTGGCCAGCGGCCGCTACCAGGCGGCCCACTACGCGCTGGGCACCGGCTTCATGCAGCTGGGCTTCGTGCTGTTCCGCACGATCAGCGGCGACATCCAGCAGGCGCTGGGCTACCGCGACTTCTTCCTGTGGGTGCTGCTGGCCAGCGTGCCGGTGCTGGTGCTGAGCCGCTTCATGCGGATCGCGCCGGAATAGGTTCTAACGCTTCTTGACCGGCAGGGCCAGCCAGCCGCGCCAGCGCCCGGCGCCGTCGCGTTCGACCTTCTGGATGTGCGGGCGGGTGGCGTCCAGCCGCCATACGGCCTGGCGCTCGAGCCAGTCCTCGTACATCGCCCGAAAGCGCGGCCATTCGCCATCGAAGTCGAGGCAGGCGTAGCTACCGGCCGGCAGCACCCGCATTCCAAGCGCCGGGTCGTCGTCCGGCGCATGGGCGGCGAAGCCGAAGTCGTAACAGTATTCGCGCTCGCCCGTGAATCCGGGATCCTCGTCGAATACCCCATACCAGGACGCGCCGCTCGCCAGGCTGGAGCGTTCGCGTTCGCAGATGAAGGCGTTGCACGCCAGCGACAGCGCGGCGCCCGACTGGCCGAAGAAGCGCTGGTAGCGCAGCTTGATGCCGGGCAGGCTGCGCACCGTGACGCGGGCGGCGACGCTGCCGGGTTCGGGCGGGCAGTAGGGCGCCTGCAGCGCCGCCAGGTTGTCCGGTTCAGCCACGAAGAAACTGACGTCGCTCTCGCGCCCCACCTGGGCGTCCATGTAGGCGCGCCAGCCGCCTTCGCGCCATTCCTTGGCCGACATCGCGAACTGCTGGCGGAAGGCCTTGGCAAAGGCCGCGTTGGACGGAAAGCCGCAATCCTGGGCGATGCGCCCGACCGGCACGTCCGGCTCGTGGCGCAACAGGTGGGCGGCGCGGCGCAGGCGGCGCTTGCGCTGGTACTCCACCGCCGAAAAGCCGGTGAGTTCGCGGAAGATGCGGTCGAAGTGGTAGCTCGAATAGCTGGCCGAGGCGGCCAGGCTGCCCAAGGCCAGCGGGTCGCCGACCGAATCGAGCATCAGGTCCATTACCTCGTACAGGCGCGAGTCACGCGCGGCCGCCCGACCGGCGAGCGGCGAATCCACGCGCGCGCGGCGTGGGAGATGCGGTGGAAAGAGCGGGAGCGGGCATCGCATGACGTCATTACAAGACCGGATCAATTATGCGGCCAAACCGTCTTTCATGGCGAACTGTGTGTACTCATGACAACAGTCTGAGCTCGCGCAAGGGTACATGCGTTTTCATATAAAAAGTATAAGATTCGTGGTGACGCGAGAAGTCCTGCAGCGACGTACATGTGATTAAATCACTTACAATGATAAATTATTTAAAACATAAGACTCCGACGCAGGTTGGTGTCCATGGGAGAAAACATGCAGACAGCACTTTCGGCGGGTTTTATCCTTGCCATCGTTTTATGGGGCGTGATCGCTCCTGACAGCATGGGGGCGGTGTTCGACACCGTCCTCGCATCCGTGACCCGCAACTTCGGCTGGTTCTACCTCTGGGTGGTGCTGGGCCTGGTGGCATTCGCCCTGTTCATGGCCTTCAGCCGTTACGGCAACCTCAAGCTGGGCGACGAGGACGACGAGCCCGAGTTCTCGATCGGCAGCTGGTTCTCGATGCTGTTCGCCGCCGGCATGGGCATCGGCCTGGTGTTCTTCGGCGTGGCCGAGCCGATCTCGCACTACATCGACGCGCCGCCGGGCACCGTGTCCGCCACGCCGGAAGCGGCGGGGGTGGCGATGCGCTACACCTTCTTCCACTGGGGCATCCACCCGTGGGCAGTCTACAGCGCGGTGGCGCTGGCGATCGCCTTCTTCCAGTACCGGCGCGGCGGCGACGCCCTGGTCAGCACCGCGACCGGAGCCCTGCCGTGGCCGATCGTCAAGCGCCTGGGCGGCCTGTTCAACGGGCTGGCGGTGGTGGCCACCGCCTTCGGCGTGGCCGCATCGCTCGGTCTTGGCGCCATGCAGATCAACAGCGGCATGAACACCGTGTTCGGCCTCGCGATCAGCGAGGTCTCGCAGATCGGCATCATCCTGGTCGCGACCGCCCTGTTCCTGGGATCGGCGATCAGCGGCGTGACGCGCGGCGTCAAGATTCTGTCGAACATCAACATGACCATGGCGGCCGTCCTGGCGCTGGTGGTGTTCCTGGTCGGCCCGACGGTGGCGATCATCGACACCTTCACCAGCACCCTGGGCAGCTACGTGACCGAATTCGTGCGCATGAGCCTGCGCGCTACGCCGTTCCGCGACAGCAACTGGGTCGGCAGCTGGACCATCTTCTACTGGGCCTGGTGGATCTCGTGGTCGCCGTTCGTTGGCCTGTTCATCGCGCGCGTCTCGCGTGGCCGCACGATCCGCGAGTTCATCATCGGCACCATGCTGGCGCCGACCCTGGCCGCCTTCCTGTGGTTCTCGATCTTCGGCGGCACCGCGCTGCACATGGAGATCTGGCAGCAGATCCCGATCTCGGACGCGGTGCGCGCCGACACCTCGACCGCGCTGTTCGCCATGTTCGACGCGCTGCCGCTGGGCTTGATCATGTCGGCCGTGGCCACGGTGCTGGTGCTGGTGTTCTTCGTCACCTCGGGCGACTCGGCGGTGCTGGTGCTGGGCATGATGAGCAGCGGCGGCAATCCGAACCCGTCCACGAAGACCAAGCTGCTGTGGGGCGGCCTGATCGCCGGCATGGCGATCAGCCTGCTGCTGGCGGGCGGCCTGAAGGCGCTGCAGACGGCCACCATCGTGTTCGCGGTGCCGTTCTCGCTGGTGATCATCCTGATGCTGGTTTCGCTCTATCGCGCCGTGTGCGAGGACTGGACGGCGCACGAGAAGCGCGAGCGCGAACTGCGCCGGCGCATGCGCCAGATGATCGATCAATAAGGGAAGAAAAGCGCGCCCCTGGACGGGGCGCGCGACAGTCTTACGTGGCCAGCGCGCGCAGCAGCAAGCCAGTGATGTAGGCGCAGTAGGTGCCCAGCGCGTAGCCCAGCACCGCCAGCAGCACCCCGACCGGGGCCAGCGCCGGGTGGAAGGCGCTGGCGATCACCGGCGCCGAGGCGGCGCCGCCGATATTGGCCTGCGAGCCGACCGCCATGAAGAACAGCGGCGCCCGGATCAGCTTGGCCACCAGCAGCATCAGGCCGCCGTGCACCGCGATCCAGATCAGGCCCAGCAGGAACAGCCATGGGCGGTCGAGCAGGGCGTTCAGGTCCATGTGCATGCCGATGGTCGCCACCAGGATGTACAGCATGGCCGAGCCGATGGTCGAGGCGCCGGCGCCTTCCAGCTTGCGCGCCCGCGTAAAGCTCAGCAGCAGGCCGAAGGTGGTGGCATACACCACGAGCCAGAAGAAGCTCGAGGTCAGGCTGTAGTCCTGCAGGCGCCATTCGGCCGGCAGGCTCGCGATCCAGGCGACGGTGGGGCCGGTCAGCGCATGCGACAGGCCGGTCGCGCCCAGGCCCACGGCCAGCACCACCATCACGTCGGTCAGGGTCGGGATGCGCGCGTGCTCGGCCTGGTAATGCTCGATCTTTTCCTTGAGCGCGTTGATGGCCGAGAGGTCGGCGCCGGTCCAGCGGTCGAAGGCCTGGGCGCGGCTGGCCAGGAACAGCAGCACGGCCATCCAGACGTTGGCGACCAGCACGTCGACCGCCACGAACTGGCCGAACTGGGTGGCTTCGACCTCGAACACTTCCTTCATCGCGGCCTGGTTGGCGCCGCCGCCGATCCAGGAACCGGCCACCGTGGTCATGCCGCGCCAGGTGTCGCCGCTCACCGTCTCGGGATGGATGAAGCCCATTGCCGTGAAGGACACGATCGCGCCCAGCATCACGCCAACGGTGCCGGTCAGGAACATGATGACGGCCTTGGGGCCGAGCCGCAGCACGGCGCCGAAGTCGATCGCCACGCACAGCAGGATCAGCGCGGTCGGCAGCAGGTAGTCGCGCGCCATCGGATACAGGCCCGAGGCATTGCCGTCGATGATGCCGGCGGTGTTGAGCAGCGCCGGGATCAGGTAGCACAGCAGCAGGGCCGGCACGTAGGTATAGAACTTGTGCCAGAAACCGGATTTGTGCGACGCGCTCCAGAAGACGGCGCCAAGGATGACGGCCAGCATGCCGAGGACGACGGCATCGTTGGTGACCAGCGGGGTAGCATTCTGCATTCGTGGGTCCAGGTGAAGGAGGAAGATGGCCGTCCCGTCTCGACGGGGGCCGGACGGCGCATTCTACATTTTTTGCCTTAAGAATCATGTCTTTACGGAATCAAAATATCTTGCCCGTACGGCGGCCTGTCGCCGGTTTGTCCCGCTGGCGTCGCGTGCGGGCTTTGGATGTATGGTGAAATGCCGCTTCATCCAGTCACTTCGGAGGTGGGGCATGACGCAGGCATTCAAGGCGGGCGACAAGGTGCAATGGAAGTCGTCGCAAGGCACGGTCACGGGCAAGGTCAAGAAAAAGCTGACCGCGCCGACCGACATCAAGAGCCATCACGTGGCGGCATCGAAGGACAACCCCGAATACCTTGTGGAAAGCGACAAGACCGGGGCCGAGGCGGCGCACAAGCCGGGATCGCTGAAGAAGGCTTAAGATCCGCTTCATCTTCGCGCGGCATGCTCGGCGGCGAGCTGTTTACGCCATACTGGCGTTTCCTCGTTGCCGAAAATCTCGCATGCGCATCCTGTTGGTCGAAGACGATATCTCCCTTGGCGAAACCATCCAGGCCTGGCTGCGCCTGGACCAGCATGCGGTGGACTGGGTCCAGCGCGGCGATTTTGCCGACACCGCCCTCAAGACCCACCATTACGACTGCGTGCTGCTCGACCGCGGCTTGCCGGGCCTGTCCGGCGACGACCTGCTGGCCCGGTTGCGCAAGGCCGGCAACGGCGTGCCGGTCATCCTGATCACCGCCTTCAATGCGCTGGCCGACCGGGTCGAGGGGTTGGACCTGGGCGCCGACGACTACCTGGTCAAGCCCTTCGAGCTCGAAGAGATGTCGGCCCGCATCCGCGCCGCGGTGCGGCGCGGCGCCAACCAGGTGAGCAACGAGCTGCGCCACGCCGATATCGCCCTGAATCTCGACACCAAGGTGGCGACCCTGGCCGGCCAGCCGGTCGCGCTGACCGCGCGCGAGTACAACGTGCTGTACGCGCTGCTGCTGCGGAAGAATTCCATCGTCACCCGCGCCCAGATCGAGGAAGCTCTGTACGGCTGGGGCGACGAGGTGGAAAGCAATGCGATCGAGGTCTACATCCACAACCTGCGCAAGAAGCTCGGCGGCGACAGCATCGTCACCGTGCGCGGCCTGGGCTACCGGTTGAAGAACGATGGCGAGTAAGGCAATCGGCAAGGATGCGCCGTGGTCGCTGCGACGGCGCCTGCTGGCCGTCATCGTCGCCGCCAGCACCGTGCTGTGGCTCGCGAGCCTGGGCATCGTCACCGTGATCGCCTGGCAGGAAACCAATGAGGTGTTCGACGACGCGCTGGAAGAGTCGGGCTACATGATCATGGCGGCGACGACCGACTGGAACGAGCGCGGCCTGCTGCCGCAGGGCGGCGCCGACGGCGAGCATGGCCGCAAGGTCGACATGCAGTACCAGATCGTGGTCGACGGCCGCGTGATCCAGCGCACCGGCGATGCGCCGCTGCGGCCTTTTGTCTCCAACTTCGACGACGATCACGGCTTTGCGGAGGCCCAGGCGAACGGCGAGCGCTGGCGCGTGTTCGTGGTGCGCGACGAGGCCCGCAACTTCGAGGTGCAGGTCGGCCAGCAGGTGGAGAAACGGTATGACATCCTGGAAGAACTGGCCGATTCGCTGTGGCTGCCCGTGCTGGGCTTCTTGCTGCTGCTGGCGCTGGTGTGCTGGATCCTGACCGGGCGCGTCCTCAAACCCTTGCGCCGCACCGCCGCCAGCATCGCGGCCAAGACGCCCGACGACCTGGCCCAGGTGCCGACCGCCGGCCAGGCGCGCGAGGTGCTGCCGATCGTGCAGGCGCTCAACGGCGTGCTCGGACGGCTGGACGCGGCCCTGCAGGCCGAGCGCCGCTTCACCGCCGACGCCGCCCATGAGCTGCGCACGCCGCTGGCGGGCCTGCACATGCACGTGCAGCTGCTGCAGCGCCAGCATCCCGAGCTTGTCTCGCCCTTCCAGAAGCTGCGCCAGGACATCGCGCGCCTGACGGCGCTGGTCGACAGCCTGCTCACCCTGGCGCGCCTGGATCCGCTGGCGCGCGAGCAGCTGGTGCGCCAGCCGGTCCTGCTGGCGCCGCTGTTCGAGCGCGTGGCCGCCATGCATGCGCAAGAGGCAGCCGCGCGTGGCATCCTGCTTTCGCTTCGCTGCGAGGGGCACGAGGTGCAGGCCGATCCGCAGATGCTCGAGATCGTGCTGCGCAACCTGGTCGACAATGCGCTGCGCTACTGCCCGGACGGCAGCAGGATCGAGATCGCGGCCGTGCAGCACGCCGGCCACGCGCGCATCGTGGTGCGCGACGACGGCCCCGGCGTCGATGCCGAGAGCCGCCAGCGCCTGACCGAGCGTTTCTTCCGCGTGCTGGGACAGGGGCAGCAGGGCAGCGGGCTCGGACTGTCGATCGTCAAGCGCATAGCCGACCTGCACGGCATCGCGCTGGCGTTCGGGCCCGGGATCGAAGGCCGTGGCCTGGGCGTGACGCTGGATCTGCCTGCCTGATGACATCTTAAGATCGGTTTAATGTCCGGCCGTTGTAATGCGCCTGTGCCTGCCAAGGACGTGCAGGCGACTACAACTGACCAGACAAAGGACCGACCATGAAACGCACTATCCAGATTTCCTGCATCGCCGCACTGCTCGCCGCGTCAGGCATTGCCTCCGCACAGAATATCGCCGATGCGCCTCCGGGAGCGGCTGTCGACGTCAAGCCGGTCTCCGGCTACTCCGGCCCGTCCGGCGCCCCGCTGATGACGGCGAAAGACTTGCTGGCCAAGGGCAAGGATGACCAATACGTGCGCCTGAAAGGCAAGCTGACCAGCCACAAGGGCGACGAGGACTACGAGTTCACCGACGCCAGCGGCAAGATCACCGTCGAGATCGACGCCGACCGCTTCCCGCAGGGCGTGAAGGTCGACCACAACACCACGGTCGAGCTGACCGGCGAGTTCGACAAGGAGATGTTCGGTGAATCGAAGCTGGACGTCGAGCAGATCAAGGTCGTGAGCAACTAAGCTCTGCGGTGGGCGGCGTGGGCGATAATGGCGGTTTGACCGTCACGCCTCGCCGCCCATGTACTACGACCATGCCGACCTGACACGCAACTTCGACGCCGGGACCTTGCAGCGCGGAGAAGACTACGCGCGCAAGGGCAAGGTGCGTAGCGCGCGCCGCGATGACGACAAGCTGATCGGCGAAGTCGGCGGCAGCGGCGGCGAACTGTACCGCCAGACCATCCGCTTCAAGTCGGGCCGCGGCGGCATCGATTTCCAGGGCAGTTGCAGCTGTCCCATGAGCTACAACTGCAAGCACGTGGTGGCGGTGCTGCTGGCCGAGCTCGAACGCTACCGGCGCGAGATGGCGCAGTCGCCGGCGGCCGTTGCGGCGCGCGCCGAAGAGTGGCTGCAGCAGATGGCACGGCTGTCGCAGGCAGCCCCGGCGAAAGCCGCGGCAAGCGAAGGCGCTTCCTTCAAGCTGGCCTGGGTGCTCACCCCGGATCCGGCCGGCGGCGCGCCGCGCTTGCACCTGCGCCGCGCGCGCCTGCGCAGGAACGGCGACATCAGCGGCACCACACCGATCCACGACGTCCATGCCTTGCTGCGCGCGCTGCCGGCGTCGCGCGATCCTGGCGACGAAGAACTGCTGCGCCAGTTTGCAGCGCTGCAGGCGGGCGGCCTGGTTGCGAGCGACGCCGCCGCGTCGGGGGCGGTTGGCGCACGCCTGGTAACGCGCCTGTGCACCGAGGAACGGCTGCTGCTGGCATGGTCCGACGATGACCTGCGGCGCAACAAGTTCTATTACCTGCGACCCGGTCCGCGCCGCGAGGCCACGCTCGGCTGGCGTTCGCTTTTCGGCGACGACTCCGTCCTGCTCGAC
This sequence comes from Massilia oculi, assembly GCF_017582745.1. Taxonomy (GTDB): domain Bacteria; phylum Pseudomonadota; class Gammaproteobacteria; order Burkholderiales; family Burkholderiaceae_D; genus Telluria; species Telluria oculi_A. The sequence goes on from NZ_JAFVIM010000002.1 coordinate 360,108, forward strand.
TGGTTCTGCCGGGATATCGATACCCCGATCGGCGTGCTGCCGACCGATCCGCCCCTGTACGTGCATGACTACATGCTCGGCGAGCTTGCGCTGCCCAACGCCCTGGCGGCGCTGCCGCCGACATCCCTGCTGAACCTGGTCGCCCAGGCGCCGCGCCTGCAGCCCGAGCAGCGCGCCGGCATGGCCGCGCGCCTGGCCGAGCTGGGGCTGGAACGCCTCGTGCCGCCGCCGCAGGCAATCGAGACCCGGGTGCGCAAGGATATCGTCCCGATGCCCTGCCTGCTGCTCGACAGCATGGACGTCGGCTGGGGCCGCAACGAGGACTGGCATGACCATGCGCTGCCGTATTTCGAGTACGACGGCTATTCCACCGAAGGCTTCGACGAGCCGGTGTTGCGCTCGGTCGAGGACGGCGTGGTCCAGCTCATCGAGCGCGACCTTGCCGCCGAGGCTGCGGCCATGGCCTTGCTTACTGGAATCGGCTTCCATGCACCGCCGGCCGGCTCGCCCCTCGAAGACTTGCCGGGCGTGCTCACTCTGGCCGACGACGCCGCCTGGCTTGCGTTCGCGCAGCGCGATGTACCGCGCCTGCGCGCCGCAGGCTGGCAGATCGACATGGAAGACGATTACCGCTTCGACCTGGCCGAGGTCGACGACTGGTACGCCGAACTCGACGAAGAAGGCGAGGGCGGCAACGCCTGGTTCTCGCTGGAGCTGGGCATCGTCGTCGGCGGTGAGCGCCATGCCGTGCTGCCGCTGCTGGTGCAGATGGTGCGCGCCGCGCCGCACGACTTCTCTGCGTCGGCGCTGGCCGCGCGCGGCGACGAGGAAGACCTGCTGGTCGAGCTGGACACCTTCGAGCGCGTGGCCCTGCCGTGGGGCCGCGTCAAGCCGATTCTGACCACCCTGGGCGAGCTGTATTTCGGCGAGCGTCTGGGCAAAGGGGTGCGCCTGCCGGCCATGGATGCGGCGCGCCTGGCCGAACTGGAACGCGCCGCGCGGCTGCGCTGGATCGGCGGCGAGCGGCTGCGCGAACTGGGCCGCAAGCTCGACAGTTTCGGCGGCATCCAGGCCGTCGCGCCGCCGGCGGGCTTGCAGGCCGCCTTGCGGCCCTACCAACTGGGCGGCCTGGCCTGGCTGCAGTTCCTGCGTGAATACGGCTTCGGCGGCATCCTGGCCGACGATATGGGGCTGGGTAAAACCATCCAGACGCTGGCCCACATCCTGCTCGAGAAAGAGGCTGGCCGCCTCGATGCGCCGGCCCTGGTCGTGGCGCCGACCAGCCTGATGCCGAACTGGCAGGCCGAAGCCGCGCGCTTCGCGCCCGGCCTGCGGGTGCTGCTCCTGCACGGCAAGGAACGCGCCGCGCAGTTCGACGCCATCGGCGAGCACGACCTGGTGCTGACCACCTATGCCTTGCTGGGCCGCGACGAGGATGCGCTGCGCCGGCACCGCTACCACCTGCTGATCCTGGACGAAGCGCAGTACATCAAGAACAGCCGCACCAAGGCCGCGCAGACCGCGCGCCTGCTCGATGCGCGCCATCGCCTGTGCCTGACCGGCACGCCGGTGCAGAATCACCTGGGCGAGCTGTGGTCGCAGTTCAACTTCCTGATGCCGGGCTTGCTGGGCAACGAAAAATCCTTCAAGGCCGATTACCGCAAGCCGATCGAGAAGGGCGGCGACGTGCAGCGCAAGGATTTCCTGGCGCGCCGCGTCAAACCCTTCATGCTGCGCCGGACCAAGGACAAGGTGGCCAAAGAACTGCCGCCCAAGACCGAGATCGTGCTGCCGGTCGAGCTGGGCAGCGCGCAGCGCGACCTGTACGAGACGGTGCGGGTGGCGATGGACCGCAAGGTGCGGGCCGAGATCGACCGCAAGGGCCTGGCGCGCAGCCACATCGTGATCCTCGAGGCACTGCTCAAGCTGCGCCAGGTGTGCTGCGATCCACGCCTGATCGAACCAATGAGCGCGACCGCCTCGGCCAAGCTCGATACGCTGATGGAGCTGCTCGATACCTTGAGCAGCGAAGGCCGCAAGGTGCTGGTGTTCTCGCAGTTCACCAGCATGCTGGCCCTGGTCGGCGCGGCATTGCGCGAGCGCGGCACCGATTTCGTCGAGCTCACCGGCAGTACGCTCGACCGCGCCGCCCCGGTCGCCGCCTTCCAGCAGGGGCAGGTCGGGGTGTTCCTGATCAGCCTGAAGGCCGGCGGAGTGGGGCTGAACCTGACGGCGGCCGACACCGTCATTCATTACGACCCGTGGTGGAACCCGGCCACCGAAAAACAGGCCACCGACCGCGCCTGGCGCATCGGCCAGCAGCAGCCGGTCTTCGTCTACAAGCTGATCGCGCGCGGAACGCTGGAAGAGAAAATCCAGGAACTGCAGCGCCGCAAGGGCGAGCTGGCGGATGCGGTGCTGGTCAACGAGGAGGAAACCGAGCTGGCGCCGGGACTGCAGGCGGACGACCTGCGCGCCATCTTCTCCCTGGAATCTAGTCCTGCACCACGCTGACGCGCGCGAAGCGCAGGTTCTCGAACACCTTGATGCGGCCCGTCAGCGGCCACCAGTCGTACAGGAAGATCTGGGCCGGCCGCCACATCGCCACCCAGCCGATGATGGTCAGGCTTTCGCGCGCGATCCTGGCGAAGTGACCGCTGGAAAACGTCTCGATGGCGGCCGCCAGCAACAGGCAGCTGACGACGAAGGCCACGCCGATCGCCAGGCTGATGCGGCCCTGGCGCAGCAGTTGCTTCAGCTCGCCGCGCACCAGCTCCACCTTGTAGCCATAATAGTTGTGGATCGCATCCGCGACCATGTCGCCGGCCTGTCCCACCGGCGGCAGCTGCGCGACGTGGATGTTCAGGTGCAGCAGGCTGGCGGGCGGCAGCGACAGCGCCCAGTTCTCGATATACGCCTCGCAGGCGTGGTCGAGGTCCTTGTTCAGGAAGGGCGCCGGATCGAGCGAGTTGAACAGCTGCTGCAGCTCGCGCACGCGCAGCTCGAGGGTGTGGGTGGGTTGTTCACTGATGTGCATGCGGCAAGCGTACCGCAGGGCATGATGGCAGGCAACCAGGCCGGGCCCGTCGTCGGACAGGCCTGGCGGTGAAGGATTTACGCTGACTTGTCCTGATGCGCATCCAGCTGGGCGCGCAATTCCTGGCCGTTCGAGTGCGTATAGTCCTTGTTGACTTCGCGCTTGATCAGCGATTTGAGTTGCGGGTCGATGGTCGAACGGAGCACGCCCAGGAACTCGGGCGACGCCGACACCACCAGCTGCTGGAAGCGGCCGGCCTGGTGTGCCTGCTGCAGGTAGTTCGACACATCCTTGGCAAATTTCTGCGTCTCGTGTTCGGTCGGCGTGACGGCCGGCTGGTAATCGTTGCCCTGTGCGCCGGCAGGCGCGGCGTGCTGGAATCCGCCACCTTGTCCGCCGCCGATATTATGGCCGCTGTTCTGCGCGGAACGCGGGCTCATCTTGTCAGTGACGATGTCCAGCTCGCGCTGTTGCGCGGCAGGATTGACCAGGTCTTCGACCTCCTGCAAGGATGCCGCGTTATCGGCGTCGGAAAAGATGCGTGCACGGCCAGCATTGGCTGCGATCGTCCAGGTTGTTGGCATATTACCCCCTGTAAAAATGGTGTGATGGCAATCGCCCGCGACATCGTCCCGATAATGTTGAGCCAGGACTTCTGCATGGCGACAAGTGATGATTCAGTATAGCCCTGCGTGAAAATGCCCGGCGCACCGCCCTTTTCTGGCGTGCGCGTCTTGCACTGTCGAAACAAGGGCGAAATCAATTTCTTCGGGATGTGCAGTACCTAACTGACCACGCTGCTCGTGCCCGGCATCATGAACCCATCGACAACAAGCATCTGAGAGGAGTTCATCATGGGTAAGTATTTCATTGGTTGGCTGCTGGGTATTCCTGCTGTCGTGCTCGTCATCCTGTATTTCATCTTCGGTTGACACGTGTTGGTCGCACAAAAGAAAACGCCACCGTCCAGGTGGCGTTTTCTTTTGTGCGTCCGGATTTTCAAGCGTCAGGGCAGGGCCGGTTCCCGGACTTTTTCAGAAGCCAGCTGTTCCGCAGCAATGCCTTGCAGGGCGGCAGCGGTACGCGCGTCGATGCCGATCTCGCGTGCGATCGCATCGCCGGCGCCGAGCGAGCGCGGATCGCGTCCGGTCACGCTGCCGAAGATGGTCAGCGCCTCCAGATAATAGCCATGGGCGCTGCCGTGATAGGCGTCGTCTCCCCATAGATTGACCTGGCCGGCCGGTATGGCGCGGTAGGGATTGGCGGCGGCCACGCCGCCGGCGATCGCGCGGTTCCACGCTTCGCCAACCGGGATCACGCCGCTGATGAAGCGCGATGCAGCATGGGCCGCATCATGGCCGCGACGAACGTCCAGCGCCATCTGCGCGATCGGCTTGCCGTACCAGGTGCCGTTCGCCAGCCAGGCCTGGTCGGCGCGCGACCATGTCGCATTCAAGCGTACGTCGACCTGCGGGTTCTGCTGGTGGAATGCCTGGGCCAGCAGGCCGCTGTAATGGATCAGTTTTGCGGGATCGCCGGGCGCGTCCTGGTCCAGCGTGCTATAACCTTGCAGCAGCACGATATCCCACGGTTTCACGATGACGCCGTGGCGGTGTTTGTAATGAAAATCGAGGCCGGCGCCGCCTTCCGTCTCCAGGCTCACTTCGTAGTCCAGTCCCGCCTGTTCCGTCATCGCCTTGAACAGCGCCGGCACGCCGCCGATCGTCGTGCCGTTGAGGTCGGTTACCGTGTGCGGGCGGAAGCCATTCACCGCCGGCGCGCCGGCGCCGTAGGTGAAGCTGTTGCCAACGAAGAGGATGGTGGTGGCGCAGGCCAGCGGCGAAAGACTCATTGCGGAGATGGCGAAGAGCAGGGCGCCGGTGCGGCGCACGGTAAGGGAAACGGACATCGTGATCCTATCTTGCATGTGGGGAATGCCAGTGTGCAAGGAATATAAGCGAGGAAGCAAGCAGGATTTTTGCAAGTACTGCCGTGTTACTCTTGCTATTCGTTCAATAACAACCGGAATCCAATGAAAGCCATCCTCCCCGTCATTGCTGCCGCCACCCTGATCGCCGGCTGCGCCGCTACCCCGTCGCCAGCCGACTCGCGCGATCAGTTCATGGCCACCTTGCAGGGCATGTGCGGCCAGCGCTTCGAAGGTGCGCAATCGTATGCGGTCGACCCGAACAACGAGTTCGCCGGCAAGAAGATCTCGACCCGGGTCGATTGCAGCCCGACCGAGATCCGCATGCCGGTGCAGGTCGGCGAAGACCGTTCGCGCACCTGGATCTTCACCCGCCCGCAGGCCGGGCTGGAACTGCGCCACGATCACCGCTATCCCGACGGCAAGCCGCACAAGGTCACGATGTATGGCGGCATGGCGAAGGAGGGCGGCACCGCGCGCTCGCAGGCTTTCCTGGCCGACAAATACACCGCCGACCTCGTGCCGGGCGCGGAAACGAATATCTGGACGGTCACCCTCAGCGAGGATGGCAAGACCCTGACCTATCGCCTGGAGCGCCACGCCAAGCCGCGTGCCGAATTCGTGCTGCAACGGGTGCCGAGTTAAACCGCAGGGGCGCCCATGGGCGCCCCTTCCGCCGGTCTGGGCCACTTATGTTGCGGTGCGCAACGTTGCGACGTGAAAATTTGCAAATAGCTATACTCAAATGGTCGGCGACGTCGTCCCATCTTGAAGGAGCTTCATGCGGTTCAGATCGGTACAACTATCCATGCGCTTCATCGTCCCGCTGGCCCTGGTGCTGGCGCTGTTCGGTTATTTCGCGATTCCATGGATGGAAAATCTCACCGTACGCTGGTTCGTACGGGACCTCGATACGCGTTCCCAACTGGTATCGAGCACGCTGCAACAGCCGCTGCTCAACTACCTTGAGGACAATGATTCCGCGCGCATCAACGACGCGTTCAGCCGTGCGATCCAGGACGAGCGCCTGTATGCGCTCGCCTTCTGCGATCCCGGCGGAACCCTGCGCTACAAGACCGATACCTATCCGGAATCCCTCGGCTGCCGCCAGGGCGCGGACGGCGAGGATGCCAATCCCGTCGTGCGCCTGCCGCGCGGGCCTGTCCATGTCTCGAGCCGCGAGCTGACCCAGGACGGCATCTCCGCCGGCCGCCTGATCCTGGTGCAGGACATGAGTTTCATCGAGCGGCGCAGCGAAGACACCAAGAAATACATCGTCGGGCTGTTCGTCGTGCTGGCGGGCGCCATCTCCCTGATCACCGTGCTGATCGCGCACCTGAGCTGGCACGGCTGGCTCAATGGCGTGCGCGAGATGCTGCGCGGCGAGCTGTCGCCGCGCGCGTCGAAGGACATGCCGCCGGAAATCGCGCCGCTGGCCAGCGAATTGCGCGCACTGCTCAACGAATACAACCGCGAGCTGCAGGGCAGCGGCGTCGAATCCCAGACCTGGGGCGCCGACACGCTCAAGACCTTGCTGAACCAGGACCTGGCGGGCGACGAGATCCTGGTGGTCTCGAACCGCGAGCCGTATATCCACGTAAACACGCCGAATGGCGTCAAGGTGCAGCGCCCGGCCAGCGGCCTGGTGACCGCGGTCGAGGCGGTGATGCGCGCCTGCTCCGGCACCTGGATCGCGCACGGCGCCGGCTCGGCCGACCGCGACACGGTCGACGCCAACGACCATGTGCGCGTGCCGCCCGAGAACCCGAGCTATACCTTGCGCCGCGTCTGGCTGTCGAAGGAAGAAGAGCAGGGCTATTACTACGGTTTCGCCAACGAGGGCCTGTGGCCGTTGTGCCATATCGCTCACGTGCGGCCGGTGTTCCGTTCGTCCGACTGGGCCGAATACGTCCGGGTCAACCAGCGCTTCGCCGACGCCGTGATCGCCGAGGCGCGCTCCGACAACCCGGTGGTGCTGGTACAGGATTACCACTTCGCCTTGTTGCCGCGCATGGTGCGCGCGGTGCTGCCGAAGGCCACCATCATCACTTTCTGGCACATCCCCTGGCCGAATCCGGAATCGTTCGGCATCTGCCCGTGGCGTGAAGAAATCCTCGACGGCATGCTGGGCAGCACGATCCTCGGCTTCCACACGCCGTTCCACCGCAAGAACTTCCTCGACACGGTGGACCGCTACCTCGAGACCCGCATCGAGAACGAGGCCTCGACCGTCAGCTACGGCAACGAGCTGACCCAGGTGAAGCCGTATCCGATCTCGATCGCCTGGCCGCAGCCGGCCCCGGACGAATGCGACGTCGCCGCCTGCCGCGCCGAGATCCGCCAGGCGCTGTCGGTGCCGCCAGACCAGCTGCTGGGCATCGGCGTCGACCGCCTGGATTACACCAAGGGTATCGTCGAGCGCTTCCAGGCAGTCGAGCGCATGCTCGAACTGCATCCGGACATGGTCGGCAAGTTCACCTTTGTGCAGATCGCAGCGCCCACCCGGTCCTCGCTCGACGAATACCAGAACTTCGAAGCGCGGGTGCGCGCGCTGGCCCAGCGCATCAACCAGCGCTTTTCCAGCGGCAGCTACCTGCCCATCATCCTCAAGACCGAACACCATGAACAAGCACAATTGCGCACTTATTTCCGCGCTTCCGAGGTGTGCAGCGTGACCAGCCTGCACGATGGCATGAACCTGGTGGCCAAGGAATTCATCGCCTCACGCGACGACGAGCAGGGCGTGCTGATCCTGAGCCAGTTCACCGGCGCCGCCCGCGAGCTGCACGAGGCGCTGATCGTCAACCCGTATCACATCGAAGAGGGCGCCGAAGCGCTGTACCGCGCACTACGCATGCCGCAGGACGAGCAGCGCGAACGCATGCGCACCATGCGCGTGCGGGTGCGCGACTTCAACGTCTACCGCTGGGCCGGCCGCATGCTGCAGGACGCGGCGCGCCTGCGCCAGCGCGAGCGCGTGCGCTCCAGGATCAATTCGCTCAGCCAGAACCGGGTACGAAAGGGGGACGCATGAATGCAACCGTGCATCCGAACGAACAGATGAGTGCGCAGGAAGCGCTGGACCTGCTGGCCGCGCCCGATTGCGCACTATTCCTCGATTTCGACGGCACGCTGGTGGACATCGCGCCGCGCCCTGACCTGGTGGTCGTGACCCCCGAATTATTGTCCTCGCTCGCGGCGCTGCAAGCGCGGCTGGACGGCCGGCTGGCCATCGTCTCGGGCCGCCCCGTCGCCGAACTCGACCGGCTGCTGGCTCCCCTGGTCCTGCCGGCCGCGGGCGTGCACGGCATGGAGCGGCGCGGCTTCGACGGCGTGCTGCGCCAGCTGCCGGCGCCGGATTTTTCCACGGTGCGCACCCAGGCCCACACGCTGGCGGCGCGCCATCCCGGCCTGTGGGTCGAGGAAAAGCATGGCGCGCTGGCGCTGCACTATCGCCAGGCGCCGGAACTGCAGGCGCTGTGCGTCGAGACCATGGCGGACGCGGTGCGCAGCAGCCTGGGCCTGCTGCTCATGGAGGGCAAGATGATCGTCGAGATCAAGGCCGCCGGCGTCAGCAAGGGCACGGCGGTCCGCGACTTCCTGGCCGAGCCGCCGTTTCTTGGCCATCGCGCGCTGTTCATCGGCGACGACACCACCGACGAAGCCGGTTTCGATCACGTGGAACGCGTCGGCGGCATCGGCCTTAAGGTCGGGCCGGGGCCGACGGTGGCCAGCTGCCGCATCGCATCGAGCCAGGCGGTGCGCGATGCGCTGGCGCAGGCCGCCGCCACGTCAATCACAGGAAAGGATTCAGCATGAGTGATATTTCCCCACAGTGCACATCGACCGCAGTGCACGACGCGCCCGGCTCCCTCGATTGCGGCGTGGTCGGCAATTGCGCCTTCAGCGCCATGATCGACCGCATGGGTCGCGTGGTGTGGTCCTGCCTGCCGCGTTTCGACGGCGATCCGGTGTTCAACGCCCTGGTCGACCCGAGCGAGAACGGCAGCCTGTGGAGCATCGAGCTCGAGGACGTCGTGCGCAGCGAGCAAGCCTATGAGCCGAACACGGCGGTGTTGCGCACGCGCCTGTACGACGAGGCCGGCAACGGCATCGAAATCACCGATTTCGCGCCGCGCTTCCTGAGCCGCGACCGCATGTTCCGGCCCCTGATGCTGATCCGCCGCGTCAAGCCGCTCGGCGCCGGCGTGCGCGTGCGCATGAAGCTGCGGCCGCGCTTCGAGTATGGCGCGAAACAGCCCGAGATCACCCAGGGCAGCCACCACATCCGCTACGTCGGGCCGGACCAGACGCTGCGCCTGAACACCGACGCCTCGCTCAGCTACGTGCTGTCCGAATCGTTCTTCCTGCTCGACCGGCCGATGAATTTCATGCTGGGACCGGACGAGACCCTGGCCGACGGCATCAAGGATACCGCCCACCGCTTCGAGAAAGAGACGATCGGCTACTGGCGCACCTGGACGCGCCGCCTGGCGGTGCCGCTCGAATGGCAGGACGTCGTGATCCGCGCCGCGATCACCTTGAAACTGTCGCTGTTCGAAGACACCGGCGCCATCATCGCCGCCATGACCACCAGCATCCCGGAAGCTCCGGGCAGCGAGCGCAACTGGGATTACCGCTTCTGCTGGCTGCGCGACGCCTTCTTCGTGATCCGGGCCCTGAACAGCCTGTCCGAGGTCGGCACCATGGAAGACTACCTGCGCTGGCTGGGCAATGTGGTGGCGCGCGCCAAGGGCGGGCACATCCAGCCCTTGTACGGCATCGGCCTCGAGGAGCAGTTGCCCGAGTCGATCGTCGACCACCTGCCCGGCTACCGCAACCACCGTCCGGTGCGCGTCGGTAACCAGGCGCAAGAACACTTCCAGCACGATGTGTACGGCAATATCGTGCTCGGCGCGGCCCAGGCCTTCTTCGACCACCGTCTGTTCCGCCGCGCCGGGCTTCCCGAGTTCCGGCTGCTGGAGGCGGTGGGCGAGCAAGCCTTCCGCGTGTGGGCCGAGCCGGACGCCGGCATGTGGGAGCTGCGCACCCGGGCCCGCGTGCACACCTCCTCGGTGCTGATGAACTGGGCCGCCTGCGATCGCCTGGCCAAGATCGCCGACGTGCTGGAGTTGCCGGACCGCGCCGCCTTCTGGGCCGAGCGCGCCGAACTGATCCGCAACCGCCTGCTGGCGGAAGCCTGGAGCGAAGAGCGCCAGGCTTTCGCCGAAAGCCTGGGCGGGCGCGACCTGGACGCCAGCGTGCTCCTGATGGCCGAGATCAATTTCATCGACCCGAAAGATCCGCGCTTCGTCGCCACCGTCGACGCGCTGGAAAAATCGCTGTGCGATGGCCCTTATATGCGCCGCTACGAAGCGCCGGACGATTTCGGCGTGCCGGAGACCGCCTTCAATATCTGCACCTTCTGGCGCATCGACGCGCTGGCGCGCATCGGGCGCACGAAGGAAGCGCGCGAGGTGTTCGAGGCCATGCTGGCGGCGCGCAACCACCTCGGGCTGCTGTCGGAAGACACGCACCCGGTCACCGGTGAGATGTGGGGCAACTTCCCGCAGACCTATTCGATGGTCGGCCTGATCAATTGCGCCATGCGCCTGTCGAAATCGTGGAATAGTGTCGTCTAGCGGGGTATGGTCAAGTTGTCAATGACACAGCCGCTGTAAGGTTGTGTTATTGGCCACGAAAATCGCTTATTTTATTTCTAATGGATGCGGTAGTATCGCAGGTGTCTTTACGCCTGGAGGCCGCTTGCGGTGGGGCGGGAAGGGGGTGTTGGGCTTTCCGATAGGAACGCACGATTGAAATTCGCATCAGATTGCTTGATGTATAATTTCCTGGTCAAAAAATTATCCATCAGGAAACATAACGCCGTTGACATCCACTCAGAATGCGCACTGGTGTTTGCCGCCTCCGATCGTCTCACGACAGCAATCAATTAGATGACTATTAAAGTTCTCACCGTTTTCGGGACGCGACCGGAAGCAATCAAAATGGCTTCCGTGGTGCGCGTACTGTCCGAATCGCCCGACGTCGACGTCAAGGTCTGCGTGACCGCCCAGCACCGGCAAATGCTGGACCAGGTATTGAGCCTGTTTTCGCTGACGCCCGATTTCGACCTGAATCTGATGACCCCGGGCCAGGACCTCTCCGATATCACCTCGAAGGTGCTCACGGGCATGCGCGGCGTGCTGCGCGAGTGGCGTCCGGATGTCGTTTTTGTTCACGGCGATACTACCACGACTTTTGCGACCAGCCTCGCCGCGTATTACGAGCGGATACCGGTGGGCCATGTGGAAGCTGGTCTGCGTACCGGAAACATCTACTCGCCGTGGCCGGAAGAGGTCAATCGCTGCCTGACCGGCGTGATCGCCAGCCTGCATTTCGCCCCGACCGAGCACGCCCGGCAGAACCTGCTGAATGAAGGCGTGCCGGCGGCGAATATCTGCGTCACCGGTAATACCGTGGTGGATGCCTTGCTGGACGTCGTCCGGCGCCTGGAAACCGATACCCAGCTCAAGCGCGAGATGGAAGCCCAGTTCGATTTCCTGGACAGCAAGAAGAAGCTGATCCTGGTGACCGGTCACCGGCGCGAGAATTTCGGCGACGGCTTCGAGAACATCTGCCGCGCGCTGGATGAAGTCAGCCGCATGCCGGACGTCGAGGTGCTGTATCCGGTGCACCTGAATCCCAACGTGCAGGAACCGGTGCAACGTATCCTGAAGGGCAACCCGAACGTGCACCTGATCGATCCGGTGAGCTACCTGCCTTTCGTCTACCTGATGAACCGCGCGGCGATCCTGCTGACCGATTCCGGCGGCATCCAGGAAGAAGCGCCATCGCTCGGTAAACCAGTGCTCGTCATGCGCGACACCACCGAGCGTCCCGAAGCCGTGGCCGCCGGCACCGTGCGCCTGGTCGGCACCGGCATCGATTCCATCGTCGGCGGCATCCGCACGCTGCTGCAAGACCCGGCCGAATACGAGCGCATGAGTTCGGCCACCAATCCCTACGGCGACGGCACCGCCGCGACCCGCATCCTTAACTTTTTAAGAGAAAAACATGAGCAGCACCTTTGATACTATCTCGATGATCGGTCTGGGCTACATTGGTCTCCCAACCGCTGCAATGTTTGCATCCCGCAAGAAGAACGTCATCGGCGTCGATATCAACCAGGATGCGGTCGACACCATCAACAGCGGCCAGACCCATATCGTCGAACCCGACCTGGACATGATCGTCGCCGCGGCCGTCAACCAGGGCTACCTGAAGGCGTCCACCACGGTGCAGCCGGCCGACGCCTTCCTGATCGCCGTGCCGACGCCGTTCCGCGGCAACCACGAACCCGACGTCAGCTACGTCGAGGCGGCGGCGCGCTCGATCGCGCCGGTGCTCAAAAAAGGCGACCTGGTCATCCTCGAATCGACTTCGCCCGTGGGCACCACCGAAAGCCTGGCCAAATGGCTGGCCGAGGAGCGCCCCGACCTCAAGATCCCGCTGGGACCAAGCGACGAAGCCGACATCAATCTCGCCTACTGCCCCGAGCGCGTGTTGCCGGGCAAGGTGATCCACGAGCTGGTGTCGAACGACCGCATCATCGGCGGCATCACCAAGGCCTGCTCCGAGCGCGCCATCGCGCTGTACCAGACCTTCGTGCAGGGCGAGTGCATCGAGACCAACTCGCGCACGGCCGAGATGTGCAAGCTCACCGAGAATTCCTTCCGCGACGTGAACATCGCCTTCGCCAACGAACTGTCCGTTATCTGCGGCAAGCTCGGCATCGACGTGTGGGAACTGATCGCGCTGGCCAACCGCCATCCGCGCGTGAACGTGCTGCGTCCTGGTCCGGGCGTGGGCGGCCACTGCATCGCGGTCGACCCGTGGTTCATCGTGCACAGCGCGCCGGAACAGTCGAAGCTGATCAAGGCGGCGCGCGAAGTCAACGACTACAAGCCGCACTGGGTGCTGGACAAGGTCAAGGAAGAAGTCGAGAAATACCTGGCCGCGAACCCGGAGCGCAAGGAATCCGACGTCACGATCGCCTGCTTCGGCCTGGCCTTCAAACCCGACATCGACGACCTGCGCGAAAGCCCGGCGCTCGACATCGCCGCCGAGATCGCGAAATCGCACAGCAGCCGCGTGATCGTGGTCGAGCCGAACATCTCGGCACTGCCGGCCAGCCTCGACAAAGGCGAGCTGCGCACGCCGCAGGATGCGCTGGCGCGTTCGCAGATCGTCGTCATGCTGGTCAATCACAAGCCGTTCCTGTCGCTCAAGGAGTCGCTGTTCGCCGACAAGACGATCATCGACACCTGCGGCTACCTCAGCGCCACCGGCCGCTAACGCTCGTAAAAGGATTCCGTCATGCGTGTTCTCCACGTCCTGGATCATTCGATTCCGCTGCACAGCGGCTACACCTTCCGCACCCGATCGATCCTGCGCGAACAGCGCGCGCTGGGCTGGGAGACCTTTCATGTGACGGGCTCCAAGCAGAACTCGGGCGATATGCGCGAAGAAACGGTGGACGGCCTGCATTTCTACCGTACGGCGGTCGCGGACAGCCCGCTGGCCAAGCTGCCGGTGCTGAACCAGAAGCAGGTCATCGACGGCCTGGTGCGCCGCCTGTCCGAGATCATCCCGCAGATCAAGCCGGACGTGCTGCATGCGCACTCGCCGTCGCTCAATGCGATCGCGGCGCTCAAGGCCGGCAAGAAGTTCGGCATTCCCGTCGTGTATGAAGTACGCGCCTTCTGGGAAGACGCCGCGGTCGACCATGGCACCTCGACCGAGGGCGGCCTGCGCTACCGCCTGACGCGCGCGCTGGAAACCCATGCGCTCAGGCAGGCCGATGCCGTCACCACCATCTGCGAAGGCCTGCGCCGCGACATCGTGGCGCGCGGCATCCCGGCCGACAAGATCACGGTGATCCCGAACGCCGTCGACATCGACAAGTTCGCCGTCGGCGGCGTGGCCGACCAGGACCTCAAGACCAAGCTCGGCCTGCATGGCGCGCGCCTGATCGGCTTCATCGGCTCGTTCTATGCCTACGAGGGCCTGGACATCCTGCTGCGCGCGGTGCCGGCCTTGACCGCCGAGCGTCCCGACCTGCGCGTGCTGCTGGTCGGCGGCGGCCCGGAGGACGCGCGCCTGCGCCAGCTGGCCAAGGACTTGAACATCGTCGACAAGGTGGTGTTCACGGGCCGGGTGCCGCACGAGCAGGTGCAGATGTATTACGACCTGCTGGACGTGCTGGTGTATCCGCGCCTGTCGATGCGCCTGACCGACCTGGTCACGCCGCTCAAGCCGCTCGAGGCGATGGCCCAGGGCCGGGTGCTGGCGGCGTCCGACGTGGGCGGCCACCAGGAACTGATCGTCGACGGCAAGACCGGCGTGCTGTTCAAGGCCGACGATCCGCAGGCGCTGGCCGTCAAGGTCGGCGGCCTGATCGACGCCCAGGCCGAATGGCCGGCGCTGCGCGCGGCAGGCCGCCAGTTCGTGGAAAGCGAGCGCAACTGGAAAGCCAGCGTGGGCCGCTACAAGAGCATCTACGGCCGCCTGACCGGAGCCGCGGCCTGATGAAGATCCTGACGTTCAGCACGCTGTTCCCGAACAGCGAAAAGCCGGGCCACGGCATCTTTGTGGAAACCCGGCTGCGCCACCTGGTCGCCAGCGGCCAGGTCGAGGCGCGCGTGGTGGCGCCGGCGCCGTGGTTCCCTTCCAAAAATCCACGGTTCGGGCAGTATGCGCGCCAGGCCAAGGTCCCACGCCGCGAAGTCCGTCACGGCATCCAGGTCGAGCATCCACCCTACCTGGTGGTGCCGAAGATCGGCATGAACGTGGCGCCGGCGCTGCTGTTCCAGTCGGCCAAGGGCACGATCGGGCGCATGATCGACGAAGGCTACGATTTCGACCTGATCGACGCCCATTATTTTTATCCGGACGGCGTCGCGGCGGCCATGCTGGCGCGCTACTTCAACAAGCCTTTCGTGATCACGGCGCGCGGTTCGGACATTACGCTGTTCCCCAAATTCGCGCTGCCGCGCAAGATGATCCACTGGGCCGCCAGCCGCGCCGACGGCATCATCACGGTGGCCAATGCGCTGCGCGACGAGGTGATTGGCCTGGGCATCGATCCGGCGCGCGTCGTCTCCCTGCGCAATGGCGTCGACCTGCAGCTGTTCCGCCCGCCGGAGCAGCGAGAAGAAACACCGTTCACCCTGATCACGGTCGGCCACCTGGTGCCGGTCAAGGCCCAGGAATTGAGCATCGGCGCCTTGCCCATGTTGCCGGGCGTGCGCCTGGTGATCGCCGGCGAAGGCCCGAACCGGGGCATGCTCGAAAATCTCGTGCGTGAGCTGAAGCTGGAAGACCGCGTCACCTTCCTGGGCGCCGTCTCGCAGCAGGAGTTGCGCGTCCAGTACGGCAAGGCCGATGCGATGGTGCTGTCGTCCAGCCGCGAAGGCTGGGCCAATGTGCTGCTCGAATCGATGGCCTGCGGCACCCCCGTGGTGGCCAGCCGCGTGTATGGCACGCCCGAAGTGGTGGCGGCGCCGGAGGCGGGTGTGCTGATTAACGAGCGTACCTCCGAGGGCGTGGCCGAAGGCGTCAAGCGCCTGCGCGCCAACTACCCCGACCGCGCCGCCGTGCGCCGCTATGCCGAAGGCTTCAGCTGGGACGACACCACCGCCGGCCAACTGCGGCTGTTCCGCTCCATCCTCAAGCAGGGCGAATCGCTGGCCCTCGCGTAAAGGTGCACCCCGCCGTCATGGGCGGGTCATATTTCGCGATTACATTCGCCTGCATACCGTGACCCGAGGGGCGTGTGCATGAGGCAGGGCGACTTTCAACAAGGCATTGCTGGGAAAAAGATCCTCTTGCTCAGCGTGCCCGCCGGCGCCGGCCATACCCGGGTCGCCGAGGCCATCCGTTCTCGCGCAGCCGCCGACTACGGCGACGTCAAGGTGATCCACCTGGACGCGATGGCCTTCGCCGCGCCGCGCCTGCGCAAGGTCTACACCGATTTTTATCTGCTCCTGATCGGCCGCATGCCGGGGCTGTGGCGCCACGTATACCGGCTGACCGACGAGGCCAATCCGGACGGCTGGTGCAACCGCCTGCGGCGCTGGGTCGAGCGGCGCGATTGCCGCCTGCTGGCCGACGAGATCGCCGCGCTGGCGCCGGACGCCATCGTTTGCACACATTTCCAGCCGGCCGAGATCCTGTCGGAGAGAATCGCGGCCGGCAAGCTGGCCTGCCCGGTCTGGGTGCAGGTAACCGACTTCGACCTGCACCGCATGTGGCTCCATCCGCACGTCGCCGGCTATTTCGCCGCCAACGACGAGGTGGCGTTCCGGATGCGCGAGCGGGGCATCCCGGCGCATGCGGTCCACGTGGCCGGCATTCCGACCATGCCGGCGTTCTCCCAGGCGCAGAACCGTGAAGAATGCGCCCGCGAGCTCGGCCTCGATCCCGCGCTGACGACCTTGTTGCTGATGGGGGGCGGCGCCGGGCTGGGCGGCTTGAGCCGGGTGGCGGAAAAACTCCTGGGCATCCCCGGCGACTTCCAGCTGATCGCCCTGGCCGGCAAGAACGCTGCCGAGCTGGCAGCCTTGCAGCGTCTTGCGGTGCGCTATCCAGGCCGGCTGGCGCCGCAAGGATTTACCGACCGCGTCGAGCGCCTGATGGCCTGCGCCGACCTGGTGGTGACCAAGCCGGGCGGCGCCACCAGCGCCGAATGCCTGGCGATGGGGCTGCCGATGATCGTGAATGCGCCGATCCCGGGGCAGGAAGAACACAACGCGAACTACCTGCTCGAGCAGGGGGCGGCGCTCAAGGCATCCGACCTGTCCACCCTCGAATACCGGGTGCGCCACCTGCTGGCGCATCCCGAACGGCTGCAGGCCATGGCCGCCCGTGCAAGGGCGCTGGGCCGGCCGCACGCCGCCATGCAGGTGCTGGAAACCGTGCTGGGGCAGTCGGCGCCACAGTGCAAACCGCGGTGTGAACCGCAGTGTAATCGTCTACGTGAAGAGGCTTATGGTTGAATTGTCGGATGGAGGCAGGGTCGTATCGATGGTGGGTGCGGTACTGGTGGCGGCCTACCTGTTCGCGCGGGTGGAAGTGGAAATCGAAGGCGATGCCGGGTGGGCGGCGAACCTGCCGACCTGGCGCATCGAGCAGCATCCGCTGCTCGACATCTTCATGGGCGGGCGCGCGCTGACCGGCTACCACCTGTGGATGTTCGCCTTCATCGGCCTGATCTTCCACTTCCCGCTGTTCTTCATGGGCCAGTGGTCGTGGAAGCTCGAAGCCAGCGTGGCGGCCTCGATCATGCTGTTCTGGATCGTCGAGGACTACCTGTGGTTCGTCATCAATCCGGCCTTCGGCTGGCGCCGCTTCAAGCAGGAACTCGTGCCCTGGCATAAGCACTGGGCATTCGGCGCGCCGGTCGACTACTGGATATTCGGCGCCATCAGCCTGCTGCTGTTCTGGTACGGCGCCTGAGCCAGCACGCCCAGGTCGAGCGCGTGCCGGATCCGGCAGCACAGCTCGGCCGAGCTGCGTGAGATCAGCTCGTGCGGGATCTCGAACTTGGTCGTCAGCCGGTCGTGGCATTCGAAGCCGTAGGAGACCATGAACGGGTGCATGCCGGTGCTGACCGCCGCCATGAAGTCCTTGTGCTCGTCGCCGCAGATGAAGGCGCGCGCCGGGTTGACGCCGAACTGTTCGCGCGTGGCGCGGAACTGGGCGGTCTTGGTCTCCTTGAGGGGAATGTGGACCAGGAAGTCGAGTTCGGCGATGTCGATGTCGTGGCGCAGGAACAGCTGGCGCAGGGTTTCCAGCGGTTCGATCGTGACGTTGCGCGTGACGATGCCGACCGTGATGTCGGGCGCGGCGATCAGCTCGCGGATCAGGTCGGCGATGCCGTCATAGAGCCGGGCTTCCTGCCGGTAGATGCCGGTGAGGGTGTCGATCAGCTGGGCGCGGCTGTTCTTGCGCAGGTTCTTGCGGATGATCGACGGGAATTCCTTCAGGCCGCCCATGTACTTGAGCAGCTTGTGCCGTTTCTGGAACCGGGTCTCGTCGCCGATCACCAGGCCGTGGTGGGAGAAGGCTGCTTCGATGGCGGAGAAGGCATCGATGGTGGTGCCGTCCGCATCGAGGATCAAGAGCTTCTTGTCGCTTTTGTACATGATGTCTTCGCACCCGGGTAGCGTTGGCCGGTCCGGCGTGAACACATGCCGGAGCTCACTTTTGACCATCATCCGCCTGCGTAATGACAGGCGTGTGACAAAAGGGGGCCGACTGCCTGCGGCGAGAAAAATCGCGCAGAAAAGCAACGCGTCCGGTCAGGCCGGCGCAGTGTCCAGTACCGAGTCCACCCAAGCCTGGGCGCGCTCTTCGCCGTGAAGATCCGCTAGGTAAGCGAAACCGGTGTGCAGGGCCTCGTCGGCCAGGCGGCGGTCATGGCGGGCGGCGGTGGCCAGGTAATCGAGACCGTCGCGATTGCGTTCATCGAGCAGGAGCTTGCCGTAGACGCAGGACGCCAGCGGAAACGGTCCGCCCGGCCGCCGCAACAGGTGTTCGAGTACCGGCTTGGCGGCCTGCGCCGATTCGAATTCGGACTTCAGGCGCGCCAGTTCCTGCAGTTCCTGTGGCTGCAAGGCCGCCAGGGGCTGGCTGGCCAGCTCGTACAGGCGCGCCTGCGAGCGCGTGACGTGGCGGTGACGCTCGCTCCAGCCTTTCGACTGCGCCAGCCACCATGCCTGGTCGAACTCGGCCGCCAGGCGCTCTCCGAGCGGCCCCAGCAGGGCTGCCGCCGCATGCCGCTGCAGGGGCGCGGGCAACGATGGCTGCTGGCCCAATGCATCGAGGCGGTCGCGCAGGCAGGGATGGGTGTCGGCGACGCCGGATTCTTCGCGCAGGGCACTGCGCAAACCGGCCGGGCTGGCCCATTCGTCGTGGCTCATGCGGAATGCCGTCGCCATCGCCCGGTAGGGGAGGATGGTGGGACGGATGCGGGTATCGGCCTGCCGGTACAGCGTCGGCCAGAAATCCTGGCCCAGCCATTGGGCCAGCAGCCGGATGCGGACCAGGCCGGATGCCGCAGCCTGTGCGCTGGTGACGCCGGCGCCGGCGCGGTCGGCCTCGTATTCCATCTGGCGTCCCAGCACGAAGGTATAGCCGTAGAAATAGGGTGCGAAGGCGCGCATGGCCTTCGCCATCGCCCAGTGCCAGACGGTGGCGTCGGCGTCGGCCTCGATGCGGGACGCGACTTCCTCGAAAATCCGGCGCTGGCGATAGATCCATCCGGTGTGACGGCCGTGTTCTCCGCACAGGTGGCCGATTTCGTGGCCGATGACCGCGAGCATTTCCGACGTGCTCAATCCATGCATGAGGGGAAGGCCGAGGACGAGATAGTTGACGCTCGGTCCGACCAGGCCCCAGCGCGGCCGCTGCACGATGCAGGCGTTGAAGTCGTCGTCGACCAGGACGTGGTGGATCGGCGGCCCGCCGAGCTTGGCGCGCATCTTGTCGAGCAGGTCGAACAGCATGGGCGCCTCCGCGCGCGTGACATGCCGGCCCTCCGGTGGCGCCCAGCGTGTGAACAGGGCGCGCAGCGTCACCCAGAATATTGGCAGCGTCATCAGGGCGAGCAGGCCGGCGAACACTACCGCCCGCGTCATGCCGGGTTCGTGCGCATGGGCGACCGCCCAGGCCGTGACCAGCACGACGAAGAGCAGCATCGCCACCAGGAACACGTAGCCGGCGATGCTGATCAGGAAGACCTTGAGACGGAATGCGCGCGGGACATTGGCGGCTTCCGTCTCCAGGCGGGTCACCAGCCAGCCGAACTCCTCGTCATTCACGCGCGTGCTCCATCGATGGGCAAAGAATGATTCTATGGAGAAATTTAACTTCTGGTCAATCCATGGTGGGTAATGGTTTGATGGTGTTGCCCGTTCGTGACGCTAGGCCCTGGCGGCCGGTTTCAGGCGGAAGCTGATGCCCATCCGATTGAAGGCGTTCATGGCGGCGATGGCGATCGTCAGGTCGACCAGGTCCCTGGAATCGAACGCTTTCGAGGCGGCGGCATAGGCTTCGTCGGAAGCATGGGTTTCGCTGACGCGGGTGACTTCCTCGGCCCAGGCCAGCGCCGCCCGTTCCTGGTCCGAGAACAGGTAGGCCGCTTCGTGCCAGACCGGGACCAGCACCAGCTTGTCGACCGACATGCCTTCCTTGATCAGGTCGCGCGAGTGCAGGTCGATGCAGTGCGCGCAGCCGTTGATTTGCGACACGCGCAGGAAGACGAGGTGGATCAGTTGGGAAGGAAGATTGGTGTTCTTCGTGACGTAGTGATGGACGCCGCCCAGGGCTTGGGCGCCTTCGGGCGAGGCCTGGAACCAGTTTTCGCGATTCATTTGTCTTGTTTCCTCAGGTTGAACGAGTCGATGCCGGCAAACAGGCCGGCTGTCTGGTAGACGAGCGAGGCGGCCGGTGTGTGACATCGCGCGCAAAAAAAATCAATCGGCCGAGGCATATCTTCTTGAATCGGTACACTGTCTTGTATCGATGACAATTGCTAGGGCCAGGATGCGCTATATGGATTTCAGTTCATGGCAAGGCGCGATGACCACGATCATCGGGCTTGCCGTCTTTACCTTGCTGGGCGTGGGCATCCGCATTCTCATGATGCAGACCATCCAGCAGCGCCGCGAGCGCATGAACCGCCAGATCAACGAGCGCCTGAAAACCCTGATCGCCGCCTATCGCACCCTGGGTGGCTCGTTCACCGGGCAGCTGACGGTCGCTCCGACGCATTTGCGCGACCTGCGCGAACGGGCCCAGTCGGGAGAGGAGGGTGATGGCATGGCGAGCTCGGACCGCTCGCGCCGCATCCGCGATGCCGTCGAAGCCGCGCTGGCGGACATCCTGCTGCTCGGCACCGAAGCGCATTGCCGGCTGGCGGCGCAGGCGGCGGCCGACCTGGCGGCGGGGCGGCCCATTCATACGGCGGAGCTGGTCGTCAGCCTGCGCACTTTCATCCGCGCGGCGCTCGATCTCGATCCGATGCCGGGCGAGGTGATGATCCCGCTGCAGGGGCCGACGCGCACGCAGGGCGGCGGCGGTCGTGCGAAAGGCGAGGGCGGCGGCGGTGGAAACCGGGGCGGCGGCGGCATGGACGGCGGCGGCGGGGGCATGCCCTTCCCCGCTGGGCTTGGGCACAAGGACGCCTCTTAGAGCAAGGGCAAGGGCGTCACCGTCACCTGGACGTCGAGCTCCTGCTTGCCGCCCCCGAGCACGATGCCGCGCAGCGGGGTCACGTCGCTGAAGTCGCGTCCCCAACCCAGCGTGATGTGTTCATGCTGCACCAGGCAGCGGTTGGTCGGATCGAAGTCAACCCAGCCCAGCGCCGGGCAGAACACCGATACCCAGGCGTGCGAAGCGTCGGCGCCGACCAGGCGCGGCTTGCCTGCCGGCGGGTGGGTCAGGATGTAGCCGCTCACGTAGCGCGCCGGCAGGCCGATGCTGCGCAGGCAGCCGATCATCAGCTGGGCGAAATCCTGGCACACGCCGCGCCGGCCGCGCAGCACCTGGTCGAGCGGGGTCGAGATATCGGTCGCCTTGGCATCGAACTCGAAGTCGTCGAAGATCCTGTACGTCAGGTCCAGCGCGGCATCGAGTTGCGGCCGGCCCGGGGTGTAGCTGGCGCGGGCATAGGCTTCGAGCTCGGGGAAGCTGGCGACATGCGGCGAGGCGTACAGGTAGCGGCAGGCTTCCAGGGTGGCGGGGCTTTTTTCCTTGCCCATCATGTCGCGCACGCACTCCCACGGCAGCGTCCCGGCGATCTGCGCCAGCGTGTAGCGCGCGCGCAGCGAGACCGTCGATTCGGCGTGCACCAGCAGGCTGTCATGCGGTACGGTCAGCGCCACGTGGCGGGTCAGGTTGCCGAAGTAGTCGACACCGTCCCTGCTGTCGTTGACGACCGGATCGAGCCAGATCAGGTGCGACTCGGTCTGCTGGCAGGAAAAGGAGCGTGGGGTCAGGTGCAGGTATTGCTGCGACAGGGTGACCGGGCTGCTGTAGGTGTAGCGCGTTTCGTGCACCACGCGATAGCGCGCGCAGGCTCCGGCGCGCGCCGGTGAATCGGTGATGGGCTGCGCGATCATGTGCTGCGGTTCCTTTGGCGGCCGTTGTCGGTATAGCTGAAAAATTGCACGCTGATCTGCTCGGACAGGGCCGCACTGGCGCGCCCGATCCGGTCCAGCAGGCCGCCGAGCAAGGGATTGCCCTGCTTCAGGTCAGTGTCAGGGTCGAGCGCGAGCAGTTCCGTTTTCAAGGGCGCCAGCATATGCGTGCCGCAGGGGCCATGGGTTTGCTCGATCTTGCCCAGCGTGCCCAGGATGCCGTTGAGCTGGAAGACGATCGAGCGCGGATTGGTTTCGTCGAGCAGCAGCAGGTCGAGCACCGGCAGCCATTCGGGCTGGGCGCGGTAGCGGGCGCGGTAGGTGATGATGCTGTCGGAGAGCTCCAGCAGCCATTCGAGGTTGCCGCTCCCGTTCATGGCGAGCGCGCGCTGCAGCACCACGCTCTGGAATTGCAGGCGCTCCAGGCGGCGTCCGATCGACATGAAACGCCAGCCGAGATCGCGCGTCATGCCATCGAAGGCGAAGCCGGCCAGCGTCATCAGCGCGGCGGCGGCATCGTCGAGGATCGTCATGACCCCCGACTGCGATGGCCGCGCGCCGGTGGCGGCGGCGGGCTGCACCATGCGGTTCAGTGCCCGCCAGTTGTCGACCGAGAAGCGTTCGTGCAGCTGCCCGGCAAGCCGGTGCAATTGCTGCTGCTGCCGCGCCAGGCCGGGGACCGCGGGCGAGACGACCGCCGTCAGCAGGGCCGACTCGATCTCGGCATCGGTAAAGATGGGGCCGATCTGGCCCGCGCCTGGCGTGGCCGGTCTTTTCCCTTCGTCGAGCAAGCCGAACCAGATGCACAGCGCCTCGACGGTCGGCCATTCGGCGCCGCGCTGGTCGAAACGGACGTTGAACAGGAAATCGAGCGCGACCCGCAGCAGGCGGCAGATATTGTCGGTGCGTTCCGCATGGCGTCCGAACCACAGCAGGTTTTCCGCCACGCGGCTCGACAGGTTGGTGTCTTCCCGCACCAGGTCGCGGCCCGAGATGCTGCGCTGCTGCAGGCGGTGCACTTCGGTCCTGGCGCGCGCCTGGACCCAGGTATCCTTGCTGGCCCCGCCCATCTGCATCGTCAGCACCCGCGCATCCGGCCCGGTGGCCACCCGGGTCAGGCCGCCCGGCATCACCACATAGCCGTTCGGCGTGGCGCAGGCAAACACCCGCAGGCCGATGGCGCGGGCCTGCAGGCCGGGCGCCGCGCCGTCCTTCCACACCGGCGCCTGCGACAGCCGCACCAGCTCCTGGGCGATGTAATTATTGGGATTGGCGCGCAGTCGGGCGATGAAGGCCGCGCGCGCGGCGCCGTCCAGGTCTTGTCCGAACACGGCCGCCTGGGGCAGTTGCGAGAAACTGGGCTTGATCACCAGCCGGTCGAGCCTGGCGATCACGGTTTCCAGCGCCGCATCTTCGCCGCACCACCAGGTGGCCACCGACGGCATCTTGAGGGGCTCGCCCAGCAGGCGCTTGGACAGCGCCGGCAAGTAGCCGAGCAGCGCGCCCGATTCGAGCAGGCTCGAGCCGAGGCTGTTGGCGACCAGCACGTTGCCGCGCATGGCGGCCTGGGTCAGGCCGGCCACGCCCAGCAATGAGCTTTGCAGTTCGAGCGGGTCGCACGATTCGTCGTCGACCCGGCGCATGATCACGTGCACCCGGTGCAGGCCGGCCAGGGTTTTCAGGTAGACCACACCGTCGCGCACCGTCAGGTCGCCGCCTTCGACCAGCGGCAGGCCGAGATAGCGCGCCAGGTAGGCCTGCTCGTAGTAGCTGGCGGTGCGCGGGCCCGGCGTCAGCAGCACGATCAGCGGCGCTTCGCCCTCGCGCAGCGGCGCCGGCGCGTCGCCGCCGGCCGCGCACAGGCGGCCCCAGTGCGCCAGGCTCTCGTGCATGGTACGGAAGAACCGGGACAGGGGCTGCACCTTGAGTTCGCGCAGCAGGTCGGGGAAGGTGGGGGCGATGATGGCGCGGTTTTCGAGCGCATAGCCGGCGCCGAAGGGCGCCTGGGTGCGGTCGGCCACGACCCACCAGCGGCCGTCGGGGGCGCGCGCCAGGTCGACCGCGTAGAAGTGCAGGGCGACGTCGTCGTGATGGCGCATCCCGTGGCAGGGGCGCAGGAAGCCGGCGTGGCCGTGGATCAGCGCAGGCGGCAGCAGGCCTTCGCTCAGCATCTCCTCCTTGCCGTAGACGTCGCCCAGGATCTTGTTGAGCAGGGTGGCGCGCTGGATCACGGCCGCCTCGATGCCGCTCCATTCCTCGTGCGGCAGGATCAGCGGCAGCACGTTCAGGTCCCACTGCCGTTGTTGACCATGGGCGTCGGCGGCCACGTTGTAGCTCACGCCGTTCTCGCGCACCTGGCGCTGCACCATCTCCTGGCGCTGGCGCATCATGGCGGGCGCCTCGTGCGCCAGGTTGTCCAGCAGCGCACGCCAATGCGCGCGCGGCGCCTTGGCCGCGTCGAGCATTTCGTCGAAACTGTCCGGCGCGGCCAGGTAATGGGCAAGTAGTTGATTCGGCATCGAAGCTGCTGATTACTGGTGGTACAAAGACGCTAGGTTAACTTGCCTGCCAGCGTAAATCTAGTGTCATAGGGAAGCCAGGATTGCGTGGCTCCTGGCGCACCGTCATCGGGCCCGGGGTATGGCCATGCGGCCAGAAGCGTGCGAAACGGCGCGCCTCGGCGGCATTGGCATTGACCGGCGCCCCCGTTTCATTGCGTCCGCCCGGATGCACCACGTGATAGGTGCAGCCGCCGATCGCGCGCCCGCTCCAGGTGTCGACCAGGTCGAACACGAGCGGCGCCTGGACCCGGATGCTCGGATGCAGGGCCGACCATGGACTCCAGGCGCGAAAGCGCACGCCGGCCACGTATTCTCCCGGCACGCCGGTCGGGTGCAGCGGCAGCATGCGGCCGTTGCAGGCCACCACGTGGCGGCCATCGGTCAGCCCGCGCACCAGCAGCTGCATGCGTTCGACCGACGAATCGACGTAGCGCGCGGTACCGCCGGCCGCGACTTCTTCGCCCAGCACGTTCCACGGCTCGATCGCCTGGCGCAGCTCCATCTCGACGCCCTCGTAGACGACGGTGCCGAAGCGCGGGAAGCGGAATTCGATGAACGGCTCGAACCAGTGGTCTTCGAAGGCATAGCCGGCCGCGCGCAGGTCGCGCGCGACGTCGCGGATATCCTGGGCGACGAAATGCGGCAGCATCCAGCGGTCATGCAGGGCGGTGCCCCAGTGCACCAGTCGGGCCTGGCAGGGCTCGCGCCAGAAGCGCGCGACCAGGGCCCGCAGCAACAGCATTTGCAGCAGGCTCATGCGCTCGTGCGGAGGCATCTCGAAGGCGCGCAATTCCACCAGGCCCAGGCGGCCGGTGGGGCCGTCCGGCGAATACAGCTTGTCGATCGAAAACTCGGCGCGGTGCGTATTGCCGGTCAGGTCGACCAACAGGTTGCGCAGAAGGCGGTCGACCATCCACGGCTTGTCGCCCGGCTGCAGCGTCGGCAGCACCTTGTCCATCTGCTGGAAGGCGATCGCCAGTTCATACAGGTTGTCGTCGCGCGCCTCGTCCACGCGCGGCGCCTGGCTGGTCGGTCCGATGAAGGTACCTGAAAACAAGTAAGACAGGGCCGGGTGGATCTGCCAGTAGGTGATCAGGCTCTTGAGCAGGTCGGGACGGCGCAGCATCGGGCTGTCCTCGGCGCTGGCGCCGCCCAGCGTGGCGTGGTTGCCGCCGCCGGTGCCGGTGTGGCGGCCGTCGTGCATGAACTTCTCGGTGCCCAGGCGCGTCAGGCGCGCTTCCTGGTACAGGGTCGTCACGTTGTGCACCAGTTCGTCCCAGGTGGCGGCCGGGTGGATATTGACTTCGATGACGCCCGGGTCGGGCGTGACGCTGAGCAGCTTGATGCGCGGGTCGCGCGGCGGCACATAGCCTTCGATCCGCAGCTTCATCCCGAGCCTGGCGGCGGTGGCCTCGACCGCGCCGGCCAGCGCCAGGTAATCCTCGAGGCGCTGCTGCGGCGGCATGAAGACGTGCAGGCGCCCGGCGCGCACTTCGACGCACAGCGCGGTGTGGATCACCTCGCGTGCGTCCGGCACGAAGGGAGAGGCGGGCCGGCCGGCAGCGCGTTCCGGCGCCGGCTGTGCGGCGTGGTGCGTGGCCACCAGGGCGCCGCGCGGGGCGAACGGATCGACCTCGAAGCCGGGATCGCGTTCCTTCGGCGGCACCCATGGCAGCGTGGCCAGCGGCAGCCGCAGCCCGATCGGCGAGTCGCCCTCGAGCAGGTACAGGTGTTCGCGCCGCAGCGGCCAGGCCGATGTGCGCCATCCGGCGCCGGCCGCGGCCTGCAGCGGCAGCACGTAACCGGCCACCTGGCCCAGGCCGCGTTCGAGCAGGCGCGCCAGCCGGCGCCGTTCCTCCGGCGCGTCCAGGTCGGCCCGCAGGGGATCGAGGTTGGGCGGCAGCGCCTGTTCACGCCGGGCCTGCAGCAGCACGTCTTCATAGGCGGGGATGGCGCTGCCGGCGGGCAGGCCGAGCGCATCGACCAGCGCGGCGGCGAAGCGGGCGGCGTCTTCGGGGCCATAGCCGTCGTCGACGTGTTCTTCCGAGAACAGCCCGGGGTCGCGCCACAACGGCTCGCCGTCGACGCGCCAGAAGATGTTCAGCGCCCAGCGCGGCAGCGGTTCGCCCGGATACCATTTGCCCTGGCCATAGTGCAGCAGGCCGCCCGGCGCAAAGTGCTCCTTCAGCCGCTGCGCCAGCGTGCCCGCCAGTGCGCGTTTGCGCTCGCCGTGCGCCTGGGTATTCCACTCCGGCGCGTCCATGTCGTCGATCGAGACGAAGGTGGGCTCGCCGCCCTGGGTCAGGCGCACGTCCTGGGCCAGCAGGTCGGCATCGACCTGCCGGCCCAGGCTGTCGATGGCCTGCCAGTCGGCGTCCGAATACGGCTTGGTCACGCGCGGGTCTTCATGGATGCGGGTGACCGTCATCTCGTGGACGAAGGTGACCTCGGCCTTGTCGCTGAAGCCCGTCACTGGGGCCGCCGACGAAGGCAGGGCCGTGCAGGCGAGCGGGATATGGCCTTCGCCCGCCAGCATGCCCGAGGTCGGGTCGAGCCCGATCCAGCCGGCGCCGGGGATGTACACCTCGGTCCACGCGTGCAGGTCGGTGAAGTCTTCGACAGGGCCGCTCGGACCGTCCAGCGCTTCCTGGTCGGCGCGCAGCTGGATCAAATAGCCGGAAACGAAACGCGCCGCCAGCCCCATCGTGCGCAGGATCTGCACCAGCAGCCAGCCGCTGTCGCGGCAGGAGCCGGAGCGCTTTTCCAGCGTGTCTTCCGGCGTCTGCACGCCCGGTTCCATGCGCAGCAGATAGGCGATGTCGCGTTGAAGGCGCTGGTTGATTGCCACCAGGAAGTCGGTGGTATTCATCGGCTGGGCCAGCAGCTCGCGTCGCGCCGCCGCCACCCATGCCAGCAGCAGCGGGCCGGCCGGCTCGGGCTGTGCATAGGCGCTCAGCTCTGCCTGCAACTGCTCCGGATAGGCAAAAGGAAAATGCTCCGCATATTTCTCGATGAAGAAATCGAAGGGATTGATGACGGTCATGTCGGCGATCAGGTCGACCGTGAACTCGAGCGTATCCGTTTTTTCGGGGAACACGAAACGGCCGATGTAATTCCCGTAGGGGTCTTGCTGCCAGTTGATGAAATGCTCTTGCGGCAACACCGACAGCGAATACGACAGGATCGGCGTGCGCGCATGCGGCGCCGGTCGCAGGCGCACTTCATGCGGCGAGAGGGCGACTTGCCGGTCATAGCGGTAGCTGGTCTTGTGGTGCAGCGCGATCCGGATAGCCATGCGGGAATGCCTTTATAGGGGTGGTCACGAACGATACCAGCACATCGATATATATCTGTTTCAACTGTGCACAAGCATGATTCATACCCGCAATATAATTCGCTCGTGCGGCGCCGCCGAGCTGGCACGTTTCTTGATTGCACCTATGCCACTGGAGGATCCGATGCCGAACTTTTACGATGAAATGTATTCCGCTGCGGCAACAGCGAGGCCTCATTACGACGCGTTCGCGCGCTGGCTTGCGCTGCAGTCGCCGCAACTGATCGCGCAAAAGCGAGCCGAAGCCGAGCTGACCTTCCAGCGGGTGGGAATCACCTTCGCCGTCTACGGCGACAACGCCGGCAAGGAGCGGCTGATCCCATTCGACATCATCCCGCGCGTGATCGACGCCGCCGAATGGGCCATGCTTCAGGCCGGCCTGGTGCAGCGGGTGACCGCGCTGAACCGATTCCTGCACGATGTTTATCACGGCCAGGATATCCTGAAAGCGGGCATCATCCCGCCCGAACAGATCCTGAACAATGCCCAGTACCGGCCCGCCATGCAGGGCGTCAAGGTGCCCTCGAATATCTACGCCCATATCGCCGGGGTCGACATCGTGCGCGCGGGCGAGGGCGAGTTCTACGTCCTGGAAGACAATCTGCGGGTGCCTTCCGGCGTGTCCTACATGCTTGAAAACCGCAAGATGATGATGCGGCTGTTTCCCGCCCTGTTCGCGAGCAACCGCGTGGCGCCGGTCGAGCACTATCCCGACCTGCTACTCGACAACCTGCGCACCGTGGCGCCGGACGGGCCGCTCGACCCGACCGTGGTCGTGCTCACGCCCGGCATGCACAACTCGGCCTATTTCGAACACGCCTTCCTGGCCCAGCAGATGGGGGTGGCGCTGGTGCAGGGACAAGACCTGTACGTCAGCGACGACACCGTCTATATGCGCACCACGCGCGGGCCGAAGCAGGTCGACGTCATCTATCGCCGCATCGACGACGACTACCTCGATCCACGCGCCTTCCGCCCCGAGTCTACCCTGGGCGTGCCGGGCCTGCTCGACGCGGTGCGCGCCGGGCGGGTCGGCCTGGCCAACGCCATCGGCACCGGGGTGGCCGACGACAAGTCGATCTATCCCTACGTGCCGGACATGATCGAATTCTACCTGGGCGAAAAACCGATCCTGAACAACGTCCCGACCTACCAGTGCCGGAAGAAAGAAGATCTCGCGTACACCCTGTCCCGGCTGCCCGAGCTGGTGGTCAAGGAAGTGCACGGCGCCGGCGGCTACGGCATGCTGGTCGGGCCGGCCTCGACCCATGCCGAGATCGAGGCCTTCCGCGAGCGCCTGGTGGCCAACCCGGACGGCTATATCGCCCAGCCCACGCTGGCCTTGTCGGCTTGCCCGACCTATGTCGAATCGGGCATCGCGCCGCGCCACATCGACCTGCGGCCCTTCGTCTTGTCGGGCAAGACCGTCTCGATGGTGCCGGGCGGCCTGACCCGGGTGGCGCTGCAGGAAGGTTCGCTGGTGGTCAATTCGTCGCAGGGCGGCGGCACCAAGGACACCTGGATTTTGGAGAACTAGCATGTTGAGCCGCACCGCAGATCATTTGTTCTGGATGGCCCGCTACACCGAGCGGGCCGAAAACACGGCCCGCATGCTCGATGTCCGGGTCCAGTATTCGCTGATGCCGCAGTCGACGCAGGCCGAGCAGAAGGGCTGGCGCAGCATGCTGGGCGTGTCCGAGCTGGAGGCGCAGTTCGAGGCCAAGTACCCGGCGCTCACGCAAACGAACGTGATCGACTTCATGGTCCGCGATCCGGACAACCCGTCCTCGATCACGAGCTGCCTGCGCGCGTCCCG
Source organism: Massilia oculi (assembly GCF_017582745.1). Taxonomy (GTDB): domain Bacteria; phylum Pseudomonadota; class Gammaproteobacteria; order Burkholderiales; family Burkholderiaceae_D; genus Telluria; species Telluria oculi_A. The sequence goes on from NZ_JAFVIM010000002.1 coordinate 389,987, forward strand.
CGAGAACGCGCGCGCCGTGCGCGGCTCCCTGACCACCGAGGTATGGGAAACCGAAAATACGACCTGGCTGATGCTGCAGCAGCATCTCAGCAAGCGCACTTTCGAGCACGATCCCGCCCAGTTCCTGGAATGGGTCAAGTACCGCTCGCACCTGTCGCGCGGCGTCACGCTGGGCACCATGCTCCAGGACGAGGCGTTCAACTTCATCCGCCTCGGCACCTTCCTGGAACGGGCCGACAACACGGCGCGCATCCTCGACGTCAAGTTCAGGTTCGGGGCGCACGATGCGGTCCAGGCCGGGACGCAGGCGGAGTTCTACCAGCTAGCGGCGCTGCTGCGCTCGGTGTCCGCCTTCGAGACCTACCGCAAGGTCTATCGGGACGCCATCACGTCGAAGCGGGTGGCCGAACTACTGATCCTGCAAGAGAAAATGCCGCGCTCGCTGGTGGCGTGCATCGCCGCGGTGGTGGCCAACCTGAAGGACGTGCGTAACGCGCAGTCGCACGATACCGAGCGCCTGGCCATGGAACTGTACGCCATGCTGCAATCGGCCCCGATCGGCGACATCCTCGAAGAAGGCCTGCACGCCTTCCTGACCCGCTTCCTGGCGTCGGTCGATGCACTGGGCAATGGCATCAGCCGTGATTTCCTGATCCCGATCGAGCCGGTTTCTTCCGAAGAGGGACAGACTCAATCCCAGACGCAGACCCTGGGCGGGATGACGCAAACGCAAACCCAGACGGCGGCGTGACGGGATGCACCGGCGTGGCGCGCGCCGCACCGTTTTGAGGAAAACGGCGGCGCGGGCTTCATGACGGTGCGTCGTCTCAAGCGCCTGGCGTGGCAGGCGCCGGCGTCGCGGCCGGCTTGACTGGCGCCGTCGCTTGCTTGATCTGGGCGCGCACGACGCGGTGCACGAAGTGCAGCTTTTCCAGTACCGGTGGGCTGAGCGTGAACGGATAGGAGTCCGGCATCCCGATGCTGCGATTCAGGCTGTTGAGCACATAAGTCAGCGCGAACCAGTCGCTCAGGGTATCGTCGAACGCGTCCGTCCTGGTCGGCAAGGTGATGCCGTCGAGCGCAGGCTCGTCGGCCTTGCGCGGCTTGAGCTGCAGGCCGCAGGAGTGCGCCGTCTCCAGCGTATCGATCATGTGGAGGTAGTGGGCCCAGGTCTCGGCCCAGTCTTCCCACGGGTGCGAGCTGGCATAGCTGCTCACGAAACGCTCCGCCCAGTCTTCCGCAGGCCCATTCTCGTAGTGACGCTTCAGGCTCTCGCCGTAGTCCTGGCGCTCGTCGCCGAACAGGGCGCGGTACTCGTCGATCCACGGGCTATTGGCCACCAGGCGGTCGAAATAGTAATGGCCGCTTTCGTGACGGAAGTGGCCCAGCAGCGTGCGATAGCGCTCGTGCATCTGCTCGCGCGTGCGTTCGCGCTCGGCCGGATCGGCTTCGGCAATGTTCAGGGTGATCACGCCGTTGGCATGGCCGGTCATCACGCACTGGTCCGTCACGCCGTCTTCCAGGAACTGGAATGCGAGGCCGGTCTCCGGCTCGGCTTCCTTCGACGCCGGGGTGAGGTTCAGCGTCGCCAGCGAAAACAGCAGGCGGCGCTTGGCCGCTTCGAGACGCGCCCACAGGATGTGGTTCTTTTCGGACGTCAGCGCCGGGATGACCACGGTCAGCTGGCACGAGGCGCACAAATCGTGCGGGTCATCCGCAGGCAGCATCCAGTTGCATACATCGTGCTGAACATAATTGCTGCACTGTTTGTAGACCTTGCCGGCGTCGGTGCGGTTCAGGCTGCGCCACAGGCCGTCCTCGGTTTGCTCGAAGCTGTTGACGCTGCGCGTGGCCGGCTGGTAGCCGAGCGTGCTGTTGCAGTTGAAGCAGAGGGTGTTTTCAAAAAATATCTGTTGTGAGCACTTGTCGCAGTGAAAGGTTTTCATGGCAGAAAGAAGAGTGGGCTGAAGGTCGTATTTGATATTAATAATCTAACAGCAAAATCGATCCCGGCAGGCACGTGTCAGACAACGCCGCATAAGGTGGAGGGGATGAGGGAAGGACGAACCTGGCGGTGCTGGGAATGAAGGCGGCGATGCGGGAGATGCAGGGCGGCGGTATCGGAGTCGGGATCGTCCCCGACGTTGGACGCAAGGCCGCAAGGACGCAGGGACGACGCGTCCGCGGGCCTGCGGGTCAAGGGCACTCCTGCTTACACCAGCGGGATGCTGCACGTGGTCCCACTGGGTCGGGACCAAGCGCACAAGCTATGCTCTGGAAAAGTCCAGTGCTATCTGGCGGTAGCAGCACCTTGAGCCTGCGGTCGCGAAGGATTCTCCTGCCCATAAATGCGTTTTGGGTGGATGACCAATCGCTTCGCCAGTGCGTCCAGCGCTTTGCTGTGGTACAGGTCCATGCACTTCAAGAAATCGAACCGCACGCCCTTGATTTCCGATTCGACCAGCGGATTGGAATAATCCCTTGCCAGGTAGCTATTTACTAGGGAATTGACTGCATCTGGACTCTGATCCATATCGAAGTACGTCCAGTCGCGCAAGGCGCTGATGCTGCTTCCGGCATCCGTAGCCACGCCAGTGTCATTCCGATAGGCCTGGGTCAGACAGGTTGCCAGCACCATGTCCTTGTAATTCTGCGCATACGTGCGGGTTACAGCTTGCGGGGATGTGATATCGCGAGCACTGGCATAGGCTGGCAATGACAACAAGGTGGACACCATCAATGCCAGTAGCAAAGGGGACACCCTCATGGCAAGCTCCAGAAATTTGCACGATCCGTGCGATATCGCGCCTCGGGTTCGTTGAAATAACAGTGGTCATAGCAGGAGCGGCCGTCGAAAAGTGTGGCATGTCCCTGCGCGTTTGACCAGCCAGAGACCTCAAACAAGATGACGCCCGTCTTGCCTGCAAGTGTGCCACCACCGGAGGCAGGATATTTCACGACTTCGGCTTTACCCCAGCGCTGCGTCAGGAACACGATGAGATCGCGTACTCGGAAGAAGTATCTTCGTCCATCCGCGCCGGACACAGTCTGTCCTTCGATACCAGGTATTACCATGCCAGCTTGGCTGAGTATATAACTCATGCGTACAGCACACGTGTTTTCCCATCGCTGCGCTGGCGTGGGGTTATCGATATTCTTCTTGACGTTGCCACCTATGATTTCTGCCACCCGGGCCCCGGAATTGAGCGGGTCGTAGATTCGCTGCGAAGCTGCCCACGCAGCACTAAAAGACGGTCGAGTCATATCGGTAGCCCTTGGTGAATTGTGTCGAACCGGGGCATCACAGCGCCTGCGGGACGGCTGAGGCAGTGCATCGCGAGGGCCGCAGCGCACAGCATTGAAAGCAGCGAGCGGTGAAGTGTGTTTCCAACGTCTTGCATCATCGCGCGAGAAATTGAGGCCGGCCTTTCGCTAGCGCAATAGTCGGGCGGATTTCCTCATGACGTGCGAAGACTTGATCGGCATTGCTATCGGGCTTGCTGCTGCGATGAGCAATGCGGACAAGGAGGGCGAGTTCCTGCCGCTGACGCCGCTTCCGCGACGCCATCGAAACCGCGGCCGGTCCGTCGGCCAGCAGGTCAATCGGCCGCAGCTGCAGCGGACGCCGGCCGAATATTCTGATTGGTACGGAACAGATTGTCCGGATCGTAGGTCGCCTTGATCTGCGCCAGGCGCGCATAGCTGGCGCCATAGGCATCGGACGTACGCTCGCCTTCGTCCTGCGGCATGAAGTTGACGTAGACGCCGCCGCTCGCATACGGCGTGGCATCCGCAAAGAAATCGCGTGCCCAGGCAACGCAGCGCTCGTCATCGGCCGGATCTTTCCAGCGCGTGTGCACGTTCATCACGTACAGCGCATCCCGGTGCGGATAGGCGGTCGCCTGCGGCGGCGGCGCCCCAGCCTGGCCGCCCAGCAGGCCGAGGAAGATCTCGCACTGCGAGGTGGGCAGGTTGCCGGCATAGCGCATGACGACATCGATGGCCCCGTCGCTCAGTTGCGCGAAATTATGCGATTTCCAGTAGTTGCGCGCGCCTGGCGTGAGCATCGGATCGAAGATCTGCTGCCAGGCCGCGTAAGGCATGGGACCGACGTGCATGCCCAGCGGCTCGCCCAGCTTGGCCATGCGCTCGATGGCGGCGTCCACGGCGTCGCTCGGCGATGGCGAAAAGACCGGCAGCACCAGCACGTCCTGGCCATGCACTTGCGGCGCCAGGAATGGCAATGGCGGCGCCTTGCGCAGGACGGCCCAGACCGTGAGGTCGGGCGTCATGGAAGCGACGGCATCGCGGTATTGCTGCAACACCGACCGGGCCTGATCGAACGGGTAGACGATCAGCCCGGCCGTGATCTGCGGGCCCACCGGGTGCAAGGCGAACTCAAAACGCGTGACCACGCCGAAATTGCCGCCGCCGCCACGGATGGCCCAGAACAGGTCGGGATGCTCGGTCGCGCTCACCTGGAGGCGCCCGGCGTCGGCGGTGACCATCTCTGCCGACAGCAGGTTGTCGGCTGCCAGGCCCAGCGTGCGGCTGAGCCAGCCGAAGCCGCCGCCCAAGGTCAGGCCCGCCACGCCGGTGGTCGAGTTGATGCCCAGCGGCGTCGCCAGTCCGTAGGCCTGGGCTTCATGGTCGAAGTCGCGCAGGGTGGCGCCGCCTTCCACCCAGGCGCGGCGGCGCTCCGGATCGACCTGCACCGACTTCATGCGCGACAGGTCGATCACCAGCCCGTCATCGCACAGCGCGCTGCCGGCAATGTTGTGGCCACCGCCACGCACGGCCAGCCGCAGCTGGTGGTTGCGCGCATAGGCCAGCGACGCGCGTACGTCGGCCGTGCCTGCACAGCGCACGATGATGGCCGGACGCCGGTCGATCATCGCATTCCAGACGGCGCGGGCCTCGTCGTAGCCCGCATCATTGGCCTGGAGGATTTCTCCTCGCAGCAAACCTCGCAACTCATTGAACTGCCCATTCGTCAGCGTGTTCATGACGCACCTCGCAGATGGTTGGTTCGACGTCTCGCTTCATCATAGGAAGGCGATGTGCGTTGACGCAAGCTCATGAGATGGAAATAGCGTGGAGGAATAGGGACTGGAGAATTGACAAGGCCGAGGCCATTGCTCCAGCACAAACGGCGGCGCAACTGCGAACTGCGACATATCGTGCGCCTTGCGTGCAGCGCATGATTGAGCCCGCTCCCCAACGCCATCCATGGCGACGGGCCCGACGTTCCACTTTTAACGGAGACATGCATGCGTATCGCTCGAAGAAACGATGTGTCGACCGGCAGCCCGATATCGGGGCTGTCCCGCCTGGTATTGCTGGCGGCCGCGATGTGGACATCCGCAGCGACGCTTGCGCAGCCGACGGCAGGCGAGACTGATGGAAGACATAGTGCGCAGCGCACGAGCTATCGTGTGATCAACCTCGGCCCCGGCACGATCGCGACCTACCCCGACATCAACGCCGCCGGCCAGGTGGCATTCTCGATGGTGAACGGCGGGCGCACGACGGGATTCTTCTTTGACGGCGCAACAGTAAAAAACATCGGCTCGCTGGGTGGCGGCATCACGTATGCGAACGACCTGAACGAGGCCGGCCAGATCGCCGGCACGTCGGTCAACGAACAGGGCGTCGAGAATGCCTTCGTCTGGAGCGCGGGTGGCGGCATGCTCGACATCCGCGCCGAGCCGGGGCGGGGCCGCTCGTATGGCTGGGCCATCAACAACCGCGGTGTCGTCACCGGTTCGTTCGGCGACTCTGCGCGTCCGTTCCGCTGGAGCCATGCCGGCGGGGTGGAAGACCTGGGCGTCACGCCGGCCTTCCAGCAACCTTCCGGCCGCGTCCTCAACGACGCCGGCCTGATCGCCGGCGTGACCACGATCGACGATGAATTCACGCGCGTGTTCGCCTGGACGCGCGCGAGCGGCCTGGTCGACATCGACACGCTGGGCAGCGTCGAGTCGTCGCCGGTGGCCGTCGGCGCCGGGGGCGAGGTGGCGGGCAATCGGCTGGCTTCCTGGGACGATGGCGGCGATCGCCCCTTCCTGTGGACACGCGCCAGCGGCATGGTCGACCTCGGGATCGGCCGCGGCACCACGGCCTGGGTCAACGCGATGACACCTAGCCTGCACATAGCAGGCGGCATCGGTTACTCCGACGGGCGCCAGCGCGCGATGTCGTGGACGCAGCGCGGCGGCATGCGCGAACTCGGCACCCTGGGAGGCAGGACCTCGGTCGCGCGCGGCGTGAATGCGAAGGGGCAGATCGTGGGCTTTGCCGAGGACAAGGCCGGCGCCATGCGCGCCTTCGTCTGGAGCGCCGGCGGCGGCATGCTGGACCTGAACCGGCTGCTGCGCCGCGTGCCGCCGACGCTGGTGCTGGAACATGCGATGGCGATCAACGAGCGGGGCGAGATCGTGGCCAGTTCGAATGCCGGACTGGTATTACTGAGACCTGATCAGGGACGCAAAACCGGACACACGGTCGGGCCGCTCGTCGCGCCACGCACGATCGAAGTAGGTGTGCCGCTGCAGGCGTCGGTGTCGTTCGTGGATGGCGACCGGGTCGGCACGCGCGGCGTGGATTGGTCGTGGGGAGATGGCAGTGGTGGGGCGGCGCGCCGGATCGACGAGCGCGGCGGCGTCGGTACTGCTCGCGCCAGCCACGGTTTCTCGGCGCCGGGGAACTACACGGTGACGGCCACGGTGGTCGGCCGGGATGGCCGTCGCACCGTGGTCAGCCAGGAGGTGGAAGTGACTGCGCCGTAGGAGGGAATCAACCCTTCTTCTGGGCCGCGATCCAGCGGTCGGTCGCCGCCTCGAGCACGTCGAGCGGCACCGCGCCGTGCGACAGCACCTCGTTGTGGAAGGCGCGCAGGTCGAAGTCCTTGCCCAGGGTCTTCTCGGCGCGCGTACGCAGTTCGCGCAGCTTCAGTTCGCCGATCTTGTAGCTGAGGGCCTGGCCGGGAATCGCGATATAGCGTTCGACTTCCTGCACCGCCGTCACTTCGTTCTGCGGCACGTTGTCCATGAAGTAGGCGATCGCCTGCTCGCGCGTCCAGCCTTTCGAGTGGATGCCGGTATCGACCACCAGGCGCACGCCGCGCCAGATTTCGGCGGTCAGGCGGCCCACCCACTGCCATGGATCGTTGTACATGCCGATTTCCTGGCCCAGCATTTCGCTGTACAGGCCCCAGCCTTCCGAGAAGGCGGTGCTGCCGCCGAAGCGGCGGAACGCCGGCAGGCCGGTCGTTTCCTGCGCCAGGCTGCGCTCGAAGTGGTGGCCGGGAATGGCTTCGTGCAGGAAGAAGGCGGTGGTCGTGAAGTTGGTGCGGGTCTCAGGCTTGTAGGCGTTGAAGTAGAAGACGCCGGGACGCTTGCCGTCCACCGAGCCGCGCTGGTATGAGGCCGGGGCCGCGCTCACTTCGCGGAAGGCTTCCACCGGACGGATCTCGAACGGCGCCTTCGGCACGCGCGCGAACAGCTGGTCGACCTTGGCCTCGACGCGCGGACGCATCGCCTCGTAGGCCGCCTGGATTTCTTCGCGCGACTGGAAGCGCAGCTCGGGCGCGGTGTTGAGGTGATTGAAGAATTCCTTCAGCGTGCCCTTGAAGCCGACCTTGGTCTTGGCTTCTTCGAACTGCGCGCGGATGCGCGCGACTTCGCTCAGGCCGATCTCGTGGATCTGTTCCGGCGTGAGGTCGGTCGTGGTCGAGCGGCGCGCCAGGAAGGCATACCACTCCTTGCCGCCGGGGAGAGCGCCGATGCCGGCCGTGTCGCGGCCCGCAGGCAGGTAGGTGTCCTTCATGAAGGCCAGCAGCTTGCGGTTGGCTGGCGCCAGCTGTTCGCGCACCATCTTGCCGTAGGCCTCAGTCAGGCGCGCCTTGTCGGCAGCGCTGAACGACGCCGGGAATTTCTTCGTCGGCCCCATATAGGTGCTGGTGTCGAGATTGTCGCTGCCGACGTTCTCGAGCTGCGGCAGCACGCGCTGGATCAGCGCCTTCGGCATCACGATGCCCTGCTTGATGCCGGTGCGCATATTGGCGATGCTGTCGTCGACGGCCGGCGCGTAGCCGGCGGCGCGCTTGAGCCAGTTCTCGTAGTCCTGCACGGTCTGGAACGGCTGCGTCGAGGCGCCGGAACCCAGTTGGGCCATCAACAGATGCAGGCCCGAGAACTGATCGACCGGCACCAGGTCGGACGGGAAGCGCAGGCCGTCGAGGTCTTGCTGCAGGCGGTAGCGCAGCAGGTCATAGCTGATGCGGTCTTCCGACTGCAGCGGCGCGGGATCGAACTTGTCGCTGCTGGCGAGGTATTTTTCGGCCAGCGCGCGGGTCTGCTTGCGGCTCTCGGCCGACGAGGTCGGGCCGAAGCGGTCGTTGTAGCGATGGTCGCCATTGAAGGTGGCGGCGATCGGGTTTTCGCGCAGGTAGTCTTCCCAGTAGTCGCTATATAACTGGTTCATCTTTTCCGGCGTGGCCGGCGTCTTGACTTGGGCGACGGCGGGGAGGGCTGCGAACAGCGCGGTGCACAGCGCAGTGCGCAGCGCATTGGACAGAATAGGGGGGAGCGAGCGGGTCATGTCTTCTCTAGGTGGTCAGGGCAATGCAAGAATAGCATGATGGCCCAGGTGCAATACAACAGGGAGATGGCTCGCCGCAGAAACCCTTGCAGCCCGATTGTCCAGTGGTAAGCTATTGATGTTGTCATACCAACCCAGAGGGATTCCATGAAACCGCTGTTCTCCTCCGAAGACGAAGCGAAGGCTGCATCGACGACCCCCGTGACGCCTGCCGCCGGGCTGCCGCCCCTGCTGGATCCGGCCCTCACGCCGGACGCGCTGCCGGCGTTGCGGCCAGAGGCGGGAGCAAAGCCGGTGATCCCCGTCGATCTCACCGGCATCGACGACAAGGCCATCGAGACCCTGGGCAGCGCCGCCGGGCCGGGTGTGGCGAAGGTGTCGGCCAAGCTGCTGGGCACCGTGCGCGCATCGGACGCCGACGTGTTCGGCACGCAGCTGAACGAACTGATCGCCACCTCGAAGGGACTGGACCCGGCCAAGCTCAAATCGGGCGGCCTGCTGTCGCGCGTGTCGAACATGTTCGGCTCGGTCAAGGAAAAGATGCTGTCGCAATACCAGGTGGTCGAGTCGCGCATGGACACCCTGGTGTCCGAGATGACGCGCCACGCCAATGTGCACCGGGCGCGCATCCACGACTTCGACGAGATGTACAAGGGCCTCGAGGTTTACTATCAGGGCCTGGATGCGGACGTGAAGAAGGGCGAGGCCTGGGCCAACCGGCTGCGCCAGGCGGTCGCGCAGCAGGCCGCGGCGGCCAATGCCTTCGAGGCGCAGCAGGCGACCGAACTGCGGCGCCGCCTCGAGCGTCTCGAAAAACGCATCGACGACCTGCGCCGCGCCATGCTGATGGCCACGCAGATGGTGCCGCAGATCCGCCTGTCGCAAGACAATGCGCGCGCGTTGACGGACACCTTCACCGACATCGTCAATGTGTCGATCCCGGCCTGGCGCAATGTGTTCTCGCTTTACCTGCTGCAGCTGGAGGCCAAGCAGAGCGCGGCGGTGGCGAATGCCGCCTACGACGCCACCGACGCGGCCTTCCGCGCCCAGGCTGACATGCTGCTGGAAAATACCGAGACCGTGGCCCGCGCCAAGCAGCGCTCGATCGTCAGCCTGGAAACCGCCCAGCACGTCCAGACGCAGCTCGTAACTGCCTTCGACAAGCTCGAACAGATCTCGAACGAGGGCCAGCAGCGCCGTCGCGACGAGCTGCCGAAGCTGCAGGCGCTGGAGCAGGAGCTGATCGCCAGGTTCTCGCCAGGCGCGGCGTAATTTCAACCCAAACTACAAGGAAAGCTCATGTCGACGACGCTCCAGACTGGCCACCGCATCAACCTCGAAAAATCCGCACCGGGCTTGAAGCGCGTGCGGATCGGCCTCGGATGGAAGGTCAATGCGGCCGAGGGCCACGCCTTCGATCTCGATTCGTCGGTGTTCCTGTGCCGGAAGGACGCGGACGACCATCCGGTCATGATCAGCAACGCCCACTTCGTCTATTACAACCACACGACCTCGCCCGATGGCGCCGTTGTGCACTCGGGCGACAACCGCACCGGCGACAAGGATGGCGACGATGAAGTCATCACCGTCGACCTGGCCAAGGTCGATGCGGCGGTCCTGGAAATGCCGATTGTGGTGACCATCCACGACGCCGAAGTGCGCAAGCAGAACTTCGGCGCCGTCTCCGGCGCCTATGTGAAGGTGTACAACGACGAGACTGGCGAGACGATCGCCGAATACAACCTGAACGAAGACTACTCGGACAAGACCGCCCTGCAATTCGGTTCGCTGTACCGCAGGGATGGCGAGTGGCGTTTCCAGGCCGTGGGCGCGGGGTTCAAGCTGAACCTGGCGACCTTCATTCGCAAGCTGGGCGGCACTGTCTGAGCAGCGGTACGTTTTTCTCTTCCTGAGCGCTGATGGCTTGCGCCGGCGGGTAGATCGATGACACACCAGAAGCCCAAGGCATTCGACTTCGGCGACGCGCCGGAACCGTCGTCTGATCCGGTCGACCGTCCGGCCGGGCCGCGGGCGTTCGATTTCGGCGATGAGCAGGATGCGTCGGCGGCGCCGGACCGCAATGGCCCGCCCAGGGCGCTGTCCTTCGACGATGTTCCGGCAGCGCCGGCTTCTGCCGCCGTGACCAGGAAGACCGTGGCGCGGCCGCTGTTCGACAGCGAAGACCATCCGGCGGTGCGCGATGCGCTCGCCACCGTCCACGCCGAGTATCCGAACGTGTTCGCGCATTCGGAGCAGCGGCTGGCGATCCTGTTCCGCCGCATCCTGCCGGTGAGGCTGGCGCTGGTCACCGAATGGGCCGAAGCGCCGCTGATGGAGCAGGCGGCGCTGCTCCAGCCCATTACCGAACTGGTACTGAAATTCACGCAGATGGGCGTGCCGGCGCTGCTCGAGGCCGCGCTCGAAACCACCAAGGGGCCGCCAAGCATGTTCGGCCGGCTGTTTCGTCGGCCGACGTCGCCGGCCGAGTATCGCCCGGTGCTGACGTCGTCCCGCACGCAGCTCATGCAGCTGATGGACGACAGCGAGGTCGCCGTGCGCAATCTGGAAGAGTCGGCGAAGGGGCTGGGCTTGCACCTGCTCGTGCTGGCCGTCGTCTCGACACTCGTCGAGGATGCACCGGATGCGGCCTTGCGCGATGCGCTCGTGCAGCGGCGCACCTTGATCCAGCAGGCGGTGCGTCAGGCCGAGCTGTCGGTGCTGCAGATGAAGCAGGTGCGGCAGCAGGCGGCGGATTTGATCGGGCAGGTGTCGTCGTTTTTGACTGTTACCTTGCCGGCGGTGGAAATGGCGCAGGCGCAGGGCGGGGCGCGATAGGCTCCAGGCGCCCTGAAACAGGTGCGGCTGTTAGAATTTGCCATAGCCTCAGGGCCCTTTTGCAGGAGTATACAAATCCTACGTTTTCTCATCACTGCGGCAATCGCCAGGCCAAGGTTGACGGCCGCCGTTGCGATATTCATGTTGGCCGTCTTGGCCGGTACGATGACCTACACCGGTTTTCTCGTCATCGGGGTGGTGGCCGATTATCTCGGCACGGGCCGGATCGCGGCAGGACTGCTTCTCGGCGTTCTTTTCGCGAGATTTCCCTGGATAAAAGAGGGCAGGTTGCGCATTGTCGGCCTCTTGCCCAAACCTGCGCGTCGGCCGCTCATCGTGAGCATACTTGTACTGAGCCTGTTCACCTTTGTGGCGCGAGGCGACTACGTGCCGGCACTGTTTGCAGGTGTCGCGACGGCTTTTGTTCTAACTTACCCATGGCTGCGGCGAACGATTGTCGATCGCGTGTCTTCGTCTGTTTTCAAATTCGCCGGCCAAAACCGTCCCGAGACCGCCGACGACACGGTCATTGAAGGCGAATTCAGGGAACGAAAAGAATGAGCTCGATTGCTTCAGGCCAAATGGGAAAACTCGCGTCGTAATCCTTCCTCAGGATGTTTGCTCATCAAGAAGCTTTTCGACAGCCCGGCTTCTGCGTACTATGTGGCTTGATGTGTCTTGGAGATAACAGCTGGCAGGCAATGTCCATGTATTGACGGGCTTGCTGCTGCGCGTATCCACGATTTCAAAGTCCCCTTTTAAGCAAAGGCTACGATGACTGCACAAGCAACTGGCGCGAAACCGCGTGGATTGACCCGTGTCCTGAATTTCATCGAGGTGGCCGGTAACAAGCTGCCCGATCCCGCCATCCTGTTCGCCCTGCTGCTGGTCCTGGTCTGGATCGTCTCATGGGCGATGTCGGGGGTGGTGTTCGACGAAGTCGACCCGCGCACCGGCCAGGCCATCGCGATCAAGAACCTCCTGGCGCCGGCCGCCCTGACGGATTTCATGGCGAAGATGGTCAATATCTTCGTCACCTTCCCGCCGCTCGGCGTGGTGCTGGTGGCGATGCTGGGGCTGGGTGTCGCGGAATATACGGGCTTCATCAATGCCGGCCTGCGCAAGATCCTCGCGGTCACGCCGATGGCCTTGCTGACCCCGGTGCTGATCGGCGTCGCCATCCTGAGCCATATCGCCGTCGATGCCGGCTATGTGCTGGTCATCCCGCTGGGCGCCGTCATCTTCTATGCCGCCGGCCGCCATCCGCTGGCCGGCATCGCGGCCGCCTTCGCCGGAGTGTCGGGCGGCTTTTCGGCCACCTTCTTCCTGCCGTCCAGCCTGGATCCGCTGCTGTCCGGCCTGACCCAGGTCGCCGCGCGGCTGTCGTCCGATCCGGCCGCCGCATCGATCGTGATCAATCCGCTCAACAACTACTATTTCACGACGGCGTCGACCTTCCTCGTGATTGCCATCGGCTGGTTCCTGACCGATAAAGTGATCGAACCGCGCCTGAAGAAAACGGAGATCGACGGCGACCCTGCCGGCCTGCCGCGCATGGATCCCCTCCAGCCGCACGAAACCAGGGGCTTGCGCTGGGCCGTCGTGGCGATGCTCGCCAGCCTGGCGCTGCTGCTGGCGTCGATCGCACCGGAAACCTCGGCCTGGCGCGCGCCGGATACAGGCGAACTGACGCACTCGTCGGCGCCGCTGATGCAGTCGATCGTGGCGCTGATCTTCATCTTCTTCCTGATCCCGGGCGTGGTCTACGGCTACGTCGCCGGCACCGCGAAGAACCACCGCGACATCGTCAAGGGCATGAGCCATGCGATGAGCGGCATGGGCTACTACATCGTCATGGCGTTCTTCTGCGCGCTGTTCATCTTCGCCTTCGGCCAGTCCAACCTGGGCGCGCTGATCGCCCTCAAGGGCGCATTGTGGCTCAAGGACATGGCCTTTCCCTTGGGCGTCACGCTGGCCGGCATCATACTGCTGACCGCGAGCGTCAACCTGTTCATCGGCTCGGCGTCGGCCAAGTGGGCGCTGATCTCGGCGGTGATGGTGCCGATGCTGATGGAGCTGGGCGTGTCGCCCGACCTGACCCAGGCCGCCTACCGGGTGGGCGATTCGTCGACCAATATCATTACGCCCTTGCTGCCGTACTTCCCTCTGATCATCGTGTTCTGCCGCAAATACGTGCAGTCAACCGGCATCGGCACCCTGATCGCCCTGATGCTGCCTTATTCGATCAGCCTGATCGTGTTGTGGACCCTGTTCCTGCTCGGCTACTGGGCGCTGGGGCTGCCGTTGGGCATCGGCTCTACTTACACCTATCCAGCAGTACCTTGATATGGCGAAACGCGGAATAGCTTAAGTTTTTCGTGATGCCGCCCGATATTCTCATTATCGACAATCAGTGACCCGGGACGCGGTCAAGGCCGAATTCGATCGCTGGGAAAAGGACGGCATGCCGGCGGACTGATGTGTCCGGTATGCCCGGCGTGGTCCTCCAGCCGCTCGGCAATCGCGCGCACCGCAGTCGCGTAGCTGCGGCTCGCGCGCAGTGATACCCCGGACTCGAGATGCAGCAGCATATCGCTGTTGGGCAGGGCTTCGACCTTCTGTACACGGTCTGCCGCAACGATGATGCTGCGATGAATGCGTATGAACCGGGCGCCATCGATCCGTGCGCCAAAGCGTGACATGGTGTCGCGCAGCAGATGCTGTTGGCTGCCGACATGCAGCGCGATATAGTTGCCTTGCGCTTCGATCCAGTCCACTTCGGACAAGGGCAGCGACAGTGGCTGGCCGCGCCGTTTGACGTCCACATGCGTCAGCACCAGCGCCGGCTTCGCGACCGGTGCCGGCAAGGCCGTCCGGGGAAGATTCGCCTGGACCAGCGCAGTGAGTGCGGCCAGCGCGAACATCAGCAGGGTGATATTGCCTACCAGTTGGTCCAAGATCTCGTCCCAGGACGGCAGCCACTGTCCGGCGAAGACCCATGCTGCCAATAAACACGATACCACCACCAATATCAGCGCCAGTCCGGCGACGCCAGCGGCATGGATCAGCAGATGGCGGCGGCACTGGGGGCCGCGCAGCGGAAACCGCTCGACCAGTGCCTGGATCGCCGAGGTGACCGTCGTACCCAGCAGGGCGGCCACCAGGATGCGGATCGCTTCGTGGGACCAGCTCAGTGACTGGCCGGCCTGGCTGGCTCGCTGGATGTTGCCGGGCTCAAGCACCAGCAGGAAGGCCAGCCAGTACAGCATGACCCAGGCGTGCGTACGCACCCAGGCGGGCCAGGACGGCGCGGGGGTGGAATAGGCAGAGGTCCTCATGCACCGATTCTAGCAGCGCACCACTGCTACACAAGAATGGGATGACCGGGTGGAAAAAGTGATCATCCGGTCTGGCCTCGCCGCCGCGGCCAGGCGACACTGGCCGCTGATCAATTGTGACGGAGTGACTATGTGGAAGGCGATCTGCAAAGGGGGCTGGGCGATATTATTAGCGAGCGCGGGCTGGGGGCAGGCGGCGCCGGTGATGACGGCCGATGGCGCGGTGGCCGGGCAGCGGCAGGCCGGCGTGCACGTGTATCGCGGCATACCGTTCGCACTGCCGCCACTGGGTGCGTTGCGCTGGAGGCCGCCGCAGCCGCCGGCGCCCTGGCAGGGCGTGCGCGATGCCAGCAAGTTTGCGCCGGCGTGCATGCAGCAGGGCGTATCGATGCCCGGCGAAACGGCGCCGTCGGTCAGCGAGGATTGCCTGTATTTGAATGTGTGGGCGCCGCCACGGCGCACAGGCCAGCATCTGCCGGTGATCGTGTGGATCCACGGTGGCGGCTATACCAATGGGTCGGCGTCGATGCCGCTGTATCACGGCGACCGCCTGGCGCGCAAGGGCGTGCTGGTGGTCACCGTCGCCTACCGCCTCGGCGCGCTGGGCTTTCTGGCGCACCCGGCGCTGAGCGCCGAATCGCCGCAGCGATCGTCGGGCAATTATGGTCTGATGGACCAGATCGCGGCATTGGAATGGGTGCAGCGCAATATCGCTGCCTTTGGCGGCGACCCGAAGCGCGTGACCGTCGCCGGGCAGTCGGCCGGCGCGATGGCGGTCAGTGCGCTGCTGGCGTCGCCGCGTGCACAGGGACTGTTCCAGCGCGCCATTGCGCAGAGCGGTGGCATCTTTGAACCGTTGCAATTAGCTCCCGGCTACCTGCTGGCCAATGCCGAACGCGATGGCGCCGGCTATATGGCATCGCTCGGCGCCACCACGCTGGAGGCGATGCGCATGCTGCCGGCCGAACGCCTGGTCGGGTCCAACGCCGTCAGTCACCCGGTGATCGAGCCGGACGTGCTGCCCCTGGCGCCGTACGACGCCTATGTGCGGGGGCGCTTTCACGATGTACCGTTGCTGATCGGTTCCAACAGCGAAGAGGCGCGCGCGCTGGTCGATGTCACCAAGGTGAGCGCCGACCGCTTCGAGGCGGACATCGGCGCCAGTTTCGGCACGCTGCCGCCGGCGCTGCTGGCGGCCTATCCGCATGCCACCGACGCGCAGGCGCGCGAAGCACGGCTCGCCTTCGAGCGCGACCTGCGGTTCGGCTGGGACATGTGGGCGTGGGCGCGGCTGGCCCAAGCCGGGCGCAGTCCCGTGTATTACTACAGCTTCGAGCAGCGCCCGCCGTTCCCTGCCGATTCGGTGCATGCCGGCTGGGGCGCCAGCCACTTTGCCGAATTGTGGTACATGTTCGACCACCTCGGGCAGGCGCCGTGGGCGTGGCGCGACGGCGATCGCGCGCTGGCGGCGGCAATGTCGGGCTACTGGGTGCGTTTTGCCGCCGCTGGCGATCCCAACGGCAAGGGCTTGCCGCACTGGCCGGCATTTCGTGGCGCGGCCGGGCAAGTGCAGCGTCTGGGCGATTCGATCGGCCCCGGCCCGGTGCCGGCGCTGGAACAGCTGCAAGTGTTCGATGCCGTGTATGCCGGGCTTCGCGGCAGGCCGTTCGGGGACTGAGCCGGCAGGCTCAGTTTTTCTCGGGATCGTGGCCCCAGTTCATCAGTGAATAGCGCCAGTCGCTCGATGCTGGATCGCTCTTGGTAGGCCCCTGCGCAAGGTGCCGGTGGATGTACCCGACCACCTTGCGCATGTGCGCAATGTCCGCCGCACTCAAGTCCCGGGCGTGCCGGTGCAATAGTTCGACGATGCGGCGTCCGGACTGGTGCCCGGTCGATTCGGCATTGCCGTGCTTCTGGCCGACACGCCTGGAATCGTCAGTCTCGAGCCACTTCTCCAGTTGGGTTGGCGTCATGTTTACCGCCTGCTTGAATTCCGCGACCGTCTGGCGCCTGGCGGCGTCCTCATCACCGGTGCCTGCCTGTTTTGACATGCTTACTCCAATGAACATTAAAATTGGCATCGTCCGTCTGATGTCCGGCAGACCATACCCACTTTTAAAGTATCACGAGCGCTGTTTTTCCTGGCGCACCAGAAATCGCTTGATCCTGCTTGCTGTCGAAGCAAGCCAGGAAAGCAGAACGTCATGCAGAAAACAAAAACGCCACCCGAAGGTGGCGTCTTGTTTGCAGTGCTTTCGCAATGCCGAATTCTTGGTGGCCCGGGGCGGAATCGAACCACCGACACAAGGATTTTCAATCCTCTGCTCTACCAACTGAGCTACCAGGCCAAGAGGCCGCAATTATAGCAGCGTTTGCGCAGGATAAACAATCCCGCGCCTGCGTCACCCCTTGGACGAGATCCGCTGCGCGTGATCCCGCTCCAGCGCCAGGCGTGACTCGCGCCGGCCCTTGGCTTCCTCGAAGCGGCGCAGTTCATCCGGCGTCGACGGTTCCAGCGGCGGAATCGCCGCCGGCTTCTTGTCGTCGCCCACCGCCACCATCGTGAAGAAGCAGCTGTTCACATGGCGCACCACCTTGCTGCGGATGTCCTCGGCAATCACCTTGATCCCGATTTCCATCGAGCTGCGGCCGGTGTAGTTCACGGCGGCCAGGAAAGTCACCAGCTCGCCCACGTGGATCGGCTGGCGGAAAGTCACCTGGTCGACGCTCATCGTCACCACATAGCGGCCGGCGTAGCGGCTGGCGCAGGCATAGGCGACCTGGTCGAGCAGTTTCAGGATGGTGCCGCCGTGCACGTTGCCGGAAAAATTGGCCGTGTCGGGCGTCATCAGCACCGTCATGCTGAGCTGGTGGGAGGGCAGGTTCATGGTCGTGTCATTACAAAAGGTATTCGGTGCTTGATGTTGCCTTAGAAACTGCTGCGCGGCAAGTTCGACGGTTGGCGGAGGCCGTTTTTGAGCCCGTCGAAGCACGCATATCGACATACCAATAAAATCGTAGTCATTGAAAAACGAATCGTATAGGCTCGGCGAATGAACAGCGAATTTCCCCATCAGGGTGGATCGGTGCAGTGGCACCTCGGTCCCGTCATCGACGCATTGCGCACCTCGCGCGAATCCACCCACAATATCCGGCACCAGGGCAGGGTGCGCGAGCTGCCGTCGCGTGAAGTCGTGCGCCAGATCGTGGACGGCATTTCCGCGGCCCTGTTCCCCACGCATTATGGCCGCCCCGACCTGAACGACGAGAGCATTGACTACTTCGTCGCCGACACGCTCAACGTGGCGCTCGACCGCCTGGCCGAGCAGGTACGGCGCGCGCTGCGCTTTTCCCCCGAGTTCTCTTCGGAGCACGACCAGACCGCGGACGCCGTGCTGACCGAGCGCGCCCGCGCCATCACGCGCGAGTTCGCCGCCAGCCTGCCGGCCGTGCGCGCGCTGCTGGTGTCCGACGTGCAGGCCGCGCTGGCCGGCGACCCGGCCGCCACCTCGGTGGCCGAGATCATGCTGTGCTATCCCGGCACCATCGCCATCCTCTACCACCGCATCGCGCATTGCCTGACTCGCCTTGGCGTGCCGTTCCTGGCGCGGGTGGCGGCCGACATCGGGCACTCGCTGACCGGCATCGACATCCACCCCGGCGCGCAGATCGGCGGCAGCTTCTTCATCGACCACGGCACCGGCGTCGTCATCGGCGAAACCGCGATCCTGGGCGAGCGCGTCCGCCTGTACCAGGCCGTCACGCTCGGCGCCAAGCGCTTCCCGGTCGACGAGAGCGGCGCCCTGGTCAAAGGCACGCCGCGCCATCCGATCGTCGAGGACGACGTCGTCATCTATGCCGGCGCGACCATCCTTGGCCGCATCACGATCGGCGCCGGTTCGACCATCGGCGGCAACGTCTGGCTGACCCAGAGCGTCCCGCCGGGCAGCAATGTGTCGCAGGCGCAGATGCGCAACACCTGAGTCATCAGATGGCGTGCACCGCATGCAGGCTGTCGAGGATCGCCGGTTTCAACGGCGACAGCGCCAGCTTGCCGCGCTCGCGCGGCCACGGTGCGTCGTTCGTAAACTCGGCGCGTACCGGGCCGGGCACGCCATCCATCAACACCACGCGGTCGCTCAGATAGATCGCCTCATCGATATCGTGCGTCACCAGCAGCACGGTCAGGCCGCGCTGGCGCGCCGCTTCCGCCAGCAGGTCTTGCAGGCGCATGCGTGTGAAGGCGTCGACCGCCGAGAACGGCTCGTCCAGCAGCAGCACGTGCGGCTCCAGGTACAGGCCGCGCGCGATGGCGGCGCGCTGGGCCTGGCCGCCCGACAGCTGCTTGGGCAGCGCATCGCCATACCCTTTCAGGCCGACTTCTTCCAGCAGGGCGTGGGCCCGCTCCAGGTTCGGCCGCCCGTGTCCGCCGAAGACGACGTTCTGCGCCACGGTCAGCCACGGGAACAGGCGCGGCGCCTGGAACACCAGGCCGACGTCGGCATCCGGCCCCGTCAACTGGCGGCCGTCGAGGCGCACCGCGCCGCGGTAGGCGGAGTCCAGCCCTGCCACGATCGACAACAAGGTGCTCTTGCCGCAGCCGCTGGCGCCGACCAGGCTGACGATCTCTCCCTGGTCCAAGCCCAGGCGCAGGCCGCGCAGCACGGTGCGCACGCCGTGGCGCTTTTCATCGATGGCGATGTCGAGAAAACTCATCGCGCCGTCCTTTCCACATAATTGTCGCGCCACGCCAGCCAGCGCCGTTCCAGCGCCTGCATCGCGCTGTCGCTGGCCTTGCCCAGCAGGGCCAGCAGCACGATGGCCGCCAGCATGATGTCGGCGCGGCTCGACTCGCGGCCGTCGGTCAGCAGATAACCCAGGCCGCGGCTGGCGGCAATCAACTCGGCCGCCACCATGAACATCCACGCCAGGCTCAGGCCGTTGCGCAGGCCCGTCAGCACCGAGGGCAGGGCAGCCGGCAGCAATACCCGGCGCGCCAGCGCCAGGGGAGACAGGCGATACAGCAAACCGACCTCGGTCAGGCCACGGTCGACGCCGCGGATGCCGGCCACCACGCCCATGTACACCGGGAAGAAGGCGCCGATCGCGATCAGGATGATCTTCGGCGCCTCGTCGATTCCGAACCAGAGCAGCAGTAGCGGCACCCAGGCCAGCGAGGGAATCGCGCGCAGCGCCTGGAAGCTGGGGTCAAGCAGGCTTTCCGCGCGCCGGTTCAGGGCCACCAGCGCGCCGAGCGGCAGCGCCAGCAGGGCGCCGGCGGCGAAGCCGGCCGCCACCCGCAGCGTGCTGGCGCCGACGTGGCCGGCCAGGCCGTTCTCCAGCAGCCAGGACAGGGATTCGAGGATGGCGCTCGGCGGCGGCAGCAGGTTGGCCGGCACCAGGCCGGCGCGCACGCCGGCTTCCGCGCCGATCAGGGCCAAGGCCGGCAGCAACAAGCCCAGAGGGAAGCCGAGGCGGCGCCATGCGCGCCGCGCTTGTGACTGCGGAGGAGCGTCCAGGGTGATGGCCTGCCGTTCCATGTCAGGCCCTGGTGAGCTGGCGCGCGAAGCCGGTGTCGACCAGGCCGGCGATCGCCTTGTCCAGGTCCGTGCCGGGGCGGACCAGCGCCTCGTCGCGCAGGATCGGCGCCGCCAGCTGCAGCGCGCGCAGGTGCTCGGCGGTCGGCTGGGCGTTGCTGAAGTCCGAGCGCAGCTTGACCTGCAGCAGCGCGACCGGCAGCGGCACCTTGGCCTCTATCGACAGGATCTTGGCCGCTTCGGATGGATTGGCGCGGGTCCAGGCGCGGGCGCGCTCATAGGCCTTGATCACGCGCGCGGTCTCGTTCGCGCGGGTGGCCAGGAAGTCTTCGCGCACGTTCAGGAAACCATAGGTATTGAAGCCCACGTTACGGTACAGCAGACGCGCGCCGCCATCGAGTTCGGCCGCCGCCATATGCGGATCGAGGCCGGCCCAGGCATCCACGCGGCCCTGCTCCAGCGCGGCCCGGCCGTCCGCGTGCTGCAGGCTGACGTGCTCGATGTCGCTGCGTTTCAGGCCCACGGTCTGCAGGGCGCGCAGCAGGAACAGATAGGGATCGGTGCCCTTGGTGGCAGCCACCTTCTTGCCCTTCAGGTCGGCCAGGCTCCGGATCGGCGAATTCTTGGGCACCACCAGCGCCGTCCACTCGGGCCGCGAGAACAGGTAGGGCGTGCGGATCGGATTGCCGTTGGCGCGGGCCAGCAGGGCCGCCAGGCCGGCGCTCGAGCCGATGTCGATGCTGTTCGCGTTAAGGTACTCGAGCGCGCGGTTGCTGCCTGCGCTGAACACCCATTTGATGCGGGTGCCGTCGGCCTTGAATTCTTCTTCGAGCCAGCCGAAGTGGCGCAGCACCAGGCTGGTCGGCGAGTAGTGGGCGTAGTCGAGGCGCAGCTCCGATAAGGGAGCCGCGCGTGCGGGCAGGACGGCGAGGGCGGCGCCGCTGGCGGCCAGTTGCAACAGGCTTCTTCGTTTCATGATGGTCCTTTGATGGTGATTCAAGCTGCCTGGATGCCAGACAGCGGGGATGCGATCTCGACCCGGTTGCCCGGATGGCCGGGCGCCAGGCGCGGACCCTGGCCGAGCAGTTGCCCGCGCAGCGTGCCGCCCCGTGGGGCGGCGTCGTAGCGTCCGCGCCGCGCCAGTTCGGGCACGATGTGCTCGACCACCAGCGTCATGTCTTCGAGCGGCAGCGCGAAGGCGAGGTTGAAGCCGTCGGCGCCGGTGTCGTCGATCCAGGATTCGAGCTGGTCGGCCACCTGGCGCGGGTCGCCCACGATGATGGGACCGCGTCCGCCAAGGCCGATGAATTCGGCCGCTTCGCGCACGGTCCAGTCGCGGCCCGGATCGGCGGCGCTGAGCGAGGCCAGGGCCGAACGGCCGGCGTCGGTGTCGATGTACTCGATGGTGTCGTCCAGGTGGTGGCGCGCGAAGTCGACGCCGGTCCAGCCGGAGAGCAGGGTGAGCGCGGCCTCGACGTCGACGTGGCGCCGGTATTCCTCGAGCCGCGCCTGCGCCTCGGCCTCGGTCGCGCCGGTGATGACGAGGGCCTGGGCATACACCAGCAGCGCATCCGGATCGCGGCCCTCGGCACGCGCGGCGACGCGCACGGCGTCGACGCCGCGTTTCACCACCGCCTTGCTCGGGCCGCTGATGAAGGTGGCTTCGGCATGGCGTGCGGCGAAACGGGCGCCGCGCGGCGAGGCCCCGGCCTGGTACAGGAAGGGCGTGCGCTGCGGCGACGGCTCGCACAGGTGAAAACCCGGCACCTCGTAGTAGCGGCCCTTGTGCCGGATCGGGTGCACCCTGGCCGGGTCGGTATACATGCCGCGCTCCTTGTCGCGCTTCACCGCGCCGTCTTCCCAGCTGCGCTCCCACAGCTTGTAGACGACCTCCATGTATTCGTCGGCCAGGTCGTAGCGCTCATCGTGGCCGGGTTGCTGGCCAAGGCCCAGGTTGCGCGCGGCGCTGTCGAGGTAGCCGGTGACGATGTTCCAGCCGATCCGGCCTCCGCTCAGATGGTCGAGCGTCGACATGCGGCGTGCAAAGGTATAGGGGTGTTCGTAGGTCAGGGCGGCGGTGACGCCGATCCCGAGGCGCGTGGTGGCGTGGGCGATCAGCGGCACGAGGGCCATGGGATCGTTCAGCGGGACCTGCACGCCGTGGCGCAGCGCGGCTTCCGGGCCCTTGCGGTAGACGTCGTACACGCCCAGCACGTCGGCGAGAAAGATGGCGTCGAAGCCGCCGTTCTCCAGCAGCTGCGCCAGCTCGACCCAGTAGCCGGGCGTCAGGTAACGCTCGCTGTCGCTTCTCGGATGGGTCCACAGCCCGGGCGACTGGTGGCTCGGGGTGTTCATCTGGAAGGCATTGAAGCGGATGCGGCGCGCCATCACCTGGCTCCGGTGGATTGCAGCGCCAGCTGGTAATCGGTCTTGGCGTAGTCGGCGAAATGCTTGTTGGTGACGTCCAGGAAGGCGCGCGATTTGTAGGCGGCCGCCAGGTCGCGCGCGAAGGGCTTGTCGCGGTCTGGCGTCCTGACCGCCACCAGGTTGGCGTAGGCCGGCGAGATCTTCTCGGTGCGCAGCGCGTCGCGCAATTTGAGGCCAGATGCCAGCGCATAGTTGCCATTGACGAAGGCATAGTCGGCGTCCTGCAGGGAGCGCGGCAACTGGGCCGCCTCCAGCGGCAGCAGCTTGACGCCTTTCGGGTTGGCGACCACGTCGCGCTCCGAGGCGCGGATCGGATCGACGCCAGCACGCAGCTTGATCCACCCCAGTTGGTCGAGCATGACCAGTGCCCGCGCCTGGTTGGTCGGGTCGTTGGGCAGCGCCACGGTGCTGCCGTTTTTCACGGCGTCGAGGCTCTTGTGGCGGCGGCTGTAGATGGCGATCGGCGCGGTCGGCACCTTGACCAGCTCGGACAGCGCCAGCTTGTGCTGGGCCGCGAAGCGGTCGAGATAGGTCACGTGCTGGAACACGTTGGCGTCGAGCGATCCCTCGGCCAGCGCGAAGTTGGGCTGGATGTAGTCGTTGAACTCGACGATGCGCACTTTGTAGCCCTGTTTCTCGAGGATGGGCTTGATGCCCAGCCTGACCTGGTCGGCATACGGTCCGGCGCTGGTGCCGATGACGATTTCCTTTGGATCCTTCGCTTGCGCATTGGCGGCGACGGCGAGGGCGATGGCCAGGATCAGCGGGCTGGCGAGCAGGATGCGGCGGTTCAGGCTCATGGAGTTCCTTCCGTTTCTTTTTTGTTTGTCGGTTCAGCGCTTGTCCAGGCGGCGCGCGAGGCGTCCGCCGCCGAACTGGATCAGCTGCACCATGGCGATCAGGATCGCGACCGTGATCACCATGACGTCGGTCTCGAAGCGGTAGTAGCCGTAGCGGATGGCGAGATCGCCGATGCCGCCGCCGCCCACCACGCCGGCCACCGCCGAATAGGACAGGAAGCTGATGGCGAGCACGGTCAGCGCCAGCACCAGGCCCGACCGGGCTTCCAGCAACAGCACGCGGGTGACGATCTGCAGGCGGGTGGCGCCCATCGCTTCGGCGGCCTCGATCACGCCGCGCGGTACTTCGTGCAGCTGCTGTTCGACCAGGCGCGCGAAATAGGGGATGGCGGCGCAGGACAGCGGCACGCTGGCGGCCAGCGGCCCGATCGAGGTGCCGGCGACGATGCGCGTAAACGGCACCAGGGCCACCATCAGGATGATGAAGGGGAAGGAGCGCACGGTGTTCACCAGCCAGCCCAGCACTTTGCCGATGCTGCGGCCACGGCCTGGCTCGCCCGAGCCGTTGAGGAACAGGACCACGCCGAGCGGACCGCCCAGCAGCACCGCGGCCGAGAGGCCGATGCCGAGCATGAGCAGGGTTTCGCCGAAAGCGCGCCACAGCTCGGGCGCGACGAGCAGGATTTTTTCAAGCATGCAGCTCTCCTGGCGGGAGGCCGGCATGGACGGCGGCGGCATGGGCTTCGGCGGCGTGAGCTTCGGTGGCGTGATACAGCAGCTCGCGGCCGAGCGAGGTCTTGCGCGGCTCGCTGTGGTCGCGCAGGTCGAACAGTTCGGCGATGCGGCCATCCTCGACCACGGCCGCACGCTGGCACAGGCTGCCCAGCGCCTGAAGCTCGTGGCTGACGATGACGATCGTCACCCCCAGGCGCGCATTGATGTCGCGCAGCGTATCGAGCACGCTGCGCGTGGTGTCCGGGTCGAGGGCCGACGTCGGCTCGTCGCACAGCAGCACCGTGGGATAGCTGGCCAGTGCGCGCGCGATCGCCACCCGCTGCTTCTGGCCGCCCGACAGGCGCGCCGGATAGCTGCCCGCCTTGTCGAGCAAGCCGACCAGGTCAAGGCATTCGGCCACGCGCGCCTTCAGGCGCGGGGCGTTCATCGCGCCGTGGATGCGCAGCGGGAAGGCCACGTTCTCGAACACGGTGGCGTTGGCGAGCAGGTTGAAGTGCTGGTAGATCATGCCGATGCGGCGCCGTGCCTCGCGCAGCTCGCGCGCGCCGAGGGCGGTCAGTTCCTGGCCGGCGACGCTGATGCTGCCGCTGTCGGGCTTTTCAAGAAGGTTCATCAGGCGCAGCAACGTCGATTTTCCGGCGCCGCTGCGGCCCACCAGGCCGAAGATCTCGCCCGGCAGGATCTCGAGCGAGACCTCGCGCACGGCGTCGAAGCGGCCGCCTTCCGGCAGCGCAAAGGCCTTGCTGGCGCGCTCGACGCGGATGACTGATACGGAAGCTGTCATGTCGGTCAGGAATAGGGTGTCGGATCGGGCACGCGGCCGCTGAGCGCGTAGCGCCCGAGGTCGCGCAACTTGTAGTCGACCGGGTCGTGCAGGGTGTGCACGCGCGCGTTGCGCCAGAAGCGGTCGAAGCCGAAACGGCTGGATGTGGCGCGCGCGCCGAGCAGTTCGAACATCTGGTTGCTGATCTCGATCGCGGCGCGGTGCGCCAGCACCTTGGCTTCGGCAACCGCGATCGCCACCAGGCCGCGCTCGCGCGCCGTCACGGCGTCGCCCTTGCCGATGGCGGCGTCGAGCTGGCGCGCGGCCTCGTCGGCCAGCAGCGCGGCGGGACGCACGGTCAGCCACAGCTGGCCATAGCGGTGCTGGGTGAAGGGATCGTCGATCGCATCGTCGACGCCGGACGCGAACCAGGGGCGCGCCTGTTCGAGCGTGTAATCGCGCGCGGCATCGAAGGCGCCCTGGGCGATGCCAAGGTACAGATTGGCCATGATGAGCTGGGCGACCTGGGAGCGCAGGGTGGAGCGGGCGGTCGGCGCCTGGCCCGGGGCCTGCAGCACCAGCGCGGTCGGCAGGTAGACCTTCTCGAAATGGACGTTGCCGCTGTCGGTCTGGCGCTGGCCGAAGGCGTCCCAGTCCGCTTCCACGTGCACGCCAGCCTGCTCGGTCGGCACCACGGCGATCAGGGCGGCGTCGGCTTCACTGTCCCAGGCGGACACCGTCAACCAGTCGGAACCCACCGAGCCCGACGAAAAACTCTTCACGCCGTCCAGGATATAGCCGGCCGGCGAGGCGGTGGCGCGGGTGCGCTTGTCGAGCGGGTTCAGGGCGTTCCCCCAGAACAGCTTCTGGCGCACCGTGGCAGTGAGCAGGCTGCGCTGCTGCAGTTCGGTGCCGTAGAGCCCTATTCCGGCCAGCTGCAGGTGGTGGAAGCCGAACAGGTGGGCCAGCGCGCTGTCGGCCTTGGCCAGGATGCGCACGGCCGCCATCACGGTGGCCCAGTCGGCGCCCTGGCCGCCGAATTCGGTGGGAATCGACAGCGTGAGCAGGCCTGACGCGCGGATCAGTTCGCGCTCGTGCTTCGGGTGGCCGCCGGCGCGATCGCGTTCGACGGCGGTGGCGGCCAGGCGCTCGGCCAGGTCGGCGGCGATGGCCAGCGGATCGGGTATGGCCGCTGTGGCGTAGTCGTCTTGTGGACGCAATTGCTGCAGGATGGAGGACATGGGGCAGTGTGCCGATGTTGGGTGAACTGCCATCTTGCATCCCAAGCTGGCGCCGCGTGAACGAAGAAATCCGGCCATGAATATGCGCGAAAAGTTAAAACGACAAACGCATATCGATGAGCGAAACGATTCGTTGGGTCGATCGTGCGCGCGGCGTACGCTGTGACGATCGTCGTCAACACTGGAATTCACCATGAGCGTCATCTTGCTGGGCGGTAGCCCGTCGTCGCAGTCGTCCTGCAGCCGCCTGTTGCAGCACGTGGGAGAAAAACTTGCCGTCCACGGCTGGCGCACGACGCGCCTCGAGGTGCGCGAACTGCCCGGTCCTGCCTTGCTGCGCATGGATGCGAATGACCCGGAACTGGCGCGCGCGCTGGCGCTGGTGGCCCAGGCCGACGCGCTGGTGGTGGCCACGCCAATCTATAAAGCGGCCTATACCGGCATGCTCAAGCTGTTCCTCGACCTGCTGCCGCAGGACGGCCTGCGTGGCAAGGTCGTGCTGCCGCTGGCGACCGGCGGCAGCCAGTCGCACCTGCTGGCGCTCGACTATGCATTGCGCCCGGTGCTGGCCTCGATGTCGGCGCGCGCCATCCTGTCCAGCATCTATGCCACGTCCGAGCAGGTCGCCTGGGACAGCGAGCGCGGCACGCGCCTGGCGGGCCCGATCGCCGAGCGGGTCGCCGAGGGTATCGAACAGCTCGACGCCGAACTCCAGGCGCGCGTACAGACAGCCGCCGCTGCCTGATTCACCGAGGACTTACCGTGTCGACTCCCAGTATTTTCTGGTTCATCCCAACCCATGGCGACAGCCGCTATCTCGGCACCACCAAGGGCGCGCGCCCGGTCAATGCCGATTACCTGAAGCAGGTCGCGGTCGCCGCCGATACCCTCGGCTACGACGGCGTGCTGCTGCCGACCGGGCGCTCCTGCGAGGACGCCTGGATCGTTGCCTCGTCGCTGATCAACGCTACCACCAGGCTGAAATTCCTGGTCGCGATCCGTCCCGGCCTGTCGACGCCCGGGCTGGCGGTGCGCATGGCCTCGACCTTCGACCGCCTGTCGAACGGGCGCCTGTTGATCAACGTCGTCACCGGCGGCGACCAGGGCGAGCTCGAAGCCGACGGCCTGTATGCCGACCACACCAAGCGCTACGAGATCTCGAGCGAATTCTTCAAGGTCTGGCGCGCCAGCATGGCGGGCGAGGGCGGCGCGGCCGGTTACGACTTCGAGGGCAAGCACATCCAGGTCAAGGGCGCCAGGACCTTGTATCCGGCCGTGCAGAAACCGTATCCGCCGCTGTACTTCGGCGGCTCGTCCGAGCCGGCGCACGAGCTGGCGGCCGAGCAGATGGACGTCTACCTGACCTGGGGCGAACCGCCAGCGGCGGTGGCCGAGAAGCTGGCCGACATCCGGGCGCGCGCCGCGAAGCATGGCCGCACGCTGAAATTCGGCATCCGCCTGCACGTGATCGTGCGCGAGACCAATGAAGAAGCCTGGCGCGCGGCCGACGAGTTGATCAGCCACCTGGACGACGACACCATCGCCAAGGCGCAGGCCGCGTTCGCGAAGATGGATTCGGTCGGCCAGCGCCGCATGGCGGCCCTGCATGGCGGGCGGCGCGACCAGCTCGAAGTCTCGCCCAATCTGTGGGCCGGCGTGGGCCTGGTGCGCGGCGGGGCGGGGACGGCGCTGGTGGGAGATCCCGAGACGGTGGCGGCGCGCATGCGCGAGTATGCGGATCTCGGCATCGAGACCTTCATCCTGTCGGGCTATCCGCACCTGGAGGAGTCGTACCGCTTCGCCGAACTGGTGTTCCCGCTGCTGGGGAAAGGAACGGAGCAGGGAGAGCAGTCGATCACCGGCCCGTTCGGCGAGATGATGGCCAGCGACATCCTGCCCAGGAAGGCCGCCTGAAAGGCAGCCTGCTCCCGCCTTCATCGCGCTTTGCTATGATGGCGCGATGACTATCCTGCTGGTTCCCGGCTATATGGCCGACGAGACGCTGTGGGACGGCATGCGCGACCGGCTGGCCCCCTTCGGCCCGCTGGCGCATGCCGACCTGCGTCACGATTCCACCCTCGAGGACCTGGCGCGCCGCGCATTGGCCGAGGCGCCGCCGTCCTTCATCCTGATCGGCTTCTCGATGGGCGGCTACGTCGCGCGCGAGATGGTGCGCCAGGCGCCCGAACGCGTGCGCGCACTGGTGCTGATCGCCACCTCGACCCGGCCCGATTCCGACGCCGTCCGCCAGGGCAAGCGCACGGTGGCCCGGGCGGCGCCGTCGGTCTCGTTCGCGGGACTGAGCCGCACCGCGATCGCCAGCTCGCTGCATCCGCGCGAGGTGGATAACGAGGCCTTGATCGAGCGCGTGCGCATGATGGGCGTGCGCCTGGGCGGGGTGGCTTTTCGCAACCAGTCGATGGTCGAGCGGCCGGGCGACCTGCATCTGCTGGGCGAGATCCGTTGTCCGACCCTGGTGGTGGCGGCCGGGCATGACCGCTTGCGCAGCCTGGAAGAAGCGCAGGAGCTGCATGCCGGGATCGCGGGGGCGCAGTTCGCGCTGGTCGAGGACAGCGGGCACATGATTCCGCTCGAGGCGCCGCAAGCATTGTGCGATGTGATCGTGCCGTGGTTCGAGCAATTGCAGGACAGCTGAATCAGGCCGGCGCGAACCTCGCGCACCAGCCGTCCAGGCCGCGGATCGCTTCTTCCTTGAGCTTGGCCTCGATCTCGATATGCGGCGCGGAAAGGTAGGACGAGGGCATCGTCGCGATCAGGTCGGAATGCTGGCGGTCGTTGAAGCCTTCGCGGCCATTCGAGATGTGCACCAGCTGGTGGGCCGGGTCGGGCCAGGTGGCGCGCGCCCTGGCCACCATCTCGGCCACGCTCGGATGCTCGTAGCTGTCCAGCTTTTCGTGGACGATGTGGTGGTGGGCGTCGAACACCATCGGCACGCCGGCGCGCACGCAGACGGCGTGGATTTCGTCGGCGCTGTAGGCGTATTCGTCATTCTCCAGGCCGATGCGGCAGCGGATCGCGTCCGGCAGGTCGGCAATGCGCGCGACCAGATTGTCTTCGCGGTCGGCCTTGCCGCCGTGGATTTCCAGCAGCGCCCAGGGCGAACGCGGCTGGTCCAGCAGATCCATGATGTCGGCGTGCATCTGCAAGATCTTGACGCTGTTGGCCACCACGTCTTCCGAGTCCGAACTGAGCACCACGAACTGATCGGGATGCATCACCAGGCGGATGCCGCGCTCGATCGCGCGCCGGCCAGAGCGGCCCAGGGTTTCCTTGAACTGCTGCAGGACGTCCAGCCCGAACGGCGTATCGGAAAAAGGGAAGATCGACGAGGGCATGCGGTAGAGCGCGATGCCTTCGCGCTCGCAGTAACGCAGCGCATTGTCCAGGGTCTGGATATTGTCGCGATAAATGTCTTCCAGCAAGCGGCGCTGGCCATCTTCCGAATGCTCGAGCAGGCGCTTGCGCGTGAGCGCGCGGTAGCGCACGTCCTTCGAGACGGTGATGCAGACGAGGCCGAGTCGTGGTTGCGGGGCGGACTGGGTCATGTGTTCTGGGCCGGCGCCGCGAGACGCGGACAGGGAGGTTGATATTGAGAGGCAGTCTATCCGAAGCAGCTTTCAGGGGCGGCGCGGCTCGGCCCGCAATCCGGGTCGAAGGCGGGGCAGGCATGGGGCTTGCCCTGCGGCGACTGTGCCTGTCTCTACCTAACGCGGCGCGCCGAACACCTGGGTCCAGTAGATGACGCCGGCCTGCCGCTCCGGCGTGACGCCATAAGCGGCGCCCATCTCGGTGAAACCGCGGTTCATGATGTTGGCGCAATGTCCGGGGCTATCGAGCCAGCCTTCGACGGCTTCGCGCGGCGAGCGCTGGCCGAAGGCAATGTTTTCGCCCACCCGACGCCAGGTATAGCCGGCGCGCAGGGCGCGGTCGGTGGCCTGGCTGCCATCCTTGCCTCGGTGGCTGAAGTAGCGCCCCGTGGCCATGTCGCGGCTATGGGCAAGTGCGGCATCGCCCAGTGCGGGGTTCCAGCTCAGGGGCGGCGCGGCCGGGAACGCTTGCTTGCCGCAGGAGCGGGCACTGGCGCGCGCCGCATTCACTTCATCCAGGATCGCGCGGCCGGCTTCGCGCCAGTCGGGATAGGTGGCCGAGGGCAGCGGCGGCGCCGGACGCGCCAGCACGACAGTCCAGGTCACGCCCTCGCGGTAGCTGCCGACCGCAGAGAAACGATCGCTCAGCAATACCTTGCAGTATTTTTGCGCCAGCACGTTCATGGCGGCCTGGGCATCTTCGGGACCGGTGACGTAGACCGCCTGTGCCTGCGCGGCAGGGTAACCGGCGCGTTCCAGCGCGGATTCGATGAAGGTGCCGGCGCCGATGCGCACCTGGGCCAGGGCCGGTTGCGGATCGAGCGCGGCGGCCGGCGCGGCGGAGCGGCCCTCGCAGGCTCCGGGTGCGGCGCGATAGGCATTGACCAAGTTCGCCAATGTATCGACCGTGAGCGCGGGTTGGGCAAGGGCCGCTTGGGGCGATAGCAACCCGATGGCCACGACTATCCCGGGCAGCATCCGGTAGGCATGGCACAGGCGTGGGAATCGTTCTGGAGCAGGCATCGATTTCGTTCTACAGGCAGACAGCTGGCAACTGACTTCGGTGGCGCAACGGACAAGTAGGCTGGCGCGAGAAGGACGGGAACATCCGCGCCGTCATCCAGATGGGGCTGAAAGCCGGATTTCCAACAAAGGTCATTTACCCTGCATAAATTTCTCGGAAACAATCTTAAAGGTAACAAAAGTTGCTATTATGAAATTTTAATGAGGTGTCTTGCCCTGCTGGCAGGCACCGATCTTCAGGAGTTGGCATGAGTTTGTGGACCGTTTCCGTCGTCGATGCACAGCAGTTGATGGACCAGGCCAGTCACGCGCTGATCGGCAAGAATGTGCAGTATGTCATGGCATATCTGGATCGTTTCATCGACTGGCATGGCACGCTCGACGTCAAGGTCAACATCAAGTCACATGCCGACCTGAAGAGTGAACTGGGCTGGGAGCAGGACGGTATTATCCCTGCGACCGAGATGTCCTGGATTGCCCAGGACGGCGTGCTGGTCAAAAGCAATTTGATCGAGATGACCACGGGCGTGGACATGAATGGCAGCGAATCCGACGCCGGCTTCACCATCTACCTCGGTGCCGATGGCAAGATGCGAAATTATGGCGTACCTGTCTGGCTTGATCCCGATCCCGTATTTTTCAAGTCGCCGGCCATTCCTCCCGGTACGCATGACTTCGTTTCGATCGCCTTGCATGAAATATTGCACACGATCGCTTTCGACCAGCCGAATATCGCCAGCGGCACCCTCGGCAGCAAGGTAGCGTTGCGCGATGGAGTTTACTACTTCGAGGGAGAAGCGACCATGGCCTTGCTGGGGCGGCCGTTAGCCCTGGATGAGGTTGGCCACATCATCATCAAGCTGACACCGGAGTACATGTTCGGTGGAATGATCGGCGATATTGGCAACTATGAACAGAACCGCTGGGACATTGGCCGGATTGAACTGGCAGTGATGCAAGACCTAGGAATCGACGTCAAACTGCCCGTAACCGGTCTTCCATATACCGACCTCGACGACAAGAGTCCGAATATCGTCGGGACGGCGGGCGACGACGTGCTGTACGGCGACTTTCAGCCGAACGTCATGACCGGAGGGAGCGGCAATGACGTGTTCGAAGGCGGCGCCGGCGACGATACCCTGAATGGCGGCGCGGGCCGGGATACCGCCCTGTACGCCGGCAGCGCGGATGGCTATGACGTCAAATTGCTTGGCAGGCACATCACCGTGGTAGATCGACAGTGCAATGAGGGCATCGATACACTGGAAAGTATCGAACGCATTCACTTCTCCGACAGCGCGCTTGCCTTCGACGTCGATGACAATGCGGGCCAGGCATTTCGCATCTACCAGGCAGCCTTTGACCGTGCGCCGGACCTGGCT
Source organism: Massilia oculi (assembly GCF_017582745.1). Lineage (GTDB taxonomy): Bacteria > Pseudomonadota > Gammaproteobacteria > Burkholderiales > Burkholderiaceae_D > Telluria > Telluria oculi_A. The sequence goes on from NZ_JAFVIM010000002.1 coordinate 422,277, forward strand.
GGTCTTGGGTACTGGATCGACCGGATGGATCGCGGCGATTCGCTGCAAGTGCTGGCCGAAGGTTTCATCGGCAGCGAAGAGTTTGCCGAGACCTATGGAACGTTGAGCGCGGACGGCTTCATCATCGCGTTGTACGGCAATGTGTTGGATCGTGAGCCGGACCAGGGCGGCCGTGATTACTGGATAAACGTATTGAGCGGTGACGATGGTATCGCGGCGCGCGCCAATGTGCTCGCGCAGTTCAGCGAGAGCAAGGAAAACGTCGGGAATCTCGCAGAACTGATCGCGAACGGCATCGCCTTCATTCCGTACGCCTAGCTTTTATTGCGATGTCTGCATCTGGGTCTGGGGTGTGCGCACCAGCCTGGACACATCCAGTCCCTGGGCCGTCAGGCGCGTGAGCAGGGCATCGTATTCGGCCGGTTCGACCTGGGGCGTGCGCGACAGGATCCACAGGTATTCGCGCTTGGGTTCGCTGACCGCGGACAACTGGTATTTGTCGTCGAGGTCGATGACCCAGTAATCCCCCCACACCATCGGGATAAAGGACAGGATCGCCGGCGCGAAACGCACCTTGAGCTTGGGCGAGGTGGCGCCGCCGAGCTGGCGCGCCACGCCGTCGGCCACGTCGAACGTTCCCTCGGCGGTGCGGCAGCGATTGACGACTTGCACTCGCCCATCCTTGCCGAGGTTGTAGGTGGCGGTCGTGTCACCGACGCACTTTTTCTGGAAATCGTTGGGGAGTTTTGCGATCTCGTACCAGACGCCCATGTAGCGCGGCACCACGAGCGATTCGATCGGCTGCAACGGCCGGGCGCTATCCGCTGCAAGCGCCGGAACGGCGCACAGGGCGGACAGGACCAGGGCGGCGCAGGACGCGAAGAACGAAGGTTTGGCGTTCATCGGAACCTCTTGTAAATATTCGGGCTCCTAGCATAAGTGACAATGGGATTGCTGTGTCGCATGATTTGCATGCGCGCTGCATGAGAACAGCAAGCCCTGAGCAGGGCACCACCACGCCGCGCAAGCGGGTACGTCCAAGGTCTAGAGCGCGGACAGCGCCGGCCCATCCGGCTTGCCAAGCCAGGTGGTCGCGAACTGCTTTTGCACGGCCGCGAGCGCGGCTTCGTCACCACGCTTGCGGTACACCTCCATCAAGCCGCGCAATGCCCAGCCATTGCTTGGGGTACGCGCCAGCGAATCGCGGAATACCTTTTCGGCTGCGTCCGGCTGTCCGCTGCGCAGGAGCGCCACGCCGAGCGACTGGCGCACCGGGTAGTACCAGTAGGGCGGCTCCATATAGGGCAGGGCGTCCTGCACCGCGATCGCCTGGCGGTAGGCTTTGACTGCACGCGGCAAATCGCCTCGCGCATCGGCAATCCGGGCCTGGGCCACCGAGCGGGCGGTCTGGACGATCTCGCGGCCGGGAATATTCCAGTCGTTCACCGGCTTGAAGTCGCCGTTCTTCTCGATCTTGTCGAGCGCGGCGACTTCTCGTGCGGCCGCATCGAAGTCGCCCTTGCGCGCATGGCCGACGGCGCGCGCGTAATGCCACATCGCCTGCACGAGCACGAATTGGGGGCCCGGGTCGGGCAGCGCGAGCAGGGTGTCCGCATCGCTGAACTGGACGTGGGCGAAGTAGGGCGCGGACTTGACCGGCTGCAGCGCGCCGATGGCGGTCAGGAGGTCGGGCGTGATGACCTTGTCGAGCTTGCCTGCGGCCTCGAGCGCCGTGCGGCCGTCGCCACCCATCAGGGCCGACACCATCACGAAGTGGATATTGTGCGGGTAATAGGCGCCCCGGTAGACGGGATCGCTGGCCGCGTCGGCAAAGTAGCGTTCGTCGGTGGCGACCGCCATGACGTTCGAGCGCAGCGCTTCGCGGTACATGCCCAGCCGGTAATAGATGTGCGAGGGCATGTGCACGATGTGGCCGGCGCCCGGGATCTGGCTTGCCAGCACGCGCGCGGCGGGCAGGGCTTTCTCGGGCCGGGTCGAGGCTTCCATCGTGTGGATGTAGTAGTGGGCGGCCCCGGCATGGGTCGGGTTGCGCGCCAATACTTTCTCCAGTGTGGCGACCAGCTCGGCCGTGCGGTTCTTGGGCCGGGCGCCGCCTGCCTCCCAATAGTCCCAGGGCGACAGGTCCATCAGCGATTCGGCGAACAGCACCTGGATGGTGTCGTGGGTGGGAAAGTCGCGCGCGGCCTCGGCCATGGCATCGGCATAGGCCTTGTCGAGCGCGGCGCGGTCGGCGCCGGGGTCAAGGCTGTAGCGGCGCGCCACGGCGCGGATCACGGCCTGCTCTTCGGGCCGCGTGCGCGGCGCCAGGCGGCTCGCCTCGGCCGCGGCGGCCGCCGCCGGCGCCACGGCCTCGGGGAACATGGGGGCGTTGATGTTCGGACCCAGCACCAGCGCCTCGCCCCAGTAGCACATCGCGCAGTCGGGGTCGGCGTCTTGCGCGGCGCGGAAGGCGCGCGCCGCCTCGGCATGGTTGAAGGCGAAGGTCAGGCGGATGCCCTGGTCGAAATAGGCCTGGGCGCGCTTGCTGGCGGTGGTGATCGGCACGTGCAGCTTGCCCAGGTTGTCGTACAGCGGCGGCGGCGCGGCCTTGCCCGGCTTGCCGGCGGGCTTGGCGCCCGGCGTGGCCTGCGCCTGCTGGCCGGGCGTGAAGGGGCGTGTCTCGGTCTGGGCCTGCACCAGATGGGCCAGCAGGGGCGGCGCGCCCGGGCGCGCCGGCGCGCAGGTGGCGCCGGCGGTCCCGGCGAACAGCGGGTCGAAACCGGCATTGGCCGTGCCGCGCCCGGACCAGAGCGATGGCATGGCGGCGAGCGCCACTGCGCCGATCGCGGCGATGGCAAGGATGATGGCTACGGCGGCAATGCTACGCGGAACAAGGCGCGGTTTCATGATGGTGCTCCTCCCAGACGGCGCCGTGTCTGCGGTGCCTGCCTTGTCCTTGGAGTCGCATCGGCCAGCCGATTTCCCTCTTCAGGATTGAGAAGGCACAAGCCGTAGCATCGAACCATGGGTGGCGCGGCCAGTCATATCGACAACCTGCCTGTTCAAGGAGACGGATCATGACCCAGCCAGCCCAACCCTCGCCGTCGCCCCAGGCGGCGCCCGGCACTGCCGTTCCCGACCTGGCCGCGATCAAGCAGCGGCAGCAGGCCACCTGGGCCAGCGGCGACTTCGCCGTCGTCGGCGTCACCCTGCAGATCGTCGGCGAACTGCTGGCCGAGGCCGTTGACGTGCGGGCCGGCGAACGGGTTCTCGACGTCGCCGCCGGCAATGGCAATGCCACGCTGGCCGCGGCGCGGCGCTTCGCCCGCGTCACGTCCACCGACTACGTGCCGGCGCTGCTCGAGAAGGGGCGGGCGCGCGCCGCCGCCGAGGGCCTGGCGATCGACTTTCGCGAAGCGGACGCCGAGGCGCTGCCGTTCGCGGACGCCAGCTTCGACGTGGCGCTGTCCACCTTCGGCGTGATGTTCGCGCCCGACCAGGCGCGCGCCGCCGCCGAGATACGGCGCGTGGTGCGGCCCGGCGGACGCATCGGCATGGCGAACTGGACGCCCGAAGGCTTCATCGGCCAGCTGTTCAAGGCGGTCGGCAAGCACATCCCGCCGCCGGCCGGGCTGGCGTCGCCGCTACTGTGGGGAAATGAAGACCATGTGCGCCAGCTGTTCGGCGCCGATGCGCTCCAGGCGCGCATCACGCGCAGGATGTTCAACTTCCGCTACGCGTCGCCCACGCACTGGGTGCACGTGTTCCGCGATTACTACGGACCGCTCAACCGGGCGTTCGCCGCCCTTGCGCCATCTGCCGCCGATGCGCTCGAACAAGACCTGCTGGCCCTGATCGATCGTTTCAACACGGCCGGGCCGGATTCGATGGTGGCGCCGGCCGAATACCTCGAGATCGTGCTGACCCGCGAGGCGGGGGGCGCGCTGCACTAGGCGCCGGGCGTGCTTATACCTTGCGCACGAATTCCGTCTTGAGGCTCATGGCGCCGAAGCCGTCGATCTTGCAGTCGATGTCGTGGTCGGCATCGACCAGGCGGATATTCTTGACCTTGGTGCCTTGCTTGATCACGCCGCCCGAACCCTTTGGTTTCAGGTCCTTGATCACGGTGACGGTGTCGCCATCCTGGAGGATATTGCCCGACGCATCTTTGTAGACCCGCACGCTGTCGGCCGCCGCGGCAGCCGCCTGGACCGGCCACTCATGGGCGCATTCCGGGCAGACGTATTGGCCGCTGCCATCTTCATAGGTATAGGCGGATTGGCATTGGGGGCAGGGAGGGAGGGTGTGCATGTGAACCTTGGAATATCAAACGCTGGCCCGGAAGGGCCGCAACAGGGAGGGTGGTGATCGGACGCCGCGTCGTCGACGCGGATGCGCGCCATCGGACAGGACCTGCATCGCTGGGCGCGACCCGGATCGTTGGGCAGGTGCCGACTACCATCAGTCAGCGCGTATGATACCAGAAGGAAACATGTCGACTGCCCGCCGCGGCACGCTCCGCCGCCAGCGCCACGGCCGCGGCATGCCGGTCCGGCTCGATCATCTCCACGTCAGCCACGACGCATCTGCCTCAGCCACGCACCGGGCGACAGTCCGATCGCGCCCTTGAACCGCCGGGTGAAATGGCTCTGGTCGGCAAACCCGGCGCTCACCGCGACCGTCGCCAGCGACATGCCACTCAATAAGAGCTGGCGTGCATTAGCCAGCCGAACCGCGTTCAGGTAGACATGGGGCGGCACGCCGAATTGCCGTTCGAACGCGCGGCTCAGATACACACGCGACACGCCGGCTTCGCGCGCGAGTTCGGCGATCGAGATATCGTTGCCCGCATGGGCGCGAATATAGTCGCGCACCCGGTTCAGCCGGGCCAGGCCGGCCAGCGCAGGCGCCTGTACCGCCGCCTGGGTCTCGCCGAATCGCAGGAGCAAGCCCATGAAGGCCTTGAGCAGCAGCGACTCGGCGCGCAGCGCTTCCTGCGCTTGTCCGGTTGCCTCTATGGCCTCGTGCAATTGTCTCGCTGCTTCTGGCGCGTGCACGACCGCATCGCGAAAATAGCTCGCAGGAAGAACGCCCGCCGCCCGCTCGCGCAGCACCGTCATTACGGCGGGATCGACATACAGCATGCTGTAGTCGTAGCTGTCGGTCTTGCCGCGCAAGCCGTCATGGGCCTGGTCCGGGTTCAGGAAGATCACGTTGCCCGGCGCGCTGACCTGCCTGCTGCCCTGGCAATTGAAAGTCTGGACGCCGCGATAGGTCAGGCCGATCCCGAATTCAGGATGGCTGTGCCGCTCGAAAGTGTAGTCGGTGAAATGGGCCCGCATCAGTGTCACGCCTTGCACACCGGTGGGGCGATAGCGCACCCAGTCGGTCTTCGATGCCGGTTCCGGTCCGGCTTGGTCGTGGTTCTCTGTGTCCATCGTCTGTCTGCAAGAAATGCCAGGAATGAAACGAAAGGCCGCACACGGCCGCGCTTGCCCTGGCGTCGCGTCAGCCGCAACACATGATGGCAGGCTTTTGGACAGCATGCTTGTACAGCTGTAAACACGCCAACCGGGCGCCGGCCGAGGTTACAGCCATACAAGACCTGGCCATTGGCCCTGAGCACACTGGGCGCTTTCCACTTTCTCCGGCAAAACCATGTACATCCATCGCGCACGCACTGCGGACATACCGAAAATCAAGGATTTGTATGAGGAAGCGATCGCCTTCCAGCGCAGTCGGGGACTGCCCTACTGGAATACGCTGGACCTGACGGTGGTCGAGGCCGACATCGCCGCGGGAGCCCAATATCTGCTGTCGGTCGATATGCATACCGTCGGCATCTTCAGTTTCTGTCCGCCATCGCCCATGGATGAGGATCTGTGGCAGGGCCTGCAGCCGCATGCGGCGCGTTATATCAACCGCATCATCGTCGGGCGTCTTTGGCAGGGGAGATCATTGTTCGGGCTGATGCTGGCCTGGAGCGAACGCGAGACGCTGCGCCTGGGATTCGACCGGCTGCGCCTGGATACCTGGGCGGATAACCGCCGCTTGAGCGACTACTATTCCCGCTACGGTTTCGTCCACATGGGCGAGCGCACGGCGTCGAGCGGTCCGGAGCTGTCGCCACAGTACCGCGGCGTGCGCCTGGCGATCATGGAAAAACTGCTGGCGCCGGCAAGCAACGCCGATCCGCGGGCATTGTGATCGCAGGCACGAAAAAAAACGCCAACCGGTGAGAGTTGGCGTTTTTTCGATATTCTTGGTGGCCCGGGGCGGAATCGAACCACCGACACAAGGATTTTCAATCCTCTGCTCTACCAACTGAGCTACCAGGCCAAGAGAGGCATGATTATAGCCAGCGATTTTCAGTTGCGCAAGTACTCTTGAATGCTTTGTCTGTGCCGGACAGCATTTTGACCCTTGCTCAGCCGTAAACGCATTTCGAGGCCGGCAGGGCGTGGCTTGGCATATCGCTATAATGAGCACCATGACCACGCCCACGACCTCCACTACCCGGACCGATGTTTGCATCGTCGGCAATGGCGCCATCGCCAAGACCACCGCCCTCGGCTTTGCCCAGGCCGGGCATAGCGTCACCCTGCTGGCGCCGCCCGCGCGCCCCGCGGCCGAGGCGCCATCGTCATCCTCGGCCGCGGAACGTCCATGGGACGTGCGTGTCTACGCGCTCAACCATACGGCCCACGACCTGCTGGCCTCGCTCAAGGTCTGGGGCGCACTCGACCTGGCGCGCGTCGCCGCGGTCGATGCGATGGACGTGCATGGCGACGGCGAGGGGGGCGGCAACCTCGGTTTCGACGCCTTCGGGGCCCGGGTCGGCACCCTGGCCTGGATCGTCGAAGACCATAATCTGAACGGGGCGCTGGATGCCGCGCTCAAGTTTGCCCACAACGTGCAGCGGGTCGAAGGCCGGGCCTGCGAGCTCACCTGCAGCGACGAGGGCGCCGCGCTGCGCCTGGAAGACGGCCGCCGCCTCGAATGCGCGCTGCTGGTCGGGGCCGACGGCCGCGAATCCTGGGTCCGCGGGCAGTGCGACATCGGCGTCGACTACCGCATGTACCACCAGCGCGCCATCGTCACCAACTTCGCCTGCGAGAAGCCGCACCATGGCGTGGCCCACCAGTGGTTCACCTGCGCCGACGGCATCGTCGCCTTGCTGCCGCTGCCGGGCAACCGCGTTTCGCTGGTGTGGTCGGCGCCCGAGACCCTGGCCGACACCCTGATGGACGAGTCGCTGGGCGAACTGGCGATCCGGCTCGGCGAATACGCCGACGACAAGCTGGGCGCCCTGCGCCCCCTGCAGCCCGAGGCCGTGGCGGCGGTGCCGCTGGCGCTGGTCAAGCCGCATGCGATCGTGGCGCCGCGCGTGGCGCTGGTGGGCGACGCCGCCCACGCGGTGCACCCGCTGGCCGGGCATGGCATGAACCTGGGCTTTGGCGACGTGGTCGACCTGCTCGCCGCCGTGCGCGAGCGCGAGGAGCGGCGCGCCATCGGCGACGAGCGGGTGCTGGCGCGCTATGCCCGCAAGCGCAAGGAAGACGTGGTCATGATGCAGCTGGCCACCGATGGCCTGGAGCGCCTGTTCGGGGCAAATCTGGAGCCGGTACGCGTCATGCGCAATCTTGGACTCAACTTGCTTGATAAAATGCCTGCTTTGAAGCGGCGCCTGATGGCGCATGCGATGGGCAAGTCATCAATCTGAGGAATCAAGCATGGTCAAAATGAAGCTCGCCGTCCTGCTGGCGACGGCGCTGCTCGCATCGTGCGTCGATGCGCAGAACACGGTCGAGGCAAACATCAAGAAGGCGCTCGAACCGCACCTGGGCGGCGCCAAGATCGAGTCGGTCAAGGAGACCCCGTATGGCGGCCTGTACGAGGTACGGGTCGCGGGCGACATCCTGTACACCGACAAGAAGGGCGAGTTCCTCGTGATCGGCCAGGTCTATGACGTCAAGAGCTCGCGCAACCTGACGCGCGAACGCATCGACGACATCAACAAGATCAAGTTCAGCGACCTGCCGCTCGAAATGGCGCTCAAGCAGGTCAAGGGCAACGGCAAGCGCGTGATCGCGGTGTTCGAGGACCCGAACTGCGGCTACTGCAAGCGCCTGCGCCAGACGACGCTCAACGAGATCGACAACGTCACCATCTATACATTCATGTACAACATCCTGTCCCAGGATTCGTTCACGAAGTCGAAGAACATCTGGTGCGCGCCGAACCGCAACAAGGCCTGGGATGACTGGATGATCAACGGCAAGGTGCCGCCGGCGGCGCCTGCCGCCTGCGAATCGCCGAACGACAAGGTGCTGGCGCTCGGCCAGAAGCTGCGCATCACCGGCACGCCGGCCATCTTCTTCAGCGACGGCACCCGCATCCCGGGCGCGATCGACCTGAAGTCGCTGGAAGACAAGCTCGATTCGCTGGAAGCGAAGCCGGCAAAATAAGCCAGCCGCCGGTCATGGTTGCCGTCCAGGAGCGTTCATGCTGACCTTGAACATCAACGGAAGAGACCTGCAAGTCGACGCCGACCCCGCCACGCCCGTGCTGTGGGCGTTGCGCGACAACCTCAACCTTACCGGCACCAAGTTCGGCTGCGGCGCGGCCCTGTGCGGCGCCTGCACCGTGCACCTGGACGGCGTCCCGATCCGCGCCTGCGTCACCCCGATCGGGGCGGTCGCGGGCCAGGCGATCACCACCATCGAAGCGATGCAGGACGACCCGGTCGGCAAGGCGGTCCAGGATGCCTGGGTGCGCCACGACGTGCCGCAATGCGGTTACTGCCAGAGCGGCCAGGTGATGAGCGCCGTCGCGCTGCTGCGCACCAACCGGCGCCCGCTGGACGCCGACATCGACAACGCCATGAGCGGTAATCTGTGCCGCTGCGGGACCTATCAGCGGATCCGCGCGGCCATCAAGGATGCCGCCGCGGCATTGAAGGCATGAAGCCATGGCGCTGACCGGCATCCTGCTGGCCGCGGGACGGGGCCGCCGCTTCGACCCGGCCGGCGTCCACAACAAGCTGTTGCAGCGCCTGCCCGGCGGCGAACTGGTGGTCGCCGCCAGCGCGCGCACGCTGCTGGCCGTGTTCCCGCGCGTGGTGGCGGTGGTGCCGCCAGATGACGGCGGGGTGGGCGACGTGCTGCGCCAGCTCGGCTGCGAAGTGACGATGTGCCCGGATGCCGACGGCGGCATGGGCCTGTCGCTGGCGCACGTGGTCCGTCATTCCCTGAATGGTCAACTTAACGGCCAGGGCTGGCTCGTGGCGCTGGGCGACATGCCCTTCGTCGCCCCATCCACCCTGCATGCGCTGGACGCTGCGATCGAAGAGGGCGCCGCCATCGCCGCGCCCCTGTTCGAGGGCCGGCGCGGCAATCCGGTCGCCTTCGGCGCCCGGCACCGCGACGACCTGCTGGCGCTGGACGGCGACCAGGGCGCGCGGCGCCTGCTGCAAACCAGCCCGGTCGCCACGATCGACGTGCCCGACCCCGGCATCCTGCGCGACATCGATTCCCCTTCCGACCTGCCGGGCTAGGCGTTTTGCTTCGCCCAATGGATTACACTATGTCCATTCGGCGCGTCCCGAGAGACCATTCAAGAAGATCATGAAAAAGCCATCGCAGAAAAAGCAGAACGCCATCCACTACACCATCGTTCCCAAGGACCTGGCCGGTCACCTGTTCAACGTCACCGTCACGGTGGCCAATCCCGATCCCGACGGCCAGGCGTTCGCGCTGCCGGCCTGGATCCCGGGCAGCTACATGATCCGCGAGTTCGCGCGCAATATCGTGCGCATCCGCGCCGAGAGCGGCGGCCAGCCGCTCGCGCTCACCAAGCTCGATAAGCATTCGTGGCGCGCGGCTCCTGGCGCCGGTCCCCTGACCCTGCACTACGAGGTGTATGCCTGGGACCTGTCGGTACGCGCCGCTCACCTCGACCAGACCCACGGCTTCTTCAACGGCACCAGCGTGTTCCTGCGCGTGGTGGGGCAGGAGTCGCTCGTCCACATGGTCGACATCCAGCGCCCCCTTGAGCCGGCCGCCAAAACCTGGCGCGTGGCCACCGCGATGCCCGAGGCGGGCGCGAAGCGCTACGGCTTCGGCGCCTACGCCTGCGCCAACTACGACGAACTGATCGACCACCCGGTCGAGATGGGCGACTTCGAGCTGGCCACCTTCAAGGCCCATGGCATCCCGCACGACATCGTGATCACCGGCCGCGTGCCCAACCTCGACATGGCGCGCCTGCAGGCCGACCTGAAGGCGATCTGCGAGACCCAGATCGCCTTCTTCGAACCGAAGACGAAGCGCGCGCCGCTCGAGCGCTACGTGTTCATGACCATGGCCGTCGGCGATGGCTACGGCGGCCTCGAACACCGCGCCTCGACCGCCCTGATCTGCGCGCGCGCCGATCTTCCGAGCCTGGCCACGCCGAAGGCGGCCGAGCCGGGCGAAGGCTATCTGCGCTTCCTGGGACTGTGCAGCCACGAGTATTTCCACACCTGGAACGTCAAGCGCATCAAGCCGGCCGCCTTTGCCCCCTACGACCTGCAGGCCGAAAACTACACGCCGCTCCTGTGGCTGTTCGAAGGCTTCACCAGCTATTACGACGACCTGATGCTGGTGCGCGCCGGGATCATCGGCGAATCCACCTATTTCAAGCTGCAGGCCAAGACGGTCGGCGGCGTGCTGCGCGGCAGCGGGCGCCTCAAGCAGAGCGTGGCCGATTCGAGCTTCGACGCCTGGAGCAAGTACTACCGCCAGGACGAGAATTCGCCGAACGCGATCATCAGCTACTACACCAAGGGTTCGCTGATCGCGCTGGCCTTCGACCTGACCATCCGCGCCAAGACCGGCGGCGCGAAATCGCTGGACGACATCATGCTGGCGCTGTGGGAGCGCTACGGACGCGACTTCTACAACGGCGCCGGCCGCGGCGTGACGGAACAGGAAGTCGAGGCGCTGTTCGACGAGATAAGCGGGCTCAAGCTCAAGAACATGTTCGAACGCTATGTGCGCGGCACCGAGGACCTGCCGCTGGCCAAGCTGTACGCGCCGCTGGGGGTGAAGCTGGTCGACGAGCGCAAGGGCGGCAAGGCTTCGCTGGATGCCGGCATCGGCCGCGACCCGCTGGGCGCCAAGCTCACCCAGGTGCACGAGGGCGGCGCGGCCCACCAGGCCGGCCTGTCGGCGCTGGACGTCGTGATCGCGATCGACGGCCTGCGCGTGAACGGCAATCCGCCCAACGTCGACGCACTGCTGGCGCGCTACCGCGTCGGCGACCGCGTCACCGTGCACGCCTTCCGCCGCGACGAGCTGATGGCCTTCGACGTCACCCTGCAGGGCGACCGCGTGCCTGGCATCAGCCTGGCGCAGGCGGTGGCCGGACGCAAATCGGCGGCGATCAAGCGGCCGAGCGCGGTGTAATCGACAAGAATTCCCATAACGACAAGCATACCCATGACCCTGACCCGTATCGCCGCGGCCATCGCCGTTTCCACCTCGCTGGCACTGTCCGCAAACGTCGCCCAGGCCCAGCAGGCCGCTCCGCTCAAGAACGACGTCGTCGCCAAGGTCGACGCCATGTACCCCTGGCTCGACGCGGTCTATAAAGACCTGCACGCGCATCCCGAGATCGCCTTCCAGGAAGTGCGTACCGCCGGCAAGCTGGCGGCCGAGATGCGCAAGCTCGGTTTCACCGTCACCGAGAAGGTCGGCAAGACCGGCATCGTCGCGGTGCTCAAGAACGGCGCCGGCCCGACGGTCCTGGTTCGCACCGACATGGACGGCCTGCCGATGGAAGAGCGCACCGGCCTGCCGTACGCCAGCCGCGCCCGCGCCACCAGCGAAGGCCGCGACACTTTCGTGATGCACAGCTGCGGCCACGACATTCACATGACCAGCTGGCTCGCAACCGCCCGCACGCTGGTCGAGCTGAAATCGCAGTGGAAGGGCACCCTGGTCTTCATCGGCCAGCCGGCCGAGGAAATCGTCGCCGGCGCCAAGGCCATGCTGGACGACGGCCTGTTCAAGCGCTTCCCGAAACCGGACTACGCCTTCGCCCTGCATTCGTGGCCGCTGGCCCATGGCACCGTGGGCTACAACGACGGCCCGGTATCGTCCAACTCGGACTGGCTCGAGATCACCTTCAAAGGCCGTGGCGGCCATGGCTCGGCGCCTGATAAAACCATCGACCCGGTGGCGATCGCGGCGCGTTTCGTGGTCGACGTCCAGACCGTGGTCAGCCGCGAGAAGGATCCCAAGGAATTCGGCGTGGTGACGGTCGGTTCGATCCAGGGCGGCACGGTCGGCAACATCATCCCGGACAGCGTGCAGGTGCGCGGCACCATCCGTTCGTACAGCCCACAAGTGCGCGCCAAGCTGCTCGAAGGCGTGCGCCGCGTGGCCGAGGGGTCGGCCGCGATGGCCGGCGCGCCGAAGCCGGACATGCTGATCGGCGGCGGCGGCCAGGCCATCGTCAACAGCACCGAGCTGGTAAACAAGACCGAGGTGGTGTTCAAGGAAGCGTTCGGCGCGGACAAGGCCAAGCGCATGCCGGCCATGACCGCCAGCGAAGACTTCTCGCTGTACGCCAACGAAGGCGTGCCGTCGATGTTCTTCTTCACCGGCGTCTACGATCCGAAGGTAGTCGCCGAGGCGGAGCGCGAGGGCGGCAAGCCGATCGCCTTCAACCACTCGCCGTTCTACGCGCCGGTGCCGGAACCGTCGATCAAGACCGGCGCCCAGGCGATGACCCTGGCCGTGCTGAACGTGCTCGGTAAATAAACAGCCAGGCCATACGAAAACGGCCGGTCGCTTGCGCGCCGGCCGTTTTTGTTTTTTTGCGTTCGTTCAGGACTTGAGGCAGTCGGCGCAGCGGCCGTACAGTGTCAGCTCGTGACTTTCGACGCTGAAGCCCTTCGGCGCCATGTGCTCGATGTCGCCGGGGCAGGCGTGCACGTCGAACACGCGCTGGCAGACGGTGCACTGGAAATGGTGGTGGTGATGTTCGGCGGCGCTGGTCGATTCGTAGCGCGCGCCTTCGCCCGGCAGGGTGACGACCTTGAGCGCGCCGTCGTCCACCAGCGACTTCAGGTTGCGGTACACGGTCGCCATGCCCAGCTGGCTGACCTGGCGGCTGGCTTCGTCCAGGATCTCCTGTGGCGATAGCGGGCGCTGCGCATGCTCGATCGCATGCAGGATGGCGGTTTTTTGACGTGTATTGCGTTGCATAGGCCGAAGGATACCTCAAAGCGTGCATCAGGATCAAAAAGCGGTTGAATGCTTAATGATAATGGCTTATCATTTCATTGTTAATGATAACGGATTATCGTTATCGGCTTTATATGCATCCTGCAGTTCAATCATTTCGAGGAACCACCATGTCTCACTTTTCCTGCAAGCGCACACCGCTGACCCTGGCGCTGATGCTGGCCTTCGGCGCGCCCCTGGCCGTCCATGCCCAGACGACGAGCCGTGCGGCCTCGGATCCGGACAGCGTGCCGACCGTGGTCGTGTCCGCCAGCGCCCTGGGCGTGGTCCACGACGACATGATCACCCCGGTGACCTCGCTCGGCGGCAGTGAACTGGTGCGCGCCCGCGAATCGACCCTGGGCGAAACCCTGGCCCACCAGCCCGGCATCACCTCGAGCCACTTCGGCGCCGGCGCCAGCCGTCCGGTGATCCGCGGCATGGACGGTCCGCGCGTGAAGATCCTGTCCGACGGCGCCGAGATCCAGGATGCCTCGACCATCAGCCCCGACCACGCCGTCGCTTTCGAGCCGGTCCTGGCCGAGCGCATCGAAGTGCTGCGCGGCCCGTCGGCCCTGGCCTATGGCGGCGGCGCGGTGGGCGGCGTGGTGAACATCCTCGACCGCAAGATCCCGACCGCGATGCCCGAGAAGGGCCTGGAAGGCAGCTTTGAGGCGCGCGCCAATTCGGCGGCGCGCGAAAAGACCGGCGCCTTCGAATTCACCACGGCCGCCGGCAGCAACCTGGCCCTGCACCTGGAAGGCGTCAAGCGCGATGCGGACGACTACCGCGTCGGCAAGGACTGGAGCGAAGGCCGCCACGTCCTGGGCAGCTACAAGGAGTCCGAAACCGGCACCGTCGGCCTGTCGTGGATCGGCAAGAACGGCTATATCGGCGCCGCCTTCACCAAGGAGCGCACCGAATACGGCATCCCGGGCCACGGCCACGAGTTCGAGAGCTGCCACCCGCATGGCTCGCACCTGCACTGCGGCGGCCACGAAGAGGAAGAGGGCCATGACCACGACGAGCACGGCGAGGAAGGCCATGACCACGACCATGAGCACGAGCACGGCGTGCCGGTGGTAAAACTCGACAGCGAACGCTGGGACATCCGCGGCGAATACCGCAATCCGGTAGCCGGCATCGAGCGCGTACGCATGCGCGCCTCGTTCACCGACTACGTCCACGACGAGCTGGAAGAGAACGTCGTCTCGACCTCGTTCCGCAACAAGGGCCACGACGCCCGCCTGGAGGCGGTGCACGCGCCCCTGGCCGGCTGGCGCGGCGTGTTCGGTCTGCAGACCACGCGCCGCGACTTCTCGGCGATCGGCGAGGAAGCCTATGTGCCGGCGACCCTCACCAAGAAGCACGCCGCCTTCCTGACCGAGGAATACAAGCTCGATGACTGGCGCTTCGAGGCCGGCCTGCGCCACGAATGGCAGGACATCGAGGTCGATGCCCCTGGTCTGCGTGACACCGATGCGCGCGGCACCTCGGCCTCGGTCGGCGCCGTATGGAAGCTGGCGCCGCAATACTCGCTGCGCGCCTCGCTGTCGCGCAGCCACCGCCTGCCGACCGCCGAAGAACTGTATGCCGATGGCGTGCACCTGGCCACCGCCACCTATGAAGTCGGCAACCAGGACCTGGACAAGGAAACCTCGAACAACGTCGACCTCACCCTGCGCAAGTTCGAAGGCGACACCACCTTCTCGGTCAGTGCCTTCCACAACCGCGTCGACAACTACATCTACGCGCACACACTGGACAACCACGAAGGCTTCCAGCTGGTGGAATACGCCCAGCGCGACGCCACCTTCACCGGCCTGGAAGGCGAGATCCGCCAGAAGCTGACCCCGACGATCAGCGCGACCGTGTTCGGCGACTACGTGCGTGCCCGTTTCGACGAGGGCGAGGGCAGCCGCAACCTGCCGCGCATCCCGGCCGCGCGTCTTGGCGTCAAGCTGGACGGCGACTGGAACCAGTGGCATGGCATGGTCGAGTTCTACCGCGTCGGCAAGCAGGACAAGCTGGCCGACTACGAAACCGAGACCGCCGGCTACAATATGCTCAACGTCGGCGCCCATTATTCGACCCGTATCGGCGGCGTGCCGACCCAGTTCTATGCGCGCCTGAACAACTTGACCGACGAACTGGCCTACAGCCACACCTCGTTCATCAAGAACGCGGCGCCGCTGACCGGGCGTAATCTGACGGCGGGTATTCGCGTCATCTTCTGACGCATCGCGTCAAGACGTATCGGCCGGCACAGGGCGAGGTTCGCCCTGTGCCGGTTTTTTTTGTCGCGCGCAATTGCTGCGCCGCGTTGAATCCTTAACGATAATCGGTTATCATTAGATTCTGCTTATGGTGCATCATTGCCACCACGGCGCATTCGACGACCAAGGATTCCCATGACTGACTTCACCGGCAAGCGCACGCCGCTCGCACTGGCCTGCATGCTGGCGCTGGGCGCTCCGTTGACCGCCCACGCGCAATCGACCGCGGCGCCCGCGACCGTCGTCGTGTCCGCCAGCGGACTCGGCGTGGCCAGCGACGACATGGTCACTCCGGTGACGTCGATCGGCGGCAATGAGCTGGTGCGTACCCGCCAGTCGACCTTGGGCGAAACCTTGTCGAGCATGCCGGGCATTACCTCGAGCCACTTTGGCGCCGGCGCCAGCCGTCCGATCATCCGCGGCATGGATGGTCCGCGCGTGAAAATCCTGTCCGACGGTTCCGAGATCCAGGATGCGTCCACCATCAGCCCCGACCACGCCGTCGCTTTCGAACCGGTCCTGGCCGAGCGCATCGAGGTATTGCGCGGTCCGTCGGCCCTGGCCTATGGCGGCGGCGCCGTCGGCGGCGTGGTGAACATCATCGACCGCAAGGTGCCGACCGCGATGCCCGAGAACGGCCTGGAAGGCAGCGCGGAAGTGCGCGCCAATTCGGCGGCGCGCGAAAAGACCGGCGCCTTTGAGTTGACCACGGCCGCGGGCGGCAACGTCGCCCTGCACGTGGAAGGCGTCAAGCGCGATGCCGACGACTACCGCGTCGGCAAGGACTGGGAAGGCGGCCGCCGCGTCCCGGGCAGCTACAAGGAAACCGAGACCGGCACCGTGGGCCTGTCCTGGGTCGGCAAGGACGGCTACCTGGGCGCGGCCTTCACCAAGGAGCGCGGCAAGTACGGCCTGCCGGGCCACGGCTTCGAGAACGAGGCGGGCGAGATCGAGGCGCCGGTCGTGGACCTGGACAGCGAACGCTGGGACGTGCGCGGCGAGTACCGTAATCCGGTCGCCGGCATCGAACGGGTGCGGCTGCGCGCCTCGTTCACCGACTACATCCACGACGAGGTCGAGGGCAGCGCGGTCGCCACCACCTTCAAGAACAAGGGCCACGACGGCCGCCTGGAATTCGTGCATGCGCCGCTTGCGGGCTGGCATGGCGTGTTCGGCCTGCAGACCACGCGCCGCGATTTCTCGGCCATCGGCGCCGAGGCCTATGTGCCGCCGACCCTGACCAAGAAGCATGCGGCCTTCCTGACCGAGGAATACAAGCTGGGCCATGTGCGCTTCGAAGCCGCCGTGCGCCACGAATGGCAGGACGTCGAAGCCGAGGTGGACAAGCCTGACAGCCACACGCGCGGCACCTCGCTGTCGGTCGGCGCGGTCTGGAAGTTCGCGCCGGAATACTCGCTGGGCACCTCGCTGTCGCACACGCACCGCCTGCCGACCGCCGAGGAATTGTTCGCGGACGGTCCGCACCTGGCGACCAACACCTATGAGATCGGCAACCCGAACCTGGTCAAGGAAACGTCGAACAACCTCGACCTGACCCTGCGCAAGTTCGCCGGCCGTACTACCTTTTCGCTCAGCGCCTTCCACAACCGCATCGGCGACTACATCTATTCGCAGACGCGCGGCGAGTTCGAGGGCCTGCAGCTGATCAATTATGCCCAACGCGACGCCACCTTCACCGGCCTGGAAGGCGAGGTTGCGCACAACCTGTCGTCGGTGTGGAAGACGACCCTGTTCGGCGACTACGTCCGCGCCCGCTTCGATGAAGGCCCGGGCAGCCGAGACATCCCGCGCACCCCGGCGCACCGCATCGGCGTCAAGCTCGAAGGCGACTGGGGCGCCTGGAATGGCCTGGCCGAACTGGTCCGCGTGGGCAAGCAGGACAGGATCGCCGATTTCGAGACCGAGACGCCCGGCTACACCACGCTGAACCTCAGCACGCACTATTCGACCCGCATCGGCGAGTTGCCGGCGCAGCTGTACCTGCGCCTGAACAATGTGACCGATCGCCTGGCCTACAGCCACACCTCGTTCATCAAGGACTATGCACCGCTCACAGGCCGTAACCTGACGGCCGGCCTGCGCGTACTGTTCTGACCGGACCCAATCCACCGGCGCCGCGGACATTTCTCGCGGCGCCGGTTTTAAAGAAAGGAACAGGGTTCATGAAATCCCTGATCAAATACGGCGATGTCGCCGGCATGGCGGCATCGATCCTGTGCTTGCTGCACTGCATGGCGATGCCGCTCGTGATCCTGGCGTTTCCGATGCTCGGGCTGGCCCATGTGCACGACACCTTCCACGACACGCTGATCGCGGCGATCACCTTGCCGGTCTTGCTGGCGCTGGTGCCTGGCTACCTGAAGCACCGCGACAAGACCACCTTGCTGGTCGGCTGCGCCGGCCTGGCGATCTTCCTGGGCGGCGTGTTCGTCGTCAGCCCGCTGTTCGGCGAAGTGGCCGAAGCGGTATGCGCCGTCATCAGCGGTTTCATGCTGCTGTATGCGCACCTGCGCAACCGCCGTCACTGCAAGCGTTGCGGCGCTCGCGCGCAGGACGCCGCCCATCCGGCGCCGGCATCCTGCCACCCTCACTGATTCAAGCTACAAGCCTGCGCGCTGCGGCCCCGCCAGCGTGCGCAACTGGAAGCGGTAACGCTCGCCGAACAGGAAGGTCTCGGAAAACGTCATCAGGTCGGCATGTTCCGGCCCCAGGCCATCGGGTGGGGGCAGCGGACCGCTACGGCGCAGCGACGCCAGCGCCACTTCGGAAGCGCCCTGGTCGCGCGAACGCTGCACCTGGACGTCGGCGAGCTGGCCCGCTCGGTCGACCGTGATGTTCAGTACCACGACCGCCGGCAGCATGGGCGGCAATTCTCCCTCGAACACTCTTTCTGGATTGCGCTGCATGACGTGGCGCGCGACGTCGGCTTTATAGGCGTCGAGCGTGCGTGTTGGGGGAGGGGCGGGGATCGGTGTCAGCGGAATGGTCACCGCCTGGGCCTGTGGCGCAGGCGCCGGTGGCTGGGTAGACGTGCTGCATGCGGCGAGGGCCGCGAGCACGACCAGTGAGAAAAAGACGAAGATGCTGCGATGAGGGTTCTTCATGGCGGATGCAGGACTGTCGCAGGTCGCGCCGGTATTGGCGTACCTGTTCGACCCATCCGTGCATCCGGAGTTCCTCTACCGTTCCTTTACTTCAGGCGAACAGGCGCTGCAGTTCGCGGCCAGGATTTTCCGCGCGCATGAAGGCTTCGCCGACCAGGAAGGCGTGGACGTCGGCCTCGCGCATGCGTTGCACGTCGCCCGTGCCGAGGATGCCCGATTCGGTCACCACCAGGCGGTCCTTCGGGATGCGCGGCAGCAGGCCCAGCGTGGTGTCGAGCGTGACGTCGAAGGTGCGCAGGTTGCGGTTGTTGATGCCCAGCAGCGGTGTCTTGAGCTTGAGCGCGGCATCGAGTTCCTCGCCGTCGTGCACTTCGACCAGTACATCCATGCCGAGGTCCATGGCGCAGGCCTCGAGTTCCGCCATCAGGCCGTGGTCGAGCGCCGCCACGATCAACAGGATCGCATCGGCGCCCATCGCGCGCGCTTCATATACTTGATACGGGTCGACCATGAAATCCTTGCGCAGCACCGGCAGGGCACAGGCGGCGCGCGCCTGCTGCAGGTAATCCACCGAACCCTGGAAGAACTGGACGTCGGTCAGCACCGACAGGCAGGCGGCGCCGTGTTCGGCATAGCTTTGCGCGATCGCGGCTGGCTGGAAGTCGGGACGCAGCACGCCTTTCGACGGCGAGGCTTTCTTGCCTTCGGCGATCACGCCGGCCGCACCTAGAGCGATCTTCGCGCGCAGGCTGGCTTCGAAACCGCGGATGGCGGCGCGCGCCTCGCGGTCGCTTTCGACCTCGCTGCGCAGGCTGGGCAGGTCGCGCACCTTGCGCGCCGCGGCCACTTCATCGGCCTTGACGGCCAGGATCTTGTTGAGGATGTCAGACATCGATGTTCTCGCGGGTGAAATTAATTGACCGCGCCGAGCTGGCGCGTGACCTGGACGAACTGCTCCAGCTTGGCGATGGCGGCGCCGGAGGCAATCGCTTCACGCGCCTTCTGCAGGCCGGCTTCGATCGAGCCGGTCACGCCGGCCGCATACAGGGCGGTACCGGCATTCAGGGCCACGATGTCGTGCGCCGGGCCCGGCTCGCCGCGCAGCGCTTCCAGCACGCGCGCCTTCGATTCCTCGGCATTGCTCACCTTGAGGTTGCGGCTCGAGATCATCGAGAGGCCGAAGTCTTCCGGGTGGATCTCGTATTCGCGGATCTCGCCGCCCACCAGCTCACCGACCAGGGTGCCGGCGCCGAGCGAGACTTCGTCCATATTGTCGCGGCCCCAGACCACCACCGCGTGCTCGGCGCCGAGGCGCTGCAGCACGCGCACCTGGATGCCGACCAGGTCGGGGTGGAACACGCCCATCAGGATGTTGGGCGCCCCGGCCGGATTGGTCAGCGGACCGAGGATGTTGAAGATGCTGCGCACGCCCAGCTCGCGCCGCACCGGCGCCACGTGCTTCATCGCCGCGTGGTGGTTGGGGGCGAACATGAAACCGATGCCGGTCTGGGCGATCGACTGGGCGATCTGCTCGGGTTTCAGGTCGATGTGGGCGCCGAAGGCCTCGATCACGTCGGCGCTGCCGGACGAGGACGAGACGCTGCGCCCGCCATGCTTGGCCACGCGCGCGCCGGCGGCGGCGGCCACGAACATCGAGGCGCTCGAGATATTGAAGGTGTTGGCGCCGTCGCCGCCGGTGCCGACGATGTCGAGCAGGTGGGTGGTGTCGGCCATCGGCACCTTGGTCGAGAACTCGCGCATCACCTGGGCGGCGGCGGTGATTTCGCCGATGGTTTCCTTTTTGACGCGCAGGCCCATGGTCAGGGCCGCGACCATGGTCGGCGACATCTCGCCCGCCATGATCTGGCGGAACAGGTGGAGCATCTCGTCGTGGAAGATCTCGCGGTGTTCGATACAGCGCAGCAGCGCTTCTTGTGGGGTGATCGGCATGATGGTTCCAGTTCGTCTAGACGTAATGAGGGCGTGGCGCCGCGAACGTGGCGCTCACGCATGGACGCATCAGCGCGTCAGGAAGTTCTTGAACAGGGCGTGACCGTGCTCGGACAGGATCGATTCGGGGTGGAACTGCACGCCCTCGATGTCATAGTCCTTGTGGCGCACGCCCATGATCTCGCCGTCGTCGGTCCACGCCGTCACCTCGAGGCAGGACGGCAGCGAGGAACGTTCAATCGCAAGTGAGTGGTAGCGGATGACGGTAAAGGGGCTGGGCAGGTCGGTAAACACGCCTTCGCCGATGTGGGCGATGCTCGAGGTCTTGCCGTGCATGACCTGCTTGGCGCGGATCACCTTGCCGCCGAAGGCTTCGCCGATCGCCTGATGGCCCAGGCACACGCCCAGGATCGGCAGCTTGCCCTTGAATTCGCGCAGGATGTCGAGCGAGATGCCGGCATCCTTCGGCGCCTTCGGGCCCGGCGAGATGCAGATGCGGTCCGGCCTCAATGCTGCGATCTGTTCGATGGTGATCTCGTCGTTGCGCACGGTGCGCACGTCCTCGCCCAGTTCGCCGAAGTACTGCACGATGTTGTAGGTGAACGAGTCGTAGTTGTCGATCATTAGCAGCATGTCAGAACTCCCCATCCAGGCCATCTTGCACTTGCTCGGCCGCGCGCAGCACGGCGCGCGCTTTCTTTTCAGTCTCTTGCCATTCCATCTCGGGGATCGAATCGGCCACGATGCCGGCCGCGGCCTGCACGTACAGGTTGCCGTCCTTGATCACGCCGGTGCGAATCGCGATCGCGACGTCCATCTCGCCGCCGAAGCTCAGGTAGCCGCAGGCGCCGCCGTAGATGCCGCGCTTCACGGGCTCCAGCTCGTCGATGACTTCCATCGCCCGCACCTTCGGCGCGCCGGTGAGCGTGCCGGCCGGGAAGGTGGCGCGCAGCACGTCGAGGTTCGACATGCCGTCTTTCAGCTTGCCTTCGACGTTGGAGACGATGTGCTGCACGTGCGAGTATTTTTCGATGACCATGCGGTCGGTGACTTTCACCGAGCCGATGTCGGCGATGCGGCCGATGTCGTTGCGCGCCAGGTCGATCAGCATCACGTGCTCGGCGACTTCCTTCGGATCGTTCAGCAGCTCTTCGGCCAGCGCCGCATCCTGCTCGGGCGTGGCGCCGCGGCCGCGCGTGCCGGCGATCGGGCGCAGCGTGACCTTGCGGCCGCCTTCCGGCGAGAGCTCGTTGCGCACCAGGATCTCGGGCGAGGCGCCGACGATCTGCATGTCGCCGAAGTTGTAGTAGTACATATACGGCGACGGGTTCAGCGAGCGCAGCGAGCGGTACAGCGACAGCGGCGAATCGACGTAGGGCTTGCGGATGCGCTGGCCGATCTGCACCTGCATCAGGTCGCCCGCCATCACGTATTCATGGGCTTTGGCCACCGCCTTGAGGTAATCCTCTTTGCTGAAGTCGCGCACGGCTTCGGTGCGCACCGAGCTCGAGGTGACCGGGGCGTCGACGCTCCGGCGCAGCATCATGCGCAGGTCTTTCAGGCGCTGGCGGCCGCGCGAGTAGCTTTCCGGCTGGCCCGGGTCGGCATACACGATCAGGTACAGCTTGCCGGACAGGTTGTCGATCACGGCCAGTTCTTCGGTCACCATCAGCTGGATGTCCGGCAGGCCCAGTTCGTCGCGCGGGCATGTGTCGGCCAGCTTGCGCTCGACGTGGCGCACGGTGTCGTAGCCGAAGTAGCCGGCCAGGCCGCCGCAGAAGCGCGGCAGGCCGGGACGCAGGGCGACCTTGAAGCGCGCCTGGAATTGCTCGATGAAGTCGAGCGGGTTGCCCTCGTGCGTCTCGATCACTTCGCCGTTCTTGACGATCTCGGTGAGATTGCCGGTGGTGCGCAGCAGCGTGTGGGCCGGCAGGCCGATGAAGGAATAGCGGCCGAAGCGCTCGCCGCCCACCACCGACTCCAGCAGGAAGGTGTTCTTGCCGGTGTGCTGGGACTGGGCCAGCTTGAGGTAGAGCGTGAGCGGGGTTTCGAGGTCGGCGAAGGCTTCCGCGATCAGTGGGATGCGGTTGTAGCCCTGGTTGGCCAGCGACTTGAATTCGAGTTCGGTCATGTTTTCTCCGGACCGCCCGGCAAGATGGGGCGGTGGTGTGCTTCAAAAAACCTGCCGGGTTGGTATCGCGGACACTATCGCGGATACAAGCGCCGGCAGCAATCGGTACGGCTTAGTTAGCCCAGGATTGCCAGCGTCGCCACAGCCAGGCCTCAAGGGCGCCGGTCTGGTTGACAGTGTGTTTTTTGGTGAAAAACATGTATAGATGACTTAGTTTGCGGTGCGATTGTGTGCAGCGATCAGAGCCGCCGCTTCGAGTAGCGAATCAACTATACCATCGGATTGAATTTCTTGTACAGGGCGTCCGTGGTTATAACCATATGGGACGGTCAACACGAAGCAACCCGCGCCACGGGCGCTTTCGGCATCGTTGGACGAGTCGCCGATCGCCACCACTTGGCTCGGCGGCAGGTCGAGCGCGGCGCAGGCGCCAAGCATCGGCATCGGATCGGGTTTCTTCTTCGCGAACGAGTCGCCGCCGAACACCTGCTCGAAGTAGGGCGCCAGGCCTTTCTGCTCGAGCAGGGGCAGGGTGAAGGCAACAGGCTTGTTGGTCACGCACACCAGGCGCAGGCCGAGGTCGCGCATGGCTTGCAGGCCCTCGAGCACACCGTCGAACAGCGTGCTGCGGTCGCCGTTGATGGCGAGGTAGTGACGCTGGTAGCCGGCGATCGCTTCATCGTACGCCGCATCGACTCGTGCGGCGTCCCAGTCGAGCAGGAGCGCATCGCGCACCAGCTTCTCGGAACCCTTGCCGACCAGCGGCTTGATGGTGGCCTGGGTGATGGGGCCCAGGCCCAGGTCGGCGCGCATGCCGTTCAGGGCCGCCTCGAAATCGGGCACCGTGTCGAGCATGGTGCCATCGAGGTCGACGATGGCGGCCCGGATGGCTGCTGCGCCGGCCCGCATTATTTAGCCACCGTGGCCAGCTCGGCGCGCATGGCGTCGATCACGGCCTTGTAGTCCGGCTTGCCGAAGATGGCCGAGCCGGCGACGAAAGTGTCGGCGCCGGCGGCAGCGGCGGCGGCGATGTTCTCGGCCTTGATGCCGCCATCGACCTCCAGCATGATGTCGCGGCCCGATTCATCGATCATGCGGCGCGCGATCGCGATCTTCTTCAGTGCTTCGGGGATGAAGGACTGGCCGCCGAAGCCCGGGTTGACCGACATGATCAGGATCATGTCGATCTTGTCCATCACGTGTTCCAGGTAGTGCATCGGCGTGGCCGGGTTGAACACCAGGCCGGCCTTGCAGCCATGGTCGCGGATCAGCTGCAGGGTGCGGTCGATGTGTTCCGACGCCTCGGGGTGGAAGGTGATGATGTTGGCACCGGCCTTGGCGAAATCGGGGATGATGCGGTCCACCGGCTTGACCATCAGGTGCACGTCGATCGGCACGTCCACGTGGGGACGGATCGCCTGGCACACCAGCGGGCCGATGGTCAGGTTCGGGACGTAGTGGTTGTCCATCACGTCGAAGTGGATGATGTCGGCGCCGGCGGCGACGACATTGCGCACTTCCTCGCCCAGGCGGGCGAAATCGGCGGACAGGATGCTGGGAGCGATGCGGTAGGTGGTCATGGGACGATGGGGCGGGTTTGAACAAGAAGCCGCTATTCTACGCTGGTCAAGCGCCGGATTGGCGTCTTGCGGCCCGTTCTTCCCTCCTGCAGCGCCGGGATCGGGCCGCAGGCGGTATCATTATTGTTGTTTGCGCCACACGGCGCGCCGGCCGCCGCTCGACGCGCAGCGGCCTTGTTAATGATCATCCAAGGAAACCCGATGCCCGCCTACGATTTCACTGTCACCGTCAGAA
Source organism: Massilia oculi (assembly GCF_017582745.1). Lineage (GTDB taxonomy): Bacteria > Pseudomonadota > Gammaproteobacteria > Burkholderiales > Burkholderiaceae_D > Telluria > Telluria oculi_A. The sequence continues at coordinate 446,845 of NZ_JAFVIM010000002.1, forward strand.
CGCAATACCTGCCGGAGCAGTCCGACCCTGACCGGAGCCAGTTCGTGTTCAGCTATGCCATCACGATCAAGAACACCGGCAGCATCGCGGCCCAACTCATCTCACGCCATTGGGTGATCCTTGACGCCAACAACCAGATGCAGGAAGTTCGCGGCCTGGGCGTGGTCGGCCACCAGCCGCTGCTGCAGCCGGGCGAACAGTTCGAATACACCAGCGGCACCCAGCTCGGCACCGCCCAGGGCTCGATGCGCGGCGAATACTTCTGCGTGGCCGAGGATGGCCACCGCTTCGAGACCCCGATCCCCGAATTCGTGCTGTCGCCGCCACGTTCGCTGCACTGATCAGGGCCGGGTGTCACTGCTGTCGTCGTCTTTGCGGTCGACGTCCTTGCGGCCGGCGAACATGGTCCACCAGACGATAAATACGAGCAGGAACAGCGCCACGCCGGCTTCCACCATCAGGATCCACATTTTCGTCTCCATGCCTTTTATGTATACGACACGCCGCAGTGTACCTTCCCTGATCGCCCTCGTCTGCCTGCTGAGCGCCTGCTCGACGACGCCGCAGCCGGAACAGCCGCCCATCACGATGCCGCCGCCGGTGGGGCCGGTAGTGGTGCCGCCGACGCCGCCCGCCGAACAGCCGGCGCCGGCGCCGGCGCCCGAGCCGCCTCCACCGACGCCGCCCCTGACGCCCGTGAGTTTCGCGGCGCTGCCCGGCTGGCAGCAGGACGACGTGCGCCAGGCCTGGCCGGCTTTCCAGCAGTCGTGCAGCGTGCTGGCCGCGCGCGCGGCCGAGTGGAAGACGCCATGCGCGGCGGCGCGCTCGGTCGACGCCGGCGATTCGGCGGCGGTGCGCCGCTTCTTCGAGACGTATTTCGTGCCCAACCAGGTGCGCAATCCCGACGGCACCGACACCGGCATGATCACCGGCTACTACGAAGCGATGCTGTACGGCTCGCGCAAGCGCGGCGGCGCTTACCAGACCCCGTTGTACCGGGTGCCGGACGACCTGATCACGGTCGACCTGGGAAGCATTTATCCGGACCTGCAGAACCGGCGCCTGCGCGGACGCTTGTCCGGCAAGTCTCTGGTGCCGTATTACAGCCGCGCAGAGATCGACCGCGCGCCACTGAAGGGCAGGGAACTGCTGTGGGTGAACGATCCGGTGGAGGCGTTCTTCCTTGAAGTGCAGGGCTCGGGCCGCGTGCAGCTCGATGGCGGCGACACGGTGCGTGTCGGCTATGCCGACCAGAATGGCCATCCATACAAGGCGATCGGGCGCTGGTTCGTGGAGCAGGGCATCATGACGCCCGACCAGGTGTCGGCCCAGTCGATCCGCGCCTGGCTGGCGGCCAATCCGGCGCGCCGCCAGGAAGTGCTGAACGTGAACGCCAGTTATATCTTCTTCACCGAACAGAAGGTGACGGATCCGAACGCCGGTCCGCGCGGCGCGCTGAACGTGCCGCTCACGCCGGGCCGCTCGATCGCGATCGACCGCAGCATCCTGCCGCTGGGCGCGCCGGTCTGGCTGTCGACCACCATGCCCAAGGACGGCGCGCCGCTGCAGCGCCTGGTGATGGGGCAGGATGTGGGCGGCGCCATCCGCGGCGCGGTGCGGGCCGATTTCTTCTTCGGCTTCGGGCCCGAGGCAACCGAGAATGCAGGGCTGATGAAGCAGCAAGGCTCATTGTGGGTGCTGCTGCCCAGGACCGCAGCACCGGACACGGCCCGCTAGACGTGCGTCCGGCAGATCATCTGCAGCGTATCTACCCTGACTCAACAACCCGCTCGACTTGACGTGCGCGTAAAGCGCTAGAATCGTAGAGTCGTGATTAACCAAATAAGGGTGTGATATGGAATATGCTGACCTGTTGATCGAGAACCACGGCAAGGTCGCCGTGGTCCGCCTGAACCGTCCGAAGGCGATGAATGCGCTGAACGACAATATGATGAACGAGCTGGGCGAGGCCTTGCGCAAGTTCGACAAGGATCCGGCGATCAATGTGATCGTGCTGACGGGCAGCGAGAAGGCCTTCGCGGCAGGCGCCGACATCGCCGCCATGGCCAATTACGATTACCAGGAAACCTACGGTAATAACTACATCGGCCGTAACTGGGAGCACATCCTCGACATCCGCAAGCCGGTGATCGGCGTGGTGTCGGGCTACTGCCTGGGTGGCGGCTGCGAGCTGGCGATGATGTGCGATTTCCTGATCGCCGCCGACAGCGCCAAATTCGGCCAGCCCGAGATCAAGGTCGGCGTCACCCCGGGCGCGGGCGGCACCCAGCGCCTGCCGCGCGCGATTTCCAAGTCGAAGGCGATGGACATGCTGCTCACCACGCGCATGATCGACGCGCTTGAAGCCGAGCGCACCGGCCTGGTGTCGCGCGTGTATCCGGCGGCCGAGGTGATGGAAGAGGCGATCAAGATCGCCCAGGGCATCGCCGAGATGCCGGTGTCGGTGGCGATGCAGATCAAGGATTGCGTCAATCAGGCGTATGAGACGACCCTGCGCCAGGGCGTGGCCTATGAGCGCCGCTATTTCCACGCCGGTTTCGGCACGCCTGCCCAAAAAGAAGGCATGTCGGCCTTCCTCGAGAAGCGCAAGCCGGACTTCGAAGGGCTGTAATCGATGGGCGCGCGCAGGGTGTGGCTGGTATTGCCGGGGGCGCTGCTGGCGCTGTCCCTGGCGCTGACGAGTTGCTCGTCGCTGCCGCCGCTGGAGGGCAGGGTGGCGAGCACGTCCTTCGTCCAGACCGACGATACCCGTCTCGGCAAGGCGCTCATGCCCCTGACGATGGCGCATCCCGGCCTGGCCGGCATCCACGCCCTCGCGGACGGGCGCGACGCCTTTGCCGCGCGCGCCGTGCTGGCGCAGGCTGCCGACCGCAGCCTGGACGTCCAGTACTATATCTGGCGCGACGACACCACCGGCCGGCTGATGTTCGACGCGCTCAGGAGTGCGGCCGAGCGCGGGGTGCGTGTGCGTCTTCTGCTCGACGACAACAATACGGCCGGGCTCGACGGTGCGCTGGCCGCGCTCGACGTCCATCCGATGATCGAGGTGCGGCTGTTCAATCCGAACGGCATCCGTTCGGTGCGGGCGGCCGGCATGGCCGCCGATTTCATGCGCCTGAACCGGCGTATGCACAATAAATCGTTCACCGCGGATAACCAGGTCACGATCATTGGCGGGCGCAATGTGGGCGACGAGTATTTCGGCGCGGCGGGCGAAATCTCGTTTGCCGACCTCGACGTCATCGCCGCGGGGCCGGTCGTGCGCGCCGTGTCGGACGATTTCGACCTGTATTGGAACAGCCCGTCGGCCTACCCGCTGGCCTTGCTGGCCCCGGATGCGGTCGCGGCGCCGGCCTTGAAACCCGATGCCGAGGCGCAGGCCTATATAGAGGCCATCAAGCGTTCCGCCTTCCTCGAGCAACTGGTGGGGGGGAGCCTGCCGCTGGAGTGGGCGCGCGCCAGGTTCGTCAGTGACGATCCGGCCAAGGTCATGGGGACGGCGGCGCCGGAAGCGAACATCGCTTTCAAACTGAGAGACATCCTGGGAGAGCCGCAGCGCAGCCTGGATCTCGTCTCGCCGTATTTCGTTCCCGGCAAGGAGGGAACCGCCGCCTTCGTCGACCTGGCTAAAAAACGCACTCGGACCAGGATACTGACCAATTCACTGGAAGCGACCGACGTCGCGGCGGTGCACGCGGGCTATGCCAAATGGCGCAAGCCGCTGCTCGAGTCGGGCGTGACACTATATGAACTGCGCCGGGAAGCGACCGACGAGCCTTCGCGCGAAAAACGCGGCAGCGGCAGCGGGATCGGCAGTTCGGACGCGAGCCTGCATGCCAAGACCTTCGGGGTGGACGGCAATCGGGTATTCGTCGGCTCGTTCAACTTCGACCAGCGCTCCATTCACCTGAATACCGAAATGGGGATGGTGATCGACAGCCCGGCCCTGGCCACGCGCCTGACCGAGACGCTGGACCGGACCTTGCCGACACGCGCCTATGAAGTGAAGCTCGATGATCGCGGTTCGGTGATCTGGCTGGAACGGCGCGGCGATCAGGTGATCCGGCATGAGAAGGAGCCGGGCACGAGCTGGTTCAAGCGGGCCGCGGTAAAGGCGCTGTCGTGGCTGCCGATCGACTGGCTGTTGTAGCCGCCACACTTTCTTTCTCGCCCTCTTGCGGACTCGGCAGTTGGTTTGCTATAGTTCGCCTCCGCTTCGGCACTGACCGAAAAACGCAAGCCAAATCAAACGGTTAGCGCAATGAAGTCAACGGTGAAAACTGCGACGAAGCGAAATGAGGGGTTGACGAAAAACGAAAAACACTTCATACTCTCTCTCCTCTGCTGCTGACGAACAAAACGATTCGAAGCAACAGCAGATGAAGCAGTAACCGAATTCTGATCTTTAAAAATTAACAGTCGATAAGTGTGGGCGTTTGATGAAGGTGCCAAGAACTTAGGTTCTTGATTACTTAAAATATCAAATGTTCGCACAAAGTATTAAACGTTGCTTCAGCAATGAAGTGACGGTCAGTATTTTGAGTGAGCGACTCCGCAGCAATGCGGATGACTCGAAAGAGTCAACAAACAGAGATTGAACTGAAGAGTTTGATCCTGGCTCAGATTGAACGCTGGCGGCATGCTTTACACATGCAAGTCGAACGGTAACAGGGAGCTTGCTCCGCTGAC